>NZ_CP171622.1:0-1840000 GCF_049103745.1 Actinospongiicola halichondriae | reverse complement strand
GATTTGCGTTGTGTAGGATAGGTGGGAGACTTGGAAGCATTGGCGCCAGCCAGTGTGGAGTCATCGTTGAAATACCACCCTTCGTATGTCTGAGCTCTAACCCACGTCCCTCAACGGGATGGGGAACAGTGTCAGGTGGGTAGTTTGACTGGGGCGGTCGCCTCCTAAAGTGTAACGGAGGCGCTCAAAGGTTCCCTCAGACTGGTTGGCAATCAGTCGTCGAGTGCAATGGCACAAGGGAGCTTGACTGTGAGACTGACAAGTCGAACAGGGACGAAAGTCGGACATAGTGACCCGGCGGTGGCGTGTGGAAGCGCCGTCGATCAACGGATAAAAGGTACCCCGGGGATAACAGGCTCATCTTCCCCAAGAGTCCATATCGACGGGAAGGTTTGGCACCTCGATGTCGGCTCATCGCATCCTGGGGCTGAAGCAGGTCCCAAGGGTTGGGCTGTTCGCCCATTAAAGCGGTACGCGAGCTGGGTTTAGAACGTCGTGAGACAGTTCGGTCCCTATCCTCTGCAGCCGGAAGAAGCTTGAGGAAATCTGTCCCTAGTACGAGAGGACCGGGATGGACGCAGCTCTCGTGTGCCAGTTGTCCTGCCAAGGGCACGGCTGGTTAGCGACCTGCGGACGGGATAAGCGCTGAAGGCATCTAAGCGCGAAACCCATTCCAAGATGAGGCTTCTCACAGGGTTAACCTGGTAAGGCCCGTGGTAGACCACCACGTTGATAGGCCGGAAGTGTAAGCACAGCAATGTGTTCAGCTGACCGGTACTAATCGGCCGAGGGCTTGGATTTATTCATGTTCGTGCTCGCTATGGAAATCTCAAGGGTTCGACGCCATCGGTGTCGGGTTCTTTGACAATTGAAGATCTGAGACTTCTCTCAAGGTGAGAAGCAAAGTCTCGGTGGTGATAGCAGCGGAGATACACCCGTTCCCTTCCCGAACACGGAAGTTAAGCCCGCTCGCGCCGATGGTACTTGGGGGGAGACCCCCTGGGAGAGTAGGTCGCCGCCGGTTTCTCACGAAGAGCCCCTGCATTTGCAGGGGCTCTTCGTCGTTCTGGGGCGAGTTCAGGGCCAAGGTCCTCGAGCCGCCTTCGTCGGTTACGGGGCGGCGCCGGTAGCCTCGTCCAGATGCCTGGTCGCCCCGGAAACACCAATCGCCGGCGCGACGACCGCCGGCGCGACGACAAGGGCCGTGACAGCCGCAGCTGGGAGCCCAGCGAGAAGCAGCGTCCGCGCCCCGAAGGTCCACGCGAGCCCATCAAGGGCCGTCGCCGGACGTTCGACGTCGACTCCGAGCCCAACGAGCGCGAACGCGCCCGGCGGCCCAGCGGCGACGACGCGTCGACCAGTGACTCCCGGACCGGCGAGCAGTGGGTCGACGAGGGCCCGGTGCGCAAGGCGGCCGGCGAAGCCGTGCGACGTGGATCGTCGAGTGGGCGTCCCTCCGGTGGACGAGGCTCGAGCGACGACAAGCGCGGGAAGCGTGCACCGTCGAAGGGCGGTGGCTCGGGCCGCAACGCCAAGCGAAAGCGCGGGCGGACGACGAACCGGGTCCAGGGAGCCCTGGAGATCGATCGCGATCGTCTGGTGCGCATGCTCGGCCAGACCAAGGCGAATCGGGTGGTCGGCCAACTCGCCGACGCCACCGAGGCGTTCGCAGAGGAACGGCTCGACGACGCCCGCAAGATCCTGAAGCCACTGGCCGAACTCGTGCCGGACGAACCGGCGATCCGTGAGCTCAACGGTCTGACGCTGTATCGACTCGGGCGGTGGCGTCTGGCCATCACCGAACTCACCGAGTTCGCTCGTCGCACCGACTCGACCGATCAACACCCCGTCCTGGCCGACTGCCATCGGGCGCTCGGCCAGCATCCGACCGTCGAGCGTCTCTGGGAGGAGCTCGGTGAGGCGTCTCCCGACGCTGCCACCATCGCCGAGGGTCGGATCGTCTACGCCGGCTCGCTGGCCGACCAGGGCAAGGTCGCCGAGGCGATCAAGGTCCTCGAGTCCGGATCGCTCGGCTCCAAGACCCTCAAGGACCACCACCTCCGTATGCGCTACGCCTTGGGCGACCTGTACGACCGGGCCGGCGAGTCGCAGGCCGCACGTCGTCAGTTCGAGGCCGTGGTCGCCAACGATCCCGAGTTCTTCGACGTCCGCGACCGGCTCCGTCAGCTCTGATGGGTGGGGGACGGGCTCCTGTCGGAGTTCCTGTCACTCCGTCGGCGTAGCGTCGGAATCGACTTCCCCCTTCTGCGACGCGGCGGTACGCCGCGCCGACCGAGAGGAAGTCGCATGCCCATCCACCCCGCACCTGCCGAGGAAGTCACCGGAATCCGAGCGGCGGATGCCGTCGGGACGGACGTCGCCGTCACCGTGGTCACCGGAACGCTCAGCAGCGATCCTGTGACGACCGACCTGGCCTCGGGCTCGGTGCTGGTCCGCTACGAGGTGACCAGCAGACACGCCGACGGCACCGACACGGCGCCGGTGGTGTGGTACGACCCGCCGCGCCCGCCGGCGCTCCAGGCCGGCGACCGCGTCGTCGTCACCGGTCGCGTGCGTCGCCGCTTCTATCGAGCGGGTGGAGCGACGCGCTCGTCGACCGAGATCGTGGCCGCGTCGGTGTCGCGGGAGGGAGCGACGAGGCGGGCGCAGGCTGCACTCTCGCTGGCGCTGGAACAGGTCGCTGGATCCTGAGGTCCGTACGTGGACTCCTGCTGGTCCCGTCCGACAAGATGGCCCCTCCTGACGAATCGATTCCACTGGAGCCCCGACAGATGCACAGCGAGCAGTTCGACAAGGTCAAGAGTGGGCAAGGCTTCATCGCCGCCCTCGACCAGAGCGGCGGCAGCACGCCGAAGGCGCTCGGCCTGTACGGCGTCGGCGAGGACGGCTATTCGAACGAGAGCGAGATGTTCGATCGCATCCACGAGATGCGCTCCCGGATCATGACCAGCAGCGCGTTCACCGGCGAGCGGGTGCTCGGCGCGATCCTGTTCGAGATGACCATGGACCGCGAGGTCGAGGGCAAGCCGAGTGCGACCTACCTCTGGGAGGTCAAGAACGTCGTGCCGTTCCTCAAGGTCGACAAGGGTCTGGCCGACGAGGCCGACGGCGCGCAGGTGATGAAGCCCATGCCCGACCTCGACGCGCTGCTCGACCGTGCGGTCGAGAAGGGGATCTTCGGCACCAAGATGCGCTCGGTGGTCAAGGTCGCCGACAAGGCCGGCATCGACGCCGTCCTCGACCAGCAGTTCGCCGTCGGCGCGCAGATCGTGGCCAAGGGCCTGGTGCCGATCCTCGAGCCCGAGGTCGACATCCACAGCCCGTCGAAGGCGGAAGCCGAGCAGATCCTCCACGACGGCATCATCGAGCGTCTGGGCGCTCTCGGCCCGGACGACAAGGTGATGTTGAAGCTCACTCTCCCCGAGCAGGACAACCTGTACGCCGACGTCGCCGCCCATCCGAACGTCGTCGGTGTGGTCGCGCTCAGCGGTGGCTACGAGCGTGACGAGGCCAACGACCGGTTGGCGCGGAACAACGGTGTGATCGCCAGCTTCTCGCGGGCGTTGACCCAGGGACTGAGCGCCCAGCAGAGCGATGCCGAGTTCGACGCCGTGCTCGACGAGTCGATCGAGTCGATCTACCGGGCGTCGATCACCTGATCGGTCCGGCGCCGTCGGCGCCGTCGCCTCGATAGATACGCCGGATCACGTCTTCGAGGTCCGGCGGCTCGAGCGTCAGATCGCGGACGTCCGCCGCCCGGAGTACACGGGCGACCATCTCCGGAGCGGCGACGTCGGCGGTCGAGAACGACAGCCAGCGTCGCCGTCCGTCGGCGCGATCGACGCGCGCGCCCTCGACCTGCAACACGACGTCGTCCACCAGGTCGACGACCAGGCGCCGGTCGTCGCCGAAGCGTTCACGGAGTGCGTCGACGCTGCCATCGGAGATGATCCGGCCGTGGTCGATGATGAGGAGCCGTTCGCAGAGTCGGACGATGTCGTCGGTGTCGTGCGTGGTGAGGAGGATCGTCGTCCCCCGGTCCCGGTTGACGGCCTCGAGGAAGTCGCGCACGGCCGCCTTGGCCTCGACGTCGAGGCCGATCGTCGGTTCGTCGAGGAACAGGACCTCGGGGCGGGGGAGCACCGCCGCTGCCAGCTCGGCCCGCATCCGTTGGCCGAGCGAGAGACTGCGGACCGGCCGGTCGAGGAACGACCCGAGGCCCAGTGTCTCGACGAGCATCGACAGCTCGCGCCGGTGGTCGTCCGGGCCCGTGCGGTAGAGCCGGTGGATCAGGTCGTAGGAGTCGGCGAGGGGGAGGTCCCACCACAACTGCGTCCGCTGACCGAAGACCACGCCGGTGCGTTCGTTCAGTCGGCGTCGGTCCTTCCAGGGGACGAGGCCGGCAACCGTCGCCGTCCCGGCGCTGGGTACGAGGACGCCGGTGAGCATCTTGACCGTGGTCGACTTCCCGGCACCGTTGGGCCCGGCGTAGCCGACGAACGCTCCGGCCTCGATCTCGAAGCTCACCTCGTGGACGGCGTCGAGCGCCTGTGCTCGGGTGCCGAAGGTCTTGGACAGCCCGTCGACGTGGATCATGCGCCGACCCCGGTGTAGCGCCGCAGCCCGACCCGCCACGACAATGCCGCCGCGCCGCAGAACGCTGCGACCAGGAGTGGGACGAGGGGCAGCATCCACCGGCCGGCGCCCGACGGACCATCGCGGCCCAGGATCCACAGCGTCGGCACGTACACGCTGACGCCGACGGGAACGGCCCACACGAAGACCGCCCGCAGCGCTCCGGAGTAGATCTGCAGCGGCCAACCGGCCATCGTCGCCCCTCCATAGGTGAATGCGTTGAGCACCTCGGTCCCCTCGATCGTGAACATCGTGATCGACGCGCCGATGACGAGGAGCGCGGCCACGGTGACCGCCATCGCCACGGTGGCGAGGACCATGAGGGCCACCGCGGCGATCGACACCGCGGCGCCACTGGTGACCAGCGCGATGGTGGCGATCACCCATCCCGCGGCGAAACGTCCGAGGTACCGGATCTGGATGTCGGTCGCCACGACGAACAACAACGGCGAGATCGGACGGGTCAGCACCTGGTCGAATCGCCCGTCGCGGAGGAGTTGGGAGAACGTCGGCGGCTCCAACGGGTCGGCGGCGAGCATGCCGAGTCCGAGACCGGCATCGGCGAGACCGAACAGGAGGAGGACCTCCGAGGCGGTCCATCCGCCGATGCCGCCGAAGCGGTCGAGGAGGATCAACGCCCCGACCGCCTCGCAGACGACGAGCAGTGCGGCTCCGGCGGTCTGCAGCACCGCCATGCGTCCGGTCGCGGAGAACGACCGGGCGGTGGCCGCGACGAGGTGGCCGACCATGGACCGAGGTCGACGTGGTCGCTCAGCCACCGAACACCACCATCCGCTGCGTCGCTCGGGTCAACACCGATCGACAGGCGAGCAGGTAGAGCCCGATCCACACCACCTGGACGGCGATGGCTGCAAGGATCTCCCGGCCGCCGGCGACGGCGACGGGGGAGCGCAGCAGGGGTGCCAGCGGCCCGATCGTCGAGAGCATCCTGAGCGCGCCCGGGAAGAACTCGGCGGGGATCACGAAGCCGGAGAGCAGGTAGACGGGTCCGAAGACGAGCGAGTGGATGCCCCGGAAGTCCGCGGTCCAGAACGCGACCGATCCGAGAAGGAACCGGAGGCAGACGGCAGCGAATGCGGCGAGCACGAGACTCAGCGCGAGCGCGGCGATCCCGGGCGGTGTCGTCGGGAGGCGGAGGTCGAACGCCACCGCCGCGAAGGCGAGGGGGATCGGGGCGCGGAAGATCAGGAGCGATGCCGTGCGACCGGAGTCGTAGGCCAGATGGCGTCCCAGGACCGATCCGGGGCGGAGGAGCTCCGCCGTCCACTCGCCCGACCGGATGCTGGTCGGCAGTTCGCGGAGCCAGGGCGACCACGTGACCGCGAAGACCGCCTGGAGCAACCAGACGTAGGTGATCGCGTCGGCGAGATCGAGGCCGGCGACCTCGTCCCGAGTGCGGTAGACGGCGAGGAACACGGCCGTGCGTACGAGGCCGAAGAACGTGTTGGTGACCAGGCCCGAGACCATGGCGAAGCGATACGACGTCTGGTGTCGGAGGCCAGCTCGGAACAACGCCCATGTCGACCCCACGACCGAGCGAGGGTAGTGAGCCAGCACCCGAGCGGGCGCCGCTAGGTTGCTGATCGAAGACAACGACGTCTCACCGGGGGGAAACCGTGAGCGACACCGTCCAGGACCAACCCGCCGCACGACCGGCCGAATCGATCGATCGCGTGATCATTCGATTCGCCGGCGACTCCGGCGACGGCATGCAGCTGACGGGTGATCGCTTCACCAGCGCGTCGGCGCTCTTCGGCAACGACCTCGCGACGCTTCCGGACTTCCCGGCGGAGATCCGCGCGCCGGCGGGCACGATCGCCGGAGTGTCGGCATTCCAGGTCCACATCTCGGATCACGACATCACCACACCCGGCGACGCCCCGAACGTCCTGGTGGCGATGAACCCCGCGGCGCTGAACAGCGATCTCCACCGTCTCGAGAACGGCGGCTCGGTGATCATCAACACTGACGCCTTCACCGAGCGGAACATCACCAAGGCCGGCTACGACACCGATCCGCTCCACGACGGCACGCTCGACGGCTACAAGGTCTACGAGATCCCGATGACGGACCTCACCAAGAAGGCGGTCGAGCACCTGGGGGTCAAGCCGCGTGACGCCGAGCGATCGAAGAACTTCTTCGCCCTCGGGCTGGTCTCGTGGATGTACACGCGTCCGGCCGAACCCACGCTCGACTGGATCAAGCAGAAGTTCGCCAAGGATCCGCAGGTCGTCGACGCCAACACGGCGGCGTTCAAGGCCGGTCACGCATTCGGTGAGACCGCAGAGCTCTTCGACCACGCCTACGAGATCGAGCCGGCGGCGCATGAACCCGGCACCTACACCAACATCACGGGCAACGTGGCCCTGGCCTGGGGTCTGGTGGCGGCGTCGCAGCTCGCGGACATGCCGCTGTTCCTCGGCAGCTATCCGATCACGCCGGCGTCGGACATCCTCCACGAGCTCTCGAAGCACAAGAACTTCGGTGTCCGGACCATGCAGGCCGAGGACGAGATCGCCGGTGTCGGCGCCGCGCTCGGCGCCGCGTTCGGCGGTCACCTGGCGATCACGACCACTTCGGGCCCCGGTGTGGCGTTGAAGGGCGAGACGATCGGCCTCGCCGTCAGCCTCGAACTCCCGCTGGTGGTCGTCGACATCCAACGGGGCGGGCCCTCCACCGGTTTGCCGACCAAGACCGAGGCGTCCGACCTGATGATGGCCCTCTACGGCCGCCACGGCGAGTCGCCGATGCCGATCGTCGCAGCATCGACACCAGCAGGTTGCTTCGAGGACGCGATCGAGGCCTGTCGGATCGCGCTGAAGTACCGGACCCCCGTGTTCCTGTTGTCCGACGGCTATCTCGCCAACGGTGCCGAGCCCTGGAAACTCCCGGACGTCGACACGCTCCCCGACATCTCGACCGAGTTCGCCACCGAACCCAACGGGGAGAACCCCGGTGGCGAGGCGGTGCACCACCCCTACGTCCGTGACCCCGAGACTCTCGCACGGTCGTGGGCGCTGCCCGGTACACCCGGACTCGAACACCGGGTGGGCGGCCTCGAGAAGGCCGACGGAACCGGCAACGTGAGCTACAGCCCCGAGAACCACGAGCGGATGACGCATCTGCGTCAGGCGAAGATCGACGCGATCGCCCGCGACATCCCGCCGGCCGTCGTCGAGGGCGACGCCGATGCCGACCTCGTCGTCGTCGGTTGGGGCTCGACGTGGGGCGCGATCTCCGGCGGCATCGACCGGGTACGCGATCGCGGGCTCGCCGTGGCCCGGATCCACCTCCGGCATCTCAATCCGCTGCCGCCCAACTTGGGAGAGCTGCTCGCCGGGTTCGAGCGCTTCCTCGTCCCCGAGATGAACCTCGGGCAACTGTCGAAGGTGCTCCGAGCCGAGTTCCTCGTCGACGCCCGACCGGTGTCGAAGGTGAAGGGCCTCCCCTTCACCGCCAGTGAGATCGAATCGGCCATCCTCGACCACATGGGGGAGAACGCATGAGCACCATCGACGTGCCGGAGACGACCCGCAAGGACTGGATGTCCGACCAGGAGGTCCGGTGGTGTCCGGGCTGCGGTGACTACTCGATCCTCGCTGCCATCCAGCTCGCGCTTCCCGACATGGGACTGCGGCGTGAGGAGGTTGCTTTCGTGTCCGGGATCGGCTGCGCAGCTCGCTTCCCGTACTACATGAACACCTACGGGATGCACTCGATCCACGGTCGGGCACCGGCGATCGCGACCGGCCTGGCCATGGCCCGGCCCGACCTCCACGTGTTCGTGGTGTCCGGCGACGGCGACGCGTTGTCGATCGGCGGCAACCACCTCATCCATGCACTGCGCCGCAACATCAACATCACGATCCTGTTGTTCAACAACCAGATCTATGGCCTGACCAAGGGCCAGTACTCGCCGACGTCGGAGGTCGGCAAGGTCACCAAGTCGACGCCGTTCGGGTCGATCGACCGGCCCTTCAACCCGGTCTCGGTCGCGCTGGGGGCAGAAGCGACGTTCGTGGCTCGCACCCACGACATGGACCGCGCGCACATGATCGAGATGTTCAAGCGGGCCCACGCCCACAAGGGCGCGTCGATCATCGAGATCTACCAGAACTGCAACGTCTTCAACGACGGGGCCTTCGGGCAGATCACGGCGAAGGACGCACGCGACTCGATGCTCATCCCGCTCCGCCACGGCGAGCAGATCCGCTTCGGTGCCGAGCGCGAGCGTGGCGTCGTGCTCGACCGCGGTGGTCTCCGGCTGGCCGACGTCGCCGATGTCGGCGAGGACGCGTTGCTGGTGCATGACGAGACCCGCGACGATCCGTCGATCGCATTCATGCTGTCCCGGCTGGCGCAGGGGCCGTACGAACCGACGCCGGTCGGCATCTTCCGGGACGTCGAGCGTCCGGAGTACGGCGATGGCGTCAACCAGCAACTCGCCGCGGCGCAGGCCGACAAGGGACCCGGTGACCTGCATGCGTTGTTGCGGTCCGGAGCGACGTGGGACGTGGAGTAGCGCTCAGCGAAGGACCTCGATCGTGTCGCCGATGGCGATGCGACCGGGTCGACGTACGACGGCACCGACACCGAGGTTCCCGGACCGATCGCGGTGCACGGACGTGAGCACCGATCGGTCGCGATCGAGTCCTGGCTGCGGACGGGTCACGATGACGCAGCGGTCGATCTCCTTCATGACCCGGAGTCGTACCGAGCCGATCGCGACGTCGGTGTCGACGAGCGTCCGCTCGTCGCCTCCGCTCACCACGACGTTGGGGCGGAAGCGCCGGACATCCCAGTGCCCCATCGCCGACTCGTCGACGATCGAGAGCCGAGTGCGGGTCGAGTCGTGCCACACGCCCTTCGGCCCGTGCCACTGGATCCAGTCGCTGGACGGGTCGTCGTCGTCCTCGGCGATCTCGTAGAAACCTCGTTCGTCGGGTTCGGGTCTGCGGAGGGCGACCGAGCGTCCGAGCCACGCGGACAACGTGGCGTCGTCGTCGGTGATGGTGCCGTCGGGAAGACGGATCGCGACGGTGTCGCCGGACGCGACCGGACTGGCAAGGAGCAGGTCGGGGACCCGTCGTGCGGTGAGGACGAGACCGGTGTCGGTGTCGACCAGGCCCCACTGTCGGTCACCGTCGATGCCGAGGTCGGAGACCTCGGTCTGATCGAGCGCCTCGCCCGCCATCGACTTCACCGGATACCGCCAGAGTTGGGTCACGGTCATCGATCCGTCCACCCGGCCATCGTGGCATGCAGGTCCCGGGTAGGTTCCGCCTCGTGGACCTCCGAATCTTCACCGAACCCCAACAGGGCGCGAGCTACGACTCGATCCTCGCCGCCGCAAAGGCCACCGAGGCCGCAGGCTTCTCGGCCTTCTTCCGCTCGGACCACTTCCTCAAGATGGGCGATGTCTCCGGCGACCCCGGTCCGACCGACGCCTGGATCACCCTCGGAGCACTGGCGCGGGAGACCGAGACGATCCGGCTCGGCACCCTGGTGACCGCAGCGACGTTCCGGCTCCCGGGTCCGCTGGCCATCGGCATCGCCCAGGTCGACCAGATGTCGAACGGTCGTGTCGACGTCGGGATCGGTACCGGTTGGTACGACGACGAGCACACGGCGTACGGCATCCCGTTCCCGCCGGTGGCCGAACGGTTCGAGATCCTCGAGGAGCAGTTGGAGATCCTGACCGGGCTGTGGCGGACTCCGGTCGCAGAGACCTTCTCGTTCGCCGGCGACCACTACACCGTCGTCGACTCGCCGGCGCTGCCCAAGCCCCACCAGGCCGGTGGTCCACCGATCATCATCGGCGGTGGGGGCCAGAAGAAGACCCCGCGACTGGCGGCGAAGTTCGCATCCGAGTTCAACCTGCCCTTCTCCCCGAAGGACTTCTTCGTGCACCAGGTGGGCAAGGTGGCGGATGCGTGTCGGGCCATCGATCGCGACCCCGACGACCTGACGTACTCCGCAGCGCTCGTGGCCTGTGTCGGCGCGGACGAGGCCGAGATCGGTCGCCGAGCAGCAGCCATCGGACGCGAGGTCGACGAGCTACGTGAGAACGGGTTGTGCGGTACTCCCGCCGAGGCGGTCGAACGGCTGGAGGAGTGGCGAGAAGCCGGGGCCTCGCGCGTCTATCTCCAGATCCTCGATCTCGACGACCTCGACCACATCGCGCTCATCGGGTCCGAGGTGCGCACCGCGGTGTGACGCTCAGTCGAGCGAGCGGAACACGATCCCGGTGGCCGGCTTCGGAGCGAAGAACGTGGTCTTCGGCGGCATGCGGTCGCCGCCGTGCGCGATGGCCTGGATCTGAGGCACCGTCGCTGGGCGCATGAGCACCGCAGCCTGGGCGTCTCCGGTCGCGACGGCCTCGGTCACGTTCGCGACGCCGTGCTGGTAGCGGATCTCGTGCGGGGGGAGTTCGGCGAGCGCTTCGACGAGGCGCACCGTGTCGAGGTCGACCTCCGGACCGAAGGCGCCGTCGCGGGGAACGCACACGAACGAGCCGGCCGGGGTGACGAGGCCGAGCCCACCGGCGGCGACCAACTGGTCGACGGCGTCGGGGCCGAACGGCTCGCGTGCGGTGACCTCGAACCTGCTGTCGAGGAGGCCCGGGAGGTCGGTGCCGTCGGGGAACCCGCTCAGGAGGCGGTGGATGGGCTGCACCGTGAGCTCGTCCTCGACCAGCTCGACGACGTAACACATGGTCAGATCGGCGGGGGTCCCCGGACCGTCGGACACGCGACGCTCGTCCCGGTACTGCAGTGAGGTCTCGTAGCGATGGTGGCCGTCGGCGATGACCACGGGCGATGCGAGGACGAGGGCGGCGATCCGGCCGTTGCGCTCGGCGTCGGTGACGGTCCACACGGTGTGCTGGACGCCATCGGGGTCGGTCCACTCGTCGTCTGGCTCGTCGTCGGTCGGCAACAGGTCGGTCAGCCCGGATGCCAGGGACAGGCCCCAGATGGCCGACAGGTTCGCTCGGCACGACCGCAGCATGTTCGAGTCGGTCCGACTTGGCCTTCTTCGTCGTCTGCTCGTGGGGCAGGATCTCGCCGGCGTCGGGATGCCACAGCTCGAGTGCACCGATGACCCCGGTGGTCTGGCGGATTCGCCCGGCCTCGTCGGTGAACGTCATCCGGTACACGGTGAACGTCGGCGTGTCGTCGGTGACGAGCACGCCTTCGTCCTGCCATTCGTGGAGGAGGTGGCACGCGACCTCGTACCGGTCCTTGCCGTTCTCGTCGACGGGGAGGTCGATGCGGACCGCGTTCATCGGCTCCGTCGCCAACTGTGCGCGCTGACGGTCGTCGATCACGTCGTAGGGCGGGGCGGTGACCTCGGCGAGCGACCGGGACCGGTCGTAGCGGAGGCCGCGGAAGGGCTCGAAGCGAGGCACGGGAACATCGTGACAGACCAGGGCCCACCCTCCGAACCGATCCGGGGTGACGATGATGTTGGGCGCCCCGCGAGCCGGTGCCACGATGGCCGTGTGCCCTGGGTCCTCGATCTCGACGGTGTGCTGTGGCTGGGAGCCGAACCGATCCCCGGGTCGGCGGATGCCGTCCACCGGCTACGAGCCGCAGGGGAGACCGTCGTGTTCGCGACCAACAACGCGTACGCCCGGGTCGCCGACCAGGAGGCCAAGCTCGAAGCGATGGGGATCCCGGCGGTGGGGAGTGTGGTGACCGCCGCGCAGGCGGGTGCGTCGCTGCTCGACGCCGGTGAGCGCGTCCTGGTGGTCGGCGGTCCTGGGCTCCGCGAAGAGGTCGAGCGTCGCGGTGCGGTCATCGTGACCGAGCGCCCCTATGACGCGGTGATCAGCGGGCTCGACCGCGAACTGACCTACGCACACCTGCGCGATGCCTCGACGGCGATCCGCAACGGTGCCCGTTGGGTGCAGACGAACGGCGACGTGACCTTCCCCACGCCGGACGGGCCCGAACCGGGTGCCGGCACCATCGCCGCTGCGCTCGCAGCGGCGAGCGGTATGGAGCCCGTCGTCGCCGGCAAGCCCGAGCAGCCGATGGCCGATCTGATCCGGGCGCGCCTCGGCGACGATGGCTACATGGTGGGGGATCGCCCGAACACCGATGGGCTCTTCGCCGGTGCCCTCGGATACCGGTTCTGCCTGGCGATGTCGGGCATCACGACCGAAGCAGACCTCCCGGTCGACCCGGAGCCGTGGTGTGTCGGCAACGACCTCGCAACCATCGTGGATCTCGTCCTGTCCGGTGTCTCCCCACACCACACCACGAACTCGACGTCACAGCCGTCGGCCCCCGACGCCTGAGACGTCGAGTTCGGCAGGGTTCGGTCAGCGACCGGGCGTCCACCGTCGGTACTCGTGGATGTCGCCGGCGCCGCCGGTCGGGTCCCAACGAGTGTCCATCTGGTCGCGATAGTCGCCCTTCCAGGAGGCGTGCCGGATCGGCCCCGACATCCGGACCGCGACACCGACGAGCGCCCCGAAGACGAATCCTCCGACGTGAGCGCCCCAGGCGACGCCCGAGTTGGGGCTCGTGAAGAACTGCAGGACGAACCAGAAGCCCAGGATCCACCGAGCCTGGATGGTCACCAGGAACGGGAATCCGAGCACGAGGAGCGTGCGTACCGGCGCGCTCGGGAACCAGATCAGGTAGGCGCCCATCACGCCGGCGATGGCTCCCGAGGCGCCGACCACGGGCACGACCGAGTCCGGTTGCAGACCGACGTGCACGGCGGTCGCGACGAGGCCGGCCACGAGATAGAAGACCAGGAAGCGGATGCGTCCGACGTGGTCCTCGATGTTGTTCCCGAAGATCCACAGGTACAGCAGGTTCCCGCCGATGTGCAGCCACCCGCCGTGGAAGAACATCGACGCCAGCGCGGCCAGCCACACCGACTTCCCGGGCACCGCCGGTGGTGACTCGGGGCTGCCCACACCACACGACTCCAGGTCGCCGCCGTTGGTGCCGAACGCCGCGGTCAGTTCCTGACCGGTCAGCGGGCGACCCTGGGTCAACTCGCAGGGGATCGCCGCGTGCTCGACGTTGAACACGAAGTCGTCGAGGTCGCTGCGCTGGGGTTCCTGCTGCCAGCCGAACCACACCCCGACGCAGGCGACCATCACGATGATCGTGACCACGGGCAGGCGCCGGGTCGGGTTCACGTCGGCCAGGGGAAACACGCGGCGAAGCGTAGGGGAGACCTGGCCGGTCGGCGGGTTGCTAACTTTTCGCTAGCGCGCGAGATCGGTCGTACGCTGGGGGAATGGCCCAGAACCCCCTCATCAAGCGCTACCTCGACGCTGGCATGGCGTTCACCCAGATGACGCAGACGTGTGCCGAAGCGATCGTGAAGGACCTGGTGAAGGCGGGTGAGGTCCAGACACAGCGGGCCGAAGAGCTCGTGAACCAGTTGGTCGAGCGCTCGCGCACCAACACCGACAAGTTCCTCGAGGTGGTCCGCAAAGAGGTCCGCGACCAGATCGCCGGTCTCGGACTGGCCACGAAGGACGACATCGCACGCCTCGAGCAGAAGCTCGCCGCCGCCCCGAAGAAGGCCGGCACCAAGAAGGCGGCCGCACGCAAGCCGGCCAAGAAGGCCGTCGCCGAGAAGGCGGCCGCACGCAAGCCCGCCAAGAAGGCCGGAGCGAAGAAGACCAGCGCGGCCAAGAGGGCCGCCAAGAAGTCCGCGAGCTGAGGAGCCGGTCACGGCTACCCGTCGTCGCCTCGACGTCGAACTCCATCGTCGCGGCCTCTCTGACAGTCCTCGACACGCCCAGACGCTGATCACCGAAGGCCGTGTGCTGGTCGGTGGCGCACCAGCCACCAAGGCCTCGCGCCTGGTGGGAGCGCACGAACCGGTCGTGATCGTGAAGCCGCCCGCCCGGTTCGTGAGCCGAGGCGGCGAGAAGCTCGCTGCGGCACTGGAGCGTTTCGCCGTGGACGTCGTCGACCGACGCTGCCTCGACGCTGGCTCGTCGACGGGCGGTTTCACCGACGCGCTCCTGCAGTCGGGTGCCGCGCACGTGATCGCCGTCGATGTCGGCCGCAACCAACTCCATGAGCGGATCCGCGCCGACGATCGCGTCGACTCTCGGGAGCAGACCGACATCCGATCGATCACGCCGGAGGTGCTCGGTGGTCCGGTCGATGTGGTCGTCGCCGACCTGTCGTTCATCTCGACCAGCCGTCTGGCCGAGGTGCTCGTCGGAGCCGTACCTGCCGGCGGCGACATCGTGGTGCTGGTGAAACCGCAGTTCGAGGCCACTCGTGACGAGGTCTCGAAGGGGCGCGGCGTCGTGCGGGACCCCGAGGTGTGGCGGCGGGTGCTCGGCGAGGCCTGTGGCGCCATCGAAGCAGCTGGAACGGCCATCATGGACGTCATGGTCTCCCCCCTCCGCGGCGCCGAGGGCAACGCCGAGTTCCTGGTCCACGCCGTGAAATCCGATCCGTCGACGCTCCACGCCCCCGCCGCGGTGCCGGTCGTGGACCTCGACGCGGTCGTGGCCGCGGTCGATCCGGGAGAACGCTGATGGTGATCGCCGGGCTCGTGGTCCACGAAGAACGCGACGCCGCGTTCGAGGTGGCCGCCGACATTGCTCGATGGCTCACCGATCGGGGCCACGAGGTGCGCCTGCCGATGGCCGACGCCACCAGGGTCGGTCTGGACGACCTCGGCATCGGTGAGGAGGCGTTCGGGCCCGGCCTCGATGTCGCCGTGAGTTTCGGCGGCGACGGCACCATGTTGCGGACCATCGACCTGGTCGGCGAGGACGGCGTGCCGGTCATCGGCGTCAACGTCGGACAACTGGGTTACCTCACCGAGGTGGACCCCGACGGCGCCCGCATGGCCGTGAAGCGGTTCCTGTCCGGGGCCTACGAGATCGAGGAGCGCATGATGCTCTCGGTCGAGATCGACGGACCGACGGGCGACGAGGGTGCACGGGACTTCGTGGCGCTGAACGAGGCCGTGATCGAGAAGACCCCGTCGGGGCACACCGTGCGCCTCGCGGTGAGCGTCGACGGCGAGTACTTCACGACCTATGCAGCGGACGGCCTCATCGTCGCCACCCCGACCGGCTCGACCGCGTACTCGTTCTCGGCTCGGGGGCCGATCGTCTCGCCCCGTCACCGTTGTCTCGTGGTGACGCCCGTGTCGCCCCACATGCTCTTCGACCGGAGCATGGTGCTCGACCCGTTCGCGTCGTTGCGGATCGAGGTGACCGGACATCGGCCCGCCACCATCTCGATCGACGGCCGGAACCTGGTGACCCTCGAGCCCGGGCACGCAATGCGCTGTACGGCCAGCAATCGCACGGCGCGGCTGGTGACCTTCGGCGACCACGACTTCCTGGCGATCCTGAAGAACAAGTTCGGGCTCTCCGATCGATGATCGCCGAACTCGTGGTCCGTGACCTCGGTGTCTTCTCCGATGCCCGGCTGGTGCTCGGTCCGGGCTTCACCGCGCTGACGGGGGAGACCGGTGCGGGCAAGTCGCTCGTCGTCGGTGCCATCCAGTTGCTGCTCGGCGCCCGTGCCGACGCCTCGGTCGTCCGGCCCGGCGCCTCCGAGGCGACCATCGACGGACGGTTCGTCGCCGAGGACGGTTCGGAGATGATCCTGTCCCGAGTCGTCCCGGCCGAAGGACGGAGCCGCGCCTACGTCAACGGTCGTCCGGTGAGTGCCGCGGAGCTGGCCGAACACGGTGCCGGTCTCATCGAGCTCCATGGACAACACGCGCATCAACAACTGCTCCGTCCATCCGAGCAGCGATCGGCGCTCGACCGCTTCGGTGGCGTCGACCTCTCGGCGTTGCGCAAGGCGCGTGCCCGCATCAAGGAGATCGAGGTAGCGCTGGCCGAGCTCGGGGGCGACGAACGCACGAGAGCGCGTGAACTCGATCTGCTGCGATACCAACTCGACGAGCTCGAGTCGGCTCGGCTCGACGATCCGGAGGAGGACGTCCTCCTCGATGCCGAGGAAGACCTGCTGGCCGACGCGGTTTCCCACCACGAGGTGGCCGAGCGGACATCGGATGCGCTGGTGGGGGACGACGGGGTGCACGATCAGCTCCAGTCGGTGCTCGGCGGCCTGGTCGATCGACCGCCGTTCGCCGAGGCGCTCGGTCGGCTGCGGGCGGCCGCTGCCGAGCTGAGCGAAGCAGCGCACGACATCCGTGCGATCGCCGAGACCATCGCCGACGACCCCGAGCGCCTCGACGAGATCCGCCGACGTCGGCAACTCCTCGCCGAGCTCCGACGCAAGTACGGCGAGGACCTCCGTGAGGTCATCGAGGAACGCGACCGGGTGCGCGAGCGGCTCGACGAACTCGAGTCACACGACGAGCGGGCGGCCGAACTCGATGCCATGCGGATCGAAGCCGAGAAGGCGGAACGTGCGGCGGCTGCCGTGGTGGCCAAGGCTCGCCGCGCCGCGGCACCTACCCTCGCAGGTGGGGTCCAGGAACGGTTGCGTCAGCTGGCGATGCCCAACGCGCTCGTCGAGGTCGACGTCCGAGGCGACGATCCTGCCGACGAGGTCAGCCTCCTGCTCGCGGCGAACCCCGGATCGAGCCCGCAACCGATGGCCAAGGTGGCCTCCGGCGGCGAGTTGTCCCGGGCCACGCTGGCGTTGCGGCTCGAGCTCACCGCCGGCCCACCGTCGCTCGTCTTCGACGAGGTCGATGCCGGGATCGGCGGCGAGGCGGCGTGGGCCGTCGCACGATCGTTGCGCGCGCTGTCGGATCGTCATCAGATCCTGGTCGTGACGCACCTGCCCCAGGTCGCAGCGTTCGCCCAGCAACAGATCTCCGTGACCAAGCGCACCGACGGCGAGGCGACCGAGGCCATGACGGTTCCGCTCGACGACGATGCAAGAGTGGAGGAGATCGCGCGCATGCTCTCGGGCCAACCAGGTTCCGAGGTCGGAAGAGAGCACGCGGTCGAACTGCTCGCCGAGGCTGCCGGGAGGACCGTATGAGCCAACAACCCGCGGTGCCCCAGGAATCGGTCCTGGTCGGTGTGGCCAAGGTCGACCGCCGCACCAAGGCGCTCGTCAACCGGCTCGGACCCTCCGACGTCGCCATCATCAACCACGAGGATCTCGACCGTGTGGCGGCCGAGACGCTCGTGTCGGCACGCCCCCTGGCGGTCGTCAACGCCGCGGCGTCGCTCTCCGGTCGCTACCCGAACGTCGGCCCGCTGGCGCTGACCGAGGCGGGCATCCCGCTGATCGACGCCGCCGGGCCCGACGTGATGGACATCGCCGAGGGCGCCGAGATCACCATCGACGGCGGCCGGATCTCCGTCGACGGCGTCGAGGTCGCCTCAGGGGTCCGAGAGAGCACCGAGAACCTCCTCGCCGGCATCGAGATCGCCAAGTCGAGCATGGGCGCCGAGCTCGAGCGTTTCGCCGAGAACACCCTCAGCTACATCCAGGCCGAGGGTCATCTGCTCGTCGACGAGCCGATCGTGCCCGAGGTCGCCGGCCTCGACTTCCGGGGCCGCCATGTCCTGATCGTCGTCCGTGGCATCGGGTACAAGGAGGATCTCCAGATCCTCCGCCGCAGCGGCTACATCCGCGAGCAGCGACCCATCCTCATCGGCGTCGACGGCGGCGCGGACGCGCTGATCGAGATCGGGCACACTCCGGACCTGATCATCGGTGACTTCGACTCGGTGTCCGAGAAGGCGCTGCGCAGCGGCGCCCATCTCGTCGTGCACGGCTACCGCGACGGTCGGGCCCCCGGAGGTGAGCGTCTCGAGGAGATGGGCCTCGACTACGAGGTCTACGGCTCCGAGGGGACCAGCGAGGACATCGCCATGCTCCTGGCCTACGAGAAGGGGTGCGAGCTGATCGTGGCCGTCGGGACGCACAACTCGATGGTCGAGTTCCTCGACAAGGGTCGGGCCGGGATGGCCTCGACCTTCCTCGTGCGCCTCAAGGTCGGTCCGTTGTTGGTCGACGCCAAGGGCGTCAGCCGCCTCTATCGCTCGACCGTCCGCTCCCGTGACCTCGTCTTCATGGTCCTCGCGGCGATCTTCACCATGGTGGTCATCGTGCTCGTCAGTGAGCCGATCCGCCTCCTCATCCGTCTGTACTGGGTCTCGCTCACCTCATGATCAACCTCCGCTATCACATCGTCTCGCTCACGGCGGTCTTCCTCGCCATCGGCATCGGGTTGACGCTCGGTTCGACGTTCCTCGACCGGGCCACGGTCGACAACTTCGACGCGCAGCTCGACAACCTGCAGACGCGCCTCGGTGACCGAGAGAAGCGCATCGCCGACCTCCAGGACCAGGTCGACGCCGAGAGTGACCGCAATGCCGCCATCGACGAGGAAGCGACGGCCCTGCTCGCCGGACGGCTCGACGGCGTCCCCACCGTGGTGTTGTCGGCCCGAGGCGTGGAGGAGGCCGACGTGCAGGCCGCCGTGCAGAACCTCGTGGTCGCCGGCGCCGACGTCCAGGGCCTGTGGTGGTTCACGGAGCGTTGGAGGCTCGACGACGAGGGCGAGGTCAACGACCTGGCCGAACTGCTCGAGGAGGACTCGATCGACCCGTCACGTCTGCGCCGGACCGCCATCGACGCACTGGGTGGCGAACTCCGCTCCCGGGAGTTGCTCGGCGAAGACGTCGTCGACGACGACACCGTCGAACCGGCAGCCGAGGAAGAGACCCCGACGGACGACACCACGGTCGTCGACGAGACCACGACCACGGTCGCCAGCGACGAGACGACGCAGGGCGATCCGGACTCCGACCGTGTCGCCCTCGTCGACGCCCTCGTCGAGGCCGGATTCATCGAGTTCGAAGCGGTGCCGGGAGGCCCCGAGACCCCCGGCCTGCCCCACGGGACCCGCTTGTTGATCGCCGCGGGTTCGCCCGACGTCCCCGACGACCTCGTCATCGAGCCGCTGGTGGAGCGAATGGGCCGTGCGACCGACACCCCGGTCCTGGCCGTGGTCGGTTCGGTCATGGAGGGCGACGGCGGCGTCAGCGACGCCGTGTTCGTCCTGCGCCAGAACGAGTCGCTGCGTGAGCTGGTGTCGACGGTCGACTCGCTCGAGCACTTCGAGGGCTACGCAGCCATGGTGCTGGCGCTCGCAGACCTGGGAGAGGGAATCGTCGGCCATTACGGCCTCGACGAGAGCGCGTCACAGCTGCTGCCCGCGGTTCGAACCCCGTGAACGCTCCCGTCGACGAGCGTCGGACCCTCGCTCGTTCGACGGCCACGCAGACCCTGCTGATCGCGGTCAGCCGACTCACCGGGTTCGCCCGCGTGGTGGTCGTGGCGGCGGTGTTGGGCACCACGTTCCTGGGCAACACGTATCAATCGGCCAACACGATCCCGAACATCGTGTTCGAGCTCTTCGCCGCCGGTGCACTCCAGGCGGTCCTCGTGCCCGCGCTGGTGCAGCGACTCGATCGGTCCGACGACGCCGGAGCGCAGCGCCTCGCCGGATCGGTGCTCGGCTACACGTCGATCGCCCTCGGTGGTCTCGCGCTGGTGGGGATGGTCCTCGCCCCGTTGATCATGGCGTTGCTCGTGTCGGGCGTCGACGACGCCGCGGTGCGTGACGACCAGATCCGTCTGGGCACGACGTTCCTGTGGATCTTCCTGCCCCAGGTCGTGATCTACGACCTGGGCATCATCGCCACGGCGGTGCTCCACGCTCGCGGTCGGTTCGCGATGCCCGCGATCGCTCCGGCGGTCAACAACGTCGTGGTGTGTGGTGCCTACATCGCGTTCTGGCTCCTGCGCGACGGCGCCGACCCGTCGCTCGACCTGAGCGCGCTCGAGATCGCGGTGCTCGCCGGAGGAACGACCTTCGGTGTCCTCGCGTTCTGCACGGTTCCCGTGGTGGGGGCGTGGCGTACCGGCTTCCGCTTCCGCCCCAACCTCGATCGCAGCGATCCCGCGCTGCGCACCCTCGCACGGCAGGGCGGTTGGGCGGCCCTGTACCTCGCGATGACCCAGGTCCTCCTGGGTGTCGTCCTGATCCTCGCCAACCGGGTCGAAGGTGGTGTGGTCGCCTACCAGGTCGGCTTCACCTTCTTCCTGCTGCCGTACGCGCTGTTCGGCATGCCGGTCCTCACGACGCTGTTCCCGACCGCCTCACGACAGGTGCATTCGGAGGACTGGGACGCCCTCGCCGGCACCGTCCGTCGCGGTGTGTCGGCGATCATGCTCTTCGTCCTCCCGGCTGGAGCGGCGCTCTGGGCGCTGTCGGAGCCGATCTCACGGCTCGCTCGTTTCGGCAACGTCGACGCCGCCGGCGCCGCGCTGACCGCCGACGTGGTCGCCGGCTTCGCTCCTGGTCTCGTCGGCTACTCGCTCTTCTACTTCCTGACCCGCATGGCCTACGCGATGGACGACACGCGGACGCCGGCCCTGGTCCACGGTGGGGTCGTGGCCATCGGTGCGGCGTGCATGCTCGTCTCGGGTGTCGTCCTCGAGGGCAGTGACGTGGTCCCGGCGCTCGCCTGGTCGCACTCGATCACCTACCTGCTGGGTGCCATCGTCCTCATGGTCCTCGTCGCCCGGCGGGTTGCGGCACGTGGATCGTCCACCGATCTCGTCCCGGTGCTCCGCCGGCAGTTGATCGCGGTCGCTGCCGCGACCGTGGTGCTGGTCGGTCTGGCCGCGCAGGTCGACGCGTCAAGTCGGATCGGGGCGGCGGCCGAACTCGTCGTGCTGTCGGCCATCGGCCTCGGTGTGCACCTGGCCGTCCAGTCGCTCCTCGGGGGACCGCGGCCCACGTCGCTCGTCGAACTCCTCCGACCCGGGCGTGGCGCGGGAGCCGTCCGTTGAGCACCGAACGGTCCGGATCGGTCCTCCAGCTGTTGGGCCCCTCGACCGGGGGGATCCGTCGCCACGTCGCATACCTCACGTCGAGGTTGCGCGACAACGGCTGGTCGGTCGAGACGGCAGGTCCCGACGGCGTGCTCGACGACCTCGATCGTGTGGTCCCGATCCCGACCCGCAACCAGCCGGGCGGGACGTGGCGCGCTCGTCGTGCACTCCAGGCCGTCGCCGGCGATCACGACCTGATCCATGCGCACGGTCTGAAGGCGGGACTCCTGGCTGCCTCGCTGCGCAACGGGCCGCCGGTCGTGCTGAGTGTGCACAACCTCGTGCTCGACGAGGTCGCCGGGCGCAGTGCAACGGTCCTGCGCTGGCTCGAAGGACGCCTGCCGGCTCGCGTCGCGGCCACGATCGCCATCTCGGACGGTGTGGCCGACCGCTTCGCCGGACTCGGTGGCGCTGACCGCATCCGAGTGATCCCGCCAGCGGGACCACCACCGGACCCCAGGCGTTCGCCCGGAGACGTCCGGGTCGAGCTCGGCATCCAACCGGACGACGACCTGGTGGTGACGCCGGCGCGGCTCACTGCGCAGAAGGACATCCCGCTGCTGCTCGATGCCGCGGAGATCCTGGTGCGAGATCGCCCGGGCCTGCGGTGGTTCGTGTTCGGTGACGGCCAGCTCCGATCCGAGCTCGAACGATCGGTGGCGTCGCGTGGCCTCGCGGAGGTCGTCCACCTCGAGCCGGGTCGACGCGACGTCGACAGCGAGTTGGCAGCAGCCGACGTCGTCGTCATCACGTCGCGGTGGGAGTCCGGTCCGCTCGTCCTCCTCGAGGCGGCAGCACTGGGCCGTCCGATGGTGTCGACCGACGTCGGTCTCGCCCGGACGGTGATCGACGGGACCGCCGGCGAGGTGGTCCCGGTCGGCGATGCTCCTGCTCTCGCCGCCGCGGTGCATGAGGTCCTCGAGGCAGGCGACCGGTCCGATGTCGTCGGCGCTCCACCTCGGAGCGAACTGTCGCCGGCGACGCTCGCGGCGCGGGTCGAAGCCCTCTACCGGGAGGTGTCGGGTCGTGCAGGTTGATCGCCCCCGACACGCATACTGGTCGCCATGACCTTGCCCGACTTCCTGGTGCTCGGCGCGGCGCGGTCGGCGACGACGTCGCTGCACTACTACCTCGACCAGCATCCACGCATCGTCATGTCGTCGATCAAGGAGCCGAACCACTTCGCGTTCGACCACTCCGTCGATCCGCCGGCACCGCTGATCGACCCGACCTCGCCGATCGTCACCAAGTCGATCCCTGGCCGTCAGGCGTACGAAGACCTGTTCGCGCACGGGGCGGCCGATGCCGTCGCCGGCGAGGCGTCGCCGCTCTACCTCTACGTACGCGAGACCCCCGAGCAGGTGGCGAAGGTGTTGACCGACCCCCGTTTCGTCGCGGTGCTGCGCAACCCGATCGACCGCGCGTACAGCCACTGGCTGCACATCCGGCGGGAGTCGGCCGATGCTGCCGTCGAGGGCTTCCGGCGATCGTGTGAGGCCGAGATGGCTGCCGGGCGCGAGTACACGCCCTACGCCGGTGCGTCGCACGTGTTGCGGATGGGGCTCTACGACGAGCAGTTGCAGCGCTACGCCGATCGCTTCGGCGCCGAGCGGGTCCTGGCACTGTCCTACGACGACGTGGTCGGCGACCCGCAGTCGCAGGTCGATCGCATCTGTGACCACGTCGGCGTCGAACGACACGTGGTCGACACCGACACCCAGTTCAACCGGTCGGGCGTGACCCGGAGCCGTACTGGAGCGGCGGTCACCGCAGCGATGCGCTCGGCGCAGCCGAAGCTCAAGGCCGTGCTGCCGCCCTCGGTGACCCGACGGCTCGGGCGTCTGCGAGCACAGTTCGACCGCCCCGACGAGGCGCCGCCCGTGCCGGAGGATCTCCGGGAGCAGTTGGCGGAGTGGTTCGCACCGAGCGTGCACCGCGCCGAGGCCGAGGGCTGGGTACCCGCAGGAACCTGGACGGACTTCGCATGACTCGATCCCGATCGCTCGTCGTCGCGTTGGTCGCCGTGGTGCTGGCGCTGTTCTGTGCCGTCGTGCCCACGGCCGCCGCCGAGGTGCGCGGAGGAGACGAGTCCGCCACCCGTGTGCTCGTGGTCACGACTCCGTCGCTCCGCTGGGCCGACCTGGCCGAGCAGGACCTGCCGAACCTCGAAGGGTTCCTGGCCGACGCAGACGTCGCCAAGGCGAGCCTTCGCACGATCGGCGCACGCACGAGCATCGGCGAGGGGTACGTGACCCTCGGTGCCGGCAACCGGGGATCGGTCAGCTCGGCCGACGCCGGTCTGGCGCTCGAACCGTACGAGCGTTTCGAGGAGGGCACTGCGGCGCAGGCCTACAAGCGTCGCACGGGCGACTCGCCGGTGGGCGTCCTTCTCCATCTCGGCTTCCCGGCCATCGAGCGGCTCAACAACCGCTTCCTCTACGGCGCCGAACCGGGCTCGCTCGGGCAGGCGCTCGCCGACGCGGGTCGGAGCATCGGCGTGATCACCAACGCCGATCTCGGCGCAAGCCCACCTCCGGAAGAACCGCAGGTCGAGGAGCCGAGCCCCGACCTGCCGGAAGGTGAGGAGACCCCTCCCGAAGAGGAGATGGACCCCGAGGAGCCCATCGAGGAGGAGCCGGTCGAGCCGCCCGACGTCGTCGACTCCGAGGACGACACGGTGGCCACGGTCCTCTCCGACGGCGACTACGGACGCGCCGCCGCCCTCATGGCGATGGACCGGACTGGACAGGTGATCGAGGGCGAGGCCGACGGTCTCCTCGATCGCGACGCGACCGCCCCCTATGGGGTCCGCTACGACAACGACGCCGTGGCCGAAGCGTTCACCACCCTCTGGGATGACGGCGTCGACGTCGCCGTCGTCGAACTGTCCGACCTCGATCGGACCGACAGCTATCGGCGCGAGGCCGACGGCGCCGCCGCGAACGAGCTCTGGGCCGATGCCCTCGCCGCGTCGGACGAGCTCTTCGGCGCACTTCTCGAGGCCGTGGGGCCGGACACGACCGTCATCGTCGTGTCGCCGTCGTCGCCCCGGTCGGCGGAGTCGCTCGGCGTGTTCGGCATCTCCGGCGAGGGCGCTGGCGGAGGGCTGGCACGATCTGCGGCCACCCGCCGGGCCGGCTACGTGGCGCTCACCGACGTCGCTCCGACCATCCTCGACCTGGTGGGTGTCGACGCTCCGAGTTCGATGACCGGCACGCTGATCTCGCGCTCGAAGGAGACGGTGGTCGACGACGACCTGTTCTCGGCATTCGCCGACGCAACGGACGAGGCGATCTTCCGCAACGAGGTGGTGGGGCCGGTGAGCGTCGTCTTCGTCGTCGCCCAGATCCTCGCCTACATCCTCGCCGCCGTGGCGATCGCACGCCGTCGCGGGTGGACCAAGCCGGTGTCGTTCCTGGCCCTGGTGATCCTCGCCATCCCGCCGGTGGTGTTCCTCGGTGGGGCGCTGCATCTCCGTGACGGCAAGGTCAGCACCTACGTGGCCGGGGTCTTCGCCGCAGCCGTCGTCCTCGCGGCGATCGCCGAGGCGTTGGCGATGGTCGTGTCGAGGCGATGGCCTCGGACCGGTGCGTTCGTCGCCCCCCTCAGCCTGATCGCCGCGAGTTGGGCCGTGCAGGTGGGGGACATCCTCACCGGCGGCGGGCTCCAACTCGACACCGCCTTCGGCTACTCGCCGATCGTCGCCGGGCGGTTCGCCGGCTTCGGCAACCTCGCCTTCGCCGTGATCGCGATGAGCGCAGTGACCGTCGTCTGCGGAGCCTGGGCGACTCATCGACTCGCCGCCGCCCCCGCCGACGGTTCGGCTCGGGCGAGCGGATCAACCGTCGTGGCGATGTCGCTGTTCCTGGCGCTCACCATCGTCCTCATCGGCGCGCCGATGTGGGGCTCGGACGTGGGTGGCGTTCTGGCCACGGTCCCCGCGTTCACCGTCCTCGTGCTCGTCGCCGCCGGCATCCGCGTCGACTGGCGGCGCGGGCTCCTGATCGTGGCGGGCACGATCGTCGCGGTGTCGGCGTTCGCGATCGTCGACCTCTCGCGACCCGAGGAGGACCGCACGCACCTGGGCCGGCTGGTCTCGCGGGTCACCGACAACGAGGGCGGCGGGTTCGGCGAGACGCTCGAGCGCAAGATCAACTCGAACATAAGCATCCTCACCAGCTCGGTGTGGACGCTCACCATCCCGGCGGCTCTGGGGCTCATGGTGTTCCTCGCTCGGCGCAAGACGGGATTCCTGCGCGACCTGCAGGAAGACGTCCCCGCCATCCGGGCGCTCCTCGCCGGTGGACTCCTCGTGGCCTTCCTCGGCTTCGCGCTCAACGACTCGGGCGTCGCGGTCCCGGCGATGATGTTCGCCGTCCTGCTCCCGTTCCTCACCTACGTGCTGCTCCGATGGGACCCGGCGCGACGCTGATCGCCGCCGCGCTGTTGGGCGTGGCGGGCGGTTCCGCGGGGTGGTGGTTGATGCGCGACACGTTCGCGAAGCCGATCTTCGCCCGCGAGAACGTTCGTGGCATCGACGTGCCCGTGGCCGTCGGCATCCTGTTCCCCGTCGTCCTCGTCGCCGCCGCATCGGTACTCCTCCTCGGCGAAGCGGCCGATGCGACCGAGGTGGCCTCGGTGCCGCTGGTGACCGCCGTGTTGGTGGCGACCGGCTTCGGGATGCTGGGCCTCCTCGACGACCTCGCCGGCGACGGCGGCTCCCGTGGATTCGGTGGTCATCTCCGGGCCCTGGTCCGCGGCCATCTCACGACGGGTGCGGTGAAGCTGTTCGGCGGCGGCGCCCTCGCCGTGGTCGCTGCGGCCATCGCCACCGACGAAGCCCCGGGTCGACTCCTGGCCGACGCCGCGCTGATCGCCCTGGCGGCCAACCTCGCCAACCTGTTCGACCGTGCGCCCGGGCGGGTCGGGAAGATCTCCCTCGTCTGCGCCGTCGGCCTCGGCCTCACCGCTGGCGTGGACGAGCGCCTCGCCGGCCCGGTGGTCATCCTGGGAGCGCTCGTGGCGTTGCTGTGGCCCGACCTGCGCGAACGACTGATGCTCGGCGACGCCGGCGCCAACGTCCTCGGCGCCACGCTCGGTTTCTCGGTGGTCCTGACGACCGCCGCGTCGACGCGGACGACGGTGCTGGTGGTCGTGATCCTGCTGAACCTCGCCAGCGAGCGGATCAGCTTCTCTTCGGTGATCGACCGGACGCCACCGCTGCGAGCCGTCGATCGGCTCGGCCGTCGCCCCTGATCGTCACCACGGGGAGCGCAGGAAGGCCGCGAGCACCACGCCGACGGCGGCCTGGGCGCCCAGCAGGACGCGGTCGCGGTCGATGCGACGATTCGCCACGCGGACCACGGCCGGGATCGCGGTGCACGCCGCGGCGAGGGTGATCCACGGCACGTAGGGCAGCCAGATGCGTTCGACCTCGCCCTTCGACAGGCCCGACACGTCGGCGGCGACCACGGCCACGACGGCTGCCCACACCGCACCAGTGGCCAGGTCGCGTCGCATGGACGCGAGACCCATGATCGCCGGGGGACCGAGACTCACGGCCAGGACCGCGAGATTGGCCACGACGAAGTAGCTGTACGGCCGGTTCGATGCCACGCCGACGTCGTAGCGCTGCGATGTCGCGTCGAGACCGTCGAGGAGGAAGAACCCGGCGGCGGTCCACGAGACGACGACCGCAGCGCCGGCTGCTGCACCTGCAGCGGCCGTCGTCCATGCACGCCGCGTCACGATGACCACGGCCGGCACGATGCCGAGCGGTGCGAGTCCGTACGTGAGGTGTAGTCCGAGCGCGAACAGCGCCCCGCCGGCCACGGCGAAGGCCACGGCGCCGCGGCGTCCGGGACGTGTCGAGAGGACCACGAGGAGGATCGCCCATGCCCCCACGGCGGTGAAGAGCGCGTCGGCAGTGGTTGCCACCCAGATCGCCGAGGGAGTCAGCACCAGGAAGGGAGCGGCCCGGCGAGCGACGTCGTCGGACAGCAGTTCGCGTGCCGTGAGGACGACGGCGACCGGCGTCGAGGCCGCGGCGAGGAGGATCATCACCGCCGCCGGTGTCGCTCCGCCGAGACCGAGCTGGTCGAGGCCCCAGAGCAGCAGCACCATGCCGGGCGGATGGCCTTGGACGTGGATCGGGTACGTCGCGATCTGGTCCACGAAGCCGCTCAGGAAGCCGGCGGGGGAGTCGACCTCGGGTACCGCTGCGAGGTACTCGAACTTCCCCTCGAGCGGCTCGCCCACCAGCGAGAGCGGGCGGTCGGCGAGATACAGCAGCGACGCCCACACCGCAGAGGCGGCCCCCGTCAGCGCCAGGAGGACGGCGAGGCGAGTGCGCCGGGCGATGGGTGGCCCGACGGCGACGACCAGTGCGGCGAAGGCCACCGGCCACACGAGCGAGACCGGCCGCATGGTCGTCTCCCAACGCCCGAACCAGGGAACGGCGTTGAGCTTGAGCCCGACGCCGTCGGCGAGGAGTTCGAGGCCCCAGAGACGCGCCACGACCACGAGGACGATCGTCGCCGCCAGGGCACCTGCTGCGCGGTGCTGTTGCCTCCGGTGTCCCATGGTCCGAGCGGAGAGTCTGGCACCGGATCGGGACGTCGCGAGAGCGGTTCCCCGGCGCGGATGCGCGGTGGGTGCACCCCCTCGCGGTATGTTGTCCTCCCGTGACGAAACACATCTTCGTGACGGGTGGAGTGACCAGTTCCCTCGGCAAGGGTCTCACTGCTTCCTCCCTCGGTCGCCTCCTCAAGGCGCGTGGCCTCCGGGTCACGCTCCAGAAGCTCGATCCGTACATCAACGTCGATCCCGGCACGATGAACCCGTTCGAGCACGGCGAGGTGTTCGTCACCGACGACGGTGGTGAGACCGACCTCGATCTCGGCCACTACGAGCGGTTCATCGACGAGAGCCTGACCCAGGAGTCGAACGCCACCACCGGTTCGATCTACTCGGCGGTGCTCGCGGCGGAACGTCGCGGCGACTACCTGGGCAAGACCGTCCAGGTCATCCCGCACATCACCGACGAGATCAAGCGGCGCATCACCAACGTTGCCGGCGACGACGTCGACGTGGTGATCACCGAGGTCGGTGGCACGGTCGGTGACATCGAGATCCTCCCGTTCCTCGAGGCCATCCGCCAGTTCCGTCTCGACGTCGGTCGCGGCAACGTCTGCTACGTCCACGTGACGCTCGTTCCCTTCATCGGCCCGTCCGGCGAGCAGAAGACCAAGCCCACGCAGCACTCGGTCACCGAGTTGCGCAGCCGCGGCATCCAGCCAGACGCGATCGTCGTCCGCTCCGAGGACCCGATCCCCGAGGACCTCAAGAACAAGATCAGTCGACTGTGTGACGTGCACCAGGACGGCGTCGTGAACGCCGCCGATGCCGGCAACATCTACGAGATCCCGCTCGTGTTGCACGAAGAGGGTCTCGACGCGGTCGTCTGCGACGTCTTGCAGCTCACTGACGTGCCCGACCCCGATCTCACCGAGTGGGAAGCGCTCGTCACCAAGGTCGAGGCCGCCGTGAAGCCGGTCCGCATCGGATTGATCGGCAAGTACGTGGCCTTGCAGGACGCCTACCTGTCGGTGGTCGAGGCTGCCAAGCACGGCGGCTTCGAGCTCGGCGCCAAGGTCGAGATCGAGTGGATCCAGGCCGAGGAGGTCGAAGGCCTCATGGCCGACGGCCGCCTGCGGGACCTCGACGGCATCGTCATCCCCGGCGGCTTCGGCGAGCGGGGGACCGAGGGCAAGATCGCGGCAGCGGCCTACGCACGCGAAGAAGAGATCCCGTGCCTCGGACTGTGCCTCGGGCTCCAGATGATGGTGGTCGACTACGCCCGCAACGTGCTCGGACTCCCCGGCGCCAACTCCACCGAGATGGAACCGTCAGCGGCGGACCCGGTCATCACGATCATGCCGAGCCAGCACGACGTCACCGACATGGGCGGCACGATGCGCCTCGGTGCCTACGTGGCCCAGCTCGCTCCCGGATCGAAGGTGGCCGAGGCCTACGGCTCGACCGTGGTCTCGGAACGCCATCGCCACCGCTACGAGTTCAACCCGAAGTACCGCTCCCGGTTCGAGGAGAGCGATCTGTGGCTCTGTGGCGAGTCGCCCGACGGTCGTCTCGTCGAGTTCATCGAACTCCGGAACCACCCGTTCTGGGTCGGCACCCAGGCGCATCCGGAACTGAAGAGCAGGCCGACGCGCGCTGCGCCGCTGTTCCGTGCGTTCATCGCCGCGGCGCTGTCGCGTGCCGAGGGCCGACGACCGCACCTCTTCGAGCTCGACGAGCCCGAGCGCATCGTCGCCGAGTGACGATCGCACGACTCGCAACTCGCTGATGGGTGACGCGGGGTTCCGACATCTGGGCGAGGACGTCGTCCACGAGGGTTACGCGATGGACGTCGCGGTCGCCCGATATCAGGGGCCGGACGGGTCCGAGTTCACCCGTGACGTGGTCCGCCACGTCGGCGCGGTGGCCGTGGTGCCGTTGCATGACGACGGCACCGTGACGCTCGTCCGTCAGTACCGAGCGCCGATCGAGCAACGGCTGCTCGAGATCCCTGCGGGACTCCGCGACGTGGCGGGGGAGCCGGCGGAGGAGACCGCAGCTCGCGAACTGGCCGAAGAGGTCGGCTTGGCCGCCGATCACCTCGAGTTCCTGTGCGCGTTCCACAACGCCGCGGGCTTCTCCGACGAGGTGGTCCAGGTGTTCCTGGGTACCGGCCTCCGCGAGGTCGCCGCCGACCTCCAGGGCCCGGAGGAGCAGGACATGTCGGTCGAGCGTCTCCCGCTGACGGAGCTGGTGGCCATGATCGGCGACGGCCGGATCACCGATGCCAAGACGATCATCGGTGTCCTCCTGGTGGCCGGTCGGTGAGGGGAACGGAGGACGACCGTCCTCCGGCGCCGATCGAGATCGAGGAGTTCCTGACCTGGTTGCGTCTCGAGCGGGGTCGCGCCGCGTCGACGATCGAGGCGTACCGCCGGGATCTGCGGGCGTGGGTCGCCCGCCTCGCCGAGTTGGAGCGACCGATCGTGGACGTCACCGAGGACGACATCGTCGACTGGGTGCACGATCTGCGCTCCGGCGACCTGGCAGCGTCGACGGTGAAGCGGCGCATCGTCGCCGTCCGCAGCCTCCATCGCTACCTGGCCGAGGAGGAGATCGTCAGCGTGGACCCCGGCGCCGACGTGCTCCCGCCGCCGGTCGAACGGGGCCTGCCCAAGGCGCTCAGCGAGGACCAGGTCGAGCGGCTGCTGTCGACGGTCGTCGGTGACGACCCGGTTGCCCGTCGCGATCGCGCCATCCTCGAGACGCTCTACGGCACCGGTATCCGGATCTCGGAGCTGGTCGGCATGTCGCTCCGCGACCTGGATCTCCATGACGGCTACCTCCGCGTCGTCGGCAAGGGCGACAAGGAGCGGGTCGTCCCGGTGCTCGGACTCGCCAACGACGCCCTGGCCCGATGGCTCGACGTCGACGGCCGTGGTGCGCTGATGCCGCGGCAGTGGCGACGTCGCGACGACGAGGAGGCCGTCTTCCTGAACCAGCGCGGTGGGCGCCTGGGCCGACAGGGGGTGTGGCTGATGGTGCGAGCCCATGGCTCCGCCGCAGGCCTCGACGGGCTGCTCACCCCACATGTGCTGCGACACTCGTGTGCGACGCACCTGCTCGACCACGGTGCCGACATCCGTGCCGTACAGGAACTCCTCGGTCACGCCTCGATCGGCACGACCCAGGTCTACACGCGGGTCTCGGACGAGCGGCTGGTCACGGCCTGGCGTCAGGCCCATCCACGGGCAGGGTGACCGGAGGCCACAACATCGGAGCCCCGCCGTTCGATGCTCGTCTACGCTGCGGCCATGTCCGAGGCCTCTCCACAACAGAATCCAGTTCGGGACGAACTGGAGAAGGAGCGCGAGCTCCTGGCGGGCAAGGTCCACGAACTCGATGCCAAGGAGGACGACCTCGAGTACGACGGCAACTTCGCCGACTCTGCGCAGGTCGCTGCCGAAATGGGCGAGAACCGGGTGCTGTACGACCAGCTCCGTCGTGACCTCGACGACATCGAGAAGGCACTCGCCCGCATGGACGACGGCACCTACGGCACCTGCGAGGTGTGCGGAACCGAGATCGGCGCCGACCGCCTCGAGGTCATGCCGTCCACCCGGGTCTGCATCGCGCACGCTTGACGCGGTCGTGAGCGGCCCGATCCATCTCGCGCGCCGGTTCTTCGGAGCGTTGTCGCCGCGGCCGCTCGACCCTGCCGACGATGCATGGGTCCACGGGATCCTGAACCCCGGAGAAGCCGGGCTGTGGGAGCGGATGTCGCTGGCCGACCGCAAGCACGCTGCCGGCGTCGCCCGAGAGGTGGCGGCGACGCTGGAGGATCCCGGGCCGGGGGTCCTCGCTGCTGCGTTGCTGCACGACGTCGGCAAGGTCGAGTCCCGGCTGGGCACCGTCGCCCGCGCCGTTGCGACGGTGGTCGCCGCCGTGGTCGGCCGTGGACGTGCGACGGGGTGGGGCGGCGACGGCCTGCGAGGTCGAGTGTCGGGGTATCTGCGCCATGACGAGATCGGCGCCGACCTCCTGGCCGCCGCAGGGAGCGAGCCGGTGACGGTGACCTGGGCCAGGGAACACCATCTCGATCCTGGTCGCTGGACCCTCGATCCGGTGGTGGCGACGGCGCTCGCCGCCGCCGACGACGACTGATGACGAGCTACACCGTGATCGGTGCCGGCGCCGTGGGCCTGCTCTACGGCGCCCGACTGGCCGAGGCAGGTCATCGCGTCCGGTGGGTGGTCCGCACCGGCCTCGACGACATCCGCCGTGACGGCATCCAGGTGCGGAGTCCCGACGGCGACATCGATCTCGCCCCGGCTGACGTCGAGTCGTACGGCGAGCCACGGGACGTGCCACCGAGCGACGTGGTGATCGTGGCCCTCAAGACCACGGCCAACGACCGGCTCGAGTCGCTGGTCGCGCCTGCGGTCGCAGACGGCGCCACGATCGCGATGTTCCAGAACGGGCTCGGGGTCGAGGAACGCATGCAGCGAGCGGCGCCGAACGCCGGCTCGATCATCGGAGCCATGTGCTTCGTCTGTGCTCATCGACGTCGTCCGGGTGTCGTCGACCACCTGGACTACGGCGCGGTGACCGTGGGGCAACTCGGAGTGGACTCGATGGCCGCCATGGCGATGGTCCACGACCTCGAGGGTGCGGGCGGTGAGGCGACCGTGGTCGACGACCTCGGTGTCGCACGTTGGCGCAAGCTGGTGTGGAACATCCCCTTCAACGGGTTGTCGGTGGTGCTCGACGCCCCGACCGACGCCCTGCTCTCGACGGCCGCCAGTCGACGCCTCGTCTCCGACCTGATGGACGAGGTCATCGCCGGCGCCCGCTCTGCAGGACACGACGTCCCTGCGGTGTTCCGCGACGAGATGCTGGCCACGACCGATGCCATGACGCCGTATGCGCCGTCGATGAAGCTCGATCACGACGCCGGCCGGTCGATGGAACTCGAAGCGATCTACGACGCTCCGCTCGCGGCGGCTGCCGACGGCTCCATGCCCAGGGTCGCCGCGCTCCGCGACCAACTGCGGTTCGTCGAGGCGAGAAGTCGCGTGTCGTCGGGTGGCCACGGGTAGCGTCGATCGGCCGTGAGCGAACTCCCTCCAGAACCCTCCGTCGAACGGGCCAAGACCGCCTCGTTCCGCGAGTTGTTCCCGGCCGCCGAGCTCCGGCTCTACGCGAGCGGCACCATCGTCTACTGCGCGTTGGCCCTCCTCACGCACGACGTCGTCCTCAACTGGATCATCGGGCCGCTGTTCATCACCGTCTGGGCCTGGTACGTCCCCGTGTTCCAGGAGAAGTGGCGCGGACGGAAGGGGCGCGGATGAGTTGGGCCGCCCACGAATTCGAGAACTTCGCCCTCCTCAAGAAGTTCGGGGTCCGCACCAGCTACCTCGGACTCCTCGTCGGTGCCCTGGGCCCCGACTTCTTGACCAAGGCGTGGACGTACTACGTCGCTGACAACCCGGCGCAGTTCCATCGCGGTTGGCCGGGCCTGGGTTTCACCACGTCGTTGGGGATGGCGGTCATCGCAGCGCTGATCACCCACGTGGTCTCCAAGGGGCACAAGGCGTGGACGTGGGGCGTCTTCATCGGCTGGACGGCGCACGTCCTCACCGACACGTTCGACACCGCTGGAGCGATGGTCTTCTGGCCGTTCTGGTGGAAGAACATCAGCTTCGGGGCGTGGAAGTATGGCGCCGGCCAGGGCAAGTTCGGCGATGCCATCGCGTACTACTCGTCGCTCGGATTCGCGATGGACCTGCTCGCGCTGGTCCTCCTCCTGGTCTTCGCGTGGCGGACGCTGTCTCGCGACTGGTTCGAGACCATGGTCCGCCCCGTCGACGGGGCGTGGGACTGGATCCAGACGAAGTTCGCCATGCCCGACCGGGCGTTGCTCGCCTTCTACCGCGGCTTCTTCTTCTACGGGTTCTGTCGCTTCGTGTCGTGGTCGATCATCGTGCACGCCATCGAGGGGTGGCCCTTCGACCTCAGTTGGGGCTCGCCGTTCTGGGTTGTCCCGTACCAGCCCTGGTAGCCGTAGGATCGGCTCGACGTCACGACCTGAGGAGTACGCAATGTGCGGTGGATGCAACGTTCTCGCCGAAGGCGCCGGAGTCTCGGTGATCATGGCCCGCTACTGGTGGGTCGCTCGACAGGGCCGCAGGGCCGTCGTGGCGGCTGAGCGGATCGCCGCCAGCGAGCCGATGCCGAGCGAGGACTTCGTCGACCCGATCCGTGAAGTCACGAGGATCGTCTGACGTGGGTGAAGCCGCCTGGGCGCTCTCCGCGCTGTTGACGCTGGGATTCCTCATCGCCGCCATCGCCACCGGCGGAGCGATGGCGATCGGGTACTTCGTCCTCGCGGTCGGAATGGCTGCCGTCACCTATGTCCGCTTCAATGCCCGGCGCACGCCGCGGAGCCCGTCGGACGACTGAGTTCAGCGGTCGACCAAGGCGGTGACGACGGCGGCCACGGCCACGCCGAGGCCGAGCCCACCGATCACGTCGAGCGGGAGATGGACCCCGACGGCCATCCGAGCCACACCCACGACGGCTGCCAGGACAACCGCGGCCGTCGGACGCCGTCGAGCCATGAGCGCCGCCGCCGTGAAGGTGCCAGCAGCGATCGCCGTGTGCGCCGACGGGAAGCCCGGCCCGGACGCCTGGTCGTGGAGCGAGATCTCGCTCGAGTAGCCGATGGGGCGCGCTCGTCCGACCACCTCCTTCGCGAGATCCGCGAGGAACCAGGACAGCGTGCCGGCGACGATGACGGCGACTGCGGCGCGCCGCCAGTCGCCCGGGGCCACCACGACCATGGTCACCGCCACGAGAAGGATCGCCGGGCGGGTGCCGATCTGCATCACGACCGCCAGCGCGTCGATGACGAGGCGGGGGAGTGTGTTGACGGCTTCGGTGAGGGCCACCTCGCCCCAGAGCGTGCGGCGGGAGGCGATCGAGCCCGAGGCGAGCAGGACGAACAGTCCACCGGCGGCCAGTCGCCACCGTCGGTCGCGCCCACCGACCGTCACGAAGGCGGGAGCAGTCCCACCGCTCGGTGCGCGCGCTCGAGCGTCTTCGTCGCGACGGCACGGGCCTTGCTCGCACCGGTCGAGAGGATCGACTGGGTCGCGGCGGGGTCGTCGACGAGCGCGGCGAACCGTTCCTGGACCGGTCGGAGGAGTTCGACGACCGCCTCGGCCGTGTCGGCCTTGAGCGGTCCGTACATCTCGTACTCGTCGGCGAGGGCCGCGGGGTCACGGTCGGTGGCGGCACCCAGGATCGACAGCAGGTTCGAGACCCCGGGCTTGGCCTCGACGTCGTAGCGGACCTCGTTGTCGGTGTCGGTCACGGCACGCTTGATCTTCTTCTCGATCGCCTTGGGGTCGTCGAGCACGAGGATCGTGCCCTGGGGCGAGTCGAGGGACTTCGACATCTTGTCGGCGGGCTGTTGCAGGTCCATGATCCGGGCGCCGACCGGGGGGATGACGTGCTCGGGAACCACCAGGATGTCCTCACCACACCGGCTGTTGAACCGGTTCGCGACGTCGCGCGCCAACTCGATGTGTTGCCGCTGGTCGTCGCCGACCGGCACGACATCGGTGTCGTAGAGGAGGATGTCGGCGGCCTGGAGTGCCGGGTAGGTGAAAAGCCCGGCGGAGACGAAGTCGGCGCGTCCCGACTTGTCCTTGAACTGGACCATCCTCGACAGCTCACCGAAGCTGGCCGTGCACTCCATCAGCCAGGCGAGTCCGGAGTGTTCGGGGACGTGGCTCTGGACGAACAGGGTGCAGACCTCGGGGTCGAGGCCACAGGCCACCAGCAGCTGGGCGAGTTCGAGGGTCTTGGCCCGGAGGATCTCGGGGTCCTTGGGGATCGTCAGCGCATGGAGGTCGACGACGCAGAACACCGAGTCCATCTCGTGCTGGTCACGGACCCAGCGCCGGACGGCACCCAGGTAGTTGCCCAGGTGGAGGTCGCCGGTGGGTTGGATGCCCGAGAATGCACGCATGTCCGCATCGTAGGTTCGACGCGGTCGTTTCCCGGACCCCATTGCCGACCGATGGTCCACCACCTGCGTCGCGACCTGCTCTACGCTTTCCCGGATGTCCGTCGCTGTCGAGACCCCGGTGTTCCAGGGTCCATTCGACCTCCTGCTCCACCTGATCCTCCAGGACCAGGTCGACCTGTACGAGGTCCGCCTCTCCGACATCGTCGATGCGTATCTGGCACAGCTCGAACGCCTCGAGTCGATGGACCTCGAGCTGGCGACCGACTTCCTGCTGATCGCCGCGACGCTGATCGAACTGAAGTCCAAGCGCCTGCTTCCCGACGAGGGCGACATCGACCTCGACGACGAACTGGCCTTGTGGGAGGAGCGCGACCTGCTCCTGTCCCGGCTGGTCGAGTGCAAGACGTTCAAGGACGCCGCCGTCGCCATGGCCGGCATCGCCAACGAGGCCGGACGTTCCTACGCCCGCACCGTCGGCGTCGAGGAGCGGTTCCTCGGACTGCTGCCCGATCTGCTCGAGCGCACGACGCCCGACGACATCCGCAGCGCGTTCCTCCGGGCCATCGCTCCCAAGCCGGTGCCGCACGTCGACATCGCGCACATCCACCAGATCCGGGTCACGGTCACCGACGCGGTGGCCGAACTGCTCCACGAACTCCCGGGGCTCGGGCGGGCGTCGTTCGCCGACCTGACCGCAGACCTCGTGGATCGCATCGAGGTGATCGTCCACTTCCTGGCGGTCCTCGAGCTGTACAAGCAGGGATGGATCGACATCGAGGCACCCGAGGTCATCGGCGGTCTCCACGTGGTCTGGCTGGGCGACGGCGACGTCGACTCCGAGGACCTCGCGTTCGTCGACGCCTATGACGGCTGAGTGTTCGCCGGCGATGGCGGGCTGCTTGGCTCTCGGACATGACTGATCCGGGCCCGGTGGGCGAAGACGATCGGGCACGCGACCTCCGACGGGCCGCGGAGGCATTGCTCCTGGTCACCGAGGAACCGCTCGTCCCCGAGCTGATGGCGCAGTTGCTCGAGATCCCCACGGCGCGGATCGAGTTGCTCTGCACCGAGTTGGCGGCGGAGTACGACGCCACCGATCGTGGGTTCCAACTCGTCAAGGTCGCCGGCGGCTGGCGGTTCCAGACCCATCCCGACCTCGCTCCGTACGTCGAACGGTTCGTTCTCGAGGGGCAGTCAGGGCGACTGTCGAACGCCGCGCTCGAGACGCTGGCGATCGTCGCCTACAAGCAGCCGATCTCCCGGGCACAGATCGCCGCCATCCGCGGCGTCAACGCCGACGGCGTGATGCGCACGCTCACGCAGCGGGGCTACGTCGACGAGATCGCCCGAGACCCCGGTCCGGGCCAGGCCGTCCTCTACGGGACGACGCAGGCGTTCCTCGAGAAGCTCGGGCTCAATGACCTCGACGAACTGCCGCCGCTGGGCGAGTTCGTGCCGGGTGCCGATGTCTTCGAGGCGCTCGAACGGGGCCTGCGTCCCGAGGCGCTGGTCGAACCGGTCGAACCGGTGGAGCCGGTGGAACCGCCCGCCGACGGGGATGTCGGCGCCGAGGAATCCGACGACCCGACGCCCTGACGGGCACCATGTGGTCATGAGCGAACCCGAGCGCCTCCAGAAGGTCTTGGCGCGCGTCGGCATCGGAAGCCGGCGCGTGGTCGAGGACCTGATCGCTGCCGGTCGGGTGTCGGTCAACGGCGAGGTCGCTGAACTCGGCCGACGCGCCGACGCCGATGTCGATCAGATCGAGGTCGACGGTGCGCTCGTCGGCGTCCGCCCCGACACCGTCTGGTACCTGCTGAACAAGCCCAATGGCGTCGTCACCAGCGCCGTCGACACCCACGGTCGTCCCGTGGTGGTCGACCTGGTGCCCGACGAACCCCGCGTGTTCCCGGTCGGCCGACTCAACCTCGAGACCGAGGGTCTGCTGCTCCTGACGAACGACGGCGAGGTCACGCATCGGCTCACCCACCCGAGCTACGGAGTCGAGAAGGAGTACCTGGCGCACGTGTCCGGGCGGCCCAGCCGCGGTGCACTCCGGTCCCTGCGTGAAGGCGTCGAACTCGACGACGGCATGACGGCTCCGGCCAAGGTGGCGCTCGTGGAGCCCGACGTGGTCAAGCTCGTGATCCACGAAGGGCGGAACCGCCAGGTCCGCCGGATGTGCGAGGCCGTGGGGCACCCCGTGGTCCGCCTCGTACGGGTTCGTATCGGCCCGATCACCGACCGATCATTGGCGCCCGGCGAGGCACGACGGCTCGAGGTCGACGAGGTCCGGGCGCTCGAACGCGCTGCAGTCGCTCGCCAACCACCGACCTAGGCTGATCCGCCGTGCCTGGTACCGACACCCCCCACACGTCGTCGCGCCGTGCCAACGTCGTCGGCGTCGGCTTGATCGGCGGGTCGATCGGCCTCGCACTTCGTCGCGCCGGCTGGCACGTCAGCGGGAGCGACGAGGAAGCAGGTCACACCGACCGAGCCCTCCAGATCGGCGTCATCGACGCCGTCGGCCTGGATCCGGATGCCGAGATCACCTTCATCGCAACGCCCGTGGGTGCCGTCGTCGAGGCCTCCCGGAAGGCCCTCGCCGCCACGGTCGGCCTGGTCACGGACGTCGGCTCGGTCAAGGCGCCGATCGTGCATGCCGTCTCGGACCGCCGGTTCGTGGGCGGGCATCCGATGGCGGGGTCGGAACAGGAGGGCGTCGACGGCGCCAGCGCCGACCTCTTCGCCGGTGCCGTCTGGGTGCTGACGCCCACCCCGACGACGGACGACGGTGCCTACGCCCACGTCCGCTCGGTCGTCTCGGCGATGGGAGCCGAGATCCTGGCGTTGGAGCCCGCCCGACACGACGAGTTCGTCGCCGTGGTCTCCCACGTGCCCCACCTGACCGCCGCCAGCCTCATGCGCATCGCCGACGACCGTGCCGACGAGCACGCGGCGCTGCTGCGCCTCGCCGCAGGCGGCTTCCGCGACATGACCCGCATCGCCTCGGGGCATCCGGGCATCTGGCCCGACATCTGCGAGGAGAACCGCATCGCGATCGTGGCCGGGCTCGACCGGCTGATCGACGCGCTCGGCGATGCCCGCGACCAGGTGGCCGAACACGATCGTGAGGGACTGTTGCGGGACCTGACGCGGGCACGTGCTGCCCGCGTGAACCTCCCCAGTCGCTACACCCGTCCTTCGGAGCTCACCGAGGTCCGTGTCCCCGTGCCCGACCGCCCCGGTGTCCTCGCCGACGTCACGACCCTCGCCAGCGAACTCGACGTGAACATCGTCGACCTCGAGATCGCCCACTCGTCCGAGGGCGTGCAGGGTGTCCTGATCCTGCTCGTCGAAGCGGCGACCGCCGACGTGTTCCGGGGCGGGCTCCTCGCTCGCGGCTACCGACCGGCCCTGCGTCGCCTCGCATGACGACACAGGACCCGAAGTCGATCGAACGCTCTGGACCCGTCGACGCGACCGTCACCATCCCGGGGTCGAAGAGCATCACGAACCGGGCGCTGGTCTGCGCAGCACTGGCGGGATCGCCGTCGGTGATCGACGGTTGGCTCGACGCCGACGACACCCGGGCGATGATCGCCGCCCTCGAGACCCTCGGGGTGGCGGTCGGCGTCGGTGAGCACCTGTCGATCGGCTCCGACGGTCCGCGTCCCGAGGTGGTGTCGATCGACGCCCGCCAGAGCGGGACCACCAGTCGCTTCCTGCTGCCCGTGCTGGCGCTCGACGGCGCGCCCCGACGCATCACCGGCGACGAGCAACTCCAGGTCCGCCCGATGGGAGAGGCGTTCGAAGCCCTCCGTGCGTTGGGGGCCCGAGTGTCGGAGGAGGGCGTCCCCGGGTTCCTGCCCGCGGTGGTCGAGGGTCCGCTGCGCGGGGGTGAGGTCGAGCTCGCCGGCGACGTGTCGAGTCAGTTCGTGTCGGGGCTCCTGCTCGCCGCGCCCCAGATGCCCGGCGGTCTCCGTGTCTGGATCTCGACCGAGCTGATCAGCCGGCCCTACGTGGACATGACCGTCGCGGTCATGCGTTCGTTCGGTGCGTCGGTGACGGTCGAGGACGATCGCCAGTGGGTCGTCGATGCGCTCCGCTACGAGGGTGCCGAGTACACCGTCGAACCCGATGCGTCAGCCGCCTCGTACGCCTGGGGCGCCGCCGTCGTCACCGGGGGAGCGGTGACGGTCCCCGGTCTCCATCGATCGTCGCTCCAGGGCGACGTGGCCTTCGTCGACGTGCTCGAACAGATGGGGGCACGCGTGCGCTGGGACGACGACGCGGTCACGGTGGCCGCTGGCCCGACGTTGCGCGGCGTCGACGTGGACCTCTCGCAGATCTCCGACACCGTGCCGACGCTCGCTGCCATCGCCGCACTCGCCGACGGCCCGACGACGATCCGTGGGGTCGGCTTCATCCGGAACAAAGAGACCGATCGGATCGCCGCACCGGTCACCGAACTCCGTCGCTGCGGTGTCGACGCCAGCGAGACGGACGACGGCATGGTCATCGTCCCGGGTCCGGTCGCGCCGACCGTGGTCGAGACCTACGACGACCACCGGATGGCCATGGGCTTCAGTCTCCTGGGGCTCGTCAACGACGGGATCCAGATCGCGGGACCGGACTGCGTGACGAAGACCTTTCCCGGCTACTGGGACCTGCTCGACCGGCTGAGGGTCGGGTCCGAGCCGTCGGCCCGCGCCGTCTAGCGTCACGCCATGCGCGTCATCGCCATCGACGGCCCAGCCGGTTCCGGGAAGTCCACGGTCGCCAGGCTGCTTGCCGAGCGACTCGGACTCCGTTACCTCGACACCGGGGCCATGTACCGGGCGATCACCTTCGCAGCACTCCGTCGCAACATCGACCCGGCCGACGACGATCCCGTTGCGGCCCTCGCCCGCCGTGTCGACCTCGAGGTCACGCTCGAACACGTCCGGGTCGACGGCGTCGATGCGACGATCGAGATCCGTGGTCCCGAGGTCACCCGTGCCGTGAGCATCGTGGCCGCGAACGCCGGCGTCCGTGACGAGCTCGTCGCTCGCCAGCGTGACTGGGTGACCCGCCATGGCGGCGGGGTCATCGAGGGGCGCGACATCGGCTCGGTCGTGTTCCCGGATGCCGAGTTGAAGGTGTACCTCGACGCCCGTCCCGAGGTCCGAGCGGCCCGGCGGTCGAAGGAGGTCACCGACCTCGACTACGAGACGGTGGCCGCCGACCTGGCCCGTCGCGATGCGCTCGACCAGGGGCGGGAGACCTCACCGCTCACCCGTGCCGGCGATGCCGTCGAGGTCGACACCAGCGACCTCGGTGTCGAGGAGATCGTCGAACTCATCGCTCGCGAACTGGGGAGCCCCGTCGCCGATGGGTGACTACCGCACCGACCAGGTCGGCCGACCGCCGACGACCGGTGAACGCTGGACCTATCGGATCTTCCGCAACCTCATCGTCGGCTTCTGCCGCCTGTTCTGGCGCCTCGAGGTGCACGGGACCAACAACGTCCCCGACGGACCGTTCATCCTCTGCGGCGTCCATCGCTCGAACATCGACTCGCCCATCGTCGCCGCGGTCACGAAGCGGCGTCTGCGCTTCATGGGCAAGCACACGATGTGGAAGTACGACCTGCCCGGCAGGTTCTTCACCGCGATGGGCGGCTTCGGCGTGAACCGAGAGACGGCCGACCGCGAGGCGTTGCGGACCTGCATCGCCGTGCTCGAGGGCGGCGAGCCGTTGGTGATGTTCCCCGAGGGACAGCGGCGTGAAGGACCGATCGTGGAGGACCTCTATGAGGGACCGTCGTTCGTGTCGTCCCGCACCGGTGTGCCGATCCTCCCGGTGGGCATCGGCGGCAGCGCCGACGCGATGCCGTTGGGCGCGCGTTTCCTCAAGCCGGTCAAGGTCAACATGGTGATCGGCGCACCGATCCCTGCACCTGTGGGGGTCGACGGCGGGCGTGTGTCACGCCGCCAGGTGCACGAGACGACGGAGACGCTCCGGATCGCGATCCAGGAGCTCTACGACGAGGCGCAGCTCCGCGTGGGCAAGCCGAACCCCCCGCGCCATCTCTGACCGCGCGGCGAGGTAGTACTCAGATAGGGGTGGGTCCGAGCGAGCCGAACACGGCCCGGACGCGATCCTCGAAGTGCTCGAGCGGGAGCGTGTCGTAGTCGGGATCGAAGCTGTTCTGGTCGTAGTTGTCGGCGAAGTTCGCCGTCAGCTCGTACCAGGGCTCACCCTCGTACTGCGCCCGGGCGTTGGGGTCGAGGCCCAGGTGCTCGTAGTAGTGACGGCCCTGGAAGTCCTGGTGCGTGCGGATCATGTTGTACACGTCGGGACGCACGTAGGGCTTGAGCATCTCGGCTGCGATCTGCGCGTGGTTGTGCACGCTGATCCGCTTGCCGACGTCGTGGCAGAGGCTGGCGACGACGACCTCGTCGTCGGCACCGTCGCGCTCGGCCCGTGTCGCCGTCTGGAGGCAATGGGTCAGCTGATCGGTGGCGAAGCCGTCGGTGATGTCGGCGAGTTCGCGCAGCATCTGCAGGACGGTCTCGGCCACCCGTGGCTGGCTGGCGAACGTCTCCTCGACGATCGTGCCCCACTGCTCGGCGGTCGAGTGGTCCATCGCGGTGAAGGTGGAAGCCATGGCGCGATGGTAACGCGACGACTGACCCCGCGGTCAGGACAGTGCGGCGAGGGCGTCGCTGGCCAGGACATCGCGATCGGCGACCGACGGGCGATCGGTGAGCGTGCCGCCCAGCGCCAGCGTGGCGACGATGTCGAGCGCCGCCAGGAGTTCGCGCAGGTTGCGCGGCGGAGGGAAGTACTCGTCCTCCTCGGTGATGCGGATCTCCTCGACGCCGTGCGCCGGGGCGAGCCGTGCGATCACGTCGTCGACCAGTTCCTCGGGCGCGCTCGCGCCGGCCGTGACGCCGACCACGCCGGTGAGGTCGTCGGGCAGCTCGTCTGCGCGGTTGACGCGGTGGACGTCCTCGCATCCGAGGTCTCGCGCCAACGACTCGAGCGCTCGCGTGTTGGAGGAGTTCGCGGAGCCGATGACCACGATCGCATTGCAGCGCTCGGCCAACGCGCTCAGGGCCGACTGTCGATTCGTCGTCGCGAAGCACAGGTCACTGCGACCCGGGGTCCACAGCTCGGGGAATCGCTCCTGGGTGCGGTCGAGAACACCCTGCCAGTCACGGTGCGACAGCGTCGTCTGGGCGAGCAGCGCGACGGGCTGGTCGAAGTCGGGGAGGGCGTCGACCTCATCGGTGGACTCGACACGGTGGATGGCGTCGGGCGCCACCGCCATCGTGCCGACGGCCTCCTCGTGCCCGTCATGGCCCACGTAGACGATCTGGTAGCCCTTGCCGGCCCGGGTACGGACCTCGTGGTGCACCTTGGTGACGAGGGGACAGACAGCGTCCACCACGTAGCCGCCGTTGGCCTCGGCTGCGGCGACCACCTCGGGAGCCGACCCGTGGGCACTGAGCATCAACGGGCGCCCCTCGGGTACCTCGTCGATCGAGTCGACGAAGATCACCCCGAGGTCGCGGAACCGGTCGACCACCAACTGGTTGTGGACGATCTCGTGGTAGCAGTACACGGGCGACTCGAAAGCCCGGACCATCCACGTGAGGGCCTTGATCGCCATCTCGACACCGGCGCAGAAGCCCCGGGGAGCGGCGAGGAGAACGGTGTCGACCTGCACCTGCGCCACGCTACTCAGAAGAAGTACGGCATCGACGCGCTGCTCGTGCACGCGGCGGCGAGGAGGTCGATGTCGTCGGTGCTGGCACCCGGAAGCCGACCGGCCCGATGGCGCATGGCCACGTCGTTGCCGGCGTAGATCGCCGCGAGGTCGGTGACCTTCACGCGAACGGTGCCTGCCCCACCCGGTTCGACCGAGGCAGCCCCGTCGCCGAACTCGATGACGTGCGGGCCGGCGTTGGCGGCGATCGTGTCGTCGACGACGTCGATCTCGACCCGCCCGGCCACCGGTGAGGGCCACCGTCGCTGTGCGAAGGCGCCGGCGACGTCGACCAGGCGGAGCATCCACGGCCAGTCGTCGACGATGGAGGTCTGCTGGACGTGGGGTACGTGGAGCGCGAGCAGGCCGCCCGGAAGCGTGGTCTGGAGATGTCCCGCGGTGGTGGCGTTGCCCGCCAGGAAGGCGAGCGCCGCCGCCACGGCGTCGTGGTCCACGCCGGCGAGGAGGTCGAGGCCGAGTTCGTAGAGACGATCGGTCGATTCGTCGTAGTGGTAGTGGACGGCGGCGACGTCGGTGCCGTTCCTCGATCCGACGTAGGCGTAGCGGTTCTTGCCCTTCTCGGTCGTGGCGATGTGCGTGTGGCGGTCCCACCACACGTCGCCGGGCAGCATCCATCCGTCGAGTTGGGGCGCCATGGTCTCGTAGACCTCGCGGACGGCAGGGTCGCCGAACGCCACCCGCCTCCAGGTCAGAGACGTCGAGGGTGTCGCCGGGATGAGCGCCAGCGGGATCTTGCGGGTCTCGTACGAGCCGGCGATCTCGAAGCCGGTGCCGCGGTACAGGGTCGCGGTCGTGGGGAAGAGCGCCCCGATGACCTCGCCCCGCGAACGCATGCGATCGAAGGTCTCGGCGAGCATCGCCTTCGCCAGCCCGAGCCCTCGGTCCTCGGGGCGCACGATGACCCCCGACACGCCACCGCAGGGAATCGGGGCGCCACCCCAGTGGGCCGTGAAGCCGATGGTCACGACCGTCCCGGCCAAGGCATCGCCCCGGTAGGCGGCGACGGCTCGCTCGGGACTGACGCCCGGGAGATCGGCGTCGAATTCGGCCGTTGCGCCGAATGCCTGTCGTCCGAGGTCCCAGCGGGCTGCCAGGTCGCCGTCGCGCAACGACTCGATGGTGACGTCTTCGATCTGCACGTACCGGACCGTAGGCGTCCGCACCCCTCGTCACATGGGGGTTTGCGTATCGACCGCCGGTAGCCTGGACCACTGTGAGCCTGCCCCGCGTGACCCTTGTCGCGCCCGGGTCACCTGCTGAGGCGGCCGGCCTCGTCCCTGGGGACGAGATCCTGTCGTTGGACGGGGTGATGCCGCGCGACGTGATCGAGTGGCGCCTCCTGGTCGACGAGCCGGAGGTGCGCTTCGACGTGCGCCGTGGCGGCCTCGAGGTCGAGGTCACGGTCACGAAGGCGGCCGGTGCACCGCTCGGTGCCGACGTCGACTCGGCGATCTTCGACGAGGTCCAGACCTGCGACAACCACTGCGAGTTCTGCTTCATCTACCAGCTCCCGCCAGGCATGCGCCGGAGCTTGTACCTCAAGGACGACGACTACCGACTGAGCTTCCTCTACGGGAACTTCACGACCCTCACCCGCTTCACCGAGAGCGACCTCGAACGGGTCCTGACCGAGGGTCTCAGCCCGCTCTACGTCAGCATCCACGCGACCGACCCCGAGGTCCGGGCCGACATGCTCCGCAACCGACGGGGCGCCACGAGTCTGCGGTGGCTGCGGGCGCTGCTCGACCACGGCGTCACCGTCCACGGACAGATCGTCGTGTGCCCGGGGGTCAACGACGGCCGAGTGCTCGACGACACCCTCGCCGGTGTGCTCGACGAGTACCCCGAACTGGCGACCGTGGCCGTCGTGCCCCTCGGGATCAGTGCCCATTCCGACGAACCCCGGATGCGGTTCCACACGGTCGAGGAGGCACGCTCCGTCGTCGACTGCGTCGAGGACTGGCAGGACGTCTTCGCCGCCACCCTCGGCTCGCGTCTCGTCTACGCAGCGGACGAGTACTACCTGCTGGCCGACCGTCCGTTCCCACCGTCCGAGGTCTACGGCGACTTCGCCATGCACGAGGACGGGATCGGCATGGCGCGGACGTTCGAGGCCGAGTTCACGGGTGCGGTGTCCGAGGCGACGGGCACGAAGGCCGGGTTCTTCTCCTGGGTCGACGGCGCGCCAGCCGAGGGCTACCGGGCCGTGCGCACGTTCGGCGACAGCGCCGACAACCTTCGGCTACGTCCGCGGAAGAACGCCCCGGTCGCGATCCTGACGGCCCCGTACGGTGCACGGATCCTCGGTCCGCTCCTCGAGCAGGCCGGCCGCGACGACGTCCGTGTGTGTGTGGTCGAGAACCAGTTCTTCGGCGGCAACATCGCCGTCTCGGGGCTCATGGTCGGCGAGGACATCGCCCGCACCCTCGCCGCCGAGCCTGCCGGCCACCGCTATCTCCTGCCCGACGTCTGCCTGTCCGAGGATCGCTTCCTCGACGGCATGTCGGTCGCAGACCTGCCCCACCCCGTCGAGATCGTCGCCACCGACGGCTTGGCCCTCCGATCCGCACTGGAACGAACATGACAGCACGTGTCGCCATCGTCGGCCGCCCCAACGTCGGCAAGTCGACTCTCGTCAACCGCCTGGCCGGACGCCGAACGGCGATCGTCGAGGAGCAGGCCGGCGTGACCCGCGACCGCAAGGTCGTCCCGGTCGAGTGGACGGGCCGCAGCTTCGAGGTCGTCGACACCGGCGGCTGGATGCCCGGCGGGAGCGCGCTCGACGAGAAGGTCTCGCGCCAGTCCGAGAAGGCGATGGAGGAGTCCGACATCGTCATCTTCGTCGTCGACGGCACCACAGGCGTGACCGAAGAAGACGCCATGGCCGCCGCCGTGCTCCGTCGGAAGAACAAGCCGGTCCTCCTCGTCGTCAACAAGATCGACGATCCCCGCCGCGAGGTCATGATCTGGGACTTCATGGAGCTCGGCCTCGGCCAGCCGCGTGCCCTGAGCGCGTTGCACGGTCCGGGTTCGGCCGACCTCCTCGACGAACTGCTCGCCCTCATCCCCGAGGAGATCGAGCCCGAACTGTCCGACGACAACTGGAGCGAGGGTGACGAGATCGCAGTCGCGATCGTCGGACGCCCCAACGTCGGGAAGTCGACGCTGTTCAACCGCCTGGCGGGGGAGGAGCAGTCGATCGTGCACGACATGCCCGGCACCACCCGCGACACGATCGACACCGTCGTCTCCACCGACGAGGGGATGATCCGCTTCGTCGACACGGCGGGCATGCGTCGGCGATCCAAGGTCGACGACGGCACCGAGTACTACTCGGTCGTCCGTGCGCTCCAGGCCGTCGACAAGGCCAACATCGCCATCCTCGTCATCGACGCGAGCGAGGGCATCACGAGCCAGGACCTCCGCCTGGCCGAGCGGGTCGACCTCTCCGGTTGCCCGGTCATCGTCCTGCTCAACAAGTGGGAGATCACCAGCGCCGAACAGCGGGAAGACATCCTCTACCAGGTCGGTCAGCGTCTCCACTTCATCGGCGAGTCGCCGGTGTTGCAGGTGTCGGCCCTCACGGGCAAGGGCGTGCAGCGCCTCTATCCCGCACTGGGCAGCGCCATCGCCGCCTACGAGACCCGTGTGCCGACCAAGAAGGTCAACGACGTGATCCGTGCCGCGCAGCAGGCGCAGCCCGCTCCCCACGGTGCCCGGGTGCTCTACGCCCTCCAGGGCGCGGCCAACCCGCCCACGTTCACGCTCTTCGCCAACCGGGAACTCCCCAAGACCTACGTGCGCTACCTCGAACGGTCGCTGCGTGAGGCGTTCGACCTCCAGGCGACCCCGCTCAAGCTCCGAGTCCGCAAGCGCGACTGAGATTCGCTGAAAATCAGCGAGAACTCATCGGCCTGACACGCGACGTCAACGGCCGGCAACGCTCCGAGCGTTACCCTGATGGTCACCATGGAGCAACCGATCCTCGCGCTCGTCGCGATTGCCTGCGTGGCTGCCGCCGTGGTGTGGGGCCGATCCGCGATGCGCCACCAGATCTCCTGGCAGCGCATCGAGTCGGAGTACGGCGCCACATCCGACCAGTCCGTCCTGGCACGCGCCTCGTTCCGCAAGGAACTCCACGCTGCCGTCCTCTATGGCGTGCTCGCCATCGCCTGTGGCGTCGTCGCCATCGTCGGGACGTCGGAGTCCGAGGCGCTCTTCGGCTTCATCCTGATCCCGGTGATCGTGTCGATCGTCTACAGCCGCGACTTCCGCAAGGTCGCCCGCATCGCCGAGGACCGGACCCAGATCGAGCGCAAGGCGCAGGAGGTCCTCTCCCAGGAGGAGCTCGCTCCTCGCAAGTGGGCGGCACGCCTCGCTCCGGAGGAGCTCCCGGACTTCCAGGGCTTCGAACTCGGCCGTGTCTACGAGGCCGGCACCGGTCTGATGGCCGGCGACTTCTACGACGTGTTCCGGGTGTCGCCCAGCCGCATCGCTGCCGTCATCGGCGACGTCACCGGCCACGGCATCGAACCGTCGATCACTGCGTTCCAGGCCAAGTACCTGCTCCGGGTGTTCCTCCGTCAGTACCGGGATCCTGCCCAGGCGCTCGAGGAGCTCAACTCACAGATGTCGGCCCTCGAACGGGTCGAGGAGTTCATCTCGCTGTGTGTCGTCGTGTTCGACACCGAGTCGGGCACGTTGCGCGTGTGCTCGGCCGGTCACCCGGCCGGCTGGCTGTGGCACGCGAAGGAGGTGCGTCCGCTGCGAGCGACCGGGCCGCTCTTGATGCTCGACCCCGACGCGAGCTACCACTCGAAGGAGATCGACCTCGATCCCGGCGACCTCGTGCTGCTGTACACCGACGGTCTCGCCGAGGCACGGGCCGGCGACCAGTTCTTCGGTGAGGAGCGGATCGCCAACACGCTCCGACGTGATCCCGGCGTCCCGCCCGACGTGCTCTGCAAGAGCCTGCTCGAGGCGGCCAAGGACTTCGCGACCGAGCCGGTCGACGACGACACGGCCATCCTCGCCATCCGGCGCTCGTAGGCACGTCGCTCGTCCCCTCGACGTCGGTGCTCGCCCGTTGGGTCGCAGCGCCACCGAGGGAGCAAGATCGTTGGCCGTGAAGTCCTCCGTCGACAACGTGGAGTGCCCGGCGTGAGTTGGGATCTGCCGGATTCGATCTCGATCCGTGACGTGGGTCCCCGCGACGGCCTCCAACCGGAGGAGCCGCTGGCCGTCGAGCAACGGGTCGCGCTCGTGGCCTCGCTGGCAGCCGCCGGCGTCGTCGACATCGAGGTGGCCGCGTTCGTTTCGCCGGCCGCAGTCCCGGCGATGGCCGGTGCCGCAGAGGTCTGTCGCTCGCTCGAGCGTTCCGCCGGTGTCCGTCACTGGGCGTTGGTCCCCAACGTCCGCGGCGCGAACGACGCCGTGGCGGCCGGGGTCGACGCCATCACCGTCACGGTCTCTGCGTCCGAGACCTACTCCCAGGCGAACGTGAAGCGATCGACCGAGGATTCGGTCGCGGGCGTCGCCGACATCGTCCGTGCCGCCGGCGACCTCGAGGTCGACACCGTGATCTCCTGTGCGTTCGGGTCTCCCTACGACGAGCAGATCGGCCCCTTCGACGTGGCCGCGATCGTGGAGCAGGTGCGGGAAGCCGGAAGTACTCACGTCACGCTCGCCGACACCACGGGCATCGCCACCCCGGAGCGCATCGCCGACGTCGTCACCGCCGTGGGCCCCGACGTGCGACTGCACCTGCACGACACCCGAGGGACGGCGCTCGCGAATGCGTTCGCGGCGCTTCTCCTCGGTGTGACGGCGTTCGACACGGCAGTCGGGGGACTGGGCGGCTCGCCCTTCGCTGCCGGAGCGGGTGGCAACCTCGCCACCGAGGACCTCGTGCACCTCTGCGACGGTCTCGGGATCGACACCGGCATCGACCTCTCGGCCATGGTGGGCGTGGCGACGACGGTGTCCGGCCTGATCGGCCGCCCCGTGCCGTCACGCGTGACCGCCACGTTGGGAGCCTGACGTGCCGTTCTGTCCTGGCTGCGAGCGCTTCTACAACCCCAACACGCTCGATCGCGCCGGCGACTGCCCAGAGGGGCACCACGTGGCCGACCCCGAAGCCGTGCCCGACCCGCCGACCGTTCCCTGGCACTTCAAGCTGATGCTGGCCTTCCTGATCGTGTATCTCGGCTGGCGGTTGGTCCAGCTCATCAGCTGGCTCCTGTGACCCGGTCGGACGAACGTCGGTCGTCGGATTCCGATCGGCCTCGTCGGCGCAGCTAGATTGACCGGCCCCACGGGCTGTGGCGCAGCTTGGTTAGCGCGCTTGACTGGGGGTCAAGAGGTCGGGAGTTCGAATCTCCCCAGCCCGACGGAAGAACTGCAGGTCAGAGCCGGTCCACTGGACCGGCTCTTCTGTTTCCAGGCGGGGGTCGTTCCCGGGAACCAAGCTTGGTGGGGAACACGAAAAGTCTTCTCAAGAAACCTTCAAGAGATGCCGGTAAGGCCCACAACGGTGGAATCCAGCAGAGCGGCATGTGGAGGGCGACATGACCGGATCGAGCACGTCGAGGACGAGGCGCCGGGCGTCAGGCAGGGGAGCGGCCGGCGTCGTGTGGCGGCGGCGCGGCATGGCCGTCGTGGCTTCGTTCGTCGCAGCCCTCGCTGCGTTGGTGGTCGCAGCCGGTCCCGCGGCTGCGGCGCCCCGGGAGCGCGTCGAGATCTGCCATCGGGACGCATCCTCGGGCGACTACCGCCTCCTCACCGTCGCCGACGCGGCGGTGACTGCCCACGAAGACCACGGTGACGGCGTGCCCGGGGGACCGGTTCCGGGGATGGACGCCACCTTCGACGAGACGTGTGCGCCGGTGGTCGACGAGGATCTGGCGCGGGCGGGTTGCTTCGAGGCGCGTGCCGCCGGGTACTTCTTCCTCACCGACGGGACGAGCCCGCAGTACCTGCCTGACCTGGTCGACTTCTACAGCGACCCCGAGTGCACGACCGTCCGGACGACGCTTCGGTCAGGATTCGCTCTGGTCTGGGAGGCGACGCAGTCTGATGCGGTCGACGCCTGCATCGCCGCCGGCGGCGACGGCATCGTTGCTGCCCAGGGTGAACCCGACCTCTGGTCCTGCAACTAGCGGCGTCGCCTCGGGCGACTCGCGTGGGGAATCCAGCCCTTCCGATTTCGCCTGTTACGTTCGCCCGCCATGGGCTGGGTGCCGTCGATGGCGGGGAATGTTGCGCGCACGGACGGAGGGCTGCTCGACCTGAAGGGTCGTGATCGGTCGACGGCGCGCACGGTGCGGACCGGGCTCGCAGCGCTCGTGGTCCTGTTCGTCGCCGCGACACTGAGCACGTCGATTCTGTATCCAGCCTTGACGCCGGTCGACGAGGGCGCCCATGTCAGCTACGGCTACTACCTGACCACGTTCGATCCACCGACGGTGTTCGACCCGCTCACCGGTGGGTCCTACACCTACCGCGAGAACCGGACGGTCTACACCGCCAATCATCCCCCGCTGTACTACTCGCTCCTGGGACCGGTCGTGCGCGGCGTCAACGTCGTCGCTGATCCGTCGACGGCGATCCATGTCGGTCGACTGGTGTCGGTCGCCTTCGGGGTGATGGCGCTCGTCTCGCTCGTCGGGCTTGCGTCGGAGTTGATGCCGAAACGGCCGTCGGCGTGGTTGGCCGCCGGAGCGGTCGGGATGCTCCTACCGCATGTCACGGTCAACTCCGGTTTCACCTACAACGACTCTGCCGGACTTGCGATGTCGCTCGGCGTGCTCTGGGCAGGCGCACGCATCCTCACCGCCGGCCCCACGAACCGGAGGGTGCTGGCACTCGCGATCCTCAGCGCGGCAGCAGCGCTGACGCGTGTCTCGGCCACGCCGTTCGCGGTCGTCGCGGTCGGACTCGCGCTCGCCGGAGCTCTTCGACGGCGCGGGATGCCTGATCGGTGGCGCAGAGTGGCGGCCGTGGTCGTCGTGCCGGGAGCAGTCACCGCGGTCTTCGCCGGCCCGATCTATCTCCGGAACCTCCGTCTCTACGGCGACGTCACGGGCGGGAAGGCGCTCTACGAGTTGCTGGGACGACACAGCCGCCCGATGGACGGTCTGTTCGAATCGCCGTTCATGGCGGCGCGGTATCGCGGTCTGTGGGTCGACCTGACGTTCCGCGTCGACACCGGCCCGGTGCACATGGTCGATCGGATGAGCTTCGCGCTCCTGTGGGCCGGCTTGGCGCTCGGCGTCATCGCGATCGCTCTCCGCACGGTCCGATGGTGGCGTGGTGAGGCTCGGCACGAGCTCGTGGTCGCAGGGGCGTTGGCGGTCGTGGTGGCGGTGGTCATCTGGGGATTCGTTCAGCACGTGACCGGTGGTGGCATCGCTCACTCCCGCTACCTGCTCCCGGCATGGCCCGTGTATGCGCTCCTCGTCGCCGCCGGCCTCCGCTGGCTCCCCCACGCGCGTAGCCTCCGCCGCCCTGACTGTGGGAATCGTCAACTGCCTCGCGTCGACCGCGCTCATCGCCAACGGCGTCGCAGGTGTGTACCGCATGGAGACGGACACACGGAAGCACGGCAGCCTCGTCGCAGGCTGGCGCGAGGCAGTGGGCACCCTCGGAGTGCCGCTTGGTCTCCTGTTCGGAATGATCGTCGTCGCCACGCCGATCGCCTTGGCCGCCTTCTTGTCCAGCAATCTCCGGCTTCGCCGTGGGGAACGCGTCGAGTGCGCTCCGGAGCGATCGTCCGCCACCGTGGACGCGAGCATGGTCGTCCCCGAGTTCGCGACGTGATCGGGTGGTTCGCTGGCCCGGTACCGTGTCGTGCCGTGGATCGAGCGACCGAGTTGGCACGTTGAGCCCGATCGACGACCCCGCTGGATGTGGAGCGACCGGTTGCGGCTGGTATCACGGCGCGTGGCCGCTGTTGCGGTCGCTCGGACTGGTCGCAACCCCCGACCGCCATGCAGCGTTCTTCCATCGGACGCTGGGCTCGGCGGCGGAGGCGGGACTCGTCGACGTGGTCGTCAGTGGAGCAGCCGACGACGCCATGCCGTCCACGGTGCTCGCTGCGTACCGAGCGCGCAGTGTCACGCCGTCGATCACCGTCATCGACCGCTGTGCCACGCCGATCGATCGCATCCGCGCGGCGATGCCCGAGGTGTCCGGCCTCGTCGCTGATGTCCTGGCGCCAGCGAACGAGCGCCGCTTCGACCTCGCCTGCACCCACGGATTGTTCCCGACGGTCCCGGTCGACCAGCGAAAGGAGCTCGCTGCCGCCTGGGCGTCGATGCTCGTCCCGGGCGGGCGACTCGTGACCACGACCAGCCTGTCGTCTCCCGACGCGCCGGACGATCTCCGTTTCGATCCCGCAGCCGTCGACGCCTTCGTGGATCGGGCCATCGGCGCGTTCGAGGCCACCGAGCATCGATCAGATGCCGAGCTCTCGGCCGGCGACGTGGAACGGATCGCTCGTCGGTGGGCCACCAACGCGGTCACCCACCCCACCCGATCCACCGACGAGATCGCAGACGTCTTGTCCGCCGTCGGCTTCGACGTCGACGTCCACGAGCAGGAGATCGCCGGGACGATGGGCGCCTCGACCGGGGGACCATGGTCAGCCCGGACCGCTCGCTACGCCGAAGTCGTGGCGACTCGCCGATGACGGTCGGCCCGCTCGAGCGCGTGGTCCACGCGCTCCGCCCGTACTGGGCCGCCGAAGCGGAGATCTGCCGTGCCCACCTGGCCCGGCCGGATCGGTCCGTGCACGTCGACGTCGGATGGCTCGCCCGTCAGGCGGCGAAGGAACTGATCGACGGAGTCGTCCCGCGCATCGAGCGCGTACGCGACGCGGCCACGCGGAGCGTGCCGCCGGCAGAGCTGGTCCGAGAGACGGCAGAACTCCACGAGGAGGCAGCGCACTTCGCTGCGTTCGCCGATGCGCACGACGTCCTCGCCGCCAGCGCCGATCTCCCGCCGCTCGGCTCGAGTGATCTGGGTGCCGTGGTTGCGTGGCCTGCCAACGCTGCGCTGGCCGACCTGCGGGCTGAGCACTGCCGGGATCATGGTCGTGCCGGGGAGTTGGCGACCTCGCTGACCGAGGGTGGATGCTCGGCGTTGTTCGCCGTGGGCGTTGAACTGGAGACGAGCGACGACGTCCGGGACCAGGCCATCGCGCAGGCGTGTCGTGCCGTACTCGACGACGAGGTCGAGCACCTCCGGTCGGGACTCGACGATCTGGTGGCCGACCTCGCGTCGGTCGATGTCGACCTGGTGATCGAGTTGGCCGTGGCGCAGTCGCAGCTCCGTCTCCAGATGCGTCAGCTGCAGATGGGTTCGCCGGTCACCGTCGAGCGCATGGACGAGTTGGCCGCCGGAGGCGCCGCGGCGAGGGATCTCGCCGATGTCGACGCTCGACTCGCTCGATCCCCGGTGGCCGAGAGTGGAGCCGACTCGTGAACGCCCGTGTCCGGGTCCTCCATCTCCTCGGTGTCAGCGACGACAAGCAGATTCGCGTGACTCGACTGTCGGGTGACCAGGCGCGGATGGGTTTCCAGAGCATGGGAAACGTCGAGATCCGGTCCCTCGTGGACGACGACACGTTCGACGTGGCCTCGCTCCTCGTGGGCGAGGTCGAGAGCGAGGCCCTGCGGCTCGACGGGTTCGCGGTCGTGCTCAACGCCGTGTGCGATCCCGACACGAACCTGGGCGCACTGTCGGTCGCATCGAAGATCGTCGACGCTCTCGGCGTTCCGGTCTTCAACGATCCGAGCAAGGTGGCCGGACTCACCCGAGATGCGGTCGCCGAGGCGCTGGACGGGGTCGACGGCCTCGTCGTGCCCCGGACCACTCGGATCCAACCGTCCCGGGTGCGAGACGTGGTCTCGATGGCGACCGCTGCGGGACTGGCGCTGCCGATCCTGGTGCGAGAGGCTGGTACCCACGGCGGACACAAGCTCGCACTCATCCGCGGCGAGGAGGACAACGACCTGCTCGAGCAGTTCGCCTTCGACGGCCGCTGGTTCTACGCCACCGAGTTCGTCGACACCCGCTCGCCCGACGGCCTCCATCGGAAGTACCGAGTGCTGGTGGTCGACGGTGAGCCGGTGGCCAAACATCTGATCGCATCCCAGGCCTGGAACGTCCACGCCCGAGATCGCGCGTCGGTCGTGGATCACCCGGACCTGCGAGCCGAGGACGATGTGTTCGTCTCCGGGCTCCCGGCGGCGATGGAACCCGTCTTCCGTGCGATGGACGAGCGACTGGACCTCGACTACTTCGGTGCGGACTTCGGCCTCGACGAGGACGGCGCCGTCGTCCTGTTCGAGGCGAATGCCTGCGTCCGTGCGCTGGCGGGCAGCGCGACCGAGAGCGAGATCCCGTCGCATCACGCAGCGACCGAACGCATCCGCTCGCTCGTGCGAGGCCGTCTCCTCACGCTCGCCGGCCGCCACTGACCACCCTCGCTCATCGGAACGACGGCTCGGTCCGAACCTTCCGGGTTGCGATTCGCCTCACCGGAGCGCGGATCCGCAACCCAGAATCAGATCGAGCGCCGCAGCGGGTGCTGATTCATTCAACCGTAGAAACGCGACCACTCCAGACCGTACTCAGACGACGGTGAACCGGACGCCGGCCTCTTCCATCCGGTCGATCGAGGCCAGCCCCAGAGCGGTGGACGGTGTCAGGAATCCGGCGCCGTCGGGGACGCCGGACATCGAGTCGGCGAGGGCCAAGGCGGCCTCGCCGACCATGGTGGCGGTCGACTTGTAGCCGGGATGTCCGTCGGCTTCGACCACGACGTCCTGGGTCGCGCCCCGCGCATCGGTGGCCCGGACGTTCGAGTCGGTACGTCCACGCATCGAGGTCGTCGGGCTTGGGACCCGTACCCGCCTTCGGGCCGACGCGCAGGAGCCACTTGGCCATCGGTCGACGGATCTCTGCGGGGAGTCGGCCGGCCGCACCCATGCCCACCGACATGACCGAGAGGGCGGCCGCCGTGGCCGATGCCGCAGGTTTGGGGACCGTCGCCTCGGTCACGGTTCCTTCGCGGTAGCGGAAGTCTGCGGCGAAGAGCGGATCGTCCGAGTCGCGGAGAAGCGCCGCCGTGCGGTGGACGACGGCGGGGTTGAGGAACGGCGAGGGGAACATCGGCGCCAACCACTGACGGGTCGCCGAGTGCTTCCGCGGACGGAGGTCGTACCGGCCTCTGGCGGTCGATGACGGCGGGTCGAGCAGGTACGGGTCGGTGAAGTCCGACCCCGGGCCACGCTGGATGGCCTCGACGCCGCTGATGAACGTGCCACCGGAGACGGCGTCGGTCATCGCTCCCATCGGCTTCGACGACGACATCGACACTGCGACATCGACGTCGACGATGGCGTCGCCGGTCCGCTCGTGGAGGGTCTGGGCTGCGAGCAGCGCACCGAGGTCGAAGGGCAGGGCCTCGAACCCGGACGTCGGCACGATCTTGGCGCCGCTGGCCGTCGCCTCGTCGTCGTAGGCGTCGATCATGGCCTTGACCCAGTCGGTCTCGCCGGTGAGGTTGAGTTCGTGGGTCCCGTTGCGGGCGCAGGCCGCGTACACCGGTTCGCCGTAGCGGGCATACGGACCCACGAGGTTCGCGATCACCGTGGCCGAGCCGGTCATGGCGTCGATCGAGTCGGCGTCCTCGACGTCGGCGATCAGCACGGCATCGGGTTCGGCACCGACGACCTCGAGCACCTGGTCGATGCGGGCGCGATCGCGGCCGGCCACTCCCCATCGCAGGCCGAGCGTCGGCGCCCGGCGGGCGAGGTGTCTGGCGACCTCACGTCCGGTCACGCCGGTTGGTCCGAACAGGACGACGTCGAGATCAGCCATGACTGCAGCGTGACAGGGCGAGCGGGGGTGGCGCTACCGTCGTCACCATGTGTGGACGATTCGTGTCGTCATCGACCCCCGACGAGTTGGCGGCCTACTTCGGCGTCGACCAGGTGGCCGAGTCGGTCCTGGCGCCAGCGTCGACGGACGACGGGGGAGAGGCTGCGGCGTCGGCCCCTCGGGCCAACTTCAACGTCGCCCCGACGCAGGACGTCTTCGCAGTGATCGAACACGAGGACCAACGCCACCTCGACGCCTTCTTCTGGGGACTGATCCCGTCGTGGGCCAAGGAGGCCAAGATCGGCTCACGCATGATCAACGCCCGAGCCGAGACACTGGCCGAGAAGAACTCCTACAAGCCCTCGTTCCAGAAGCGCCGATGCCTCATCCCCGCAGACGGCTTCTACGAGTGGCAGAAGCTCGCGAGTCCGGAGAAGACCGCGAAGTCGAAGGTCCGGAAGCAGCCGATGTTCATGCGCGCTGCTGATGGATCACCACTGGCCTTCGCCGGCCTGTGGTCGGTGTGGCGCGGTCCGGACAAGGACCAGGAACCACTCCGATCGGTGACGATCATCACGACCACGCCGAACCACACGATGGCGCCGATCCACGACCGGATGCCGGTCATCCTCGGACGCGACGACTGGTCCACCTGGCTCGACCGGGACAACGACGACCTCGACGCGCTGAGCGGGCTGTTGGTCCCGGCACCCGACGACCTGCTCGTCGTCACGCCGGTGTCGACCCAGGTCAACAACGTCCGCAACAACGGGCCCGAGCTGATCGAGGAGGCCGAACCCGTCGGCGTGTAGGCCATCGCGTCGACGGCCCGTGAGCCGGGTCAGACGCCCGGATCAGACGCCCGGATCGTGACCGAGTTCGCGGAGCGCCGCGACGAGCGATGCCTGCGCGTCGTCCATGGCGGCGGGGTCCGGGTCGCGTGCCGTGTTCGCGAAATCGAGGTCGTGCACCCCGTTGATCGGCACGACGTGCAGGTGGACGTGGGGAACCTCGAGTCCGGCGATCATCAGACCCACACGAACGGGTGAGAACGCCGCCTGCTGTGCCTGGCCGATGTACTGGCTCACGGTCATCAGGTGGGCGTTCAGCTCCGGGTCGAGATCGAGCCAGTGGTCCACCTCGGCGATGGGGACCACGAGGGCGTGCCCATGCTGCAGGGGGTTGATCGACAGGAACGCCACGCACCGGTCGTCGCGCCAAACGAAACGTCCCGGGAACTCGCCGTCGATGATCTTGGTGAAGACGGTCGCCATGGCCGCCAGTGTGACACTCTCGTCCCATGGTCGAAGCTGGTGGTGACGTGACCGACGGATCCGGCGTGCAGACAGCGCCGTCCGAGGACAGGATCCTCACGATCCCCAATGCGGTGACGCTGGTGCGGCTGCTGCTGTTGCCGGTCTTCGTGTATCTCCTGTTCGGCCGGGACGACCGACTCGCCGCCGGCTGGTTGCTCGTCGGTATCGGCGCCACCGACTGGGTCGACGGCTACCTGGCGCGTCGACTCCAGCAGGTGTCCAACGTGGGAAAGATCCTCGACCCCGTCGCCGACCGTCTGCTGTTCTTCGTCGGGGTCGGCTCGATCCTGATCGACGGCTCCGTTCCCGTGTGGATCGCGGTCCTGGTGTTGGTGCGCGAGGTGGCGATCGCGATCGCCACGGTCGCCCTGGCGGCGGCGGGGGCCCGCCGCATCGACGTCACCTGGATCGGGAAGTGCGCGACGTTCCTGCTGATGGGCGTGTTCCCCGGTTTCCTGCTGAGCAACGCCGACACGACGCTGGCCGACGTGTACGGCGCGATGGCGTGGGCAGCGGCGATCCCCGGACTCCTCCTGAGCTACTACTCGCTGGCCATGTACCTCCCGCTCGGGCGCAAGGCACTGGCGGAGGGGCGGGCCGATCGGGCGCTCGCCGCCCAGACCTCACCGTCAACTGACGGTTGAGGGTGTTTCGGGTAGCCTCCGCGCAATGAACGTGCCTGATGATCTCCGGTACTCGACCGACCACGAGTGGCTTCGAGCCGACGGTGCCTCGGTTCGGGTCGGCATCACCGACTATGCGCAGGACGCCCTCGGCGACGTGGTCTTCGTCGACCTCCCCGACGTGGGCACGGCCGTGAAGGCCGGCGACGCTGTCGCCGAGGTCGAGTCGACCAAGTCGGTCTCCGACATCTACGCCCCGGTGAGCGGGACGATCACCCAGGTGAACGCCGATCTCGCCGACACACCGGAACGTCTCAACGAAGACCCCTACGGCGACGGATGGATCTTCGTCGTCGAACCGGACGGAGGAGACGAGCCCGGTCTCCTCGACGCCGCCGGCTACCGGGCACTGATCGACGGCTGAGGTCTGGTGGCGGACAACGTCTTCTGCAATCGCTGCGGGCACGCGAACCCGCTGGGCGCGAACTTCTGTTCGTCGTGCGGCAGCGCGCTCGAACATCAAGCGGGCGACGACAGCACGATCACGTTCGACCCGGATCACACCAACGAACCCGAGGACTCGGGCATCGATCTCCACGAGATCCCTGCGGGCGTCGGAGCCCTGATCGTCCGCCGCGGACGCAATGCCGGAAGTCGCTACGTGCTCGACGGCGACGTGACGACGGCCGGCCGTCACCCCGACAGCGACATCTTCCTCGACGACGTCACCGTCTCCCGCCGCCATGTCGACATCACCCGGTCCGGCAGCGACTACACGATGCGCGATGCCGGTTCCCTCAACGGCACCTATGTCAACCGCAACCGCGTCGACGAATCGCCGCTGCGCGACGGCGACGAACTCCAGATCGGTTCGTTCAAGCTCCTGTTCGTCCACGGCGACGGCTGAGTCGGCATGCCCGAACGTGCGCATCTGTCCATCGGCGAGGTCCTGTCGCTCGTCCAGGAGGACTTCCCCGACGTCACGATCTCGAAGATCCGGTTCCTCGAGTCGCAAGGCCTGCTCGATCCGGAGCGGACGCCATCGGGCTATCGCAAGTTCTACGACGCCGACATCGAGCGTCTGCAGTGGATCCTCCTCCAGCAACGGGACAACTTCCTGCCGCTCAAGGTGATCCGCGACCGTCTCGACGAGTGGGACGCCACCGGCAACCATCCCGAAGGCAGTCGTCAGACGCCGGCGGTCGCCGACCTCCCGTCGTCCGGACTGCCGGCGACGAGCCCGTCGCCGAGATCGCCGACGTCGAGTACTCGATCGGAGCCTGCCGACGACACCGACCCTGTCGCGGCCGACGACGACGTCGACGTGGCCGAGCCGGACGACGCGCGTGCCGCTGCTGCGACGCTCGCTGCCGCCTCGGCCATGGAGGTCATCGCTCCCGAACCACCGGCCGCTCGCGCTCCCGTCGTCGAACCCGAGCCCGAGTCGCCCCCGGCGCCGCGAGCCTCTGCTCCGGACGAGGAACTCCGGGTCGGGCCGACGTCGACGTCGTTGACTGCAGAAGAACTCGCGGCCCAGTCCGACGTCCCGGTCTCGGTCATCCACGAGCTCGAGAGCTTCACGATGATCGAGTCACGCCGGATCGGAGCCGACTCGTACTTCGAGCCCTCGGCCCGTTCGGTGGTCGATGCCTGTCGGAGCTTCCTGGAACACGGCATCGAGGTCCGGCATCTCCGGATGTACAAGATCGCCGCCGAACGAGAAGCGGGCGTGTTCGAGCAGTTGGTCATGCCGTTGCTCAAGCAGCGGAATCCCGAGGCGCGAGCACGAGCTGTCGACACGGTCACCGAGTTGGCCGATGCCGGTGAAGCGCTGCACGCCTCGCTCCTGCGCAAGGCTCTCAGCGACACCCTGCCCTGACCACTTCGCGGGGACGACGCCGACGGACCGGCGGTAGGGTGGCCCCGATGACCGTGGAGATGGAGCTCGTCGGAGTCCGTGTGGACATGCCCTCGAACACCCCCGTCCTGCTCCTGCAGGAACGCGAGGGCGAACGACGGCTGCTGGCCATCATGATCGGCGGTCCCGAGGCGCAGGCGATCGCCTTCGCACTCGACAACGTCGAGACGCGCCGTCCGATGACGCACGATCTGATCACCACGCTCGTCGACGAGTTGGGCGCGCACATCGAACGCATCGTCATCTCGGCGCTCCGAGACGACATCTTCTATGCCGATCTGGTGTTGCGGGCCGACGAGGACACCCATGTGGTGTCCGCTCGTCCCAGCGACGCGATGGCGATCGCGGTCCGGGTCGGCACCCCGGTGTACGCCGAGGAGGCCGTCCTGGCCGAGGTCGGGTACGTCGAGGAGGAGACTCCGGCTGACGACGACGCCGTCGACGCCGACGAGGTCGTGGAGGAGTTCCGCGAGTTCATCGATCAGGTGAACCCGGAAGACTTCGCCTCGTAGGCGCCGCGTCCGTGGCCCGTACACCGACCCGTCTCGAGGCGAGACGTCTGACGTTCGACGAGCACACGAATCGGATCCGTCGCGGCCTGCTGCTGCTCCTGACGATCACGTTCGTCGGCTGGGTCGGCTATCTGCTGTTGGGCCTGTCAGCGCTCGACGCGCTGTACCAGACCGTCATCACGATCTCGACCGTGGGCTACCGCGAGGTGGGGCCGCACGCAGAATCTGCGCCCTACCGTCTGTTCACGATCCTCGTCATCCTCGGAGGCGTCGGCACCGCGTTCTACACGCTCGGCGTGCTGCTCGAGACGCTCATCGAGGGCCGCCTCACCGATCAACTCTGGAGACGACGCATGGAACGCACGATCGCAGGGATGACCGACCACGTGATCGTCTGCGGGTGGGGGAGGGTCGGGCGAACGATCGCCCGCGACATCGCCGCCGCAGGCCGTGACGTCGTCGTCATCGACATCGACGGCGATCGCCTCGCCGACCTCGACCTTCCCTTCGTCGAAGGGGATGCAACCGACGACGCGGTGCTGTCTGCCGCGTCGCTCGAGACCGCCGGGGCACTCGTCGCCGCCCTCGACAGCGACGCCGCCAACCTCTACGTGACCCTCTCCGGGCGGTCGGCCCGATCGGACCTGTTCATCGTCGCTCGAGCCCGTGTCGAGTCGGCCGAGCCGAAGTTGGCGCAGGCGGGAGCGAACCGTGTGGTCAACCCGCAGTACATCGGCGGCGAGCGCATCGCCGCGATGATCCTGCAACCCTCGGTCGCCGACTTCCTCGACGTCGTGATGCACGACGGGAGTCTGGAGTTCCGCCTCGCCGAGGTCCTGGTGCCCGAAGCCTCGTCCGTGGCCGGCCAGAGTCTGCGAGATGCGCACCTCCGTGACCGGACCGGTGCCCTCGTGCTCGCGATGCGGAACGCAGCGGGTGACTTCCGCACGAACCCGCCGCCGGACACACCGATCCACCCCGGCGAGGTCCTGATCGCCATCGGCACGGCCGGCCAACTCGAGGCCCTGCGAGAAGAGGTCGGTGTCGCCCGTCTGGCGCAGTGACTCTGCCCATTGACCATCGCGGGGGTCGGTCGTACCATTCGTCGCACCACAGGCACGTAATTTCGCCGCTGTCGTGCACAGCGGAGGCGCAGGACGTCCGTCCGGCAGAGGAGCGAAGGTCATGAGTGCAGCATTCGTCGAGGGATTCTCGGGCAAGAAGGCCGCGGAAGTCGTCGGCATCACCTACCGCCAGCTCGACTACTGGGCGCGCACCGACCTGATCCGGCCGTCGTTGGCCGATGCCTCCGGCTCCGGCAGCCGCCGCCGCTACAGCTACAAGGACCTGCTCGAGCTCAAGGTCATCAAGCGTCTGCTCGACGCCGGCATCAAGCTCGAATCGATCCGCGACGCCTTCGAGTACCTGCGTGAGCAGCTCGGCGAGGACGTGGCGTCGGCCCACCTGGTGATCTCGGGGACGTCGGCCGTGCTCGTGCGTGAAGGCGAGTTGGTCGACGTGGTCAACCGATACCAGGGCCAAGGCGTGCTGAACCTCCTGCCCATGGACGGTGTGCTCGAGGAGCTCGATGCCGCGGTCGCGCTGTTCCAGCCCGCGATCGACGAGGCCGCGACGGTCGACCCCGGACCGGCAGCAGCAGAGCGCTGATCACCCCGACCGGGCGTGCCAAGCTCGGCGTATGAAGCAATCCCCCCTCGACGCTGCTCACCGTTCTCTCGGGGCCAAGATGGTCCCCTTCGGCGGCTGGGACATGCCGCTGTCGTACGCCGACGGGACGGTGGCGGAGCACCGTGCCTGTCGAACCGGCGCCGTTGCCTTCGACGTGTCACATCTGGGCACGGTCCGAGTCGAAGGGCCGGAGGCGTTCGAGCGCCTCCAGGCGACACTGACCAACGACCTCCACCGCATCGGGCCCGGGCGGGCCCAGTACACGCACCTGCTCGACGAGCGTGACGCCTCGGTCGTCGACGACATCATCGTCTGGTGGGTCAGCGACGGGCGTTTCGACGTCATGCCGAACGCATCGAACACCGACGGTGTCGTGGCCGCGATCGGCGGTACCGACGTCACGGCCACCCGAGCGGTCATCGCCATCCAGGGGCCCGAGGCTCGCACCGTGCTGGCGAAGATCGCCCCCGATGCGGCAGCCGTCGCTCGTTTCGCCGTCGCCGAGTTCACCTGGCAGGGGGAGCTCTGCGTCGTCGCCGGGACCGGGTACACCGGGGAGGACGGAGTGGAGTGCGCCGTGCCGGCAGCGGTCGCTCCGTCGTTCTGGGATGCGGTCCTGGAGGCGGGAGCGACGCCCGCCGGACTCGGTGCCCGAGACACGTTGCGCCTCGAAGCTGGGCTGCCGTTGCACGGACACGAGCTCGGTGCGGGGATCACCTCACTGCAGGCCGGCCTCGGCTGGGTCGTGCGTTGGGACACGGAGTTCCGAGGAAAGAGCGCCCTGGCGGCCGAGAAGGAGGCGGGCGTCGCCCGCAAGCTCCGCGGTCTTCGTTGCGAGGGTCGTCGCCCGCCACGCGATGGCAACCCGGTCCTGATCGACGGCTCCACCGTGGGCGTGGTCACGAGCGGGAACTTCTCACCGATGCTCGAGACCGGCATCGCGATGGCCTTCCTCCCGCCCGAGACGCCGGACGGCACGGCCGTGGAGATCGACGTCCGCGGCAAGCCGGTCGCGGCCGAGGTCGTTCCCATGCCGTTCTGGACACGACCCTGAACGACAGACGACGAGCGCCGCTGCGTCAGGCGTCGTCGCCGAGTGTGGTGGCTGCGCCCACGTCGTAGATCGACGTGAAGCCCTCTGGGGGAGCGACCTCGACGATCGCCTCGTCGCGGTCGTCGAACTCGACACGGAGCGCGCGGCTCATGGTCGCATGCATCTCGTACATGCAGGTGATGTAGGTGAGTTCGAGGATCTCCTCGTCGTCGAGATGCTCGCGGAGCGCCGCGAACACGCCCTCGGCCACCCGTCCACCGTCGTAGACGAGTCCGTCGGTCCAGGCCAGGACCGCTCGCTCGGCGGGGGAGAAGCAGTCCGCGGTCTGCCACGCGGGGATGGCGGCGATCTGCTCCTCGCTCAGCCCGACCGCCCGGCACGACTTGCAGTGCTGCGAGAACACGAACTGGCTGCCACGCGTCCACCCGGCCCGCGTCTGTCCGAGCTCGCGGAGCTTGGGATCGAGCTTCCGCTTCGGGCTCTGGTAGAGCCCGAAGCCGGCGACGGCGTGCTCGAACACGTCGGGGCTGTTGGCGAAGACGGTCCACCAGTCACCGGGCGTGCCCGTCGCCGTACCGGGCTCGGCGACCGGGTCACGATCACCGAAGAGCAGTCGGTAGAACGGCTCGACCTTCTCGTGGGCTTCGGCGCGCGGGATCTCTCGGAGTCGGGGCATGGGCGCATCCTGCCCCATGGGAGCCGAGGTCAGGCGAGTTGTCGGGCGACGGTGCCGGCGTCGTAGTACAGCCGTTGGTTGACCAGATCGGGACCCTCGAACTCGAAGATGGCGGCCATGCGTGCGCGGAAGCGTCGTCCGGTCGGCTCGACGCCGTGGAGGTCGCCCAGGTGGGTGCCGGTCATCCAGTGCTCCGAGACCACGACATCATCGCTGTGGTGGTGACAGATGACCTCGAAGCGCTGATCGGGGAACGAGCGACGGCGATCCTCGAGGTACGCCCGCACGGCTGTCGTGCCCTCGAGCACCCGTCCCGAGGCGATGAGTTCGATCCGGGGTCGGGTGAACGTGGCGAGCACGCCGTCGACGTCGCCCTCGTTGTGTGCGACGAGGTGGCGTTGGAGCAGAGCCTCGCGGGTGTCGCGGAGCTTCTCGCTGATCGGGATGACGTCGGCCACGGACCGCTCAGTCGAGGAGGTCGGGCTGGTCGGCCACGATCTTGTCGTAGAGCGGCTGGAAGCTGAACCAGCCGGCGAAGTTGGACCCGACCTGGCTGGCGGCCTGCTTCGCTCCGGCCTCGTCGATCATGACGGGTGTGCCGGCCGCCTCGGCGAGGAGCTGGACCTCGCAGCACCGCTCCATCGAGATGAACCACCATGCGGCCTCGTCGACCGATCCGCCGACGGTCAGGAGGCCGTGGTTGCGGAGGATCGCGGCCTTGTTGTCGCCGAGGGCGTGCGCGATGCGCTTGCCCTCCTCGACGTCGAGCACGACACCTGTGTAGTCGTCGAAGAGGGCGTGGTCCTCGTAGAAGGCGCACACGTCCTGGGTGATCGGGTCGAGCGTGCGACCGAGCGTCGACCAGGCCCGTCCGTTCTTCGAGTGGGTGTGGGCGGCGGCCACGGCGTCGGGACGCGCGGCGTGGATCTGCGAGTGGATGGCGAAGGCGGCCTGGTTGACCGGCCAGTCACCCTCGACGACGACCCCGTTGTGGTCGACGAGGATCAGGTCGGACGCACGGATCAGGTCGAAGCTCAGCCCGAACGGGTTCACCCAGAAGAGTTCGGGATGCTCGGGGTCTCGGGCGGTGACGTGGCCGGCCACACCCTCGTTGAAGCCGAATCGCCCGAAGAGGCGGAACGTGGCTGCCAGGCGCTGCTTGCGGTGGAGTCGTTCGTCCTCGACGGAGTCGAACTCCGGCAGCGTGTGGGGAACGGGGCGGGGTGGGGTGACGGTCACGATCGGTCTCCTCGGCGTGGGTGCATCCGGGGTCAGTGTAGGGCGGCGTCGGGGGTGCCGCCGGGGGTGCCAGCCGCGGCGGTTGCCGCCGTGGTCGCCTCGCGGAGCCCGCTGAACCCGTTCCACAGGATCGTGGTCAGGTAGTCGGTGACGGCAGTGCGCGACATCGTCCGGTTCCGGATCCACCAGTCGCCGGCATGGTGCACCATCCCGACGATCCCGAAGGCCATGGGCTCGGAGCCGCCGGCATCGAGGTCGTTGGCGCGGAGTTGGTCGCCGATGACGACTGCCACCTGTCGAGCGATGACATCGGTGAGCGAGCTCATCGGCCGGTCCTCGCTGCGCGTGGCCGTCCGAGGGCCCTGGTGGATGAGAAACGTGTAGAGCTCCGGATCGTCCTCGAGGAAGGCCAGGTAGCTGTCGACGGTCTGGCGCAACAGCTCGATCGGCTCGTCCGACTCGAGGTTCGGCGTCAGCCGCTCGACCAGGTGCGCCGCATAGCGCTCGCCGATGGCGTCGACGAGTCCGTCGCGATCACCGAAGTGGCGATAGAGGATCGGCTTGGTCACGCCGCCCTGCTTGGCGAGCTGTTCCATCGAGGCCCCGGCGCCCTTGGTGCGGATTGCCTCGACGGCGGCATCGAGCAGTTGCACCCGTCGCTCGGCGCGGCTCGGTCGACGGTTCTCTCGCTGATTCACACCCATCGGGGCGAATGGTATCGACCGGGCGGGAAACGCTCTGGCTACGCTCGTCTCCAGATGCACGCGGCGACGGACACGGAGCGATTCCGACGAGCGCTGGTCCCCGTGATCGCCGTCCTGCTCGGGGCTGGCGTCATCGCCGCGGCGACGCACAGGGCGCCGGACGATCCCGCGGGGCGTTCGTCCGTGGAAGCAGCGCCAGAGGGGTCGACCGCGCCACCGCCATCGGCGACGGGTGGCGATGGCGTTCCCTCAGTGGCGCCGGAGGACTCGTCGTCGGCGAGCGCGACGTCCACGACACAGCCTCCTGTCCTGGGCCCGGCATCGGTGCCGGAACCCGGTGTCTACCGGTACGAGGTCGACGCCGTTCGCGATGGTGAGCCGTCGTCTCGGTCCGAGGAGCGCGAGATCACGGTGGTGGGGGAGGAGGGTGCATCGTCGATCGTGCAGATCGTCGCCCGGTCCGAAGGTGAGCGACAGGTGTCGGTCCTGGACTGGTCACCGGAGGGCGTGCTCGTCCGTTCGACGCGGATCGAGACCGACGAAGGGGCGACGCGCGACTGCACCTGGGATCCGTCGTTCCCGGAGTTCGGTCGACTCGTTGTCGATGCGTCGTGGACGCTCGGATCGACCTGCTCCACCGAGGTCGCGGGCCTCGCGACGGAGTTCGTCGTGACCGGGTCGGGCCGGGTGGCGGGACGAGCCGAGGTGGTCCACGGGGGACGGACCGTCCACGTCTGGCAGGTCGAGCGCGACCGTACGACGACCATCACCGCGACCGTGGGAGCCGACTCGGTCGAACAGGTGGTCCGAGAGGTCGGGACCTTCTTCGTCGACCCCGCACGAGGGCTCGTGCTGCGCTCCGACGTCACCCTCACCCAGTCGGGGACCCAACAGGGCACCACCCGACGTACGTCGGTCCTGACCGAGGGCTGAGCTAGGCCGAACGGGCGGCCTTCATCGCCGCTGCGCCGATGCGTGCGAGGCGGGCATCGCCGAACGGTGTCGTCGCCGAACGCATGTCGTTGGTGACGTAGGCGACCGACAGGTTCGTCTCCGGGTCGGCCCAGGCACCCGATCCGCCGAGCCCGAAGTGCCCGAACGCTCGCTCCGGCTGCCGCAGCGACGCGGTGAACGCCCGGTGGTAGCCGAGCCGCCAACGCATCTTGATCGGTACGCAGTAGTCCCGCCCGAACGTCTGCTGTTCGGACATGAGCGCGACGCGACCGGGGGAGAGGATGCGGACTCCGTCGTGCTCGCCGTCGTTCGCGATCGCCGCGTAGAGCCGGGCCAGGGAGCGAGCGGTGAACGTCCCGTTGGCCGCGCCGATCTCGGCATCGAGTACGCGGAGCGAGACGTCACGGAACAGATCCATCATCCCGGGAACGGCCGAGGTCTCGACCAGCCGTCGGAAGGGTCCGTGGCGGAGGAGGAACCCCGTGACCGCGGCCTCGGCGCGCGGGCTCACGGCCTTGTACGGAGGCATGAGCGGCGCCACACGATGACGGTCCTCGTCGGGGAGGCCGATGTGCAGACCGTCGAGTCCCAGCGGCTCGGCGAGCTCGTCCTGGACGAACTGGCCGAGGCCCTTGCCCGACACCCGTCGGACGACCTCACCCACCAGCCATCCGTAGCTCATGGCGTGATAGCCGGACCCGGTGCCGGCGGGAGGATCGGACGGCTGGGCGGCGAGCGCCGATGTCATGCGATCCCAGTCGAGGAGGTCGTCCCCGTGATCGACGACGCCAGCGAGCCTGTGGAGACCGGCCTGGTGCGAGACCAGTTGGCGGATGGTCACTCGTCCCTTGTCGGCCTGGGCGAACTCGGGCCAGTAGGTGGCGACGGGTTCGTCGTAGTCGACGAGGCCGCGATCGGCGAGGACATGGAGCGCGGTCGACGTGACACCTTTCGTCGTCGACCACGAGATCGACATCGTGTCCTCGTCCCACGGCGTCCCCGACGGATCGCGTGCGCCGCCCCACGCGTCGACGACCTTCTCGCCCTGGAAGTAGACGCACACCGCTCCGCCGTAGCGCTTCGGACCCGACGTGTAGCGATCGAGGAGATGGGTGACCGCGCCGAACGAGGGGTGTACGTGTCCCTGGAGCATCCGTCCACGTTGCCACGGACGGTGGCGGCCGCCGGCGATCAGCGACGGCGGACTGACGTCACGCTCCCGCCCCGACGGTGCGGTGCCGGGTGCGCTTCGCTTCGTACATCGCCGTGTCCGCCCGACGCAGGACCGCCTCCGCGTCCTCGCCCGGTGCCGGCCGCACAGCGCCCATGGACACCTGGGCCATGTAGGTGTCGTCGCCGATCTCGATGGGGTCGGCCAGGGCGAGGTGCAGGCGTTCGATCACGTCCGGTTCACGTCCGACGGCGACGTCGAGGCAGACGACCACGAACTCGTCACCACCCCAACGGCCGACCACGTCGTCTGGTCGCACGGCGTCGCGCAGGCGGTGTCCGATGGCGCTCAGGACGAGGTCGCCGGCCTCGTGACCCCAACGGTCGTTCACCTGTTTGAAGTCGTCGAGGTCCCCGAAGAGCACGAGCGTCGGCCGTGCACCCGCCACAGCGGCATCGAGAGTGCGGCTGAGGGCGCGGCGATTGGCGAGGCCCGTGAGGGGATCGCGCTCGGCCGAAGCCTGGAGTTCGAAGGCGCGGATCACTGCGCTGGTCACGTCGTCCACCGTCCCGATGACGTCGACCTCGCCCTCGACGTCGGCGTGGTCCACGACACCCTGGAGGCGGAACTCGAGGTGACGTTCTGCGTCGCGAGTGCGCACACGGCAGGTGGCGGTGCCGCCGGTCTCCTTGGCATCGGCGAACGCTCGACGCAGCCGGTCGCAGTCGTCCACGTCCACTCGGGCGAACACCTCGCTGAGCGTGGATGCGTCATCGAGAAGGGTGCCCCAACGGGCGTTGGCGAAGGCGATGTTCCCCGAGGCCGTGGAGCGGAACACGGCGACGGGGACGACCTCGGTGAGGAATCGCAGCTCCTGCTCGCTCGCAGCGAGGGCGGCCTCCTTGGCCCGGCCGGCGCTGATGTCGTGGGACATCGAGAGGATCGTCCCGCTGGTCTCGATGCGGTTCATCACCGTGGACTGGATCCAGAGGCTCGAGCCGTCCGGGCGCACGATGCGTTGTTGAATGGTGCGCGCCCGGTCGGGGGAGGCCAGGATCTCGACCCACATGGCCACCGCAGCGTCGCGGTCCTCGGGGTGCAGGTGATCGAGGACCGGATGGCCGTCGAGGGCACTGGCAGCGAGGCCGAAGACCTCCTCGACGTCGCCCTCGGTGCGCAGGATCGTGCCGATCTCGTCCAGATGTTGAACGATCGAGTGCGGAGCCTCGAACATCGCTCCGTCGTGCCGTGACGGCGGTGCCGGCGTGTCGACCTCACCGAGCTGTCGGGAGAACGTCAGGACGCAGCCGATCGACTCCTGATGGAGCAGGTTGAGCGATGTGACCTCGATCTCGCGCCAGACACCGTCCTGCTCACGTCGCAGCCGGACCGACTGCGGTTCGCCGGGCCGGGCCACGGCCTGCCACCAGCTGTCGACCGCTGCACCGAAGTCGGACGGGTGATCCTGCGCGAGCTGGGTGTCCCAACGCCGGGTGTCGTGTTCTGCGACGTCGGTCAGCGCAGCCGGAAGCCGAACCGGACGGGCGCGACGATCACGGCCCACCAGCGTTGACCCCTCGACCAGCGTCACCAGCTGCTCGATGGTCCACTCACGTCTCGGCATTCCCGATTCCTCCCACACCCGACATGGCTGATGATTACGTCACTGTGACGAAACCATCAACGGCGGAGGTAGAACTCCGTTCGGGGGTGACGATCGATTCCGCCCGATCGCCACCGCCCGAAGGATTCCGCCGCTGACAGAAAGATCTTCGGCAACTTCTGACAGGAAGTGAAGCGATTGCCGCCGAACGGGAAGTTCGGCTCGATCGCTCGCGGTCTGTCGTGACGGCGCTGGTCGGTGGCGACGGCCCGGCGGAGCAGCCAGGTGCGGTGGGACGGAGGGTGATCTCGACGTCGCCCCGTACTCCCTGGTTGTCGTCTGGACCGCCGAGAATGCACGTTCTGTAAAGTCGACGGCCTCCCACCGAAACATCTCGTTTCTGGCTCACACCCGGTGTGAGCCAGAAACGAGATTTCGGGCTGTCCCCCTAGTTGCGGAGGGAGGTCAGGAGCCGCAGGACGTACCAGAACAGCAGCATCACCGAGGCGAAGAGCTGGACTGCGGCGCCGACGTAGGCCTCGGAGGGGTACCGGGCCATGATCGCCTGGGTCTGGTAGAGGATCGAGCCGCCGGCGAGGGCGATCATCCCCACGCTGAACCAGATGCCGAGGCTGAGGCCGAAGATCACGGCGCCGAAGATCAGGCCGAGAGCGGCGAAGCCGCCCCACATGAGCATCGGACGCAGGAACGACAGGTCCTTGCGGGTGGTGAAGGCGATGACCGTCAGTCCGGCGAACATGAACGCCGTGATGGCGGCGGCCGCCACGACGGTGGTGCCGCCGTTGTCGGTCTTGTTGAACACCAGATAGAGGAACGGGGCGAAGAGGAGCGCCTCTCCCCCGGCCAGGCCGAACAGGCCGGCGTACTGGACGCCGACGTTCTCGATGTTGTGGGCGGCCGACGTGGCCATCCACTGGATGACCATGAAGGCGCCGAGGATCAGGAGCCAGGTGGCGCCGCCGCTCGTGAAGAGCAGGTCGTAGAGCCCCTCGGCTGCGCCGGTGCTGAAGAGCACGGCTTCGAAGCCGACGAATGCGGTGATGGCCAGGAGCAGGTGCTGGTACACCCGGACGACGAACTCGCCCCGTACCTCGGCGGACTGCGCCACGACCGGCTGGACCGGAGAGAAGGATTCCATGCCCACCATTGTGCCGTGAACCGCGGCGTTTCGGGTGTCGGACCGATCACGTTCACGCCCGAGGATCAGCTCGACGTGTCCCACTCCCCTGCCAACGGTCGAGCGGCGTCGAGGAGCCACTCCACGGCCTCTCGGTAGTCGTCCTTGGTGGGCTTGCCGGCGAGGTCTCGGCCCACGTCCTCGACCGCGGCCTCGAGCACGTAGAGCCGGTCACGCAGGCTGTCGATCGCCGCTCGGGTCAGGACGAGCTCGTCCTCGGACAGGCCGACGTCAGCCGCCCGTTGGCGTGCCTCGTAGTCCCGCTGGCGACACGATCGACGGCAGAACTCCTTGGGTCGGCCGGGCCCGGCCTTGACGGTGAAGGGACGAGCACACCATCGGCACCGGCGGTCGGTCGACGGCGCTGCGGGTTCGGTCTCGGACACGGGCTCATGGTGCCCCGAACTGTGCATGAACCGGTGGACAACGTGTCGAGAACGCCCGCGATCTGGGGACATCTGGAGAAATGTGGTGGATAACCACTGCGTTTGGAAAATAGCTGTTGACCAGGGGTTTTCAACGGGTTCATAGTGAATCCACGCCGGTCGGAACGGCGGCAGGAACCACCGGAAGAGCATCGGAGGCGGCAACGCCGAAGCGGCTCGGAAGGACCGGGGAACGTCGTCGAGAAGGCAGGCGAGGAATGAGATGCCACGGCCACAACCGCGAGGTTGGAGCTGTGGCCCGGGGGAACGATCTCGATCGTGAGTCCGGTGCCAACCACGTGAGGTGAGAACCCCCGGTTTGATCCGAGCGTGGCGCCTGGAGGCTCAGGGGCAACCCGAGGCCGACGGACGAAAAACGGACTCGCCCGCCAGCGAGGGAGTCAAATCCCACGCCGACGGGCGAGTATGAAACATCGGGTCCGTACGGTACTCCCGCACGATTCGATGGTGGTGGATCTCAGACCGAACCGACGCCCCGCAGGGCGACGGAGCTCCGGCTCTCGTCACCCGGCGGGGCGTCTTCCATTTCTGGCAGGATCCGGGACGTGGGACTGTTCAAGAAGAAGCCGAAGGACGACTTCAAGGCGCTGGCCAAGGAGCGTCGCAAGGGCGAGGACGACGAGCCGTGGTTCGCCGGGGTCGACGACGGTCCCGAACTCGACGTCGAGACCGGTATCGGCTCCAACCTGCGTGAACCCCGCCCCGACCGGCGGCTCAGCGACTGACGATCACGGCGAAGGTCGCGTCCACCCGGTCGGCCCAGCGTGTCTTGTAGGGCATCTCCATGCCCATGTCGTAGACCGCGACCGACTCGTCGACCAGTAGGCGGATCTGCGCCATCTGGAGCAGGTGCCCGACGCCGGCATCACCGTGCTCGCGGTGATACGACAGCTGGAGACCTCGGTAGGTGTCGCCCCGGACACCACCGAGCACGAACCCGATGTCCGTTCCGTCGTGCCGAGCCACCAAGACGCGGAGGTGCTCGCGGGCCGCGAGTCGGACGCACATGCGCCGATAGAAGTCCGCGAGGTCGTCGCTGGCCAGTCCGGTGTCGTCGCCGCCCTTCCAACCGGTCTGCTCGATGGCGAGGAGTCGGTCGAAGACCTCGTCGGGAGCGGTGGCCGAAACGTCGACGATCTCGATCCCGGTGGTCTCGGCATCCCGCTCGAGCCTGCGGATGCGCTGACGGAACCGGGACGAGCGACGAGAGAACCAGGCGTCCACCCCGCCGGACAGATCGGCTCGGAGCCGCTGCTCCTCCGGCCCTCGGTACAGCCTCCATCGGCCGTTCGCGACCTGGGCGAGCGCAGCGGTGAGCGCCGAGTCCTCACGCTGTCCGGCGACGACGGCGAAGGACCAGTCGTCCTCGAGGTCGAGTCGGCACGCCAGCATCTCGGCCGCGCGCCTCGGCGGGCCGACGAACGGCGTCGCGAATCCCCAGACCGGATCCATCCCGACGAGGATCCGCCCCTCCTCGGTGTCTCGGGCTCGCATGCCGCAGAAGGCGGCACCGTCGGTGACGACGACGGGCGGCTCGGCGTCCGGGAACGACGAGGCGGCGCTGAACGACCAGATGCTCGACGCGCAGAACGGATCGACGTCCGGTGTGCGGTCGACCGCCGCGTCCCAATGGGGTGCGGCGTCGTCCAGATGGTCGTTGTCGAGGCGCCAGATGGTCACGGGCGCCCGACGCTAGCGAGCGCCTGGTCAGCCGCCGAGAAGGCCGGTCACCAGTCCCCCGGGTCCGCTGCGGAACGGCTCGGTGCCGTTTGCGAGCGAGACCTGCGGCCCGTCGTGGGTCCGCATGTAGGAGAGCGCATTGGCGATGCTGCTGACGTTGTTCGACAGGGGCAGCGGAGCGATCGCGAGGGTCGACAGGACGCCGAGTGCGCGGCCGTCGGCGTCGAGGAATGCCGAGCCCGAGTCGCCCGGAATGCCCGGGGTGACGGTGTAGAGCGGCGTGTTCCATCCATCGGCGTCGGTGCCGAGGCTGATGCCGTACTTGGGCGACAGCTGCTCGATGCCGGCGCGGATCCCGGAGTTGCCGAAGGAGTAGACGTCGCTGCCGGCGGCGGATCCACCGGACAGGCCGACCGGGCCACCCCAGACGGGGATCGAGGGGTTCACCTTGTCGTGGTCGGCGGGGTGGAGCTTGATCAGCGCGAAGTCGTTGTGGGCGCAGGTGTTGGCATCGGTCTCACCGTTGGCCTGCATCGTGGCCCACGAGTTGTAGACCATCGTCCCGGGTCGGGATGCGCCGTCGACCTCCACGGGCGTTCCCACGGGGAGCGTGCCGGCGTCGCAACCGTCGGTCTCGGTCTGACCGCCGGTCCCGCTGCAGTGCGCGGCCTGGCCGATGTAGACGGCGCCCGAGGCATCCGTGAACACGAAGTTGGCGGTGCACTGGGCGCCGTCGGTGAAGGTCTGCGTGCCGGGGTGGATCGCGGCGGTTGCCGCGGGTGCCCAGGTCGGCGCGGCGTCCGCGGTCGGTGCCAGCGCGACGACGGCGGCCATGGCGACGACGGCGAGCAGGGCAGCGGTTCGGCTTCGGAGCGTCATGAGGAGATCCTTCCGTCGGAGCGCGCGCCCCGATCGCCCAGGATCTTCTGCGCGCGGGGCTACTATTCCTGCCGCTGTCGATCCCCGTCGGGAGAGTCCCAGCCCCACGGCCAGTGGGGACGGGCGCCGAAGGAGCAACCGCCCCGGAACCTCTCAGGCCACCGGACCGTCGGGACGAGGCACCTCTGGAGAGCAGGGTCCGTCTCGGCGGGCACTCACCGAAGGAGCAAGCGGTACCCGCTGGTCCCGTGAATCTCTCAGGTCGTGGAACAGAAGGGGCGCCCGTTCTTCCCGACCCCTTCGGAGCCTTCCCGTGCCCTTCGCCGATCGTCACATCGGACCTCGCCATGCCGACCTCGAACGCCTCCTGTCCGTCGTCGGGGTCGACTCGCTCGACGAACTGATCGATCAGGCCGTCCCGTCGTCGATCCGACAGTCCGCTCCCCTCGACCTCCCGTCGGCGCTCGACGAGACCGAGATGCTGGCCGAGCTGCGCGAGATCGCGTCCACGAACATCGTCCGGACGCCGATGATCGGACTCGGCTACGCCGGCACCCACACCCCACCGGTGATCCGCCGCAACGTGCTCGAGAGCCCGGCCTGGTACACGGCGTACACGCCGTATCAGCCGGAGATCTCCCAGGGTCGTCTCGAGGCGCTCCTCAACTTCCAGACCATGATCACCGACTTGACCGGCACCGAACTGGCCAACTCGTCACTCCTCGACGAGGGCACGGCGGCCGCCGAGGCGATGGCGATGAGCCGTCGCCTGGCCAAGGGTGACCGCAACCGGTTCCTGATCCAGGCCGACACCTTCCCTCAGACGATCGCGGTGATCGAGACCCGTGCCGAGGCGATCGGCGTGATCGTCGACGTCGTCGACGACGTGTCCACCACGCCCCTGTCGGATGTGTGCGGCGTCCTCGTCCAGTACCCGGCGTGTTCCGGTGCCGTGGTGTCGCCGAAGGCAGCGATCGACGCCGCCCACGAGGGTGGCGCCGTCGCCGTCGTCGCCACCGACCTGCTCGCGTGCACGATCCTCACGCCGCCGGGCGAGCTCGGCGCCGACATCGTCGTCGGGTCATCACAGCGATTCGGTGTGCCGCTCGGCTTCGGTGGGCCCCATGCCGGGTTCATGGGCTGTCGCGACGACTACAAGCGCACGATGCCCGGCCGCCTCGTCGGCGTGTCGGTCGACGCTGCCGGCCGCCCGGCCACACGGCTGGCGCTCCAGACGCGCGAGCAGCACATCCGGCGGGAGAAGGCGACGTCGAACATCTGCACTGCGCAGGTCCTCCTCGCGGTCATCGCGTCGATGTACGCGGTGTACCACGGTCCCGAAGGGCTCCGAGCCATCGCCGAGCGGACCCACCGGTTGGCCGACGCCTTCGCATCGGCGTGTCGGGCCGCCGGCCTGACGGTCGATGCCGACGTGATCTTCGACACGGTGACCGTCGGCGTCCCCGGCCGGGCGCCCGAGCTCGTTGCCCGTGCCGCGTCGGTTGGCATCGACCTCCGCCTGATCGACGCCGACACGCTCTCGGTCGCATTCGACGAGACGTCGACCGTCGGCACGCTCGCTCTGCTCGGCGAGGCCTTCGACATCGAGATCGATGCCGATGTCGAAGGGGCGGCGGTTCCGGAGGAACTCCGTCGGTCCAGCGACTACCTCACTCACCCCACCTTCCACGCCTACCGCTCCGAGACCGATCTGCTCCGCTACCTACGGATGCTGTCGGACCGAGACATCGCGCTCGACCGGGCGATGATCCCGCTGGGTTCGTGCACGATGAAGCTGAACGCCACCGTGGAGATGGAGCCGGTGACCTGGCCGGAGTTCGGTGGCATCCATCCCTTCGCCCCCGCCGAGTCGACCCGCGGCTACCGCCGGCTGATCGAGGAACTCGAGGCGTGGTTGGTCGAGGTGACCGGGTACGACGCCATCTCGTTCCAGCCCAACGCCGGATCGCAGGGTGAGTTCGCCGGACTGCTGGCGATCCGCGCATTCCACCGGGCCAACGGAGACGACCATCGCACGACCTGCCTGATCCCCTCGTCGGCTCATGGAACCAACGCAGCCTCTGCCGTCATGGCGGGCATGCGGGTCGTGGTCGTCGCGTGCGACGAGAACGGGAACGTCGACCTCGAAGACCTCGAGGCCAAGATCGCCGCCCACGCCGACGACCTCGCCGCGCTGATGGTCACGTATCCGTCGACCCACGGGGTCTACGAGACGACGATCACCGACATCTGCGAGATGGTTCACGGCGCCGGCGGTCAGGTGTACCTCGACGGCGCCAACCTGAATGCGCTCGTCGGCGTCGCGAAGCCGGGTGCGTTCGGTGCGGACGTCAGTCACCTCAACCTCCACAAGACCTTCTGCATCCCCCACGGCGGCGGCGGTCCAGGCGTCGGACCCGTGGCCGTGCGGGCGCACCTCGCGGCCTATCTCCCGAGCCACCCGCTCGACGACGAGTGCGGTCCGGCAACCGGACCCGGACCGATCTCTGCTGCGCCCTACGGCTCGGCCGGCATCCTGCCGATCTCGTGGGCCTACGTCCGGATGATGGGCGGTGACGGCCTCACCGAGGCGACACGGGTCGCCATCCTCAACGCCAACTACATCGCCGTGCGGTTGGCCGCTCGTTACCCCGTCCTCTACACCGGCGCCCACGGGCGGGTGGCGCACGAGTGCATCGTCGACCTGCGCGACATCACCAAGCGCACGGGCGTGACCGTCGACGACGTGGCGAAGCGGCTCATCGACTACGGCTTCCACGCCCCGACGATGTCGTTCCCGGTCGCCGGCACGTTCATGATCGAGCCGACGGAATCCGAGTCGCTCGAGGAGATCGACCGGTTCTGCGACGCCATGATCGCCATCGCCGACGAGATCGCCGAGATCGAGTCGGGTGCGACACACGCCGATTCCGCGCTTGCCCATGCACCGCACACGGCGGAAGATCTCCTCGTGTCCGAGTGGGATCGCCCCTACAGCCGTGAGCAGGCCGCCTACCCGGTCCGTGGGCTGCGGACCAACAAGTACTGGCCGCCGGTCAGCCGCATCGACGGTGCGGCCGGCGACCGGAACCTCGTCTGTGCCTGCCCGCCTCCCGAGGCCTTCGAAGAGCTGACCGAGGCCTGACTCGTGGACGACCCCGCCACCGCGACGGACCTGATCGAGACCCGTGTCCGGGTCGCGACGTGGAACCTGTGGTGGCGGTTCGGGCCATGGGAGGAGCGTCTACCGCGGATCATCGAGGAACTCCGACGGGTCGACGCCGACGTCGTCGCGCTGCAGGAGGTCTGGAGCGACGGTAACGAGAGTTCGGCGTCGATCATCGCAGAAGCCCTCGGTCTCGAGGTCTGCCTGGCCACGACGAACGCGATGGAACCCGACATCGGATTCGGGAATGCGGTGTTGTCGCGCTGGCCGATCGCCGGGCAGTCCAGCTGTCGGTTGCCGGCCGGCGACGCCCACGACGAACAGCGCCTGGTCCTACGGGCCGACGTGGACGGACCTCGCGGCCCGATCCAGGTGTTCAGCACCCACCTCAACTGGCGCTTCGACCACAGTGCGATCCGGCAGGAGCAGGCCGACGAGCTGACGCAGTTCGTCGCGGACTCACGCCCACGTTCGTATCCGCCCATCGTGTGTGGCGACTTCAACGCCGAGCCCACGTCGGACGAGATGCGGACCCTCACGGGCCTGCGGCCGGTCGCCAACGACCTCGTCCTGGTCGACTGCTGGCGCTCGATCCATCCCGACGACCCCGGCTACACGTGGAACAACGAGAATCCCTTCGTCGCCGAACAGCTCGAGTTCAACCGACGCATCGACTACGTCCTCGCCGGTTGGCCCAAGCGAGGTGGGGCCGGGAACCCCGTCGGCGCCGAGTTGCTCGGGGTCGAGCAGATGGACGGCATGTGGCCCAGCGATCACTACGGCGTGGTCGCCGATCTCCGGTACTGACATGGTGGACCTCCTCGAGGCTGCCCAGATCGCGCAGTGGCGTGAGGCGGGGTGGTTGTCGATGCCCGGAGCGCTCGACGGCGAGCAGTTGACCGTCGCCCGGCATGGGATCGAGTCGGCGACCGCGTGGGCGGGCCAGGACGACGGGCCCGGCCTCCACCACTGGGAGATGACCGACAGCGGTCCGGCCCTGGCCCGCAGCGAAGACCTCATCCCCCACCATGACGGCCTTCGTGCCCTCCTCTGCGCCGGGACGCTCCTGGACATCGCGTCGCAGCTGCTGGGCGAGGAAGCGGTGCTCTTCAAGGAGAAGGTCAACTACAAGCAGCCCGGTGGCGCGGGGTTCGCTCCGCACCAGGACGCCTCGGCCTATCGATTCGCCGACCACCACGTGTCGTGCATGCTGCCGATCGACGTCGCCGACGCCACGACCGGGTGTCTGTCGGTCGTCTCCGGAGCGCACCACGGGTTCCTCCCCCGAGACGAGGGCGGACGGGTACGCGAGGACGTAGCGGCCACGCTCGAGTGGGAACTCGCCCCGGTCGAACCCGGCGACCTCCTCTGGTTCGACTCCTACACCCCGCATCGCAGTGGCTCGAACAACGGCGACTCGGCCCGCCGGGCCTTGTACCTCACCTACAACGCCCGCTCGGCCGGCGACCACCGCGATCGCTACTACGAGGACAAGCGGAACGAATTCGCCACTGCCGGCGACACGTTCTCCGGTGAGCGGGTGCGCCTGTCGATCACCGACGACTTCCTCGGTCGCCCCGTGCACCGGCCGTGACGCACGGCCCCGTCGACGAGTTGTTGGCGCTGTACCGATCGCCGCCGGCAGCCGCTCCCTACGACGAGCGGGTGACGGAGTGCGACCACGCGCTCCAGTGCGCCGACCGTGCGATCGAGGCCGGGGCTCCTGACATGTTGGTGGTCGCCGCGCTCTTCCACGACATCGGGCACCTCGTCCCCGGCGGCGCCGCGCTGGAGACGACTCCGGCGGCCACAGGCGCCGTCAATCTCCCGGAAGTCGACGACCGACACGAGCGCGCCGGCTCCCGACTGCTGCGCCGGTGGTTCACCGCCGACGTCACCGCGCCGGTGGCGTTGCATGTCGAGGCCAAGCGCTATCTCTGCGGCGTCGACGAGGGGTACGCCTCGTCACTGTCGTCGTCGTCCGTCCACACGCTGGCGCTGCAGGGCGGGGCGATGACCGGCGACGAAGTCGCGGCGTTCCGGCGTCGCCGTGGATGGGCAGACGCCGTCGAACTCCGTCGGTGGGATGATGCGGCGAAGGTCGCCGGAGCGGCGACACGGACGCTGGACGACCACCGAGACCGGATCGCCGCCGTCCTCGCCGGCTGAGTCAGACGATCGGCTTCCCGGTGCGGATGCGACGTCGCACGTCCCAGAGATAGATGTTCAACGGGAACTCACGCACGGGCCGCGGCAGCATCCGGTCGACGCCGGCCACGAGACCCATCACCCGGTCGAAACGTCGTTGTTCACGGGGACTCCACGACAGCCCGAGCTCGTCACGGAACTCCGGCGGGAGGAACCCTGCCGTGAAGAACCGGTTCATCGGGCTGATGACCCAGGTGAACGGTGGACCGAAGAACGACGCATCGGCGATGCCGAGGAGGTAGCGGCGCGTGACGTCGTCCATCTCGATCGTGGCGACCATCTGGTCCCAGTACTCCTGGAATGCGTCACGATCGGCCGGCCACTGCTCTTCGCGTACCTGCAGCGTGGTGCCCAGTCGGGCGGCGTGTCGGTAGATGATCTCGCGGCGCTCACCCTCGAGTTCACCGTGCAGGATCCGGTGGACGTCCTCGATCCCCCGGTAGAGGCACGCCGCGACCCAGAGCTGCAGGTCGCGGTCGAAGGCGTTGTAGGAGACGTCGTCGTCGGGCAGCGAGCGGACCTGGCGGTGCTGGCGGTCGACCTCGCGTCGCATGGCCTCCTGCTCCTCGGGAGTGCCCAACAACGCGATCATCAGGTACGACAGCGTGGTGCGCGCCCGCTTGATGGGGTGCTTGTCGACCCGGCCGCTGTCGACACGGCTCTCGGCGACACCACGCCCGACCGGGAGGAGCGCCAACTGCATGATGACGTTGGCGCCGGCGGCGGCCATCGCGACGCCGGAGAGCGACTCCCGCACCTCGGCGGGAATCCGATCCGACTCCGCCCCAGCGGTGGAAACAGACGTTGCCATTCCTCCAACCTACGGCATCGCGCGGCCTAGGGTCCCGACCATGAAACTCGGACTCCAACTCGGGTACTGGGGACGCGGTCCTGTACCCAACACGCTCGACACCGTCCTCAAGGCCGAGGCCATGGGCTTCGACTCGCTGTGGACAGCAGAGGCCTGGGGCTCCGACGCCCTGACGCCGCTGGCCTGGTACGGCTCGCACACCACGACCTTGAAGCTCGGGCAGAGCATCATCCAGATGTCGGCCCGCACGCCCACTGCCACGGCGATGGCGCTCAACACTCTGAACCACCTGTCCGACGGCCGGGTCATCTGCGGCCTGGGCGTCAGCGGTCCGCAGGTGGTCGAGGGTTGGTACGGCCAGCCGTTCTCGAAGCCGCTGGCCCGCACCCGTGAATACGTCGACATCATGAAGCAGGTCTGGGCACGCGACGAACCGGTCACGAGTGACGGTCCGCACTACCCGCTCCCCTATCCCTCCGACGCTCCCGGGTCCGTGGGCAAGGGCAAGTCGCTCAAGTCGATCACGCATCCCCACCCGTCGCCCATCCCGATCTACCTCGCCGCGGAGGGCCCGAAGAATCTGGCGCTGGCCGGCGAGATGGCCAACGGTTGGCTCCCGATCTGGATGAGCCCCGACGAGTCGGACTGGTACAAGGCCACCATCCAGTCGGGCATGGACAAGGTCCCCGGCAAGGGGTGGGACGATTTCGGTGTCGCCGCCGTCGTGCCGACGTTCGTCCATGACGACGTCGACCAGGCCATCGACATGTTGCGCCCCAACTACGCCCTCTACATCGGCGGCATGGGCGCCCGGGACGAGAACTACCACTACGAGGTCTTCGCTCGGATGAACGACGGCCGCTACGAGGGCGACTGCGCCAAGATCCAGGACCTGTACCTCGAGGGTCGCAAGGACGAAGCCGCCGCGGCGGTCCCGGCCGAACTCGTCGACGACGTGGCACTCGTCGGCTCCCCCGACCGCATCCGCGACCGGGCGCAGCGGTGGGAGGCGTCGATCGTCGACACGCTCCTGCTCGGCGGCCCGTGGGAGATCATCGAACCCGCCGCCCGGGTCCTCCTCGACTGACCCCCGGCCCCCCACCCCGCCGAGCTTCTGGGTGCGCGATCGGTACTCCTGACGTCCCGATTGCGCACCCAGAACGATCCCCTCGTGGTTCTGGGTGCACGATCGGGAGGTGAGACGTCCCGATCGCGCTCCCAGAACGATTGGCTTGGGATTCCGGGACGGGAGCGGGATGTGGGCCGAAAACTGGAACGTGTTCTAGTCTGGGGGCATGGCCCTCCCGGACGTCGGTGTCATCGACACCATGATCAACATCCCGCACGGCTCGAAGAAGGACTGGTACAAGTTCCTCCAGCCGCAGCTGCGAGACAAGCAGTCGAAGGAAGACTTCGAGTTCCCGGTCGAGTACATGTTCAAGGAGGTCCCCGAGGACCTTCCCGAGGACATGGACCCCGCGACGGCGATCCTGGCCGAGATGGACCACTACGGCATCGACATCGGCCTCGTCGGCATCTCGTTCGACCGTGACACGTCGATCAAGGCGATCGCCGACAACCCGACCCGCTTCCGCACGTGTTACGAGATCGACCCCAACCTCGCGATGGACGGCGTGCGCGATCTCGAGCGTGCGGTGACGGAGTACGGGGCGATCGCCGCATCGTTCTTCCCGGCCGGCAAGATCCCCCAGGTCCCGATCAACGACAAGAAGGTCTTCCCCTTCTACGCCAAGTGCGTCGAACTCGACATCCCGATCTTCGTCTGCGCCGGCATCCCCGGCCCCCGCGTGCCTGCGATGTGCCAGGACGTGTCGCTCATCGACGAGGTGTGCTGGTACTTCCCCGAGTTGAAGTTCGTTACCCGGCACGGGTGTGAGCCGTGGCAGGACCTCGCCGTGAAGCTGATGCTCAAGTGGCCGAACCTCTACTACTCGACGTCGGCGTTCGCCCCGAAGCACTACCCGCAGGCCATCGTCGACTACGCCAACAGCCGGGGCGCCGACAAGATCATCTACGCCGGCTACTTCCCGATGGGGCTGTCGCTCGAGCGGATCTTCCGCGAGCTCCCCGACGTCGGGTTCAAGGACGAGGTGTGGCCGAAGTTCCTCCGCCACAACGCCGCACGAGTACTCGGGATCGAGGACTGATGATTGACACCAGCACCCCCACCGCATCACGGGACTACCCGTTCCCCATCCCCTTCGGCTGGTTCTGCGTGGCCCATCCCGAGGACGTCGAGGTCGGCGAGGCCATCGCCCGGTTCTACTTCGGCAAGCACCTCGTGATCTGGCGTGACCAGGACCACGGGGTGCACGTCCAGGACGCCTTCTGCCCCCACCTGGGCGCACACCTGGGACACGGCGGCACCGTCGACGACGGCTGCATCACCTGCCCGTTCCACGGCTGGAAGTTCGACGGCGAAGGCACCAACACCGAGATCCCGTACTCGGAGCGGACCAACAAGAAGGCCAAGCTCCACACCTACCCGGCCATCGAACGCAACGGCGTGATCATGGCCTGGTACCACCCACACGGGGTCGACCCGATCTGGGAGGTCCCGGTCATCCCGGAGTTCGACGGCGACACGACCGAGTACTCCACGATGATCTCGACCAACCACGTCGTGGACGCGTGCTGGCAGGAGATGGCCGAGAACGGCGTCGACTCGGCCCACTTCCGCTACGTGCACAACACCGCCGAGGTCCCCGAGCTCCAGAGCTACGAGTGCGGATTCCCCGACGCCGACATGAAGTCATCGCAGAAGTTTCCGACGCCACGTGGCGTGATGGAAGGACGGATCGACTCGCACAGCTACGGCTCGGGGATGTCGCTCGTGAGCTTCAGCGGCATCATCGACACCTACAACCTGGCCGTGCAGACGCCGATCGACGCCGGTCGGACCGAGCTGTGGTTCCACTTCCGCTTCAAGACCATGGGTGACGAGGAGACCACCCGCAACGTCGGCAATGCGTTCGTGCGCGAGGTCGACAAGCAGGTGCTCGAGGACAAGCCGATCTGGGAACACAAAGCGCACCTGACCCGCCCCGCGCTCGCCGACACCGACGGGCCGTTCATCAAGTTCCGGAAGTGGGCGGCGCAGTTCTACGCCGAGGACTTCGAGGCGACCTCGACGGTCTACGAGCCGCCGTTCTGGCCCGACCGCGTCGACGAGGCGCCGGCGAAGGCAACGGCCTCAGTCCGCAACAGCTGACTTTGGCCGGATGACCGGTGGGCCGCCCCGCCGCGCCAGCCGTTCCGCGGGCGACAACAGGCTGACCGCCCGGACGGCGTCGACGACGTCGTCGGCCTCGAAGGGCTTGCCGACGAATCCGTCGGCCCCGAGCGCATAGCCGCGGAGGCGCTCCTCCTCGGTCGCGCTGACGGTGCACATCAGGACGGCGAGGTCGGCGAGTTCCGGGTCGGCCCGGATCCGGGTCAGGGTCTCCCAACCGTCCACCAGGGGCATCTGGACATCGAGGAGGACTGCCGGACTGCTCCCCGACCGCACGAGGTCGTGCAGGATCTGGATGCCGGCGTCTGCGTCGGCGGCCCCGTGCGCGTCCCAGCCCTGGAGTCGGAAGGTGAGCGTGGCCAACATCCGGAGGTCTTGGTCGTCGTCGATCACGACGAAGTCTGCAGCGCCGAGAGCGATCATGGGATGCGGGGACCCTAGGGACGGAGCCCATGGGTGTCGAAGCAGCGATCCGTACGTTTCGCCCACACCGTCCGGAACGGGCGCCCCACGTGGTGAAATGACGCGATCGTCAACCGCTCGGATGGTCCGAACTGACTACCCACATGGCGAAGAACTGCGCTCCCCCGCCGTAGGCGTGGCCGAGGGCGGTCTTCGCCCCGTCGATCTGGTGCTCGCCTGCCATGCCACGGACCTGCATGGCCGCCTCGGCGAACCGCAGCATCCCGGATGCCCCGATCGGGTTGGTGGACAGGACGCCACCGGACGGGTTGACCGGCAGGTCGCCGGTCATCTCGGTCACACCCTCGTCGGTGAGCTTCCAGCCCTCGCCTTCGCCGGCGAACCCGAGGTTCTCGAGCCACATCGGCTCGTACCAGGAGAACGGCACGTACATCTCGATGACGTCGATCTGCTCTCGCGGGTTGGTGATCCCGGCCTGTGCGTAGACGTCGGCAGCGCAGTCACGCCCGCCCTGGGGCAGAACCTGGTCGCGGCCGGAGAACATCGTCGGCTCGGAACGCATCGCGGTGCCGTGGATCCACGCCGGGTTGTCGCAGGCCTTGGCGGTGTCGGCATCGGTGATGACCATCGCGCAGGCGCCGTCGGAACTGGGGCACGTCTCGCTGTAGCGGATCGGGTCCCACAGCATCATCGAGTCCTTGACCGACTCGAAGGTGGTCTCTGGCTCATGGAGATGGGCGTAGGGGTTCTTGCAGGCGTTGAGTCGGTCCTTCAGCGCCACCAGGATCCCGATGTGGTCCGGAGCGTCGGCGCGACGCATGTAGGCCCGGATGTGCGGAGCGAAGTAGCCGCCGGCGCCAGCGACGAGCGGGGCCTGGAACGGAATCGGGAGCGACAGCGCCCACATGGCCTCGGATTCGGACTGCTTCTCGAACGCCACGGTCAGGACGCGCTGGTGTACGCCCGACTGGATGAGGCTGGCGGCCACGATCGCCGTCGAACCGCCGACCGAACCCGCGGTGTGCACGCGCAGGAGCGGCTTGCCGACCGCACCGAGCGCATCGGCCAGGTAGAGCTCGGGCATCATCACGCCCTCGAAGAAGTCGGGCGCCTTTCCGACGACGACGGCATCGATGTCATCCCAGGTCATCTGCGCATCGGCGAGCGCACGGAGGGCGGCCTCGCGTACGAGCCCGGCCATCGACACGTCGCCGCGTGTGGCCATGTGCTTGGTCTGGCCGATGCCGACCACGGCCGCAGGCTGCCCGGCAGCACCCATCACTCACCCTCCAGGACGCAGACGAGGTTCTGTTGCAGGCATGCACCCGAGGTCGCATGGGCGACTGCTCGGTCGCCGTCGCCGGCGGTGATCCGCGTCGCGGCTTCGCCGAGTCGGATCAGGCCGGCGGTCATCATCGCGTTGGCCGCCAGGGCGCCGCCGGAGGGGTTGATGGTCACGTCGTCGCCGAGCCCCATGGCCCGGCGCACGATCCCCTCCTGGTGGGCGAAAGGTGCGTGCAGTTCGGCGAAGTCGACGGCCTTGTCGCCCACGCCAGCCTTCTCGGCCGCCTTGGCGGTCGATGCCGACACGGTGAGGTCGCGCACACCGAGCGACTGCGCGTCGATGCGGTGGTCGAGGCCGCGGATCCACGCCGGGCGCTCGCTCAGCTCACGGGCCTTGTCGCCGGCGGCGATCACGATGGCCGCAGCACCGTCGGTGATCGGTGGGCATGCGTGCCGGCGCAGCGGTGCCACCACGAACTCGTCGTCGAGGAGTGCGTCGGCGTCGGGCGAGCTCCGGAGTTGTGCTCGGGGATTGCTCGCCGCGTTGGTGCGGTTGCGGGCGGCGACCTCGGCCCAGTCGCGTTCGGTCTCGATGCCGGCGTCGAGGATGGACTGTGCCTGGAGCGCCGCCAGGGCGACGGAGTCCGCCCACAACGGAGCGACGTAGTACGGATCCATCTGCCGGCTCATCACCGCCCGCAGGTCGCCGGGTGACGACTTCCCGTAGGCGTAGACCAGCGCGGAGTCGATGGCGCCGGTCTGGATCTTGATCCAGGCCTCGTACATCGCCCAGGCCCCGTCCATCTCGACGTGGCTCTCGCTGATCGGTGGCCACGGACCGACCGAGTCGAGCGTCAGCACGAAGCTGAATGCCTGGCCGGCCAGGTAGTCGGTCGAGCCCGAGCACGTGAACCCGAAGTCCGAGGCGGTCATTCCGGTCTGGGCGTACACGTCCTGGATGACGGGACTCAGCAGCTCGACCTCGCTGCGGTCCTCGACCCTGCGTTCTTGGTCGGACTGCGCGAACGCGACGATCGCAACATCTCTCATCGGTGGATCCTCGTCCTCTACAGGTGGTGCTTGTAGGTGTCGTACTCGGCGTCGGGCTCGCCGGTGGGTTCCCAGTACTCGATCGACTCGAGCGACTTGGAGGGCTCGTCCGCCCACTTCGCCTTCACACGCAGACCCATGCGCACCTCGTTCGCCGGCATGCCGGCGACCATGCCGAAGAGGCCCATGTCGGCGCCGTCGAGCAGCACGGTGGCGCACACGTAGGGCACCTCGACTGCCTGCCCGTAGAACTGGACGTTGACGACACAGAACGTCGTGACGACGCCGGTGTCCTCGACCTCGACGCGCTCGGTCATCGGCACGGCATCGGTCGGGCACACTCCACGGATGGGCACGTAGACCTTGCCGCACTCCGGGCAGCGGGTCCCCAGGATCCGCTTCTGCTCGATGTTGGTGAGGAACTCGGTCGTGGCGAGCGGAGCGGTGAACGTGTAGTCGAGCCGGGCTGGCGTCCGGATCGAACGCACCGGTTCGGCGTCGGCGATCGACGCCGGAAGGGTGAGCTCAGACATTCACGACTCCTCGAGTTCGAAACAGGCGATGTCGGTGATGGCGCCCTCGCGCTCGTCGGCCCAGCGAATGCGGACCCGGGTGCCGGTGCGGATCGCATCAGGAGAGCCGGCGTCGACGACGTGCAGCATCGGGGTGTCGGCGCCGTCAAGTGTGATGAGCGCCCAGGCGAACGGCACGTCGAGCGGCTGACGTTCGTCGGGCGAGGGCTCCCATGCCCAGGTGGTGACGGTGCCGGTCGATGCCACCTCGACGAGTTCGGTCAACTCGTCGGCGGTGTCCGGGTCGTACTCGACCGGAGGTACGAGAACGGTCCCGTCACTGCGTCGGATGCCGAGGACGATGCGCTCGCGCAGGCCGGTGAGGAAGGCCGATTGGACCGGTCCGACCGTCCGCGTGAACGGGTACTCGATGGTCAGTGGGGCTCGAAGTGGAGGCGTCTCGCTCACAAATCTGACGTTGTATCAGATTTTGCCCGCGACACTGGGTTCTCGCTCGACGACGGCGCGCCCGCGGATACCGATCCACAAGAAGGGGATGGCCAGCAGCAACATCGCGATCCCGCCGATCACCCCCGCCATTCCGGCAACGACCAGGCCTTGCCGCTCCGGAGCGATGACGAACCGGTACGCGGCGGATGGCAGGCGAGCCCAGTCGCATTCGACCGTCGTCGTGCCCTGCGAGGCCTCGAACCTCCCCACGGAGGTGCCGAGGTCGGTGTCGGTACGAACCGTCGATCGAGACCCGTCGACGACCACGGTGGATCCGTCGGCTCTCGCAATACTGCATCGCACGTCGACGACGGGATCCGCCTTCGTGATGCCGAGGCGAGACGCCGACGAGACCCGGTCGAGCACGATGACGTAGCCGCGATCCTCCGCCTCGAACGTGGTCGAGCTCGGGAGCGCCACTCGGGCGACCGGAGCCGCGACCTGGAGAGCCTGATTGGTCCAGGTGATCACCGCGCCGGCCACGAGTCCGAAGAGACCGAACGCCCCGATCGCGATACCGATTCGGAGAGGATGTCTGCGACGTTCGGTCCGCACACGGAGCGTCGGCGGCGGTGACGTGCTCATCGTCGCTTCAAGGCCTCCGCATAGGCGGCGCCGAACCGTGCCCCGAGCTCCCAGTCGGCGCGCACCCGTCCGTGCCACGTCGCGGACACCTCGGCCCACCGTCCGCTCGCGACACCGTGCTCCTCTGCGTAGGCGGCGTGGTCGGCGGGTGCGACCCGATCTCGGACGAGCCCAGCCTCGACGGCTACCCAGGTGTCGAAGTCGATGTCGTCGGCGCCTGCCTCTTCCGACGGGTCACCGTCGGCGGTGGCTGGAGCGCCTTCGGGGACGAACCGCGAGACGAAGGCCATCGCGGTGTTCACGGCGGGCGCAGCCAGGTCCGACTGCTGTGCTTCATCGGCCTCGAATGCCCGCACGCCGATCCCATGCTCGGCGAGTGCAGCCTGAGGCCAGTCGATGACGACCTTGTCCGGGCGACCCTCCCGCACCCATCCGGGGACGGTCGTCGTCGGATGCAGCAGATGGGCTGCATAGAACGGCACCTCCTGGCGTCTGAGGTCGAGCGAGTACGCCTCCATCCCGTCGGCGGTGATGGTCGTGACCAGGTCGTAGCGGTCGGTGCTCATCCCGAGCAGCGTGGTCCCGGTGACCTCCCGGATCTCGACCATGCACGGTGCGCCCTTGCGCTGTGCCCGCGCGGCCTTGCTCGTCTTGTCGTCGATCCCGGCATCGGGCGGTTTGACGCGTGCCACGCTCGTCGGGAGTGCTCCCTGCTCTGTGACCTCGTCCCAGTCCACCTCCCAGCCCTTGCCGCAGCGAACCACCGGCAGCGACTGTCCGAACCGGATCCATCGGGGGGCGCCGGTGAGTTCGACACCGTCGACGGAGGGCATGGGGCCGTCGACCTCGATGCGCAGTCGTTGACGCGTCGGTGTGTCTTCGCCCGGTGTCAGGATCTTGATTCCGCGGATCACGGCGATCGCCCGTTCGGCGTCACCGGTCGTCCGTCCTCGACGGAACAGCCCCATCATCCACCTCACGACATCAGCCCCTCGCTCGAGGGGATCGATTGGAGTCAGCCCGGCAAGGCGGTGCCGTCTGCCGTACCTCGGAGACTACTGCCACCTGGGGTACGGGTGTCCGGACTCCAGGGCCCGTCCTCCGCCAGTCGTCGACGGACCTCCGTCACCTGCTGAGGCGCCATGCCGCGGTGCGCGAGATCGTCGTCGGGCGCGTGTTCGACGTAGTGCCGGAACCGGTGCCAGCGCTCGTGCCGGTCGAGCGCGATCCCGAGCGGATCGTGCTGGATACGGATCGTGAACAGGACCCATCCCGAGTCGAGCTTCCTCAGCGTCTGGCGCTCGCTGCGGATGTGGAGGCCGTCGAGGACATCGCCGGTCGGCAGGATCGGATCGACGACCAGGGCGTCGGGCTGATGGAGCGACGGGTCGGGATGGACGAACCAGTTGCGGCGGACGACCGGCCGGTCGGTCAGGCGGTCGAGGAGTCGGTCGACCCTCGGAGCGAGGTGTTCTGCGTACCCCGGCGTCGGTGCATGGACCTCGACCAGCGGCCGTCCGATCTTGTCGGTCAGACGCCATCGTGACGGAAAGCAGAGCATCGCCGCGTCGAGGTGCCAAGATCGGTCGTGTCGCCGCAGCAGGCACAGGTCTTCCTGGATCGCCAGGCCGGCGCAGGCGAGCGAGTCGGGATCGACGTCCCTGCGGACCTCCACCTCGGTGGCGACGAGAGCGCAGACCTCGTCACCGATCTCCGCCGGCGGTGCGGCGAAGACCTCGGAGCGACGTTCGGCCAACAGGTGGGCGCGCAGTGACCGTTCGTGATCACTCCGGCCGTCGACCACGAGCCAGGGTCGACTCCCGAGCGATCGGGTGCCCATGTGCCGCCACGACGACGTGGGATCGAGATCCAGGTCGTCGAACCAGTCGTGAGCAGCAGCGATCACCGTGGGCCTCCGACCGCCGATTCTCGCAGACCGTCGACAACCAATCGTTCAGAACGAGATGACCTGGCGGATGACGTGGCCCTTCTCCATCTGGTGCATGGCGTCGTTGATGTCGTCGAGGCCGATGCGGCGGCTGATCATGCCTTCGAGGTCGAGGCGGCCGGCCTTCCAGAGGCGGAGCAGGCGGTGGAAGTCGGAACGGACGTCGGCCGAGCCGTAGTAGCTGCCGACGAGTGTCTTCTCGGAGTAGAAGAGCTCGAAGGCGGAGAAGGTCACCTGCTCCTCGAACTTGCCGACGCCGACGATCGCCGCGGTCCCGCCGCGACGGATGGCGTCGTAGCTGGCGCGCATGGTGATCGGGTTGCCGATGGCCTCGAGCGCGTAGTCGAACCCGTCGCCACCCGTGACCTGACGCTTCACCGCGTCGAGTTCATCGGGCTTGACCGCGTGGGTGGCACCGAAGCCGAGTGCCTGCTCGAGCTTGCTGTCGACGAGGTCGACCGCCACGATCTCCGCGGCGCCGGCGATCCGGGCGCCCTGGATGCAGGCGATGCCCACTCCCCCGCAACCGAACACGACGACCGACGATCCCGGTGTGATCTTGGCGGTGTTCAACGCGGCGCCGACACCGGTCATGACGCCACAGCCGACGAGCGACGCGATCTCGAACGGCACGTCATCGTCGATCTTCACGACGGCCTGGTGCGGCACGGTCATCTTCTCGGCGAATGTGCCGGTTCCTGCCATACCGAACACGGGAGTCCCGTCGATGCTGAAGTGCGCCTGGCCCCCCATGACCATCTGGATCTCGGAGCACAGGTGCGGCTGGCGTCGGTCGACGCAGAACTTGCAGTGGGAGCACGGCGGGCTCCACGCAACGATCACGTGGTCGCCGACGGCAACGCTCGTGACGCCCTCCCCGACCGCACTGATGACGCCGGCGCCTTCATGGCCGAGAATCGCCGGAGCAGGTTGCGGGATGGTCCCGTTGATGACCGACAGGTCCGAGTGGCAGACACCCGTGGCCTTGATGTCGACGGTGACCTCGCCGGGTCCGGCGGGGACCAACTCGATGTCGTCGCGCACCTCGAGTGCGTCGTCGCCGATGTTCCGTAGGAGTGCAGCACGCATCTCGCGTACCGTAGCCCGATGAATCTGACGCGGTGTCAGATTCCGCTACCGTTCCGCCATGACCGAGACCGGATTCTGGAGACTGGCCGAGGCCGACGGTTCGTGGACCGCCCTCATCGACACCGACGAGAGCCCGGTCTCAGCCGGACAGCTCGTGGGGCGGGCCAACCAACTCGCCAACGGTCTGGTGGCGCTGGGCCTCGAGCCCGGTGACACCGTCGCTGCGGTCCTCCCGAACTGTCGGGAGTTCCTCGAGCTGTACCTGGCCGCGCTCCAGGTCGGGTTGATCTTCACGCCGATCAACCACCACCTGGTCGGACCGGAGATCGCCTACATCGTCAACGACTCCGAGGCATCGGTGCTCGTGGGGCATGCCGACTTCGCCGCTGCTCTCGAGGCTGCATCGGGTGAGCTGACCCTGGCACCCGACCGGTGGTTTGCCATCGGAGACGTCGCCGGGTACCGACCCCTCGACGAACTGACCGACGGTAAACCCGCCACCGCTCCTCCGGGCCGAACCGCCGGAATGGCGATGCACTACACGTCGGGAACGACCGGACGGCCCAAGGGCGTCCGGCGTGCGATGGCAGAGATGGATCCGTCCGACCTCGGCTCGCTCTACGCGATGTTCATGATGCTCTTCGGCGTCGAACCCTTCGACGACAACGTCCATCTGACGGGCTCGCCGCTCTATCACACGGCCGTGCTGATGTGGACGGCCAACTCACTGCATCTGGGCCACACCGTCGTCCTCATGGAGAAGTGGACTCCCGAGGACTGCCTCCGCCTCATCGACCGCCATCGGGTCACCACCAGCCACATGGTTCCCACGCAGTTCCACCGCATGCTCGGCCTCCCGGAGGACGTGCGCGCTCGGTACGACGTGTCGTCGACGCGCTGCATGGTCCATGCCGCCGCGCCCTGTCCGCCCGAGGTCAAGAAGCAGATGATCTCGTGGTGGGGCAACTCGATCATGGAGTACTACGCCGCGACCGAGGGCGGCGGCACGATCATCACCGCCGAGGAGTGGCTCGAGAAGGAGGGATCGGTCGGCAAGGCATGGGCCGGCGCCGAGATCCGCATCTACGACGACGAGGGCAAGCGACTCGGCCCGAACGAGGTCGGCACCATCTACATGGGCCTGACGCAGGCGGACTTCGAGTACAAGGGCGACGAGGGCAAGACCAAGAAGAACCGGATCTACGAGGACGACGGTGCGTTCTTCACCGTCGGCGACGTCGGTGAACTCGACGACGACGGCTACTTGTTCCTCCGAGACCGCAAGATCGACATGATCATCAGCGGAGGGGTGAACATCTATCCGTCGGAGATCGAGGGAGCATTCCTGTCGAACCCCGTGGTCGGCGACGTCGCCGTCTTCGGCATCCCCAACGACGACTGGGGTGAGGAGGTCAAGGCGGTCATCGAGCCTGCCGAAGGCGTGGTCGCCGACGAGCAGTACGAGGCCGATCTACGGACCTGGGCCGAGGCGAACCTCGCCTCGTACAAGCGGCCCCGCTCCTACGACTTCACCGACGAGATGCCCCGCGAGTCGACCGGCAAGCTCTTCAAGCGCAAGCTGCGCGACCCCTACTGGGAAGGCCGCGCCCAGATCTGACCACCCATCGGCGTTCTGGTGAACGACGGCGACACCTGGTGGTGTCGTCTGTTCACCAGAACGGTCTTCAGGGGGTGGGGAGGAGGAGGTGGGCGGCGGTGTCGACCTCGCTTCGGACCCAGTCCATGTCGCCGACGCCCGACGTCCACGACACGAGGCACGAGAACCACACATGGGCCAGCACCCGGATGATGTCGTGTTGGCGCTCGGTGTCGTCGCCTTCGGGGAACGCCGACGCCATGATCCGATACAGGACCTCGGTCACCTCTCGTGAGGCCCGGACCGCGGCGCCGTCGTCGGAGGTCTGGGCCTTGACCACGGCTGCAGCGCGCTCCGGTTCGCGCTCGACCGCACGCAGCGCCCGATGCAGGACGTCGAGCACCCGGTCGACCGTGACGTCGCCGCGAGGTGGTCGTCGGGTCATCGCCGTCTCGAGCTCGAGCATCCACTCGACCATCGCCGACACCAGCAGGTGGTCCTTCGACGAGAAGTAGCGATAGATGGTCCCGAGGGCGACGTCGGCGGCCGTGCTGACGTCGCGCATCTGCACGGCCTCGTACCCGCCGTCGGCGGCCAGTCGCAGTGCGGACTCGATGACACGGAGGCGACGTTCGCGCTGGGTGTCGGTGAGTCCTTCGGTGGATTCCACGACCATCGTCGGAACCTAGTTCCGGCTTCGGGCGAGGTCGCGGAACGGCACGTCGCGGTCGACGCTGGGTTCCTGGGGCAATCCGAGCACCTGCTCGCCGACGATGTTGCGCTGGATCTCGTCGCTGCCGCCGGCGATGTGGACCGAGGGGCTGTGGAGGAATCGCTTCGACCACATGCCCCGTGCCGGCAGGTGCTCGCCGTCGAGCGTGGCCTGCGGTCCTTGGATCGCGAGGGCCGTGGCCGTCAGCGCGCTGAGGTGGTCGGCGTAGGCCAGCTTCATGATCGACGCCTCGGCACCCGGGCGTGTGCCTTGGCTGACCGCGGTGAGCGTGCGGTAGCGGAGGAAGCGCAGGATCTCCTGGCGGATGTGGGCCGCCACCAGCTCCTCACGCAACACGGGCTCGCCTGCCCGTCCGCGCTCCTGGGCGAGACGGATCAAGGCCGCGGCATCGACACCGGTGGACCCGCCGGCGATGGCGCCCCGCTCGGCAGTGAGCGTGGTCTTCGCCGGCCCCCAGCCTCCGTTCACCTCACCGACGATGTTCTCGTGCGGGACACGCACCTCGTCGAGGAAGACCTCGGCGAAGTGGGCGTCGCCGGTCATCTGCCGCAGCGGCCGTGGCTCGATCCCGGCCGACTCCATGTCGACGAGGAAGTAGGTGATGCCCGCACGCTTGGGCACGTCGGGATCGGTCCGGGCGAGGAGGATCCCCCACCGTGCACGCGAGACGGCTGAGGTCCACACCTTCTGGCCGGTCACGACCCACTCGTCGCCGTCGCGTTCGGCCCGGGTCGAGAGCGACGCCAGATCGGACCCGGCGCCCGGCTCGGAGAAAAGCTGGCACCACAGCTCGTCGCCCCGCAGCATCGACGGGAGGAAGCGTGACTGTTGGGCCTCGCTTCCGTGGCGGAGCAGCGTCGGGCCCACCATGCCGATGGCGATGACGAACGGTCCGCTCGTCACGCCGAAGGCGGCCTGTTCCTGGTTGAAGATCGACTGGCAGATGGGCGGACGACCCTGTCCCCCGGCGGCCTTCGGCCACGTGAGCGCTGCCCAGCCTGCGTCGTGCAGTGTTCGCTGCCACGCCCTGGCGCGCTCCACGTAGTCTCCCTCGTCGAGATCGCCGAACGATCCGACCGAGAAGTCGTCGGGGTGGCCCTTGGGTACCGCGTTGGCTTGGAGCCAAGCGTGGGCCTCGGCCCGGAAGCTGGCTTCGTCGGCGGTGTCTCCGATGTGCACGGCACCACACTAGACAGCCAGACTAGAACGTGTTCTAGTTCAGCGGTTCTCCCGTCCGGCCACCAAGGGGTCTCCATGGAACGTCTGTCCGGTCTCGACACCACCTTCCTGACCTTCGAGACACCTTCGGTCCACATGCACGTGGCGCAGACGGCCATCTTCGACACGTCGACGGTGCCGGGTGGCTACGAGTTCTCCAAGATCAAGGACCACATCAGAAGCAGGCTGCACCTGGTCCCGCCGTTCCGGCGACGCGTGGTCGAGGTGCCCCTCAACCTGCATCATCCGCTCTGGGTCGAGGATCCCGACTTCGATCTCGACTACCACGTGCGCCGCGTCGGCGTTCCTGCACCCGGTGGCCTCGAGGATCTGTCGGAACTGGCGGGCCGCATCGCGTCGCGTCCGCTCGACCGGTCGCGTCCGCTCTGGGAGGCCTACGTCTGCGAGGGCATGCAGAACGGCTGGATCGGTGTCATCACGAAGATGCACCACTGTGCGGTCGACGGCGTGTCCGGCGCGGAGCTGATGGCCAGTCTCTTCGACCTCTCTCCGGACGGCGGCGACATCGAGCCACCCGACGACCGTGAGCCCGAACGGGTACCGAGCGACGGGGAGCTGATCGCCTACGCCCTCAACAGCAGGGCCAAGAGTGCGATGAAGCTGTTCCCGCTGCTCGGTGAGACGGTCTCGACCGCCGCCAACCTCGTGCAGCGTCACCGTGATCCCGACACCATCGTCGGCGCCGTCCCACTCACCGCACCGCCCACGCCATGGAACGCCGCCATCACCCCGCATCGGAAGGTGTCGTTCGCCAAGGTGGAACTGGACGACGTGAAGGCGCTCAAGAACCACTACGGCGTGACCGTGAACGACATCGTCCTCGCGCTGATGGGCGGCACGCTTCGCCGGTACCTCGAGTCGAAGGACGCCCTGCCCCCCGAACCGCTCATCGCCGTGTGCCCCGTGTCGGTGCGGACCGACGACGAGACGGGCACCACGAACAACCGGGTGTCGGCGATGTTCACGACCCTGGCGACGCACCTCGACTCCCCTGCAGCTCGAGTCGCCCGCATCCACGAGACGACCAAGGGCGCCAAGGACGACCATCACGCCGTCGGGGCGAACTTCCTCACCGATTGGGCGGAGTACGCAGCGCCGCGGACCTTCGCGCTGGCGTCGCGTCTGTACAGCCAGCTGAACCTGGCCGACCGGCATCGTCCGATCCACAACGTCGTGATCTCCAACGTGCCCGGTCCTCCGATGCCGCTGTACTACGGCGGTGCCGAGCTCGTGGCCGCGTACCCGATGGGCCCGATCATGGAGGGCGCTGGGCTCAACATCACGGTGATGAGCTATCGCGACCGTGTCGACATCGGATTCATGGCCTGTCGTGAGCTGGTGCCCGACGTCTGGGATCTTCCGGCGCACGTCGGTGCCGCGCTCGCCGAGCTGCAGGCCGATGCCGGGCTGACGTCGGCGAAGAAGAAGGCCGCGCCGGCGAAGAAGCGGGCCGCGCCGAAGAAGAAGGCCGTGGCCAAGAAGCGCACGGCGAAGAAGGCGGCGACGAAGAAGCGGACGTGATCGCCGTTCGGCGACGATCTGACGCGGTGTCAGATGTCGCTACCATCCGGTCATGGCCTTCAATCTCGCCGACCTCTTCGAGCACGCAGTCGACGCGGTACCCGACCGGACGGCGCTGATCTGCGGTCCGGATCGACGCACGTACGCCGAGCTCGAGACCCGCTCGAACCAGGCTGCCCACCTGCTCGCAGCGCACGGGATCGAGGCCGGGGACTTCGTCGGCATCTACGCGACCAACTCGGCAGCGCACGTCGAACTGATGCTCGGTTGTTACAAGCTGCGGGCCACCCCGGTGAACATCAACTTCCGCTACGTCGAGGACGAGCTCCAGTACCTGTGCAACGACGCCGGTCTGGCCGGGCTGATCCACGATGCCGACCTCGCTCCTCGCGTCGATGCGGTCCTCGACGCCATCCCGTCGATGCGGGTCCGTGTGTCGCTCCGCGGTCCCTCGGACGGCGCGGTCGACTATGACTCGGAGGTCGGGAGCCTGGATGGATCACGGGACTTCGGTGAACGCAGCGGCGACGATCTCTACGTCTGTTACACGGGCGGGACGACGGGCATGCCCAAGGGTGTGGTGTGGCGGCAGGAGGACGTGTTCTTCGGACTCGGAGGCGGCTTCGACGCCTACACGGGTGAGCCGGTCCCGCACGATCGCCACCTGGCCGAGAAGGCCGTCAACGGCGAGTCGATCGAACTCAAGAGCCTGACGCTCCCTCCCCTGATGCACGGTGCGGGCCAGTGGGGGTCGATGCGATTCTTCTTCGAGGGGAACACGGCGGTCTTCCAGGAGAAGTTCGATCCACGCGAGGCGTGGGAGCTGATCGAGCGCGAGAAGCTCACCAACATCATGATGACGGGCGATGCCATGGGACGGCCCCTCATCGAGGCGCTGCGCCAGCTCGACGCCGAGCGTGAGGTCGACCTCAGCTCGCTGTTCGTCATCGCCTCGTCCGCCGTCGTGTTCTCGCAGTCGGTGAAGGACGAGTTCCTCGAGCGCCTGCCGAACGTCATGCTCTTCGACTCCATCGGCTCGACCGAGACCGGGCAGAACGGCATGATCGCCGTGACCAAGGACGCCAAGATGACCGCAGGTGGCCCGACGGTGGCGGCGTCACCGGAGGCCGTGGTCCTCGACGCCGACCTGAACCTGGTCGAGCCCGGCTCGGGCGTCGTGGGGCGTCTCGCCCGGGGCGGCCACATCCCGCTCCGCTACCACAACGACCCCGAGAAGACTGCGGCCACGTTCGTCACCGCCGCCGACGGGAAGCGCTACGCCGTGGCCGGCGACAACGTCCTGCTCGAGGCCGACGGCAACATCACGCTCCTCGGTCGCGACTCGGTCTGCATCAACTCCGGAGGCGAGAAGATCTTCACCGAGGAGGTCGAGGCCGTGGTCAAGGCGCACCCCGATGTCTACGACGCCATCATCGTCGGGGTCCCCGACGAGCGCTGGGGCCAGCGTGTCGCCGCCGTCGTCCAGCCACGACCGGGGCTCACCGTGTCGCTCGACGACATCGACGCCCACTGCCGCACGTCGCTGGCGGGCTACAAGGTCCCGCGCGAACTGCACCTGGTCGACCACGTCGATCGCTCGGCCGCCGGCAAGCCCAACTACCGCTGGGCGAAGGCGGTCGCCCTCGGCGAGGCCTGAGGTTTCTGCGGCGTCTGGGTTGCACCAGTGCAACTCAGACGCCGAGGAACGCAGGGAGACGGAACTGGGCACCGACGCCGATCGGACGGGCGGTTCAACGCACGGGTAGCTCGACCCGCACTCCCGACGTCTCGGTTCGATCGAACGGCCCACGAGAGTGCGTGACCTCGAATCCCTCGATCACGACGCGTCCCGACTCGAGTGGGGTGATCACGGCGAGAATTCCCGGGCGCTCGCCGCTCGCTGTGATCGTCGTACCGGATACCGGCGCGATGTCGTCGCATCGGTCGAGCGAGGACCCGAGTGCGGATCCGCCACCGTCGATCGCCATCGCCTCCTCCCCGCTGCACGCGACGATCCTGACGCTCACCTCTGCCGAGCCCTCCCCCAGCACGGGTCGGACCTCATCGAGCGTTGTCGTGGTGTCCGGGAACAGGGAGGTCCCCACGGTCACGGAATCGCCGACCGAGATCGGCTCGAACTCCAGCGATGAACCGACTGCGGGGAACCTGTCGTCCGGAAAGATCACGCCATCCAGAGCACTCGGGAACACCGCAACCATCCAGAACACGACGAGCACGAGAGATCCGGCGACCATGGCCAAGGCCTTTGCCGGCACCCGGCGTTGCGAGTCGTTCGACTCTGTCCGATGCGCCGTGACGGTCTCGCCCACGATCGGCAGGGTACTGGGATCGGACGGAGCGGTGCCGAGGACCTCGCGGCAGAACGACGGCGTCGAGCATTGGGTGCGGTTGGACGCTTGCGTGGCCGCTGCGGAGCCGGCAGTTGGTGCCGTTCAGGAGTGGTCGTGTTTTCTGTGGCTGTGGCGTCACGCCAGCGTGACGCGACAACCAGAGAACGCTCAGCACCCGCTGCGGCGCTCGATCTGGTTCTGGGTTGCGGATCCGCCCGCGGTCGAGGGGAATCGCAACCCGGATGTTTCAAGACCGAGCCGACGTGCCGATGGAGCCGCCCGATCGTCACAACCGCGGCCGAGGTCAGGTGCCGGTGAAGTTCGCGGGGCGCTTCTCGGCGAATGCCCGTGGGCCCTCTTGGGCGTCGTTGGTCGCGTAGACCGGCATCCCGATCTCGAGTTCGTGGGCGAGTCCGTCGGCCTCGGTCATCTCCCGAGACTCCCGCAGAGAGCGGAGCACGGCCTGCACGGCCAACGGACCGTTGGCTGCGACCTGGTCGGCGAGCTCTCGGGCCTTGTCGAGTGCCGTGCCGTCGGGGACGAGGTGGCCGATGAGACCGACGTCCTTCGCCTCCTGGGCCGAGACCATCCGCCCGGTCAGCAACATGTCGGCGGCGACCGTGTACGGGATCTGGCGGGAGAGGCGAACGGTCGACCCGCCGAGGGGGAAGATGCCACGACGGACCTCGGCGACGCCGAACGTGGCCGACTCCCCCGCGACTCGGATGTCCATGGCCTGGAGGATCTCCGTGCCGCCGGCGACGCAGTAGCCCTCGACGGCGGCGACGATCGGCTTCATCGGCTTCCCGTGGCGAAGCAGCGCCTTCCAGTGCAGGTCGGGATCGCTCTGGAACCGCTGCGTCCACTCGGTCTCGCCGTAGCCGCCCGCCATCTCCTTGAGGTCGGCGCCGGCGCAGAAGTCGCCACCCGCACCGGTCACGATGACGACGCGCACGTCGGGATTCGCGTCGACCTCCGCCCAGGCGTCGGCCATCCGGACGAGCATCTCGCCCGACAGTGCGTTCTTGGCCTCGGGACGGTTCAGGGTGACGGTGGCGACGTGGCCATCGACGTCATACCGCGCGTGTGGCTCCGACACGTCAGGCCCCCATGTAGGCGGCTTCGAGCTCGTCGACGATGTCGGCGGGCTCCCCCACGGCGGCGATCGCCCCGTGGAGCATGATGGCGGCATAGTCGGCGACGCCGAGCACGGTGCGGGCGAACTGCTCGATCACGAGGATCGACACGCCGGTCTTCGCGATGTCGGCGACGATGGAATAGAGCTCCTCGACGATGAGCGGGGCGAGACCCATGGACAGCTCGTCGAGGAACAGGAGCTTGGGATCGGTGGCCATGCCACGCGCCATCGCCAACATCTGCTGCTCGCCACCGGACATGGTGCCGGCCAGCTGGGTCCGTCGCTCGCCCAGTCGTGGGAAGGTCTCGTAGGCACGTGCCTCGACGTCGGCCAGCGGTGCACCGGAGTACGTCACCATCCGCAGGTTCTCCTTCACCGTCAGGTTCGGGAAGACCCCGCGTCCCTCGGGGATGGTGCACACCCCGAGTCGGGCAAGGGCGTCAGGGCTGGCGCCGTTGATGTGGCGCCCCGCCAGGTGGACGCATCCTGCCGTGGCCGGCATCTGCCCGGAGGCGACCTTGAGGGTCGTGGTCTTGCCACCACCATTCGGCCCGAGCAGGGCGACGACGGAGCCTTCGGGCACCACGAGGTCGACGCCGTGCAGGACCTCGATACGGCCGTACGCAGCGCGGACGCCCTTGAGTTCGAGCAGTGCGGTCATGTGCTCGACCCGAGGTAGGCGTCGAGGACGGCGGCATCGTTCTGGATCTCGCTCGGCGTGCCGACGGCGAGGATGGCGCCGAAGTCGAGCACGTGCACGAGGCTGCAGACCTGCATGACCATCTGCACGTCGTGTTCGACCATGAGGACGGCCATGCCGTCGGCGGCCAGGTCGAGGAGGAGTTGTGCGAACGACTCGGACTCGCTCTCGTCCAGTCCGGATGCGGGTTCGTCGAGCAGCAGGACCCGAGGTCGAGTCGCCAGCGCACGGCCGAGCTCGACCAGGCGAGCGAGACCGGTGGGCATGGCGTCGACTCGCTCGTCCGCGACGGCGCGGATCCCGACCCGGTCGATGAGCAGCTCGGTCTCGGCCCGCGGATCGAACGACCGGTCGCGTGACCACGACTTGCGGATCTCGGCCGCCGTGAGGATGTTGTCGCGCGCCGTGAGCGAACCGAACACCTCGAGCCGCTGGAACGTGCGCGCGATCCCGAGCTGCGCACGTTGATGGGCCTTCTTGTTCGAGATGTCCTGTCCGTCGACGCGGACCACGCCGGACACCGTCTCCTGCAGACCGGTGATGACGTTGAAGGTGGTGGTCTTGCCGGCGCCGTTGGGCCCGATGAGACCGGTGACCATCCCGGCGTCGACGTCGAGGTCGACATCGCGCACGGCCCGATGTCCGCCGAACTGGACGTTGACGCCGCGGACCTCGAGGAGTGACATCAGCGATCCTTCGACGTGTCGGTCCCCGATTCCTGGAGCAGCATGCGCAGCATCCAGAACCGGAGGAACTCGGTGAGCGAGAACCGCACGAACACGGCCGCACCGCTCACGACGAGGCAGACCCCGACGAGGCCCAGCACGACGGCTTCGATCACGTCGCCGGTCGCCGTCTGGTTCGTCGAGGTGACGTAGGCAGCGACCGCCACCACCACACCCAACGCCATGGCGCCGAGTCCCGCGAGCGCCCAACGCCGGTCGTTGCCGCTGGCACGATGGCCGATCTGTTCGAGCGCGGCATCGAAGCGGTCGAGGCGGTCGTCGCCGGTCTTCGTCGTCGGATCACTCATTCGTCTTCGTTCCCCTGTTGGTCATGGTGCCACGACGGTGGCCGGTGGGTCGGTGGGTGGCGGACCGTCATGCGGTCGTGCCCGAGAGGTAGGCATCGGCGAGGCGTTCGGCGATCTGGTCCGGCGGCGCCGGGGTACCCATGCGGCCGTGGAGCATGATCGCTGCACGGTCGGCGACGCCGAGGATCTCGTGGGCGAACTGCTCGACCACCAGGATCGTCAGCCCCGACTGCGCGAGACGTTGCACCTCGTCGTAGAGCGACTGCACCACGATCGGGGCCAGGCCCATCGAGAGCTCGTCGAGGATCAGCAGACCGGGATCGCAGCCGAGCGCGCGCGCCATCGCCAGCATCTGCTGTTCGCCACCGGACATGGTTCCGGCGAGTTGGTTGCGACGCTCGGCGAGGCGGGGGAAGTTCTCGTAGGCAGCGGACTCGATGGCTCGCCGCTCGACACCGGTGCCGGTGGAGAGCCACAGGTTCTCGGCCACCGTCAGGTTCGGGAACACGCCGCGTCCCTCGGGGATGAGGCAGAGGCCGGCTCGGGCCAGTTCGTCGGCTGACGCGGACTCGACGTCGTGGCCGAGGATCCGTACGCAACCGGCGCTCATCGGCACCAGTCCGGAGATGGCGCCGAGCAGTGTGGTCTTCCCGGCACCGTTCGGGCCGACGACCGCGAAGACCTCGCCGGCGTGCAGGTCGAGATCGACGCCTTCGAGTACGTCGATGCCCCCGTAGCCGGCGCGGAGTCCGTCGACCGCGACGACCACGTCGGTCTCTGCATGGTCGTGTCGGCTGGGACGGACACGGGCGCGTTCGGCGGTCGACGCCCCGAGGTATGCCTGCTGGACGATCGGGTCGGACTGGACCACGTCGGGCGCTCCCGAGGCGATCACCGCTCCGAAGTCGAGAACCGTCAAGTCGTCGCAGACCGACATCACGAGGGCCATGTCGTGCTCGACCAGGAGGATGCCGGGACCGCGGTCCGCCACCTCACGGAGCACGGAGCCGAGCGCCTCGGTCTCTCGTTCGTCGAGGCCCGACGACGGCTCGTCGAGAAGGAGCATCGTCGGTGCTGCAGCGAGGGCGCGGGCGAGTTCGACCAGGCGGGCTCGACCGGTGGGGAGCGTGTCGACGCGCTCGTCGGCCACGTCGTCGAGTTCGAGACGGGTCAGGAGTTCGTCGGCGATCGTCGAGGGAGGATCGTCGGACGCTGCCCATCGACGCCGGAACTCTGCACCGGCCAGCACGTTCTCACGCACGGTCAGGAGCGTGAACGTCTCGAGTCGCTGGAAGGTCCGGGCGAGGCCACGGCGAGCCCGCTGGTGCGGCGCCAGCTTCGTCAGGGATCGCCCGTCGAGAGCGACTTCGCCGTCGACGGTCCGCTGCAGTCCGCACAGCACGTTGAAGAGGGTCGTCTTCCCGGCGCCGTTGGGTCCGATGAGACCCGTCACCTGGCCTGGCGGCGCGACGAGATCGACTCCGCGCAGCGCCTCGTGACCGCCGAACCGGACGGTGATGTCGCTCGCCTCGAGACCGGCGCCGCTCATGTCCGCACCGTCACGCCGAGAGCGCGGTCCAGCATCGCTCGGTCCGCCTCGCTGAATCCGTCGATACCCATCCGCTCGAGCGCGACCGAGCTGCGCGGGTCGGCGGGAGGTGCACCGTCTCCCGCACTTCGCCTCTGTCGGATGCTGCGCACCGTCTCGTGCACGGCGCCGTTGGGGTTCCGTCCGAGGCTCACGCCGGCGAGCGCCGGGCCGAGGGTGAGCACGGTCCGGAGGCTGGGAACGAGTTCGGGGAGGATGAGGAACGAGAGCGCGTAGACGATGCCGCCGAACAGCGCGCCGCCGACGCCGCCGATGCCACCGATGACGGCGAGCAGCACGATGGGCAGCGACTGGAGGAACTGGAACGTGGTCGGTCCCACGGAACGCAACTGTGCGCCGTAGAGCGCGCCGCCGAGGCCGGCGATCCCCGCCGAGAGCGCGAACACCGAGAGCTTGGTGCTGGTGAGGTTGACGCCGAGCGTCGCGCAGGCCGACGGCGACGACTTCATGGCGAGCAGCCTGCGACCGTATTCGCTGCCACGGATCGCGACGACGAGTGTCGCCACGAGGCAGAACACGATGCCGAGGAAGACGAGATGTGCGGTGTCGCTGTCGGTGGAGACCGGCCCGAGGTCGACCCGTGGCACCGCACGATTGCCGTTGGGCAGGAACAGGTTCTGATTGAAGAACAGTTGGTCCATGACCACTGCGAACGCTGCGGTCCCGAGGGCCAGGTAGAGGCCTTGGAGACGCAACGCCGGGAGCGCCACCGCGACACCGGCGGCGGCGGAGACGGCCACGACAGCGACCAGTGCGAGTGGATTGCCGTCGCCGCCCCATGCGCCCATGGCCACCGCGCCGATCCCCGCGAAGGCCATGGGAGCAAGGGAGATCTGGCCGGCGTACCCGATGAGGGGCACCAACGAGAGCATGACGATCGAGAGCGCCAGACCCTGTCCGAGTTGGAACGTCCGCAGCGAGGGAAGCAGCGCGCCGGCGGCGACACAGAGGAGCCCCACCGGCACGACCGCGATGATCCACCGTCGTACGGGCGGAGCCGGGATCTCCTCACGGGACTGCTGCTGTCCTCCGGCCCGGAGTCGCAACGGAGGCAGGAACAGCAGGACGAGGAAGAGCAGGATGACGGGGATCGCCGGCCGGAGTCCGGCGAGCGAGAGCGGTGGCGAGATCGTCAGGCCGCCGATCGACGAGAAGGGCTGACTCAGGTCCAGGTACCCGATCGCGTACGACTCGGTGAGGCCGATGACCAGCGCTCCGACGAACGTCAGGGTCAGGCTCTTGAGTCGGCCGAAGAGCGCCGCTGCGTAGGCGTTGACCACGAGCAACGTGAGGGGGATGTGCGAGAGCGAGCCCTGGCTGCCGGCGAGGAGGATGCCCGCCAGCGCAGCGAGCGAGGTCCCGATCGACCACGAGTACATGGCGGCGCGATCCGGACGTCCGCCCGTGAGTCGCAGGAGGTCCGGGTCGTCGACGACGCCTCGCATGCTCACTCCGAGTCGTGTCCGGAAGAGCATGACGCGGAGCACCACCGCCGTGACCACCGCAGCGAGGACCGTCGTCGCGTCGTGCCAGGTGAGGTTGACGACGCCGAGGTCGATCGACTCGCCGTCGAAGAAGCCCGGCATCCGACGCCCGATGCCGGGAGGGAAGAGCAGTACCGCCGCCTGGTAGACGCCGAAGAGGAGACTCACCGACACGATCAGACGGATGACCTCTGACGTACCCCGTAGTCCGCGCAGGATGACGCGCTCGACCACTGCGCCGAAGATCGGTGCGCCGATGAACAGCACGATCACCAGCGCGATCGGCGCAGGGACGCCCCACTCATGCCGCACCTGCCAGTAGGCGAACGCGGCGAACATACCGAACGCACCGTGGGCGAAGTTGAACACCCCGGAGGTGGTGTACGTCAGGACAAGGCCGGACGCGGCCACGGCGTACAACGCCGCCGTGACCAGTCCGGCGATGGTGAAGGTGAGGAACTGCTCCAACGCGTGTGCGCCCTAGGCGCCCGGGACCTCGACGGAGACGATGTCGTCGGGGTCACAACGGAAGCCCGAGTCGGGGGCGTAGCGGACAAAGGCGCCGTCCTGCACCCGGAGGACCGCCACGCACGACGACGCAGCGTTCTGTCCGGGGTTGGTGGGCGCATGGAGCCCGCCGGCCTCCCAGTCCTCGATCCCGGCTGCGGTCTCGAGCACGCACGTCCGTGTGAGGTTGTCGGCGACGTCACATTCCTTCGCTGCGGTCGCGAAGAGCAGCCAGGCCGACGTCGACTGGGCGCCGAGCACGGCGACCTTGCCGCCGGTGGCTTCGACGTTGTCGAGGTACTGCTGTGTCGCAGAGCCCGGCTCGGCCTCCTCGAAGGGCGTGAGTGCCGTGCGGATGAACGTCCCCTCGGCGGCGTCACCCGCCGCGGCGAGGTACTCCTTGTCGTAGAAGTTCGTCTCCTGCAGCGTGACCGCCGGTGCGAAGTCGATCTCCTTCATGGCTCGCTGGAGCTTGGCGAAGTTCTCGCCCTCACCGACGAAGGTCAGGAACTGGACATCGGCATCGCGCAGTGCGATGGCGAAAGGCTGCCAGTTCGACTCGCCACCGATCGAGTAGATCTGCGTGTCGACGGTGACGTTGCCAGCCTGCTCGTAGGCCGAGCGGTACCGCTCGTAGGTGACGACGAGCGTCTGGAAGTCGGAGTACACGTAGCCCGTCCGCTTCCCGGCGTCCGGGAACTCGTCGGCGACGAGATGCAGTGCGCCGATCGGCACCTGGTCGCTGGCGTTGGGGATCGCCTGGACCGACCGCCGTGCGATCGGGTCGTCGCCCACGTTGCCGGACTTCTCGGGCGTGACCGAGAACCCGGCGATGTCGATGAGACCGCACGCTGCACCCACGGTGGGCCAGAGGTTGTCCTGCACGGCACCGGCGCCCACGAGTGCGAAGTCGGTCTTGCACGCCTCCTCGACCACCGGTTGGTAGTTGCTCAGCGCGGCGTCGTGGAGGTTGAGCTTCAGCTGCTTGCCGTTGATCCCCCCGGCAGCGTTGCACCACTCGACGAAGGCCGTCGCGGCGTCGAAGATCTCCTGGTTCAGTCCCTGTCGGCCCGTGAATCCCGGGTCGGCCACGGTGCCGAGCTCGATGCTGTCCTCGGTGATGCCCTGGATGTCGGCGGCGTCGGCATCGGCGAGGGCTCCCCCGCCCTCGTTGGCCCCGCACACATCGGTCAGCGTCCCGAAGTCTCCCGGCCCTGCGTCGGAGCCGGATGGCTCGTCGGTCGGCGTCGTGGTCGTCGACGGATCGTCCACGGCATCTTCGGTCCGGTCACCGCCGCATGCAGCGGCGACGAGCGCGATGGTGGCCATGAGCACGGCCAATCCGCGAGTGCGCATCCTGGTGTTCCCCCTGTGGTTCGGTTGTGACTGCAGCTGTGATGAGGAGCTCCCGACGGGAGCAGTGAATGTCCTATCCGATGGTGAGTGGCTCCGCGGCGATGGCCGCTCCGAGGTCGCGGGTGCACGCACTCGCACCTCCGAGTTGGAGCTCGAGGTCCTTGGCCCACCGGAAGTAGCGGTGGACCGGGTAATCGATGTCGACGCCGATTCCGCCGTGGACGTGCTGCGCAGCGTGGACGACACGCTGCGACCCCTCGCACGCCCACATCGCAGCGCTGGCGGCGGCTTGGACGGCCGGAAGGTCGCTGTCGGTTCGCCAGGCGGCCTGCCGGGCCGTCGCCTGGATGAGGTTCACGTCGAGCCAGGCGTCGGCCATGCGGTGCGCCACGGCCTGGAAGGTACCGATCGGCGAGCCGAACTGGTGGCGCTCCTTGCAGTGGTCGGCGGCCAGACGGAGTGCACCGGAGGCGATGCCGCCGAGGTGGGCGCAGCGGAGCACGCGGAGCTCGTGGTTCAGGGTCGACAGCGCGGACAGGCCGTCGGCTGCGTCCAGACGTCGCGCCGGCGTGCGGTCGAGGTGCACGCTGCGCAGGACCTGACCCGAGAGCGTGGTCGAGTCGACCGTGCTCACGTCGCCCAGATCGACGGCGAAGAGCGCGACACCGTCGGAGGTGCGGGCACTGACGAGGAGGTACGTGGCCGCGGTGGCTCCGGATGCGAGTCGCTTGTCGCCCGAGAGCACCCAGCCGTCGTCGGTCTGGTCTGCGGTGACGTAGGGATCGGCCGACTCGCGAGCATCGGGGCCTTCGCGCAGTGCGGGGACCACGATCGCTCCCCCGGCGACCTCGGCTGCGAGCGGATCTCCGGCGGCAGCGAGTGCTCGCCCGCTGGCGACGACCTCGACGTAGGGCACCATCGCTGCGTGGGCACCGACGGCTTCGGCCACCATGGCCGCCTCGGTGAGTCCGTAGCCCCCGCCGCCGCACGCCTCGGGTAGCGCGAGCGCCACGAGATCGGCCGCGAGCAGTGCATCCCAGAGCGAGGCATCGTGCGTGATGCCGTCGCGTTCGAGCGTTCGGAGTGCGTCCGGTGTCGACCGGTCGCCGATGATCTGCATCGAGAGGTCGATGACGGCTTGCTGGTCGTCGGTTGGTGAGAGATCCATGGGTTCCTCGTTCGATCCTCGTCCGTCAGGTCCGCGGGACCCGGGGAAGCCCGAGCCCGAACAGGGCGACGAGATCCCGTTGGATCTCGTTCGTGCCGCCGCCGAACGTCAGGATCAGCGAGCCCTGGCACCCGCGTTCGAGACGTCCGGCCAGTTCCGCTTCCGGTGTCCCGCGCTCGAGCGCCGCAGCCGGTCCGATGATCCCCATCAGCAGCCGATAGGCCTCGAGATAGAACTCGGTTGCGTAGAACTTCGTCGCCGACGCGTCGGCAGGGTTCGCGCCCTCGGACGAGGCGACCTTCCAACTCATCAGCGTCACGGCGTCGAGCCCGGACACGACCTTGGCCAGGTCGGCCTGGACCCACTCCTGGTCGATCACCCGGCGACCATCGGGGAGCTTCGTGTCCTTGGCCCAGTCGACGACGTCCTCGATGGACCGACTGATCATTCCGGGCGGGCCGAGCGAGACGCGCTCGTAGTTCAGTTGGTTCGTGATCAGGGTCCAGCCGCCGTGCAGTTCACCGATGATGGCGTCGTCGGAGACCCGAACGTCGTCGTAGTACGTGTTGAACGTCGACGCGTTGACCATCGTGTCGATTTTCGTCATGGAGAAGCCCGGGTCGGTGGTGGGCACTGCGAAGATGGTGATTCCCGCATGTTTCGAGGCGTCAGGATCGGTGCGGGCCGCCAGCCAGACGTAGTCGGCGTAGCTGGCGAGGCTGGTGTAGATCTTCTGCCCGTTGATCACCCATTCGTCGCCGTCCTTGACGGCTGTCGTCCGCAACGACGCCAAATCGGTGCCTGCTGAAGGCTCGGTGTAGCCGATCGAGAAGTGCAGCTCGCCGGCAAGGATCCTGGGAAGGAAGTAGGTCTTCTGGGCCTCCGTCCCGAACTCCATGATCGTGCGGCCGACGGTGTTGATCGACAGGAACGGGATGGGGGCCTGGGACCTCCACGCCTCGTCGAAGAAGATGAACTGCTCGACCTCGCCCTTGCCCTGGCCGCCGTACTCGACCGGCCAGCCGAGCCCGAGCCAGCCGTCGGCGCCCATCTTCCGGGTGGCCGCGAGGCATGCCGGACCGCCGGTCTCACCCTGGGCCACCTCGGCCGCCACCTCTGGCGTCATGAGCGCAGCGAAGTAGGTGCGCAGCTCGTGACGAAGGGCTTCTTGCTCCGGGGTGTAGGCGATCTGCACAGGGGTCCTCTCGCGGGTCGGTGTCCCGAGGATCGTGAACTGGCGCAACCATATCTGACACCGCGTCAGATATGGTTGCGATCTCTGGGGAGTCCGATTCGTCGCGACACCTCGGCGGACATGACGTGCTCGCATGCTGGGACCCGAGCGGTCTGATGAGGGGAATTTGCAGATCCATGCGCCGAAACGCCATCGCACTCTTCGTGGGGGTCTTCTTGATCGCCGCCTGCGGCTCTCGTCTGACCGACGAGCAACGAGCCGCGCTGGCGACCGACAGCGGATCGAACACCGCCGACGTCCTCGACGGCCCGGGAGGCTCGAACGACCCTGACGGCACCACGACCACCACGAGGGCCAAGGTCGCCGGCGGTGGCAGCGAGACGGCAGGACCGTCGGACGACGGCACCTCTGGGCCGGTCGACGGCAGCCCCGACGATGACGGCGGTGGCGTGGTCGTGGTCGGAGGCTCGTCGTGTGGCGGCGGCGCCGACAGCGACGTCGGCGTGAGCGAGACCGAGATCAAGATCGGCAACGTCTCGACGATCTCCGGTCCCATTCCCGGGTTCGGTCAGACCGGCGTCAACGCGGTCAAGGCCTATGTGAACTTCGTGAACGCCACCGGTGGCGTCTGCGGCCGCAAGCTGACCCTCGTCACTGCTGACGACCGACTCCAGTCCGGCACCAACAAGTCCGAACACGACAAGCTCAGCGACCAGGTCATGGGCTTCGTCGGCGGCACCACGGTGGTCGACGACGGCGGTGCGCAGTCGATCAACGGGAGCAACATCGCCTACACCGGCCTGGCGATCACCGACGCGATGATCAGTTCGGCCAACAACTTCCCGACCACACCGCTCGACCCGGCGTCGAAGGGCAACAACGCCGCGGCCATCTTCCGCTACCTGAAGGACGTGGAGGGGGTGTCGAAGGCCGGCCTGATCGCTCCGGCCCAGGCGGCAGCCAAGGCACGAGCCGCCGACTACCGGGCCGACTTCGAGAACGCCGGGATCCCCGTGGTGCTCGACGCCGAGGTCGCCGTGACCGAGACCAACTACGCCGGTGTCGCCCAGAACGTGAAGAACGCCAAGGTCGACGTGCTCGTCACCACGCTCGAGATCACCGGCATGTCGAACCTCGCCCGCGACCTCCAGACCGTCGGCTACTTCCCGAAGGTCCCCTTCTACGGCGCTCAGGCCTACGGCCGGGACTTCCTCTCCCGTGCGGGCGAGGCGGCCGAGCCGACCGTGCTCGGGCTGGCGTTCTCGATCCTCGAGGACGCCGGCAGCGTCCCCGCGATCAACGACTTCCTCACCTGGTACCAGAACACCAACCCGGGTGCGGACATCGACTTCTTCGCCATCCAGTCCTGGGTGGCTGCCGACCTCTACGTCACGGCGCTCCGACAGGTCGCCGGAGAGCCGACGCGGGACAAGGTCCTCGCGCAGCTCCAGGGCATCAAGGACTACGACGCCAACGGCTTCATCGCTCCGATCACCCCGGCTGCGAAGCAGGGGCCGCGTTGCTTCATGATCGCCAAGGTCAGCGGCGGCAAGTGGGTCCGTGCCCATCCCAGCTCCGGCTTCGAGTGCGGGTACGCGTGAACCCCGCAGCATCGGCGCGGCGGTTTGCGGGGCCCGTCCTCGGCGTGCTGCTGACGTTCTTCGTCTTCAGTCAGGCGAACACGGCATCGGACTTCTTCCAGTTCACGATGATCGGGATCGCCGTCGGGTCGGTCTACGCCATCAGCGCCGCCGGGTTGGTCCTGACGTACACGACGACCGGCGTCTTCAACTTCGCCCACGGCGCCGTCGGGATGGTGGCCGCCTATCTCTACTTCCAGCTGAAGGTGCAGCAGGGTTGGCCCACACCGATCGCCATGGTCGTCGTGATCGTCGTCCTCGGTCCCCTCGTCGGTCTCGTGCTCGAGCGGATCATGCGCTCGTTCGCCGGAGCGTCGGCCGGCACCACGCTGACGGTCACGATCGCGTTGACCGTCATGTTGATCGGTCTCATCCAGACCATCTTCCCGGACGACCAGGCTGCTCGTGTGGTGCCGTCGTTCTTCGGGAACGACAAGACCATCGAGGTCTTCGGCGCCCGCTTGCCGTGGGATCGACTGTTCGTGATGGCGATCGCCCTCGCGGTCGCGGTTGCGCTCCGCTATCTCCTGTACGTCTCGCGCACCGGCGTCGCGATGCGCGCGGTCGTCGACAACCCGGACCTCGCATCGCTCAACGGCACGAACCCGGTCATGATCGCCCGCTTCTCGTGGATCCTGGGCTCGACGCTCGCGGCGCTCGCCGGCGTCCTCATCGCTCCCGGCCAGGGAGCGCTCCAGGCAGCAGTGTTCGCCTTCACCGTGGTGACCGCCTTCGGTGCTGCGGTGGTCGGCAAGCTCCGCAGCCTGCCCCTGACCTTCGCCGGTGCCATCAGCCTCGGCGTGCTGCAGAACTGGATGTCGGGCATCGTGCTCGTCAAGCAGGACAGCATCATCGGCGACCGTTTCCTCACGGTGATCCCGTGGAGTTCGGTGAGCACTGCCCTGCCGGGGCTCTTCCTCCTCGCTGCGCTGTTGTTCCTGCCCGAGCAGCGTCTCTCCGTCGGCCGCCTCGTCGGTCGTGACGAACCACGCACGCCGTCGCTTCGTGAGTCGGCGGTCGGCGCCGTCGTCTTCGTCGGGGCGGTCTCGCTCATCTCGGCCGTGATGCCGTCCGACTACCTGCTCGACGCGGGCCGCTCGATGGTCTACGCCGTCCTGCTGCTCTCGCTCGTCGTGCTGACCGGCTTCTCCGGACAGATCTCGCTTGCGCAGTACGTGTTCCTCGGCGTCGGAGCCTGGGCCATGGGCAGCGTCGGCGGTGGCGACAGCATCCTCGGACTGGTGGCCGCCGCTGCGGTCGCGGTTCCCCTCGGCGCCATCGTTGCTCTGCCCGCGCTTCGGCTCACGGGCCTCTACCTGGCGCTGTCGACCTTCGCGATCGCCGTCGCCAGTCGAGAACTGATCTTCCAGAACGACAGCGTGTACGGCATCGACAACCAGGTGGTCGGGCGTCTGAACCTCTTGGGCCTCGACTTCAGCGGCAACCGCGTCTTCATCGTGCTGTGCGCCGGGATCTTCGCCATCGTGGCTGTCGGCGTGCTCGCCATCCGTCGCTCGGCCTTCGGGCGACGGCTCTCCGCGGTGCGCGACTCCCCCGCCGCCTGCGCCACGCTCGGCCTCGACATCCGCCGGACCAAGCTCATCGTCTTCTGCACGTCGTCGGCGATCGCCGGCCTCGCCGGCGGTCTCTTCGGCGGGGTCAACGCGTCGGTGGGCACCATCGACTTCGAATCGATCAACAACGTCGTGCTGTTCCTCTTCGCGTTCGTCGGCGGCGTCACCACGATCACCGGAGCCCTCATCGGCGGCATCCTGTTCGCGCTGCTCCCGTTGGTGCAGTCCGAGTCACCATCACTGGCCGGCGTGGTCTTCGCTGCCGTGGCGATCGCTGCGGTCCTCCTGGGAAAGCAGCCCAACGGCATGGCGGGTCTGCTCTACGAACGCCTCGCCCGATGGAAGGCCGGTCCGGCGGTCCCCGAGCTCGGAGAACCCGACGCCACCCTGATCACTCCGTCTGTCGTCCCGGAGGCACAGCATGCATCGCACTGACCGCTCACGACGCCGTTTCGCCGGACTCGTCGCCGTCGCGTTCGTGCTCGGCATCGCCGGGGTCCCCCAGATCGCCGACGCACAGACCGAGGGGCAGGCAGACGTCGGCCAGTTCGGCGGCTACATCGCCTCGGCCCGAGGCAACGCCATCCAGATCACGTACGACTCCCCCAACCTCCTCGCCACGGGTTCGCCGGTCGTGCAGTTCTCGGTCCCCGAGGCGCTCGCGACCTTGAACTCCGGTCCCGTCGGCTACTCGCTCGCCAGCTTCCTCTTCCCCGGTCCGCTCATCGCCGATCTCGACGCGGCGCTCGCGGCCAGTGGGACCTCGACCGGCATCCCGCCCTACCCGGTCCGTTCCGAGGCCTTCTTCCCGTCCGGCCCGACGTCGACGTCGCAGGGAGAACAGGGCACGGAGATGGTGGCGACGACCGAGTTCGCCGACTCGCAGGCTCGTGCCTCGTACGCCGGCCTCTCCCTCGACCCGGTCGCCAGCATCGGTGGGATCACGGCGGCCTCCCAGACGCTGATCGAAGGCGACCAGCTCGTCTCCCGGGCACGGAGCGACGTCTCCCGGATCAGCATCGCCGGCGGCCTGATCTCCATCGACGGCGTCACCTCGGACCTCGTCGCGACGAGCAACGGCGCCGAGGCCGCATCGAGCGGCGGGACCTCGGTGACCGGCCTCGAGATCCTCGGCCTCCCGGCGACCGTCGATGCCGACGGTGTCCGTTTCGTCGAGCGACCCGACCGTCCCGACGATCCGGCGAACCCGGTGCGCGACGCGCTCGACCCGCTGCTCGGCGGTGTGACCGGCCCCGTGGGCGACGCCCTCGACGAGACGCTCGCCGGCCCGCTCAACGACCTGCTCGACCAGGTCGGTGGAGCGGGCGACCAGGCGCTGCAACAGCTGTTCGAGGCGTCGGGCATCGAGATCAAGCTCCTCGATCCGGTGGCGACCAGCGAGGGTGGTCTCGCGACGCGTTCCGCCAGCGGGCTCTCGGTGACGTTGAACTACGACGGTCAGAACACTCCGGTGCTCACCGACGTCTTGGCCCTCCTGCCGACGGCCGACCTCCCGTCGGAGAACCTCGGGCCGATCCCGTTCTCGCCCCAGGCGCTCGTGAAGCTCCTCGAGAAGGTGCACACCATGAGCTTCGTCATCGGTGTCGCCGACGTGTCGGCGAGCGCGACCGAGGCCTTCGTGTTCGAGGACCCCACCTTCACCCCCACGACACCGACGCCGTCCCCCGTCTCGGGCGGCACCTCCCCCGGGTCCACCACGTCCGGTGGCTTCGAATCCGCCACGCCGGCACTCCCACCACCGTCCGCTCCACAGACCGTGGCGCCGGTCCCGGTGTCGAACGCCGCCACCTTCCCGTTCGGTGACGCGATCCCCGCACTCCTCATCTTCGCTGCCGTTCTCGGCACGCCGTTCTTCGCCGCTGGGTCCACGAGACTCGCCGACAACGCCCTCGCACCGGTCTTGGCGTCGTGTCCCGACGGCCTCGACCAACCGCCCCTCCAGGAGGCTGGCTCATGAGCACCACCCATCGTCAGAGTCCTCTGCGAGCGCCGGACGCATCAGCGGCACCGGATGCGCCCGCGACTCCACCGCCGCCACCGGCTCCGGAATTCGACGGGTTCGTCCAGCACCCGGACCTCCCGGTCCAGAGCGACGGTGATCGCCGGGCGTTCGCCGACGCCGTTCGACGCCTTCGTACGGGCGGTCAGTCGCTCGACCTTTCCGAGCGGACGCTGATGGTCGCCGCTGGAGTCGTCGCTCCTCTGGGGCTCGTGTTCGTGCTGCTCGGTTGGTACGGAGCGGCACGCACCTCGAACCTGTTCGAGCAGATCCCGTATCTCATCTCGGGCGGTCTCTTCGGCCTGGGTCTGGTCTTCCTCGGTGCTTTCTTCTACTTCGCCCACTGGCTGACCGAGTTGGTCAAGGAGTCGCGAGCCGGCTCGGCTGCGCTGCTCGAGGCGATCGCTGCGCTCCAGCGGACGATCGTCGACGGGTCGACCGCGCCGGCTCCGTCCGCGGCGAACGGCACGCCCATGGACGGCGACGTCCTCGTCGCGACCGCCCGTGGCGCCATGGCGCACCGGGCCGCGTGTCCGGTCGTCGCCGGCAAGAGCGATCTCCGTCAGGTCTCGTCCGCCGATGCACTGGCACCGTGCAAGATGTGCGAGCCGTACGAGGACGAGTTCTCCGGCTGATCAGCCTGCGGGACGGCTCCACCGTCGCCGGACGGCGTCGACCGCCACCGGCGCTGTCGCCGGTCTCGGAGCACCAGCAGGCGTACCGGAGAACCGTGGCGCCGGCGCCGGTTGGACCGCACCGTCGACGTGTACCACCGTGCGTCGGCTCCGGAGATGGTGGTGACCGGCGAGTTCGCCCATGGCGATCACGGGGGCGACCCACGCATCGGTGCCCTCGAACGCCTCGGCCCACGCATCGCGACTCCGGGTGAGGAACACGTCTTCGAACGCCGCCCTCAGCTCCGGCCAGCGCTCCTGGTCGTTCTGCTCCGGGAGGTCGGTGTCGGCGAGCCCGAGCCCGTCGACCAGGGCGGCGAAGAAGGGCGCCTCGATCGCGCCGACGGCGACGTACCTGCCGTCGGCGCACCGGTAGCAGTCGTAGTAGGGCGCCCCGGAGTCGAGGAGGTTGGTGCCGCGCTCGTCGGACCAGAAGCCGCTCTCGCTCGCACCGATCAGCGCTCCCATGAGCATTGCCACCCCGTCGACCATCGCCGCGTCGACGACCTGGCCCCTTCCGCCACGAGCGGCCGAGAGGAGGCCCGCGGTCATGCCGAAGGCGAGGAGCATCCCACCCCCGCCGAAGTCTGCGACGAGGTTCAGTGGTGGGGTCGGGGGCTGATCCCGTCTGCCGATGTGCGCCAGCGCCCCGGCGGTCGCGGCGTAGGTGATGTCGTGGCCGGCGCTCTGCGCGAGCGGGCCGTCCTGTCCCCAACCGGTCATCCGGCCGTAGACGAGGCGGGGGTTGCGTTCGAGGAGCACGTCGGGGCCCAGGCCGAGTCGCTCGCACACGCCAGGACGGAACCCTTCGATGAATCCGTCGGCCGCATCGATCAATCCGAGCACCGTCTCGATGCCCGCTGGGTCCTTCAGATCGACCTCGATGCAGTCCCGGTTGCGGTTGAGGACGTCGAACCGGCCCATGGCGCCGTCGCCGCCCTCGCCGGGACGCGTCACCCGCACCACGTCCGCGCCGAGGTCGGCGAGGGCCATGGCCGCGAAGGGTGCCGGACCCAGACCGTTCAGCTCGACGATGCGGGTCCCGACGAGCGGACCGGACGCGGTCACCCGGTCAGATCCGGCTGACGACGTCGTCGACGGCCGTGCGCACGGCGCTGCCGAACCCCGGGCGGGCACACGCAGCATGCCCGTCCTCGATCCGGTGCACCGATGCCCCGGAGATCGCGAACGCAAGACGCGCCTGCTCCGGGGGTCTGATGGCGAGATCGCGCGTCGTGACGAGGCAACTGGTCGGGACGTCGATCGACCCCACCCATCGTCGAGCGTTGTAGTTGCCGATGGCCTGGCCGGCCTCGAGGATCGTGCGCGGGTTGTGTCGGCGCATCTCCGCCGCGGCCCAGCGGCCCATGGATGCGGGTCGTCCGGGCGCATCGGTGGGGATGCGCTCTCGGAGTGCGCGGATCGGCAGGCGGGTGAGCTGCTGCCCGGCCCGGGTTCCTCCTGCAGCGGCGGCCATGGCCGACGTGAAGATGAATCGCTCACGGGTGCCGACCACGAAGCTGGACGAGGTCGCGGCGAACACGAGGCCGGCGACCTTCTCGGGGTGGCGCTTCCAGAGGAGCTGCGCCACCGGTCCGCCCATCGAGTACCCGACGGCGACCACGGGGCCGCAGTCGAGATGGTCGATCAGCGCAGCGAGGTCATCGGCGCAGTCGGCCAGACGGAATCGACGCCGTGACCGGATTCCACGTCCGTGGCCCCGGAGGTCGGGGGCCACCACGCCATGGGTGCCTCGCAGGTCGTCGAAGGTCTGGAACCAGTTCAGACCGCCGCTCGCGAGCCACCCGTGGATGAGCAGGACCGTCGGTGCATCGGCCGGTCCGGGGATGCACCGGGCGAACGTCGTGCCTCGACCCTCGAGTTCGATGCGCTCTCCCAGCGGCAGCGGCGGGCCAGGGACCGCATCGGGTTCGTCGTACTCCCGTACCAACTGCACCACGCCCGTACCTCGTCCCATGCGGCGATTCTGACACACCGTCAGATCGCGATCGCGGCGTTCTCGGCGTCTCAATCGTCCGGGTCCCAGGCGGTCCGGTACATTGGCGGGCCGCTATGGCCACCCGCATCGAGATCGAGCTCACCAGTCGCCGCGATGATGCGACCTTCACCTGGAGGGCCGCAGGAGCGCGTGAGCCCAAGGGCGTGGCTGATGCCACGCTCTTCCCCGCCGACTCCGTCGTCGGGGCCAAGTTCCGGGTCGATGCCGAGGTCGAACTCGACGGGATCACCATCGTCAGCGTGCTCCCGCCCAAGGAGCCGAAGAAGAAGCCGGTCGAGACGCTGCAGCTCCTGGCGCGCGACGACGAGCCGCTCGTGACCCAGCAGCTCGCCCCGAAGACCCGCCGCGGCGACGGCGACCGCAAGGGACGAGGCTCGCGCGACCGCAAGCCCCGCTCCGGTGGCAAGGGCGGCGAGGGCCGAGGCGACGGCGGCAACCGCGGCGGCGATCGTCCCCGCACTCCGGCGAAGCCCAAGCTCCCCCCGAAGCCGAAGGCACCGCGCCTGAAGGCCGGCCGTGCCCATCGCGACGAGGTCGTCGCGGGACTGCCGGAAGAGCAGAAGCCGGTGGCCCAGGAGGTCATCAAGGGTGGTCTCCAGGCCGTGCGTCAGGCCATCGCGACCCAGAACACGCAGCTCGAGACCGAGGGCAAGCCCCAGATCGACGAGACGCGCATGCTGGCCCTGGCCGAGGAGTTGCTCGTCAAGGTCCGCGCCGCCGAATGGCGCGACCGTGCCGAGGCCGCCCTCGAGCAGGCCACGACCGTCGACGTCCGCGATCTCCGTTCAGTGGTCACCGCGGCCGACGGTGCGGCGAAGGACGAAGAGACCCGGGCCCTGGCTGCACGACTCCGCGAAGCACTCGCTGCCCGCCTCGACGCCGACCATCAGGGATGGATCGACGAGATCATCGAGCTTCTCGACGACGACCGCGTCGTCCGTGCGCTCCACCTCTCGTCCCGTCCGCCGAAGGCCGGCGCTCCCCTGCCGGCGCCCGTCGCCATGCGGCTGGTCGAGGCCTCGAACGCCGGGATGACGAACGAGGTGTCGCCCGATCGTTGGGGCTACATGCTCGATGCGCTCGCCCACTCGCCGGTGCGACGCCAGGTCGTGCCTGCATCGCTGCCGACCAAGGTGACCGACGAGCTCACGACGATCATCAAGCGCCACGCCGCTCGCCTGCCCGAGATCGCCGAGATCTTCGGCATCCAGGCCGACAAGAAGCCGCGCAAGCGCAAGAAGCCGCGTCCGCCCGCGCCGGAGACCAAGGCCGACGACGCCACCGCGACCGACGAAGCTCCGGCCCCGGCCGAGACGTCGGAGGCTCCGACCACCGACGCACCCGCGACGGAAGCCGAGGCTGCGGACGCCGCCGAAGCAGATGCGATCGCGACGCCAGACGAGACGACGCCGGTCGCTGAAGAAGCTCCGGTCGCCGACGAGGCGCCGGTTGCTGACGCTTCGGTCTCGGAAGAGACCACGGCGAGCGACGCCAGCTAGCTCGACGACGTCCGCGACGTGCGGGCGTGGCTCTGACGTCCCCGGTATTCGCCGGTCGAGGTGTCCTCGTCCCAGCGCGCACCGCACGAGGCGCACACACACGAGTCGATCCGCAGTGAAGCCAGGTAGAGACGATCGATCTCATAGGCCTCGCAGAATGGACACTGCAGCCGGCTCGCCTCGTCACCCGTTTCGGCGCTCACGGCGGCACCATACCGTCCGAGCGCGCCCCTCGTGACACGCGACAGGCAATGGGTGTTGCCACAACTGCCAGCACTAGGGTCGGCGCATGATCGACTACGAGAAGCGGGGCAATGTCGCCCTCATCACCATCAACCGTCCCGAGGCGCGCAACGCCGTGAACGGCGACGTCGCCGAGGGCATCGAAGCCGCCATCGACAAGCTCGAGGCCGATGACGAGATCTGGCTCGGCGTCCTCACCCACGAGGGTCCGGTCTTCTGTGCCGGCGCCGACCTCAAGGCCATCAACTCCGGCGATGCCGGCCGCCTGTCGACCAAGACCGGCGGCTTCGGTGGCATCACCTCCAAGGAGCGCACGAAGCCCATCATCGTGGCCATGAACGGCCCGGCCTACGCCGGCGGCTGCGAGATCGTCCTCGCGTGTGACCTGGTCGTCGCCTCGACCGACGCCAAGTTCGGTGTCCCGGAGGTCAAGCGCAACCTGGTGGCCGCCGCCGGCGCCCTCTTCCGCCTCCCGAAGGCGATGCCGAAGAACCTCGCCATGGAGATGCTCCTCACCGGCGACCCGATCGACGCGCAGCGCGCCTACGAGGTCGGGTTCGTGAACCGCCTCGCCGAGCCGGGCAAGGCCGTCGACGTCGCCCTCGAGTTCGCTGCCCAGATCAGCGAGAACGCTCCCCTCGCCGTCCGCAAGAGCCGCGAGATCGCGCTCAAGACGTACGCCGACGACGACGCCGCGTTCCAGGACTCGATGGTCGCCATGGGCGAGGTCATGTCCAGCGAGGACACCGGCGAGGGCCTGACCGCCTTCATCGAGAAGCGCAAGCCCAACTGGAAGGGCCGCTGACCCACTCCGCGGCCGTCAGGTGATCGTGTCGATGATCTGGTGGTCGTGGAGGAACTCGGCCAGGCCCTCGATCAGGGGCCACTCGGCCACTTCGTGAACCGGCACCCATGCGACCTCGGCGGCATCGTCGCCGGCGGTCGCGGGTGCATCGGGTTCGAGCAGGGTCACCCAGTGATCGAGGACCACGAAGTGATCGTCGCCATCGAACCGCTCGACCACGCCGACGAGCGAGCCACAGATCCCCTCGAGGCCGGTCTCCTCGCGTAGCTCGCGCACGGTCGCCTCGGCGAGGAGTTCTCCGTGTTCGACACGCCCCCCGGGCACCGACCACGAGCCGGCCGCAGGCCCTCGCCCTCGACGGATCAGGAGCAGCCGGTCGTCGTGGAGGACGATTGCGCCCACGGCGAGTTCGGGGCGCGACGTCATGACGGCAGTGGGCGGTGCACCACGATCGCCCGGGCGACGAGGCCGAAGGACTCGAAGAAGTTCTTGGTGTGCCGGTCCCCCGGCAACGCCACCGAGTCGATGCCGAAGCAGCCCGAGTCCGTGGCCCACTCGATGATGGCGTCCATCATCGCCTCGCCCACGCCGACGCCACGCGCTCCGGCGAGCGTGAAGATGTCGGTCACTCGGCCGAGGGTCGATCCGTCGCGCATCGGCAGTCGACGCACGACGCCGTAACCCACGGGCACGTCGTCGATGGTGCCGACGACCACGTGGACGTCGGCGTCTTCGAGATCAGCTTGCACTGACGGCGCGGTCGGGATCGGTCGTGCCGCCTCACGCCGCCACAGTGCACCGCCCCGGTTCGGGGTCAGTTCCTCGATGGCCAGTGTGGCCAGGTCGGCGACGACGTCGAGGTCGGAGGCGTCCGCGGGGCGGGCCGAGACCTCCATGGGCGCTCAGCCCCTCTGCAGTTGCGTGATGCGGTTGAGGATCGTCTTCCGGGCCCGGGTCGCCGACTCGTAGGCCTTGAGGGCGTCGAGGTCCGCTGCTGCGAGTCCACGGAGCCGGCTGACCACCTGGCTGGCCGAGAGGCTGTCGTAGTCGGGGATGCCCAGCGACGAGGCCGACAGCTTCTTGGCCGGCTTCCTCGCGGCGCTCTTCTTGGCCGGGGCCTTCTTGGCGGTGGTCTTCTTCGCCGTGGACTTCTTGGCAGGCGACTTCTTGGCAGGCGACTTCTTGGCCGTGGTCTTCTTGGCCGGCGTCGTCTCCGCCGACTTGGCCACGGCCGGCTCGGGCGCTGGCGCCTTCTCGGCTGCAGGCTTGGCCGGAGCCGGAACCAGTCCGACGGCGACGAGTGAGTCACGGACCTGGCCCTGGGCCTTGCCGACGCGCTTCTCTGCTTCGCTCTGGCCGACCTGGACCGCCATCTGGCCCATCATGCGGGCGACCTGGACCTGTGTACGGCCCTTCTCCACGAGCTTCGGGAACAGCGCCGGGCCGTCGAACAGCAGGCCGATCGGGGCGTAGACGAAGGTGTCCATCGCCTGGTCGACTGCCTGCTCGAGGGGGTTCTTGTCGTCGCTCACAGTCCGGAATGATGGCGCACAGCGACCGGTTCGTACCAGTTCTGCCCTACGACACCCTCACACCATCGGTTCTGGTGAACGTTCGTGCCGTCTGATGGTCTCATCCGTTCACCAGAACGGGTTGGGGTGAGATCTCGGGTCAGGAGGCGGTGTGGACGACGAGTACGTCGGCCGGAGCATGGTGCAGGACCGTGCTGGCGACGCTCCCGAGCAGGAAATGCGCCGAAGCGGTGAGGCCGACGGAGCCGACCACGATCAGGTCGGCGGAGAAGGTCTCGGCTGTCTCGATGAGCATCTCGGCCGGGGCTCCCGCCACGGCCTGGACCACGACGTCGGTCACCCCGGCGGCGTGCGCGGCCTCGCGTCCCTCACGGGCGTGCGTCTCGGCAGCATTGCTGTCGGTCAGCATCCAGCGGACGTCGGAGGGAATTGCGTCGTCCGGGGTGTCTCCATGGCGCTCGAAGGCCGTCGTGACCACCAAGCGGGCGTTGTCGGCGGCTGCCAGTTCCGCAGCCCGTTCCACCGCCCGTCGAGCGGTGTCGGAGCCGTCGGTTCCGACGACGATCGTTCGATAGGCCATCAGTGGGCTCCCAGCTCAGACGCAGTCAACACAGAGATCGGTCTCGCCCTCGGCCATCTGGGCCCGGGGCTTGAGGATGAAGCACGACTGGCAGAGGAACTCGTCGGAGCGGCGTGGCTGGATCTTGCCGGGTGTCTCCGGGCGTCCTGCGGCCTGCACGTCGATCTCTTCGTCGTCCTCGTCGTCCTCGTCGTCGGCGGCGAGGCGATCCTTCAGGATCGCGTCGAGGTCGGCCTCGACGTCGTCGGGGTCGGCCTCCTCCTCGTCGTCATCGTCGTCGTCGGACTTGGCCGACTTCGCCGCAGGGGCGTCATCGTCCTCGTCGTCATCGTCCTCGTCGTCAGCGACCGCGTCGTCGTCGACGTCGTCGATGTCGTCCTCGAACTCGTCATCGATGTCGTCATCGATGTCGTCATCATCGAGATCCTCGTCCTCGAGGTCCTCGTCGATGTCTTCTTCGATCGCTTCTTCTTCGTCAGCCATGGTTCTCCAACCGATTCCGTCGGTCGCGCCGGATCATAGACACATCGGCCTCGTAGGGGTGACCGGAGTGCGGGAACCTAGCGCCGGACCCGCGGGATTCCACATCCATGAATCCGATCAGCCGCCCGAGGTCGTCGACGTGGTCGCTGTGGGGTCAGAACTCTCCGGGCTCGCTGCCGGCTGCTCGTCGAGGCCACCGGCGGTCGAGATGTCGATGACGTTGTCGACGAGCCACTCGCCGTCGACCTGGTTCATCTCGAGCTGCATGTACCGGTCGGTCTCCGATCGGGTGCCGGACGCCCCGGTGACGTCACGGTCATAGGTGAGGACCACCGACACCGTTCCGCTGTCGATGTCGCCGACGAAGATCTCCGTGACCTGGGTCGACGCGTCGAGTTCGGATTCGCCGATGAGCCGGCGGAGGCCCTCCTCGACGTTCTCGACCTCACTCGTGAACCCTCCGGTCGACAGTGACAACACGCCGGCCTTCCAGTCGTCGAGCGCGTCGTGTTCGAAGGTGAGGAAGCGTTCGGCGAACCTGCCCGCTGCGAATCGTGCGTCCTCGGTGGAGGCGTCGTTGCCACCGCTTCCGCTCGACAGCGCCACGATCGCCAGGATGCCGAGGACGCCGGCGACGAGCACCGCCGCCACGAATGCTCCTGCGGGGACCGTACGACCGGGCGCAGCGCCCGATGCCGACGGTTCTTCGATGTCGGTGTCGTCGTCGCTCACGTTCCGACCGTACGCCGTGCGACGAGGCCGAAGAGACCGGCACCGAGCAGGAGGAGCACGAGAGCGTACATGGGCTCACCGCCGGTGGCCGGCAGGTTGGAGCCGGCAGCGACGGCGCCGACGCTGCTGCCGGACTCGAACCGGACGCTGCCGGACGAGAGCGTGGAGACGCACGCAGGTACTTCGGGGACGGCCGGCAGGTTCGTCGGCGGGATGTACTGCGTCGCCGGGTTCTCGGTGTTGACGATCAGGTGCACACGGACCCACACGCCGCCGGGCTCGCTGTCGCGGGTCATGAACACGTAGCCCAGGCCCACGTCGGCGAAGTCGAGCACGTGCTCGAGGTTGGCGAGGTTGGCGTCCGTGGTCGTCAGGTCGATGACGTCGTCGAGATCCGAGAGGATGCAGTCGGCGTTCTGCTTGATGTCGCTGACCAGGTCAGCGGTCTGACCGAGCAGGGCGGTCCCCCGGTCGAGGAGGATGTTGGTGTCCGGCTCGATGGTCCGGAGCGTCTCTGCGACGTCGGCGAGATCGGAGATCGCTGCGGAGAACGAGCCACGCTTCTCGGTGACCGTACGGGTCAGCCGGGTGCTGTTCGCACTGAGCGAATCGAGCAGGTCGGCCTTGTCGACGAAGGTCTGGAGCAAGGCGTCCGAGCTGACCGTGAGGTCGCGGAGCGAGTCGGAACGGCCCTTCAGTGCCACCGCGAGCTCGTGGATCAGGATGCGGGTCTGATCGGGGTCGACCGATGCCAAGACCGTCGATGCCGTCCGCAGGAGCTCCGAGAACTCGAGCGGGACCGTGGTCCGCTCCATCGGGATGACGTCGCCCGGCTGCAGCGTCGGGCCGCCCTCGGTGAAGTCCTCGGGAGGGTTGAAATCGACGTAGGGCTCGCCGATGGCCGACTTCCGGAAGATCCGCGCTGTCGACCCTGCAGGGATCTCCTTGCCCGAGTCGATCTCCATGGTGACGATGACCTCGCCGTCGACGATGTCGACCGCCGACACCGCGCCGTAGTTCACGCCGAGGTAGGCGACCTCGGAGTTCTCGGTCACACCAGCAGTCGCCGCGAACTCGCCGTGGAGCTCGTAGGGCTGGTCGAAGAACGACGCACCACCGATGAGAGGCAGCTGGGTGGGGTTGATGATGTTGTTGATCGCCCACCACAGCATGAGGAAGAACACGCCGAGGAAGGCGACGAGGTTGATGAGGACGCGTCTGCTCATGTCAGAGATCCGCCACTTCGAGGAGGCCGTAGACCTGGGCGAAGTCGCCCGGAACGGCCTGCGGGAGCTTGTCGGCGAACTGGGCGATCCAGAAGAGCGTGTCGGCGACCTGTTGCTGGTCGCGATCGATCTCGCCCAGGATCGCGTCGAGCTGCTTGATCTGCGTGTCGACGACGTCGAGGTAGGGCTCGAAGACCGTGTCGTTCTGGATCTGCGCGAGTCGCGTCAGCTCTCGGATCGCGTCGATGGCCTCGTCCCGGTTGTCGGCGAGGACGCCTGTGGTCTCCGCCAGGTTGACGAGCAGGGCGTCGATGTCCGATGCGCCGCCGGCGAGCGTCGCCGTGGCGCCGTCGAGCGAATCGATGATGCGGACGAGTTCGTCGGTCTGGTCGGCCAGCGTGCCGGAGATGGTCGAGAGGTTCTCGACCAGCGAGCGCAGCTCGGGGCCGCGGTCGGCGAAGCTGAGCGAGCCGGTCTCGACCAGCGTGGCCACGTCGCTGGCCACGACGGAGCCGAGGATCTCGACCGCTCGTTCGGTGACGAACTCGAGCTCGGGAGCTTCGGTCGACTCGGTGAGCTCGTCACCGTCGACGAGATCGGTTCCCGACAGCGGGTCGTCCTCGTCGAGCGGACGGATCTCGATGAACTTCTCGCCCAGCAGCGATGTCGTGCGCAGCAGGGCCCGCGACTCGACCGGGACGAACACGTCGTCCTTGATCGACATGGTGACCTTGGCTCGGTAGTCCTCGGTCAGTTCGATGTCGGTCACCGACCCGATCCGGACGTCGGCCACCTGCACGCTGTGGCCGGTCACGAGGTCGCCGACGTCGTCGAACATGGCCGTGATCTCGCGTGAGCCGGTGACGTTGCCCGGCAGGGCGCAGGCGCCGGCGAAGACCGCCAGTGCGAGGAGGCCGATGATGCGGACGGAGGCAGTTCTCATGATCCCACCCCGAGGAAGGTGCCGAGGAGGTCGGCGAGCATGTTGCCGTCCTTGTCGCGCTCGGTCGCGGACGGTGCGGTCTCCGGTGCAGCGGTGGGTGCACCGAGGACGTCGAGGATGTCGTTGACCGGGCTCGTCGGGCGAGTCAGCTCGGCGTCGACCGCGCCGGACCCGTCGTCGAGTTCGATCAGTCCCCCACCGGGGCACTGGGTGCCGAGGATGCTCACGCACGGGAGCGGGATGCCGACGGCGCCGAAGACCGGGGCCAGGGCCTCCGCGATGAGCGGGGTGAAGTTGTTGCGGAGATCGAGCGCGTTGAGGCGCGGGTTGTAGGCCCCGATGAAGCCGTCGATCAGCGCTGGGCCGGCATCGAGGGTGTCCTGGAGGCCGTCGAGGTTCGCGTCGATCGAGCGGGTGAGACGGGTGAGGATCTCGACGTCGGTGCGCAGCCGCACTGCGTGCTCCGAGACGAGGTCGAGACCGTCGCCCGAGAGGTCTGCGAGGCTCGACACCAGCAGCTCGATGTCGTCGCGCTCGTCGGCGAGCACGTCAGCGACGACGGCGAAGTCGTCGAGCGCCTGCGCCAACTGGCCTTCGCGGGTCAGGAGCGTCGCCGTGAAGTCGTCGAAGCGTTCGGCGATGGCGATGATGTCGTCGTCGTTCTCCTCGATGTTGCCGACCAACTCGGACAGTTCGTCGAGGGCGGATCCGAGGTTCTCGCCCTGGCCGTCGAGCGCCGTGGCGGCGTTGTCGATGAGGCGACCGAGACCGTTCGGGTCGAGGTTCTCGAGGAAGTCGTTCAGGGCGGCGAGCGCCTCGTCGGGCTCGATCGGGATGATCGTGTCCTCGGCGGCGATCTCGTAGCCGTCGCTGATGGTCTGGTCACCCTCCTGGAACGGTGGGAACAGCTGCACCCGTCGTTCGCCGATGAGCGACTGGGGAACGATGGCCGCCTTGACGTCCACAGGGACCGGCACGTCGTCGTCGATGGCCATGGTGACCTTCACGAGGTCGCCGACCACCTCGACATCGGTGATCTCGCCGGCGGGGAGGCCGAGGACCTGCACCGCACCGGACTCGTACACCGAGACCGCACGGGGGAAGTAGGCGACGACGTCGTAGGTGTTCCCGCGCTGGAGCACGGAGCAGCCGCTGGCGACGATCGCCACGATCAGCGCAAGGCCGAGGAGACGGAGACGGTTCACGGTGCCTCCAGCCCGAGGATGTCGGTGTAGACGTCGTTGAGGATGCCCAGGACGTCGGGACTCACCGAGCGCACGAAGATGTCGGCCCACGGGCCCTGTGCCCCGCCCTTGGACTGCTGGAGCAGGCCGGGGCCGAGCCAGGCGAGCGCCCGGTCGATGTCGTCCTGTTGCGCCGACACGACGTCGAGCGTCGGGCTCAGGGAGTCGAGGACGCCGTCGATCTGTGCCTTGTTGGCGCTGATCACACGATTGAGCTCCTGGACGGCGTCGGCACTCTCGCCCAGCACGATGGCGAGGTCGTTCCGCCGCTCGACGATCAGGTCGAGGATCTGCTGCGAGGTGTCGAGGAGGCTGATGATCTCGTCGTCCTTGTCGGCCAGTGTCGCGCTGAGGCGATCGGCCTGGTCGAGCAGGTCGGCGAACTCCTGATCGCGCTCGTTGATCGCCGAGCCGACCTCGCGGATACCGGTCAGGAGGTCCTCGACGGTGGCGGCCTTGCCGTCGGTGATGTCGGCGAGGTCGACCAGGAGGTCGTTGAGCTTCTCGGTCTCGAGTTCGTTGATCCCTTCGGTGGCGACACGCGTCAGCTCGAAGAGGTCGAAGGGGACCTTCGTGCGTTCGAGCGGCACGACCCGCTGCTCCGGCGGGAGCTCGTCCATCATCGTGTCCCCCGCCATGGGGTCGATGAGACGGATGTGCTTGGCCCCGAGGAGCGACGCGAGAGCGATCTCGGCGCCCGTGTCGCTGCCGACCTCGATGCCGTCATTGACGACCCATGACACCCGGACGTTGCCGGACGGCCGGTCGACCTCGATGTCGGTCACGCGGCCGACCTTGACGCCGGCCACCTTCACGTCGTCGCCCGTACGGAGACCGGAGGCGTCGCTGAAGACGCCCTCCATCTCGTAGGCGTTCTCGAGCAGGTTGAGCAGTCCGACCATGAAGGCGAAACCGGTGGCGCCGCCGATGAGGAGCACCGACACGATGCCGACGAGGTAGGGATTGCGATCGCGGAACGACTTCATCGCGCTCCACCTCCGACGAGGCTCGTGACGGCTTCAGAGCCCTGCAGGCGGGGAATCCGTGACGGATTCGACGACCCGGACACCACCGGATCGGCCCCGCTGGTGCCCACGACATCGCCCAGGAGGGCGTCGAGGCCGGGATACGTCGGCGTCGTGCATGGCGGCGGCAGGACGGTCAGACACAGGATCGCCTGGTTCAGGAAGGTGCCGTCGCGTGAGCTGCGGAACGTCGCCGAGGCGTTCTCGTCCAGACGGTCGAGCGCCAGGTCGAGCGGGCCGAGCTGGTCCTCGACGGTGTTGAGCGTGGCGTCGAGGCTGGCCAGCAGTCCGTCGATCTCGCTGCGGTTGGCGGCGAGCACCGACGAGAGGTCGGTGTTGAACGCACCGATCTCGAGGATCGCGGTCTCGAGCAGCGCCGTGTTGTCGCTGAAGGTCTGCGAGAGGGCCGCGAGGTTGTCGAGCATGGTCTCGATCTGCGAGTCGCGGTCGGCGACCGTACGGGCCACCACCTCGAGGTTCTCGATGAGGCGGCCGATGGCGGCGTCGCGCTCCCCCAGGCCCTGGACGACGAAGGCCAGGTCGTCGAGTGCTTCGCTGACGCTCATCTCGTTGCCCTCGAGCGCCGTGGTCACGGTGTCGAGGAAGTCGTTGACCTGGTTGGAGTCGATGGTGGCCACGATCGGACCGAGGCGGTTGAACAGTTCGCCGAGGTCGATCACGTTGGTCGTGTCCTCGATGACGTCGCCGTCGGCGAGGGCCGCCGGTGCATCGCCGGGAACGAGGTACACGTAGCGCTGGCCGATGAGGTTGCGCCATCGGATGGTGGCGCTCGAGTCGGCCGGGACCTTCCGGTCGGCGTCGATCTGCATCTTCACGTTGGCCCGACCCGACTCGACCGTGATGTCGGTGACCTTGCCGATGGGCACGCCCGCGACCTTGACGTTGTCGCCGAGGAGCAGGCCGCTCACGTCGTCGAACGTGGCCGAGACCGAGTACGTGTCGGGGCCCTGGCCGATGAGGCCCAACGCCGTGGTGTTGCCGATGGTCGACGCCAGGTACACGAGGAAGACCATGCACAGCGCGACGAACATGCCGAACTTGATCGCGGTGCGGGTCATCGGCCGCCTCCGAGCAGGAGATCGAGCAGGCCACTCGTCGACTTCGTGGTCACCGACTGCAGTTCGTCGAGCGGGGCGAGCGGAGCGGGAGTGCTCGCTGCCGGCGCCGGACTCTCGGCGGCCGCTGCCTCAGCGGGTAGTGCGCCGGCGAGGATCTCGGACACGCTGACGAGGTTCTTGACTGCGGCCATCATGGAACCGTCCTCGGCCTCGATGCGGATGGCCTCGGCCAAGGTGCTGGTGTACTGCTCGAGGCCGAGCAGCAGCGGCTGGATCTTGTTGCGCTTGTTGAACAGCAGGTCGAGGCTCTTCGATCCGTTGGTCAGCGCGTTGGTCGTGAACTCGACGTTGTTCTCGAGCAGGTCGGCGAGGTCGCCGGAGAGGCGGCCCAGCTGGACCAGCGCCGTGTTGAGTTCGTCGCCGCGAGCGTTGAGCGACGGGAGTGCGACGTTGAGGTCCCTGGCGCCACGCAGGAGGTCGGGGGCGACCTCGTCGAGCGTCTCGGAGAGCAATGCCAGATCCGAGGTGAACTGGCGGAACTCGGCGTCGTTGCTGGCCGCCAGTTCCGACAGCGTGGCGCTGTTGACGATCGAGCGGTTCACCGTGCCGCCCAGGCCGTCGCCGGCGTTGGCGAGTTCATCGAGGATCAAGGCCAGCTCGGCCGGGTCGATGGCCTTCAGGACGGGATAGGTGTCGGCGAGGACCCGCTCGAGCTCGAACCCGCCGAGGGTGTCGGTGATGCAGGGAAGCTCCGTCGGGCAGTCGTCCGACGCCGCCGTCTCGAGATAGGGCCCGGAGAGCTCACTGTCGCCGGGGATCACGTCGACGAACTTCTCGCCGAAGAGGGTCTTGGGCCGGATGACCGCCTGGGCGTCGACGGGGATGTCGCGGCCGTCGTTGATCCGCATGGTGACGAGCGCCCGGTTGTCGACCAGTTCGATCTTGGAGACCTCACCGATGTTGACGCCGCGCACCTTCACGTCGCTGCCGGCGAGGAGTCCCTGACCGGCGGCGGCGAAGGAACCCTGGATCCGGTAGCCGCCGTCGAACGCGCCGAACGACGCCTTGATGCCGACCGAGATGAGCGCGAGCAGGATCACCATGCCGATGGCACCGGAGATCATGTTGCGGTTGCGTTCGGTGGAGATCGCCATCTGCTATCCCGTCAGACTCACGGTGTTGCCGCCACCCCAGAAGATGAGCGACAGCACGAGGTTGAAGACGACCACGGCCACGATCGACAGGCGGATCGCCCGACCCACCGCGACACCCACGCCGGCGGGGCCGCCGGAGGCGTAGAAGCCGTAGTAGCAGTGGATGAGGGCCACGATCACGGCGAAGACGGCGGCCTTGATCAGGCTGAACAGGATGTCGATGGGCGGCAGGTAGAGCCGGAAGTAGTAGTCGTAGACACCGGGCGAGAGGCCGAAGAACTCGGTCGTCACCAACTTGGTGGCGAAGAAGCTGGCGAAGAGGCTGATGAGGTAGAGCGGGATGATCGCGACCAGCGCGGCGAGCACCCGGGTGCCGACGAGGTAGGTCATCGGTCGGACCGACATGACCTCGAGCGCATCGATCTCCTCGGAGATCCGCATCGCTCCGAGTTCGGCGGTGAATCCGGCACCCACCTGGGCGGCGAACGCGACACCGGCGATCAGTGGCGTGACCTCGCGGGTGTTGGCGAAGCTGCCGATCAGGCCGGTGAACGCCTCGGCGCCGATCTGCTCGAGGCCGGCGTAGCCCTGGAGCCCCACGTTCGCTCCGGTGAAGAACGACATGGAGAAGATCACGAACACCATGCCGGCGCCGACGATCAGTGCACCGGCACCGACGGTGATGTCGGAGACGAGGCTGAAGACCACGTTCTTGTACTTGAGGCGGAGGATGTTGTGGGTGAGCACGTCCCACAGGACCTGGAAGTAGAAGCTGATCTGCTTCCCGGCGTCCTCGAGGCCGTTGCCCAGGGAGGTCCCGACGCTCGAGAAGGGCTTGGTGAGTCGTTGTACGGCGGTCATCGGCGGATCACAGCTTCGGGGGCACGAGGGCGAAGTAGAGCGAGGTCATGATCAGGTTCGAGAAGAAGATGAGGATGAAGGAGATGACGACGCCCTGGTTCACGGCGTCGCCGACGCCCTTCGGGCCGCCCTTGGCGTAGATGCCCTTGTAACAGGACACCGTGGCGGCGATGAACCCGAAGATGACGGCCTTGAACAGGGACGAGTAGAGGTCGGGCAACTGCACCAGGGAGGTGAAGCCCTGGAAGTAGGCCCCGGGGGTGACCTTCTGGATGACGACGTTGAAGAAGTAGCCGCCCGAGATGCCGGCGACCGACACCAGCGACACCATGAAGAGGCCCACGGTGGCCGCGGCCCACAGCCGCGGGGTGACGAGGCGGTGCACCGGGTTGATCGCCATGACCTCCATGGCCGCGAGTTCGTCTCGGATCTTGCGGGACCCGAGGTCGGCGGTCATGGCCGATCCCCCGGCGCCCGCGATCAGCAACGCCGTGGCGATCGGGGCGGCTTCTCGGACGATGGCGAGGACCATCGCCGCACCGGTGGTCGACTCGGCCCCGAGCTGGCGGGAGAAGGTGCCCACGTGGAGGGCGATCACGGCCCCGAACGGGATCGAGATGAGCACGACCGGGATCGAGCAGACCTTGGCGATGAACCAGCACTGGCTGATGTACTCGCGCCACCAGGACTTGATGTCCCAGGTGCGACGGAAGCCCTCGAGCGAGATCGCGAACATGTTGCCCGTCTCGCGGACGACGAACTGTGCCTTGCCGATCACGGGGCGAACCCTCGGATCGGTGTCGAGATCGACTGCGTCACGATCAGACCGTCATCACGCCGTAGTCGTTGACGTCGCGCCCGGCGGCTTCGATACGTGCCCGCTCCCGGCCCATGAGTTCCTTCTCGATCTCGGTCCGCTCCTCGGCGAGTTCGTCCATGCCGATGGGGCCCATGGCCCGGCCGGCGAGGAACTGGCGGATCAGCTCGTTGTCGGTGGTCCGCATCTCCTCCTTGGAGGCGAACTTCACCAGACCGGCCTGGTAGAGCACGGCGATGTAGTCGGACGTGCGCATGACCGAGGCGATGTTGTGCGTGATGATCAGGAAGGTGGCGCCCGTCTCCTCCTGGATCTTCTTGACCAGCTCGTCGAGGTACGAGACACGAACCGGGTCGAGGCCGGAGTCCGGCTCGTCGAAGAGGATGATCTCCGGGTCCATGGAGAGGGCCCGGGCGAGTCCGGCACGCTTCTTCATGCCGCCCGACACCTCGCCGGGGTACTTCTTCATGTGGTCGAGCATGCCGACGAGGCTGGCCTTCTCGAGGGTGATCTCGCGGATCTCCTTCTCGGTCTTCTTCGTGTGCTCACGGAGCGGGAAGGCGATGTTGTCGAACATGTTCATCGAGCCGAACAGCGCCCCGTCCTGGAAGAGCACCCCGAACTTGCGGCGGATCCGGTAGAGATCCTTCTCGCCCATGCCGACGGTCTCTTCACCGTCGACCCAGATCTCGCCCCCGTCGGGACGGAGCAGGCCGATCACGTTCTTGAGCAGCACCGACTTGCCGGTGCCCGACGGCCCCATGACCGCCGAGATCTTGCCGCGGGGGATGTCGAACGACACGTCCTTGAGCACCGTGTGCGAGCCGAAGCTCTTCGACACGTTGCGTAGCGAGATCGCCGCGTCCATCAATGTCCCTCGTCGTGTTCGTCCATCGGCCGGATACTTCGTCGCGAAGGTGCGGGTCCCCTAGTGACCGATGACACCAACGAGCGGCCACCGTAGGGCAACCCGGGTAGGCGTGCCAAGGACCCCCAAACCGGGGGAATCCGGACGTACTGACCGGTAACTTCCGACCCGGGTCAGCAGGCGGCGCGCAGGAACGGGTACGGGTTGACCGCCTGGCCCTGCGGATGGACCTCGAAGTGCAGGTGAGGACTGCTGCCCTTGGCATTGCCCGTGTCGCCCACGTAGCCGATGACGTCGCCGGCCTTGACCTGGCCGGTCTTGCCGAACTTCGACATGTGGCTGCCGAACCAGAGCGTGCCGTTGGCGTCGGTCAGTCGGAACTGGTGGCCGCCGATCGATCCGGTCGCGATGTCGACCCAGCCACTCGCCGGGGCGTAGACCGGCGTGCCGGTGGGAGCGAACAGGTCGATTCCCGCGTGGGAACGTCCGCCGCTGCGAGCGAAGCCCCAACCGTTGATGAACTTGGCGCCGGGGACCGGGCAGCGAGCGCCCGCGCTCCCACTGCTGCCGGGGATCGTGAGCTTCTGCCCGACGTAGATGTGGTTCACGTCGCTGAGGCCCGAGGCCTTGGCGATCGCCGATGCCGACGTGCCGTAGCGCCGGGCGATGCTGCCCAGGTTCTCGCCGTTCTTCACGGTGTGGCTCTGTGCCGCGGTCGAGCCCGTGCCGGGGAGGGTGCCGGGATCGAACAGGAGGAGCCGGGTCGACGCGTAGATCTTGCCGTCCTGCAGGCCGTTCCAGCGGATGAAGTCGGCCTGGGAGATCCCGTACTTGCGGGCGATGCCGGCGATCGTGTCGCCGGACTGGACCAGGTGGCGTTGACCGGCGAGCTGTTTGCCCGACGAGGTGGAGCCCGAGGACGACGAGGGGGTGCCGCCGGACGACCCGCCGCCCGAGATGGTCAGCTTCTTGCCGGCCTGGATGACGTTCGGGTTTGTGATCCCGTTGGCCGTCACCAGCGCCGACACCGAGGTGTTGAACTTCCGGGCGATCGCTCCGAGCGTGTCGCCCTTCTCGACCGTGTAGGTGGTGCCGGAGGACGAGCCTCCCCCTGCGGTCGGAATCTCGAGTGACCGGCCGGCCACGATGAGATTCGGATTGCTGATCCCGTTGGCCTCGACGATGGCGCGCACAGACGTGCCGTGCTTCGCTGCGATGTCGCTGAGGGTCTCGCCGGATCGAACCGTGTGCGTACCGGACGCGGCGAGTGCGAATGCACTCAGAGCGACGACAGCGATCAGGTCTCGGGGACGAAGGGGGACGCGGATGAACATGCCTCCTGCGGCTCCGCCCGCTCGGTTGCGACGGCACGGTACCGAGCCCTCTGGAGGAACTCAACCCCCAATTTCCCCAACAGCCCCAACTCCCCCATTCAGACAGCGTGGTGGAGCACCGCGCCTCCGACGATCGTCGTCCGGAGGTCCAGATCGGGGGTGAGGACGACGAGGTCGGCACGTGCGCCGGAGGCCAACGTGCCCCGATCGCGATCGTGGAGGACCTCGGCGGGTCGTGTGCTGGCCGCGTGGAGCGCACGCTCGGGCGAACAGTCGGAGAACGCGACGAGGTTGGCGACGGCGGACACGAGTGGCAGCACGCTGCCGGCGAGGGTGCCATCGGGGAGGCGGACGCCTCGACTGGTGTCGACGCCGTCGACTCCCAGGAGCGCCACCGCGTCGCTGACGAGCACCAGGCGCTCCCCCAGCGCCCGCTCGGCGACAGCGACGACCGACGGGTCCACGTGGATCCCGTCGACGATGAGCCCGACGTCGAGTCGCTCGTCGCTCAGTGCACGCCCCGCCACGCCGGGCTCCCGGTGATGCAACGGCGACATGGCGTTGAACAGGTGCGTCACCGACGAAGCACCGGCGGTGACCGCTCGGTCGACCTCGTCCGCCGTCGCCTGGCTGTGGCCGACGGCGACGACGACACCGCGCCCGGTGAGGTGGCGAATGACGTCGAGCGCCCCGTTCGAGTTCGGGCGCCAAGGTCACCATGGCCATTCCCGTCGCCGCGGACCACCCGTCGACGGCGTCCACCGTCGGGAGGCGGAGCAGGTCGATCGGATGCGCACCCGCGGCCCGAGGCGAGAGGAACGGCCCTTCGAGATGGAGCCCGAGCGGGGTCGCCCCACGCCAACCCGGTGGCGGGCCCTTCGTGAGCGTGGCGTTGGCGCGTTCGATGACGTCGGGGGTCGAGGTCACGATCGTGGGCAGCCAGGAGGTGACGCCCCAACGTGGCAGGGCGGCGGCCAGATCCCACAGACGTTCTGGCTCGTTCCGGAGGTCGATGCCGACGGCACCGTTGCACTGCAGGTCGACGAGGCCGGGCGCGACGAGGAGACCGCGGACATCGATGGACTCCGACTCGGACGGTGCCTCGTCGACGATGCGCCCGTCGACGATCGCGACGTCGCGGTCCGTCCACGTGCCTTCGGTCAGGACCCGGCCGCCCTCGAGGACGATCGCTCCGGTCATCGAGGGGTGATCAGGGCTGCTGGACCGAGCGCCGCTGCTCGGCCGCCCGCTCGGCGTCGAGTCGCTCGAGCGCCGGCTCGGCCGAGTGGTCGACGAACCGCATGCCCTCGGCGATCGCACGATGTCCCGCCTTCTCGGCGATGAGGCGGTGCATCTCCTGAGCGACTCGGCGATAGGCGGGATGTCCCTGGGGACCCGAGCGGAGCTCGAGCATGTGCGTCGCTGCCCGGGCGTTGACGTGCATGTAGAAGCGCACCTTGTAGGCGAGCGAGACCGCGTAGCTGGCCTGCTCGGGGAAGTCGTCGAGGAGGTCGTCGTGGAGGTCGGCCGATCGTTCGAGCGCCTCGTCGAATGCCTCGGCCTGACCGGCGGCGTCGACGGCGGGCGGCCGGACGTAGCCGTGCCGCGTGGTCAGCTTCTGCCACTCCAGCGTGAGCATGCGATGACGCTGCAGGTCGCGGAACGCGCCGTAGTCGGCGAGGACATCGAAGCGGTACTGGGGCCGCTCGAGTGCTCGACCGGGCTTGTGACGACGGTTCTTGCGATCACCCTCGTAGGCACGGATCACGGCGATGCGATCCTCGACCGACATCGCCCGAACCCGGGTCTCGAGTTGGGTCTCGGGCAGGTCGGTGTAGGCGTAGAGCATCGACGCGACGGCCTTGATCTCGGCGTCGGGATCGAAGTCGACGAGCGTCACCTCGGGGACGTCCTCGGGCTCGACGCCACGGAAGAGCTTGGTGGCGATCGACCCCATGGCCGTCTCGCGGTCCTCGAAGTAGTCGCGCCAGACCTCGCCGCGGTCGGGCAGGTCGACTCGGCGCAGGAACGACGGGATGACCTTGCGGAGCTCGGTCAACATGAGGTCGGCGTAGGCACGGGACTCGGGCAGCGGATGGCTGCGCATGCGGTAGAGCAGCATCTCGTAGGTCTGCCCGGTGCCGTAGATCCCGACGTTGGACAACGACGCTGCCGGCAACATGCCCCGGATGGAGTCGAGCGCCTTGGCCTTGATGGCCTGCCGATACACGAAGTCGGAGTCGGCGTCGGTCTTGGGGAACTGCTCGCGGAAGAAGTCCTGCATGACCGGCACGAGTTCGGCGTAGGCGTCGAACATGCCGTCCATCTCCGCGACGTAGCGGAGCCCCAGGGGCGACGTCAGGACCTCGGGGTCCCGGTAGTACCGGTAGCGGCCACCCAGGCGCGAGTCGTAGGCGATGTAGCGGGTCGACTGCTCGAGGTAGGCGGCCAGGCGTCCCCATTCGAGGATCTTGGTGAGGATGTTCGACGCCTGTTCGCAGGCGAGGTGGACGCCGCCGAGCTGGGCCACGGAGTCGTCGCCGTACTCGAGGAACACGCGCTGGTAGAGCTGTTCGGCCCGTTCGAGGCCGATGGTGGCGTCGACCGACAGGTCGCCGGTGATGTCGAGATCTCCGACGAACTCGTCGAGGAACAGGCGCCGGAGCGACTTCGGCGAGCGCGAGTAGCGGGCGAACAGTGCCCCCTTCACGACCTCGGGGAGGTTGACCAGCGCGAACACCGGTCCATCGAGGTTGGTGAAGTAACGGCGGAGGATGTCCTCCTCGTCGCTCGTGAAATCTTCACCGATGTAGACGGCCACGCCGCGATGGTAGGACCTGGCGGGGTTCCGACCGGTGACCGGTCGCGAGGCCCGTGATCGCTGGGCTGCGACGCCCTGATGTGCCGCGGTTCAGCGCGAGAGTCGCGCTTCGAACTCGCTCCGGGCGGCGTCGATCGCCCCAGGGACCAGCCACAGGTCGACGACGGTCCAGGCGAGGATCTTGGCGCCGTCGATCACTGCGCGGTCGCCCATGGGTCCACAGGCCGCCGCGGCGAACGCCGGCGTGTGGATCGGCGTGCCGTCTGGGGCCGCCTGGATCATCGGGTGGATCGACGGGACCACGTAGGAGACGTCCCCCATGTCGGTCGAACCCACCACCGGGGCGACGCCGGCGTCGGCGGCCATCGCCGGATCGAGGACGGTCCGGTCGAGGCGAGCGGCATTGGCGGCGTAGAGGTCGTTGAGGGTCCCGATCCCCACCATGTCCGCGTAGGGCGGGTCGACCCATTCGATCGACACCTCGCACCCGGTCGCGGTAGCCCCGGCTCTCAGGCACGCGACCACCCGCTCCTTGAGCGAGTCGAGGCCGGCAGCGCTCGGCGACCGCACGAACCAGTGCGTCTGGGCCCGTGCCGGAACGATGTTGGGCTTGTCGCCTCCGTCGGTGAACACGCCGTGGATCCGCTCGGACGGGAGGATGTGCTGGCGAAGAGCGGCCACGCCGTTGTAGCCGAGGACCGCTGCGTCGAGGGCGTTGCGGCCTTCGTGCGGTGCTGCGGCGGCATGGGCTGCGGCGCCGTCGTAGGTCGCCACACACTGCTGGACCGCCAACGTGGTCATGTCCCGCAGTTCTGCGCCGGCGGGATGGATCATCACCGCAGCGTCGATCTGCTCGAAGGCCCCAGCGCGGATCATGAACACCTTGCCTCCGCCCCCCTCCTCGGCGGGCGTGCCGAGGATCGAGAGCCGGCCACCGCACTCGTCGGCCACCGCAGCGGTCGCCAGGCCGGCGCCGAGGCCCGCCGCGGCGATGATGTTGTGTCCGCACGCGTGGCCGATCCCGGGGAGTGCGTCGTACTCCAGGCAGACGGCGACGTCGGTGCCCTTCGACCCCGCCCGGGCGACGAACGCCGTGTCGAGGCCGAACGCATGGCGTTCGGCTTCCAGCGCCGCGGCATCGATCTCGTCGCAGAGCAGATCGTGCGCGAAGTGTTCCTCGAAGTTGAGTTCGGGCTTGTCATGGATGGCGTGCGAGATCTCCAGCAGACGGTCGGCTCGCCGGTCGATGTCGTCCGCTACGCGTTCCTTGACCTCGTCGAGTTCCACGCCGGCATCGTAGGAGCACCTCCCTCACCCCCACCCCCACCAATCTGGTTCTGGGTGCGCGATCGGGACGTCAGGAGTACCGATCGCGCACCCAGAACCGATCGGGCGGGGGTCTCAGGGGGTGGGGTGGCGGAGGACGACCTTGCCGAGTTGGTCGCCGCTGCGGAGGCGGTCGAGGGCCGCCGGGTAGTCGGCGCGGTCGAACACCTCGTCGACGGCGATGGGCAACCCCTGTTCCACGAGGCGCACGACGGCGTCGAACTCCTCGTACGAGCCCATGGTCGAGCCGATGATCTCGATCTGCTTGAAGAAGAGCTTCGGGAGGTCGATCTCGACCTTCTGGCCTGACGTGCCCCCGCACACGACGAGGCGGCCACCGGGGACGAGGGACCGCACGGATTGGTCCCACGTCGCCGGACCCACCGACTCGACGACGACATCGGCCTTGACCGGCCACGAGTCGGCGGCCGAGTCGAATCCCTCGACCGCGCCGAGTGCGACCGCCTGGTCGATCTTCGACTGCTGGCGGCTGGTCACGTACACCTTCGCCCCCATCGCCACGGCGAGCGCGAGCGCAGCCATCGACACGCCGCCGCCGACACCGACCACCAGCACCGTCTCGCCCGCCGTGAGGCGTGCCCGACGCAGCATCCGGTATGCGGTCAGCGTGGCGAGCGGAAACGCTGCACACTCCTCCCACGAGCGCCCCGCGGGCTTCGCGACGACGTTCCGCTCGGGAACGACGACGCCGTCTCCGTGTCCACCCCACCGCTGCTCCCCCAGGATCTGGAAGCCACGTCCGAGTGGTGCATCGTTGCCGAGTCGCACGACGGCGTCGAGGGACATGACGGCTGGGTTGACGACGACCTCGTCGCCCACGGCGACAGCCACGCCGTCGCCCACCGCGTCGACGATGCCGGCGACGTCACATCCCGGGATGTGTGGGAGCTGCGGCTTTGGAAGCCCGCGGGTCAGCCACAGGTCCATGTGGTTGAGGGCGGAGGTGACGGGCCGCACCCGGACCTCGCCGGGTCCGGGTTCGGGGGTGTCGATCTCCCCGAAGCGATAGTCACCGGGGGAAGCGTCGAGGATCCAGGCGTCCATGGCCCGAGTCTGGCAGCGGATGCCCGGCCTTCCCGATCTAGACGACGACCGTGAGCGCGTCGGGCACGACACGGATCGACAGCGTGCGCGCCGGTCCGACGATCTCGCCGTCGAGCCACACCTTCGTCCCGGGTGCGAGGTCGATCTGCGTCCCCGAGGTCCGCTCGAGCGAGATGTCGGGGTGCGGCAGGTGCGTGCCGGTCTTGAGCCGTGGGAGCGCCTTCCAGCGATCGCCAAGCGACGGATCGGCGGTGAAGACCTCGACCTTGCCGTCGTTCGGATGCGACCGGGGGGCGACGTTCCAGTCGCCGCGGTACTGGGCGTTCATCACCATGATGATCGGACCACGGATCCACGACCGTCTGGCCACGAGATGCGAGACGAAGAACTGGAGCGAGCCGTCGATCAGCACCTCGCACAGGTCGACCGGAAGTGTCTGGGCGTCATCGCTGTGCAGCCGGTCGTACGAGCCCATCGCCCCGCAGGTGCGAGCGAGGTCGCCACCCAGGAGACCCAGCGCGGGGATCGGGGTCGACGAGCGTCGCGCCGCCGTGATCACGGCTCGAGCCTCGATGTCGCTGTGCACGACCACACCGTCGGCGGGCAGCCGACCGGGTGCGCCCCACGGCTCGCCCTTCTCGATCGTCACGCCTCGGCCCCGTCGCCGTCCCCGCTCGCTTCGTCCTGATCCTCGTTCTCGGCCTCGGCCTCGACCGTCGCCGCCACGACACCTCGTTCGAGCGCTCCGACGGCGCGACGAGCAGTCGTCCTGGTGGTGGGATCATCGGCGAGCTGACCGATCTGGCGGACGAGGTCGACGAGCTGGCGAACGGTCCGGACGAAGTCTCCACCGGTCAACTCGATGTCGCCGTCGTCGAGCAACGAACCGAGCGATTCTCCCGCGCACCACTCGTGCGCCAGTCGGGCGAAGTTGTGGTCGCCGCCACTCGACGTGGGCAGGCCGACCCGTTCCTCGACGACCACGATGCTGCGGACGATGGCGTCGATGTCACGGCATCGGTCCTCGACGCGGTCGGACGGATAGCGCGCCTCGGGTGGCGGCCCTGGAGCCCGGTGCTCGTAGACGAGCGCAGAGGCAACGGCAGCGAGTTCCGGGGCATCGAGGTCGTCGAAGCAACCGGCGGCGATGGCCTCGGCCACGACCAGATCGGACTCGTGGTAGACGCCGGCGAGGAGATCGCCCCGTGCCGTCACCGTCCAGCCGTCGACGTACCCGAATTCGCCGAGCACCTCGAGGACCCGCTCGAACGCGAGGCCGAGCGTTCCGGACTGGTGGTCGATGCGCGCGGTGAGTTCGTCCACCTCCCGGCGGACGCGCTCGGCGCGTTCGAGCGCTCGGAGGTGCTCGTCGGCATCGGGACAGCTGGCGACGGGGTGGTCGACGGCACTCCCCCGCCTCGCCGGCGTCGCCACGGTCGCACCGTGGAGGTCTTCGGCGACCGACGCCTGGAACCGGGGATCGGCGGGCTGGAAGGGTTCCGGCAGCGTCAGCGTCGCCAACACCTCGGGAGGATGGTCGAAGTCCGGCATCCCCACCGTGAACACGTCGCCGTCGGGCGAGACGACCTTCACCTTGATGCGCTCTCCCGACCGATGCGCGACCGACAGGACCGCGACCCGCGGCTGATCGTCGAGCGCGATGACGTCGCCTGGACTGAGGTCGTCGAGGCGTGCCTCGAGCCGGCGGCGCCGCTCGCGGCGGGGAAGATCGGTCTGCGCCAGTTCTCGGTACTCGGCCACGTCGCCGAGCTCGCACGACGCTTCCCCGAGCAACTGGTCGAGAGCGGCCCGCCGCTTGACCAGCCGTCGTTCGGTCACGACCACGGCTCGGTCGGCCTGGTACTGCGCGAGCGACTGGTTCAGCAGTCGCCGAGCGCTCTCGCGGTCGTGACGCCGGATCAGGTTGACCGCCATGTTGTACGTCGGCCGGAACGCGGAGCGGAGGACGAAGCTCCGGCTGCTCGCCAGTCCGGCGATCTGTGCGAACGCGACGAAGGGCGACCACAGCACGACGGCGGTGCCGTGGGTGTCGATGCCTCGACGTCCGGCTCGACCGGTCAGCTGTGTGTACTCGGCCGGCGTCAGGAACGCCCGGGACTCACCGTTGAACTTCGTCATCCGCTCGATGACGACCGATCGCGCCGGCATGTTGATGCCCAGCGCCAGCGTCTCGGTCGCGAAGACGAGCTTGACGAGGCCTTCGGCGAAGCAGGCCTCGACCGCCTCCTTGAATGGCGGAACGTGGCCGGCGTGATGGGAGGCCACGCCGGCCTCGAGACCACGGAGCCATCGTTCGCCGCCCAGGGCGCGGAAGTCGGCGTCCTCGAGCACGGCGAGGTGACGGTCGGCGATCTCGCGGATCCGCCGGCGATCCTCGCGGGTGGTGAGTCGCACCCCCGCGTCGAGGCAGGCCTTGACGGCGTCGTCGCACGCTGCCCGGCTGAAGATGAAGGCGATCGCCGGGAGGAGGTCGGTGTCCTCGAGGACCTGGAGGACCTCCAGTCGGTTGGGAGTGAACCAGCGGCGACGGTTGTTCCCGCCGCGCGACCGTCCCCGGCTTCGGTCACGACCCGAACTCTGGTCTCGGTCGACGTCGAAGCGAGCGCCCTCGGGGTTGGGGCGCCCGTCGACCAGCGTGTCGACCAGTCGGAGTCGCCCACCGGACTTGTCGCCGACGAGGTACGTGTTGGTGAGGCTGACCGGCCGCTCGTGCTCGACCACGACGTCGGTCGGTCCACGAACCGTCGTGAGCCAGTCGCCGATGTCGTCGACGTTGGAGACGGTGGCCGACAGACAGACCAGCCGGACGTGTTCGGGGAGGTGCACGATGACCTCCTCCCACACCGGACCGCGGAAGGAGTTCTGGAGATAGTGCACCTCGTCGAGCACCACCACGCCGAGATCGTCGAGCGGTCGCCCGCTGTAGATCATGTTGCGGAGGACCTCGGTGGTCATCACGACCACGGGGGCGTCGCCGTCGATCGAGTTGTCTCCGGTCAGCAGTCCGGCGCGGCCGGTGCCGTAGCGATCTCGGAGCTCACCGAACTTCTGGTTCGACAGCGCCTTGATCGGCGTCGTGTAGAAGGCGCGTTGGCCATGGTCGAGCGCATCGGCGACGGCGTACTCGGCGACGACGGTCTTGCCGGCTCCGGTGGGAGCCGCGACGAGGACCGAGCGACCGCCGTCGATGGCGTCGGCTGCATCTCGTTGGAAACGGTCGAGCGGGAAGCCCAGGCCGTCGACCAGCGCGGCGACGTGTGAGCCGGGGCGGGGTGAGGCCATCAGGTGTCGACGACCTCGGCCTTTCGCCGCTTACGGGTGAGGAGCGAGCCGATGAGGATCGCTGCCTCGTAGAAGAAGATCATCGGGATCGACAGGATCCCGAGGCTGTAGGGGTCGCCGGACGGCGTGAGGACGGCCACGAGGATGACGATGCCCACGATCGCGTAGCGACGCACGCTGCGGAGGTTCTTGGCCGAGACCACGCCCGCGAGCTGCAGGAACACCAGGACGACGGGGAACTCGAAGCCGGCGCCGAACGCCAACATCATGTAGGTGATGAGCTGGAAGTAGGGCGCTGGACGGAACTGCGTCTGCAGGTTCTCGCCGCCGATGTTGACCAGGAAGTCGAGTGCTCGGGGCAGCGTGTAATAGGCCAGCGCGGCGCCCATGACGAACAGGGCGAGGGCACTGAGCACGAACGGGATGGCGTACTTCTTCTCGTGCGAGTGGAGACCCGGGGTGATGAAGCGCCAGATCTGCCACAGGATCACCGGCATCGCGAGGGCGATCCCGCCGTAGCCAGCGACACGCAGACGTACGGAGAACCCCTCGAGGGGTTCGGTCTGCAGCAGTCGGCAGTTCTCAGGCGTCGCCCCCTGGAGGCCGCAGTAGGGGTCGAGGAGGATGTCGAAGATCTGGGGGTAGAGGAACCAGGCGATCAACGCGCCCAAGGCGATGGCGACGGCGATCTTCACCAGGCGATCACGGAGCTCGCCCAGGTGCTCGAGCAACGGCATCCGCCCGTCGTCGACTGTCTTGGCCATCTACTGCTCCTGCCGCGTCATGGGCGGTTGTCGGGGGATGATCGGACCACGATCCACCCCCGGATCAGGAAGCGGCGCGTGAGGAGTCCTCGTCGGTGCCCGACGATGATGCCTCAGGGTGACCTTCGGAGCCGACATCGTCGCCGGATGACGGGGTGTCGTCGTCGAGTGCCGCTTCGGCCGCCGCCAACTCGGCGTGGGCCGCAGCCCGTGCTGCGCCGGGGTCGGGCGTGTCGGATGCCGGGGCGGCGGCGTTGGCGCGACGTTCGGCTTCCGCCTCGCGCTCGGCGTCGGTGAGCGCGCCCTTCAGGTCGGTCTGGAAGCTGCTCGAGATGCGACGCAGCTCACCGACGACCTGACCCACCTGGCGGATGGCGCCGGGCAGCTTGTCGGGGCCGAGGACGATGAGCGCGACGAGCCCGATGACGAGCAGCTCCATGCCGCCGACGTTGAACATGGCTCGGAGTGTAACGGTGGCGTGGCGGCCTCGGAGGTCGGTGCCGCCGGTCCGTCCACCCCTGGGTCAGGCGTGGTCGCTGCTGTCGCTGTTGCCGTCGGCGACGCTGTCGACGAGCCGGTCGAACCAATCGTCCTGGTCGAGTTCGTCGTGGAAGTCGAGGAGATCGTCGTGCGTGAACGCGGGAGCGTCGGTGTGCACCTCACGCAGCTCGGCCGGGACGGTCCAGGTCGTGAGCGTCACGCCCGAGGCGAGGAGGAGATCGACGACGCGGGGCTCGGCGTCCTTGACGACCGCCATGTCGCAGCTCGGACACCGGAACACGTAGCTCCCGGCGTTGTCATCGGTGCAGACTCGAACCTCGACGTCGGTCACACACAGTTCGACGTCGCCACAGTCCACGCAGCTCGCTCGAATTCGTGTTGCCACTCCAAAGCCCTCCCGGCTTGTCCCTCTTGCTGCAACAAGCATCGGCGTCCCTTCGGTGACCCTTGAGCGATTCCTGCGACATCCGCCTGGACTGCCAGGCTTGCTGGATGCCGCGAGTCGAGCCGCTGCGTCGGTCACCGATCGGTTTTGCCCATCGAGGTGCGCGTGCGCACGCTACCGAAAACACCCTCGAAGCGTTCACTCTCGGCCTCCGCCTGGGCGCCACCGGCCTCGAGAGCGACGTCTGGTTGACCGCAGACGGCGTACCGGTACTCGACCACGACGGGATCGTCGGACGCGTCCGTCGGACCCCGATCCGCACCGTCGAACGCTGCGACCTCCCGCCCCACATCCCATCCCTCGCCGACCTCTACGAGACCGTCGGCGTCGACATCCCGCTCTCGCTCGACGTGAAGGACCCCGCCGCATTCGAGGCAACGGTCGCCGTCGCCGAGGCGGCCGGGGCCGACGAGCAGCTCTGGCTGTGCCACCACGACTGGGAGCTCGTCGCCACGTGGCGAGGTCGCTCCGACGCCATCCACCTGGTCGATTCCACGCGCATGAAGCGGATGCCCGAGGGTCCGGAACGTCGTGCCATGTCGCTGCGCAATGCCGGGATCGAGGTCCTGAACATGCACCACTCCGACTGGAGCGGTGGTCTGACGACCCTGTTCCACCGCTTCGGGATCGAGTGCTTCGGCTGGGATGCGCAGCAGCCTCGGATCCTCGACGCGCTGTTGACCATGGGAGTCGACGGCGTCTACTCCGACCACGTCGACCGCATGGTCGACGCCATCGCGAGGGTCCACGGGTCGTGACGCACGCGGCCTTCCCCGGATCGTTCGATCCGCTCACGATCGCCCATCTGGCGATCGTCGACGCCGTGCGGGCCCAACGCGATGCCGTTTGGGTCGACCTGGTCATCTCGCAACAGGCGCTGGACAAGGAAGGCCGGGCCCACGAACCGGTCCCTGATCGTGTCGCGACCATCGAAACCCATCGTTCGACGCGCCCGTGGGTCCGTCCGCTCGTCACCGAGGAGCAACTGCTCGTCGACATCGCCCGCGGCTACGACCTACTCGTGGTCGGCGCCGACAAGTGGCACCAACTCCACGACCCCCGGTACTACGGCGACTCGCGCCACGCTCGCGACGCCGCCCTCGACCGGCTCCCCGATCTGGCGATCGTGCCTCGGTCCGACGTCCGGCTCCCCAGGTCGGTGGCGAACCAGGTGCTGGAGTTGCCCGAGCAGTTCCTCGACGTCAGTTCCACGGCCGTCCGCGACGGACGCGACGACTGGCGGGCCTGAGCCTCAGAGCGTCGAGACGTCGCCGATCGGCCAGATGATCACGAAGGCCGTGCCGACGATGTCCTCTTCGGGAATGAACTTGAACCGGCGCGAGTCGTCGGATGCGCCGCGGTTGTCGCCCATGACCCACACGTGGCCGGCAGGGACCGTCTCGGGACCGAAGGTCGAGGTCGTCACACCATCGGGGAGGTAGCTCTCCTCGATGAACTCCCCGTCGATCTTGATGCGTCCGTCCTCACCCTCGATCGTCTCACCGGGCAGGGCGATGACGCGCTTGATCAGCTCGGAGATCCCGTCGGCCGCCGGGCCACCGGGACGGTCGAAGACGATGACATCACCGCGGTCGATGCCGCCGACACCACGGTCGAGCTTGTTGACGAGGACTCGATCACTGATCTTGAGCGTCGGATACATCGACTCGGACGGGATGTAGAAGGCCTGGATCAGGAAGACCTTCACCACCAGGGCGATGACCAGGGCGCCGACGATCACGGCTCCCCATTCGATCGCCGATCGGAGCGAGCGGGACATCCCGACGTCCTCGGTGAGGTCGAACGGACCGTCGTCGTCGACGTCGAGGGCGGCGTCGCTGGGAGTCGGGTCGGTCACAGTCGAGCGATCGTACAAGCCGGTCGGCGCACTCCCGCAGTCACCCGACGCGATAGCGCTCCAGGATCCTCGACGCAGCGGCCGCGGCACTTCCCTGCAACCCCTCCGGAGCGTCGACGAGCGTTGCGCTCGGTCCCAACTGGAGGAGGAGCCGCTCCAGCCATGGTCGTGCGCTCACGACGAGCTCGACGCGCGTCCGACCCGACGGGAGCTCCTCGATCTGTTCGATCGGATGCCGTTCGACGAACCACCGGTGTTCGGGGCCGACCTCGACCACGACCCGAGGGAGCTCGGGCGACGGCACGAACGCGACGTCGTGGGTGGGCACACTCCCGGGATCGAAGTGCTCGTCGGTCTCGTTCGCCTCGACGATCCGGTCGAGGCGGAACACCCGGTCCTCGTCGGTGGCTCGACAATGGGCGTCGAGATACCAGGCGCCGTCGGCCGTGAACACCCGCAGCGGCTCGACATCGCGTTCGGTCCGTTCATTGCGCGAGTGGCTGAAGTAACCGAGGTGCACGACCCGTCGGTCGCGGATCGCGCGGTCGAGCAGCTGGTGGGTTGCGGCCGTGCGATCGTCGACGACGACCCCGAGGTCGTCGTCGAGATCGATGTCGAGCACGGCCGCGACCTTGGCGATGCCGCGGGCGAGCGGTCCGTCGGGGTCGTGACCCGGCTGGGCTGCCGACGCGATGCCGGCCGTGAGGATGGCCAGGGCTTCGTCGCGTGTGAGTCGGAGCGGCCGCTCGAAGAAGTTCGTGTAGTCGATCGAGACGTGCTCGTCGTCGAAGATCACCTCGATGAGGCTCTCGGGTGTGTACGGATGGAGCCCGACCACGAACACCACGTTCAGGTCGGCGACGAGCTCCCGGCGACTGATCCCGAAACGCTCGCACACGTCGTCGATGGGTGGTGAGTCCTGACTCGCGATCCACGGCACCATCGACAGGATCCTCGCGAGGCGATCGGTTGCACTCGGCCGAGCCATCAGCGCCTCTCCCCTGCTCCGAGGGCCTGCAGCCACTCGACGATCTCGTCCCGGAGCTCCTGCGGCTCGAGGACCTCGGCCCCGTCGAGGAACGACAGCACGAAGTTGCGGAATCCCTCGCGATGGCGCACGTCGAGTCGGAGCAGGACGCTGCCGTCGTCGTCCCAGGCGGAATCGGCTGACGCGCCGACGACCCGAGCGGCCAGCGCGGCCTGCGGTGGGTCGACACGCACGGTCGCCGCGACCGGCGGGTCGTCGCCCAGCGCCCAGGCATCGAGCCGGATGGGGTTGGCGTCGACATCGACGACGACCTCGATCGAGTCCGGCGCACCGACGTCGAGTGGACCCTCGACGCGATCGAGGCGGAACGATCGGCTCTCGCCGGCGTCGTGGTCGTGGCCCTGCACGTACCAGTGGCCGCGCTCGTGATGGAGCCGGAACGGGTCGACGACACGGTCCTTGTCCCGGTAGCGGAACCGGAGTTGGCGGTGTTGCCCGACCGCCTCGAACACCTCGGCGAGGTTGGGGGCCGACGGGAGCACCGCGCTCCCACGTTCCGGGTCCTCGTCGACGACGGCGCCGCCGAGCTTGTGCAGGCCCGGATGGGGGTTCGCCCCGTCCAGACGCACGGCCGTCGCCGCCAGGTGGATCGCCGCCAACTCGTCGGCCTCGAGGCCGGGATCGGCGAGTCCGTACTCGTCCTGGTCGATCCGGTAGCCGTCCCGGGGAGGGTGGATCCCCGGGATCGTCTCGACGCGTAGCGGGATGTCCATCTCGCGGAGGTCGGCCTTGTCGCGTTCGAACGCTCGCTTGAACGAGTCGCGGTCCTCGGGATACCCCGGGAGACGCTCGTGGAGATCCTCGGCACTGAGCGGTCGCTCGGTGTGGAGGAGCTCTGCGATCAGGTCGAGGAGTCGCTCGAGCTTGGGAGTCGCCGCCATACGTCGCGGAGGCTATCGACCGTCGATGGCGGTGGCCGCCACCACGCCGGCAGCGCCGGCCGACGCGTAGAACAGCGGGTCGTCCTCCGGCCCACGGCCCATCGAGGTGACCCGCAGGCCACGAGACGCGAGCAGGGACGGAACGTCGCCGGGGTCGACGACATGGACGTCGTGGGCGTCGGCGACGACCGGCGCCCCGACGACCGAAGCCACCTCGACCCGACTTCGCGTGAGCGAGAGGATCGTCTCGACGTGATGGCTCGCCCCCTGATGGCGAGGTCTGGCGTCGGCGCCCGACGCCCGCACGCAGCAGATCGGGCGTCCGCCGAGCGCCGCCGTGGCATCGAGGACGGCAGCGACCTCGACCGCGGTCGTCCCCAGCGCAGAGTCGGTTCCCACCACGCCCGGGCCCATCGCGACCACGACCAGGTCGGCGTGCTCGACGTTGACCGCGATGGCCAGGGCCGAGGGGATCGAGACGGCCTCGCGGTCGCCACCGAAGGCATGGCCGGCGGTGACGGTCGCATGGACGAGGTCGGCGTCGCGCATCGAGACCACGAGATCCGACAACGCGAGCGGAAGCGCAGCGCCGTCGGTCATCACGTAGACGACGCGAGCGTCCGGGTGGCGATCCAGGTACGTCGCCGCCACCAGCGGTACCTGGCTGTGCAGTGAGCACGCGACGACCGGTGTCCCAGCGAGGTCGGTACCGGGATCGATGTCCTCCTCGGTCGCACCCGTGTCGGTCTGGATGCTCGTGTAGCGCAACTTCATGATGTGGCCGGGGCCCGCCTCGGACCACGAGTCGCGCGACAGGTTCCAGTGGACGACGTGCCAGCCCCCGGTCCCGAGCCCGAGATCGACCGCAGTGGTGTTGACGACGACGCGATCGTCGACGGCGACCGGACCGATCTGTCGGGTGAGCACATAGGCGCGCTCGCCGTCGACGAGGACCCGCTGGAGACCGGGGCGTTCGGCCAGGACCTCGTCGACCCGCCCGCTGCGAAACGCTGGCACGTCGGCTCAGAGACCGGCGATGAGCCGGTCGACGCGGTCGTCCTGCGACTTGAACGGGTCCTTGCACAGCACGGTGCGTTGCGCCTGGTCGTTGAGCTTCAGATGCACCCAGTCGACCGTGTAGTCGCGATTCCGCTCCTTGGCCCGACGGATGAACTCGCCGCGCAACCGAGCACGGGTGGTCTGCGGGGGTGTCTCGATCGCCTCTTCGATGGCGTGGTCGTCGGTGATCCGCTCGACCATGTCGTTGGCCTGGAGCTTGTAGAACAGGCCGCGCTTGCGATCGATGTCGTGGTACTGCAGGTCGATGAGACCCACCCGCGGGGCGTTCAGCGCCAGATCGTGCTTGTTCCGGTACCGCTCGATGAGGTGATACTTCGTGACCCAGTCGCACTCCCGCGACAGCGACAGCGGGTCGGTGCTCAGTCCCTCCATCACGTGCGCCCACATGTCGAGCGCGCGCTGCTCCTGTTCGGGGAAGCCCTTGCGGTCGGCGTAGAGCAGCGCCCGGTCGAGGTACGTCTGCTGGATCTCGAGCGCCGACAGTTCGCGGCCGTTCGCGAGCCGCACCTTCCGGGTGCACGTGATGTCGTGGCTGATCTCGCGGATGGCTCGAATCGGATTCTCGAGCGTCATGTCCCGCATGACCACGGCCGGATCCTCGAGCATGCGCAGCAGGATCGCGACGGTCCCGACCTTGAGGTAGTTGGTGTACTCGTTCATGTTCGAGTCACCGACGATGACGTGCAGACGCCGGTATCGCTCGGCGTCGGCATGGGGCTCGTCACGGGTGTTGATGATCGGGCGGCTCCGCGTGGTGGCCGAGCTCACACCTTCCCAGATGTGCTCGGCCCGCTGGGCCAGACAGAAGATGGCCCCACGTGCGGTCTGCAGGACCTTGCCTGCGCCCGCGTAGATCTGGCGGGTGACGAGGAACGGGATGAGATGTTCGGAGTACGAACCCAGATCGTCGTGGCGACTGGTGAGGTAGTTCTCGTGGCAGCCGTAGGAGTTGCCGGCCGAGTCGGTGTTGTTCTTGAACAGGTAGATCGTGCCGCGGATGCCCTCCTCACGGAGACGCTGCTCGGCGCTCCCGAGGAGCTGCTCGAGGATTCGCTCGCCCGCCTTGTCGTGAGTGACGAGATCGACCAGCGAGTCGCACTCGGGCGTGGCGTACTCGGGGTGGGAACCGACGTCGAGATACAGCCGAGCACCGTTGGCGAGGAAGACGTTGGAACTCCGCCCCCACGACACGACTCGACGGAAGAGGTACCGCGCGACCTCGTCGGGACTGAGGCGTCGCTGTCCCCTGAGGGTGCAGGTGACGCCGTACTCGTTCTCCAACCCGAAGATCCGGCGCTCCACGCGGAGCAACCTATCGGCGGGTCGCGTCGTCAGGTGGACAAGTCGCCGGCCGTGGCCCAACCGGTGCCGTAACCGCTCTCGACGAAGGTCCTCGCCTGCAGTGCGTCGGGGACGCTCGAGAACACGACGAAGCCGCGAGGGATGTCCCACCGTTCGAGCACGAGACGTGCGGACAATCGGCCCGAGACGATGCAGCGGTCGAGTGCGGGGCTCGCCGCGTGCAGCGGGGCACAGACGGCTTCGAGCGCCGTGCGGTCGAGCAGCGTCGTCTGGTCCAGGTCGAGGATCACGGCCGAAGCGTCGGCGATGACGGTGACGATCGCCGGCACGAGGGTCGACGCGAGATCGTCGTCGAGACCGCCGTCGAGTTCGACGATCGTGACGTCACGACGCGTCGAGACGTGCAGGTGGCCCGCTGCGAGGTCGACGACGGGCATCGGTCCGGTGACCGAGACGTCGTCTGCCGCTCCCGACCGGGTACCGACGTCGGCGGGATCGGGGATGCCGGCGGGCGCGTTCATCCGAGCTCCTGATCCGATGGTGGGTTCGATGGTGAGTGACATGGTGGTTCCCCGGGTTGCACGTTGCGATCACGTTACAACTCGTAATGGGATTGTCAACTCGGCCCCGGAACCGCAGGTCAGGGCGTCACGCCGGGAGGGCTCAGGTGGTGGATTCTCCCAGGAGGACCGCAACCTCTGCCGGGCCGATGCGAGAGAACTTGCGGCGACCGTTTGTCCGGGCCAGGACGGCCACCTCGAGCTCGTCTGCGGTCAGCGCACGGTCGGGGCCGGCGAGGGCGCCGACCGCAGCACGGACGGCGGCATCGAGCGGCATGGCGTCCTCGTACGCGGCGTCGAGGCGACCGGAGATCGCCTCCGCCTCTCCCCCGAGGACCGAGAAGCGGGACTCGTCGACGACCGAGCCGTCGTAGAGGATGTGGAACAGCTCGTCGTCCTCGGGTCCCTCCCCGATCTCGGCGACGAGGATCTCGACCTCCATCGGCTTCATCTCGTGCGTGAAGATCTGGCCGAGCATCTGCGCATAGGCGTTGGCGAGGCTGCGGGCATCGACGTCTTCGCGGGAGTACTGGTAGCCCTTCATGTCGGCGTGGCGGACGCCGGCGACGCGGAGCTGGTCGAACTCGTTGTACTTGCCGACGCCGGCGAAGGCCATGCGGTCGTAGATCTCCGAGACCTTCCGCAGCGTCGACGACGAGTTCTCGGCGCACACCATGATCCCGTCGGCGTAACTCACGGCACAGAGGCTCCGGCCACGAGCGATGCCCTTCCGGGCGTAGTCGGCCCGGTCCTTCATCACCTGTTCGGGTGCGACGTAGAAGGGCTGGCTCATGACTCGCTCCCCTGGTCGTTGGCGGGTCCGGTGGACTGCGCCGACGAGAACGTGCCGACGAGGCCCTCGAAGCGCTGGCGGATCTCGGTGTCGCCGAGGCGGTTGAAGCCGTTCTCGTCGATCGTGGCGACGATGGGGAAGATGCCCCGGATGAGATCGGGTCCCCCGGTCGCCGAGTCGTCGTCGGCGGCCTCGAAGAGCGCTCGGAGACACAGGTCGATGGCGGCATCGGGTTCGATGCCCTCGCGGTAGCCGATCTTGATCACGGTGCCGGCGTGGAGCGAGCCCGAGCCGGTGGCGGCGTGGTGCAGCTCCTCGTAGCGACCGCCGGTGACGTCGAACTCGAAGAGGCGGCCGACGCCGCGGTTGCGATCGAATCCTGCGAACAGGGGGATGACGGCCATGCCCTGCATCGCCGCAGGGAGGTGGTTCCGCACCATGCCGCTGAGCTGGTTGGCCTTGCCCTCGAGGCTGAGGTGGTGACCCTCGACCTTCTCGTAGTGCTCGAGCTGCAACTGGAACAGCTTGACCATCTCCATGGCGGGTCCGGCAGCGCCGGCGATCGCCACGCCCGAGAACCGGTCGGCCGGGAACACCTTCTCCATCGTGCGATGGCTGATCAGGTTGCCCGAGGTCGCACGCCGGTCACCGGCCATGACCACGCCGGCCGAGGTCTTCACCGCGACGACCGTCGTGCCGTGGGTGATCGTCAGCGGATGCGGTGCCAGATCGCCGAGCTTCGCAGCGGGGTCACGCCCCTGGGCTCGCAACAGCGAGGCGAAGTCGGGGCCGGGATCCGTGTCTGGCGAGAAGATCGGGAGCGTCACGCGAGGGACACTACCGGCCGATCTACTGGCCACCTTTCTGGATGTACGACTTCACGAAGTCTTCGGCGTTCTGCTCGAGAACGTCGTCGATCTCGTCGAGCAGGTCGTCGAGTTCGGCTTTGATCTTCTCGCCGGATTCCGACGCAGCCGGAACCTCTTCGACGACCTCTTCCTCACGAGTGGGAGCGGTCTTCTTCTTCTGTTCTCGTTCAGCCATCACCGAACTCCAGACTGTTCCTTCGCCGTGACGGTCGTCACGACCCGAGACGATCGAGCAGATCTGCTGCCGTCTCGCATTCCTCGATCAATGTACCCACATGCTCCTCGGTTCCACGCGAGGGTTCCATCATCGGCACCCGACGCAGCGGGTCGCCGCCGACGTCGAACACGAGCGAGTCCCAGTTGGCGGCCACGATCGACTCCGGCCACTTCTGCAGGCATCGCCCGCGGAAGAACGCGCGGGTGGAGGGTGGCGGGTCGGTGATCGCTCGCGTCACCGCCGCCGGGTCGGCGATGGTCTCGAGGCCGGCCCGCAGGGCGAGGCACTTGTCCTCACGCAGGTCGTGGTACTGCAGACCGATCGCGGCCAGTCGCGCGTCGTCCCAGTCCAGTCCATGGCGCTCGCGGTAGCCCGACACCAGGCGGTACTTCGCCACCCAGTCGACCGTCGAGGACACGGACATCGGATCGGACTCCAGCCGGGTGAGCACGTCGTGCCACCGATCGAGGACGTCGGCGCCGACCTCCTCGCCGACGCACGCCAGCCCGTGGACCTCGGCGTACTTGCGGGCCCGCTCGTGGTACTCCCACTGCAGGTCGATCGCCGTGATCGTCGAACCGTTCGCCAGTTCGATGGGCGCGGTCATCGAGATGTCGTTGGAGACCGCCCGTAGCGCAGCGATCGGGGCGGCCGGCGCAAGGTCGAGGCCGAGTTCGTCGTCCTCGATCATGGCCAACACGATGGCGGTGGTGCCCACCTTCAGATAGGTCGCGACCTCGGACATGTTGGCGTCGCCGATGATGACGTGGAGTCGCCGGTACTTCTGTGCGTCGGCGTGGGGCTCGTCCCTGGTGTTGACGATCGGCCGCTTGAGGGTGGTCTCGAGCCCGACCTCCTCCTCGAAGAAGTCGGCGCGCTGAGACAACTGGAAGGGGACGTCGGCCGACGTCATCCCGGGGGCTTCGGTACCGACCTTGCCGGCGCCGCAGAACACTTGCCGGCTGATGAAGAACGGCGTGATCTGGCGCACGATGCGACCGAAGGGAACCGACCGAGCGAGCAGGTAGTTCTCGTGACAGCCGTAGCTGTTCCCCTTGCCGTCGGAGTTGTTCTTGTGGACGACGATCTCCTCGTCCGGCGCCAGCAGCGAACGCGCAGCGACCATCGACCGGCGCAGGATCTCCTCGGCGGCACGGTCCCACGTGACGATCTCGGCGGCGTCGGCGCACTCCGGCGTCGAGCACTCCGGGTGGGCGTGGTCGACGTAGTAGCGGGCACCGTTGGTGAGGACGGCGTTGACGAGATGCGTCTCGACCTCGGGTGGACGAGCGCCGACGGGCGTGGTTCCTCGAGCGTCGTTGTGCGGCATCTCGTCCTCGAAGTCCCAACCCACGCGCGGGGCGGTCCGGGCGGCCTGCCCCGAGCGGACCAGCTCCTGGACGTAGGCGTTGATGAGGATCGACGACGCCGCGATCGGATTCGACTCGGCACGTCCGCGCACGAAGATCCCGAACTCCGTCTCGACGCCGACGATCTTGGGCACAGCCACGGCTGCGACGCTACCCGTGCCCGACGCAGCTAGCGGGGCAGACGGAATGCCTTGAAGACGTCGCCGCCGGGAAGCTTGCGGAGTCCGTTCACGAAGGCCTCGTTCATCGCGGAGAACGACTCCTGCGCCGATCGCATGTCGCCGGCCGTGAGGCGCATGACCTCACCCGACGTGCGGATGATCTCGGTGGCCTCCGCGAGACCGGCCGCGTCGAGTGCCGTGGTGACACGTTTCAGGGTCTCGACGACCTCCGACAGATCGAGGCTCGCCTGGCGGAAGTTCTCGGCTGCCTCGCGGATGGTGGCGAGGGTCTCGGGCATCTTCTCGGCCTCGGACTGCATGGTCCTCGCCCACGGCCGGAATGCCATGACTCCTCCTACAGGTACTGCCCGGTGGCGACCCGCTCGATCGAGCGGCCGCCCTGCGGATCGGATGCGTCGTCGTTCTTCTGGATGAGGGTGCGGACGTAGACGATCCGCTCGCCCTTCTTGCCGGAGATCTTCGCCCAGTCGTCGGGGTTGGTGGTGTTCGGGAGGTCCTCGTGCTCCTTGAACTCCTGCTTGATCGAGGCGAGGAGGTCCTCGGTCTTGATGCCCTTGGTGCCGTCGGCGAGGAGTCGCTTGATGGCCAACTTCTTGGCCCGGCGCACGATGTTCTCGATCATGGCGCCCGAGCTGAAGTCCTTGAAGTACATCAGCTCCTTGTCGCCGTTCTGGTACGTGACCTCGAGGAACCGGTTGCGGTCCTCGGTCGAGTACATCTCCTCGACGGTGGTCTCGATCATGGCGTCGATGGCCTTGTGCACGTCGCCGCCACCGAGGTCGGCGATCGACGCCTCGTCGATGGGGATGTCGGCGGTGAGGTACTGCGAGAAGATCTGCGCAGCCGACGTCTCGTTCGGCCGCTCGATCTTGATCTTCACGTCGAGTCGGCCGGGTCGCAGGATCGCAGGATCGATGAGGTCCTCGCGGTTGGACGCACCGATCACGATGACGTTCTTGAGGGACTCCACACCGTCGATCTCGGCCAGGAGCTGTGGGACGATCGTCGACTCCATGTCCGAGCTGATGCCCGAGCCACGGGTGCGGAACATCGAGTCCATCTCGTCGAAGAAGACGATGACCGGCCAACCCTCCTCGCTCTTCTCCCGCGCACGCTGGAAGACGAGGCGGATCTGCCGCTCGGTCTCGCCGACGTACTTGTTCAGCAGCTCGGGACCCTTGATGTTGAGGAAGAAGCTGCGGGCCTCGTTGCCCGTCGCCTCGGCGACCTTCTGGGCGAGGCTGTTGGCCACGGCCTTGGCGATGAGCGTCTTGCCGCAACCGGGAGGCCCGTACAACAGGATCCCCTTGGGCGCCGGCAGCTCGAACTCGGCGAAGAGTTCCTGGTTGGCGAACGGCAACTCGACCGCGTCGGCGATCTGTTCGATCTGCTCGTCGAGTCCACCGATGTCCTCGTAGCGGACGTCGGGGACCTCCTCGAGCACCAGCTCCTCGACCTCGGGACGTGGGAGCTTCTCGAGCAGGAGTCCGGCGCGCGTGTCGAGCAGCATCGTGTCGCCCGACCGCAGGCGCTCGTCGAGGAGGTCCTCGACCAACTCGACCACCCGCTCCTCGTCGGCGCGGCCGACGACCAGGGCGCGGCGTCCGTCGTCGAGGACCTCCTTGAGGGTGACCACCTCTCCCTGTCCCTCGGCGCCGCGGGCCAGGATGATGCTGAAGCTCTCGTTCAGCACGACCTCGGCGCCCTGGGCGAGCGAGCCGGCATCGTCGAGCAGCTCGGGGTGCACGGCCACGCGCATCTTCCGGCCGCCGGCGTGCACGTCGGCGGTGCCGTCGTCGTTGAGCCCGAGGAACGTGCCGTAGGCCGACGGCGGCTGCGTGAGCTTGTCGACCTCCTCGCGCAGCGCAGCGATGTGCTCGCGTGCTTCACGCAGGGTGTAGGTCAGCTTCTCGTTCTGCGACACGGCCTGCGAGAGCTGGCCCTTGGTCTCGAGCAGCCGCTCCTCGAGGGTGCGAACCCGCTTGGGAGCGTCCTGGAGACGCTTCCGCAGGACCGTCACCTCCTCTTCGAGGGCGAGAAGCTGCTCACGTTCGGTGGCATCGGCGGCGTCGTTGTCCGGCATCGTGTGCTCCTCCTGGGCTCGGTCGCGGACCATACACCGGTCTGCGGGCCTCCCGGCGTCGTTGCGGTGACGATCGATGAACACCACGTTTCCGCGGGAGTTGCCGCGTCAATTCCGCGAGCCGGTAGGGTGCAACCCACATCGACAAGCACGCACCCGCAGGAAGGGCGACAGCGACATGAAGGTCTGGATTGACCAGGATCTGTGCACCGGCGACGGTCTCTGTGAGGAGATCGCTCCCGACGTCTTCGCACTCCTCGACGACGGCCTTGCCTACGTCAAGGACGGCGACAAGATCCTCAGCGACCCCGCAGGCGCCGAGGCAGTGGCACCGGTTCCCGCCGGCCAGGAAGAAGCCACCATCGAGTCCGCCGAGGAATGCCCCGGCGAGTGCATCTTCATCGAGGTCTGATGCGCTGAAGCGCAACGTCCTGTTCCGAGGCCCCCGCACCTGGTGCGGGGGCCTCGGACGTTTTCAGCCCGGAAGCGACGCCCCGGCCAACGCCACAGCGTCGCTGCTGATCCGGTCCGGGACGACGACATGCGCGCCGGCGAGGTCGAGTCGCACGCTCGCGAGGTCGCGACGCCGCTGGAACCACGAGGCCTGCACGCCCGTGGACTGCACTCGGTGCACGGGAACCATCGAATGGTCGCGCGTACCCGCGCCTCGACGGCTGTGCACCACGGTCCCGTGTCCGGACGTTCCCACCCCCAGTCCTCGGTACGCGGACTCCCCCCACACGAGACCGGCACCGGTTGCGGCAACGGCGATTCCGATGGCGTTCGCTCCGACGAGGGCCCAGGCCGGCACGCTGGCGATCCCGCCGAGAGCGACACCGACCAGGGTCCCGCGGACGAGCGCGCGACGACGGGCCGCCGGAGGCGCTGGCGTGAGCTGTGGCAGCGGGACCGCTGCGGGGACGATGCGTGCGAGGATCCGAGCCACCTCGTCCGTGTCGAGGAGGGGGATGTCGACCCGGCTGTGTTCACCACCGCCCGACGCCGCCGTGCGGACCCGCAGGTCTGCTCGACCGAAGGGCCGCAGCAGCAGTCGGTGCGCGACCCGGACGTCCTGGACGCGAGCGAGGTCGACGGCGAACTCCGCCCGGCGCAGCAGTCCGTAGGTCACCCGGAGGTCGTTGCCACGGATGGTGGCCGTGAGGTCCCATCGACGCACGACGCCGATCATCCCCGCGACCAGGAACCACAGCGGGACCCCGATCACCACGGCCAGCGCGGCCGTCAGGATGGTCGCGTCGACGCGGTCGAACGCTCCCGGGTCGACACCGAGATCGGTCAACACGTCGAACGTCACGGCGAGCGCGGCCAGGACGGCGGCCACCTCCGGGCCGGTGATGCCCGCGAGGAGCAGCCGAGTCGGCGGAAGGCGGATCAGGACCTCGGCCTCGACGACGGGAGCGCCGGGCTCCGCCGTGTCCGGCCGGGCCACCGACGACCGCAGCGCCTCCGCATCACGGGTGGCGATGGCGTCGAGTTGGATCTCCGCTCCCGATCCTCCGGCGGTCTCGATCCTCACGACGGACAGCCCGAACAGCTGGTGTCTCAGCCGTTGCTCGAGTTCGAGGTGCTGGATCCGCTCGACAGGGATCCGTCGTTCGTTCCGCACGAGGATCCCCTCGTCGAGTCGGAGGACCCCGTCGGCGTAGGACCAGGTGCGACGCCACCACGCGAGCGTGTTGTAGACGAGGCCGAGGGCGAGCGCTCCGCCCAGCACGAGGACGAAGCGTCCCGACGACGCAGCCACGAGGACGACGGGAAGGAGCGGGCGGAGTTGTTCGACGCCGAGGACGGCGAGGACGGCGCCGAGCGGCGACGTCCGTCGCGGCTCCGTCAGGTCGGGAGTGTCGTCAGGTCGCATCGCCGGTCCCCACCAGCGAGAGGATCCGGGTCCGCACGACCTCGGCTTCGGCAGCGTCGATCCCCGGAACGGTCGAGTCGGAGCTCGCCGAGGCCGTGCGGAGGATCAACGTGGTCAGGCGCATCCGTCGCTCGATCGGCCCGGCCTCGAGGTCGATGTGCTGGACGCGGTGATACGGGATCGTCGACGAGCGGCGGATGAGGACACCGTGCTCGAGCCGCAGAGCCGCCGTGCCGATCTCGAAGCGCCAGCTGCGCCAGACCAGCGCGGTCCACCACCACGAGACACCACCGACGACGCCCAGCGCGGCGCCCAGGGCGGCGAGGGCGACGAGCGCGGGAAGCAGGAGCGCGAGCGCGACACCCCAGACGACCGCCACGACGGCCACAACGAGGGCGATGCGGACGCGCCACAGCACGAGGACCCGATGCTCGAGTGGCACCCTGCCGTCGGTCGGGATCGCCGAGGGCTCGGTCATCGCAGACACGGCCCGGTGTCCACCGGCGTGACGAGGTCACCACCGACCACCGCGTCGATCTCGACGGTGTCGAGTCCGTAGGCGACATCGGGGTCGTCCGGTGCGATCGCGAACGCCACGCCCACGACAGCGCCGGCAGCATCGACCATCGCCGCGCCGGAATCGCCCGGGCGGAGCTGGGACGCCAGGATCAGCACCTCACGCTCGGTGCGCTGCGAGTCGTAGATGTCGGTTCCGACGGCGCGCACCTCGTCGCCGACCACGAACGGCGCCACCCGGAGCGGGGCCCCGCCGGGATGGCCGAACACTCCCCCGGCGGTACCCGCCGACCCGTCGCCGATCGGCAGCGGCGTCCGGTCCAGACCGGGTACTCGCAACACGGCGAGATCCCGATTCGGGTCGAAGACGACGACGATCGCGTCCAGCAGACTGCCGTCGTCGCGTTCGACCTGCGTGGTCTCCTGGCCGGCGACGACGTGGGCGTTGGTGATCACCACGTCGGTGCCCAGCGCCACGAAGCCGCTTCCCTCCTGGATCCTGCTGCACGCCGGACCGGAGACCTTGACGGTCGATGCCGTCACCCTGGCCACGACGTCGGGGGGCAGCCCGGGATCGGCGGGAGGCGGTCCGATGTCGGGCGCAGGCGTGAGCGCATCGAAGACCCGCGGGAACTGGTCCTCGCCGACGATCTGGCGGAGAGCGAGGAGCGTGTCGGGAGCCTCGGGGAACAGGCGGTCGACTCCCCGGGCGATGACCGACTGGCGAGTCTGTTGCGCGAAGAAGCCGGGGGCACTCGACATCGCCGGGAGGAGGAGCCAGAAGCAGACGGCCACCCCGACGAGCCCGGCCGCCGCGCCGAACACGTGGTCGACACCACGCCAATCCTCACTGGGCAGCCGGAACCGGAGGCGGCTGCCGATCAGGACACCGAGCGCCTGACCGAGGAACGATCCGAGCAGCAGCAGGATCCCCGCGAAGAGGAGCAGGCTCAGTGGGGACTCGCCCGAGAAGCTTTCGATGAACCATGGCAGGGCGCGGGCGGATGCGAGGAGACCGATCCCCATGCCGATCCACGACACCGTCCGGGTCAGGAACCCGAGCCGGTAGCCGCCGACGGCAGCCATCGCCGCCACCGCCAACAAGCTGAGGTCGAGGACGTTCATGTTCGGCGCGACCCCACCACACTCACTCCGCGGCGAGGAGCCGAGCGCTGGTCAGGAACCCCGTGTGGGCGACCATGCGGTGATCGGGCCGGACCGACTGGCCTTCGATGTGCCAGGTGCGCTGGAGGACCTCGAGCGTCTCGGCGAAGTCGAAGCGGGACTCGTCCAGACGTTTCCGCAGGGTCGAGGCTTGGCCGATCGTCGGCGTGTACGCGACGAGGATGCCGCCGGGACGCATCGCCACCTCGGCGTGCGGGACGACACGCCACGGCTCCGGGAGGTCGAGGACGATCCGGTCGAGGTGGCGCTCGTCGATGCCGTCGTAACAGTCGCGCAGCTCGACCCGATACCGGTCGGCGAGGTCTGGCGTGAAGCGGGCGACGTTCTCTCGGGCTCGGTCGGCGAAGTCCTCGCGCAGTTCGTAGCCGGTGATGGTCGCGCCGGCTCGGAGCATGGCCATCGACAACGCTCCCGAACCGACCCCGGACTCGAGGACCCGGACGCCGGGATGGAGATCGGCCATGATCACGATCGGCCCGAGGTCCTTGGGGTAGATGACCTGCGCACCACGCGGCATCTTCAGGACGATGTCGTTGAGCGTCGGACGAAGGGCGAGGAGCCACGCCCCGTGCGTCGTTCGGAACGTCGTTCCCTCGGGCGACCCGAGCATGTCCTCGTGCGGGAGCACCCCGGCGTGGTTGTGGAACTCACCACCCTCCTTCAGCGTGACCAGGTAGCGGCGGCGCTTGCGATCGATGAGGAGCACGTCGTCGCCGGGGATGAAGCGGCGCTCCGGGTCGTGCGGGGTCGCCGCGGGCTCGACGTCGACGGAGGCCGCGGTCGTCTCGAGGTCTTCAGGGGCGTCGGTCATCGGGTTCTCCGGGTCGTCAGGGCCACGGGGACGTCGGCACAGCGTTCGACGAGTGCGCAGAACGCACAGATCTCGTTGGTCGACGGGGATCCGCAACGGATGCAGTGGCCACGGTCGCCGCTCGGGCCGTCGTCCTCGAACGAGTCGACGGCCTTCCGGAGGAACTCGTGGTAGAAGGCGTGCTTCGATCCCGGGGACTCGGTCTCGACGCGGTTGAGGGCGTCCTTGTAGGCGAGGTGCTTGTTGCCCGCCGCCATGGGGCACTCCTCGACGATGTAGTCGATCCCGCGGATCACGCAGTAGGCGGCCATCTCCCGCTCGCCGAGCCGGACGAGCGGCTTGATCTTGCGGGGGAAGCCGTCGCGAGCGGCCAACACCGGCCGCTGGCGCGCCAGGTACTCCGTGTTCCACCGCAGCGTGTTGCCGAACAGCACCGCCGCTTCGTCGTCGAGATTGTGACCCGTGGCGACCGCGTCGTAGCCCCCGTCGATCGCTGCTCGGTCGAAGAGGTGTCGCTTGGACAGTCCGCACGCCGAGCAGGCGGGCCGCTTCGTGACCGCCGCCGCGGTGGGCACGTCGAATCCGTGCTCGTCCCGGAGGTCGACCTCGAGCAGGCGGGCGCCACGCTGCTCGGCGAAGGTCCGGGCATACGACGTGGACGTCGCCGAGTACTCGCCGATACCCAGTCCGATCACGAAGCCATCGGCGTCGTAGCCGAGGTCGAGGAGGATGTCCCAGAGCGCGAGTGAGTCCTTCCCGCCGGAGACGGCCACCAGGACACGTTCGTCAGGAGCGAGCATCCGGAACTTGTGGATGGCCTTCTCGACCGAGGAGTGGCAGAACGCGACGAAGTGTTCTGGACAGAAGTTGGCGTTGTGGGCCGGGAGGTCGATGACCGCCGGCCCACGGCACACTCGGCACTTCACGCCGCACCACCGGAGATCACCGGTCGGATCTCGATGTCCGCGTCGTCGGGCAGGACCGCGTCGCCAGGGACCAGTTCGCCGTCACGGATCACCAGGACGGACTCCCGGTTGATCGACAGGTCGTCGAGAAGTCGCTGGACGCGGATGGGCCCAGCGACCTCGATCTCTCGGCGGGGGTTCCTGAGGAGCACCAACATCGGTCGTCCATCATGGCAGCGGGCGACCCCGGTCCCGCAGACGGCAACCGCCCGATTCAGCGCCGGCGATGCCGGTCAGTGATCAGCGCGAAGCCTTGCGGGCGCGCCGTCGCTGTCGTCGCGACAGATCCGCGGGCACGGGAGGTTCGGTGCCCTTGTCGAAGTGCGTGATCACCAACTGCTGCCCCGGCTGGAGCACCTCGCGGACCACGACCGGGTCGGGCGCCGCCATCTTGCGGAGGTGCCGGTAGGCGACGCTCACCAACCACACGGCGAGCCAGGCCCCCGAGGAGCCCCGGAGTCCGCGGTCGCGCCCGCGGAGTTCGGCCCAGGCCATGGACCGGGCAAGTCGCTCCACGGTCAGATACGCCGGATCTCGACGACGGTCGACTTCTTCTTGCCACGGCGGCGGCCGGCACTGAAGGCGATCACGAAGACGACGATCCCGACCGCGGCGACGCCGGCGAGGAGATAGGACTTCGCGGTGTCCGTGGCCTCGTCACCCTCCTCCTGGAGTTCGCGGAACTTCGCCTCCAGGTCGGCGGGAGTGATCTTGCCGTTGCTGTCAGTCTTCTCGGAGGTGCTTGCCACCGCTTCCTCGCTTCAGCTTGACGATCACGACGAAACCGATGGCCAGGACGGCGACGGCAGTGATCAGGACGAACACGTAGGGCAGGAACGACAGGCTCCCCGTGAACGAGGAGCCCGTCTCCGTCTGGAGCGCGCGGAGCATGCCGAGCGCGAGGAGCACCGTACCGAGGCCCATCATCATCATGGACACCGTGCCCCAGGCGACGAAGCTCCCGAGGCCCTTGAGCGGGTCCTTGATCTCCTGTTTCGCGTAGTCGACCGTGAGGGTCCAGAGCTCGCTCACGACCTGCGGGACACTCTTGTCTGGCGATTCCGATCGGGCCTTCACCCGGATGGGCTTGGACTTCACGGTCGGTTCGGTCTGTGCCACGGCACTCCTCGTGTCTGGTGCGTTTCGGTCTACCGGTTCCCGGGGGCGGCGGGCAACAACCCGACGTCGGTCGATCAGTCGGGCTCCGTACCCGTCCCGGTGTCTCGCAGACGCAGGTCGAGCATCTCATGCGCGGCGGGCAGCAGAGCGTGAAGGTCGGCAAGACGCAGCCCGACCGTCGGCGCACTCAAGAGCCGTTGGCGGTCCATCGCGCCCAACGGCGAGATGGCGGCGAGTTGGTAGCTGGCCAGCACCGGATCGTCGGACAGGTCGTCCGACGAGGCGCTCGCCTCCTCGCCCAGTCGCGCGATCTTGTCGAGGCTCGCAGAGACCGAGGCCGTGACCGCATCGAGCAACTCGGTCTCCGCCGGCATCGGCTCCGGATCCGGGAGGTCGACGACCTCGGCTCGTGGATACGGATCGTCCGGGAGCCACTGCTCGACCCGTATCCGACGTGTGCCCACCGCGATGACGGCCCAACGGCCGTCGGGGAGTTCCGCAGCCTCCTGGATCGTCGCGACGGTGCCGATCGACGATCGGACATCGCCCCCACCGACCTCGGAGCCCCGCTCGATCAGACACACACCGAACTCCTGGTTTCCGGCGAGCACGTCGCGGACGAGCACGCGGTACCGATCCTCGAAGACGTGGAGGGGCAGGACGAGGGACGGGAACAGCACCGAGCCGAGCGGGAACATCGGGAGTTCGGCCATGACCCCACGGTAGGGGTCATTTGCCGCCATCTGCGCCTGGACGCACAGACGAGACGTCCGGGAGGTCGGGGTGTGCCGTCAGGATCTCGGCCAGCCGTTCCTGTCCCGCCACGATGTCGGCATCGACGAACACGTCGTCGGGCAGGTTCACGATGAGTGCGAACCGCACGTCGCCGTCGTCGGCCGACGCAGCGTGGCCGGCGAGGCCGGTCACGTGGTTGAGGGTGCCGGTCTTGGCCCTGACCCTGCCCTCGAGGTCGGTGCCGACCCAGCGGCGCGACAAGGTCCCGGTTCGGCCGGCGACGGCGAGTCCGGCGTCGACGACCTGCGCCGTCGCGCCGTGCTCGAGCACGTCGACGATCAGGTCGCAGGTCACCTGGTCCTCGACCGCCAGCCCGGATCCGTCGACCACCGTTGCGTCGTCCATCGACAGTCCGGCATCACCGAGGATCTCGGTGATCGCCGTCTGTCCGCCGGCGAAGGAACCGTCGCCCACGACTCGGGAGCCGAGTTCCTTCAAGAGCAGCTCGGCGGTGTTGTTGTCGGACTCCTGGAGCATCTGGGCGACGATCTCGGCCAGCGGCGGCGACGTGTGCGCGGCGACGACAGCGAGGTCGCCCGGCGTCGCCCCGGCGACCGGCTCGGCACCGACCACCACGCCGCGCTCGCGCAGGAGGTCGGTGAGCACGCGAGCGGCGTATCCCGCCGGATCGGCTGCCGCCCCGAACACGCCGGTCTCCTCGGGGAAGTAGGCGAAGCCGTCGTTCACCGAGAGGGCACTCAGGGGACCGATCTGGCCCTGGGCGAGGAACCGCGACGGCCACACCGGGTGGTAACGGACGGCGTCGTAGCGACTCTCGTCCCCCACCACCGATCCGTAGACGGTGGTGATGCCCTGGGCCACGACCGCATCCGCGAGACGAGCCAGATCGCTGGCGATCTGTGGCTGATTCCGCTCGCGCGCCACGTACGGCATCGTCGACAGGATCGGGTCACCCCCGCCGCGCAGGTACAGGTCGCCACCGACGACCCCGTCCACGACGGGTGGGCCCAGGACCTGGGTCTCGAAGGTCGCGTCGGGTCCGAGTTCGATCAGTGCGGCAGTCGCGGTGAGCAGCTTCTGCAGGGACGCCGGGGCTTGGCGATCGTCGCCTCGGTGCGCGTAGTCGACTCCGCCGGTGCGCACCGAGAGGCAGGTGTCGTCGGGCTGCGTGGCGACGAACTCGTCGAGACGCGCGACCAGTCGGGCATCTGCCGACCGGCGCAGCAGCGGATCGAGCGATCGGCGGACCGACAGGACCGGGATCTCGGTCGTCTCGATGGACACGGCGGCCCGGACCGGAGGACCGCCGATTCGGGCGACGACGACGCCGGCCCCCAGCATCACGATCGCCAGGATCATGGCCGGCAGCCACCGGAGGATCGCCCGGGAGCGGATCAGCGGCTCAGTCGAGTCCACGGGCGTCGCGCCAACGGCGGTAACGCCACAGGTGGTCGAGCGCGGTCACCGCTCGGTTCGCCGACGCATACGCGAGTCGCCCTCGCTCACGCACCGTGCGCGGACCGGGGTTGTCGGGATGGGTCACCGCGAGCTCGGTCGCGATCAGCACGGGCTTGCCGTACTCGTCGCTCGCGTCGCACGCGGCCTCGGCGTAGCGAGCGTCCTGGCGCTCGTGGAAACCGGCCATCCGCTCGATGCCGTGGTCCGGGTAGAACCCGCCCGTACGCAGGAGGGCCGCCTGGTTCGACTGGATGCCGATGCCCAGGTAGAGCACGGCATCGACCTCGGGATGAGCGGTCACGAGGGAGATGATCTCGGGGATCGTGTCGCGTGTCTCGCCGCCGGCGAGATCGATCGGGTTGTTCCGGCTCCAGCGTGGCGGCAGGAGGGAGTCGATCGAGTCGTAGAGATCACCCGGCAGTTCGGCGAGCTCGAGATCGGTGCCTGCGATGGCGTCGGCGGCAGCGACTCCCCAGCCGCCGACCGTGGTCAGGACCACGACCTTGTTGCCGCGGGGCAGGGGCTGGGTCGCGAAGGTGGCGGCGGCTTCGAACGCCTCCTCGACCGTCGGCGTCCGGGTGATCCCGGCCTGCCGGGCCATGCCGTCGAAGACGCGGTCGTCGCTGGCGAGCGACCCGGTGTGGCTGGCCGCGGCCTTCTGGCCACCGGCGGTGGCGCCACCCTTGACGACGACGACCGGCTTGCGCTCGGCCACCGACCGCATCCGCTCGGCGAAGGCACGTCCGTCCTGGACGCCCTCGACATAGGCCAGACCGACGGCGGTCGCGTCATCGTTCGCGTAGTAGTCGAGGTAGTCGGAGATCCCGACGCACACGGCGTTGCCGGCGGAGATGCCACGGGAGAGGCCGACACCGGTCTGCACGGCGTAGTTCTCGAAGGAGGAGACGAAGTTGCCGGACTGGCTGGCGACCCCGATCCGGCCGGCGGGTGGGATGGGCGCCACGATCTGGGCGCAGAGGCGTGCCGGGCTCGACACCACGCCCTGGCCGTTGGGCCCGGCCACGAGGAGGCCCAGTTCCTCGGCCAACGCGACGAGTTCGTCCTGGGCCTTCTGCCCCGCCTCGCCGGCCTCGCCGTAGCCCGCCGAGGTGATGAAGGCGGCACGGACGCCGATCGACGCCGCATCGCGGAGGATCTGCGGATTGGCCTTGGCCGGCGTGCACAGGAAGATCAGGTCGGCCTCGCCCGTCGGGAGGTCGGTGACCGAGGGGACCGTCGGCACGCCGAGCACGTCGGTGCCCTCGAGGTTCGTGGCGAAGATCTTGCCCGAGTACCCCCCGGCCAGGAGGTTGTGCAGCGTCACGAAGCCGAACTTCCCCGGATGCGTCGACGCTCCGGCGATGATCACGCCCTTCGGCTCGAACAGGGCGCTGAACTGCTCCTTGGTGGGCATCAGACAGCTCCCAGTTCGACGAGGGCGTCGACGGCGACGGGTGCACCGTCGGCGGTCACGATGAGCGGGTTGCAGTCGGCGCTGACGATCCGTGGATCGTCGCTCGCGGCTGCGGACAGTGCGAGGAGCACGGCGGCCAACTGCTCACGGTCGACGGCGGCCTCGCCCCGGAACTCGCCGAGCAGTGTCTGCGTGGAGAGATCGTCGATCATGTCGGCGGCATCGACCGCGTCGATCGGGACCAGGCGGAACGTCACGTCGGCCACGGCTTCGGCGAGGATCCCACCGACACCGAGCATGACGGTCATCCCGAACTGCGGATCGTGGTGGAGTCCGGCGATGAGCTCACGATTGCCCTTCACCATCGGCGCCACCAGCAGGTGCACGGTGCCGTCGTCGGGTGTCGCTGCAGCGAGCAGCTCGGTGGCGGCAGCACGAACCGCGCCGTCGTCGGCGAGGCCGAGGCGGACCAGGCCGCGCTCGGTCTTGTGAGCGATCGAATCGCCCCCGAGCTTCACGACAACGGGGTGACCGAGCTCCCCTGCGGCAGCGACGGCTTCGTCGACGGTGTCGACCACCTTCTCTGCGGCGACGGGGAGTCCGTGGGATGCGAGGAGGGCCTTCGAGTCGGCCTCGGACAGTGTTGGCACGGCGGGCAACCGTAGTGGCGCAACTCCTCCCGACCCGGGTTGGTCAGGGTTCGAGGGCAGCGCGGAAGAACTCGCGGATGTGGTCCCGTCGACGTTCGATCAGTTGCGGCGCCAGGGGGTCCTCCCCCAGGAGTCCCTCGATGAAGGGAAGGTCCGAGAAGTACGACAGGACGGCGCCGAGACCCGAGATCACCATCTGCTCGGGATCGTGGACCCGGAACGTCCCCGCCTTCATCTGCGCCTCGAGGAAGCCGACTGCCTGATCGAACATCGGGCGGAGGGTGGCGCCGAGGTCGACACCGAAGTGACCACCGTCGAGCGCCTCGCGACGGACCAGCCGGACCAGGTCGGGGTTCTCGGCAAAGAACTCGAAGCCGGCCGTGAGGCCCCGGTCGAACTTGATCCACCCCTCGCCGGGGCCGTCGACGGACTCCTCCACCTTGACGAACCACTCCGCCAACAGCAGTTCGAAGACCGCCGTGTACAACTCGTCCTTGTTCGGGAAGTGGTGCAGGAGGCTGGCCTTGGCGATACCGACCACGCTGGCGATGTCGCCGATCGATGCGCCGGCGTATCCACGTTCGGCGAAGGCCGTGCGCGCCGCGACGAGAATCGCATCCCGAGTGGACCCCGGGTCTCGTCCCGCGTCATGGACAGCCACGGCGGCAGGCTACCTGGCGTCACCCACCGCACCCGCCGGTAGGTTTCGGACATGGACGTGGTTGCAGCACTCTTCTTCGAGGACATGGACACCAAGCAGGCCTTCGCCGGCGGCCCGACGGCACTGGACCTCGGGGGCATCCACTTCTCGGCCGCTCCGCCGGAACCGCCGCCGGTGACCATGGCGCCGCACATGATCGTGCTCGTCCGTTGCGCAGAGGACGAGAAGGGCTCCGGCGCCCTCGAGGTGCGGTTCCTCGCCGGCGACGAGCAGGTTGCGCGCAACGTGCAACCACTCCAGGTCGAGCCGGGCAAGTTCGCCTATCGCCTGGTACGGGCCGAACTCCCCTTCGAGGACTACGGCACGATCGAAGCGCACGTACGCGTCGACGGCGGCCACGTCACGGTCGTGCCGTACACCCTGGTGCCCAGGGTCGCCTGACGACGGTGCCCTTCGCGGCGGCGCTGTCCGAACACCCCGTGGCGGCCGAGGCCGTCGGCGAGGTCCTGGGGACGATCCTCGAACGCGGCGGCGTCGAGCCAGATCTCGTCGTCGTCTTCGCGAGCTCTGCCCACGTCGAGTTCCTCGGCGAGATCTCGACCGCGATCCGCGCCCTGCTGCGGCCGCGGACCCTGGTCGGGGCGTCGGCGAGCGCTGTCGTGGGCGGATCCCGGGAGGTCGAGGAGGTGCCGGCGCTGTCGGTCTTCGCCGCCTGGGCGGACTCGGTCCCCGAACCGATGCACGGCGTCCGCCTGACCGTCGGCGCCGACGACCAGGCGGTCGACGGGCTCCCCGATGCCATGCCGGACGGGGCGACTCTCCTCGTCCTGGCCGACGCCCACACCTTCCCCGGCGAAGTGTTCGTCGATCACCTCGCGGCCGAGCGGCCCGATGTCGCGATCGTCGGCGGGTTGACGTCTGCGCAGGGTGGCGCCGCCTCCGCGCTGGTCCTCGACGGCGTCGTCCATCGTGACGGGGCGGTCGGCGTGGTGATCCCCCGAGACCTCCTCGTCGGCCCGGTCGTGAGCCAGGGCTGTCGGCCGATCGGCGACGTGATGGCCGTGACGGCCGTCGACCGGCACTTCGTCCTCGAGCTCGCCGGCCGTCCGGCACTCGAGCGCCTCGTCGAGCTGACGAAGTCGCTGCCACCCGAGGAGCAGGCGCTCGTCGCCGGAGGACTCCAGTTGGGCATCGTGATCGACGAGACCAAGGAGGACCTCGACCACGGCGACTTCCTGGTGCGTTCGATCCTCGGCGGCGACCGAGCGCGTGGGGTCCTCGCCATCGGCACCGAGTTGCCGGTCGGCGCCACGGTCCAGTTCCACGTCCGTGATGCGGCGGCGGCCCACGTCGACCTGCAGGCCCTGCTCAGCGACGTGCAGGGCGATGGTGCGCTCCTCTTCACCTGCAACGGGCGAGGGCGTGCGCTCTTCGGGACCGACGACCACGACGCAGCCACCGTCGTCGACCTCGTGGGAACCGATGCGGTGGCCGGGATGTTCTGCGCCGGCGAGGTCGGACCGGTCGGCGGACGGAGCTTCCTGCACGCCTTCACGGCGTCCGTGCTGGTCTTCACCGACGCCTGACGTGACCCGTCATCGGGGGCCTGACCGAGGCGGCCGGGGCACGGTCTATGGTTGGAGGTTCACCCGACGTCGGGCGCACGGGCCCTTCCATCTTCAGGAGACAGACAGTGACTGACCCGGACCTGGAGCGACGATCGATCGATGTGATCAGGGGGCTGGCGATGGACGCACCCCACGCCGCCAACAGTGGTCACCAGGGAACCGCGATGGCGCTCGCTCCGCTCGCCCACGTGTTGTGGACGCGAGTGATGACGTACGACGCCGCCGACCCGGACTGGCCCGATCGAGACCGCTTCATCCTCTCGGCTGGACATGCGAGCATCCTGCAGTACTCGCTGCTCCACCTCACCGGCTTCGGCCTCACCCTCGACGACCTCCGGGACTTCCGGCAGTGGGGCTCGCGGACACCCGGCCACCCGGAGTACGGCCACACGCGTGGCGTCGAGGTCACGACCGGTCCCCTCGGTCAGGGGTTCGCGAACGCCGTCGGCATGGCGCTGGCCGAGCGCTGGCTCGGCGCGCGGTTCGGTGCCGACCTCTTCGATCACCACACCTTCGTCATCGCCGGCGACGGCGACCTGCAGGAGGGCGTGAGCCACGAGGCGGCATCGCTCGCCGGCCACCAGCGGCTCGGCAAGCTCGTCGTGGTCTACGACGACAACCACGTCTCCATCGACGGGGTCACCGAACTGTCGCTGTCCGACAACGCCGCCGAGCGCTTCCGCGGCTACGGGTGGGACGTCGACGAGATCGGCGAGGTCGCAGAAGACCTCGACGCGCTCGAGGCGGCACTCCTGCGGGCCAAGACCACCGATGCCCCCACACTCATCATCCTCCGCAGCCACATCGGCCACCCGTCGCCCTCGCTCACCGACTCTCCGTCGGCGCACGGCCTCGCGTTCGGCGCCGAGGAGATCACCGAGGCGAAGGCCGCCATGGGGCTCCCGGACGTGCCGTTCACGGTGCCCGACGATGTGCTCGAGATGTACCGCGCCGCCGGCGAACGTGGACGTGGTGCACGCGAAGCCTGGGAGAAGCGTCTCGCAGCATTCGGCGGCGACCGCGCGGCACTCGACTGCTGCCTCGACGCCGAGGGCATGCCCGGCTGGGAGGAGTCGATCCCGACCTTCGGACCGGACGAGAAGCTCGCGACCCGCCAGGCATCGGGCAAGGTGCTCCAGGCACTGATCGAGGACGTCCCCGGCCTCCTCGGCGGCGGCGCCGATCTCACCGGCAACACCGGCACCAAGATCGCCGGAGCCGGCGTCATGAGCGCCGACGAGCCTGCCGGTCGCCAGCTGTACTTCGGCGTCCGCGAGCACGGCATGGCCGCCGTGATGACGGGCATGGCCCTGCACGGCGGCGTCGTCCCCATCGGTGGCACCTTCCTCGTGTTCTCCGACTACGCCCGCGGTGCCATCCGCCTCGCCGCGCTCTCCGGCGCCAAGGTCATCTACTCGTTCACCCACGACTCCGTGGGTGTCGGCGAGGACGGCCCCACGCACCAGCCGATCGAGCACGTCGCATCGCTCCGTGCGATCCCCGACCTCTGTGTCCTGCGGCCGGCCGACGCGAACGAGACCGCTGCCGCATGGAAGGTCGCCGTGAGCGGCGACGGGCCGACCGCGCTGATCCTGTCGCGACAGGGACTCCCCGTGCTCGACGGCACGTCGCACGACGGCGTGGCCAAGGGCGGCTACGTGCTGCACGACGCCGACGACGCCTCGGTGGCCCTCGTGTCGACCGGTTCCGAGGTCCACGTGTGCGTGGCCGCCGCCGAGGCGCTCGCCGCCGAAGGCATCGCTGCCCGGGTGGTCTCGCTGCCGTCGTGGGATCTGTTCGAGGCACAGCCGGAGTCGTACCGGCGGTCGGTGCTCCCCGAGGGTCTGCCGACCTTGTCGGTCGAGGCCGGAGTCACCTTCGGCTGGGACCGGTATGCCGACGCCATGATCGGCATCGACCGCTTCGGGGCCTCGGCACCGGGCGACGAGGTCCTCGAGCGACTCGGCTTCACGGCCGAGAACGTGGCGGCGCAGGCGCGGGCATTGGTCGCGACCGGCTCGGGCAAGGACTCGGCATGACACGACTGCATGACCTCCACGACGCCGGCCAGTCGCCATGGCTCGACAACCTCCGCCGGGGCTACCTGCGCTCGGGTGAACTCCAGGCGTACGTCGACCGGGGCGTCCGCGGCATCACGTCCAACCCGTCGATCTTCCAGAAGGCGATCGCCGACAGCGACGACTACGACGAGCAGTTCGGAACGCTCCTGGCGGACGGCACCTCGGTCGAGGACGCCTACTGGCAGATGGTCACCGACGACATCAGCGAGGCGCTGGCCGTGCTCCGCCCCGTCCACGACTCGTCCGGTGGCATCGACGGCTACGTCTCGGTCGAGGTCGACCCCGGCCTCGCCCGCGACACCAGCGGCACCATCGCCGCGGCCCGTGCGCTCGACGAACGCATCGACGAGCCCAATCTCTTCGTGAAGATCCCGGCCACGGCCGAGGGTGTCCCCGCCATCGAGACGATGATCAGCGAGGGACGCAGCATCAACGTGACCCTGATCTTCTCGATCCCCCGCTACGAGGCCGTCATGGAGGCCTACCTGTCGGGCCTCGAGACCCGCCTCGACACCGGTCACGACGACCTGTCCGAGATCGCCAGCGTCGCCTCGTTCTTCATCTCGAGGGTCGACACCGAGGTCGACAACCGCCTCGAGTCGATCGGCACGGACGAGGCCCTCGCACTCCGCGGCCGGGCGGCCGTGGCCCAGGCCCAGGTCGCCTACCAGCGCTTCCTCGCCACCTTCTCCGGACCGCGCTGGGAACGACTGGCCGCTGCCGGAGCCAAGGTCCAGCGTCCGCTGTGGGCCTCGACGTCGACCAAGAACGACGCCTACCCCGACACGCTCTACGTCGACACCCTCATCGGTCCGGACACGGTCAACACCCTGCCCGAGGCCACGATCGAGGCGTTCGAGGCAGAGGGAACCGTCGCCCGGACCGTCGACGCAGACGTCGACGGGGCGGTCTCGGTGCTCGAAGGCCTCCGGGCCGTCGGGATCGACATGGCCGACGTCGCCGAGCGCCTCGAGGTCGAAGGGGTCGCGGCGTTCGAGAAGTCGTTCGACGACCTGCTCGACACCCTGCAGACGAAGGCCGACCACGAGGGCTGATCATGCACGGTGAGGTGTACGTGGTCGACGACGTGTCGGTCGCCTTCGCCGAGGCCGTTGCCGATGCATGGCGGGCACGCCCCAACCGGGGCTTCTCCATCGCGCTCTCCGGTGGCGAGACCGCTCGCCGTTGCTACGAGTTCCTCGCCACCTGGCGCGACTCACCGGTCGACTGGATGGCGACGGAGATCTACTGGGGCGATGAGCGGTGTGTGCCGCTCGACCACCCCGACTCGAACTACCGCCTCGCTGCCGACTCCCTCCTCACCGCCGTCGGCGGCGTGCACGCGCTGTTCCCGATGCGCGAGGAGGACGGTCCCGACAGCTACCACCTGCTGCTGTCGAGCGTCGGGACCATCGACCTGATCCACCTGGGCCTCGGCGCCGATGCCCACACCGCCAGCCTCTTCCCCGACTCCCCTGCGTTGCATGCCGACCCCGGGCGACTGGTGGTGGCCAACGAGGACCCGACGGGTACGCACCCCTATCCGCGAATGACGCTCACGTACGCCGGGATCGGGCGGGGCTCCACCGTGGTGGTCACCGTTTCGGGCGAGGAGAAGGCAGAGGCGTTCGACCGGGTCCGACGGGGCGTCGACGTGCCGGCGAGCCACATCCGCGCCGAGCGGGTCATCTGGCTGGTCGACGAGGCTGCATCAGGCATCGCGCCGTGACGCCGGTCACCCTGTGACCCCTGACCGGAGCGACGATGACGGTCCCGCGCTCCTGCGTTTCGTAACCTGATCGACATGCCCGCTGCCTCCGACGTCCCCGGGCGAGTCCTGACCCCTGAGGCTTCGGCTGCGCTGCGCCGGACCGCGCGCGACGTGCGCATGCGGCTTCTGGTCCGGTTCTCGCTCCTGCACGCGGCCGGCGGCCTGATGGTCTTCAGCTACCTGCAACAGCTCTACCCCGCCTCGCAGGCCTTCGGGACGCCGTGGCTGAACGACCTCGCGTTGCTCGCCGTCACCGAGGCCACACTCGCACCGGTCGCCTGGCTGTGGTTCGGGAAGAAGTTCCACGCCTCCGAGCGGTGGGCGCTCGACGGGCGCCTCCCCACCGCGACCGAACGTGAGCGGGTCCTCGACGAGCCCTGGCGCATGGCAGCACGGCCGTTCCTGCTCTGGCTCCTCGCCACGGCCTTCGTCGCCACCAGCATCTCGTTCCGGAGCTCGTACGACGGGCGCGAGATCTTCGACATCGTCCAGATCATGCTGATCGGTGGACTCGGCGTCTGTGCCATCTCCTACCTCGTCATCGAGCAGACGTACCGGCCGCTGTTCGCCTTCGCCCTCGACGGAGAGGCCGCACCCCGTCCGGCGAGCCTGGGCATCCGTCCTCGCCTCCTGCTGGCGTGGAGCGTCGGGTCCGGCATCCCCCTGCTCGGCGTCGCGCTGTCGCCGTGGCGCGAGACCGGGCTGTCGCCCGGAGCGATGGCGGTGCTGGCTGCCGTCGGTCTCGGTGGCGGACTCTTCGCCATGTTGGTCGCCTCCAACTCCATCGCCGAACCGCTCGACGAGGTCCGTCACGCCTTGGGCCGGGTCGCCGGTGGCGACCTCACGGCGGATCTCGCCGTCGACGACGGCGGCGAGGTCGGGCAGCTGCAGGCCGGCTTCAACCGCATGGTCTCGGGGCTCCGCGAGCGAGCCGAACTCCAGGACCTCTTCAGCCGGCACGTCGGCCACGAGGTCGCAGCGCAGGCGCTCGAGCGGGGCACGGGGCTCGGCGGCGAGTCGCGACGGGCGAGCGTCATCTTCGTGGACCTGATCGGATCGACGGCGATGGCCGAGGTGCTCCCGCCGGGCGAGGTCGTGGCCACGCTCAACGCCTTCTTCCAGGCCGTCGTCGACACCGTCACCGAGCAGGGTGGATGGGTCAACAAGTTCGAGGGCGACGGCGCCCTGTGCGTGTTCGGCGTCCCCGGCTTCCAGCCGGATCACGAGGCCCGAGCACTCCGCGCCGCACGGGCGCTCCGGGATCGGCTGGCCGAGGTCGCCACCGACCATCCCGGTCTCGACGCGGGGATCGGCGTCTCGGCCGGCACGGTCGTCGCCGGGAACGTCGGTACCGAGGAACGCTACGAGTTCACGGTCATCGGACGTGCCGTCAACGAGGCGGCCCGGCTCACCGATCTGGCCAAACAGCGTCCGGGACGTCTCCTGGCATCGGCCGGCGCGGTGCGTTCCGCGGGCGTCGAACGCACGCAGTGGGCCGACCGCGGGCGGGTCGGGCTGAAGGGCCAGCAGGCGCCCACCGTCATCTTCGAACCGATCTCCGCGACCCGGGTCACTGCCATCGGCGAGTGAAGACCTGGTGCGTCGTCTCGGGTTCCGCCCCGTCGGGCGCCCAGGGGGCGATGAGCCACGCATAGCCTGCCTGTCGGGCCGCCGCGAGCATGCGGGGAACCAGGACCGCGGGGTCGCCGCCGCAGCGCACGCAGACCGCGGTGTCGAAGCCGTCGCGGCGCGCTTGTCGCGCCACCCGCCAGGCCGATCGGATCGAAGCGGATGCCAGCGTCGATGACACCTCGGGGACGGCGGCGACGCCCTCGAGTACCAGTGCCGGGTCGGCGTACCCGCCGGCATGAGGCGGGGCGTCGCCGTCGACGACCGCAGCATCGGCGGCACCGGCACCGCTGGTCGACAGCCGGTACGAGTGCCGGGTCTCACCGGGCTCGAGGCCGCACCGCACGAGACCTGCGCCGTACCACTCCGGGTGCCACGGACGTCCCGTGATCGAGGCGTGTTCGTGGCCGGCGACGACGACGCCGAACTCCTCGTCGGCGCGCCAGCTCACCGGCCCGGTCATCGACGTGGCCCCCTCACCTTCGAGCCACTCCTGCGCGGCGTCGAGGAGTGCGTTGACGACCGCGGCGTCGTCAGGGGCGTCGAAGAAGCCGAACCAGGCGTCCTGCTCGCCCTCGTGCGCTCGGTGCGCGGCGATGCGTCCGGCTGGCTGACCTCCACGTCTCGCGAGGAAGTAGGCCGCATCGCCCTGCTCGAAGTACGGGTGTCGTCGCGGATCCAGTCGCCACGACTCGAACGCCCGGACGCCGGCGTTCCATCGGCCGTCGGCGCTGTGCAGGAGGAAGGGCACGTCGCGGAATCGGCGGAGCTGCGTCCGTGCCTCGACGGGCTCGACAGTCACGATCGGAGGAGCCATCGCCGACGATCGTACGGCTCGCGTCTGAGGTGTCAGCCGCACCGATAGGGTGCCGCGCATGGTGGACGCCTCAGCTGGTCAACCGTCACGCGATGCCGCACGCGACAACGCGGCGTTGCTCGACCTGCCCCTCGACGAGCTGCAGGCCCGTGCCCGCGCCGTGCGCGATGCACGCACGGGGACGAGGCTCACCTACTCGCCCAAGGTGTTCATCCCGCTGACGATGCTGTGTCGTGACAAGTGCGGGTACTGCACGTTCGCCCAGCCTCCGGCGCGGCTCGAGTCGCCGTACCTCACGCCGGACCAGGTCCTGGCGATCGCACGGCGTGGCGTCGAGACCGGATGTCACGAGGCCCTGTTCACGCTGGGCGAGCGCCCCGAGGAGCGGTACCCCGCCGCTGCCGCGTGGCTCGAGACCAACGGCTACGAGTCCACCGTCGACTACCTGGTGGCCATGTGCCGTCTGGTGCTCGACGAGACCGGCCTCCTCCCCCACGCCAACGCCGGTGCGATGTACGCCGACGAGCTCGCCCGTCTCCGCACGGTCGCGCCGTCGCAGGGCATGATGCTCGAGACCCTCCGCGACGACCTCGACTGCCACCGTGGTTCGCCGGACAAGACGCCGGAGCGCCGTCTGGCGACGCTGAACGCCGCCGGCGAACTCGGCATCCCGTTCACGACCGGGATCCTCGTGGGCATCGGAGAGGACCCCATCGACCGGGTGCGCGCGCTCGAAGCGATCGCCGACAGCCACGCTCGGTTCGGCCATGTGCAGGAAGTGATCGTCCAGAACTTCCTCCCCAAGCCCGGCACCGGCATGCACCGCGAGCCGGCGTGCCCACACGACGACTTCATCCAGGCCATCGCCATGGCGCGCCTCATCCTGCCGCCGGAGATCCACCTGCAAGCGCCCCCGAACCTCTCGGACGACTTCGGCGTGCTGGTCGACGCCGGCATCGACGACTGGGGCGGCGTCTCACCGGTGACCGCCGATCACGTCAATCCCGAGCGTCCCTGGCCGGCGCTCGAACGCCTCCGCGAGGTGACCGAGGACCGCGGGTGCACGCTCGCTCCCCGTCTCACCATCTACCCGGAGTTTGCGCTCGACCCGGTTCGTTTTCTCGACGAGGGTCTGCGTTTCCCGGTGCTCGACCGTTCGGACGCCGAAGCCCTCGGCCGCGACGACCACTGGTACTCCGGCCACGAGGACGCCCCGACGGTGCTCGTGCCGGGACGGGCGGCGGCCGGTGGCGCCGTGGGCGAGGTCCTCGCCGGCGCGATCCTCGGCCAGGAGCTCGGCATCGAGGAGATCACGACCCTGTTCGAGGCCCGCGGACCCGAGGTCGCCGCCGTGGCCGAGGTGGCCGACGAGTTCCGCCGTGAGGCGAACGGCGACGTGGTCACCTACGTCCAGAACCGCAACATCAACTACACGAACGTCTGCACGTTCAAGTGCAAGTTCTGCGGCTTCTCGAAGGGGCCGCTGTCGCTGAACCTCCGCGGCAACCCCTACCTCCTCACGCTCGACGAGATCGCCGGCCGGGTCAAGGAGGCCTGGGACATGGGGGCGACCGAGGTCTGCCTCCAGGGTGGGATCCATCCCGACTTCGACGGGGACTACTACATCGACGTCACCCGTGCCGTGAAGGAGGCCGCACCCGACATCCACGTCCACGGGTTCACGGCACTCGAGGTCACCGAGGGTGCCAAGCGCCTCGGCGAACCGCTCGCCGACTACCTCCGACGTTGCATGGACGCCGGGCTCAAGACGCTGCCCGGCACCGCGGCCGAGATCCTCGACGACGACATGCGTGCCCTGCTGTGCCCGGACAAGATCAACACCGAGGAGTGGCTCGAGGCCCACCGCACGGCGCACTCGGTCGGGCTTCGCTCGAACGTCACGATCATGTACGGCGCGATCGAGAACCCCGTGCACTGGGCTCGCCACATCGTGCGCACCCGCGACCTCCAGAAGGAGACGGGTGGATTCACCGAGTTCGTGCCGCTCCCCTTCGTCCACATGGCTGCGCCGATGTACATCCAGCGCAAGGCCCGGCGCGGTCCGACCTTCCGCGAGGCGCTGCTCATGCACGCCGTGGGGCGGATCGCCTACCGCGGCCACATCGACAACATCCAGGTCTCCTGGGTGAAGATGGGTCGCTCGGGCGTCGAGCAGTGCCTGCAGGCCGGGGTCAACGACCTCGGTGGCACGCTCATGGACGAGAACATCAGCCGCGCCGCCGGCGCCAACCACGGACAGATGATGCAGGCCGAGGACTTCCGGTCGATCGTCGAACCGCTGGGCCGAACGCTCGAACAGCGGACGACGCTCTACGCGCGGCCCACGCCCGCCTGATCGCCGGTACGCCGGTCGACGAGGTCGACCAGGACGTCCATGTCGAAGGGTTTGGTCAGGTAGCTCACGTCCCGCTGCGCCTGACCTTCGTCGCCTTCGTGGGCGCTGATGATGATCACCGGCGTGTCCGCCGCGATCGCATTGGCACGCTCGCGTACCGCCCAACCGTCGACGGCTCCCGGGAGCCGGATGTCGGCCACGATCGCTGCCGGTCGGCACCCGGCGTCGAGCAGGTCGATCGCTTCCTCACCGGTCGACGCCACGTCGACCTGGTAGCCGGCGGACTCGAGCGACAGGCGGATGAGCAACCGCGTGCTCTCGTCGTCCTCGACGACGAGCACGGGGTGTAACTCCTCGCTCCACCACTCCTCGTCGAGCTTGCTCTCGATGTCGCGGACGTGGAGGCGCGTGCACTCGGCGCAGAGTCGCGCCTGCACCCCATCGCGAACCACCGTCGACCAGGTCCACAGATCGTCTTCGCCCACCTGACCGCACCGCTGACAGCGGATTCGTCCCATTGCGTGAGCGTACTGCCCGATTTGTCCGCGTTACGGCGCAACGCCCCTCCGACGGCGTGCCAAGCTCGGCCCATGTCCAGCCCAGACACCGGCAACGAGGTCTCCCGGACCGAGCTCGAGGCGCTGCTCGCTCGGGTCGGCAGTGCGCGGAACCGCGACCTGCTCCTCGACATCCTCCGTACGGCACTCGGACTCGCGGGCGACGACGTCACGCGACTCAACCTCAAGATCACCGCCTCTGCCCTGCGAGAGATGCGGACCGCATTCGCCACCTTCCGTCCCTACGAGGACGCACCCAAGGTCACCATGTTCGGCTCGGCGCGTACCCGGCCCGACGATCCGCTCTACGAGCAGGCCCGACGCCTGGCGGCCGAGCTGGCGGCACGCGACTGGATGGTGATCACCGGGGCGGGTCCCGGGATCATGGCCGCCGGACTGGAGGGCGCCGGCAGGGAGAACTCCTTCGGCGTGACGATCCGTCTCCCGTTCGAGGAGTCGGCCAACGAGTTCATCGAGGGCGACGAGAAGCTCGTGTCGATGAAGTACTTCTTCACCCGGAAGCTGATGCTCGTGAAGGAGTCGGCAGGGTTCGTCGCCCTCCCTGGCGGGTTCGGGACGCAGGACGAGACGTTCGAGCTGTTCACGCTCCAACAGACGGGGAAGTCGGTGCCGGCTCCGGTCGTCCTCCTCGACACCCCCGGTGGCACCTACTGGCACAGCTGGCTCGACTTCGTCCGCAAGGAGCTGGTCGACGGCGGGCTGGTGAACGAGGCCGATCTCGAGCTGTTCGTCATCACCGACGACGTCGACACCGCCTGTGAGGAGATCGTCGGCTTCTACCGCAACTACCACTCCATTCGATGGGCGGGCGATCAGCTCGTGATCCGTATGCAGACGGGACCCACGCCGGCGCAGCTCGCGGCCCTCAACGCTTCGCACGGCGATCTGCTCGTCGACGGTGCGATCGAGGTCGTCGAGGCCGGGCCGGCCGAGCGCTCGAGTCGCGACAACGTCGAGTTGCCGCGCATCGGCATGACGTTCGACAAGTACCGCCAGAGCGGGATCCACAGCGTCATCCGGGAGGTCAACCGATGGGTGGCGTGAGCACGCCGGCAGACATCGAGTCGCTGGGGCGGGCGGCGGCCGACCGCTCGGCCGAGATCGAGGCCCTGCGCCGACTTCCGGACGATCTCGCCGCCGGCATCCGCCACCTCGGTTTCGGCCGGGCGATGGCTCCCGTCGAGATCGGCGGCGGCGAGTGGTCCGTCGCCGACATGGTCGACCAGCTCGAACGCCTCGCCTATCACGACGGTGCGACGGCATGGTGCGCCATGATCGCCGGGACGACCTCGCTGGTCGCCGGCTCGATGACGGCGACGTGGGCCGAGTACATCTACGGCGACCCCGAAGTGCACACCGGCGGCTTCGCAGCGCCCGTCGGACGAGCACGAGCGGTCGATGGAGGGCTCGAGGCCTCCGGCCAGTGGCAGTGGGGATCCGGGACCCACCACTGCACCTGGATCGGTGGTGGCTGCCTGATCGTCGACGAGGACGGAAAGCCTGCCCCTCTGCAGGACGGGACCGTGGCACCGTTCGTGTTCTTCCCCGCCGAGGAGGTCACGCTCGACGACGAGAGTTGGCGGGTGAGTGGCCTCAAGGGCACCGGGTCGGTCGACTACCGCGTCGACCGAGCAGTCGTCCCCGACGGCCGCTGGGTGCAGATCGGAGTGACTCCCGTGGTCGACCGGACGCTCTACCGGTTCAGCTTCCTCGGCGCACTCGCCGTCGGCATCAGCGCCGTCTCGCTCGGACTCGCCCGCCGTGCTCACGACGAACTGGTCGACCTCGCAGGAGGAAAGCGTCCGCAGGGCTCGTCCAAGACCCTCGCAGAGCGTGCGGTCGTCCAGGACTCGATCGCTCGGGCCGACGCCGGGAGACGAGCGGCCCGTCACCTGCTCGACCACGCGGTGCGCGAGGCCTGGTCGCTCGCTGACGCCGGTGCGGCGGTCGACGCCCGCACCCGCATCGCACTGCGCCAGGCGGCCACCCATGCGACGTCCACCGCTGCCGACGCCGTCGACGCCTGCTACGTCGCCGGTGGTGGAGCGGCGATCCACGAACGCTCGCCGCTGCAGCGGATCTTCCGCGACGTCCACGTCGCCACGCAGCACGCCATGGTCGCCCCCCGCATGATGGAGGTGGTGGGCCGATCGCTGCTGGGACTGCCGACCGAGGTCGGCCAACTGTGAGCGGACTGCAGACGATCGACGACGTCACCCGCTGGCTCGACGACCATCCATCACCGTCGTCGCGTGCGCTGGCGGACGCCGGGCTCGTCGCTCCTCACTACCCCGCACCGTGGGGACTGGGCGCCGACGCTCCCCTGCAACTCGCCGTCGACGCCGCCCTGGCCGAGCGCGGCATCGAACTGCCCGACAACCCCATCGGTGTCGGCTGGGCCGGACCGACCTTGGTGGCCGGAGGATCGCCCGAGCAACAGGCACGCTGGCTTCCCGGGCTCCTCGACGGCAGCGAGTTCTGGTGCCAACTGTTCTCCGAGCCAGAGGCGGGGTCCGACCTGGCGGCGCTGCGGACGACGGCGGTGCGAGACGGCGACGAGTACGTGGTCGATGGTCAGAAGATCTGGTCGACGTGGGCCGGTCGGTCGGCCTTCGGGATCCTGTTGGCGCGGACGGACCCGTCGGCACCCAAGCACCGCGGGATCAGCTACTTCGTCCTCGACATGTCGTCACCGGGGATCGACGTTCGGCCGATCACGGAGATGACCGGCCAGTCCCACTTCAACGAGGTCTTCCTCTCCGACGTACGCATCCCGGTGGACTGCCGGATCGGCGACGAGGGCGATGGCTGGCGCCTGGCCAAGGTGACGCTCGGCAACGAGCGGGTCTCGCTCTCGGAGGGCGGCGTGTGTTGGGGCATGGGGCCGACGAGCGCCGAGACGTTCGAGCATCTCCGAGCGAGTGGTCGGCTGCAGGATCCGGTCAGGCGCCAGGAGGCGGCTCGACTCTGGATCCAGACCACGATCCTCGAACTCCTCGGCCAACGCGTCGTCGAGGCCGTGGAGCGGGGCGAGGATCCCACGCCGATTGCTTCGCTGAAGAAGCGACTCGCCGACGTGCACGGCCAGGAGTTGTTGACGCTCGTGAAGGACCTCCGCGGCCCCCACGGCATGCTCGGTGTGCAGGACGCCCACGCCGAGGCGCACGACGAGTGGCACTGGGCCTACCTCTTCAGCCGAGCGCTCACGATCGGCGGCGGCACCACCGAGGTGTTGTCGAACGTCATCGCCGAGCAACTGCTCGGACTGCCCCGCGAGCCCCGACCCGAGAAGGCGCCATGACGCACGAGTTCCGCTGTATCGACCTCGAACGCGACGGGGACGTCCTCGTCGTGACGATCGACCACCCCACGTCCGCGGTGAACGCGGTCGACCACGACCTGCATGCAGACCTCACCGCCCTGTTCCCCCGGCTGCAGGCCGAGCGCTCGGCGCGGGCAGTGCTGTTGACCGGGCGCGGCCGGGCGTTCTCGGCCGGCGGCGACTTCGACTGGTTCCCCCAACTCCAGGATCCCGAGGCGCTCCGCAACCTGCAGCACGACGCCAAGTCGATGATCTGGGACCTGCTCGACGTGCACCTGCCGGTGGTCACGGCCGTGAACGGACACGCCATGGGCCTGGGGGCGTCGATCGCTCTGCTGTCCGACGTGGTGTTCATGGCCGATTCGGCGCGGATCGGTGACCCGCACGTGTCGGTCGGGCTCGTCGCCGGCGACGGCGGGACCATCGCGTGGCCGCTGGCGCTCGGGCCGATGCTCGCGAAGCGATTCCTCCTGACCGGGGACTCGGTCTCGTCGGCCGAGGCGGTGCAGTTCGGGCTCGTCCACCGAGCCGTCCCCGACGACGACCTGCACGACGAGGCGCTGGCGTTCGCACACCGGCTCGCTGCTGGGGCACCGCTCGCCATCCAGGGCACGAAAGCCGCCGTCAACTCGTGGATCAAGGCGACGACCGGGCCGGCCTTCGACATCGCCATGGCCAACGAGATGACGACGTTCCGGTCGACCGACCATCCCGAGGCACTCGCTGCCATCGCCGAGAAGCGCCCCCCGGCGTTCGAAGGGAAGTGACATGGAGCTCTACGACGCAATCATGACGACGAGGTCGATGCGCCGCCTCACCAACGATCCACCGGTGACCGACGCCGAGATCGAACACTGCCTCCGCGCCGCCGTCCAGGCGCCGAACGGGGGCAACGTGCAGCCATGGCAGTTCGTCGTGCTCACGGATCCCGAGCAGCGTGAGCGGGTCGCTGCCGTGATGCAGCGGGCGACCTCGCGATACATGGACGCGGTCGAAGCCATGCGGCCGCCGACCGACGACGCTGCGGCCGAGGCGTCCTGGGCCCGGGGCGCTGCACTCACGCGTCATCTTGCCGATCACCTCGCCGACACGCCGCTCGTGTTGTTCGTCCTGACGCCGTATCCGAACATCCTCAGTGACGACGAGGGACCCATCGAGATCGGACGACTCGAGGCGTCGATCTTCCCGGCGGTGCAGAACTTCCTGCTCGCGGCACGCGACATCGGGCTGGGGACGACGCTCACGACCCTCGTCAAGGTCTACGAGGACGAGATCAAAGCCATCTGCGGCATCAAGGCCCACCACGACATCGTCGCCCTGGTGCCCGTGGGCCGACCCGTCGGCCGGTTCGGGACACCACCGCGCCGTCCGGCCGAGAAGGTCACCAGCTGGAACACCTACGGCGAGCGGCGCCCCTTCGGCTGAGCCCGGGCGACGGCCCTGCGCCCTCAGCCGGACTCGTCGAGCGCCCGCAGGATCTGGAGCGCCTTGCCGACGGCGCGTTGGGCCTTGGCCAGTTGCTTCTCCTCGCCGGGGTGTTCCGGGGCGCCGGCCTCCAGCGCCGACTGCAAGATGTCGATCGAGCGGTCGGTGAGTGCCTCGCCGACGTTCTCGAGTTGGACGCACAGGTCCTCGTAGCGGGCACGGCCGCCGTGTGCAGACATTCCGGACATCCCGAGAGTGTGGCATTTCGGCCTACAGACGGTCCCGGACGCCCGGGGTAGCCTGCCGCGTCCGACGGCCGAGAGCGAGCACATGGCACCGAAGCACACCGATCTCGAGGACCTCCACGAGTTCATCGCGTTCGAGGACCCGGACGAGCACCGGACCTGGGTGTTCGACGTCACCTTCCTGACCAGCAACTGGACGTGCATCTACGGACAGGGCTGCCAGGGAGTGCTCACCGAACCCGCGCCCGAGCTGGAACACGGTTGCTGCAGCTACGGGGCCCACTTCGTCGACGACGACGACCACGAGGGCATCAGCCGACTCATCGACTCCCTGACCGACGACCAGTGGCAACTCAAGGGCAAGGCGGCCAAGAAGGGTGCGACCCGCCAGACGAAGAGCGGCCAGTGGGTCACCCGCGTGCACGACGGCGCCTGCATCATGCTCAACCGGCCCGACTTCCACGCCGGGGCCGGCTGCTCGCTCCATCTCGCCGCCCTCGAGGCCGGCGAGCGCCCCCTCGACTGGAAGCCGGACGTGTGCTGGCAACTCCCGCTCCGACTCGAGGAGTCGACCGACGACCACGGGCACGTCACGTCGACGTTGCGTGAGTGGAAGCGGCGCGACTGGGGCGAAGGTGGCCAGGAGTTCCATTGGTGGTGCACCGATGACTCGTCGGCCTTCGTCGCGGCGCAGCCGACGTACGAGGTGCTCCGCGACGAGATCGTCGAGATGGTCGGCGACACCGCCTACCGCCTCCTCGTCGATCACCTCGAGGAGCGACGGAACTGGATCCCACTACCGCACCCGGTTCTGGGCTCGAGGGCGAGACAGGAGGACTGATCGATGAACTTCTCGACGGCCACGCTCTCCGAAGCAGCCCGCAAGGCCGGACTGCGGATCCCCAGTCAGGTGATCGACCAGCTGGTGGCCTCGATCGACGCCGGCAAGCACGTGATCCTGACCGGTCCTCCCGGCACGGGGAAGACGACGCTGTCGTTCCTCGCCGCCGAAGTGGCACAGCAGTCGATGCTCTGCACCGGCTTCCTGCCCACGACCGCCACGACCGAGTGGACCACGTTCGAGACCATCGGCGGCTTCCAGCCCTCGTCGGAGGGTCTCCTGTTCCGTCCGGGCATGTTCGTCGAAGCGCTCGAGAGCGGGCGATGGCTGGTCATCGACGAGTTGAACCGCTCGAACTTCGACCGGGCGTTCGGCCAGCTCTTCACGGTCCTGTCCGGCCAGAGCGCCGTCCTGCCCTTCAAGCGGGCCGGCCGATCCGAGCCCGTCGCACTCGTGCCCGCGGGGGTCGAGGCCCCACCGGAGACCGATGTCATCCGGGTTCCGGCGTCGTGGCGGATCATCGCCACCATGAACGTCTTCGACAAGAACCTGCTCTTCGAGATGTCGTACGCCCTGATGCGACGATTCGCGTTCGTGGAGGTCACGTCGCCGTCGCACGAGGTCTTCGAGGAGCTCCTCGCCCCGCACCACGACGTGGTGACCGACCTCCTGCTGCTCCGGCGATTCCGCGATCTCGGACCAGCCGTGTATCTCGACGCGGCGCGGTTCGCCGACCGACGGGCGCGCGACGATGTCACCCGCTCCCGTCTGCTCTACGAGACCTTCTACAGCTACTTCCTCCCCCAGCTCGAGGGCGCGGACGACTACGAGGCGACGTCGCTGTACCGGACGATCAGCCCGATGCTCGACGAGCCGGAGCAGATCGAGGTCCGGCGAACGATCGCCGACGTGTTGGGCGTCGAGCTCGCCCTGTGAGCGACCTCCCCTCCGAGGGACGCCCCCATGCGGGGGCCGGAATCGACAACCGGCCGCGCGGGCAGGGTGGCCCGACCGGGTCGGCCGAGGCGTCGCTCGACCGGATCTGGAACCGGATCCGCCGACCGGTCGATCCTCACGGCGCGATCGAGGCGCTCGTCGGGGTTCCGCGGCGCACCGCACGACAGGTCATCGGGGCGGCGACCGCCGGCAGCGACGAGGCCACTGCGCTCCTCTCCGCGATGCCGCAGCTGATCCGGAACCTGTCGATCTCCACCATCTCGGTGCCGGAACGCTGTGCCGGCGAGATCCGGGGCCCGATCCTGTGGTCCGAGACGATGGCTGCACGGTCGTCGTCCGCCGGGGATCCCGGGGTCTTCGTGTGTTCCACGGTTAGCCGAGCCCACGACACCCCCGAGAACCGACTCCTGGTGGCTGCGCTGGGGGCGATCGTGCGCGGTGGCCGCGATGTCGAGCAGTTCCTCAGCGACGACGACGACGAACTCGCACAGGCATCCCTGCTCGTCGATGCCCGACGCCATGCCGACCTCGCCCAACGGTTCCTCGACCATCGGACGCTCATCGACGTACAGAGCGGTCGGTCGACCAGGCGATCACAGCGTCGGGTGCGCCACGACCCTCGACGACGCGCCTATCGCCCCGTCGCGGCGATGCTCGCCCGCGCCGCCGAACCGCTCGACGTGTCGACCATCCGGTTGTTCTGCAACGCGGTCACCACCGCTCGCCACGATCTCTTCGTGGCCGCCATCGACCACCTCGAGGCGCGAGGGGTCCGGGTGCCGGCGCTGCTCGTGGTCGACCGTGAGGTGGTGGGCGGGCCGGTGCGGTTCCACCATCCGGCGCTGGCTACTCGATCCGAGACCAGCCGCTACGGGCTCTTCGTCGGCGCCACCCGCCTCGACGTGCCCGGCGGACTGCCGTCCCACGACGGCACCACCATCGTGCGCAACCGCGGCGACCTGACCAGCGCGATCGACGCGGCGATCACCCGCGACGGGCTCTGAGGCCGACGTCAGCCGTTGCGGAAGCCGCGCAGGACGTCCCAGAACTCCGGACGACTGGTCGCGTAGTCGTAGATGCTCCCGCCGATCGCCCCGTGCTCCGCCGATGCCTGCAGCATCTCCTCGAGGTCCTGTGCCGTCGAGTCGGTGCCGACGCCGCCGATCGGGTGGACCATCGCATCCTCGTCACCCAGGTTCGAGCGCACGCGGGCGATGTTGGTCGCCGTGTAGCGATAGGCGGACCGCCACTCACCGACGCGGTTCGTCCAGTAGGCCATCGGCATCCACACGTCGTAGTACGGCTCGATCTCGGTCCACGGGAAGTCGGGCCAGTACGTGGCGCTGAGGTCCTCGATGAGCACCGGTTCGAGGACGATGCCACCGATCGCCTGACCGGGAAGCCGACGACGCAACTCGGCCGAGAGGGCCACCAGGCGGCGGCTCCGCTCCTCGACATCGTCGACCTGGGTCCCCTCGATGTCGATCGCCACGCCTTCGATCCCGAGTGCGGCCATCGCCATGATGTGCTCGAGATCCTTCGCGGGGTCCACGAACGCCGGGAGGTACCACCCCACGACGGCGATGCCGTGGTCACGGGCTCGCGAGAGGATGGCGCCGAGGCGTTCGGGCTCGATCACCCCGACGTCGTCCTCCCAGTAGCTGGTCTGGATGTAGAGCGTCTGGACGCCCTCCGCCGCCATGTGGTCGATGGCCTCCACCCCGACGGGCGAACCGTTCGGGCCCGCCCACTCGACCGACCAGTCGTAGCGGTCGAGCCATGCCCCGAGCCCTCGGTAGGGCTCCACGGTCCCGGGCGCGACCGGCACCGACTCCACGCTGGGAGACGATGACGATGTCGAGGTCGAGGGCACGGGCGCGGCCGGTGCCGCCAAGCTCTCGGGAGGCGAGGGGACGCTCGTGGTCGTCGGCTCCACGGTGCTCGAGGTCGTGACGGCATCCGGGGCGCGCTCGATCGCCAGATCCCGGCTGCTGGTGCCGCACGCCGGAGCGAGCAGGACCAGCACCAACCCCCAGGCGCGCAGATGCATGTCGGAGCGACCCTAGTGATCAGACGCTGGAACGAAGCGGCACCCCGACCCACGACGCGCGTGGGCGGAGGGGCATCGGCCTAGTAGTCGTCCGCGTCGGCCATGCACCACCCGGCGTGGGACGCGCCGGGCTTGGCCCCGCACTCGTCGCACGGTTCTGGCGGCTTCTCTTCGAAAATGTCCGAGATGTCAATCCCGGTGTCCGAACGCTTGAGCGCACGGGCTTCTTCGAAACGGCGATGTCGACCCTTTTCACGGGCGTGCTCCCGACTCGGTGGGGGCTTGTGAGCGAGCCAGTGTAGCGCCGATCGTTCCGGACACTCCCAGGCAGGACTGAATCTATCGGGCCGGACCGCTCGATCCGCGACCGGGGTTCAGGTCGACTGCTCCGGACGGAGCACGAGACCCACGCCACGCTCGAACGAGAGGGCCGATCGACCGTCCAGAAGTGCCTCGATGTCGGCCGCGAGCGCCTCGGCCCGCCAGCCGGAGTTGAGACGGCTGTCGGGGTCGTCCCGCAGGAAGTCCTCGAGATCCCTCCGAGTCGCGAGGACGGCGGGATCGAGCTCCAGCTCCCGTGCGCGCTGGGAGACCCACGAGGTCAGCAGCGGAACCGCACCGCGAACGTCGGCCGGAACCGGCGTCGCCTCGGGGAACCGGACCAGATCGAGGTCGAGGTCGCTCCCCCGGGCGATCGCATCCATGAGGTCGCCACGGACGGCCTTGGGGATCCCTCGGTCACGGAGACCGCGGATCTTGGTCAGCGCATCGACCGACTTCGGTGGTCGCTGGGCGACGCCGGCGAGCGCGAGGTCCGGGAGGACCGAGCGCAGCGGACGGTCGGTCTCCGCGGCATGAGCTTCACGCCACCGGGCCACCTCCTGGGCGATGGCGGCAGCGCGACCTCGGAGACGTCGGGCCTCCTTCACCCGCCACCAGGCCGTGTCCGGGTCGTTGTCGACCAACGCCTTCTCGACCATGGCATCGCACTCGTTGGCGACCCACCCGAGCCGGTTCCGGGCCTCGAGCGACTCGCCCAACATGTCATGGAGGTCGAAGAGGTGGAGCACGTCGGCCTCGGCGTAGGCGAGCGCGCCCGGTGGCAGCGGGCGTTCGAGCCAGTCGGTCAGACGGTCGCCCTTCGCTAGATCGACGTCGAGCAGCTTCTTCACGAGCGGGGCGAGCCCGATCGAGCTCATCCCGAGGAACGATGCGGCGACCTGGGTGTCGAAGAGATCGTCGGGCAGCACGCCGACCGAGCGGCGGAAGACCTCGAGGTCCTGGCCGGCGGCGTGCATGACGATGGTCCGGCCACGGAGCACGTCGCCGAAGGGCCGGAGGTCGATGTCGATCGGGTCGATCAGGGCACGACCCCCCGACCACGACACCTGCACCAGTGCACAGACCGGCCAATAGGTCCGTTCGCGATGGAACTCGGTGTCGATCCCCACCCGCGGCTCCGCGGTGAGGGTGCCGATGAGATCGGCGAGGGCGTCGTCGGTGTCGACCCAGCGGGCGTTCGTCAAGACGTCGACTCAGGCGCCGGACTCGACCGGCTTGCCCGCCTCGATCCAGGCCATGGTGCCGCCGGCGACGTTGACGGCGTCGACGCCCTTCGCTCGGAGGAACTCGACCGCCTTGGCGCTGCGCCCACCGGACTTGCAGATCACGTAGACCTCGCCGTCGGTCGGGAACTCCGCCACACGGTCGGGCACCTGGTCGAGCGGGACCAGCACCACGCCGGGTGCATGCGCCTCCTCGTACTCGTCCGGCTGACGCACGTCGAAGACGGGGAGGCCGGCCTCGAGCTTGTCCGACAGGGTTTCGACGTCGATCGCGGGGATGTCCACGACGGAGATCGTACGCAACCGACGGCCCGCGTCCGGACCTCAGGGCCGATCCGGCAGATCCGAGGGGTGATCGGCGTCGTCGAAGGGGCGTCGGTCGCCCTCGTCGACGAAGCCGATCTCGAGGCCGTGGACGGCGCCGTACACCGACCGTTCCCCGGACGAGAAGATCGCCTCCAGGACCCCGGCCACCCGGCGGCGCCACACGCCATGGGTCCACTGGGGACGGCCGTCGACCCTCGGGAACACGCCGTCGACGCCGGTCTCGGAGAGACTGGCGACGAGCCGGCGGACGGCCGCAGGATCCGGGTCGAGGAGATCGCAGCTCAACACCGCGACGAGATCCTGGGGCCCAGGCGCGCGGAGGGCGGAGATCACCCCACCCAGGGGTCCCTCGCCCGGCCACCGATCGGCGACGAGATCGAGTCCGAGTTCGCCGAGGGCGACGTGGTCGCCTCCGACGGCGACCACGTTGCCCGCTCCGGCCTCCTGCAGCGCATGTGCGACACGGCACGCCATGGCGACCCCGTCGACGGTGACGAGCGCCTTGTCCGACCCCATGCGCCGGCTGGCGCCGCCGCAGAGCACGGCACCGTCGAAGGCGCTCGTCGCACTCACGTGTCGGCGATACCGCCGTAGCTCGCGGCCTTGCCCCGGCTCTCGCCGTGTTCGGCGACGGCCTCACGGAGGTCCTCGAGGAAGGCGTCGACGACGTTGGCGTGGAACGGCCACAGCATGAGGTGCAACCCGCCCTGCTGGCGGTCGAGGTGCCATCCGCGATCGTCCATCACGTCGCCGACCGCGCCGATGTCCGGCGCGTCGTCGCCCAGTGCAGGATCGGCGGCGAACTCGAACAACGACATGTCGGGCTCGTGCGTCAGCGCCAGCCCGTCGATGGCGGTGATGCCGTCGCGGAACGCCCGCACCGTGTCGCGCAGCGTCTCGGCGAGGGCCACGTAGCCGGGCTCACCCAGATGCCGGATGGTCGCCCACGCCGCAGCGATCGGAGACGCAGCGCGTGTACCGGCGGTGGTGGCCGACCCGTAGAGCCCGCCGGGCCAGTCGTCGTAGAGGAAGAACTGCTTCGCCAGTAGGCCCTTGTCGCGGTAGAGCACGAGCGACGCGCCCTTGAAGGTCCAGCCGTACTTGTGGATGTCGGCGGACATCGACGTCACGCCGTCCACTCGGAAGTCCCAGGGAGGAACGTCCTCGCCGATGCGCTCCCAGAACGGCAGGAGAAACCCGCCCAGACAGGCGTCGACGTGACAGAGGATGCCGGCTTCCTTCGCGGCTGCCGCGAGCGGCGGGATGTCGTCGATGACGCCGTACGGATAGCAAGGAGACGATCCCACGACCATGGCCGTGCGGTCGTCGATGGCGGCGATCATGGCATCCACATCGGCGCGGCCGTCGGCGAGCACCGGCACGCGGACCTGCTCGACGTCGAGGTACTTGCAGGCCTTGGCGAAGGCCGGATGCGCGGTCGCGGCGGTGAGGAGTGTCGGTTCGGCGATGCCGCGCTCGGTCCGAGCGTGATCGCGCATCGTCTGGACGGCGAGGAAGATCGACTCCGTCCCGCCGCTGGTCAGGCGGCCGTGGCCGGGCCCGTTCATGAGGGCGGAACCCCACTCGATGACCTCGCCCTCCATCTCGGTCAGACTCGGGAACGCGAACGGGTTGAGCGCGTTCTCGTGGAGGTACTCGCTCGCGACCGCCTCGTGCAGTCGATCGAGATCCTCGTCATCGGGGTGGTACACGAGGCTGAAGGTCCGGCCCCCGCGCCAGTTGGCGTCGCGGTCACGCCGGGCCGTGATGGTGGCGAGCACCTCGTCGACGGGCATGGACGAGTCGGGAAAGGTCGGTTTGCTCATGTCGGGAGACTAGGAACTTGCGCTCCCCTGCCGCGTCGACCCTCCGCCACTCCCCGCCCCCCACCCGTTCTGGTGAACGGATGACACCACCACGTGGCACGGACGTTCACCAGAACGGATGGGGGTCAGCGGCCGGCGATCGCGCGGAGGTCGGCGATGTCGGCTTCGTCGAAGTCCGTGGGTGGACCACCCGTCAGGAGATCGCCGACCAGGGTCGACTCGACCGCGTAGTACATGACCGACCCGCGACTCGCCGAGTGCCCCGGGTGTTCGGGGTCGGCCCGGCCGGTGGCGAGCACGAGGTCGACGAGACCGAGGAGGTGTCCGACCTCGTGGGTGGTGACGGCAGCCTCGACACGCGTGGACGCGACCAGCGGCCCAGCAGCCTCGTCGACGCGATCGGAGAAGACCGCGGCGACATCGGACCGGACGGCCACGCCGACGGTCTGATCGGCGTCGGCGAGTCCGCCGTGCACGAACAGGAGGGTCAGGACCGCGGCATCGGCCCCCTGCGCCGGACCGGTGCGGTCGGCTTCGGCGACGATGGCTGACGGTGTCCACTGCCGCGCTCCACCCGGGACCGACCCGCCCTGCAACGTCACCGTCTTGCCCGACGTCTGCGCCAGCAACGACCGGATGCGGTCGACGGTCGCGGCCTCGGGTTCGGCACCGCTCTGGGAGCGCACCTCGAGGACGATGCTGTCGGCCTGATCAGCGCGCAGGTACCAGGGGCCGAACGCCCCGACCGCGCCTTCACGCGGCACCGACATCCGGCCGGGAGCCGAGACCGGGGTCGAGGTCGACGGAGCGGTCGGCGTCGAGTCCGGCCCGGGAGACGGCGAACCGCCCTCGGTGTCGGGGACACCGCCGTCGGGGCTCGTGCCGCCATCGGGCACGGTGGACGACTCCGAGATCGGAGGCACGGTCGACGACGCCGTCGTACCCGCCCGATCGAGTTCGGCCCCGTCGCCACCACACGCCGCGACCGCGACGACGAGCGCCAACAGCAACGCCGGCACCCCGCGACATCGACGGCCCCCCATCGCGATCAGCCCGGTCGGGTCGAGGGATCCAGTTGCGCCAGGAACTGCAGGCACCGCTCGGCCTCGTCCTGTTCACCGATCGCCTCGGCCATCCGACGGAGTCCGTCGAGCGAACGAAGGAACCCCTGGTTCTCGCGATGCGCCCAGCGGACGTACCCCGAACCGCGCCACCCGTTGGCACGGAGTCGGTCGAGGCCACGGTGGTAGCCGACACGGAATGCGGCGTACGCCTCGACGTCGTCTCGCGCCGTCTCGCCGAGCAACGCCCATGCGAGGAGGCAGCGGGGGTGGTCGGCAACGACAGCGGCGACCGCTGCGTGCTGCTCCCCTGGATCGAGTGCCTCGGCCGCAGCCAGGCGCTCGAGGGCGTCGGCCGGCTCGGCGTCGAGGACGGTTTCGGGAGGTCCGCTGGCCGAGAGGTTCACGTTCTGTGACATGGCACGGAGCCTATGGGCGTGCCGTCACACCGCCCCATCGGGCTGCAGTACCCTCCAAGCGTGCGGATGATCCTGGCGGCGGCTCCCTTCGAGGACTTCGCGCGTGAGAACAGCCCGATCCTCGCGGTCATCGTGTGCGTGATCCTCGCCCTCCTGATCGCACGACTGATCACCAGGACCATGACGCGCCTCGTGCTGTTGGGCATCGTGGTCCTCGCCGGCCTGTTCATCGTCATCGAGCGCGACAACATCACCGAGTGCACGCAGACCTGCGAATGCCGACTGGCGGGGTTCGACACCACGATCCCTGCGTGCAACGCCAAGCTCCCCCGCACCGGCACCTGAGGTCAGGTCCGAGCGATCGCGGTCAGCCGGTCGGGATGGTCGACCGCATCGAACGGATCAGGTCGGCGAACGCCGACGGGTGACTCAGGTGGACACCGTGTGTGGCTCCGTCGACCTCGACGTGGCGTCCGTCGGGCACACCATCGGCGACCGCACGCGCCGACTGCCCGTGGTGGGCCACACCGAGTGACCCGTTGGCCGCCAGCACCGGACAACCGACGTCGGCGAGGTCGAACGGCGGCGGCCATGGCGGGCGGAGGTGGCCCATCTCGGCGACCAAGGTCGGTCCCTCGGCCCGTCGCGCGGCCCGCGTCGACGGAGGCAGCCGGAGCCAGCGCTCGTCGCCGAGCATGCGACGCATGAACGCCTCTGCCGCCTCCTCTGGGTCGGGGGCATCGGCGACCGCGCTCGCTCCGGCGCTGCGCGTCGGCCACCACGGCATCCAGGGCAGCGGACACTCGTACACCACGACACCGGAGATCCTGTCCGGTTCGCGGGCGGCAGCGCCGAGGGCGATGGTGCCGCCGTAGGAGTGCCCGGCCACGATCGGCGACGGGCTGTCGCCGATCACGTCGAGGAGGTCGTCGACCTGCTGCGAGAACGACGCTGCCGGCCCGAGTCCGAGTGAACGTCCGTAGCCACGACGGTCGTATCGGACCACGCGGAACTCGTCGAGGACCCGCACGACGCGCCCGAAGCTGGTCGAGCGGTCCATCGTCCCGTGGACGAGCACCACGGTCGGACCCTCGCCGTGTTCTGTCCGCCAGACCGCTCCGTCGGCGGTGCACTCCGCGCCGCTCACGTCACCGGCACGACCCGCAGCACGTCGGTGGTGCCCGGATTCAGTCCGTCCGGAGCACCGGCCAGCACGGCGACGACCTGGCCGATCTTGACGTAACCGAGTTGCTTCGCCCGATGGACGGCGTGGTCGACCATCTCGTCGGTGGTCTTGTACTGGTCGACCAGCATCGGCTGCGTACCCCAGACCATGGCGAGCTGGCGGACCGTGTGCGGGATCGGACTGGCCCCGATGAGCACGCCCGGCGGACGGAACCGTGACATCGCTCGAGCCGTGTAGCCGGAGTTGGTGCACGAGATGATGGCGTCGAGCTCGAGCTCGGTCGCGAGGCGCCATGCCGCGTGGCTCATGCCGGCGGTGATCCGTGTCCCGACGTCGAGCTGCACCTGGCCCTGGATCCGGCCGAGCGACGCGCCCCAGGTCTCGTAGTCGGCAGCAGCTTCGGCACGCTCGCACAGATGCGCCATGGTCTTGATCACCAGCACCGGGTTGTGCCCGATGGCGGTCTCGGCCGACAGCATCACCGCGGTCGTGCCGTCGAACACCGCGTTGGCCACGTCGGTGGCCTCGGCACGTGTCGGCGACGGCGAGTGGATCATGGACTCGAGCATCTGGGTGGCGGTGATCACCGGCACACCGAACGCGACCCCTCGGCGGATGATCTGCTTCTGGAGGTGCGGCACCTCGGCGATGTCGCACTCGTTCCCGAGGTCGCCGCGAGCGACCATGACCGCGTCGGACATGTTGACGATCTCGTCGAGCGCCTCGACCGCGGCCTTGGTCTCGATCTTGGCCACCACCGACGCCGTCCCGGCACGGGCCTTCACGGCCTCGACCTCCGCGGCCGAGCGGACGAACGAGGCAGCGATGAAGTCGAGGTCGTCGGCGAGGGCGTCGATCAGCTCGATGTCGACGTCGGTGGGCACACTCACCCGCAACCGTCCCGAGGGCAGCGTCACACCCGGCCGGCCCTGGATGCGCCCGCCGTGTTCGACCTCGACGACGAGATGGGTCTCGGTCTTGTCGACCGTGATGAGCCGGACACTGCCGTCGCCCAGCACCAGCGAGTCGCCGACGTCGACGTCCTCGACCAGGTGCTCGTAGTCGACGTGGATACGATCGTCGGTCGTCGGATCGAGGCCGGGCCACACCTCGAAGCGGTGACCCTCGGTGAGGAACATGCCCGCATCGTCGAGCACGGCACCCATACGGATCTTGGGACCGGGGAGGTCACCGAGGATCGCCACCGGCTGGCCGATCCGCTCGGACACCGCTCGGATACGGGCGATTCGGGCTCGATGCTCGGGGATGGTCCCGTGCGCCAGGCCGAGTCGACAGACGTCGACGCCGGCACGGATCAGCGCCTCCAGGACCTCTTCGGAGTCGGATGCAGGTCCGATCGTGGCGACGATCTTGGTACGAGGGATCACCCTGCGACGATACCCACCCCCGAGGCAACCCCTGACCGGGAGTTCCGCATCGCCTGTCAGACTCGCACGATGGCCGGTGACGACGACCTCACGACGAGCCGCGGACTCCACGTCGCCGGCAGCGCGCTGTCGTGGTGGGCGACCCGCTCCGGAGGACCTGGCGGCCAACACGCCAACACGTCGGACACGGCCGTGACCATCGAACTCGACGTCGACGCGTCCGGCCTCCCGTCGGCCGTACGATCGCGCCTGCGGACCGCGCACGGTGCCACCGTCCGCGCGTCGTCGTCGGACTCACGGTCGCAGTTCCGCAACCGTCAACTGGCTCGCAAGCGCCTCGGCGACCTCATCGACGAGGCCGCGCGACCTCCACGGACCCGTCGACCGACGAAGAAGACACGTGGCTCGCAGCGGCGCCGCCTCGAGGCGAAGCGCCAGAACGCCGAGAAGAAGAAAGGCCGGTCCTGGAAACCCGGCCACGACCACTGATCAGTTGCGAGGCACCTCGGACCAGGCGACGTCCTTGTCGGTCCGGATGTCACCGGGAAGACCCAGGACGCGCTCGCCGAGGATGTTCTTCATGATCTCGGTCGTGCCGCCCTCGATCGAATTGGCCCGCATGCGCAGGAAGATCTGGGTCGTCGGCACGCCCGTGAGGCCGGTGTGCGAGGTCTGCTCCATGTCGTACGAGCCGTACAGCTGCCCTTCGGGGCCCATGCAGTTGACGGCGAACGCGTAGAGGTCCTTGTTCAGTTCGGCGCTCGCGAGCTTGCCGACCGAGCCCTCGGGGCCGGGGTTGCCGACCTTGCGGTTGCCGGACGCTCGGATGTTGGTCAGCCGCGTCACGTCGGCACGCACCCACAGCTTCATGAACTCGTCGCGACGGGCAGCATCGTCGGCGGCGACATGCTCCTCGAAGACCCGCCGGACCTCGCCGATCGCTCCGGATCCACGCTTGGGAATCGCGCCACCGATCGACACCCGCTCGTTCATCAGCGTGGTGATGGCGACACGCCAGCCTTCGCCGACCTCGCCGAGGCGCTCCTCGTCCGGGATCCGGACGTCGGTGAAGTACACCTCGTTGAACTCGGCGTCGCCGGTCATCTGGCGCAGCGGCCGGACCTCGACGCCGGGGGCCTTCATGTCGACGACGAAGTGCGTCAGACCCTTGTGCTTGGGCTGCTCCGGATCGCTCCGTGACACGAGCGTGCCGAAGCTGGCGACGTGAGCGAGGGTGGTCCACACCTTCTGGCCGTTGATGATCCACTCGTCGCCGTCACGCACCGCACGAGACGACAGGCCGGCGACGTCGGACCCGGCACCCGGCTCGGAGAACAGCTGGCACCAGATCTCCTCGCCGGTGAACAGGGGCCGCAGGTAGCGACGCTTCTGGTCATCGGATCCGTGCGTGTAGATCGTCGGCGCCGACATCCCGTGGCCGATGGGGTTGAACGCCTGCGCCATCGGGCCGCCCGCGGCATGGATCCGCTCGTTGATCAGCTTCTGGTGCTTGGCGGCGAGACCGAGGCCACCGAAGCCCTCGTCGTAGTGGACCCAGGCCAGACCCGCGTCGAACTGCGCGCCGAGGAAGTCCCGGGGCTTCGTGTCACCGGGAGGGTTCTCGGCGAGGAGGCGGTCGATCGCCTCCTCCACGCGAGCTTCTTCGGTGGTGGGTGCATCGGTGACGGCCATGCCCCCAGTTCAGCCCGCACTTGACCGTTCGGTCAAGTCAGCCGAACGCCGCCCCGAGGAGATCGGCGAAGACCTCCTCGGGGTCGTCGTCGATGCCCTGTCGGGAGAACCAGCCACAGACGTTCACGACGTCTCGATGCAGGAACGCCACACCGTTGGGATTGGCGGCGATGTCGACGGCCTGGGGGAAGTCGATGAACCACAGCCGCCCCTCCCACCAGAGGAGGTTGTAGGCCGACAGGTCGCCGTGAGCCCATCCGGCCGCGGTGATCGCGCGGAGGCCGTCGAGCAGGTCGTGCCAGGCATCGCGGACCTCCGAGCGCGAGAGTCGGGCGCGCCCGAGTTGCGGGGCGGCCTGTTCGCGATCGCCGACGAACTCCATGTCGAAGCGGTCCTCGCCGAAGGAGATCGGGTACGGCACGCTGCACCCGGACTCCCAGAGCGCTCGCATCACGTCGTACTCGTGGCTCGTCCACCGGTCCTGGAGGAGCTTCTTGCCGTACGTCGACATCTGTTCCACCGCGCGACGGTCTCGGGTCTTGCGGAACTGTCTGCCTTCCCGGTACTCGACGTCGTGGCGGAAGGTCGAGGCACGTTGGAGGCCCATCGCCTCGAGCTCACCCTTCGACTTCACCGAGCGCGGCAGGTATCGCTTGCGGGCGACGAGGCACGTACGCCCGTCGGCGCCGACCCGTTCGACGAGGTCGATCTGGGCCTCCTTGCCCGAACGGAGGACGCCGAGTTCGTGCTCGGCGACGGGGTCGTCGACGAGCCAGTTCGGATTGCTGTTCACTGTTTCTCCTGAGGATGCGGTCGGTGGTGGATCGACGACCGCCCGCACGCTCAGGTGCGACGTCAGGCCCTCCGGGGGGCGCGGTCGACGGATGGGGCATCGCACATGGCAGTCATGGAAACGCACACCTCCTCGTCGACTCGACAGTGAGCGGCAACGTACCCAGCGGCAGACGACACCCGAAGTGAATATCCGGTTCCCCCACCTCGATCGAGGCCGCTCGTAGGGTTTCGTACACATATCGGGGCGTCGTGCCTTCGGGTCCGGCGATACATCGGGGGATCCTCATGGGACGCAAGCTCACGGCCGAACTCGTCGGGACGTTCTGGTTGGTGCTCGGGGGGTGTGGCACCGCGGTCCTGGCCGGAGAGTTCGTCGGCTTCCTCGGGGTGGCGTTCGCCTTCGGACTCACCGTCCTCACCGGCGCCTACTTCCTCGGCCACATCTCCGGCGGTCACTTCAACCCGGCGGTCACGATCGGTCTCTTCGCCGCGGGCAAGGCGGACCGGAAGGACGTCGGTCCCTATGTCATCGCCCAGGTCGTCGGCGCCGTCATCGCCTGCGCGGTGCTCGCGGTCGTGGCCAACGGCGTCGACGGGTTCGACCTGGCCGAGAGCGGCTTCGCGGCCAACGGCTTCGCCGACCACTCCCCCAACGGCTACAGCGCGCTGGCCGGGTTCGTCACCGAGTTCGTCCTGACCGCCGTGTTCCTCATGATCATCCTGGGCGCGACGCGGGAGAAGGCGCCGCTGGCCGGAGGGGTCTCGGCACCCATCGCCATCGGCCTCGGACTCACCCTCATCCACCTCATCAGCATCCCGGTGACCAACACGTCGGTGAACCCCGCACGCTCGTTCGGGCCGGCGGTGTTCGTGGGTGACTGGGCCATGGAACAACTCTGGATGTTCTGGGTCGCACCGATCGCCGGGGCGGTCGCCGGCGCTGCGCTGCACAAGTACCTGCTCGACGACGGACCGGTCCCGATGGACCCGGCAACCGAGGACGAGGCCGCGCTCGCTCCACGGGACTGACGCCCGGGGTCAGTTCAGACGGGCTCGGAGTCGTCTCGCCTCCGCGAGCTCGCGCTCCGGGTCCGAAGCCCGACCGCCGTCGACGATCGACTCCAACACCTTGGCCGCACGGGCGAAGTCGCCGGTCGCGGCCAGCGCTCCGCCGAAGATCCGCTCGTCGTCGGCCGTCGATCCGGGCACCACGGTGCGCAGTTGTGTGGTCCACAGCAACGCGTCCCGGTCGCCGCTGCGGCGGTGGATGTTGGTCAGGTTGGCGAGGATGCGGCGCACGATGTCGAGCGGCGCCAAGGGTGCCAGGAACGGTCCGATGTCGATACCGGGTGCGAGCGTCCGGAACATCTCGTCCAAGTCCCCTCTGTCGAGCACACGCCCGCCGCCGAACACGTCGACGAAACGGACCTCCGGGTCCCGGGTCCGAACGACGAAATGCGCGGGTGTCCCGACGCCGTCGAGACCGACCCCCACCCGTCGACCGACCTCCATCGCGAGGACCGCGAGCGTGATCGGGATGCCACGACCGCGATCCAGCACGGCGTGGAGATACGAGTTCCGGGCGTCGTAGTAGGTCGCCCGGTCACCGACGAACGCGCCGGTCCCGAACAACGCTGCGAGGAGCGCCTCCAACGACGGCTCGGCGACCGATTCGGCCAGTGCGTCGAGCCGGGCCAGGCCGGCCGCGACATCGCAGTCCGGATCGGCATGGGCCCCGATGAGGAACGCAGCCTCGTCGAGCGGGACGGGGTCGCGGGCGACGACGTCGGCGAATCGCTCAGTGGCTTCCACCCGTCACCTCCACGTCAGGGCACCGTAGCCCTCTCCCGTCCAGACTGCTCGAGGGAAGGCTGCTTGAGGGATGGCGCTCGGGCGACGGAGTACGGTCTCGCCCTCGTAGGCCGTCCCACCCCTCTCCAGGAGACCTCGATGTACCCCGGTGCCATCGCCGCAACCACGCCCGACCGACCCGCCGTGATCATGGCGTCCGACGGGCGGACCATCACGTTCGCCGAACTCGACGAGGAGGCCAACCGCCTCAGCCGTCTGTTCCGCTCCGTCGGCCTCCAGCCCGGCGACCACGTCGCGTTCTGCATGGAGAACCACCCCCGCTTCCTGTCGGTCGCCTGGGGTTGCCACTACGCCGGCCTCTACTACACGGCGATGTCGTCACGTCTCAACGACGACGAGATGCAGTACATCCTCGACGACTGTGGCGCGAAGGCGTTCATCACCTCGGCCTACAAGAAGGATGCCGCCACGAAGGTCGTCGGTGCGGCCGCCGGCGTCGAGACCTGGTTGATGATGGACGGCGTCGCCGACGGCTACGCCAGCTACGAGGACGCCATCGCCGACCAGAGCCCCGAGCCGCTCGAGGGACGCATCGCCGGCGCCGACATGCTCTACAGCTCCGGCACGACCGGGCGCCCCAAGGGCGTCAAGCCGCCGCTGCCGAGCCAGCCGCTCGAGGAGGCCGGCACGTCGGTCAACGGCCTGCTGGCCCTGCTCTTCGGCCTCACCGAGGACTCGGTGTACCTGTCACCGGCGCCGCTCTACCACGCTGCCCCGCTGCGCTTCTGCATGGGTGCGCAGATGGGCGGAGCGACGGTCGTCGTGATGGAACACTTCGATCCCGAGGAGGCACTGGCCCTCATCGAGAAGTACGGGGTCACCCTCAGCCAGTGGGTCCCGACGATGTTCATCCGCATGCTCAAGCTCCCGGAGGAGGTGCGTGCGAAGTACGACGTGTCGTCGCTCGAGGTCGCCGTACATGCCGCCGCCCCGTGTCCGGTCGAGGTCAAGAAGAAGATGATCGACTGGTGGGGTCCGGTGCTGCACGAGTACTACGCCGGCACCGAGGGCAACGGGTTCGTGTACACGAACTCGCACGACTGGCTGGAGCATCCCGGCAGCGTCGGCAAGGCCTTGATCGGCACGTTGCACATCGTCGGTGACGACGGCGAAGAGGTACCCGTCGGCGAGCCCGGCACGGTCTACTTCGAGGGCGAGTCGGCGTCGACGTTCGAGTACCACAACGATCCGGACAAGACGCAGGACTCACGCGATCCGAAGGGGCGCGGATGGTCGACGCTCGGCGACGTCGGACGGCTCGACGAGGACGGCTTCCTCTACCTCACCGACCGCAAGGCGTACATGATCATCTCCGGCGGAGTGAACATCTACCCCCAGGAGGCTGAGAACGCCCTCGCGCTCCACCCGAAGGTGCTCGACGTCGCGGTGTTCGGCGTCCCGAACGAGGACTTCGGTGAAGAGGTCAAGGCCGTCGTCCAGCCGGCCGACGGCGTCGAGGGGACGCCCGAGTTGGAGCGCGAGCTCATCGCCTTCTGCCGCGAGAAGTTGGCCGACGTGAAGTGCCCTCGCTCGATCGACTTCCGGGACGAGCTCCCCCGTCACCCGACGGGGAAGCTCTACAAGCGCCTGCTCAAGGACGAGTACTGGCAGGGCCACGAGTCCGGGATCATCTGAGACTCAGAGTTCGGCCGGGACCAGGGTCTCGGTCGCATAGCCCTGGCTGATCGCGTCGACGTCGTCAACGGGTCCGACGTCGGCGGGATCGACCGAACAGTCGGTCTCGAACGGGTTCACGCCCTCGGGGATCTCGGACGCGAGCGGGACGGCGACGAGGTCGCCGATCTCGCCGGCGGTGCACTCGGGGACGTTGAAGCTCACGACGGCGTCGGCGCCGATCGAACCGTCGGCGATCGCCGCGCGGTGTTCGGTGATCCACGCCACCACGAGCGCTGCGCCGGCCTCGAAGTCCGTGTCCTCGGACAGCCCGGCGCTCGCGGCCACCGCCGGGACACCGCGCCGGATCGCCGTCCGGGCTGCGCCGACGGTGCCCGAGATCGCGGCGAGGGGCCCGACGTTCTGCCCCTGGTTCACGCCGGACACGACCAGGTCCGGGTCCACGCCCAGTTCGTCGAGCGCAACGAGGACGCTGTCGGCCGGGAACCCGGACACCGCCGTGCCCTCGACACCGCTCGCGGTCGCCCCGGGGGCCGACGGCACGCCTTCCGGTGTGGTCGTGTCGGACGATCCGCTCTGGTTCTCGGCCGGCGCCACGATCACGAGTTCGACGTCGTCCATCGCCGAGAGGGCGGTGACCACCGCGTCGATGCCCGCCGAGCCGATGCCGTCGTCGTTCGTCACCAGGATCGTGAGGGGCTCGGGCGCCGCGGTGGTCGTGCTGGCGTCGGCGACCTCGCTCGTCGTGGTCGTGGCCGCGCCGTCGACGACGTCGTCGTCGCCGCATGCAGCAGCGACCAGTGCGACGGTCGCGACGAGGGCGAGCAGGAGATGGCGGGAACGATTCACGAGTGCTCCGATCTGACGGCGGGCGCGGGACGGTAGCCGTCGCGCCATTGCAGGATCTGGCGACGACCGAATCCCATGCCGATGGCAGAACCGACCGAGGATGCGGCCGCCAACGACCAGGCGAGCTCGTAGCCCCAGGCGTCGACCACGAGACCGAAGAGGATCGGGCCGGCGAGCGCCCCGACGTAGACCCCGGTCTGGGTGATGCCGGTGGCCGCGCCGGGAGCGGAGGGGTTGAGACGCACCACCGCGAGGTTGAACAGCCCGGGCCAGGCCCAGCCCGAACCGAAGGCGACGGCGGCGCCGAGGAGATGCGTGAGCACCTCGCCGGGAGCGAGGAACAGGTAGCCGATCGCGCCGCCGACCAAGAGCGCCGAGACCACCGGCAGGTGCCGACCTCCACGTTTGTCGGCGCGCTGCCCGGCGAGGAGTCGCATGGCGATCCCGACAGCAGACCCGCCCATCAGGACGAACCCCGCTGCCGATTCCCCCAGTCCTGCGTCGACCCCGGCGCTCACCATGAACGTCGCGAGCGACCCGTTGGCAGCCGACGCGAATCCGACCGCGAACGCCAGGAGCAGCAGCGGCCGCAGGGGCACATCACCCTCCGGCCGACGGTGCTCTGCTCGCCCTCCGCCGGGCACGGCATGGACCGGGACCGACACCGCAGCCGCGATCGCTCCGCACGCCGCGGCGACGAAGGCCCAGCGCCAACCCACCGTGACGCCCAACAGCGGTACCGCCAGCCCTCCGAGGAGCGTCCCGGCCGGCACGCCCGCCTGTTTCATCGCCAGCGACCAACCCTGGCGCTCCGGCGCGACGCCTTTCGCGACCAGCAGGTTGGCGGCGACCTGCGCCAGCGCGTTCGACAGCCCGGCCGCGAACAGGAGCACGAGGAGGACCGGATAGCTCTCGACGGCGGCGACGAAGGCGAGCAGGACCGCAGCGACGATCCCGGACATGCGCATCGACGTGCCCGGCCCGATGCGTTCGGCGAGTCGTCCCATCAGCGCAGACCCGAGCGCTGCCGCAGCGAAGAACGAGCCGGACGCGATCCCGAGGCGCGACGGCCCGAGCTCGATGTCACGACCGATCTGGACGGCCAACGCCCCGGTCAGGAACACCGGGAGGACCCCGACCAGCGCCGTCGAGACCGCGCTGACCTGGATCCGCCGCTCGGTGACCGGTGTGCCCGGTGTTCCAGGTGTGCCCGGGATGGTCACCGATCGATCCACTTGGACGACCGGTCTGGTTCCCGTTCGGCGAGACGATCGAGGAGATCGTCGATGTCGGAGGCCCGCACGAGGGCGTCCCGGTTCGACGGCTTGAGGAAGCCGTCGTCGACGGCCCGGTCGACCCAGTCGAGCAGCGAGCCGAAGTAGCCGTTGACGTCGAAGAAGCCGATCGGGCTCTCGTGCAGACCGATCTGGGCCCAGGTGGCGACCTCGGCCATCTCCTCCAGGGTGCCCAGCCCTCCGGGCAGGACCACGTAGGCATCGGCGAGCGCGTGGAACTGCGCCTTGCGAGCGTGCATGTCGGGCACCTCGAGGATCTCGATGCTGCCGGGGTGGCCGTCGCGCAGCGGTGTCGCCGTGACGCCGTCGGGGAACAACCCGGTGGGGAGCACGCCGATCACCTGGCCGCCGGCCGCCAGCGCTGCCGTCGCCAGCGCACCCATGAGCCCGGCGGATCCCCCGCCGTAGACGGTGACGATGCCCCGAGAGGCCAGTGCCGTCCCCGTCGCTGCTGCCGCCGCCTCGTACGCAGGATCGCGTCCCGACGACGACCCGCAGAACACGCACACCCGTCGGAACGGACTGCTCGGGGTTGCTCCGCTGGATCCTGAGGCGTCGGGCACCGCCCGACGCTACCGTCGGCGCGCGATGACCTCGTTCGCATTCCTCGACCACCCCGGGCCCATCCCCTTCGCCCATCGGGGCGGGGCGTCCGAGGCGCCCGAGAACACGCTCCCGGCCTTCGAACACGCGGTCCGCCTCGGGTACCGCTACATCGAGACCGACGTCCACGCCACGAGCGATGGCGTCCTGGTGGCCTTCCACGACGACCGACTCGATCGGGTCACCGACCGGAGTGGCGTGATCGCCGAACTGCCCTGGAGCGAGGTGTCGAAGGCCCGCGTCGACGGCACCGAGCCGATCCCGCTGCTCGAGGACGTCCTCGGCACGTGGCCGGACCTGCGGGTGAACATCGACCCGAAGGCCGACAACTCGGTCGACCCCCTCGTCGACACCATCCGCCGGACGGGTGCCATCGACCGGGTGTGCATCGGCGCCTTCTCGGACGAGCGCATCGAACGCGTGCGCTCGGCTCTGGGTCCCCGCCTGTGCACCGGGATGGGCCCCGACGCGATGGTCGACCTGATCCGCGCCTTCCAGGGCGAGAACGTGACGTTCCGTTCGGCAGCCGCACAGATCCCACCGGTCGATCCGAAGGGTCGGCCGCTCGCGACTCCCGAACTCGTCACCACCGCCCACGACCACGGCATCGCCGTGCACGTGTGGACCATCGACGACCCGGACGAGATGCGAGCGCTGCTCGACGTTGGCGTCGACGGGATCATGACCGATCGACCAGCAGTCCTGCGGGAGGTGCTCGAGGAGCGCGGGATGTGGCACTAGATGGAGCTGCCGCTCACGCCCCTCGACTTCCTCACGCGGGCACGACGCCTGTTCCCCGATCGAGTCGGCGTCATCGACGGAGACGCCAGCTGGACCTACCGCGAGTTCGCCACGCGTTGCGATCAGCAGGCCCGCCTGCTTCGTGATCTGGGAGTACAGCCCGGCGACGTCGTCGCCTGGCTGTGTGGCAACACCCACGAACTCCTCGAGGCGTACTACGGCGTGCTCCTGGCCGGCGCGGTCCTGTTGCCGCTGAACATCCGCTTGTCCGGCGCCGAGCTCCGGTCGATCCTCGAACAGGCCGATGCCCGCGTCCTGTTCCGTCACCCCGACCAGCCCGATCCCGGGGGATCGGTCGCCCAGGTCGTCCTCGACGACCACTTCGAGGCGGCACTCGCCCGGCAGGGCACCGATCCGCTCGAGCCGCCGACCGTCGACGAGCACGCTGCGGCAGAGATCTTCTTCACCAGTGGGTCGACCGGGATGCCCAAGGGCGCCGTCCTGACGCACCGCTCGCTCTACCTGCATGCGGTCCACAACGCGTTGACCAACTCGATCACCGGCGACGACGTCATCATCCACCTGGTGCCGCTCTTCCACGTGAACGGGTGGGGAACCCCGCACTACCTGACCGGCCTCGGTGGCACCCATGTGATGCTCCCCCGGTTCGACGCCGGAACGGTCCTGCGCCTCATCGAGACCCACGGCGTGACCCGCATCTTCGGCGTGCCGGCGATGATCCGCATGCTGCTCGACCATCCCGACATGGGCTCGACCGACTGTGGTCCGGTCGTGGCGACCTCGATCGGTGGAGCACCGGTGACGCCGGAGATGCTCGCCGAGGTCGAGGCGGCGTTCGACTGCACCGCCATCTGTGGCTACGGCATGACCGAGGCCTCCCCCACGCTCACCCGATCGCTCGACAAACCCGGTGAGCCACCGTCGACCGAGCGACGGGCCACCACGGGCTTGCCGATCGTGGGCGTCGATGCCCGGGTCCTCGGCCCGGGCGACGTCGAGGTGCCGTGGGACGGCGCGTCGATCGGCGAGGTCTGTGCCCGCTCCAACCACGTCATGGACCGCTACCTCGACGCGCCGGAGGCCACCGCCGAGGTCCTGCGCGACGGCTGGCTGCGCACCGGCGACCTCGCGGTCGTGCGACCCGACGGCTACCTGGTCCTCGTCGACCGCAAGAAGGACCTCATCATCAGTGGCGGCGAGAACATCGCCAGCCCCGAGGTCGAACATGCGTTGACCACGCACCCGGCGGTGCGTGAAGCCGCTGTCGTCGGCCGCCCGGACGAGCAGTGGGGCGAGGTCCCGGTCGGCTGGGTGTCGCTGCACGCCGGCATGTCGACCGACGAGGCCGAGCTGATCGCGCACGTCCGCGGTCGTCTCGCGGCGTTCAAGGCCCCGAAGGCCGTGACCATCGTCGACGAACTGCCCAAGGGCGGGACCGGCAAGATCGACAAGACCACGCTGCGCGCCATGTGACCGTCAGCGCGACGGCAGAAGCACGTTGGGGTTGCAGATCGAATCCGGGTCGAGCGCTCCAGCGATCGCCGACATGGTCGCCACGTCGTCGCTTCCCCGGTTGGCGACGAGCCATTGCCGTTTCGCCGTGCCGATGCCGTGCTCTGCGCTGACCGAGCCGCCGGCCGCGTGGACCGCAGACAAGACCGCGTCGCCGATGGCGTCGGCGACGCCGGGTGCGTGGCCGGTCACGTTGACGTGGACGTTGCCGTCGGCGACGTGACCGAAGATCCACGTCCTCGATCCGGATGACGCTGCGGCGACGTCGTGGCCGATCGACACGCAGAAGTCGGCGAGCCGTGGTGCGGGAAGCGTGACGTCGTACTTGAGCGGGGTCCCGAGCCGAGCGATCGATTCGGTGTGTGCCTCGCGCACCTGCCACAGCGCCGCCGACCGACCGGCATCGGTCGCGACCGCCACACCGCGCACATCGGGGAGCGACTCGATCGCTGCCGACAACGCCTCGACCGGATCTGGTGGACCGACGGCCTCGACGACCAACTGGACCGCGGGGACAGGGTCGAGCACCGGGTCGACACCGCTCACAGCCGCAACCATCTCGGCTCCGTCGCGCAGGACCATCTCGACCGCCTCGAGCCCGGGAACGCCACGTCGGAGTCGACTGGTGGCGCCGATCGCCGCGGCGACGTCGTCGAACCCGACGAGAGCGGTCACCGAGTTGGATGTCGGTGCGACGAGGGCGAGCCGAGCCCGACACACGATCCCAAGGGTGCCTTCACTTCCGCAGAAGAGCCCGCCCAGGTCGTAGCCGGTGTTGTCCTTGACCAGTCCACCGAGCCGGCTGATGACCCGACCTGCGCCGGTCACCGCCTCGATGCCCAGCACCTGCCGTCGCGTCGATCCGTGGCGCACCACCCGCACGCCACCGGCATTGGTGGCGATCATGCCGCCGACGGTGGCGCTGTCGCGCGCAGCGAAGTCCACGCCGTAGCGCCATCCGGAGGCCGCCGCGGCGTTCTGGACCGCAGCGAGCGTGACGCCCGCACCGGCGGTGAGCTGCCCGGCATCGACATCGACGTCGGTGATCGCGTCCATACGAGACGTCGAGACGACGACCTCGCCGTCGCGCGGGACGGAACCACCCACGAGGCCGGTGTTCCCGCCTTGGGGAACGAGGGCGCGCGGTGACGACGGCATGCCTCGATGATCGCCGCCACCTCTTCGGTGGACGCCGGCCGGACCACCGCGGGCGTGGTGCCCACGAAGCGGCCCGTCCAGTCGGTCTCGAATCGAGCCCGCAGGTCGGCATCGGTCAGGACGTGACCCGACCCGACGATCTCCCGGAGTTCGTCGACCAGCACCGGGTCAGCGGAACCGCGGCTCGCGCTTCTCGAATCCGGCCATGACCGCCTCGACCTGGTTCGGGCTGCCGATGAGTGCCGCGATCTCGGCGCGCTCGGCGGCGAACTGCTCGGCGATGGGCACCGAGCCCGAGTCGTTCAGCAGACGCTTCGCTGCTCGGACGGCCTCGGGGCTCTTGCCGGCGATCTCGCGAGCGAGGGCCAACGCCGCGGCCTTGGGATCGTCGGACACCCTCGTGGCCAGACCCAGCTGCACGGCCTCGGTCCCCTCGACCATGCGGCCGGTGAAGGTCAGTTCCTTGGCGACGTCGAGGCCCACGAGCCGCGGGAGCATCCAGGTGCCGGTCATGTCGGGGATCAGGCCCCACTTGATCTCGAGCACGCTGAAGCGTGCATCGGGCGTGCAGATGCGCAGGTCGGCGCCGAGCGCGATCTGACAGCCGCCGCCGAGGGCCACGCCGTGGACCGCGGCGATCACCGGAACCGGCACCTCCTGCCACACGTGGGCCACCTGCTGGCCGAGGTGGGTGATGCGGTCGCTGGTGTCGAAGACGGCGCCCGACCCGCCGGCGGCATCACTGTCTGCGTCGTCGTTGCTGGCACCGGCCATGGCCTGGAAGCTCGAGAAGTCGAGACCGGAGCAGAACGCCCGACCTTCGCCCGACAGCACGACGGCACGGACCGACGGATCGTTGGCGACGCGCTCGCCGGCCTCGGCGATGGCGACGAACATCGCGGTGTCCAACGCATTCATCTTGTCTGGCCGGTCGAGGCGGACATCCGCCACGCCGTCGTCGATCTCGATCTGGACGCGGTCGCTCATGCGCCCAGTCTGGCGCGCGCCGATCCGCGGTGTCGTCAGCCCGCCCGGTGCAGCGGTGCGCCGAGGAACGGACGGATGAGGATCTCGCTGCACGGGGCGTCCGGATCAGCGACCAGCGCCCGGGCGGCGTCGCCCGCGGCCCTCGCCATGTGGGTGGTCCCTGCCCGGTCGCCCTCTCGTATTCCCCGGTCCGTGCACACCGCCAGGGCGCAGAGGCGCACCTCGTGCTGCGCCTCGCGCGCCTGGCGACGCCGGCCGCGCCGTTGCAGCAGTCGGACGACCTCCCTCGTCGCCCGCAACCGCTCCACCTCCCCGTCCGGGGTGTCGGTGGTGGCAGCGATGGCGCCGATCAGCCACACCAGCTCGGCACGGTCCCTGTCCCGTAGCCACGCTTCGAAGCCGTCGACGTCCACGAGTCCACCATCGTCACCGAATGCTCCGACGATGACGGGAACGATCCGAACGACCCACTCCCCCACACGCACCGTAGATCACGACGCTGCGTGTGCGGTCGGCGACGTTGTGCACCGGCCGTGTCGCCATTGTCCGGTAGGTCCGAATCGGAGTTCAGAGAGTTCTCTCACGACGCAAAAGACCTTCGGGGTTGTGCCAACATCCACATCGGCGGGTGCCGCAGAATCTCCCGTCGTAGGGGGCAGCGCGGCCGGTGGTCGATCGACATCACTTCGTCACGCCTTACTATTGACACTCTGCCAACAAGCGACTTACGGTCGGCGCAGCGGCGTGACCTCCGTCACGGAACCTGCGTCGCCACCACACCAGGGCAACTCGTTGCCCGTCGCCATCGAGAAGCGCTCGGTGACGTGAACCCAAGGGGGAACCTTCGTGAGAAGTCAGTCCACGCGCCGCTGGACGCGGTTGCTCGCACTGCTGCTCGGTCTGGCCATGGTCGCCGCTGCATGCGGCGGCGATGACGACACCGCAGACGGTGGAAACAACGACGAGGGTCCGACCGACTCCGAACCGGACGAGTCCGACGCCGGCGACCCAGTTCCGGGCGGCAAGCTCGTCTACGGCGTCGAGGCCGACACCTCCACGCCATGGACCCCGGCCAACTCGGTCTGTGCCATCTCGTGCCACATGATCATGCGCTCGGTGTTCGACACCTTGACGCTCTTCGCCGAGGACGGCTCGGTGCAGCCGAACCTCCTCGAGTCGTTCGAGCCCAACGACGACTTCACCGCCTGGACGCTGACCCCGAAGTCGGGCATCACCTTCCACGACGGCACGCCGTTCGACGCTGCCGCCATCAAGGCCAACCTCGACGCCCACCTGGTCAGCTTCCTGACCGCGAAGGCGCTCCTCAACGTCGAGTCGGTCGACCTGTCCGAGGACGGAAGCGCTGCGGTCGTGACCATGAAGAGCCCGTGGAACCGCTTCCCGAGCTTCCTCTCCGGCCAGATCGGCTACCAGGCGTCGCCCACGTGGCTCGCCGCCGTCGCAGAAGACCCCACGCTCGCCGCATCGCCGGTCGGCACCGGGCCGTTCGTCTTCAAGTCGTACGAGGTCGGTGGCAGCTTCATCGCCACCAAGAACGCCGAGTACTGGCGGGCCGATGAAGGTCTGCCCTACCTCGACGAGATCGAGTACCGCGTGCTCGCCGATGGGCAGGCACGAAAGAACGCCCTGCTGTCCGGCGACATCGACATCATGCACACCTCGGCCGGTCTCGTGATCAGCGACCTCCGCAAGGAGGACGGCATCGAGCTCACCGAGAACAGCTCGTACGGCGAGACCAACTACACGCTGATGAACGTCGGGAACCCCGACTCCCCGATCAGCGACGTGCGGATCCGCAAGGCGCTCGCCATGGCGATCGACAACGAGGTGCTAATCGAGCGCCGCGGTGCCGGCATCGGCATGGTCGCCAACGGCCCGTTCAGCCCCGATCAGAAGGGCTACCTCGAAGAGACCCCCTACCCCGAGTACGACCCGGAGGGCGCCAAGGCGCTCGTCGACGAGTACAAGGCGGAGAAGGGCGTCAGCTCGGTCGACATCGCCTACACGACGACGACCGATCCGGCGAACCTCGAGACCGGCGAACTGGTCAAGCAGTTCTGGGACCAGGTCGGCCTCAACGTCGAGCTCGCCCAGATCGAACAGGGCGCATTCATCGTCACCGCTCTCAGCGGCGACTTCGAGATGTTCGGTTGGCGCAACCACGGTGGCGTCGATCCCGACAGCCAGCGCATCTGGTGGCACAGCGAGACCGCCGACGACATCGGAGCGCTGGCCCTGAACTTCGGCCGGATCACGGACGACGTCATCGACGAGAACCTCGACAAGCTCCGTCAGACGACCGACGAGGCCGAGATCACGGCTGCGGCCGAGGCGATCAACACCCAGTTCGGCGAGCAGGTCTACAACCTGTGGAGCTCGTGGACCGTGTGGGGCATCGCCAAGGACCCGAAGGTGAACGGTCTCGACACCTTCGTCCTGCCCGACGGCACGCCGGAGATCTACGGCAACGGCATCGGTGGCTCCCACCAGGTGTCGCAGCTGTGGATCGGCGAGTGATTCGGCTCTGACCGCGACTCGGGGTCCCTCCGACGGCTCGACCGCCGGAGGGACCCCGGACCCTCTTCGTCTTCCATCCAGAAAGCAGCCACACCCGTGAAGTTCGTCCTCGTGAGGTTCGCACAGCTCGTCGTCGTGCTCCTGGTCGCAACGTTCTTCACGTACTCGCTCACCTTCGTGGCCAACTCGCCCGAGGAAGTCGTCGACCGAGTACTACAAACCGAGAGCGGCAACGAAACCAGGCGAGCCGAGATCCGAGCCGACCTGAACCTGGACGACCCGCTCCTCGTCCGGTACGGCAAGTGGCTCGGCGACGCGGTGACCGGCGACTTCGGGTTCTCCTACAGCGCCCAAGAGCCCGTGTCCGACCGTCTGGCGACGAGGGTGCCGCGCACTTTCGCGCTGGTCATCCTGTCCCAGGTGCTCGCACTCCTCCTGGCAATCCCGGCCGGAATCGTCGCTGCATGGCGAGCCAACACGTGGGTCGACCGGGGACTCAGCTCGACATCGATTGGGCTTTTGGCCATTCCGAACTACGTGGCCGGGATCTTCTTCGTCTTCCTGTTCGCGCTCCAGCTCGGCTGGTTCCCCTCGATCGTCAGCGGCAACGTGAATCCCAGCAGCGTCGGCGAGCTACTCCAGCCGTGGGGCTGGGACCTGAAGAGCTTCTTCCTCCCTGCCCTAGCGCTCAGCCTCGGGCAGGTGGCGGTCTACATGCGCCTCCTGCGGACCGACATGATCGCCACCCTGCAGGAGGACTACATCGGCATGGCCAAGGCGAAGGGTATGCCGACTCGGTCGATCCTGTTCCGCCACGCACTCAGACCCTCGAGCCTGTCGTTGGTGACCAGCGTCGGCATCAACGCGGGTGCCGCCATCGGCGGCACCGTCATCATCGAGGCCATCTTCGGCATGCCCGGCATGGGCCAGATGCTCGTCGATGCCATCGGACGCGGCGACATCATGGTCGTCCAGGGGGTCGTCGCCGTCGTCGCCATCGGCTTCGTCCTCATCAACTTCGTCATCGATCTCCTGTACGCCGCCCTCGACCCCAGGATCCGCAGTGTCTGACGTCGCTCTTCGAGAAGCGGCCGAGCCCGCACCGGCCCCGGCCGAGACCGCTGACCTCCCGAAGAAGAAGGGGTGGGGCATCGGATTCTGGCTCGCGGTCGCCTGGACGATCTTCATCGTCGTTCTGTGCGCCGGCGCGCCCTACTTGCCCTTCGTTGACGAGCCCGGCGCGTTCGCGATCACGAACCCGTCGTTCTCCACCCCCTCCGCCGACCACTGGTTCGGCACCAACGAGAACGGTGACGACATCTTCAGCCAGGTCGCCAACGGCGGGCGGACGTCGCTGATCATCGGCGTCAGCGTCGTGATCATCGGGCTACTCACGGGCGGTGTCATCGGCATGATCGCCGGCTTCTTCCGGGGCCGCACCGATCGCTTCATCTCCGCGGTGGTCGACGTGATGCTCGCGTTCCCCGCTCTGGTCCTCGCGCTGGCCATGATCTCGATCTTCGCATCCGACGGCAGCGTCATCCGCCCGAACCTGACCGTGGTGATCGGGTCGTTGTCGATCCTGTCGATCGCTCCGCTCGCCCGCATCACACGCGGCATCACCCTGGCGTTCGCCGAGCGCGAGTTCGTCACCGCAGCCCGCACGCTCGGAGCGAAGAACGGCCGTATTATCCGACGCGAGATCCTCCCCAACGTGATCCCGCCGATGGCCGTCTTCAGCCTCACGGTCATCGCTGTGGTGATCGTCGCCGAAGGCGCCCTCGCCTACCTCGGGCTGTCGGTCAGCGCACCGGCACCGACCTGGGGAAAGCTGATCCTCGCCGGCCGCGACGATCTCGACTCCTACCCGCACGTCACCTTCTTCCCCGCCGGCGTGATGTTCCTCACGATCCTGTCGCTCAACTACGTCGGCGACGTGCTCCAAGGCCGCTTCACGGTCCGAGAAGGAGCGCTCTAGTGGCTCGTCGCATCACCGCCACCGACGACTCCACGTCCGGTGCGCCGCTCCTCGAGGTCACCGACCTCAAGACCCACTTCCTCACACCACGAGGCCGCGTCCGTGCCGTCGACGGCGTGTCGCTCACGCTCGAGCGTGGCAAGACGCTCGGCATCGTCGGAGAGTCCGGCTCGGGCAAGACCGTGTTGTCCCGCTCGATCATGGGCCTCCTCCCCCGCAGCAACGTCGAGCGCACCGGGTCGATCAAGTACGAGGGCACCGAGATCATCGGCTACTCGCAGAGCGAGATGCAGTCGGTCTGGGGTCCCGAGATGGCGATGATCTTCCAGGATCCGATGACCTCGCTGAACCCGGTCATGCGGATCGGCAAGCAGATCACCGAGTCGCTCCGCTTCCACCTCGACATGGACAAGAACGAGGCCAACGAACTCGCCGTCGCGCTCCTGAAGTCGGTCGGGATCCCCGAACCCGCCAAGCGGGTGCGCGAATACCCGCACCAGCTCTCCGGCGGCATGCGTCAGCGTGTCGTCATCGCCATCGCACTGGCCTGCGGTCCGAAGCTCCTCTTCGCCGACGAGCCGACCACGGCCCTCGACGTGACCGTGCAGGCCCAGATCCTCAACCTGCTCGACGCCCAGCAGCGCGAGCGCTTCATGGCGACGATCCTGGTCACGCACGATCTCGGCGTCGTCGCCGGACGCGCGCATGACATCGCCGTGATGTACGCCGGCAAGGTCGTCGAGAAGGCCTCGGCCAAGACGCTCTTCTCGTCGATGCGGATGCCCTACACCGAGGCCCTGCTCGAGTCGATCCCGAAGCTCGAGTACCCGAGCCACACTCGACTGTCGTCGATCCCCGGACGCCCGCCAGACCTCGCCAACCCGCCGTCGGGCTGTCACTTCGCCCCCCGGTGCCGCTACGCCCAACCCCAGTGCCTCGAAGAGGAGCCGCCCCTCGTGGAGGGTGACACCCCCGATCATTCGTACCGCTGCCACTTCCCCGTCGGGACGCCGGCCGGCGACGAAGCGTTGGCCCGCAACAAGGCCGAAGGCCGTGTCGTCCGCGGCGACGACGTCGAGGTCGCGATCAGCGGCGGAGCCAACTGATGGCCGGATCCGGAACCGCGCACCTGCGCGACAGCGACGACATCGTCCTGCGGGTCGAGAACCTGACGGTCGAGTTCCCCGCCGGGCGTGGACGCACCGTCCACGCCGTGACCGACGTGAGCTTCGACGTCGCCAAGGGCGAGACCCTCGGCATCGTCGGCGAGTCGGGTTGCGGCAAGTCGACGACCGGCAAGGCGATCATGCGCCTCGTGCCCATCGCCGGCGGCTCGGTCACCTTCAAGGGCACCGACATCACCCATCTGCGTGGATCGACGTTGCGCAAGCTGCGCCAGGACCTCCAGATGATCTTCCAGGACCCGGTCTCGTCGATCAACCCGCGGCGCGCCATCGGCGACGTCGTGTCCGAGCCGCTCGAGATCTGGGACAAGACCGAGGGCGGGAGCGAACTTGTCGACCGTGTCCTGTCCGACGTCGGCCTCGACCCGGAGATCGCGCGACCGAAGCGGCGCCACGAGTTCTCCGGCGGTCAGTGCCAGCGCATCTGCATCGCGCGAGCACTCGTGCTCGACCCCGAGGTCATCATCTGCGACGAGCCGGTCTCGGCGCTCGACGTCTCGGTGCAGGCCCAGATCCTCAACCTGCTCGAGGACATGAAGGAGCGCTACGGCCTCACCCTCATGTTCATCGCGCACGACCTCGCCGTCGTGAAGAATGTCTCCGACCGCGTCGCGGTCATGTACCTCGGCAAGATCTGTGAGGTCGCTGCGCCCGACGATCTCTACTACCGCCCGGCGCACCCCTACACGGCCGCGCTCCTGTCGGCCATCCCGCTCCCCGACCCCGACGTGGTCCCCGACACCGGTGACCTCGCCGGCGATCTCCCGTCGCCCCTCGATCCCCCCTCGGGTTGCCGCTTCCGCACTCGCTGCTCACGAGCCACCGACCGGTGTGCCGCCGAGGAGCCCATCGTGCGCGAGGTCGGCCCCAATCACTACGTCGCATGCCACTTCCCCCTCGTCGGGGAGACGGCACCACCGACCGGAGCGACGCCGGTGGCGAATCCCGTGAGCCTCGACGGCTCCGCCTGAACGGGCGATCCAGCGGTACGGCCGGGGAGGGAGGCCGCGATGACATCTCGACCCAGAGCCCGGACCCGGCTCGATCCCGCGGTCCGACGGCGTCAGATCGCCGAAGCCGCAGCGCGCGTCTTCGCGGAACACGACCCCGCCGAGGTCTCCTTCGAGTCGGTGGCCGAGGCCGCCGGCGTGTCCCGCAGCCTCGTGTACTCCTACTTCGGCGACCGGGGAAGTCTCTTCGCCGCGGCCTACACCTGCGAGATGTCGCGGCTCGACGAGGAGATCGACGGCGCGCTCGAGAAGCTCGGCGACAACCGGGCACGTCTCGAGTCCGCCGTCCGCGCCTACCTCCACTTCGCGTCGCGCCACCGGGAGCGTTGGAATCTCATCGCGTCCGCCGGATCGTCACGTCACCCGGCTGTCCGGGAGGCGATCGCGGCCCGCACCGACCGCATCGCGTCGTCGCTCGGTGGGAGCGCCGAGGCCCGACTCTTGGTGAGCGGCGTGATCGGCATGCTGGAGGCCGCCGCAGTGCACGTCCTCGAAGAAGGCGCCGACCCTGACGAGTTGACCGAACTCCTCACCCAGGTGATCTGGGCCGGCGTGTCGTCGTTCGTCGCCGAGGACGCCTGAGTCAGAGCCCGAGGTCGGCCTCCCACAACGCCGAGACCTGCGCCTCGCTGCCCTCGAACGCGAGATCGGCCACCGAGCCGCGGCCGTTCAGCCACAGCAACAGTTCGCCGGGCCGGCCGACGATGCGGGGCGGTTCCGCGCCACGCCGAGCGAGCGAGCGTCCGGTCTCGTCGATCAAGTCGACCTCGACGTGGCCACGCCACAGTTGGAGTGCCGCCATGCGAGAGACCACGGGACGGAGCGCATCCTCGAGTTCGGGACGGTCGGTCCGTGGGCCCTCGCCGTTGGCCCGACGGACGTCCTCGTGGTGCACGAAGTACTCGTTCAGGTTGAGCAGCGATCGCAGCACCGGGAGGCCCCAGGGCACGAGCGGCGGACCGGTGCGGATCCGATCGACGACGTCGTCGTAGCCACGATGTTGTTCGCGACGCATCGCCCAGTCGGTCAGCCGTTCGAACGGCCCGCCGACCACGATGCCCGGACCGGACAGGGGATTCCGCTCCCGCGCCACCAGGTGGGCGGCGAGATCGCCGGTGGTCCAGTCGCCGCAGAGCGTCGGCGCATCGGGGCCGAGCGCTGCGAACCGTGCACAGAGGTCGGCGCGCTCACGCGCATCGTGGGGCATCGACATGGGCACGAGCCTAGGGACCCTCGACGCCACTCCGGCAGCGGCATCGGCGCCCCGGGGCGTGGTTCTCGAGGCCCCCGCCCCCTAGGGTTCGGCCATGGCCAAGCCCTATGACATGCAGATCGACCTCGACACCGTCTACGAGGTGACATTCGCCACCGACAAGGGCGACATCGTCGCCGAGATGGATCCGAAGGCGGCCCCCAAGACCGTCAACGAGTTCGTGTGCAAGACCCGCGACGGGTTCTACGACGGTCTCACCTTCCACCGCGTCGTGCCCGACTTCGTCGTCCAGGGCGGCGATCCCGAGGGAACCGGTCGCGGCGGCCCCGGCTACAAGTTCGAGGACGAGCCGGTGCAGGGCGAGTACACGCTCGGCGCTCTGGCCATGGCCAACGCCGGTCCCAACACCAACGGCAGCCAGTTCTTCATCTGCATCGACGACTGCACCCGCAAGCTCGACAAGCTCTACAACCTGTTCGGTCACGTCACCTCTGGCGTCGAGATCGCGCAGTCCATCGCGGTCGGCGACAAGATGAACTCCGTCACCATCACGGAGAAGGGCAACCCGTCGGTCGCCTAGGCGACCGCTCGGGCCAGGGCGGATGCCGTGCATCCGTCCATCGAGGATGACCTGCGCGTGAGCGGTCACAACATCGCGGCGCTGCACGAGGCGATCGCCGCCGTCGCCCCGGATCGGGAGTGCATCGTCTGGCGCGACCGGCGGCTGTCGTGGGCCGAGGTGACCGACCGGACCCGCCGCTTCGCGAACGGGATACTGGCGGAAGGCATCGGTGGTGAACCCCGCTCGGTCCAGCACGGCTGGGAGAGCCCGCACGATCACGTCGCGCTGTATCTGACCAACGGGAACGAGTACCTCGAGGCCATGGTGGGCTGTTGGAAGGCCCGAGCCGCTGCCGTCAACGTCAACTACCGCTACACCGCCGACGAACTCGCGCACGTCCTCGACGACAGCGCCGCGGTTGCGATCGTCTACCACGCCCGTTTCGCCCCGGTGCTCTCGCAGGCGCTCGATCGATGCGAGCTCGTCCGTCTGCTGGTGGTCGTCGACGACGGATCCGAGGTCGCGCCGGTGCCCGGATCGGTCCCCTACGAGGACCTCCTCACCGGAGCAGCGCCGGCCCGACCCGCTCTGGAGTGGAACGGCGACGATCGATACGTGGTCTACACCGGTGGTACCACGGGCAAGCCCAAGGGTGTCCTGTGGCGCCAGGACGACTTCCTCGCGAGCGCGCTCGGCATCGCGGGATCCGAACACGACATCGTGGAGCGGGCACGCCGCCCCGATCGACCACGTGCGCTGCCCGCTCCCCCGTTCATGCATGGCGCTGCCCACTGGAATGCACTGTCGTGCTGGCTGGCCGGTGGGACGGTCGTGATCCAGGACGACACCGATCGGCTCGACCCGGCCGACGTCCTCGACGTCTGTGCTCGTGAGCGCGTCGGATCACTCCTGATCGTCGGCGACGCCTTCGCGCGCCCACTCGTCGACGAGATGGGCCGGACCGCCCGCGACCTGTCGCATCTCCGCCTGTTGATGACCGGCGGAGCGATCCTGTCGCCGGCACTGAAACGTCAACTGCACGAGCTCCTCCCCGGTCTCCGCATCCTCGACGTCCTCGGGTCGTCGGAGACGGGTCGCCACGGGGTGAGCACCTCCAGCGAGGACGACGCCGCGGAACCCGGGGTGTTCGCTGCATCCGACACCACGATCGTGCTCGACGAGGACCGCACCCGACCGCTCCAGCCCGGCGAGGACGCAATCGGATGGCTCGCGCAGCGTGGGCGGGTCCCGCTCGGGTACCTCGGCGACCGCACGAAGACCGAGGCCACGTTCCCGGTCATCGACGGCGACGTGCACGCCGTCGCCGGCGACCGGGCACGCCTTCGCCTCGACGGTCACATCGAACTGCTGGGCCGGGAGTCGGTCACCATCAACACCGGTGGCGAGAAGGTCCACGCCGAGGAGGTCGAGCAGGCTCTCAAGGACCATCCGAGCGTCTACGACGTCCTCGTGGTCGGACGCCCGAGCGAGCAGTGGGGGCAGGAGATCGTCGCCGTGGTCGCCCCGGGCGACGGGTTCGACCTCGACGTCGTCGCCGCGCATGCCGGCGGCCACCTCGCTCGCTTCAAGCTCCCCAAGGACTACGTCGAGGTCGGCGAGATCCGGCGCAGCGCCAGCGGCAAACCCGACTATGCGTGGGCCCGCCGGGTCGCCGCCGGGACCGAGGTCCGCTGACATGCGTCGTGCCGTCGCCGCCCACGGGTCGAGCTACCTGCGCAAGCCGACCGAGGCGGACGGCCGTGAGTTCGTCGACTGCGTGCTGCGGGAGCAGAGCCGTCTCGAGCCGTTCGTCTACGCCTCCGAGACGGTGTCGGCCTACCGGACGTGGATCGCCAAGGGGAATCGGGTCGACGTCGAGCAGTTCCTGGTGTGCCGGCGCGAAGACGACGTCATCGTCGGCTTCGTCAACATCAACAACATGACCGGCGGCGCCCTCCAGTCCGGCGCACTCGGCTGGGCCTCGTTCACGACCGAGCAACCCCGCGGGCACCTCACCGAAGGCGTGGCGATGGTGCTCGAGGTCGCCTTCACCCAACTCCGACTGCACCGTCTCGAGGCGAACATCCAGCCCTCGAACGAACGGTCGCGTCGACTCGCCATCCGGGCGGGTTTCCGGCTCGAGGGCTTCTCGCCCCGCTTCCTCCAGATCGGTGGCGAGTGGCGCGACCACGAGCGGTGGGCGGTCTCGGAGGAGGACTGGCGCGATCGGCGTCGGCGTCGTCGGACGGAAGACCGATGATGGACGTTCCTCGCACCCGCGTGATCCCGCTGGCACGCCCGCTCGACCTGCGTCTGACCTTGGCCCCGACCCGCATCGGACGAGGTGATCCGTGCACGAAGCTGAAGTCCGACGAGGCGTTCCACGCGTCGCGGACGCCGGAGGGCCCCGCCACGCTCCATCTCCTCGTCGACGGACAGGAACTCCGCGCCGCTGCGTGGGGTGACGGCGCGGACTGGGCACTCGACCAGGTCCCGGAGTTGGTGGGCCAGGGCGACGACCCGGTCTTCCAGACCAGCGACCCGCTGATCACCGACCTGCAGGCCCGGATCCCGGGGCTCCGCGTCGGCGCGACCCGGCGGGTCCTCGAGGCGATCGTGCCAGCGGTGTGTGCACAACGGGTGTCGCCCTTCGAGGCGAAGCGCGCCTACCGCCAGCTCGTGGAAGCGCTCAGCGAGCCCGCTCCGGGCGGGCCGGGAGTCGACCTCCTCCTGCCGCCGGACGCTCGGACCCTTGCCTCGACGGGGTACCACGACCTCCACCCGCTGGGGCTCGAACGGTCGCGGGCCGATGTCGTGCGCCGGGCTGCGGCCCGGGCAGCGACGGTCGAGTCCGTCGTCGACGATCCGGCCGAGGTCGCCGAGGCCCGCCTGCGATCGATCGCGGGATTGGGCGTCTGGACATCGGCGCGTGTGCGCGAGGCCGCGCTCGGCGACCCCGACGCCGTCCCCGTCGGCGACGCCGCACTGAAGCACCTGGTCTCGTTCGTCTTCACCGGCGAGCGACGCGGCACCGACGCACAGATGATCGAGCTCCTCGAACCGTTCCGAGGCAACCGCGGAAGGGTCCTCCGACTGCTGAAGGCCGCCGGCCTCGGCCCTCCACGACACGACCTGGCATCGACCACCGGCTGAGCGCCGTCGAACGGCTACCCACAGGGTGTGGACAGCGAACGACCGCAAGTCACAGGGTTGTCCCCCTTCCGCCACACAGGGGCATCACCGTACGGTCGTCACATGAGCACCTACGACATCACCATGCGGGACCAGACCGTCGAGGTCGTGGACGCCGACGCCTACGAGCAGGAGGGGCCGATGACGACCTTCTTCGAGGTCGCAGAGGGGCGAGGGGTCGTGGACTGCTGGTCGACTCGCGTGGCCAGCATCCGGACGGCCGACATCATGGTCATCCGCCGATCGGCTGCGGTCGCGCTCCACGCCGTCGGCTGAGGACGGAGCGGACGTGGGTCAGGGGTCGAAGCGGTAGAGGGTCGACGGCTCGCCCACTGGCTTCGCCGACTGCGCGACCGATCGCTCCGGCCGCTGTGTCGTCAACTCGGTGAGCACGCCGATGCAGAGCTCCTCGTACGTGCGGTAGCCGTCGGCGAAGACCAGCCAGACCACGCCATCGCCGGCCCGCTCGAGGAGCGATGTGGCGAGCGCCGACGGGTCTGCTGACCGGTTGCGATCGCCGTAGTCGACCCAGTCGATGCGATCGGGTCGATCGAGCGTCGGGATCGCGACCGCGTCGACACCCGGCTCCAGACTGCGAAGTGTCGACGGCCCGATCTGGTCGGGGCAGAACGCGACCACATCACCGGGAGCGGCAGCAGCGTTGAGCGCTTCGGCGATGGACTCGCCCTGCGTGCGACTGTCGGTCACGTTCTTCGCCGCGCCGACCGCGCTGAGACCGACGAGGCCGACGACGACGACGCGTAGTGGCCACGGTCGCGGCAGCATCGACAGGCCGATGCCGGCGGCGACGAACAACAGCGCGATCAGTCCCGCGGCGTAGCGAGCGATGAAGGCACCCCCCGAGAGCGCTCCTGCGGTCAGGCCGACGGTCAGGGTCAACAGGGCGAGGGCGACCTCGGGCCGGACGGTCGATGCGGTTCGGAGGTCGAGGACCATCGTCGACCGACCGCGTTCCACGGCCAGCAGGCCGACCGCCACGGCGAACAACACGGTCATCCCGAAGAGCGTTCCTTCGGGGAACGCCCCGCCGCCGATGCCCACCGCCAGCTCCATCACGGCCTGGGTGGGACGGGCGGCCGAACCCCAGGGAGTGCCGGTGTGTGCCGCTTGATACAGGAACGCGCCGAGCCATGGGAGGAAGCACACGACGCCCGCAGCCAGGGACGACCCGACACGGAGCGCAGCGGCACGTTCGTCGGCGCGCCACCACCGCCACGCGAGGAGGACGACTGCAGCGATCCCGGCATAGATCGCCCAGTAGTGGGTCAGGAGCGACGCTCCGGTCAACAGCGCGAGGAGCAGCCACCGCGACCGACTGGGCGACGAGCGGAGGTCGTCCGCGACCAGCCAAGCGCCCAGCATCAGGAGCGCAACGAGCGAGTACATGCGCGCCTCGGTGGCGTATCGCAGCGAGAAGGGTGCGACCGCGGTGACGAGCAGCACGAGTGCGCCCCCGACCTCTCCGCCGCGCCGGCGACCGGCGAGCCAGGCCAACGGCAGCGTCGCGACCGAGAACACCCCGGACAACGCACGGACCGCTTGGTCGCCCTCGCCGAAGATCTCCATCCAGTAGTGGAGGACGACGTAGTAGAGCGGCGGATGACCGTCGTGCCGCAGTGCGTCGAAGATGTCGCCGACCGGGAGCCGCGCGATGTTGACGCTGAGCGCCTCGTCGAGCCACATCGGCGAACGGGTGACGAAGCGGAACACCAGACTGACCACGACCGCGAGGACCACGAAGGCCAACTCGAGTGCGTGTACGTCAGGCTCGTCGACCCCGTCGGCGTGGTCCGGTCCGCGTGCGGGCGTCCTGGTCTCGGCGGCACCCACGAGCAACACCCTATCCGGGGCCGCGACCGGAACCGTGCCTGGTCGCGGCGCATCGTAGAGTGACGTCGCGATGCCTGCCGCCCCTTCCAGCCGCCGTCGCGCCACTGCGTACGGAGAAGGCGAATTCGACCGCGAGCGGGCACTGCGATGGCTCGCCGCCATCGTGGCCGTGGGCGCAGTCCTTCGTTTCGGCGTGGCCTTCTTCGCCGACCGTGACCAACTGGGGTTCAACGACCAGTTCCTCTATCACCACATGGCCGAGGGCCTGGCGCGGGGCGACGGCTACCAGATCTTCGGCGAACCAACGGTCCGCTGGCCGCCGCTCTACGCGTTCCTGCTGTCGTTGGTGTACCGCGTCACCGGGCCGGATCCGACGTGGGGATTCATGCTCAACGCGGCCCTCTCGCTCACGGCGGTGCCGTTGACCTACCTGGTCGGCGCACGAACGCTCGGGCGCCGACCCGCCGTCGTGGCCGCCGCCGTCGTGGCGTTGCTTCCTGGCCAGTGGCTCTTCGCCGCCACCATCCTGACCGAGCCTCTGGCCACCGTCCAGCTCCTGCTCGCCGTGTGGCTCGTCGTGCGGTGGAGGCCCAGCGTCGGCACCGCACTGGCGTTCGGTCTCCTCATCGGCACTGCCGCGCTGACCCGCGGCGAGGGCATGCTCCTGGGCCTGGTCGCACTGGTCGGATGGTGGCGTGTCGTCCCCCTACGTCGGGTCGCGCCCACCCTCCTCGCCGCAGCGTTGGTCGCAGCCGTCATCGTCGCACCGTGGGCCGCCCGCAACGAGCGGGTCGCCGGCGAGGCGGTCGGCCTCTCCGCCAACTCCGGCGAGACCATCTGGGCGGGGCACAACCCGACCGCCGACGGCGGTGCCACCTACGCCCCGTCCGAGGTCCTCCAACCAGCGGCGGAGACCCCGTTCGGAGCGCAGCGCGAGCTGGCCAACGCTCGGCTGTTGCGCGAGGACGCTCGGCGGTGGGCGACGTCGAACCCCCACAAGGTGGTCGCGCTGATCCCCTTGAAGCTCATCCAACTCGTGAGCGGCGACGGCAAGGTGGTCGAGATCTGGATCGAGGCCGAGGACCCGGTGCTCGGGACCCTCGGACCGTCCCTCGCGGTGGTGGCCGACTTCTCGTGGTATGCGCTCTTCGGCGTGTTCCTGTTGGGCATGGTCCGTTCCGGCCGCCGACAGCTCGCCGAGCCGTGGGTGCGCGCCTGTCTCGCGCTGCCGGCGGTCTCCCTCGTGTTGTACGGGGTACTCCTGTACGGGAACTTCCGCTATCGCATCCCCTACGAGCCGGTCCTCGTGCTCGTGGCCACGCCCATGCTGCTCCGGGTCGCCGCCCTGCGTCCCGACCAGGGTCCGTGACCCAGACCGGCGTCGCGCCGCGAGGTGATCCGGCGCCGGAGATCGCCGACGCCGACCACCGACCGGAACTCGACGGGGTCCGTGGTCTCGCCGTGGCCGCCGTCCTGGCGTTCCACCTCGGCGTCCCGTGGGCTGTCGGGGGCTTCCTCGGGGTCTCGACGTTCTTCACGCTGTCGGGCTTCTTGATCACGCGTGTGCTCCTCACCTCCGCGTTCTCCTCCACCGACACGACCGGCCCCGACCTCCATCGGTTCTGGGTGAGACGGGTTCGACGCCTCCTTCCCGCGGCTGCCGTCACCCTCGCCGGGGTGGCCGTACTGGTCCTCACGGAACAACTCTCGGGTGGCCCCCGCCCGCTCCAGGACCTCCTCTCGGCCACGGTTCAGGTGTCCAACTGGTGGTTCTTCCTGAGCCCGGACGGCTACGCCGATCTTTTCGCCGACCCCTCGCCCGTGGCCCACCACTGGAGTCTCGCCATCGAGGAGCAGGTGTACCTGATCCTGCCCGTGGTCGCGTGGCTCTGCTTGCGCCGAACCGACCAGGCGACGGGACGGCGACGACTGCGCCTCGTGTTGCTCGCCGCGCTGTCGATGTCGATCGTGGCGACCGTCGCCACCGACGACCTCGACCTCGTGTACTACGGAACACACATCCGAGCCGGTGAGGTGCTCCTCGGTGCGCTCGCGGCCACGGTGGGCTCCACCTGGCCGAACCGGGCCGACCCCGCTCCCGACCGTGCGCCGCTGCGCCGTTGGGCGAGCGCGCTGGGCGTGGTCGCGCTGGGCGCCACGATCGCCGCGTGGTGGACCGTCGAACTCACCGATCCCATCATCCGCAACGGCGGCCTCCTGGCATTCGGCCTCGTGTCGACGGTCCTGATCGTCACAGGACTCCGGCCCGGGCCACTGCGGTCACTTCTCCGCAGCCGAGGGTTGGTGGCACTGGGCACCGTGTCGTACGGCACCTACCTGTACCACTGGCCGGTGTACCTCTGGGTCGACGCGCGGATGCCGGACCTCGTCGAGCCCGTTGCCGGGTTGCTCCAGGTCGGTGGATCGATCGCGCTCGCAGTGCTCTCGTCACACCTCCTCGAGCAACCCATCCGCCGAGGGTCCGCGGGGATCGAGCGTGCGTTCGTCGCCATCGGTGTCGTCGTGATCGCGATCGTCGCGCTGACCCTGGCGCTGCCCGCACCGGCCGACGAGGGAGCCGACCTGGCCGACGCCGCCCGTCGTCTCGACGACCTGGTGGCGGGCTCGGCGACACCGGACTCGGTGTCGTCCGGTCGGGTCCGTGTGTCCTTCTTCGGCGACTCGACGGCACTCGTCCTCGGCTTGGGCGTCCGTGACCGACTCGACGAGCGCGGCGACGACGCAGAGGCCACCGTGGTGCCCGGCTCCGCCACGCTCGGGTGCGGCGTGGTCCGTGGGGACCAGCGCCGAGTGGGCGGCCGCAGCGGCCCGCTCCCCGACGAGTGCTTGAACTGGCCCGAACGATGGACGGAGGTGCTCGAGGCACATCCGGCGGACGTCGCCGTCGTGCTCGTCGGACCGTTCGACGTCATCGATCGACGCATCGACGGCGGCGAGACATGGCAGGGCCCGGGGGACGAGGCGTACGACTTGCTGGCGCTCGATGAACTCCGGAGAGCGGTCGACGTCCTCGGCACCGGAGCGGAGCACGTGGTGTTGTTGACCAGCCCGCGGATCGGAACGGACCCACAGCAGGTCCCGGCGACAGGGGACGATCCCGTCGACCGTGATCCTCGACGCATGGACCGCTTCAACGAACTGCTGCGCGAGGTGGGCGCCGAACGCCCGGCCGTCACCGTCATCGACATGGCTGCCTGGTTCGAGGAACGGGTCGCCGACGGGTCTGACGTCGACCTCCGGCCGCACGGGGTGCACCTCTCCGACGACGGAACGCGTGCAGTGGGCCGGTGGCTCGTTCCTCAGCTCGTCGCGCTCGACAGCGACCGCTGAGGTCGGGCGTCGGCGTCGGGGCCCGTCCAGCGGACCAGCACCGCCAGCAGCGCCGACACCGCTGCGACGGCGACGACGAGGTGGATGACGACAGGGCCGGTCGCCGGAGACCAGCGAGCATCGACCAGGAACTTCGCCGGCGAGGACGATCCGGACGTGCCCACGGCGTACCGACGGATCGCGGCGGCGAACGAGACGATCCACCCCGACGCCACCGCCACCATCACGACCACACCGAGGTCGAGTCGACGATCGTCGCTCGCCGTCGAGCGCCCCACATCCCGTGCCGGAAGGCCGGCAGCGGCGAGGATCGGCCCGCCGACCAGGATCGGGAGCGCGTACCTGCCCTGCCAGAAGAAGCCGATCGGGGGTACGGCGAACCCCTCAGCACCCACCTGGACCAGGATGCCGGCGGCCAGCACTGCCAGGGCGAGGGCTGTCGCCCGACGATCGCCTCGCCGCACGGCGATGCCCATCAGCGCGAGGAGCCCGGCCACCCAGACGAGGAGGACGGCCGCCGGCAGGCGGACCTCGTTCGAGCCGAACACGCCGACCGCCTGCTCGAGGTACCAGGGAAGCCGCCCGACCGCGTCACCGATGCCTTGACCCGGCCGGTGGATGGGGAGCCATCGGCGAACGTGGTCGACATAGACCAGCGAGACTCCCGCGACGAGCAACCCGACGATCGTCCATGCCCGGACGTCGCGACGGCGCCACAGCTGTCGGGAGTTCCTCCATCCGCCGATCAGGCACGCCACCGCCACGATCCCCGCGGCGAACGGCACCGACAGACCACGAGCACCCACCAGGACCGTCAGGGCGACACCGGCACGGGTGACGAGGCGGGCCGACACCGCGTCCGGGGCGCGCACCATCACCAGGAGGCTGGCCCACAGCCCAGTCGCCGCGATGATCTCGATGCCGTTGGTGTTGATGTGGGCGGTCAGGTACAGGACTTCGGGCGTCGTCGCCAGCATCACGGCCGCGATCCCGAGCCGAGGACGACGGAACCGGGATGCGGACGCCAGCGCAGAGGTGAGCACCGCCATGCAGAGGGCGACGCCGAGCAAGCGCATCAGGAGATACCCCGTGAGTCCGGGGTCGACGAGGGTCGGGAGACCCACCGCGACGTACCACCACGGCGGACTACGGAACTGATAGGTGAAGCCGGGAACGAGCTGGTCGCCCCCAGCGAACTCCGGCGCACAGGACGGCAGGACGTCAGGGCGAGCCCGGAAGCAGTCGGACGGGAGCATGTAGGCCTCGGGTACGTCCACCGCGATCATCTGCGTGTACATCACCGGGAACGGATCGATCGCCTCGGGCCCCAGCAACTGCCCGCGAGCAGCGCCCGCCGCACGCACCGCGTGCGAGTGCTCGTCGTGACCCGACTGCGGCGGCGACGCCAGCGACCACGCACCGGAGATGACGACCAAGCATGCGAACACCAACCACCATCGACGGCCGCCGAGCGGCTCGCGAGGCGCCGTCATGGAAACCGCTCGACTCTCGCCGCCGGTCAACCTGCGGCCTCTGCGTCTGCGCCTGGGTGGAAGAACACGCCGACCGTCGACACCCTCCACCGCGCCTCGATCCCGCCGAGAAGCGCCGCCTCCTCCTGCGACGGATCCGGCAACGCCCGGAGGTGCTCCAGCTCAGCGAGGTCGTCCTCGTCGAACCCCGTCGCGAACGCGATGCGCTGCTCGCCCGGCGCCGCATCGAGCGCGTCGTTCCCGTTGGCGAAGCGAATCGTTCCCGCGGCGTCGCCGGTGGGCTCTCGACCGCTGCCGAAGCGGAGTACGTCGATGTCCAGCACGGTCTCGAACGCGACACCACGGGCCTGGAGGTGCGCCATGACGACGTAGGAGTACGGCTCCCCGAAGAGCATCCCCCGTCGGTCGATCTCGATCAGGTCGAGGTCCTCCAGCGGTCCGAGCTGGGCGATCAGGTCCCGGGCGACTGGGACCAACGGTTCGTGGCTGGCCACCAGATCGGCTCGCGCGCCCGGCAGGGACGCCACCGCCGCAACGAGCACCAGGACTGCGAAGCCGATCCGGACGGGGGCTCGGGAGGCGTCCTCGACCCGAGTGTCCCCGGACCGGCGTCGTCGGGTCGCGTCTGCGAGTCTGACGGCGAGGACCCGCGCGACCACCACGGCGACGCTGACCCACACCCATGCGGCCGCCGCCCACAGCCATCGATAGTTCCCCGCGACCAGACCGAAGTCGCCGGTGGGCACCTGCGACGTCGCCGACACCAGGGCCAGTGCAAGCACTGCTCCCGAGGTCGCGATCGCGGCCACGCCCACACGATCGTCCGAGCGGTGGGCGAGCACGCCGGAGCCGCCCAACAGCAGTCCGACCAGCACCAGCGCGAACACCGCGACGCCCAGGCTGCCGAGGGCGTTGGGATCGAAGTCCCGGTACGACGACGGGAACCACCAGGGCGGCAAGGCGACGACCTCGGCGACCGACCGCAACCCATGCGTGAACCCGGCAGACTCCGGACCCGCACCCGCGGCGCTGGCCACGTTGCCGAGATTCCCGCGGCCGGCGAACTGATCGAGCAGTGGTTGGGCCCAACAGAGCACCGTCACGACCACGCTGGCGACCACAACGCCCCGGACGGTGCTCGGCGCCTCCTCCGAACGTGTTCGACGACGCCATCCCACCCAACAGACCACCGCAGCACCGACGCCCAGGATCGGAATCGAGGTCAGATAGGTGAGGTGCGTCTGCACCAGGAGACTGGCCACCCCGATCGCCCACGGCAGCGACCGCAGATCGCCGGCGACCATCGCCCAGACCAGGACCGTGAACGCGAAGGCAGCGAGAACCATTGCGCTGTGTTGCTGCGGCTCGTGGAGTTGGGTGCCCAGGGTCCAGCACAAGGCGGCGGCACCCGTTGCGACAACCAGCGATCCCAGCGCGCCGGCGACGCGGCGGGCTGCGAAGCACGCTGTGGCGATCGCAGCGATGTTCATCGCCGCCACGCCGATCGCGGTCCCGTTGATCCAACCCACCCTGACGGGCAGGGCGAGCAGGTCGAACTGCATCGGACCGAGGTTGTTCACGTCGACGCCCACCGACATCGAGCCCGAGCTCCATGCGCCGATGAGCGGATGATGTGTGGTCCCGACGTCGGCGGCCCGTATCGGGAAGTAGGCGTTGTCCCCCATCGGCAGCCAGTCGCCGGTCACGGCCAGCACCGTCACCACGACCACCGGTACTGCGGCGATCATCCACGGGAGGTGAACGGAGAGCCGCAGCCCGGTCCGATGCAGACGCGCGCTGTGCGTCACGGAGCCTCCGCCGGTGTCAGATACACCGCTGTCGGAACACCGATCCGGAGCATGCGCGCGAGTCGGGCTTGTGCGTCGACGGACAGCCGAGTGTCGACCGACAGGGCGAAGAGTTGCGTGTCCATCCACGGAACGAGCTCGTCGAGGCCCTTCTCCTCGAGCTCGGCCCGGACCTCGCTGCGCAGCTGCTCCAGTTCTCGCAGTTCGTCAGGCGTACGGTCGTCGACCACGGCGACCCGCACGGCATCGTCACGGGCGTCCCACCGATCGAGCGCGACCCCGGTGGCGAGCACGACGCGGGCCGCAGCGCCGTCACTGCCCGTGGATCGGTGCGGCGTCGCCGGCACCCGCAGTCGTGGTTCCGCCCGAACGTCGAACCCACGTCGTTCGAGTTCGCTGAGCAGCCCGTAGCCCTGCGACCCGATGTGGACGGGATCGTCCCACGCCACGAGGTAGCGGTCGTCGGCACCGGTCGCGGGCCCCAGACCGGCGGTCAGCGCGTCGGCGGTCGCCGAGACCAACGGGCGCAGGACGTCGGAGAGATACGTGTCGGACGGCGTCGCGTCACCAGCGGTCGTCACGACCCTTGCCGACAGCAGCAGCGCCACCAAGAGCGCGGTCGGCGCGACGAGTCCCCCGATGGTCGACCGACGGACCGAGCCGAGCCGCGGCCCGAGCACCCGCCACGCCGTGGCGACCGAGGCCAGGATCATCAGCGCCGACAGGCCCCAGATCCACAACATGAGGTAGTACCAGACGAATCCGAAGATCCGGCTGACCGATGCCACCGCGACCACCAGGCCCACGGCGACCACTGCGTGCAGGGCGAGCAGGCCTCGGTCGCGTCGGGCCAACGACCATCCCGCAGCCAGCGTCCACACGCCGACGGCCACGGCGCCCCGGACCGGGGACGGAGGGCGGTCGGCCGAGCCGGGCACGAGAACTCCGGGCTCGATCGCACTGTCGACCACGAGATGCCAGGGGTCGAGTCGTCGCGCCACCTGCCCTGCCGCGACTCCGAGACCCACGACCTCTTCCTCCTCCGGCGGCGTCGCGAAGTGATCGATCAGGGTCCGGTAGTTGCCGGGATCCCGACGGATCTGATCGACCGTCGGTGGCAGCCAGAGCACGGCACCCAACGCCAGACCTGCACAGGCCCAACGGGCTGCCGCCCGCCCGTCGCCGATCCTCCGTGCCCTCCAGGCCCAGACGGCCAGGGCGAGCGCGCCGACCCCCAGGGACGCGACCAGGTAGGGCACGTGCGTCTGCGCCGCGAACGACCCGGCTGCGACTGCCACCGGGAGGCCGACGGAGTCTCCGTCGACGAGCGACCAGCACGCGACGAGAAATGCCACCCAGAACGTGAGGGGCAGATAGGGGTTCCACGGCTCGGACAACACGCTGATGCCGTACCCCGCGACGAGCACCGTGAGGAGCGCCGCCACGACGACCATCATGCGATCGCCCCCACGGCGTCGGGCGAGCACCAGCGTCGACACGACTGCGGTCGTGTGCAGCACGACGCTGCCCACGAGGAGTGACCACGCCGTCGAGCCCAGCAGTCGGTAGGTGGGGGCGAGTGCCCAGAAGCTGAGCGGTCCGGGGTGGCTTCCCTCCGCGTCGAGGGGTCCGATGCGGCCGGGAAGTCCGATCAGAGGGGTGTGAGACGACCCGACATCGCGGACACGGAACTCGGTCATCGCCAAGTCCAGCACCGGGATCCACGGCGGCGTCCGGACGGCGATCAACCCGGCGACGAGCGGAGCCACGACCATCGCGGTGAGGGCACAGACGCTCATCCACGGGTTGCGGACGAACGCCCCCAGGACGCGCTGCACGACCGGCGATCGGGTCATCGCAACAGCCGGGCGAGCCGGAGGGCCTTGGATCGAGCGGGCGACTGGTGGTGTGAGCGTCCCGACGACTCCGCATCGTGACGGTGTCGCAGGTACCACTCATATGACTCGATGACCATCGAGGCGTTGGAATGCTCCGGCTCCCATCCGAGTTCGTCGACCGCTTTCGAGGTGTCGAACCACAGGGACTCGCCGTAGAGGAGCCAGTGATAGGGGGCGAACGGCGCGAGCCCGACGGCCGATGCCGCCTGCATGCCGAGGCGAGCCGGCGCCGACGGCACAGAGCGAACGCGTGCGCCGGTGGCGGCGTGGGTGCAGAGCGCTGTCAGGGTCTCGCGCATCGTGCCGAACTCCCGCGCTCCGATGTTGTAGCTGGTCGGTCCCGGGCGACCGGACGCGAGGAGGCACGCATCGGCCAGGTCGTCACCGTGAACGAACTGGTAGCGGTTGTGTCCTCCGTCGAGCACGAAGACCGGAGCACCCTCGGCGACGAGGTCGAAGAGCATCGCCATGATGCCGAGACGACCGTGCCCGAGGATCGTTCGCGGACGGACGATGGTCACGTCGAGTCCGGACGCCGTGGCGTCGCGGCACAGCGACTCGGCCTCGAGCTTCGCTCGCCCGTACGCCTCGAGCGGCGCAGGCGGGCTGTCCTCGTCGACCGGATTCTCCTCGGGGATCCCGTAGATCGCGCTGGTCGAGGTGTGGACGACCTTGGCCACCTGGCGATCGCGCGCCGCGAGGAGGACGTTGGCCGTGCCCAACACGTTCACCGACCAGAACAGCTCGCGATCTCGCGCCAACGGGACCTGGGCGACGTTGTGGAGGATCACGTCGACGTCGTCGCAGGCGCCGGCGACCACGTCGCGGTCACGGACGTCACCGATCACGACCTCGACGCCGTCGCGGGGCTCCGGCTCGTTGACGTCGAGGATCCGCGCCCGGTCGCCGGCGGCGAGCACCTTGTCGACGAGGATCGAGCCGAAGTAGCCACTGCCCCCGGTGACCAGGACGGTGCGGGTCACAGCGTCGCCCCGTGGGCCCGGCACCAACGGATGCTGGCGCGCATTCCCTCGAACAGCGTCGTCGGCGGCTCGTAGCCGATCTCGTCGCGGGCGAGCGACACGTCGCAGGCGATGGTGTCCTTGAGTTCGCCGAGCACGTGCACGGCCTGCATGTACCGGCCGGTCGACTGCAGCATGCGATCGACTCGCTCGGCGACGACGCCGGCCAGGCGCGGAAGCCGTGGTTGGCCTCCCGAGACCGGAAGTCCTTCCGCCTCGAAGGCCCGACGGACCTCGGCGAGGACCTCGGTCATCGCGTAGGGCTCGGGATCGGCGATCCAGTACGCCTTACCGGGCGCGGCAGCCGCGACCTCGGCTCGGAGCAAGCCGTGGACCAGGTTGCCCGTGAACACCATCGAGCGACGGTTGCTCCCGTCGCCGACCAGGGGGAACCGTCCACGGCGCACCGTGCGGAGCCAGGTGGTCTGACGTTCCGGTTGCCGGGGACCGTAGAACCACGGCGGGCGCAGGATCACCGTCTCGAGGTCACCGCGTGCCTGCGCTCGGCCGACCAGTCGTTCGGCCTCGAGCTTCGACGCCCCGTACGCCAAGTACGGGTTGGTCGGTGAGGCTTCGGTGAAACGGTGATCGGTCGTCGGATTCGCTCCGAACGGCGAGTTCGACGAGACGTGCAGGAAGCGGCGAGCACCCGAACGTCGGGCGGCGTCGAGCACGACCTCGGTGCCCCCGACGTTGACGTCGAAGAGCTGTCGCGTCCGACCATCGGGGTGGATCACGGCGGCGGCATGGAAGACGGGTGCCGATGCCACGCCGTCGAAGAGCTGCGCCACCGCATCGGCATCGCGCACGTCGCCGACCACCGGCTCGATCGACGGAGAGATCAACTCGAGGAGCGTGGCCTCGGCCGGCGTCTGCACGAGAGCACGGATCTGCGACCGATCGGTGGCGAGCACTCGAACGAGATTCTGGCCCAGCCACCCGCCTGCACCCGTGACCACGACCGACGAGGCGGCCTCGACGTCTGCCTTCATACGAGCTCCGAGAGGAAGTGGTCGGCGTTGCGCGCCGCGATGGTCATGATGGCCGCCTGGGGGTTCACACCGGGAGCGTCCGGAACGAGCGATGCATCGTTGACACGGAGGTTCTCCGCGCCGTGCACTCGTCCGTAGCTGTCGGCTCCCGCTCGCTCGCGTGACTCGCCCATGCGGATCGAGGACGTGAGGTGCACGGTCATCAGATTGGCAGTCGATCGGTCGATCTCGTCCCACCAGCGGATCAGATCGCGCGGATGACGGGCGATGGATCCGCCTCGGACCGACGGGTACAGCTCGGTCGCTCCGGCCTCGAACAGGGCACGTCCGAGACTGATCAGCCCCCGTGCCAGCCGGCTGATGTCGGCATCGGTCAGCCGATACGCCACCAGCGGCGTCGGGGCGCCGGGAACGGCGATCACGCGCCCGCCCGCATCGCTGCGGATGGCCGCGTAGTAGACGAACATCTTCTCCCAGCCGACCAGTGCCCGGCCGACGTCAGCACCGGAGTCGGACAGCGAGAGGCCGATGTGGCCACGCCGGCTGGCCGAACCGCCGATGGCGATGTCGGGTGAGAACTCGGTGATTCGATGCATGGGAACGTCGTCGTGGTCGACGTCATCGGGGAAGCGGGCCACCACCTTCAACGTCGGGTGCATCTTCAAGCCGCCGCCGATCCCGCGACGGAAGCCGCTGCGTTGGAGCAACGCAGGACTGTGGACCGCACCGCCGCAGACCACCACGTGATCGGCGCGAACGTCGACGGTCTCGGAGGTCCCGTCGGGGCGTCGTCGCACCACCCGGGCGCCGGTCACACGACGACCATCACGGAGGAGTCGCCGGACACGACTGTCGGCGACGACCTCGCCACCCGCCTCGACGATCCGAGGCAGGAGCGTCCGGGTCATCGTCTGCTTCTCGGCCCGGCCCCCCTCGGGATACCGGTAGACGCGCGGGAACTCGGTCGCCCGCCAGCCGAGTCGCTCGGCGCCCCGGGCGAGGATCTCCGAGGACTCGGGGGCAGGTCCGGGGAGTCGCGACACCGACTGCCACGCCTCGACCTTCGTGGCGTAGCGGTCGAGCGTGACGGCGTCGAAGCCGTCGATGTCGTAGGTCTGCCGCCACTGATCGGCGAGTTCGTCGGGGACTCGGTGCCACAACCCGCTGTTCACCTCGGTGCTCCCGCCCACGCACCGGCCCTCGGCGTACGCGACGGGAGGGTTGCCGAGCGCGGCCGACGATCCGTGATGGCGGTACTTCTGCGCCATCTCGTCCAGCGAGAAGGCCTCGACGGCGTCGGGAGCGACCCACGGCCCTTCCTCGAGGACCATCACGTCGCGCCCCGCCTCGGCGAGTGTCACGGCCGTCGTCGCTCCCCCGGCGCCGGATCCGACGACGAGGACCTCGGTCTCGAGCGCGGTCACCGTGACGTCGGCGACGACTCGAGGTCGCCGAAGAGCACCAACGAGCGGAACAGCCGCGGGTACTGCTGCAACAGCCCGATCGGACTCCGCTCCATCATCCCGAGCAGGTCGACGAGCGGACGCGACGGAAGGATCCGACGAACGGTCGCCACCAGCACCGACTCGGCCACGACGCCCAGGCGGAGCAGTTCGGGCATGTCGTCCAGACTTCCCCCGACCCAGGCCTCGACCCGCTTGGCGTGGCCGGTGTCGGCGTCTCCGAGCAACGCGTGGATGACGTCTCGTTCGACTCGGAGCACGGCGGCGACTCTATCCAGACACCGGTGGCGTGCCCGCGACGTAGACGCCGAAGGCCATGGTCACGGCCCACGCCGCACCGATGACCAGGAGGGTGCGATCGCCGAGGACGATGTCCTCCGGACCAGCGTGTTCCTCGGTCGAGTGGACGAGCGCATAGCGGAGGATCGCAGTGGTGAACGGGAGGATCGACAACTGGAACCACGGGAATCCGCCGTCGCCCAGATCGGCCCGCTCGAACGCCCACAGGCAGTAGGCGAGGAGCGTGATACCGGCCGACACCGAGCGCACCAGCAGCAGGAACGACTCCGTATACGCATCGAGTGCCTTGCGGTGCTCGCCTGCGGACGCACCGAGGTTGAGTTCGGTGGTGCGTTTCGAGGCGACGAGGAACAGCGACCCGAACCAGGCGACGATGAGGTACCAGTCCGAGAGCGGAAGATCGGTGCCGACGATGCCCGCCACGGCGCGGACCACGAATCCCGACGCGACCGCGACGATGTCGATGACCGCCTGGTGTTTCAGCCAGAGCGTGTAGCTCGTGGTGAGGGCGAGGTACAGACCGACGATCCCGGTCGTTGCCCAGCCGCCCGCGACCGCCGCCACGCCCAGGCTCGCCACGAGCAGTCCCAGCCCCTGTAGCACCGCGGCTCGTGGGCTCATCTCGCCGGCGGCGACCGGCCGTTCACGCTTGCGCGGATGCGTCCGGTCGGCCTCGACGTCGGCGGCGTCGTTGATGCAGTACGTCCCGCTCGCTGCGAGACAGAACGCCACGAACAACAGCACGGTCGGGCCGAGGTATTCGCCCTGGTCGAGCACGCCGGCGGCAGCCGGCGCCGCGAACACGAGGAGGTTCTTGATCCACTGGCGAGGACGGAGCAGCCGCACCGCGGGAGGGACACGCACCGGGCGATGCTAACGACTGCGCAACGAGCGGCTCGGGTTATCGTGCTGGCCGCCATGACGAACCGGATCCTGCCGCCTCTCGTGATCTCCGTCGTGTGCCTTCTCCCCCTGTGGGGGCTGTGGCTGGCCGCCGGTCCGCCCATGGAAGAGGGCTTCATGCTCGTCTTCCCCGAACTGGTCCTCGACGGCTCGCTCCCCAACCGCGACTTCCTCCACCTCTACGGGCCCGGGAGCCTGTGGGTGCTCGCTGCCGTCTACTGGGTCTTCGGTGTCTCGCTGGGTGTGCAGCGGGTCGTCGGCTTCCTCCAGCACCTCGGGGTCGCCTTCGGCGTGTACGCGCTCCTCCGTCCCTGGGGGCCATGGGTCGCCGGCGGCGGCGGGGCGATCGCTGCACTGATCGTGATCACGCCCAGTGGACTCAGCGCGCTCGCATGGATCGGCGGCGTCGCGCTCGGACTGTGGTTCGTGAACGCCGGGGTGCAGATGCTCGAGGCCGAACCCGGTTCCCGCCGGCAGCGGCGTCTGGCGGCCTCGGCTGGCCTGCTCGCAGGTGCGGCACTGCTCTATCGCCTCGACCTCGTGCTCGCCGTCGGCCTCGCCGCACTCGTGATCCTCGCCGGTCTCGACGTGCCGGGACGCAAACGTCTCGTGGCGTGGGCCGTCGTCGGCGTGTCGCCGTACCTCGTGCACCTCGCCACGGCAGGCGTCGGCAACGTCGTCCACGGCATGGTCATCGAGCCGGTGTTCGACCTGCGCGGCGGACGACGACTCCCGCTCCCCCCGTCGTGGGACGACTTCGACGGTTTCCTCCAGCGCGCCGGGTTGCTGGACGAGCCGCCGTGGCCGTTCTGGTCTCCCCGCGGTCCGGTCCAGCTCAACCTCTGGCTGGCCGGGATCCTCGCCGCCACGGTGCTCCTCGTCTGGATGGGCGTCGTCTGCCTGCGCCGCGGCGACCGTCGGCTGCTCGCCATCGCTGCCTTCAGCGCCGGCCTGCTCCCGCAGGCGCTGCAGCGCGCCGACTCCACCCACCTCGCGTGGGTCAGCTGCGTGACCTTCGCCGTCCTTCCTGCCGCACTCGTCGAGCTCCGTCGGCACTGGTCGGGTCGGGTGCCACAGGTCTCCGTGGTCCGATCTCTTGCCGCCCTCGCGGTGCCGATCCTCGTCACCCTGGTCTTCCTCCCCGACTTCACCTGGCGCTCGTACGCCGACTCCGTCGGCCAGACGTTCGGCCACCGCCGAGCCGCCGGGGTGATGGAGCACGACGGCCGGGAGTTCCGCTACGCCCGACCCGACGCCGTCGACTCGGTGAACGCCCTCGTGCGAAGGGTCGACGAGATCGCCGAGCCGGGCGACCGGCTCTTCGTCGGACCCGGCGACCTCCGCCAGACGCCCTACAGCGAGGCGTTCCTCTACTACCTCCTCCCCGATCTGGTGCCGGCGACCCGGTACATCGAGATGGATCCTGGCGTTGCGAACGCCCCCGACTCCGAGATGGCCGACGAACTCGCGGCGTCCGACATCGTGGTCCTGTCGTCGATCCGGGACGATTGGAACGAACCGAACGAGTCGCTCGAGTTCGGGTCCGACGAGCCCAACCAGGTCCTGGCAGAGAACTTCTGCCTCGTGGCGTCGTACGGTGAAGGACTCTTCGGTCGGGGCCTCTACGAACTCTACGAACGGTGCTGAGCAACGAGCGATCCCGGCGCTAGGGTCACCCGCCGTGCGAACCCTGGTGGTCCTGCCCACCTACGACGAGGCGGTGAACATCGCCGACGTACTCACCCAGCTCCGTGCGGCCGTCCCCGATGTCGACATCCTCGTGGTGGACGACAACAGCCCCGACGGCACGGCCGACCTCGCCAAGGCCGCCGCTGCCGAGCTCGGACAGATCGACGTCGAGGTCCGAGCACAGAAGGACGGACTCGGGAACGCCTACCGCCACGGATTCCGGATCGGCATCGACCGTGGCTACGAGATCCTGATGCAGATGGACGCCGACCTGTCGCACGATCCGACGGCCGTGCCCGACCTGCTGGCCGCGATCGACGCCGGCGCCGATGCCGTCATCGGCTCCCGCTACGTTCCCGGCGGATCGATCCCCCATTGGCCTTGGCACCGCCGCCAGATGTCGCGTTGGGGCAACTGGTACGCCTGCGCCGTGCTCGGCATGTCGGTCAGCGACACCACGTCGGGCTTCCGTGCCTACCGCGCCGGCGTCCTCGCCGAGATCGATGTCTTCTCCACCCGAGCCAAGGGCTACGGCTTCCAGATCGAGACGGCCTACCGGGTCTCGCGGACCGGGTTCACGCTGACCGAGGTGCCGATCAGCTTCACCGACCGTGTCCGCGGCTACTCGAAGATGTCGCTCACGGTCGCGGTCGAGGAACTGATCCTCGTCACGTGGTGGGGTCTCCGCGATCGAGTGCTGCGTCGCGGTCGTCGCTGACCCGTCCGACCAAGAGGATCGACAATCCGACCGGTAGGTCGACGATTCCTAGGAGTCGACGCTCTGCTGCGACGACCCCGCTGATCACGCGGTTGACGAAGGGCGAGACGAAGCTTGCCTCTTCGGCCTTGTCGCCATCGACCAGCCGGCGGAGTGGTGTTCGTCGCACGAGGAAGGCGACCGGCGCCAACCAACTGTGGAAGTGCGTGCACCGCTCGACGTCGATCCCAGCGGCGCGTGCGGCCTCGGCGAGCGGCCGCCGTGTGTAGCGGCGGCGATGGCCGAGGCGGACGTCGTGATCGCTCCACGCCCACTGATAGGCGGGCACGGCCACGATCACGAGGCCGCCGGGGCCCGCGACACGTGCCAGCTCGCGGAACCCGGCGACGTCGTCATCGAGATGTTCGATCACGTCGAGCGAGGTGACGGCACCCGTCGCGCCACCGGCGATGGGGATGGCCTCGGCGACGGCCTGCGCCAGGATCGGACGCGGCTCGAACCGGGTGCTCAGTCGGAGCGCCTCCTCATCGAGCTCCACGCCGACGGCCGGGCGGCCCGCTGCCCACAACGCGTCCAGCAGTCCCCCGGTCCCGGCGCCGACGTCGACGACCGTCCCCACCGCATCGTGACGATCGAGCTCGGCGAGGACGAGGTTCCGCTTGGCACGGAACCACCAGTGCGTTCGTTCCACCGTGGCCATGGCCGTGATCGCGTCCGCTTCCATCGGTCCCGCACCGCCCACACCGCTCCCGCCCGCCTCCCGGTCGAGCTGGCGACGGATCCGTACAGCGGCCCGCGCCATGTCGATGCCGTCGCGCACGGGCCGGACCCTGCTCGCCTCGACGTGGGACCACTGCACCGGAAGCGGCGTGACCTGGAGGCCGCTCCTCCCGGCCCGCGCCAGCACCTCGACGTCGAAGGCGAACCGCTCGGTCGTGAGCCGCGAGAAGATCTCGGTCGCCGCCGTCCCGCTGAAACCCTTGAGCCCGCACTGGGTGTCGCGCTCGGACGTCAGTCCCAACGAACGCAACAACAGGTTGAACGTCCGACCTGACAACACCCGATGGACCGGCTGGTTCCGATGCAGTTCGCTGCCCGGGTGGGCGCGGGTCCCGTACACGACGTCGGATCCCTGGTCCTCGAGTTGGTCGAAGCACCGCGAGATGTCGGCGGGATCGACGCAGAGGTCGGCGTCGACGAAGACCCTGCTCCGCCCTTGCGCCGCGAGCATCCCGGCCCGGACCGCCGCGCCCTTCCCTCGGTTCTCCGGTTGCCGCAGGACCTGCCAGTGGACGAAGCCGGCGGAGGCCAGCGCCGCCTCGGCGACCTCGGGAGTCCCGTCGCTGCTGCCGTCGTCGACGAGCAGGATCTCGACGTTCTCGTCGACGATGCCCGAAGCCTCGAGCGTGCGCACTGTGGCGCCGATCCGGCTTCCCTCGTCGAACATCGGGATCACGAGCGACCGAGCGGGGATGGTGGGTCCGGCGGGCACGCGCGGCATAGAGTACGGAGCCCCAACGGGACCCGCAAAGGGCGCGAGGCCCGGACTCCGAGGGATCCCGCGAACCATTGGACTCCGATCACCCTGACCTGACCGAACGATCGGTCCATGAGCGCATGGCGGCCCGGGCCGACAGCGTGGGGATGCGACGGATCCACGTCTTCGCCTTCCGCGATCGCGACGACCCCGAATCCGGTGGGAGCGAGGAGCACGCGACCCAGGTGTGCACCCATCTGGCGCTCGCTGGACGCGACGTGACCCTCCACACCGGCCGGGTCCCGGGAGCGGCAGCGCGCATCGAACGCAACGGCTTCCGCGTCGTCCGACGGGGCGGACGCGTGGGCGTCTTCATCACGTCGGTGCTCGACGAGCGATTCGGCCGCCTCGGTCCCGCCGACGGGATCGTCGAGATCTTCCACGGTGTGCCGTTCTTCGCACCCCTCTGGTCGCGGACTCCACAGGTCGGCCTCGTGCACCACGTGCACCTCGGGACCTGGGACGCCTTGCTCCCCGGGTGGCCCGGACGCGTCGGCCATCTGATCGAGCGGTTCGCCGTTCCGGCCGTGTACCGGAAGCGCACGCTCGTCACCGCGGCAGCATCGGCACGCGACGAGATCGTGACCCACTACCGCGCCGATCCCGACCGCATCACCATCGCTCCCCACGGGATCGCCGAGCACTTCACGCCTGGTGGCTCCCGTCACCCGAAGCCGCTGATCGTCGCCGTGGCACGGCTGATGCCGCAGAAGGGCGTGGACGAACTCATCGGTGCCCTTGTCGCCGTCAAGGAGGCCGTTCCGGAGACACAGGCGACCATCGTCGGCGACGGACCCCACCGCGACCGCCTCCAGACCGTCGCCCGAGAGGCCGGCGCCGAGTGGATCCACTGGGCTGGTCGCGTCACCGACGACGAGCTCGTGCAGTGGTATCGCAGCGCATGGGTGGTGGCCAGCGCGTCCCGACGCGAGGGATTCGGGCTGACCCTGACCGAGGCTGCCGCGTGCGGCACCCCCACCGTCGCGACGCGTATCCCCGGCCACGTCGACGCGGTCGACGAGGGACGCAGCGGCCTGCTCGCTGGGTCCACCGCCGAACTGGCCGACCGCCTCGTCGACGTGCTCACCGACGAGGCACTCCGTGCGTCGCTGGGAGCGGGAGCGCTCGCCCACGCGGAGCACTTCCACTGGGACGAAGCATCGGCGACCCTTCTCGGAGCGCTGTGCGACGAAGCGGAACGTCGCCGATGACCCGGCAGTCGACCTCCCGCCTCCGGTGGGTGTTCGACATCGCGATCCTGACCGTGCTCACCGTCGTGCCGCAGCTCCTCGGGGGGCGCGGCCGGCTCAACGCGGACACCAAGCAGTACCTGTACCTCGATCCCGGCGATCTCCTCGACCGGTCCCGGACGCTGTGGGACGCCCGTGTCGGCGGCGGCGCCGTCACCCATCAGGCCATCGGCTACCTCTGGCCGATGGGGCCCTTCTACTGGCTCACCGACCAGGCCGGGATCCCGTCGTGGGCTGCCCAACGACTGTGGGTCGGCGGTATCCAACTGGTCGCGGCGCTCGGGGCGCTCGTCCTCTTCCGTCACCTCTCGACGCGCCACCCCGCACAACTCGCCGGCGCGGCGCTGTACGGCCTGAGCCCCTTCGTGCTCGGGCAGATCACGGGGCAGTCCGGACTGCTGTTGCCGTACGCCGCGTTGGGATGGCTCGTCTGGGCCATGGCCCGCGCGGTCGAGAGCGGTGGGTGGCGTTGGCCTGCGGTCTTCGCCCTGGTGGTGACCACCTGCGCATCGCTGAACGGAAGTTCGGTGTTCTTCGTCGTCCTGGCGGCCACTCTCTGGGTGCCGTTCGCCGTCTGGTCGTTCGGCCATGCGACGCCGCGCGAGGGGGTCGCGACGCTCGCACGGGCGGGCGGACTCACCCTCGTGACGCAGTTGTGGTGGCTCGTCGCCTACGCGATCGGCGGCGCCTACGGGCTGCCGATCCTCGGCGTCACCGAGCAGGTCCAGACCACGTCGTACACCACGTCGGCGGCCGAGGTGATCCGTGGGCTCGGCTACTGGTTCTTCTACGGCGCCGACTCCGAGGGGTCGTGGCTGCGCGGTCTCGCACCGTCGTACATGGAGAGCGGTGTTCTCCTCACGTTCTCCTTCGCTGTGCCGATCGCGGCGCTGGCGCTCGGAGCGCTCGTCCGATGGACGCCACGGGCGTACTTCGCCGTCCTCGTCGGACTGGGCACCGTGCTGGCGGTCGGTGCGTTCCCGGAACCGACGCGCTCCCCCGTCGGCGCGACCTTCGAGTCCCTGTCGCAGCAGTCCGACCTCGTCCTCAGCCTGCGCAACACCCAGCGGGCCGGACCGTTGGTTGCGCTCGGACTCGCCGGTCTCGCCGTGGGCGGACTCCACGCGCTCGGCCGTCGGCGATCCGTGACCGGAACCGCAGCCGCCGTGGTCCTCGTCGGACTCGTCGCCCTCGCCATCCCGGCGCAGTGGCGCAGCGGACTCATCGCCGAACGGTTCCACCGAGACGAGGAGCTCCCTCAGGCGTGGCTCGACGTCGGTGAGCATCTCGACCAGGGGTCCGGCCGGGTCTTGGAGATCCCGGGCATCGACTTCGCCAGTTACCGCTGGGGTCACACCCTCGACCCCGTGTCGGTCGGGCTGACCGATCGCTCGGTGCTGGCACGCGAGCTCGTCCCGGCCGGCGGATCGGCCGGCGTCACCTTGTTGGGTGCACTCGATCGTTCGTTCCAGGAGGGATGGGCAGAACCCGGCACGCTCGCGGTCGTGGCCCGGCTCTTCGGAGCGTCGGAGGTGCTCGTCCGCAACGACCTCGAGTACGAGCGCTATCGGACCATCCGACCCGAGCGACTCTGGTCGCTGGTCACCGATCCGGCCTCCGGGCTCGACCTCGACGCGGTCTTCGGACCTCGCGAGTCCAACGACGCCAACCCGCGACGCCCGATGATCGACGAGATCGAACTCGGACTCGAGCAACCGGCCGAACAACCTCCGCAGGTCGCGGTGTTCGACGTCCCCGACGGCGGGCGCTCCCCCATCTCGTCTGCCCCGGTCGGCGGGGCACTGGTCCTCGACGGAGACGGCGAGGGAATCGTCCACGCGGCGGCAGCCGGTCTCCTCGACGACCTCGCCGGGCCGCTCCTCCTCGGAGCCGACGTCGCCTTCGACGAGGAGTTCGACCGCCTCGCGCCCGTCGGCACCGCGTTCGTCGTGACCGACACCAACCGCAAGCGCGGCGAGCGGTGGTACGCCCTCCGCGAGAACGTCGGCGCCACCGAACCGGCGGATCACGTTGCGGTGCTCGACGATCCCTCCGACGAGCGCCTCGCCGTGGTGGCCGACCAACCGACCGAGGCACAGACGGTCGTCGACTGGACCGGCGCCCGTCGCGTCTGGGCCACGGCGTACGGCTCGCCCCAGACACTCGTCCCCGAGGAACGACCGTCGAACGCCTTCGACGGCGACCCCGCGACGGCATGGCGCGTGGACACGTTCCAGTACCGCGCTCCCCATCGGATCGGGATCGATCTCGACGAGGCGAGCTCGGCCGACCATGTCGTGCTCGTGCCACCGCAACGTCGCCCGGGAACACGGGCCGTCCTGGAGGCCCGGGTCACCCTGGACGGGTCCCGACACTTCGACGTGAAGGTCGACGAGGACACCGCGCGGGACCCCGCGGGCGTCCGGGTGGAACTCGACGGGAAGTCGTTCACGCGGCTCACCGTCGAGATCCGCGAGGTGGCCCCCGACGGTGGTCCTGCCGGTTTCGCCGAGATCGAGATCCCCGCCGTCTCGGTCGAGGAGACGGTGGTCCTTCCCCACGGCGTGCTCGACGCACTCGGATCCCGAGTCGCTTCCGCACCGCTCGCGATCGTGGTGACCCGGCACCGCTCCGACCCAGCGGAGCCGGTGCGAAGCGACCCGGAGCCGACGATGGTCCGAGCGTTCGACCTCCCGGACACGGTGACGTTCGGACTCGAGGGAACCGCACGTCTCTCCGCGCGCGCCGGCGATGCGCTGGTCGACCGCCTGCTGGGCGATCCGGACCCGGCCACGTCGAGCGAGTTCCTCCCCGGCGACCTCCGGTCACGCGCCAGCGCTGCGGTCGACGGTGACCCGGAGACAGCGTGGCAGACGCCCTTCGTCGGCATCGTGGGTCAGTGGATCGACGTGCCGGCCGACGGCACGAAGGCGATCAACGACCTGCGCCTCGCGGTGCTCGCCGACGGGCGACACAGCATCCCCACGCGTCTCGAGATCACGGGCGACGGCGGCCCGGTCACCGTCGACCTGCCCCCGGTCGAGTCCAGCGACGTGCCCGGAGCGGTCGAGACCATCGACGTCGTGCTCCCCACGCCGGTGCAGGGTGATCGCATCAGGATCACCATCGCCGACGCCGATGTCCGGACCACCCCCGACTGGTACACCGGCGACCCCGTCGGCCTGCCGGTCGGCCTCGCGGAGATCGACGCGATCGGGATCGGCAGCGCACCGCCTGTCGAGAGGTTCGACAGCGGGTGCCGTGACGACCTCGTGGAGATCGACGGACGACCGGTGTCGGTCCGGATCGCCGGCGACGCCGGCGATGCACTCGATCGTGACGGGATGTCCGTCACCTCGTGCGGCGGTCCGCTGGATCTCGGCGAGGGGCGGCACACCATCAAGGCCGCAGCGGGGACCCAGACCGGACTCGACCTCGACCGACTCGTGCTCCGCAGCCCTGGGTTCACGTTGGCCGAACCGGGCGAGACACCGCTCGTCACCATGCGCGCCGCCGACGTGGACTCGGCATCGGCGACGGTGGAATCCGACGGTTCTCCGTTCTGGCTCGTCCTCGACCAGAGCAACAACGACGGGTGGGAGTTGACCGTCGAAGGTGCGACGGTCGACGGCCCGCGACCGGTCGACGGCTTCGCCGCCGGTTGGTACGTGCAACCGGACGGACCAGGTCCTCTGGAGGCGAGCATCCGATGGACGCCGCAACGAGGCGCCGACCTCGCGCTCCTGGTGAGTCTGGCGGGAGTGCTCGCCTGCCTCGCCCTCGTGGTGCTCGCACCAGGGAGGCGGCGCACCGCCGTGCCGTTTGCCGAGCCGGTGATGGGGCGTCCGCCAGCGCGACGACCCACCGCGCTCGTCCTGCTCGTGTCGGCCACCGTCGCCGCGCTCCTCATCCACCCCTTCGCCGCGCTGCCGATCGCTGCGGCCGTCTTCGCTGCCGGACGCTGGCCGCAGGCCGGACGTTGGCTTCCGGTCGCACTCGTGGCCGCAGCGGGGATGCAGGTCGTGTTCTTCGAGGTGCGGGACCGTCATGAGGCCGGCTTCAACTGGCCACAGCACTTCGGGGCCGCCCACCTCGCCGCTCTCTCCGGCGTCGTGCTCCTCGCCCTGCTCGCCGCCGCCGACGGTCGGGACGAACCGTCGTGATGGGCACCATCCGCGCCGGAGCCGCGCGGCGGCCGAAGAGCGACCGTGTGACGGTCGTGTCACTCCTCGCCCTGGCGGTCGTCGTGTTCGCCCCCCTCCTCGCGACCGCGCCCGGCCGAGTGGTGGCCGACGCCGACACGGCGCTGCTCATCGACCCGGGCCGTCTGTTGCGGCGCGCCGTCAGCCTGTGGGACCCGCACGTCGGACTCGGGACCGTCCCCCGCAACCAGATCGGTGACCTCTGGCCGTCCGGCCCCTTCTTCTGGCTCGCCGAGCAGTCCGGGATCCCCGACTGGATCGCCCAGCGTCTCTGGATCGCGACCATCCTCTTCGCCGCCGGCGCCGGCATGGCATTCCTCGCCCGCACCTGGCGATGGCGTCCCGAAGCCGGTGCCGCCGCCGCGTTCGTCTACGCGCTGTCGCCCTACGTGATCACCCTCGCCACGCGGAACTCGGTGGCGCTGCTCTCGTTCGCCGGGCTGCCCTGGCTGCTCGCGCTGACCATCCGTGCGCTCCGGACGCCCGGGTGGCGCCACGCTGCCCTGTTCGCGCTCGTGGTCGCGACGATCGGATCGAGCGATGCCGGCGCGCTTCTCCTCGTCGGGATCGCTCCCGCCGGCTGGATCCTCTACTCGCTGCGCCGGTCGCCCGACGTGACGCGGTCGGCGGCCACGTGGACCGCCGCCAAACTCGGGTTCGCGACACTGACCGTGAACCTCTGGTGGATCCTCGGCATGTCGGTCCAGGCCACCAACGGGCTGCCGCTCCAGCCGTACCGGGAGTCTGCGGAGGTCGTCGCCTCGACATCCACGGCGTCAGAGGTCCTCCGGGGGCTGGGCGCCTGGTACTTCCATGCCGCCGACCGCCTCGGCCCGTTCGATGCTGCGAGTGTCGACTACACCCAGCACCTCTGGCTGATCGCGCTCACCTACGGACTCGTCGTCCTCGGTCTGCTCGGCCTCGGCGTCGCCCGTTGGCGTCATCGGGTGTTCGCGATCGTGATGCTCGCGACCGGCGTCGTCGTCTCCGTCGGAGCGCACCCCTGGGGCGACCCGTCGCCGTTCGGCCGGATCGTGAAGGGCGCCGCAAAGACCGACCTCGGCTTCGCCATCCGTACGCCGACCAGCGCGACGCCGCTGATCCTGTTGGGGATCGCCGTGGGCGTCGGCGCCCTCGTCGGCGCATCGAGGGAGGAGTCCCACCGGCGAGGTCGATTCGTCATGGTGGTGGCCATGGTTCTCGCGGTCTCGGCGCTGCCTCCCCTGTGGCTCGGGGGATTCGTGCCGACAGAACGTGATCGACCAGAGGATGTGCCCGACTACTGGGAGTCGGCCGCCGCGTATCTGGATGCTCGTGACGACGGCACCCGCGTGCTCGAGATCCCCGGGATCGACACGGCCGCGTATCGGTGGGGCGTGGCGACGGACTCGATCACACCAGGGCTCATGGACCGCCCGACCGTGGACCGGTCACGGACTCCGGAGGGCACGGCGGCCGCCGCCGACCTGGTCGCTGCGCTCGACCGCCGGCTCCAGGACGAGACGCTCGACGCAGACGCGCTGGCCGTGGTCGCTCGCCTGATGAACGTGGGCGACATCGTCACCCGCAACGACCTGCAGTACGAGCGCTACGACATCCGGCGACCCCGATCGGTGTGGGAGTTCGTCACCAGCGCCGGTGGCCTCGCCGCCCCGACCTCCTTCGGGCCTCGGACCACCAACGCTCCTGCCGACGGGGCGCCGATCGTCGACGAGGAACACCTGATCCAGGAGTTCGACCGAGCCGACCCTCCGGCGGTGGCGGCGTTCCCGGTCGAGGATGCCATCCCCATCGTCCACACCCACCGTGCCGACCGGCTCGTCCATCTCAGCGGCGACGGCACCGGCATCGTCGACGCCGCCGCTGCCGGCCTCATCGACGGTGACGAACTGATCCGCTACAGCGCCGATGTCACGGCCGACCAGGACTTCGTGCGCAACGGACTCGTCGACCGACGCGCCCTGATCGTGACCGACTCGAACCGCGCCCGGGCCGAACGATGGACATCGCTGCGCCACGACGTCGGCTACACCGAACAAGCCGATGGTGGCCTCCTCCGCGCCGACCCGACGGATCACCGGCTTCCACTGTTCGGCGACCGACCGGGGATCCGCACAGTCGCCGAGCACGTCGGCGTCGCTGCCCGCGCCACGTCGTACGGCGGGACCGGCGGATTCGTGCCGGAACATCGCCCCGTCCGTGCCGTCGACGGTGATCCGACGACGGCATGGGTCGTGGGGACGGACGGCGACCCTCGCGGCGAGCGGATCGAACTGTCGTCCGACACCGCGGTCGAGACCGACCAGATCACCCTGCTCCAAGCGGACTCCGGTGCCGCTGGTCGCAGGATCACGGAGGTCGAAGTGCGCTTCGACGGCGGATCGCCCATCCGTGTCGAGCTCGGCCCGTCATCGGTCACTGAGCCGGGCCAGGAGATCGAGATCGATCAGCGTGCGTTCGAGGTCCTGTCGATCGAGATCCTCGGGGTCACGGAAGGCCCGTCGGCGGACGCCGGCGCCGATGGTGTCGGCTTCGCAGAGGTCGGGATGGGTGTGCCGCCCACGCAGGAGTACCTCCGCATGCCTCAGGACCTGCTCGACGCTGGAGGCTTCCGCACCCTGCGCTATCCGCTGGCGCTCGTGCAGACCCGTGAGCGCTCGGCGGCGACCGACCTGTCGCGCGGCGACGAGGAGACCGCACTCTCCCGTGTCGTCGACCTCCCGACCGCGCGGACCTATCGGCTCACGGGCACGGCCCGGCTCTCGCCCATGGCCCCGCCGGTCCTCCTCGACGACATCACCGGACGCACACCGACCGACACGATGCCGCTCGTCACCGCCACCTCGACGATCGCCGGTGGGCTCGACCATCTCCCCTCCAACGTCCTCGACGACGATGCCGACACCCGCTGGACGTCCGCCTTCGACGTCGACTCGCCGCACAGGATCACCGTCACCGCGCCGGCGAGCCGGCCGGTGGGGACCATCGAGGTCGTCGTGGTCGACGACGACCAGCACTCCGTTCCGGGAGTGGTCGTCGTCGATGTCGACGGAGTCGAGGTGGCACGGGCCCGGTTCGGACCGGGATCCGGCGGCCTCCGCACTGCCGTCGTCGAAGGACCCGAGGCCACCGCAGGCGCGGAGATCCAGCTCACGTTCGCCGGGGGCGAACAACGGAGAACCCCGGGCACCGCCGGTGGGGAGCGTCGGACGCTCCCGATCGCGGTTCCGACGGTGTCGATCGACGGCTGGTCGGTCGGCGAGCGCGCGGTGGCGATCGATTCGGGCTGTCGAGACGACCTCGTCACGCTGGACGGGATCGGCGTTCCCGTCCGGATCACCGGCGACCGAGCGGAGGCCCTCCGGGGCGGCGGTCTCGACCTCCGCTCCTGCGCCGACGACCCGATCGTCCTTCTCGGTGGTGACCGCCTCTTCGACTCGACCGACGGGCGTACGACCGGGTTCGACATCGACCAGCTCGTCTGGTGTTCCGATGCCGGCGGAGACGCGTGCGGGAACGACGGTCCGCTCCTCACCGACGACGGCTCGTCGGCTCCGGCGGTCGAGGTGGTCGGCGGCGACGACGCCACCGTCGAGGTGCGCATCACGGGCGCCGAGGCCGGGACGCCCTTCTGGTTGGTGCTCGGCCAGAGCTTCGAACCCGGCTGGGAGATCATCGAGGGCGCACCCGAGCACCGCTCGACGCAGCTCGTCGACGGATTCGCCAACGGCTTCCTCGTCACACCCGACTCCGACACGCTCGACGTCACGATGCGATTCGTGCCGCAGAACCGGGTGGAGATCGGCCTGCTGCTCTCGGTGGTCGGCATCCTGGTCGCACTCGGGCTCGCGATCGGCACGCCCTCGCCCGGCGGGCCCGTGCCGATTCCGCTGCAGGAACCGCTGCGTCGCATCCGTGCCCTGACCTGGGAGGGAGGCCTCCCGACCCGTCGCGACGCCATGGCCCTGGGTGTCGGTTCCGCGATCGGCGCCACGCTGGCCACCGACCCCCTGATCGGTCTGTTCGTCGGACTCCTCGCCGGGTTCGCGACACGTCGTGAGGGATGGCGCGGGGCGTTCACCGCGCTGCCCGCCGCGTTGCTCGCACTCTGCGGGCTCTACCTCCTGGCATTCCAGTTGCGGAACGACACCGCACCCGGGCCCGATTGGCCCGTGCAGACCGGCGGCCTGCACACCGTCGCGCTCACGGCCGTGGTGCTGCTCGCCGTCGACGTGGCGATCGATCGGGTGTGGTCGCGGCGTAGCGACTTCCGATGAGCGGCATCGGTCAGACTGGCGCCATGGCTCCCCCCGTCGTACTCGTCCACGGCTTCGGCACATCGTTCGACCTCACCTGGGTGGCGAACGGGTGGGTCGACCTGTTGGCCGACGAGGGCCGCGGCGTCATCGGAGTCGACCTCCTCGGACACGGCAACGCACCCAAACCGACCGACCCCGCCGCCTACGACGACCTCGGCGAGCGCGTGATCGATGCGCTCCCCGACGAACCGGTCGACGCCGTCGGCTTCTCCCTCGGCGCCAAGACGCTGCTCCAGGTCGCAGCCGCTCATCCCGACCGCTTCCGCTCGCTCGTGGTCGCCGGCGTCGGTGCGAACCTGTTCCGGTCGTCCGATCACACGGCGGTGGTCGAGGCCGTCCGCACCGGGAACGACGGCGGCAATCCCGCGTTGCGCTATTTCGCGGGTCTCGCCGACCTGCCTGGCAACGACCGTACGGCTCTCGCCGCGTGCATGGCCAACGGCGGAGGCGCGCCCACCGTCGACGACCTGGCGTCGATCACCTGCCCCGTCCTCGTCGTCATCGGCGATGCCGACTTCGCGGGCCCCGCCGATCCGCTCGTCGATGCGCTCCCCGACGCCACCCTCGTGACGCTCGCCCGTACCGACCACGCCAAGACACCGAAGTCGTTCGCATTCATCGACGCCGCCCTCGACTTCCTCCGAGGGTGAGCACCCGGGGCGACGCATGATCCTGGGCGTGGACCTCGACGGTGTCTGTGGCGACTTCTCGTCCGCGTTCCGACAGGTGGTCGCCGACGACCTCGGCATCGCTGCTGATGCCCTGCCGCCACGCCAGAACTGGGACTTCTCCGAGTGGGGCATCACCGACGAGGAACACTTCCGGCGGCTGCACCGAACAGCAGTCCTCGAGCATCGGGTCTTCCGGACGATGCCACTGATCGACGGCTGCGCCGATGCCCTGTGGCGACTGTCCGATGCCGGCGTGTGGATCCGGATCATCACCCACCGCCTCTACATCAACTGGGGCCATCAGGAGGCGGTCGCAGACACCGTCGGATGGCTCGACGAACACGGCATCCCGTTCCGCGATCTGTGCTTCCTCGGAGCGAAGCCCGAGGTCCAGGCCGATCTCTACATCGACGACGCGCCGCACAACATCGAGGCACTCCGAAGTGCGGGGAACGACGTCATCGCGTTCGCCCAGCCCTACAACCGGGACGTCGGCGGGATGCGGGCGACCACGTGGGACGAGGTCGAGGCGATCGTGCTCGCCCGCCTCGTCGACTCGGGGACGGCGATCCATCAACGGCTCCCCGGACTCGACGACGGACCGGAGCGACTCCGGCGTCGTCGGGAGAACGGGCCGCTCAGCGACGGGGCGGACCAGCCTGGGTGAACGACGTCCCGGGCGGGTCGACCGCCCAGCGCGCCGGACCTTCCCAGCGGTCGTCGTAGACCAGTTCCTGCACCGGACGCCGCCGTACCGGACCGTGGCGACCCTCGGGTCGCCCCAGCGTGATCGTCGCCGCCAGGCCCACGTCGTCGGGGATGCCCAACAGCGCTCGGAGTTCGTCCTCCACGAAGGCGTGCCACGTCGTCATCACCCCGCCGTAGCCGAGCGCTCGGGCGGCCAGGAGCAGGTTCTGACACGCCGGGTAGACCGATGCTCCCTCGGTCGGGTTCGGCGCTCTGTGGCGACGGATACAGGCCAGCACCACGACCGGCGTCCGCTCGAACTCGTCGACGAAGTGCTGCATCGTGGCCGCCATGCGCGCCTTCGGCGTGTCGGGGTCGGCCCCGCTCCCGGAGTCGTAGCCGTCGGCTGCCCGCTTGGCCGCCCACATCGAGCGGAAGCTCTCCCCCAGCAGAGCCTTGGCTTCGAGGGCCTTCGGACCGTCGCGCAGCACGAGGAAACGGAACGGCTGCCGGTTGCTGCCTGACGGGGCTCGGGTGGCGTGCCAGACAATCGTCGAGAGGTCGGCGTCGGGGATCGGCTCGTCGCGATAGCGCCGGATCGCCCGGGTGGTGGCGAGGCCATGGAGCAGGTCGACGGAAGCGCCGTGATCAGACATGGAGGCCAGTATCGACCACGCGACGGATGCCAGACTCCCGCGGTGCTCAATCCCATGGACGACTACCCGATCCACCAGACCGCGCTGCCCATCGCGCAGCCGGCGACCGGAGACCGGAACCACTACGACCGCTACTTCTTCAACGGCTACGACGCCGACGGATCCGGCGACCTGGTCTTCGGTGCGGCCATGGGCCTCTACCCCAACCGATCGGTCATCGACGCGGCGTTCAGCGTCGTCTCGGGCGGCGTGCAGCGCAACGTCCACGCATCGGGGCGGGCGCCCTTCGATCGCGGCGACACGTCGTGCGGGCCCGTCCGCATCGAGGTGGTCGAACCGCTGCGCACGCTCCGACTGATCGTCGACCCCGAGGTCCACGGCATCGGCTGCGACCTCACCTGGCAGGCGCGGACGGTCGCCGTCGAAGAAGACCGCTTCCTCCGCCACACGGGTCCCCGTCTGACCATGGACTACACCCGGATGACGCAGTTCGGGACCTGGGAGGGCACCGTGCACGCCGGCGATCGCGACGTCACGGTGACGCCGGAGACCTTCGTCGGCACCCGTGATCGGTCGTGGGGCATCCGTACAGTGGGTGAGGCTGACAACGGCGCACCCAGTGCGAACGAAGCCCAGTACTTCTGGCTCTGGGCACCCATCAACTTCACCGATGGTGCGGCGCACTTCGACGTGAACGAGACCTCGTCCGGCCAGCGGTGGCACCAGAGCGGCTTCGACATCCCGCTGACCGCCGCCGACGGTCCCGTGCTCGACACCGGAGGCCTCGCCGAGTCGGCCGAGCCGATGCGCTCGGTCGACTGGCACATCGACTGGGAGCCGGGAACGCGACGGTCACGAGCGGCGGCGCTCACGTTCACGCCGTGGAACGCCGACGCCGGCGTCATCGAACTCGAGCCGATCATGACGTTCCAGATGCTCGGCATCGGCTACTTCCACCCCGAGTGGGCACATGGTCACTGGAAGGGCGAGGCGGCGACGGGCTACGACGAGTGGGTCGTCGACGACCTCGACCCCGCGGCGCCACAGCACACCCATGTCCAGCAACTCGTCCGGGCGACGTGGGGCGAGCGCACCGGCGTCGGCGTCCTGGAGCAGTTGGTCATCGGCGCGCACGAGCCGAGCGGACTCGACGGTCTCTTCGACGGCGCCTGAATCCGGCACAGGCCGACCGCTGCAGCCTCGCTCTCGTTCCGCGGTTCCGGTCAGTCCGGGTACTCGAGCAGCGGCCGCACGGCGACCCACGACGGCCGAGCCGGTGGCTCGGAGAAGCCGAATCCGCACGGCGGGTCGACCGGCACCATCGGCCCGAGCGAGGCGCCGGACACGGTCGCCCGAGCGTCGCGCAAGGGTGCCCAACGATCGGCGCGGTACCACTCCCGGACGCCGGTCGGAGAGGTGCCGTACGTGACCACTCCCATCAGCACGCGAGCGATCGGCCCCTCGACCAGGCGCGTGAACCATGCGGGACGCCGGAACGGAATGGGGACCCCGCGCCTTGCGATGAAGGACAGCTCGCGGTCCCCCATCGTGATGTCGAGACGACGTCGCCCCTCCTGCACGCCGATCTCGCACACCTCCACGTCGTCGAACGCATAGACACTGGTGATGAACTCCGCGGCGGCGGCGTGGGGAGCGAACAGGATGCGATGTCCATCGGGCGTGGCCCACATCACATCGGTCAGCGGACCGATCGGCGTCACCTGCCAGTGCCCGACGACCACGCGGTCGCCGGAGGCGAATCCCGACGAGACGATGGAACCGCGCATCGAGACACGGTCTTGTCGGCTCATGCGGTGGGCACCGAGACCCCGCCCGAAGCTGCGGACGCGTAGATCCCGTCCACGATCCGATGCGCACGCATGGCCGTGGCCGCGGACGGTGCCGACGGTCGCCCGGCGGCGACGGCCTCGATGAAGGAGCCCTCGGGATCGCCGAGGACGATGCCTCGTCGATCGCAGAGCGCCAGCAGTTCGTTGCCGGCGACATCGATCCGCTCGTCACCGCGCGTGATCCGCACCGGCCCGAACCAGTCGCCCTCGACCTCGACGTGCATGCGCTCGCAGTGGATCTCGAGGTAGCGGAGACTCGGCCGTTGCGTGAGGTCGTGCCACACGGTCGTCAGGGTGCCGATGCCGCCGTCTGCGAGATCGAACGTGGCGACGACGAGGTCCTCGATGCCGTCGATGTCGTGGAACGACCGGCTGCGGCCGGTCACCGCGGTCACGGGTCCCACCAGGCGGTCGAGGAGGTCTACGTCGTGGATCGAGTGCTCGAGGAGCACGCCGCTCCCGGCCCGGTTCCGGTCACCACGCCAGGTCGACTGGTAGTGCCCACCGGTCGGGAGGAACTGGTCGTCGCGGAAGACGACCGACATCACCCGGCCGCAGGCATCTCGCTCGGCGAGAAACGACTCGACCAGTGCGAACGCAGGCGAGTAGCGGAGGATGAGACCGACCTGATGGACCACGCCGCTCGACTCGATGGCGTCGACGACACGCTGCGAAGACGACTCGTCGACGCCCAACGGCTTCTCGACGAACACTGCACGGCCGGCCGCGCACGCCTTCTCGACCAGACGCGGGTGCTCCGACGTCCACGTACAGACGTAGACGGCGTCGCACGAGTCGAGGACCTCGTCCTCCGAGGCGGCGACGAAACCACCAGCCCGGGCCACGAACGTCCCCGCTCGCGAACCGTCGGGATCGAAGACGCCGGCCCGCTCGTGGTCGACGCCGCTGGCACGCAGCATCTTCGAGTGGAAGGTGGCGATGAACCCCGCCCCCAGGAACCCGACCCGGACCGGCGCATCGATCGACGTCATGGGTCGGGAACCTATCCGGGGGCGGACGACCGGGGTCAGGCTGCTTCGAGTGCGATGTCGAGGACCTCGCGCACGTCGCTCACCAGATGGACCGTGAGGTCGTCGAGGATGCCGGCGGGTACGTCGTCGAGGTCCGGGCCGTTGCGTTCCGGGAGGACGACGTGGGCGATGCCGAGGCGATGCGCCGCCAGGACCTTCTGCTTCACGCCACCGATCGGGAGGACCCGCCCCGACAGCGTCACCTCGCCCGTCATCGCCACGTCGGACCGGACGGGACGGCCGGTCAGGAGACTGGCCAACGCCGTGGTCATCGTGACCCCCGCGCTCGGACCGTCCTTCGGGATCGCTCCCGCCGGGAAGTGGACGTGGAACCGCCGGGTGAGGGCGTTGGTGTCGAGCCCGTACGACTCGGCGTTGGCCCGGAGGTACGACAACGCGATCGAGCCGGACTCCTTCATGACGTCGCCGAGCTGTCCGGTCAGCTGCAGGCCGGGCTCGCCGTCCATCGCGGTCGACTCGACGTAGAGGACATCACCACCGGCCCCGGTGACCGCCAGACCCGTCGCCACCCCGGGCACGCCGGTCCGGTCGCGGTGGTCGTCCTCGAACCGAGCACGACCCAGGAGATCCCGCAGCTGTTCCGGCTCGATCGTGATGGGAGTGGCGTCGTCGTCACCGGCGATCCGCGTCGCGGCCTTGCGCAGGAGCGTCCCGATCTGACGTTCGAGTCCCCGGACACCGGCCTCCCGCGTGTAGCCGTTGACGAGGGCGCGCAGGGTGTCCTCGCCGATGACGACCTCGTCGTCTCGGAGTGCATTGCGCCGGCGCTGTCGATCGACCAGATGGTCGCGGGCGATGTCGACCTTCTCGTCCTCGGTGTAGCCGTCGAGCTGGATGACCTCCATTCGGTCGAGCAGCGGCCCGGGGATGGTGTCGAGCACGTTGGCGGTCGCGATGAACAGGACCTCGGAGAGGTCGAGGTCGATCTCGAGGTAGTGGTCACGGAACGTGTGGTTCTGCGCGGGGTCGAGCACCTCGAGCAGTGCGGAGCTCGGGTCGCCTCGCCAGTCGCTCCCGACCTTGTCGATCTCGTCGAGGAGGACGACGGGGTTCATCGAGCCGGCTTCGGCGATTGCTCGCACCAGCCGACCTGGCTGGGCACCGACGTAGGTGCGCCGATGCCCTCGGATCTCGGACTCGTCGCGCACGCCACCGAGGGCCACACGGACGAACGACCGACCCAACGCCGAAGCGATCGACTCACCGAGCGAGGTCTTCCCGACACCCGGGGGGCCGACGAGGCTCACGATGGCGCCGTCGCCGCGGCGACCGGAGGCCGGGGTCTCGTCCGAGCCGCGCTCCACCTTGAGCTTGCGTACGGCGAGGAACTCGACGATGCGGTCCTTCACGTCGTCGAGGCCGGTGTGGTCGGCATCGAGATGTGCCCGCGCTCCGTCCAGGTCGAGGTCGTCGTCGGTCCGCTTTCCCCACGGCAGTTCGGTCACGGTCTCGAGCCAGGTCCGGACCCAGCCGTACTCGGCGTTCTGGGGGCTCATCCGCTCGAGACGGTCGATCTCCCGCTCGATGTGGCTCCGTGCTTCGTCGGTGAGTTCGAGTGCAGCGATCGCGTCGCGGAACTGCGCAGCGAGGTCCTCTTCCGCGTCGCCTTCACCCAGCTCCTTGCGGATGGCGGCGAGTTGCTCGCGCAGGAGGAACTCGCGTTGGCGCTCCTCGATTCCTTCGTTCACCTCTCGACTGATCGTGTTGGCCACCTCGGCCTCGGCCAGCGCGTCCTTGACCCACTCGAGGACCAACTCGGCCCGGGCCTCGACATCGACGGTCTCGAGCAGTTCGACCTTCCGCTCCATCGACAGGTCTGGCCACCAGCCGGCGAGGTCGGCGAGAGCCGACGGGCCCTCGACGCCGTTGAGCACCTCGGAGAGACGACGACCACCGATCTGTTCGAAGAGCGCCGTCGTCGCGGTGCGCAACTCCTCGCCGAGGCGTTCGGCCCGCGGGGTGGGCGTGGGCTCGGCGATGAGCTCGGCCTCGACCAGCAGTGCCCGGCCGGTGCCGACGACACCGGCACCGACACGGGCGCGACCGTGCGCCTTGACGATGATGGCGCGTGTCCCGCCGGGCAACTCGCCTGCGGAGTCGACGGTGGCCAGGACGCCGACACGGCTGTACCGGTCACCGATCCTCGGGACCAGCAGGAGTTCGGCACGGGCGTCGTCGTCCTCGAGGGTCGAGCCCAACGCATCGACCGCGGCACGGGCGTCGTCGGTCTCGAGCGCGACGGTGACGACCATCTGTGGAAGGACCACGCCGGTGGTCAGCGGGAGGACGGGAACGGTGCGGACACCGGTGTCGGGATCGGTCGGGTCGAGTGTTGCGTCGTGCACGAGGGCTCCTGGGGTCGAGCGTTGATTACACGCTTACAACGCTACAGAGCTCCTGGCATTCCCACTCGTTCCCAACCGCTGGTCCTCGGGGGCATTCCCGTCAGTTGTTCTTGGTCGTGAACCCGCCGTCGACGACCACCACCGCACCCGTGCAGTAGGACATCGCCGGGAGCGCCAGCGACAACGTGGCGTGCGCGACCTCCTCCGGGGTGCCGTAGCGACGCATCGGCACGTTGCGGCGAGCGAACTTGTCCTTCGCCTCGTCGGGGATCGACGCCGTCATGCCGGTGTGGATCGGCCCGGGGCACACGACGTTGACCGTGACCCCGGTCGGTCCCAACTCGACGGCGAGCGAGCGGGACAGACCGATGACCCCGTGCTTCGATGCCGTGTACGGGCTGATGTAGGCGGACCCGCCGACGCCCTCGGTCGACGCGATGTTCACGATTCGACCGTCACCGTTGCGCTTCAGATGCGGGAGGCAGGCGCGGATGAGCGTCGTGTGCGCCGTGAGGTTGACGGCGATCGTCGCGGCCCACTGCTCGTCGAAGTCCTCGCCGTCGATGGGGGCAGGGATCGACACCCCGGCGTTGTTCACGAGGATGTCCGGCGGCCCGAGCGTGGCGGCCACCTCGTCGATCGCCGAGCGGACGGCATCGCCGTCCGTGACGTCGACGGCCCATCCGGACGCGCGACCTCCTGACGCGGCGATCTCCGCGACGACGGCGTCCACGCCGTCGGCGGTCCGATCCAGGACCGCCACGATGGCCCCTTCATCAGCGAAGAGGTGCGCAGTGGCTCGCCCCATCCCGCTCGCAGCCCCGGTGACGACAGCCACCCGGTCCCGCACCGATCGATCTCCGGTCGTCAACCTGGTCATGGTCCGGACGCTACCGGCGGCGCCACCGGAGGCTGCCCGACCTCATCGCCCGTAGTGGGACGAACACCCGATTTCAGACTTTGCCCTGCACGGTCTTGACCCGTGGGTCAACATGTTGGCGGTCGCGTCTGACCATGGGGGTCGACAGGTCGATCAACGGGGGATCTTCGAAGCATGCCAATTCGGTTCTCGGCCGGTGGCCGGTCGCACCTCGGCGCACGGCTCACCCCGTTCGCTCCACCGATCGCGATCATCCTGTTCCAGCAGATCGTGTATCCACTGCCACTGGGTGTGCTCACCCGCGGTGTCCTCGTCGGCGCCGTCACGTCCCTGATCGCGCTCGGCATGGCGTTGATCTACCGCTCCAACCGGATCGTCAACTTCGCGCAGGGCGACCTCGGGGCCGCTCCGGCAGTGCTCGTCTTCCTGCTTCTCACCGAGTGGGGTTGGCCCTATCCCGTGGCGGTGGCCGCCGGCGCCCTGTCGGCCTTCGCGCTCGGCGGATTGGTCGAGCTCGCGGTGATCCGCCGGTTCTTCGCCGCGCCGCGTCTCGTGCTGACGGTGGCGACGATCGGCCTCGCCCAACTGCTGACCGGCCTCGCGATCTTCCTCCCCCGATGGTTCGGCGTCGACGGGTCGTTCCTCGCGCCACGCATCGACGACCCCTTCGACGTCCGCATCGAGATCGGCGGCACGATCTTCCGTGGCAACAGCGTGCTCGCATTCATCATCACGCCGATCGCCATCGTGGGCCTCGTGTGGTTCCTCCGCTGGACCCGGCTCGGCGTCGCGATCCGCGCATCCGCCGATCGAGCCGACCGCGCTGCGCTCCTCGGTGTCCCCGTCAAGCGTCTCCAGACGCTGGTCTGGGCGATCGCCGCCCTCCTCGCGTTCACGGCGACCTTCCTCCGCGCCGGGATCCTCGGTCTTCCCGTCGGGTCGGTGCTCAGCCTCGGCATCCTCCTGCGATCGCTGACTGCGCTCCTGCTCGGCGGTATGACCCGTCTGACGGTCATCGGCTCGTCCGCCATCGCACTGGGCGTCCTCGAACTGGGGATCGACTGGCACCAGGGCGAGACGCTCCCGTTCGTCGACTTCGAGTTCCCGCCGCTCGATGCCGTGCTCGCCCTCGTGATCCTCGTGGCCCTGCTCCTCCGGCGCCGCAGCGCGAGCCGCACCGACCTCGACGACCAGTCGAGCTGGCAGTCGACCGACGAGGTCCGCCCCGTTCCCGCCGAGCTGGCCCGACTCCCCGAGGTGCGCTGGGGCCGGATCGGCATGGCCGTCGCCATCGCAGCGATCGCGCTGGCGCTCCCCCACGTCCTCGCCGTCGATGCGTCACTCAAGGCATCGGCACTGCTCATCTACGCGATCCTGACGATGTCGCTCGTGGTCCTCACCGGCTGGGCAGGTCAGGTGTCGCTCGGCCAGGTGGCGTTCTTCGCCATCGGCGCCGCGGTCGCCGGAAAGCTCACCGACACGTGGTCGGTCGACCTCGTCCTCGCGGTCCTGATCGCGGGCCTCGTGGGGGCGGTCGTCGCCGTTGCCGTCGGGCTCCCGGCGCTGCGATTCGGTGGCTTCTATCTCGCCGTGACGACGTTCGCCTTCGCCCTGGCGACGACGGCCTACTTCCTGAACCGCGCGTACTTCGACTGGATCCCCAACCGACGCATCGCCCGACTCCCGCTCTTCGGTCGCATCGACATCGACTCCCCCACCCGGATCTACTACGTGATGCTGGCGGCCCTCGTCCTCGTGCTGATCGGCTTGCGAGGGGTGCGGCACAGCCGGACCGGCCGTGTGCTCGTCGCCCTCCGCGACAACGAAGCGGCCGTGCAGGCCTACGGCGTCGACGTGGTGCGGGCGAAACTGACCGCGTTCGCGGTGTCGGGCTTCACCGCATCGGTGGCCGGCGGTCTCTTCGTCCACCACCAGCAGGCGTTCGGGTCGTCGCCCTACGCCCCCGCGCAGAACCTCTCGGTGTTCGCCATGGCGGTGGTGGGCGGCATCTCGAGCCTGCCCGGCGCGCTCCTCGGTGCCCTCTACGTGCTGGGCACCCAGTGGTTCCTCCCGCTGCAGTGGCAGTTCCTCGCCTCGGGGCTCGGGATCCTGATCGTGCTCATGATCCTGCCCACCGGGTTGGGTGGCCTGCTGTTCTCGATCCGGAACCAGGGCCTCCGTTGGATCGCGAACCGCCGCTCGATCGTCGTGCCGAGTCTCGTGGCCGATCGCCGGGACGACGGACCCACACACTCCGGTCCGCTACCCGGACAGCCCGGCGCCGCTCCACCGCCACCGGTCGACGAGCCGGAGACGATCTCGACCGGGAGCCACTCATGATCCGCTCGTTCCTCGGACACGCCCGCCACCCCGGCACGTGGCTCAAGACGGTCACCGGCGGAGCACCCACGTACCCGCTCATCGTGCTGTTCGGGCTCAATGCCGTCGACGAACTCGACCGCACGGCGTTCGGCATCCTCGTCCCCGAGATCCGCGAGGACTTCGGCCTCGACCTCCAGGGGATGCTCACCCTCATCGCCTTCGTTTCGCTCTGCGCGCTGGCGTTGCAGGTGCCGATCGCGATGCTGGCCGATCGCTACAACCGTGTTCGGATCGCCTGGATCGGTGCGGCGGCCTGGGCCATGTTCAGTCTCGGGACGGGCCTGGCAACCGGTGTCATCTTCCTGGCGATCATGCGCGCCGGCTCAGGCGTCGGCAAGGCCGTCGTCGACCCCACCCACAACTCGCTGATCTCCGACTACTACGAACCCGCCGTCCGGCCGGGCGTGTTCTCGGCGCATCGTGCGGCCAACGCGGTCGGGGCATTCGTCGGGCCGTTGACCGCGGGACTCCTCGCCGCCGCCTACGGCTGGCGAGCGCCGTTCTTCGTCTTCGTGGTGCCGACGCTGGTGTTCGTCGTCCTCGCGTGGCGTCTGCAACCGCCGGTGCGAGGCGGACAGGAACGCCGAGCGATGGGTGCGTCCGAGGAGGCGATCGCGACCGAGGAGGAGTCACCGTCGTTCGCCGAGGGATGGCGCCTCGTGTGGAAGATCGAGACGCTCCGCCGCATCTGGTACTCGCTCCCCTTCCTCGCCGCGTCGCTCATCGGCTTCGTGTCGCTGGCCTCGCTCCTCTACGACGAGGTGTTCGGCCTCGACGAGCGCGCCCGTGGCTTCGTGGCCGCCTCGACCGAGCCGATCCAGTTGGTCGGGCTGGTGATCGGCGCACGGGTCGCGACCAAGTTGCTCGCCAAGGGACCCGACCACGTCCTCGGTTTCCTGTCGAAGTCGGCCTTCGTCGTGTCGGCCTGTCTCGTGGTGTTCGCCCTCGCCCCCAACATCTGGGTCGCCATCGCCGCCAACATGGTCATCACCGGCACGCTGGCGATCATCGGTCCCGGGATCCTGGCCTGCCTGTCGCTGGCGATCCCGCCACGAGCCCGGTCGATCGGCTTCTCGGTCGCGTCGTTGTGGATCATCCCCGGCCTGATCATCCTTCCGATCATCGGCGGCATCGGTGACCGCTACGGCATCCGCCAGGGCATGCTCGTCATGGTCCCGCTGTTCTTCGTCGGCGGTCTGATGATTGCGACGACCAAGCGCTCGATCAGCGACGACATCACCCAGGTCTGGAAGGCCAGCGCCGCTCGCTCCGAGGCACTCCTCGAGCGCCGCGAGGGCCGCTCCAAGCTGCTCCTCATCCGCGACGTCGAGGTCTCCTACGGCAATGTCCAGGTCCTGTTCGGTGTCGACTTCGAGGTGGCCGAAGGCGACGTGGTCGCCCTGTTGGGAACCAACGGAGCCGGCAAGTCGACCCTGCTGAACGCCATCTCCGGGGTGACCGAGGCCGACCGTGGCGCGGTGATCTTCGACGGTCGCGACATCACCCACGCGCCACCCAACGAGATCGCCGCGATGGGCATCGCCCAGGTCCCCGGGGGCAAGGGCGTCTTCCCGTCACTGACCGTCGACGAGAACCTCGAACTCGGCACCTGGCTCCACCACCGCGACGGAGCAGCGGAAGAAGGTCTCGCCAAGGTCCGTGAGCTGTTCCCGATCCTCGTCGAGCGCGGTGACGCACCGGCGGGCGACCTCAGCGGTGGCCAGCAGCAGATGCTCGCACTCGCGATGGCCTTCCTGTCGAAGCCCCGCCTCCTGATGATCGACGAACTCAGCCTCGGCCTGGCGCCGATCATCGTGGCCCAGTTGCTCCCCGTCATCGAGGAGTTCCGTGCGGCCGGCACGACGGTGATCCTCGTCGAACAGTCGGTCAACGTCGCCCTCGACGTGGCCGAGACCGCGTTCTTCCTCGAGAAGGGCGAGGTCCGGTTCTCTGGTCCCACGGCCGAGTTGCTCGAACGACCCGACGTGCTCCGCTCCGTGTTCCTCGCCGAGACCGCGCACGACGCCCACGCACACGGCACGACCGGACACCACGGGAACGGCAAGACAATGGCCACGCCGGCACCGGCCGCGAGAACCCGTGGGGAGACCGTGCGTGAGGACGCTGGCGGACCCGACGCCGCCATGCAGGCGATCGGGGTGTCGCGGGCGTTCGGCGGCATCAGCGCCGTCGACCGGGCGACGCTGCACGTCGGTCCCAACGAGATCCTGGGGATCATCGGCCCGAACGGCGCGGGGAAGACGACGCTGTTCGACCTCCTCAGCGGGTTCGTCCGACCCGATGACGGGACCATCACGCTCGCCGGCCACGACGTCACCGGACTCGACGCCGCCGGTCGGGCCCGCCGTGGGCTCGGGCGGTCGTTCCAGGATGCGCGCCTGTTCCCGTCCCTGACCGTCGACGAGGCGCTCGCCGTGTCGATGGAACGGTGGGTCAAGTCACGTGGCGCCGTCGCTGCAGCGCTCCACCTGCCCAACGTCTACGACAGCGAGATGGCGGTCCGGAAGCGGGTCGACGAGTTGATCGAACTGCTCGGCCTCGGCGCCTACCGTTCCAAGTTCGTCTCCGAACTGTCGACCGGCACGAGACGGATCGTCGACCTCGCCGGCCTGCTCGCCCACCGCCCCTCGGTGATCCTCCTCGACGAACCGTCGAGCGGGATCGCCCAGCGAGAGGTCGAGGCGCTGGCCCCACTGCTCGAGCGCATCCGTACCGACACCGGTGCGAGCCTCGTGGTCATCGAGCACGACATGCCGCTGCTTCGGGGCGTGTCGGACCGCCTCGTGGCCATGGACCAGGGCGCCGTCATCTGCACCGGCACGCCCGATGCCGTGCTGTCCGATCCGCTCGTCGTCGAGTCCTACCTCGGACCCGACGAGACCGCCGTCAACCGATCCTCCCCCGCCCTCCAGTAGCCCGTCGCCATCGACCGAATCTGAAATTCCACCGTCAGCCCTGCGACCAAGGAGCCGTGCATGCAACCCAGCAGCGACCAACCGAATGACTCTGGCGGTGGGGGCAGCGCGCTCCGCCGCTACGGCCCGATCGTCGGGATCGTGGCCGTGATCGCCGTGATCGCGGCCGTCGTGTTCGCCGGTGGCGACGACGACGGCGACACGAAGCAACTCACCGCCGGCGACCCCGACGACGGCGGAGTCGCACAACGTCCGGACGGGGCGATCTCGTGGACGCAGGCCGAGGAGGAGGGTCTCGATCTCGAGTGGCCCGACACCTGCGACCAGGAGCGCGGCACCGTCGCGATCCCGTTCTTCTACGCCCCGGAGTGCTACGCCAACGTCGACGACAACGGCGGCGCGACCCACACGGGCGTGACCGGCGACTCGATCACCGTCGTCTACTACTCGGCGCCCGAGGATGATCCGGTGCTCGACTTCATCACCGGTCCGATCAAGAACGACGACACGCGCGGCCAGATCGAGGAGACCGTGCAGGGTTTCGTCGACCTCTTCGGCGACTACTACCAGACCTACGGACGGACCGTTGACCTCAAGATCGTGCAGGCGACCGGCTCGTCGACCGACGAGGTCGCCGCTCGAGCCGATGCACAGCGGGCGATCGAGGAGCACAAGCCCTTCGCCGCCTTCGGCGGGCCCGCGCTCACGAGCGCATGGGCCGACGAGATGGCAGCCGCCGGCGTGGTGTGCGTCGGGTGCGGCTCGACCGGCTCGGAGGAGTTCCGTGACGACCGCAAGCCCTATCTGATCAGCGTGGGCATGGCCGGCGTGCAGTCGAACCTGCACGGCGCCGAGTACATCTCCAAGAAGCTCGCCGGGAACCCGGCCGAGTTCGCCGGCGACGAGGCGTTCCAGGGCGCCGAGCGGGTGTTCGGCCACGTGTACCTCACGTCGTCGGAGGAGTCGGAGCGCAACGCCGAGAACTACCGGGACCTGCTCGCCGACCGCGGTGTCGAACTGGCGGAACGCCTCGGCTACGAGCTCGATCCCGGTCGTCTCCCCGAACAGGCGACCAGCATCATCGCCAAGCTCAAGGAGGCCGGCGTCACGTCGGTGATCCTCCAGTCCGACCCCGTCGCCCCGGCCAACTTCACCCAGGAGGCCACCGCGCAGGAGTACTTCCCGGAGTGGATCGTCTCGGGCGGAACCCTGTCGGACACCACGGTCTTCGGCCGGGTCTACGACCAGGAACAGTGGGCGCACGCCTTCGGGCCGACCACGCTCGCCGCTGCGACCTCTCCCGAACTCGACCCCGGATTCGGGCTGTACGAGTGGTACACGGGCGAGGAGCCCCCGGCGGCGGAGACGGCACCGGTGCTCTATCCGAACCCGTCGTTGCTGTTCTCGATCCTGCAGTCCGCAGGCCCGAACCTCACGCCGGAGACCTTCCGTGACGGCCTCTTCTCGGGTGAGCCCACACCGGGCGCCATCACCGCGTCGTCGCTGTCGTGGGGCGAGCACGGCCTCTGGGACGAACTCGACCTCCCGAACGACTGGAGCGGCGTCGACGACATGACCGAGTGGTGGTGGGACGCCGAAGCCGTCGGGCCGGACGAGATCCAGCGCGACGGCACCGGCATGGTCCGCTTCGTGGACGGCGGCAAGCGCTACCTGCCCGGTGCATGGACCGACGAGGTGAAGCTCTTCGACGAGGAGGGATCGATCCTGATCTACGACTCCCCGCCGGAGTCGGAGCAGGCACCGTCGTACCCCAGCCCCGCGGGCTGAGACGGCGTCTCCTGAGGTGCCGGACGCACTCGCGTGAGTGCGTCCGGCGGCGGCCCGACGCGGCCGAGCACGAAGTCACGCAGCGCCAGCAGGCGCGCCCGGGTGTCGTGGTACGGGTTCGACTCCCGCTCGGTGACCACCTGGTACAGGGCCATCACGAACCGGATGAAGACCTTGTAGCGACCCGACCAACGGCGCACGAGGATCAACGTGTTCCGGACCATGAGATAGTCGACCACCGGCATGGTGTTGCTCATGTCGGGGTTGTACACCCGAGCCCCACGCACCAGACCGACCTCCCAACCGGCGGCATGCGCACGGAGACCGAGGTCGGCCTCCTCGCAGTAGGCGAAGTAGTCCTCGTCGAACAGTCCGACGTCCTCGAGGAATCCGCGTCGAGCGAAGAGCAGGGTGCCGTGCGGGTACCCGGCCGGGTCCCAGCCCTCGGTCACCGTGGCCGGCACCTGGATCCCTCCGAAGTACGGGTCGACCACCGGCGTCGTGCCGTCGCCGAAGTCGCCGCACGCCAGACCAGCTCGAGGACGGTCGGCCACGGCGTCGAGGATCCGCTCGACGGCATCGGCGGCGGGCAGCGCGTCGTGCGGGCACAGACCCACCCACTCCCCCGGATGACCGGCCAGGAACGTCCGCCATCCGGCGTTGGCCGAGGGGCCGAAGCCGCCGTTCCCACCCATCTGCACGACCTCGGCGTCGGCGGGGAGCATGGCGACGGCGAGCGCGTGGTTCTCCGGCGTCGACCCGGAGTCCACGAGGATGATGCGGACCGCGACGGTCTGGTCGGCCAACGCCTGGATCGTGGACCGCAGCCGCTCGGGGCGGTTGCGGTGGATGACGACGATCGACACCGGACGATCGCCGGATGCGGGAGCCGACACCTCCCCATCCTGTTGGAGCGGTGCGCCGCCGTCCCAAACCAGCGGCCCCAACCAGCGACCCCGGACCAGCGACGTGGTTCAATCGGCGGGATGCACCCCGACCGTACGGTGGCCGACGAACTCTGTGAGCTCATCGACCAGTCGCCCTCGCCGTTCCATGCCGTCGACACCGCCGTCCGACTGTTGTCCGCAGGCGGGTTCGAGGCCGAGGACCTCCGCGAAGCCTTCGGCGGTCCGGGCCTCCGCATGGTCGCCCGCGCCGGGTCGCTGATCGCCTGGCGGCAGCCCTCCCGCACGCCGAAGGCGTTCCGCGTGATCGGTGCCCACACCGACAGCCCGACGCTGCGGATCAAACCCCACGCCGACCACACCTCTGCCCACTTCCGTCAGCTCGGAGTCGAGGTCTACGGCGGTGCCCTGGTCAACTCCTGGCTGGACCGGGATCTCGGTCTGTCCGGCCGGGTCATGGTCCGCGGTGACGACGGGCCGATCGCGCGGCTCTTCCGCATCGACGAGCCCCTGCTCCGGGTGCCGCAGCTCGCCATCCATCTCGATCGCGAGATCAACGACAAGGGCCTGCAACTCAACCACCAGACACACCTCTCACCGATCTGGGACCTGGACACCGAGCGGGGCACCGAGACGACCTTCCTCGAGACCGTCGCCAGCGCCGCCGGCCTCTCGGGTCCCGACGAGATCCTGGCGTGGGAGGCGATGGTCCACGATCTCACGCCGTCGCGGCGTACCGGACGCGGCGGTGTGTTCGTGAGCGCCCCACGGCTCGACAACCTCTGCTCGTCGTTCATGGCGGTGCAGGCGATCCTGTCGACACCCGACGACGACACCGGCACCGTGCCGGTGGTGTGTCTCTACGACCACGAGGAGGTCGGGTCGACCTCCCGGACCGGTGCGGACTCGCTGCTGCTCGGCGGCGTGCTCGAGCGCATCGTGTCGGCGGCCGGGGCGCGCGGGACGACCTGCTCCGCGCCCTCGCCGGTTCGGTGTGCCTCTCGGCCGACATGGCACATGCCACCCACCCCAACTACGCGGACCGACACGAACCCGACCACCACATCGCCCTCAACGAGGGACCGGTGATCAAGGTCAACGCCAATCAGCGCTATGCCTCCGATGCCGAGTCGGTGGCGGTGTATCTCCAGGCGTGTGCCGACGCCGGGGTCCCGACGCAGCACTTCGTCGCGCGCACCGACATCCCGTGCGGTTCGACGATCGGTCCCACCACTGCGGCCCGCCTGGGGATCAGCACGGTCGACGTCGGCATCGCCCAGCTCGCGATGCACTCGGCACGCGAACTCTGCGGCGCCGACGACCCCAGTTGGTACCGAGCGTCGATGCGCTCCTTCCTCAGCGCCTGAGCGACGTGGACCTCGACGCCGCACGGTCGGTCCTCGGCGTCTCGGCCTCCGACGACTGGACGACCGTCCGGGACGCGTACCGCGTGCTGGTCCGACGGTCGCACCCCGACCTGGTCGGCGACAGCGGAGTCGCCCGCACCGTCGAGGTCAATGCCGCCTACCGCATGCTGGCGGTCGCTCGACGAGAGGGCCGCCTGCACACCACCGGATCCCGGTCATCGACCCCGGGAACGGGTCCGCGGGCGCGACCTGCCGGCCAGAAGGTCGATGTCGTGCCGGGTCGACCACCGACGACGGTTCCCGTCGGCGACCACATCGCCGACGATGTCCGCCTTCTCGGCACCGACACGATCGTCCTGTCGAGTCCGCCGGAGGAGACCTTTCGCCGCCTGGTCGAAGGCGTGCACACGCTCGGCGAGATCTCCTACATCGACCGCGGCTCGGCCATCTTCGAGGCCGTGCTCGCCCTCGCCGACGGACACCACGCCTCGCTGGTGGTGTCGCTGCAGTGGCGAGCCCACGACGCCACGTGCGAGGCGTTCTGCACCCTCGAGGCCCTCGACCGCGCCGAGCACCTCGACGTCAGCGGCGTACTCGAACAGTTGCTCCCGATGATTCCACCCGATCGTGGGTCCGCGCCGGGTTGAAGCGCCCGCGTCCACGACGGATGCGCGTCCCGACCGGGAGCAGGAACAACAGCAGCGGGAAGATCTCGAGACGACCGAGGAGCATCAGGAGGATCATCACCGCACGCTGTGCACTGTCGAAGACCAAGAAGTTGGCGGCCGGACCCGTCTCGCCCAGCCCCGGGCCGACCCCGCCCATGGCGGTCACCACCGAACCGGCAGAGGTCGCGAGGTCGGCTCCGAAGCCCGAGAGGACGACGATGCCGACGACCGCGAGGACGAAGTAGAACATCACGTAGCCGAGCACGGATCGCACGATGTCCTCGGGGATCGGCTCTCGCCCGAGGCGGATCGGGAACACACCGCGCGGGCGGCGGACGCGTCGGACCTCCCGCCATGCGTGCTTCGCGACGACCTGGACCCGGAACAACTTGATCGCCCCGGAGGTCGAGCCGGCCATCGATCCGGTCACCATGAGGAACAACAGCACGATCTGCGTCGCCGGGACCCATTGCGTGAAGTCCGCGGTGCCGAAGCCACAGCTCGACATCAGCGACACCACGTTGAAGGCGGAGTCGCGCAGCGCTGCCGTCACGGGCATGCCGTCACGCCAGTTGAGGAGCGTGATGAACGCCGTCGCCGACAGGATGATCCAGACCATGAAGCGGAACTCGCTGGAGCGCCAGAACACCCGGAGGTCGCGTCGGCGGAGCGCGGCGTAGAACAGCGGGAACTTCACCGCGCCGAGGAACATCGACAGGATGATCCCGGCCTCGACCGTGGCCGAGTCGAAGTGTGAGATCGAGTCGTTGTAGGGCGAGAACCCTCCGGTGCCGACGCCGGTGGCGGCGTGCGACACCGCGTCGTAGAGCCCCATCCCGGTGGCGAGCAGCACCACGATGCTGATGGCCGTGAGCGAGCAGTAGATGCTCCACAGGCGGCGAGCCGTGTCGGAGACGCGTGGAACCAACTGGTCGGCGGTCGGTCCGGGCGACTCGGCGCGGAACAGCTCGAGACCACCGATCCCGAGGAACGGGAGGATCGCGACGGCGAGGACGACCACTCCCATGCCGCCGACCCACTGGGTCATCTGTCGGTAGAAGAGGATGCCGTGGGTGTTGCCCTCGATCGGCGACAGGACGGTCGAGCCCGTGCCGGTCAGGCCGGACACCGACTCGAAGAGCGCGAGATCCCACCGCAGCACGCCGGCGAGCACGAACGGGACGGCTGCTGCGACCGAGATCGTCAGCCACGCCACACCGACGGCACGGATCGCTCCCCCGGTCCCACCCGCGTTGGCCGGCAGCGAGGTCCCGCGCCAGAGAGCCGCTCCGAGGGCGCCGAGGCCGAGCGTCGAGATCGCGAGCGCCGGCCACTGATCGTCGCGATAGAGCAGCTCGACGACGAGACCCGAACCGGCGGCGCCCGCGATGGCGAGGATCGACAGACCGGCGACGTGCAGCGAAGCAGAGAGGATGCGGCGCTCGATCGCGAACGGCGTCGCGCTGTCCGAGCGATCGGGACTCACTCGACCGACCGAGCGTCGTCGACGCGACGGCGGAGATTCGTGACGCGGCGTGCCACGGCCGAGGCCGCCAACGCGGCACCGACGAGGACGGGAGCGATCTCGAGCCGACCGAGCAGCATCAGCGGCATGAGCGCTGCCCGTGCGGGACGCGGAAGGCCCAACACCCCACCGTTGCCGGGGACGAGGTCACCGAGGGCAGGACCCATGTTGGCCACGGCCGAGATCGCGCCGCTCATCGCCGTCACCAGCTCGCCACCGAGGGCGGCGACGACGACGGCACCGGACGCGGCGACGATGAGATACTGCGCCTGGTAGCCGATCATCCGGGAGACGAGGGCATCGCTGACGATCTTGCGACCGACCCGCACCGGGGTGACGGCGCGTGGGTGGATCTGCAGGACCAACTCTCGTCGCAGGTAGCCGACGAGCGTGAGGGCTCGGACGAGTCGGAAGCCACCGCCGGCCGAACCGGACATCGCACCGACACCGATGATCGCCAGCAGGAAGACCTGGCCACCGATCTCCCAGTCACTCCAACCGCCGACGAAGTGCCCGGTCGTCGAGGCCGCCGACGCCACATGGAACAACGAACGGCGGATCGCCTCGTGCGTCAAGCCGTCGGCGGACTCGGTGAGGAGCGCCACGACGGCACCGCCCCCGAAGATCACGGCCAGATAGGCGCGGAGCTCGGACGATCGCCAGATCGTCTTGCGCGTCCCGGGCCGGACCGCTCGGAAGAGCAGGGCGAGGTTGGCGCCACCGAGGATCATGCCGCCGAAGCCGGCCCACTCGACCGTCGCCGAACGGAAGTGACCGAACGACCCTGCGTGGTTGGCGAACCCGCCGGTGGAGATGGTCGTCGCCGCGTAGGTGATCGCGTCGAAGGGGCCCATTCCCCCGATGAGGTACAGGACGACGCCCGTCACCGTGAGCGCGGCGTAGAGCCCGGTGAGGCGGCGCAGGAGGAGGATCGTCCGTCGACTGCGGAGCGACGTGCCGGAGTGGCGTTGCCCGGCATCGGTCACGTCGAGACCACCGACCCCGATCGACGGCAGCACGGCGACGACGAACAGCAGCGCACCCAGACCGCCGATCCACTGGGTCCCGGCCCGCCAGAAGAGGGTGGCCCGGGACAACGTCTCGGGGTTCTCGACGACCGTCGCCGCCGTCGTCGTGAAACCGGCGACCGACTCGAAGATGGAGTCGTCCCAGTGGGCGAACGTGCCCAGGATCTCGTAGGTCGCGGTCGAGACCGCGATGACCACGGTCCACATCACGAACGCACCGACGAAGGCGGTGGTCGACCGCATCCGGAGCGGGACCCGGCACTGGTGGGTGAGGGCGCCGCCGACGAGCGACCAGAGGATCGCCACCAACGCCAGGGTGCCGACGTCTCGGCCGTCGGTGGCCAGGCCGATGACCGCGGCGGCGACGGCCAGGAGCGCGCACATGAGCACGGCGACGCCGACGACGAAGCCGACCGGCGCCTCCCAGCGACCGGCGCGGACGATGCGCGCCACGAACGACGACGGGCGCGCGACCAGCGGCTCCGAGATGGGTCCGATGCGAGATCGGTCCATGTGACCGCCGACCCGCGCCGTCAGCCGAAGACGCGACGAACGTCGTCGACCGAGCCGGGCATGGCGAAGAGCACCACGTGGTCTCGCTCGCGGAGCTCGGACCGGCCGCGGGCGATCTGCGACTTCCCGTCGCGGACGAACGCTCCGACGAGCACGTCCTTGGGAAGCCGGAGCTCGGCGACGATGCCACCGTCGGCCGGGCTGCCCTCCTTCACCTCGAGTTCGAGCACCTCGACCTCGCCCTGGAGGAAGGTGGCGACGGCAGAGACGTCACCCCGCACGAAGCGGAGCACGCCGTTGGCGCTGGCGGTCCTCGGCGAGAGGGCGACGTCGATGCCCGCCTCAGCGAGGAGCGGCAACAACGAGAGCCGGTGCACGACGGCGATGGTCTCCTTCGCGCCCTCGAGCTTCGCGTAGAGGCAGGCGAGGATGTTCGCGTCGTCCTCGCCGGTCAGTGCGAGTACAGCGTCGAACGCCCCGACGTCGTTCTCCTCGAGCAGGTCGGCGTCGGTGATCTCGCCCTGCAGCACGAGCGTGCCGGCCAGGCGTCCAGCCAGCTCGTCGGCCCGGTCGCGGTCCCGCTCGACGATGACCACGTCACTCCCCCGCTGGTCCAGCGTCGTGGCCACGATCTCTGCGGTCCGCCCGCCACCCAACAGCATGATCCGGCGAGGTGCTTTCCGGGCGAGACCGATGATGCGCATCAGCTCGCGACGAGCGCGACGCTTGCACAGCACCCGCACGAGGTCGTCGGCCTCGAGCCGGACATCACCACGCGGGATGATCGTCTCCTCGCCACGGGTGATCACACCGAAGAGGAAGTCCCACTCGGGTTCGTACTCTGCGGCGATCTCCTTGAGCGACCGCCCGACGATCGGGGCGTCGGCTGTGAGACGAGCGCCGATGACCACGACCTCGCCGCCAGCCATCTCGGCCACCTCGGAGGCGCCGGGATACTCGAGCAGTTCGAGGATCTCCTGGGCCGTCTCGTGGTCAGGGTCGATGATCAGGTCGACGCCCATGGCTTCGTGCAGCGCGGACGACTTGCGCGAACGGAGGTCGGCGTCCTCGAGGCGACAGACGGTCCGACCGATCCCGGCCTGCTTGCCCACCAGGCAGCAGACGAGGTTGACCTCGTCCTGGCTGGTCACGGCGACGATCATCTCGGCTCGATCGATCCCCGCCTCGCGGAGGATCTCCGGGTTGGTCCCCGAGCCGAGCAGGGTCAGGACGTCGAGCCGCTCGGAGACGGCTCGGAGGCGAGCGCGGTCGCGCTCGATCACGGCCACGTCGTGGCCCTCACGGCTCAGACGGTCGGCGACGTAGGTGCCGACCTCCCCCGCTCCGACCACGATCACGTACACCCGGTCACCTGCACCCGGTCATCCTGCCTCATCGCCCGCACCCCGAGGCACTCATGCCGCGGAAATTGACTTTTCGGTGGGACGAAACCTACCTTCCCGCCGCTCGCAAACGGGCGCCTTCTGCCATGGAACCGACTCCTCCCATCTCCAAGTCGGAGCGCGAGCTCCTCAAGGCGATCTACCGCCTCTCGCAGGGCGCGAACTCGCCGTCGGGGTCGACCGCGACCGTGACACCCGAGGCCCACACCGGCGACATCGCCGAGCGCCTCGGACTCTCGCCCTCGACCGTCACCACGGCGATCAAGCGGCTCGCGGACCGTGACCTGGTCGACCACAAGCCCTACAAGGGCGTGGAGCTCACCGAGAACGGCAGCCGCATCGCCGTGGCCACGATCCGTCGGCACCGCATCGTCGAACGCTTCCTCGCCGACATGTTGGGCTACGCGTGGAACGAAGCCGACCGACTGGCGGCGAGCTTCGAGCACGAACTCCCCCAGGAGGTCGAGGACCGGCTCTTCGTGGCGCTCGACCGCCCGTCGACGTGCCCGCACGGCTTCCCGATCCCGGAGCCCGAGGTGGGCGAGATCCCCTCGCTCCCGCCGCTCTACTCGCTCGAGCCGGGAGACGTCGCCGTGGTGGCGGTCCCCGGATCGACCGATCCCGCCGTGATCGCGTTCCTGGACCAGCTCGGCCTCCGGCCCGGCGGCCGGGTCGAGGTCCGCGAGAAGCACCCCTTCGACGGACCCCTGGTGCTCAACGTCGACGGTCCCGACGGGGACACCGTCCGCACGCTCGGCGCGACGGTCGCCAACCAGGTGTTCGTGCAGCGCGAAGCTGCACTCCGCCCATGACCACTCTCAACCCCTAATCAGCCACGAACAGGAGATTCCACCGTGGAAGCCATCCCCTACCTCGCCTTGGTGAGCGCACTGGCCGGTCTCGGCCTTGCCGCGTTCTACTTCGGCGCGGTCAAGAAAGAAGATCCGGGCACGCCCCGCATGGTCGAGCTGATGGAGGAGATCGCCACCGGCGCTCGTGCCTTCATCAAGCAGGAGTACACCTATGTCGCGGCGTTCGTCGCCGTCATGGCCGTGCTCGTCGCCGTGCTGGTCACGCCGCTCGGCGCCGTCACCTACATCTTCGGTGCGGGCCTCTCGGCCCTCGCCGGCTACGTGGGCATGACCGTCGCCACCATGGCCAACGCCCGCACGACCGCCGCAGCGCAGTCCGGCGGACCGGCCAAGGCCCTGCCGCTCGCGTTCCGCGGCGGCGCCGTGATGGGCTTCTCGGTCGCCGGCCTCGCGCTGGCCGGCCTCGCCATCGTCTACATCCTCTTCATCCAGATCGGTGAGGTCGACGAAGGCTTCGAGATCCTGACCGCCTTCGGGCTCGGTGCGAGCTCGATCGCGCTGTTCTCCCGTGTCGGCGGCGGCATCTACACCAAGGCTGCCGACGTCGGTGCCGACCTCGTCGGCAAGGTCGAGGCAGGCATCCCCGAGGACGACCCCCGCAACCCGGCCACCATCGCCGACAACGTCGGCGACAACGTCGGCGACGTCGCCGGCATGGGCGCCGACCTGTTCGAGTCGTACGGCGGCTCGATCGTCGCTCCGATCGCCCTCGTCGCGTTCACCGCGTTCGCGGCCACCGGCACCGAGGACACCGCTGCTCTGCTCGCGCAGGACAGCGTCCTCAAGCTGCTGCTCTTCCCGTTCGCGGTCGCCCTCATCGGCATGGTCGCCTCGATCATCGGTTCCTTCTTCGTGAAGGCCGGCGACTCGACCGACATCCACGCCCTCTCCAAGGCCCTCCACATGGGCACCAACGTGGCCATGGGCATCACGATCGTCGGGGTCATCGCCCTCGGCTTCGGCATGTTCGGCGGCGACGACTTCGACGCTGCATGGGGCCTCCCGGTCTCCGTCGTCGGTGGTCTCCTCGTCGGCTTCGCCATCGGCAAGGTCGCCGAGATCTGGACCTCCGACCAGTTCGGTCCGGTCAAGAAGATCGCCGACTCGACCGAGACCGGTCCGGCCACCACCATCCTCAGCGGCATCTCCGCCGGCATGATCTCGGTCGGCGCCTCCGTCGTCCTCATCGCCGTCGGCGTCCTCGTCGCCTACTGGGGCGGCATCCAGACCCTCGGTGACGCCACCGACTTCGGCGGCATCTACGGCATCGCCGTGGCCGCCATCGGCATGCTGGCCACCACCGGCGTCGTCGTCTCCGTCGACGCCTACGGCCCGATCGCCGACAACGCCGGCGGTATCGCCGAGATGGCCGGGCTCCCCCCGGAGGTCCGTGAGGTCACCGACGCACTCGACAGCCTCGGCAACACCACCGCCGCCATCGCCAAGGGCTTCGCCGTCGGCTCGGCCGCACTCACGGCGCTCGCGCTGTTCAAGACCTTCGAGGTCGCCCTGGTCCAGGCCGGTGGCGCCGACTTCGAGGGCCTGAACCTCAACGTCGGCTCGGTCGACGTGTTCATCGGCCTGTTCCTCGGCGCCATGTTGCCGTTCGTCTTCGCGGCGCTCACGATCGACGCTGTCGGCCGTGCCGCCAACGAGATGATCGAAGAGGTCCGTCGTCAGTTCCGCGAGATCCCGGGCCTGCGTGAGGGCAAGGAGGGCGTCAAGCCCGACTCCGCCACGTGCGTCGCCATCTCGACGAAGGCCTCGCTCAAGGAGATGATCATCCCCGGCGGCCTCGCAGTCGTCGTGCCGCTGGTCATCGGCTTCATCGACGTCGACACCCTCGGCGGCTTCCTCGCCGGCGCCCTGGTCACCGGCTTCTGCCTGGCCATCTTCATGGCCAACTCGGGCGGCGCCTGGGACAACGCCAAGAAGTACATCGAGGCCGGCGCCCACGGCGGCAAGGGCAGCGATGCCCACAAGGCTGCCGTCGTCGGCGACACCGTCGGCGACCCGTTCAAGGACACCTCCGGTCCGGCCATGAACATCCTGCTCAAGGTCATGACCATCGTGAGCCTGGTGTTCGCCTCCGCCTTCGTGTGATCACCCCCTCGTGACCTGAACGTCACGACATCTCGTTCTGGGTGCACTTTCGGTCGCTATGCGTCCCGAAAGTGCACCCAGAACCATTTTTGGGGGCGGGTCGGTGGGTTACGGTCCGCCGGCGTGGACATCGACGTCGTCTTGACCTTCGGCCCGCCAGACGTGCGGGCACTCGTGACCGAACTCCACGAGGCCGGTGTCGACGGCGTCGGCACGGTCGAGGGGCCCCACGACGTCTTCATCCCCCTCGTCCAGGCGGCGGCAGTCGGCGGACTCGACATCGCGAGCTACGTGGCGATCGCCTTCCCGCGCTCCCCCGTGCACCTGGCCCACACCGCCTGGGACCTCCAGTCGCTCTCCGGTGGCCGGTTCCGCCTGGGCCTCGGGACACAGGTACGGGCACATGTCGAACGGCGCTACGGCGCCGACTTCGAGCACCCGGTCGAGCGGATGGCCGAGTGGGTCCAGGCGATCCGTGCGGTGTTCGACCGCTGGCAGGACGGCACCCGTCTCGACTTCGAGGGTGAGTTCACGAGCCACACGATGATGCCGCCGATGCTGGCGCCTCCGCCCCTCCCCTGCGGCCCTCCGCCGATCCTGGTCGGAGCACTCGGACCTCGCATGGTCGAGATGACGACGGCGGTCGCCGACGGCATCGTGTTGCACCCCATGACCTCCGCAGGCTTCCTGCGGACCATGGTCGACGGTCGCATCGCTGCCGGTCTGGCCGACGCCGGCCGTCGTCGGGACGACTTCGAGATCGTCGGTGGCGCCCTCGTCGGGATCCACACCGACGACGACGCGGACGCCGTGCGCAACGGACTCCGCTCGATGGTCGCCTTCTACGGATCGACCCCGGCGTACCGGCCGGTGCTCGACGACCTGGGCATGGGCGATCTCCAACCGCGCCTGCAGAAGATGACGCGCGACGGTGAATGGCACCGGCTGACCGATCTGGTCGACGACGACCTCGTCGATCACCTCACGGTCTGCGGAACACGCGAGCAGGTGGCCGACACGCTGGTCGAGCGCTATCGCGGGCTCGTCGACCGACTGTCGCTCACCTTCGTCCAGGAACTGCCGATCGAAGCCATCGGGTCGGTCACCGACGCCCTCCACGCCGACTGACGAGAACCGCGCAACGCGGCCCGGCGGCTTGCGTTTCGGTGAACGACTCCGAGGCATGGTGCAGCCACGGCCGAGCGACGGCAGACTTGTGCCATGGCTGACACCGACGAGACCACGTTCGAGATGCCGACCGAGGAGGAGCTCAAGGCGCGCCTCAGCGACGAGCAGTTCGAGGTCACCCAGAACGCCGGCACCGAGCGCCCCTTCACCGGCACGTACTGGGACACCAAGACCCCCGGCACGTATCGCTGCGTGGTCTGCAACCTCGATCTCTTCGAGTCCGACACCAAGTACGACAGCGGCTCCGGCTGGCCGTCGTTCTACCGCCCGATCGCCGACGACCGAGTGACCACCAAGACGGACCGGTCGATGGGCATGGTCCGCACCGAGGCCAACTGCGCTCGTTGCGGCGCCCACCTCGGCCACGTCTTCCCCGACGGGCCGGCGCCGACCGGCGAGCGGTTCTGCATGAACTCCGCATCACTCGACCTGGCTGCCGCCGACGACGACGGAGCCGACACCGAAGGTTCGTGACCTGCGAACGGATGTTCGATACCGTGTGAACGGATGTTCGACACCCGTGCGACCGATGACGCCCTCCCCGACCTGACCGACGAGCAACGACGCGCCGTCGATCACGCTGGTGGGCACCTCCTGATCGTGGCCGGTGCGGGCACCGGCAAGACCACGACCCTCGCCGCCCGCCTGGCCCATCTGGTCTCGAGCGGCGTCGATCCCGAGCGTGTGATGCTGCTGACGTTCAGCCGTCGCGCCGCGACCGAACTCCTGTCTCGTGCCGACCAGTGGGTCGGCCACGACCGACTCCGGGGTGTGTGGGGCGGGACGTTCCACTCGGTCGCCAACCGTCTGCTGCGACGCTACGGACGATCGGTGGGCATCGACGCCGACATCACGCTGCTCGATCCCGCCGACGCCGCCGAGTTGCTGTCCCTCGTGCGTGACGAGCGAGCCGCCGCCGCGTCGCCCGACCGACCCGCACCGCGCCGGAAGGCCCGGAAGGAACTGCTCGTCTCGATCCTGAGCCGCGTGGTGAACACTCGCGTCCCGCTCGACACGGTCGTTCGGACCCACTACCCGTGGGTGGCCGACCAGACCGACGAGATGCGCGGCATCTTCGGTGACTACATCGCCCGGAAGCGGGCACGCCACCTCGTCGACTACGACGACCTCCTGGTCCTGTGGCGAGCGCTGCTGCTGCACGCCGAGGCCGGCCCGCTCGTCGCCGCACGCTTCGATCACGTCCTCGTCGACGAGTACCAGGACACCAACTCGGTGCAGGCCGACATCCTCGAGGCCTTCGCCGACGGTGGGGCGACGATCACCGCCGTGGGCGACGACGCGCAGGCGATCTACGGATTCCGGGGCGGGACGGTCCGCAACATCCTCGACTTCCCCGAGCGGCTCGGCGCCACGGTCGTGTCGCTCACCCGGAACCACCGCTCGACGCCCGAGGTCGTCGAGGTGGCGAACCGCATCTGGGCAGCGGCAACCGAACGACACGAGAAGGACCTCGTGGCGGTCCGGACGTCCGGGCCGCGGCCGGAACTCGTCACCTCGCACGACGAACACGGCGAGGCGACGGCCGTGGTCGAGCGCCTGCTCGACGCCATGGACCGTGGAGTCACCCTCATGCAGCAGGCCGTGCTCTTCCGGACGGCGCACCACAGCGACCTCCTCGAGGTCGAGCTCACGATGCGCAAGATCCCCTACATCAAGTTCGGTGGTCTGGCGTTCCTCGAGTCGGCCCACGTCAAGGACCTCCTGGCGTTGTGTCGAGTCGCCGTCAACCCGCGGGACGATCTGGCCTGGTTCCGCATCCTTCAACGCATCGACGGCATCGGACCGGGGATCTCCCGCCGCATCGTCGGCGCCCTCGACCCGGCCGACGGCAGCCTCGGAACAGTGGTCGACGCCGGCGTCGTGCCTCCGGCGCACGTCGAGGCCGTGCGCGCACTCGCCGAGGCCGTGAGCACCGCGGCCGGCGGATCAGACCCCGACGAGGCTTCGGCGACGCGGATCGATGCGCTGTGTGAATGGCTCGACCCCACGCTCGACCGGTTCGGCGACGGCGATGCCCGCCGGGCCGATCTCGCGCGCCTCACCGACGTGGCCGCCACCTACGAACGGCTCGACCAGTTCCTGACCGAGTTGACCCTCGATCCCCCGGCATCGACCAGCGACCTGGCCGGACCGCCCCACCTCGACGACGACTGGCTCACGCTGTCGACGATCCACTCGGCCAAGGGCGGCGAGTGGGACATCGTCCACCTCCTGCACGCAGCCGACGGCAACATCCCCTCCGACCTCGCGACCGGCGATCCCGAGCAGATCGAGGAGGAGCGCCGGCTCCTCTACGTGGCGAGCACCCGGGCCCGAGACGAGCTCCACATCCACGTGCCCCTCCGGTTCCACCACCACCGCAGTCGACACGACGACGCCCACACGCTCGGGCAGCGGAGTCGGTTCCTGACACCCGATGTCGTGGGGGCCATGGATGCGATCACCGTCGTCGAGCAGACGCGCGGCGACGGTGCGGGCTCACTCGCGACGCTCGGTGATGTCGTGGCCGACGCCGATGCAGACCTGGCGGCACTGCTCGGCTGAACGTCAGCTCGCTCTCGGCGTGACCCGCATCCGGTCGGTGTCCCAGGTGTGTCCGCAGTCGGGGCAGGTGAGGTACGCACGAGTCCGGGGCATGTCGACCATGTCGATACGGGCCTCGGCGCCGCAGTGGCTGCACTCACGACCGTCGAGATGGCGCGCACGCCGGGATCCGGTGACGAGCCCGACCGCGGCGTCGAACCCGGCAGAGCGGGCGGGTCCGTCGTTGCGAGTTTCACGGCGACCGAATGCCATCGCAGGCGCCTCCTCGGACGTGAGCGGGGTCACCGTCCAGGGTACCCCGGGATCAACGTCTACGGACAGCACCAATCGGACGAAACCGGAAGGTGCCTCAGCGATGACGGCGACGTCCTTCGAATGCCGCTTCCATCGCGTCGAGGCGCTTGGCCTCCGCCAGGCCCTCACGGCGCCGGGCACGGACCTCCCCTGGCGTGCGCTTGAGGAGCATCTGGACCTCGCGCAACAGCTTCTCCGGATCGACGGGCTTGTTGACGAACTCGTCGGCGCCCAATTCCCAGCACCAGACCGCATCGGCCGGGTCCGACTTGGCGGTCAGGACCACGATGCGGGTGTCGCGAGCGAGTTGCCGCTCTCGGCGCTCGCGCAGCACGCCGTACCCGTCGACGCGAGGCATCATCAAGTCGAGGACCATGGCGTCGGGTGGATCGGCGGCGATCGCGTCGAGCGCGTCCTGCCCGTCCGCCGCCTCCCGCACGACGAACCCCTCGTCGTCGAAGAGGAACCCCAACATCGACCGGATGCTGGGGTCGTCGTCGACGATCAGAATGCTCCGGTCCGAGGGGTCGGGCGACGTCGGCGCCGGCCACTGCTCGTCGGTGATGTCCCAATCGCTCATCGCAACCCCTCCGCTCCCACGTCCTCGGCTGTGCCGGTCCGGTCGGCGGCTCGAACGGTACAAGACGTCACACCTCGAGGCACCGCGGAGCGCGGCATCTGCGCTGGCAGACTCTTGGCCGTGCGGGACCCACGCAACATCACCATCTCGGCTCCCGAGTCGGGAGCTCCGGCGATCCCACCGCCCCGGCGACGCCCTCAGGTCGTCCTGCCGACGTCGGACCCCGCCCCGGCCCCGCCGGCTGCGAACGCAACGAGCGTCGACGCCCCGACCCAGGCTTCACCGGTGGCACGTCCGAGACCCGAGCCGGCCCCGCCACGGGCACCGGCCGCAACACCCCAGCGCGTCGTCGTCCCGGCGCCCCAAGCGACTTCCACTCCCCCGCGACCCGCAGCGTCGGCTCCACCTGGCCGTCGTCCACCTCCGTCGGCACCGCAGGCCGAAGCCGACCCGGCCGGTTGGCGTCGGTTCGTCCCGTCACGACGAGTCGTCGTCGGCACCCTCGTCGTCCTGGCGCTCCTCGTCGTCGGCACCGGTCTCTGGGGCTACTCGAAGTTCAAGAGCATCGAGACCGTCGACCTGTCGGCGGTCCTCGCCAGCGACAACGGGACCAACTACCTGATCGTCGGGTCCGACACCCGCGAGGGCATCGACCCCGACGACCCCAACGCCGGAGCCATCATCGGCGACGACACCATCGGCGGGCCGGAGCGGTCCGACACGGTGCTGATCCTGCGCATCGACGGTGAAGGCGCGCGGATGCTCTCGGTTCCGCGTGACCTCTACCTCACCATCAGCGAGACCGGCGAGCGGTCGCGCATCAACAGCGCCTTCAACGGTGGGCCGAGTCGACTGATCGCCACGCTCCGCGACCAACTCGACCTTCCGATCCACCACTACCTCGAGGTCGACTTCGTCAGCTTCAGCGGGATGGTCGACGCGCTCGGCGGCATCACGATCGACTTCCCCAACCCGGCGTTCGACACCCACTCCGGACTCAACGTCCCCGACGCTGGACCCCAGACGCTCGACGGCAGCCAGGCACTCGCCTACGTCCGCTCACGCTTCTACACCGAGGTCGTCGACGGCCGGAACGTCCCCGAGGGCACCGGCGACATCGGTCGTGTCGTGCGCCAACAGCAGTTCCTCTCGGCCGTGATGGCCGCCATCGGCGAGGAGCGGAACCCGATCGCGCTGGCGCGCATCGCCGACGAACTCGCCGCGGGCATGCGCATCGACTCCGACCTCGGGTTCCTCGAGGCCGTCAACCTCCTGCGCCGGATGCGGGGGCTCGATCCGGCGCCGAACTCGATGCCCACGTCGAACTTCACGACGAGTGCCGGCGCTGCCGTGCTCCGCCTCGTGCAACCGGGTGCCGACGAGATCCTCGCCCAGTTCGGTTCGTCGGGGTCCAGGATCGAGTAGCGGTCAGTCCACGACCGACAGGGCGACTCGTCGAGCGACGGGATCGGCGTCGTCGACCCGAACCGACACCTGCTCCCCCAACGGGAGTTCGACGTCGACGGTCGCCACCACGGCGGGATCGTGCAACTGCACGACCGACCCGGACGACCGATGGTCGACGACCACGCCGTCGAAGGTCTCGTCGCGGGACACCGTCGACAACACCAACGACTCGAAGAGGTCGACGACTGCTCGATCGAGCGTTCCAGCGCGGCTCGCTCCGGACCGCAGTTCGGCGGGGAGGTCGTCGAGGACCGCACGCACCCCTTCGGGCGGAGTCTCACCGGCCACGGTTGCCAGGACGCACTCGGTCGCGAAGCGGTCGCCCAGTCGGCGCAGCGGCGCCGTGACATGGGCGTAGGGCGCGGCGATCGCGGCGTGGATCATGACCTCGTCGGACACGTCGACACCGGGACGCAACGGGAGGTAGTCGGCGCCGCGGAACAGTCGAGTCGCCTGGACGGCGAAGGCTGCGTCGCCCGGGTCGCCGGCATCGAGACCGCGCACCACGTCGGCGTAGCCCTGCTCGGTCGTCCACACCACGCCGAGTGCCTTCGCATGGCGACGCAGCAGGGCGAGCGCCGGCCCGTCGGCCGGCGGCAACGTCCGCAGGAGCCCCCAGCCGCCCTCGAGCATCAACTGGGCGGCGGCCATCCCGCAGAGCAGGGACAGTTGGGCGTTCCACCCCTCGACCGGTAGCTGGGCGCGGTACACCAGGCGATAGCCGTCGGCACCGTGCTCCACCTCCTGCTCGGGCACCGGCAGGTTCAGCCCTCCGCGGTCGGTCTCGATCACCTCACGGCGGCGGCCGACGACGGCCAGAGGCGCCAACACCTCGTCGCCCTCGTCGATGCGTCGCTGCGCGGTCGCATAGTCGAGTTGTTCGCGGGAGCGAACGACTGCTCGCCCGACCGTGGTGTCGACCAGCGACCCGTCGGCATCGAGTTGGAGACGCCACAACACCGCGGGTCGGTCCTGGCCGGCGAGGAGCGACGCCGCTCCCTCGGAGATGGACGGTGGATGGAGCGGCACCCGCCGACCGGGGGCGTAGAGCGTGACACCCCGCCGGTGCGACTCGGCGTCGACCGGGCCACCCGGCGGAACGAACGCCATCACGTCGGCGATCGCGTACCAGACGATGTGACCGCCGCCCGGCGTGGCCTCGATGGCCAACGCCTGGTCGAGGTCCGTCGACCCCACGGGGTCGACGGTCACGAACGGGAGGTCGCGACGGTCGGTCCGTCGGCTCTTCGTGCCGGCGTCGGCGGCGACCTGCGACTCCGCTGCGGTCGTGACCTCGTCGGAGAACGACGCCTCGATGTCCTGTTCGAGGAAGATCGTGTCGAGGCCCGCGGAGACCTCGGGGTCGGTCAGGGGTGCACGACGTCTCGGGATCGGCACGCGACGTCAGTCGTCCTTGAGTGCCACCGCGTTGGGGGTCACGTTCATCTTCGGCTCGTACTCGACGACCTCGGCCGCACTCGACTCGGCCTGGTACGCCATACGCAACTCGGCCAGGCAGCGCTCGCACGGGCCGTAGAACTGCTGTTGGACCGCACGCTCGCAGCGCGGACAGTCGACGTCGATCATCACGTCGATGTCATCGAGGACTCCCACGCCGGCGACCATAGCCACGAGTGCTCGGCGAAGCGGTGCAATCCGCGACACTGTCGGCATGCGCCGCTCACGGGTCCTGTTCCTCGCCGCAGCCGCCGCCGGCGGTGTCGCCGTCGGCAAGCGAGCCCTCGACAACCGGATCGCCACGTGGTCCACCAACCCGGACTCGACCGACGGCGATCCGCTGGGCATGCCCGACGGCACGCCGATCGAGATCACCGCCGCCGATGGCGCGGTGCTGCGCGGCCTCGACTGCGGCAGCGGCCCGACCGTGATGCTGGTCCACTGCTGGACCGGCACCATCGGCTTCTGGGGCCCGGTCGCTCGTCGCCTCGTCGACGCCGGCTTCCGGGTGGTCGCCGTCCACCAGCGCGGTCACGGCGACTCCGATCGCGGCGACGCCCCGTATCGCCCCGAGACACTCGGCGGCGACGTGCGAACGATCATCGAGGCGCTCGACCTGCGTGACCTGGTGCTCGCCGGCCACTCGATGGGTGGCCTCGCTGCCATCGCGTTCGCATGCCAGAACGCCGAGTTCGCCGCTGACAGGGTCAACGGCCTCGTCCTGGTCGCAACGCTCGCGGCGCCGCCGAAGGACCCCCGACTCCCCGACATGGACGTCGACATCTCCAAGTTCCTCCCGCTGGCGGACAAGGCCATGCGCTCGAAGGACTACGGACTCCTGGGCCTGCTCAGCGTGTTCGGGACCCGCCCGGCACGGGCCCAGATGGAGGCCGCTCGAGACGGCTTCCTCCAGACCGACGCCGAGACCCGTCGTGAAGCCGCCGCGATGATGCAGGACTTCGACCTGCGTCCGGAACTGGCCAACATCGACCTCCCGACGCGGGTCATCGCCGGAACGCACGACCAGCTCACCTACCTGCCCGGCAACGAGGAGATCGCCGAGATGATCCTCGGCGCCGAGATCGAGGTCCTCCACGGCTACGGACACATGCTGCCGTGGGAGGCCCCCGACCAGGTGACCGACCTCATCGTGCAGTCGGCGAAGCCCGCCTGACCCCCGCCATGCGCCTGCTCGTCATGGTCCACTCCCGGAGCGGCGGGACCGAACGACTGGCGCAGGCAGCACTGGCCGGAGCGAGCGACGACGCCATCGAGGGGGTCGAGGTCGACGTCCGGCCACCGACGGACATCGACGCCGACGCCGTCCGGGCCTGCGACGGCATCCTCGTCGCCACGCCCGAGCACTTCGGTGCGATGGCGGGCCTCGTCAAGGACTGCTTCGAGCGGATCTACTACGAGGTCATCGACGAGACCCGGGGGCTCCCCTATGCCCTGATCGTGAAGGGCCGCCACGACGGGACCGGCACGGTCCGCGGCATCGAGTCGATCTGCACGGGACTGGCATGGAAGCAGATCGCGCCACCGCTGGTCGTCATCGGCGACCCGGACGACGACCACCTCGCAGCGGCGACCGAACTCGGCGGCACCCTCGCCGCGGGTCTGTCGCTGGGCATCTTCTGACCGGTTCAGCGGGCAGACTCACGAGATGAGCGAGAACTCGGTCTCTGACATCTTCGACCCGGAGGCATGGCGTGAGGTCGACGGCTTCGACTTCACCGACATCACCTATCACCGAGCGGTCGACACGGGCGCCGTGCGCATCGCGTTCGATCGTCCCGAGGTCCGCAACGCGTTCCGTCCCCACACCGTCGACGAGCTGTACCGGGCGCTCGACCACGCCCGGCAGTCCCCCGACGTCGGCGCAGTGCTCCTCACGGGCAACGGCCCGTCGCCACGCGACGGAGGCTGGGCATTCTGCTCCGGCGGCGACCAGCGCATCCGCGGCAAGGACGGCTACAAGTACAGCGAGACCGAGTCCGCGGCAGGGATCGACCCGGCGAGCGCCGGTCGCCTGCACATCCTCGAGTGCCAACGACTCATTCGCTTCATGCCCAAGGTCGTCATCGCCGTCGTGCCCGGGTGGGCCGCCGGCGGCGGTCACTCGCTCCACGTCGTGTCGGACCTGACGATCGCCAGTCGCGAGCACGGGAGGTTCAAGCAGACCGACCTCGACGTCGCATCGGTCGACGGCGGTTTCGGCTCCGCCTACCTCGCCAAGCAGGTCGGTCAGAAGTTCGCCCGCGAGATCTTCTTCCTCGCCGAGGAGTACTCGGCCGACGATGCCCACCGCATGGGCATGGTCAACCGTGTCGTCGACCACGCCGACCTCGAAGCCACTGCGCTGGAGTGGGCCCGGACGATCTGCGGCAAGTCGCCGACGGCGATGCGGATGTTCAAGTTCGGCATGAACCTCGCGGACGACGGCCTCATCGGCCAGCAGGTGTTCGCAGGCGAGGCCACCCGCTTGATCTACGGCACCGACGAGGCGCAGGAGGGTCGCGACTCCTTCCTCGAGAAGCGCGACGCCGACTGGTCGTCATTCCCCTACCACTACTGAGTGCGGCTATCTTGACCGCACGGTCAAGTCACACTCCAGGGGGACCCCATGGCTCAGCACGACCTCGTCATCCGCAACGGCGTCATCGTCGACGGCACGGGACGGGAGCGGTTCGACGGCGACATCGCCATCGATGACGGACTGATCTCCGCGGTCGGCGAAGTCGAAGGAACCGGGCGCGAAGAGATCGACGCCGCGGGCGACCTCGTCGCACCGGGCTGGGTGGACATCCACACCCACTACGACGGCCAGGTCACCTGGGATCCGGAGATGGCACCGTCGTCCTGGCACGGCGCCACCACCGTGGTCATGGGCAACTGCGGGGTCGGATTCGCCCCGCTGCGTCCCGGCGGCGAGGACTTCCTCGTCGAGTTGATGGAGGCCGTCGAGGACATCCCCGGCACCGCGCTCCACGAAGGCATCGACTGGCGGTGGGAGACCTTCGGTCAGTACCTCGACGCTCTGGAGGAGATGCCCCGCACGGTCGACGTCGCGGCCCAGGTGCCCCACGCCGCGCTGCGGGCATACGTGCTCGGCAAGGACGCCCACGTCGACGAGGTCACCGCGGACCAGATGCAGGAGATGGCCGACATCACCGCCGAGGCGATCCGCCAGGGCGCCATCGGCTTCTCGACCAGTCGGACGCTCCTCCACTCCTCCAAGTACGGACTCATCCCCGGAACGAATGCCATGCCGGACGAGTTGATCGCCATCGGCCGAGGCGTGTCGGACGCCGGGCCGTCGGTCTTCCAGTACATCTCCGACGGTCTCGGGTCCGATCCGGCAGACCGGCGCTGGGTTCGTGAGTTGGCCGAGATGTCCGGCGTGACGGTCACCTACTCGCTCGCCCAGTCACCCCGGGCTCCGGAAGCCTTCATCGGCGCCCTCGACGAGGCCATGGAGATGCGAGAAGAGGGACTCAACGTCTTCCCGCAGGTGCCCAGCCGGCCCACCGGGATGCTGTTCGGTCTCCAGAGTTCGTTCCATCCCTTCATGGCCCATCCGAGCTACCGGCCGCTGTGGGCGATGCCGTTGGAGGAGCGCGTCGCCACGCTGCGCGACCCCGAGTTCCGCGCCACGCTGCTGGCGGAGGAGCCCCGGACCAAGTCGCCGGGCGCGCTCCACATGGCGACGAACTGGAAGGGCATGTTCCGGCTCGGCCAGGAGTGCGACTACGAACCCGCTCCCGAGACCTCGGTCGAGGCCACGGCAGCACGAGAAGGGCGCGACCCGCAGGACGTGGCCCTCGAATGGTTGCTCGAGGACGACGGCAAGTCGTTGCTCTTCAGCCCGCTCGGTTCGTACGTGGAGGGCGACCACGAGGCCATCCGCACCATGCTCGAGCACCCGGCGTCGGCGGTCGGGCTCTCCGACGGCGGCGCACACTGCGGCCTCATCTGCGATGCGTCGTTCCCCACCTATCTGCTCACCCACTGGGTCCGCGACCGCTCACGCGGCGACCGACTCCCGCTCGAACACGTGATCAACAAGCAGACCAAGGTCACGGCCGACGTCTACGGCCTCGGCGATCGTGGCTCACTCGAGGTCGGCAAGCGAGCCGACATCAACGTGATCGACCTCGAGGCCCTGCACCTCCACGTGCCGGAGATGATCTTCGACCTCCCCGCCGGCGGACGACGCCTGATCCAGCCGGTCGACGGCTACCGGCGGACCATCCAGTCGGGCGAGGTCACCTTCATCGACGGCAAGCCGACCGGTGCTCGCCCGGGCAAGGTCATCCGAGGACGTCGAAGCTGACCGTCAGCGGCAGGTGGTCAGAGATCGGGCCGAACCGCTCGACCGCATCCTCCGCCGACGGCACGGTCGCGTCGAGCACCGACAGGTCCGGGGTGGCGAACACGTAGTCCAGACGCTTGGTGGGTGGTTCCACCCGCGGACCGGGCGACCAGTTGGTCGCGCCGGGCGCATCCCCGCGGGCGGCCATCCAGGCGTCGACGAGACCCGCGTCCTCGTAGACCCGCAGGACGACCGAGCCGGGCTTGGTGTTGAGGTCGCCGGCCACCACCGCAGGGCCGCTGACGTCCGACGCCGGGTCGGTTCCCGTGGCGACGCCGGTCATCTCGATCGTCAGCTCGGCCTGTCGGGCCCGCTCGGCGTCGTCGACCCCGGCACCGAGATGCGTGTTCACGACCCGCACCGTCGGCGATCCCGGGATCGTGGCCGACACGGCGATCCTCCGCCGCCACGACCAGAACGACCACGGCAGTGCCAAGACGACCCGCCGGACGTCCCTCTGCGGTTCGGGGCTGAGGATGGCGAGGCCTTCGGGCGGTACGGCGATCGACCAGTGCTTGAACCGCCAGGTGACCGACCACCCGAGCAGACGGGCCAACCGCTTCGCCTGGCGTCGTTGGATCTCCTGTACGAGGACCACCGAGGCCCCGGATGCGGCGATCGTCGAGGCGACCGCGGCCAGGTCGGGCCGTGCACTTCCCTGGAGGTTCCACGTCACCAAGCGCATCGTCACCACGCCATGGTGCCGCATCAGCCGTACGTCACACGTCGTCGACTTGACCCACCGGTCAAGTGCACGCTCCAATGGTCGCCCGACCTGCCATCATGGGCGCGAATCTGGACACTCGAGGGGTACACATGACGGACACCGCACCACGCACAGCCGATCTCAGCGAGAGCGAGATCATCGAAGAGCTCGACCAGTGGCTCAACGAGAACTGGGACCCCGACATCACCGTCGAGGAGTGGTGGAACCGCCTCGGTCTGTCCGGTTGGGGCGCACCGATGTGGCCCGAAGAGTGGTTCGGCAAGGGCCTGCAGCGCTCCGAAGCCGTCGCCGTGCAGAACCGCATCGCCGAGTTCGGCGCCCTCTCGGCCCCCGGCGGTCTCGGCCTGCTGCTCGCCGGCCCGACGATCATCGACATGGGCAACGACGAGCAGAAGGACACCCTCGTCCGCGACATCATCACCGGCCAGAAGGCCTGGTGCCAGCTCTTCTCCGAGCCTGGCGCCGGCTCCGACCTCGCAGGTCTCCAGGCCAAGGCCATCAAGGACGGCGACGAGTGGATCGTCAACGGCCAGAAGGTGTGGACCTCCGGCGGCCAGATCGCCGACATGGGCATGCTGATCGCCCGCACCGATGCCGACCTCCCCAAGCACCAGGGCATCACCTACTTCGGCATCGACATGCACCAGGACGGCATGGACGTCCGGCCGCTCAAGGAGATGACCGGCCGGGCCATGTTCAACGAGGTCTTCATGTCGGACGTCCGCGTCCCCGACAAGTGGTGCATCGGCGGCCTGAACAACGGCTGGCGCGTCGCCAACACGACCCTCATGCACGAGCGGGCCGGCCTCGGTGCCGGTGGCGGTTCTGCCGCAGGCTCGATGGCGTCCCCCGGCACCATCGCCGGTGACCTCCCCAAGCGCGTCGGCGACTTCGTCCGCGGTGGCGGCGCTGGCCGCTCGTCCGGCTCCGGCGGCGCCCTCTCGGGCCGCGGTGGCGCCAAGGGCATGATCGACCTGGCAACCGGCGCCGGCAAGGTCGGCGACAAGCGCGTCCGCCAGGACCTGATGCGGCTCCACACCGCCTACGAGATCGCTCGCATGAACAACCTGCGCGCCAAGGCAGCTCGTGCTGCGGGCAAGCAGATCCCGGGTCTCCCCAACATCGCCAAGCTGTCGATGTCCGACATCCTGCGGATGAACCGTGAGCTCGGTCTCTCGCTGCTCGGCCCGATGGGCACGCTGCACGCCTACAACAGCGACGAGCAGAAGAAGCTCGCCGACGCGACGGGCAACCCGTTCACGTCGATGATCACCGAATCGGCGCTGTTCTCGCCGGGGCCGGCCATCTACGGCGGCACCGACCAGATCCAGAAGAACATCATCGGTGAGCGCGTCCTCGGCCTCCCCAAGGAGCCGAACCAGGACAAGGTCCTACCGTTCAAGGAACTCCCGAAGAACGGGTAGTCCGTCGGCCCTGACGGGCCGCTGGTGACCGGAGTCGCCCCGATCGAGGGTGCCGACATCCACCATCGGGACATCCAACACGCAACACCCAACATTCTCGTTCTGGGTGCGCGATCGGGACGCCAGAGATACCGATCGCGCACCCAGAAGCTTGAGGTTGCTCCGCGAACTCGTTCTGGGTGCGCGATCGATCAGTCGGCGAGTTCGATGGTCCAGCGGCCTTCGGGCCGTCGGACCATCGCGAGCCGCCACGGGCCATCGCCCAAGGCCAGCGCCGACAGGATGTAGACGTCGCGCCCGCGGCTGGCCGCGGCGCGTGCCGCGGTCTTGAGGAACTCGTGGTGGCCGCCCGTGGTGCCACCCGGGGCGCACAGGACCGTGGCGGTCGCGCGGTACTGCTCGAACTTCTCCTGCTGCGAGTCGGGCAGCGACCACTTCAGCGAGGCATCGCCGAGGACGACCACGTCGGGCACGACCGCGCGTGCGGCCTCGACCACCTCGTCGAGCTGGTCGAGGTCGGGCTCGGCCCTGCGCCACCCGGCGGCCATGCCGGCGTCGACGAGCAGGAGCGGCTGACCGTCGGACGCATCGTCGCGAGACGGGGAGGTGGACTTCGTGCGACGTCGCGGAGCCATGGGCGACGAGTGTGACACTCCGAAGGGCCCGGATCGCTGATCCCATAGGGTGCATCGCCGTGGCCCGATCACTCCTCACGCCCGGTCGTCTCGCGGTCGGGATGCAGCTGCCGATCCAGTCGCAGAGCACGAACTACGCCCAGTCGTGGGAGTCCGACGCCTGCCCCGACGAACTCGAGGCGATCGTGCGTGCGGCCGACACGAGCGGCTTCGACTACGTCGCCGTCTGCGACCACATCGCCATCCCCGATGCGCTCGCCGACGCCATGAGCACGACCTGGTACGACACCGTGGCGACCTTGTCGTGGATCGCCGGGTACACCGAGAACGTGCATCTCCTGAGCCACGTCTACGTGCCCGCCTACCGCCATCCGGCGGCCGTGGTGAAGGCGTGGACCACACTCGACGCGCTGTCGGCTGGACGGGCGATCCTCGGCGTGGGCGCCGGCCACGTCGCTGACGAGTTCGCGCTCCTCGGCGTCGACCACGGCGAGCGAGGTCGTCTGACCGACGAGGCGCTCACCACCATCCGCGAGGCGTTCCGTACCGGACGGGTGGGCGACGGGAACATCGCGCCCCGCTCGCCTCGGGCGGACGGCCCACCGATCTGGATCGGAGGATCCTCGAAGGCCGCATTGCGTCGGGCCGGCGAGTTCGGCGACGGCTGGCTGCCGCAGGGCACGCCCTATCCCGAGATGCCGGCAGCCATCGAGACGATCCACCAGCACCAGGAGCGACTCCACGGTGAGCGACGCCCGATCGACGTCGGGATCATCACGTCGTTCGTCCACGTCGGTACGCCGACCTTCGAACCGCCCGCCGGCACCTTCACCGGTGATCCCGACCGCATCGCACGCGGTCTCGGACGTCTCGCGGAGCTCGGCGCCACGCAACTGCAGGTGCGCTTCGCCGCACGGTCGGCCGCCGAGTACGCCGACCAGGTCGCCCGCTTCGGCACCGAGGTCGCCCCACAACTCGCAGGCCCCTGACCGCCCTCTGAACAGATCGTTCTGGGTGCGCGATCGGGACGTGAGACGTCCCGATCGCGCACCCAGAAGCGGAGGGTCGGGTCTTCCGCTCCTCTGATTTCGGGGGGTCAGGCGGGGGCGAGCGCCTCGAGCGCAGCGAAGTCGGGTGTCGTGCCGCCGCCACCGGGGTTCAGTGCCTGGATCGCCAGGTGGGTGGCGCCGGCGTCGACGTGCGCCTGGAGACGCTGCTCGATCTGCGCCGCCGTCCCCCATGCGACGAGGCCGTCGACCAGTCGGTCGCTGCCGCCGTCGGCCAAGTCGTCCTCGGTGTAGCCGAGCCGCAGCCAGTTCTTGTAGTAGTTCGGCAGTCCGATGTACATCGCCAGGGCCGCCCTCGCCGCATCGCGTGCCTCGGTGGGATCGGTGGTCAGGACGACCTTCTGCTCGACGCAGAGCATCTTGTCGGGCCCGAGCGCCGCCTTGGCGAGCACCGTGTGTTCCGGAGTCGTCCAGTACGGATGGGCACCGTCCGCGTCCGACGCCGCCAGCTCGAGCATCTTGGGGCCGAGGGCAGCGAGCACCGTCTTCGGGGGCTCGGCGGGACCGACGGCCATGAAGGCCGACTCTTTCATGCCGGTGAGGTAGTCGCGCATCTGCGTCAGCGGCTTCGAGTAGTCGAGCTTGCGCACGCCGGCGACGATCGGGGCATGTGACACCCCGAGTCCGAGCAGGAAGCGCCCCCCGGACTGCTCAGCGAGCGTGTTCTGCGCCTGGAGCATGGCGCCGGGATGGCGGTGGAAGATGTTGGCGATGCCCGTGGCGACGACGAGGTCTTCGGTCCGGTCCAGCAACATGGCGGCGTGGGCGAACGGGTCACGACCCAGTGTCTCGGGGATCCACAGCGCCCCGTAGCCCATCGCCTCGAGGCGTTGTGCGAACGCCGCCGCCTCGTCGGTCGTCATGCCTTCGGTGAACCACCAGATGCCGCGGTTCCCGATCTTTTGCTCGATCGCTGTCATTCACGCATCCTGGCAGACGTTCCGCGCGACGATGACCGGCGATGGACGAGATCTCCTACGCCGCGCTGTTCACCTCCCACGCCGAGACGAGCCCCGATGCTCCGGCGCTGACGATCGTCGGCGGGCCCACGCGGTCGTGGCGGTGGCTCCTCGACGAGTCGACGCGCACCGCACGCCATCTGCTCGATCTCGGCGTCGAGACCGGCGACATGGTGACCATCGCGTTCCCCAACTCCGAGGCGTTCGTGGTCACGACCGTGGCGTGCTGGCTGATCGGGGCGATCCCCCAACCCGTGTCGTCCAAGCTCCCCGGACGTGAGCTCGAGGAGATCGTCGCCCTCGCCGACAGCCGTGTCGTGGCCGGGGTCGAAGCCGACCGAGCAGCGGGTCGAGCGTCGCTCCCACCCGACTTCGTCCCCGACGCAGCGATCGACGCCAGCCCGTTGCCAGACGCCGTCTCCCCTGCCTGGAAGGCGCCCACGTCCGGAGGGTCGACCGGCCGCCCCAAGCTCATCGTCGCCGGCACGCCGTCGACGACCGACCCCGATGCCAAACCGGCGTTCAGCCGTCGCGGTGGGACGATCGTGATGCCCGGCCCGCTCTACCACAACGGCCCGTTCGTCTGGACGGTCGAACAGCTGCGTACGGGCGGCCATGCCGTGGTGCTCCCCCGCTTCGACGCCGCAGCGACGCTCCAGGCCGTCGAGGACCACGGGGCCGAGACGCTCTACCTCGTACCCACGATGATGCAGCGCATCTGGAAGCTCGACGCCGAGGTCCGTGATCGGTACGACCTCTCGTCACTGCAGCGCATCTGGCACCTCGCCGCGCCGTGCCCACCGTGGCTCAAGGAGGAGTGGATCCGATGGATGGGCCCGGAACGGATCTACGAGCTCTACGCCGGCACCGAGGCGCAGGCGGCGACGATCATCACCGGCGCCGACTGGCTCACCCACCGCGGTTCGGTCGGCCGCCCGTCCGCGGGCGAGATCAAGATCGTCCGCGCCGACGGGACCGATGCCGCGCCCGGTGAACCCGGCGAGGTGTTCCTCCGCCCACCCGACGGCGCTCGGACGTATCGCTACGTCGGCGCCGAGGCGACGCGGACCGACGACGGGTGGGAGACCCTCGGCGACATGGGCTGGGTCGACGAGGACGGGTTCCTCTATCTCGGCGACCGCAAGAAGGACATGATCCTCACCGGCGGCGCCAACATCTATCCGGCCGAGGTCGAGGCGGCCATCGACCGCCATCCCGACGTCGGCTCCTGCGCCGTCATCGGCCTGCCCGACGACGACCTCGGTGAGCGGGTCCACGCCATCGTGTACCCCACGGCGCCGCTGACCGCCGACGACCTCCGTTCGCACCTGGCGGACGAGATCGTGCGCTACAAGATCCCGCGCACCTTCGAGTTCGTCGACGAACCGGTGCGAGACGACGCCGGCAAGGTGCGCCGCTCGCTCCTGGCAGCAGAACGGGTCCAATCTCCCTGATTGGCTCTCGTCGTGGGGCGGCCGCCGTCGGACACTGCTCCGATGACGCCGCTCGACGACCTGTTGACCGCTGACGCGAAGACCGCACGGTCGTCGGTCATCCGCGAGATCCTCGCCCTGGTCGACCTCGACGACGTGTTGTCCCTCGCCGGCGGCATGCCGGACCCGGCGACGTTCCCCGTCGACGATCTGGCCCGGGTCGCCGATGCCGCGATCCGCAGCCCCTCGGGCGAACCGCTGCAGTACGGCCGGACCGAGGGCATGACGCCGTTGCGAGCCGTCATCGCCGACGACGCTGCGTCCCGGCGATCTCGGGCGTGCACCCCTGATGAGGTGCTCGTCACGACCGGATCGCAGCAGGCCCTCGACCTCGTCGGCCGAGCGTTCCTCGACCCCGGGGACGAGGTCGCCATCGACGATCCCGGCTACCTCGGGGCGATCCAGGCGCTCGGGGCCCGGCACCCGCGATGGCTTCCCATACGCGTCGATGACGACGGACTCGACACCGAGGCCCTCGAGGCGGCATTGACCCGAGGGGGCCGCCCGAAGCTCGTCTACACGGTCACCGACTTCCAGAACCCCACCGGGGCCGTCCTCCATCCGGAGCGGCGCCGCCATCTCGCAGCGCTCGCCGACCACTGGGGCTTCCTCGTCGTCGAGGACGACCCCTACGGGCGCATCCGCTTCGACGAGCCCGTGCATCCACCCGTCTCCACCTGGACCGATCGGGCCATCAGCCTGGGCACGACCTCCAAGACGATCGCCCCGGGCCTGCGGGTCGGATGGATGGTCGCGCCCCCGCCCCTGATCACCGTGCTCGCTCGCCTCAAACAGGCCACCGACCTCCACACGTCGACGTTGAGCCAGCAACTCGTCCTCGATCTGCTGGCCGTGCCCGGGTGGATGACCGAGCGGTCGAAGGTCCTCGGAGCCTTCTACCGCGAGCGCGCCGGCGAACTCCGCGCCGCACTCGCCGAGGCGCTGCCTGGCGCGACGATCGCCGAACCCCGAGGCGGGCTGTTCCTGTGGGCCGACATCCCCGGCGTCGACACCACGGCCCTGCTCCCTCGGGCCGTCGATGCCGGCGTCGCCTTCGTCCCCGGTTCGGCGTTCCGAACGGGCGATGACCCCACGTCGACGTTCCGGGCCACCTACGCGACGCTCGGTCCGACCGAACTCCGCGAGGCGGCACGTCGCCTCGGCTCAGTCGTCTGATCGACCCAGCCGCCAGGCGACACCGAATCGCCGTGCGGCCTCGTCGAGCACGACCTCCGGCGCCCACACGCTGAGGCGGACGCGATCCGTCTGACCTCCGGTCACGCTGCACACCCGGCCCGACACCATGTCGAGGCCGACGGTGGCGGCGTCGGCCACCAACCGGTCGGCGTCCTCGACCTCGACCCACAGGCTCAGCCCCCCATCGGGAACGGCGATGCGCACGTCCGGAACCGCTGCGAGGATCCGCTCACGGAGGTACTGACGCCGACCGGCCGCCCGTGTACGGCGCTGGTCGGCGATGTCATCGATGTCATCGAGGAGGCGGAGCGCGGTCACCTGGGGCGCGACGGGAGAGCCCAGGTCGTGCGCAGCGCGCAGGCGCCCGATCCGCTCGACGACCGAGGCCGGCGCCCGGAGCCACCCCACCCGGAGTCCACCCCACAGCACTTTGCTGGTGGTTCCGACGACGACGGACCGTTCGGGCATCGATGCGGCCAGGTAGCCGTGTTCGGCGGGCGGCGCGAGGAACTCGAGGGCGGCGTCCTCGACCAGCCAGGCGTCCGATGCTCGGAGGAATTCGAGGATCTCCGGGCGTCGGGCGTCGACCGTCACCACCCCGGTCGGGCTCGCGCACTGGGGTGCGAGATGCACCAGACCGACGCCACCTCCGGCGAGAACCCTCCGGAGCGAGGCCGGGTCGGTCCCGCCGGCGTCCGTGTCGACGGCGGCGAAGCGCAGTCCGGCGCGGGAGTACACGTCGATCGCACCCGGATAGGTCGGGTCCTCGACCGCAACACCCGTGCCCCGGTCCCCCAGGACCTCGGCGGCCAGTGCGATGCCGTGTTGCGCACCGAGCGTGATCGCGACCTCCGACGACGCCGACGGGAGTCCCCGAGCGGTCAACAGCTCGGCGACGCGATCGCGCAGGGCGTCGATCCCCAGCGGGGCGTAGCCGTGCCCACGCCCGGCGCGGCCCACCGTGACGGGGTCGACGTCGAAGGCCCACGCCGGAAGTGACTCCGGGTCGTCGAGCACCGAGAGGCCGAGTTCGACGGGATCGTCCTGCCCACCGTGATGCAGGGCTCGTCCTGTCAGGGTCTGCGCCCGAAGCCCCGCTGCCAACGCAGGGCGATCGCCCCGCGACTCGCCGGCGACCGTGGAACCGCTCCCCTGCCGGCGGACCACATGACCGGACTCGACCAGCAACCCGAACGCCGCCACGACGGTGTTACGCGCCACAGGAAGTGCCTCGGCGATCGAACGCTCCGCCGGCAACCTCATTCCCGGGGGGAGGTCGCCACGCTCGACGGCGGACACGAGCGCTGACGCCAACTGCCGGTAGAGCGGTCCCGCGCCCGCCGACCAGTCGCCCAGCACGCCGATCAGTGCTCGTGCGTCGACGCGCTCGGGGCTCCCCACACCGGCAGTCTCGCGGGTCGGCAGACCGCCGAGGTGGGCGATTCCGGAGTCCGGCGCACGGGGGCCGGTGCGCTACCGTCGGCAACTCCATCCGGCGACGCAGACACAGGGGGACCGTTGTTCCGAGCACTGCTCCTCGCACCACCCGGTGCGGGCAAGGGAACGCAGGGCGAACGTCTGGCCGAGCGCCACGGCGTGCCGCACCTGGCGACCGGCGATCTCCTGCGAGACCACGTCGCGCGCAACACCGAACTCGGTCAGGCGGCGAAGGAACACATGGACGCCGGCGGCCTCGTCCCCGACGATCTGGTGATCTCGATGGTCAACGAGGCACTCGGCGGACGCCAGCCCCGCGAGGACTTCCTGCTCGACGGATTTCCCCGCACGCTGCCTCAGGCCGAGGGCGCCTACGAGTGGGGCCGGAACAAGAACCGGACCTTCCACGCAGTGATCATGCTCGACGTCCCCGAGGACGAACTCGTCCGACGTCTCGTCGAACGTGGCCGTGATTCGGGCCGGAGCGACGACACCGAGGACGTCATCCGCAACCGTCTCCGCATCTACGAGGAGAACACCGCTCCGCTCATCGACTTCTACGAAGAGCGCGGCATCCTCCTGCGCATCGATGGTCTCGGCACCGTCGACGAGGTCACCGAGCGGGTCGAGAAGGGCCTTGCCGACCTCATCGCCGACTGAGTTCGGCAGCAGGAGAGCGGATTCTCATCTGTTCTGGGGTTGTGGCCTCACGGCTGGCGTGACGCCACAACCGCAGAAGCACGACAACTCCTGAACGGCACAACTGCCGGTTGCGTCGCGTCGTCCACGAACAGCTCTCCGAACGATTCCTCGTCGTCTGAGTCGCGCTGATGCAACTCAGGCGACGAAGAACGAGTTGCCCTCCCCAACACGACTCAGCGGCCGTCGAACGCCAACGGGAGGGAACGGAGGCCGGCGATGACCGGCGACGCCGTCCGGACGACCTCGCCGCGACCAGAAGGAGTCCAACCCCGGCGGAGCAACGATCGGAGCAGCGTCGCGATCTCCATCCGAGCGAGCGACGCGCCGATGCAGAAGTGCGCCCCGAACCCGAACGACAGGTGGTGGTTCGGACGGCGGTCGACCAGGAACGTCGAGGCGGTGGCCCCGAACTCGTTCTCGTCGCGGTTGGCCGACTGGTACAGCAGGAGCACGGGATCGCCGGCGGGGATCGTCTGTCCCTCGAGGTCGACCTCGCGTGTGGTGGTGCGCAGGAACGAGATCACCGGCGTGGTCCAGCGCAGGATCTCCTCGACGGCGGAGTCGACGAGCGTCGGATCGTCGACCAACTGCTGCCACTGGTCCGGGTGGTCGGCGAAGGCGTGCAGCCCGCCGGAGATCGCATTCCTCGTCGTCTCGTTCCCGGCGATCAGGAGCTGGTTGAGGAACATCACCAACTCGTCGTCGGACAGTCGCCGTCCGTCGAGCTCGGTGTGGACGAGGACCGACACGAGATCGTCCGCGGGGTCGGCACGACGGTCGTTGCATCGCTCGAGGAGGTAGGCCCAGCACTCGCCGATCAACCGTTGCTGCTCACCAGGATCCATGTTTGATTCACCGGGGATCGCGGCCTCGGACCATGCGAAGAAGCGGTCGAGGTCGTCGGTGGGCACGCCCAGCACGTCGGCGATCAACAGCAGCGGCAACGGGACCGCCAGGGACTCGACGGCGTCGAACGCTCCCTCGGGAAGCCGGTCGAGCACCTCTTCGGTCCGGTCGGCGACCCGCTCGGCCGTGCGCCGGATCACCGACGGACGGAAGCCCGGGGCGACGAGCTTTCGATAGGCCGTGTGCTCCGGCGGATCGGTGTGCATCATCGTCGGTGGCGTGGCGTACTCGACCCCGATCTCCATGGCGAGGATGCCCCGGCGAGAACAGAAGGTGTCGGGATCAGTCGACGCCGCGAGCACCCCGGCATGGGTCGACAACGCCCAGAATCCTCCGGGATCACACCAGGCCACCGGCTCCTCACGCCGCAACGACGCGTAGGTCCGGTACGGGTCCCCCGCATAGAACGCGCCGTCGGCCAGCGGGGCGGCCAGATCGCTCGGCTCATGCACGACGGGCACCGTACGACATGCTGTCGGGATGTCACCGACGACGTCCCTCCAGCGCGCCCGCCAGATCTGTGCCGGGCTCACCCTCGCCCTCGTCTTCCTGCTCGCGATCCTCGCCGGACGGTTCCTCTTCCTCGGCAACCTGATCATCGAGACCCACGGCTACATCGGCAACGGCGTCTTCATCCTGGCCCTCGTGAACCTCGGACTGGCGCTGGCCGACAAGGCCGATGGGGGCGAACTCGCCGTCGCCGGGATGATCGCCCTGCTGACGTTCACCCAGATCGGACTCGGCTACGTGGGACGCGACACCGCCGATGCTGCGGCGATCCACATCCCGAACGGCGTGCTCCTGATGGGCCTCGCCGGCTATCAGTTCGCCACGACTCGCACGGCAAAGGCGCTGCCTGTCGGCTGACACGCGGCGCCCGTCGTCGAGTTGTGCTTCAACCGAACCAGGCGACAGGTCCCCGGTTCTCCGTCGAACTCAGCGGAGTCCGAGCTCGCTCGAGCAATGGGGCCATGCGCCCCAGCCGTACTGCGCCTGGAGTCGCCGGCCCATGGTGATCTGCGTGTCGCGGGAGTGCTCGTGGGGGTAGCCGGTACCGCCGACACCCTCCCAGGCGCCGAGGCTGAACTGCAGGCCGCCGTAGTACCCGTTGCCGGTGTTGATCGACCAGTTGCCATGCGATTCGCACTGCGCCAGGTCGAGCCAAACCTGGAGGCCTCGGGGATCGCCGTACTCGTAGTCGCCGTCGGAGGTCGTGGTGGGCGCCGCGGTCGTCGGCGGCGGAGTGGGCGCTGCCGTCGTCGTCGGGGCCACGGCCCGCGTCGGAGCGGTCGTCGCCGGTGCCGCCGTGGTGACCGGCGCCGCTGTCGTCGTCGGCGCCACCGTCGAGGTGGTGATCGGCTCTGCCGTGGTCGGCGGCGTGGTGGTCGTCGTCGTCTCCGGGACCGTGGTGGTGGCCTCGAGGAGCGTCGACGTGGTCTCGGCCACGATGGCGGAGAGCGTGACCGGTCCGGTCACCGACTGCGCGCTGACCGAGCCGTCACCTGCGGCCACGGCCAACTCGCCGTCGACCGCGGTGTCGCCGCTCGGCTGGAACACCAGGCCGATGCTGACCACCACGACCGCGACCCCGGCCAGGAGGCCGAGGCGGCGACGCCGGAATGTCCGGTCGAGGCGAGCGTTGTCGGGATCGAGGTGTGAAGTGATGGTTCCGGATTCCGGTTCGGCAACAGGGACGAGGTGACCGGTGCGTAGTGAGCGCACGCTCTGGATGTCACGAGTCCGTAACACTAGCCCGTCACCAAATCGACACAAACTCGTGCACACGTTCACGAGACACCGGTCACACGACCGCGGATGGCAGGGTGACGAGGTGGAACTGCCGTTGTTCGAACAGGTCGGCGAGCTCGCCCGGACCCTGGTGTCGGCCGAGGTCGGCACCCTGCACTTCCGGTCGCACCGGCGAGGAGTCAAGGCCTGGGTCGTCGCCCGTCCCGGCGTCGACCCGACGGCACCGCGACTCCACTACGAGGCACAGGTGATCCCCCGCCGATTCGTCGACGAGGTGGCGGGTGCTGCGCTCGAGATCGGCTTCCACGCCGAGGACCGCGACCAGTCCGTCAACGACGCCGCGCTCGATCGACTCCTCGCCGCCGAGCGGCGATGGCGCGACGAGTTGGGTGACGAGGCCGAGGCCGGCCCGTTCCTCGGACGCCCCGACGACTGGCGGCGTTGCAGCGAGACCTGGATCGAGCCCGACCTCGACGATGACGAGGCGGCGTTCGAGATCGCCTCACGCCTCGCCGACTACGTCAACGTGCTGGACCCGATCGTGAACCCGAGCAGCTGACTCCGGCTCGAGGTTCAGGCCTGCGGCGTGGCGTCCACCTGGAGCAGCGCAGCGCCCCGCTCCATCGACTCGACGAACTCCTCGACCATCTCCATGATCACGTCGGCCGATCGGCGCACCTTGTCGAGCCGACCGATGATCTGGCCGCACGGCATGAAGTTCACGTCCTTGGCCTGCGTGGGGTAGCGGTGGCCGCGCGCCATCGCCTCGACCGAGACCATCGACTGCATCGGCATGCCGAGCGGATCCGGCGTGTCCGGGCGCTCCCACGCCTCGGTCCAGTCGTTCTTGAGCATCCGGCACGGCTTGCCCGTCCACGACCGCGAGCGGATCGTGTCGCGGCTCGTGGCTGCCATGTACGTCTCCATCTGGCCGGGCGGGATGTCGGCTTCCTCGACCGTCAGCCACAACGAGCCCGTCCAGACGCCCTGTGCGCCCATGACCATGGCCGCCGCCATCTGCTTGCCCGACCCCACTCCCCCGGCGGCCAGGACCGGGATGTCGACGGCCTCGATGACCTCGGGCCACAGCACGACCGAACCGACGTCGCCGGTGTGGCCGCCGCCTTCGCCGCCCTGACACACCACGAAGTCCAGTCCGGCGGCTTCGTGCGCCTTGGCGTGCTTGACCGAACCGCACAGGGCTCCGATGAGCCGACCGCTCTCCTGCACATGGGCGATCACGTCTTCGGGTGGCGTCCCCAGAGCGTTGGCGATGAGCGAACACTTCGGGCGTGACAGCGCCTCCTCGAGCAACGGCATCGCGGTGGCCATCCCGAACCCGAGCAGTTCGTGTGGCTGTTCCTCCTCGGTCAGCCGGGGGACGCCCGCCTCGTCGAAGATCCCCCGGGCGAACTCCCGCACCTCGTCAGGGATCATGCCCTTCAACATGTCCTCGAGAGCGTCGGGATCCATCTCGTCCATGCCCTCGTACTTGCCGGGGATGACGATGTCGACGCCGTAGGTGCCCTCGACGTGCTCGTCGAGCCAGTCGAGCTCCTGCTTGAGCTGGTCGACCGTGAAGCCGACGGCCCCCAGCACGCCCATGGCACCGGTGTTGCACACGGCCGCCACCACGTCACGGCAGTGGGTGAAGGCGAAGATCGGGAACTCGATGTCGAGGCGCTGCGCGATGGGGGTCTGCATGGACATCAGCTTGCCAGAGAACTGGAACGTGTTCTAGTTCTGCATCAACCCGTGATCGCGGTCATGACCGTCGTCCCGACCAGCACGGTCGCCGTGAGCGGCGCTCCGACGCGCGCATAGTCGAGGAAGCGATAGCCACCAGGGCCGTAGACCATCGTGTTCGTCTGATAGCCGATCGGCGTGAGGAAGCTGGCCGATGCGGCGACGGCCACGGCGATCGCCATCGCACGGGGGTCGACTTCGGCGACGCCGGCCGAGGCGATCGCGATCGGGAACATCACGATGGCGGCCGCGTTGTTGGTGACCAGTTCGGTGAGGACGGCCGTCGCCAGGACCACGCCGAAGATCACGCCGGCAGAGCCGAAGCCGCCGAATGCATCGCTCAGCCCGTCGGCGATGCGCTGCGCGAGCCCGGTCGAGTCCATCGCTCCCCCGAGCCCGAATGCGGACGCGATGAGGATGATCACGTCGATGTCGATGGCCTCACGGGCCTCGACGAAGGTGAGGGTGCGGCTCACGATCAACGCCGCCGCGCCGAGGATCGCTCCCTCGAGCAGAGGCAACACGTTGGTCGCGCTGAGCAGGATCACTGCGGCGGTCACGACGGCCACGATCGGCGCCCGAGATGTCGCGGCCGGCGATTCGCCCCCGACGGGCGCCACGACGAGGAAGTCCCGCTTGTCGTGCCAGTTCCGCCGGAAGTCGGGTTTGGCCAGGAGCAGGAGCGTGTCGCCGTTGCGCAGCCGGATTCCGCCCAGCTTGCCGGCGACGCGGTGGCCCGAGCGGTGGAGCGCCACCACGGCGGCCTGGTACGTGCCCCGGAATCCCGAGTCACGGATCGTCGACCCGACCAGGGGCGACGACCGGCCGATCACCACCTCGAAGAAGCGGGTGTCGGGCGAGTCGACAGCGAGGACGTGTGCCTCCTCTGTGGAGCGGAGCCCCTTGCGACGCTGGAGATCGAGGATCTCCTCGACGTTGCCCACGAAGGTGAGCACGTCGCCACCGTCGATACGCCGGTCGGGCGCCACGGGGCTGACGACGGAGTTGTCACGCTCGATCTGGACCAGGAACACGCCCTGCAGGTCACGGAGCCCGGCGTCGGCGACCGTCGAACCGTCGAGCGGTCCGCCGGCGACCACCTGCATCGTCATCGAGAACTCCCGCGAGTTGGCCTCGGCCGATTCGGGCGGCGTCAACCGCGCCGGCACCAGTCGATCGCCGACCAAGAGCAGGAGCAGGAGACCGATCGCCGCCACCGGGAGGCCGACCTTCGTCATCTCGAACACCGACAGCGGCGCGCTGTCGGGCTCGGCGTCGAGCAGACCGGAGATCACGAGGTTGGTCGACGTGCCCAGGACGGTGACGACCCCGCCGAGCAGCGCGGCGAACGACAACGGCATCAGGTACTTCGACGGCGACACGCCGTGGCGCCGACACCAGCCGAGCACGTCGGGGATGAGCATGGCGACGAGCGGCGTGTTCGGGAAGAAGGCCGACGCCCCGGCCGTCGGGACGAGGAATCGGGTCATCGCTCGCCGGCCGGTGCCGTCACCCAGCAGTCGCGACGTCATCGACGTCAGCATTCCCGTCTTCTGCGCACCACGGGCCAGCACGTACAGAGCGGCGACCGTGAGCGGGGCCGAGTTCGAGAACCCCGAGAACGCCACGTCGGCCTCGATCACGTCGGTGATGAGCAGCGTGAACGTCGCGCCGAAGACCACGCCGGCCGGCGGGAACCGGTCGACCACGAGCACACCGAGCATCGCCACGAGGACGATCAGCGTCGTCCACTCGTCACCGCTCATCCGGAGCGCCACTTCCGGTCCCTCATGGGGCCACAGAGTGCCATGCTTCGACGATGGACGACAGCATCAGCCCCACGACGCCGGCCGAGGCATCCACCCACACCCGCCGGCACAACCTCGCCGTCGCAGCGTCGGTGCCCATCGACGATCAAGCGGACTTCGAACGAGCCTCCCGCGGTCTCGTCGCCCAGCACGCCACCGGGACCATCGGCGAAGGGCACGTCGTGTGGGACATCCATCGTCACGACTTCGTCCGCGAGGCCGAGACCGCACCCGAGACCGTGAACCCCTCGCTCTGGCGCCAGGCCCGCCTCAACTGCATCCACGGGCTGTTCGAGGTCGACACCTCCGGGACCCACGGCGTGTGGCAGGTACGGGGCTACGACCTCTCGAACATCACCTTCATCGCCGGCGACACGGGCTGGATCGTCATCGACCCGCTCACCTCGGTCGAGACCGCCCGCGCATCGCTCGATCTCGCCAACGAGCACCTCGGCGAGCGGCCCGTCGTCGCCGTCATCTACACGCACAGCCACATCGACCACTTCGCCGGCGTCCTCGGGGTCACCACCCAGGCCGACGTCGATGCCGGTCGTTGCCGGATCATCGCTCCCGAGGGGTTCCTCGCCGAAGCGGTCAGCGAGAACGTCATCGCCGGTCCGGTCATGCTCCGCCGTGCGATGTACATGTACGGAGCGCTGCTCCCCCAAGGACCTCGCGGCCAGGTCGACTGCGGTCTCGGCAAGGCGACACCGCTGGGAACGACGAGTCTCATCCCGCCGACCGAGGAGATCGGCGCCACCGGCACCGAGCTCGAGATCGACGGCGTCCGGGTCGTGTTCCAGTACACGCCGGGGACCGAAGCGCCCGCGGAGATGAACTTCCACTTCCCCGACCTGCGGTTGCTGTGCATGGCCGAGAACTGCTCGCACAACCTCCACAACCTCTACACGCCGCGCGGTGCGCAGGTGCGCGACGCACTGGCGTGGAGCAAGTACATCGGGGAGGCGATCGACCTCTTCGCCGCCGACACCGACATCTGTTTCGCCAGCCACCACTGGCCCCGGTTCGGTTCCGACGACTCCCGCCAGTTCCTCGAGCAGCAGCGCGACGCCTATCGCTGGATCCACGACCAGACGATGCGGCTCGCCAACCACGGACTCACGCCCCTCGAGATCGCCGAGACGCTGGACATGCCCGAGGGCCTCCGCAGCGAGTTCCACGCGCGGGGCTACTACGGCACGGTCAGCCACAACGTGAAAGCGGTGTACCAGCGATACATCGGGTGGTTCGACGGCAACCCGTCGCACCTCCACGCCCTCCCGCCCGAGGCCGCCGGCGCGAAGTACGTCGAGTACATGGGCGGCGCCGACGCCGTGGTCGACCGAGCGCGGGCCGACGTCGCTGCCGGCGAGTACCGGTGGGCTGCCCAGGTCCTCGACCACGTCGTCTTCGCCGACCCGTCGCACCGCGAGGCTCGTCTCCTGTTGGCCGAGACGCTGGAGCAGCTGGGATATCAGGCCGAATCGGGCCCCTGGCGCAACTTCTACCTGACCGGCGCGCAGGAGCTACGGGCCGACGGCTTGCTCGACCTCGGCATGTCGAACCTCGGTGGATTGGCACCGGCGATGACCACCGAGATGCTCTTCGATGCGCTCGCCGTCCGTCTCGTCCCCGAGCGGCTCGGACTCGATTCGTGGTCCGTCAACGTCGAGGTGACCGACCGAAGCGAGCGCCACGTCGTGGGCTTGTCGAATCAGACGCTCTTCCATCGTCCGGCGCAGTCCGACGACGATGCCGTCTGCACGCTCTCCACGACGGTGCCGTCGTTGATCGGATTGATCGACGGAACCGTCTCACTCGACGATGCCCCCGACACCACGGTTGCCGGCGACGCCGACGCCATCACCGCATTGTTCGCCGGCCTCGACCGCTGGCCGAGGGTCTTCCCGATCGTCACACCGTGAAGACGATCATCCGTCCTCATCGGTCGAGACGTCGTCGAGCTCTCGCCTGAGGGCCGCCACCAACGACGGTGCCGCCTCGATCGTACGGACCGGGAACGGCATGTCGAGTCCTTCCGCGTCGAGGCGTTCCTTCACGGCACGGAACACGAGGTGCTCGACACGACGCACGTCGGCCTGATGCGGGTCGGTCCAGTAGCGAAGATCGAACACGACCGCGTTGTCGCCGAGACCGATCAGGTACGCCTGCGGTTCGGGGTCGGCCAGCACGCCCTCGACACCGCGGCAGGCGTCGAGGATCACGTCTTCGGCCACTCCGAGGTCGTCGTCGTACCCGACGCCGATCTCGAGACTGGTACGTCGCTCGCCGAAGGCCGTGAGTACCTGGATGGCGCTCTGGTAGACGTCGGCGTTGGGAACGATCACACGCTGGCCGTCGAAGGTCTTCAACGTGGTCTCGCGGATCGTGATGCCCTCGACCGTGCCGGTGAACCCGTTGACCTCGATCTGATCGCCCTGCTGGAACGGCTGCCGGATGATCAGGAGGACGCCGGCGAGGAGGTTCGACAAGATGTCCTGGAACGCGAAGCCCAGAGCGATCGAGAAGACACCCAGGCCGGCGATGAAGTCGACCGGTTTGACGCTCGGCGAGGCCAGCGTCACGGCGAAGATGACCGCGACCGACACGATCCCCCAACCGACGAGACGGGAGACCACACGCCCGAAGCTCGGCGTCTGGCGGGCCGTCAGTCTCGGCTCGAGGACCCGCCGCGTGACGCGGCTGACGATGTAGGCGACGATCACGACCCCCAGACCCACGCCGATGCGCAACAGATCGTTCTCGGCCAAGTCCACGCCCACGAGCATGAGGGACCCGTACCCCCGTGCGGCCGTCCTCAGACTCCCCCGGTCTCGCTCAGATGTCGGAGGACCGTGCGAGGCAGCGCATTGCACGGGTCGACACCGAGACGCTGCGCCGGGTCAGGCGCACGATGTCCGGATCGATCCCGGCAGGGAGGAACGCCACGGACATGCCCGTGTCGGGGTCGGCCCATGCCACCTGGCCGCCGGCCCCGTCGTGGCCGAAGGTCCGCGGACCGGCATCGACCGGCAGTCCACGGCGAGGCGCCATCCCGTCGGTCCCGGCGACCATGAAGCCGCGCGTGCGGTTGGCCGACGCAGCCCGGAGCGGGTCGTCGGCGGTCACACGGACCGCGCCGGTCCCGTCGGCGACGACGCCCTCGTCCCAGAGGCCGCCGGGATTGATCAGGACGCCCTGGTAGAGCATCGCGACATCGGCGGCGGACGCGTAGGCACCGGCACCGGGTACGCCCACCCGCCGGACCTCGTGGTCGTTGAACCGGAGCAGCGCATCGAACGTGGCCTCGCCGAGATCGACCGTCACGTCGCCGTCGGCGACGACCACGAGGTCGGCGACATCGTGCACCGTGTCGTCGATGCCGAAGAACGACGGGAGACCGAGCGGGTCGGTGACCAGTGCGTGGATCGCCGACACGTGATCGGTACCACACACGGCCGCGAGCACCTCCGCCTGGACCCAGGAGGCCGAGGTCGCGTGATAGGCGAACTCGGCGCCCGGTACCGACGTGACGTACCAACTCGCCATCTTCTCCCGTCGGCGACCGGGATCCCCCCAGTCACCCGGACCGAGCGGTGCTCGAGGCAGCCCCGCGGTGTGGAGGAGGAGGTGGTCGACCGTGACGTCGTCCTTGCCCCCGCCGGTGAACCAGGGAAGGACGTCGACGACCTTCCGGTCGTACGTCAGCTCTCCATCGCCGATCAGCCGCCAGGTCGCGAGGACGGGCAGCACCTTCGATGCCGAATAGAGAGGGGTGACCTGGCCGGGGCTCGATGCTCCGATGTGGTCGAAGAGCCGGACGTCGCCGTCGACGGCGATGGCGAGCTGCGCACCGTGCACGAGCCCCCTCTCCACGTCGTGGTCGATCCGGCTCCGGAGCCCCTCGACCTCCTCGGCGTCGAGCGCACTCGTGTCGGAGCTCACCATGTGGCGTCGCCCCGGAGCACGGCATCCGCTCCGCCGTCGACGAAGACCACCTGGCCGGTCACGTGCGTGTTGTCCGCGCTGGCCAAGAACTCGAGCAGCGGTGCGATCTGCTCCGGCCCGGCGTGCCCGTTCAGCGGCATGGGCACCGCGCTGTCGACCATCTCGAGCCCACCGTCGGCGGCGAGCAACTCGGCGGTCATCGGCGTGTGGACGGTGCCGGGGGCGATGGCGTTGAGCGGGATCCCCGCGCCGGCCCACGCGGCGGTCGGCGCGTTGCGTCGGATCCAGCGAGCGATCGCCGTCTTCGACGTCAGGTACGCCATCGAGGGGTTCTCGGCCATCCGCTCCCTGGCGGTCGCCTCGTCGTCCGCGAGGCAGGCATCGACCACGCCCTCGTCGGCCCCCATGATCGATGCCACCGACGAGATCACCACCGCCCGTGGGGCATCCGATCCGGCCAGGAAGGGTCGGAGTCCCTCCAGCGTCGCCACCGCGCCGAAGTAGTTGACCGAGATCGTCTGCGGCGACTCGGCCGAGATCCCGGCGCAGGCGACGATCGCGTCGACCTGTCCGGACGAGGCAGCACGGACGCCCTCGACCATGGCCGCTCGACCGGCATCCGTCGACAGGTCGGCCTCGACCGTCGCTCCGGTGAGATCGACGCCGATCACCCGATGGCCCGAAGCCTCGAGACGCTCGACAGTGGCGGCACCGATGCCCGATGCCGACCCAGAGACCACGTAGGTGCGCATCCGGGCAGTCTCGCAGGGATCTGACGCGGTGTCAGAAATCCCCGGCGTTGCGACGTACCGGCGTCAGGACCGCGGTGACCGCGTCGTGGTCGACGCTGTCCGGTCCGTCGAGGCCGAAGTCCACGTCACCCAGCGAGGCCGCAGCCCGTTCCACCACGCTCCGGCCGTTCGCGGTGATGCAGGCGAGGACCGTCCGGCCGTCGTCGCGGTGCCGACGGCGCTCGACGTACCCATCGCGCTCGAGCCGGTCGACGGTGTTGGTCACGCTCGCGGCGTGGACCTGGAGGCGCTCCCCGACCTTGCCCATCGGCAGGCACCCGTCGGAAGTGAAGTGCAGTAGGGCGAGCGCCTCGAAGCGGGAGAACGTGAGTCCCAGCGGCGCCAAGGTGGCGTCGATGCGGCCGACGAGGATCTGGTTGGCACGGGAGATCGACGTTGCAGCCGCCATCGCCTCCACCGACGTCCAGCCGTGGTGCTCCCAGTTCCGCCGGGCTTCGGCCACGGGATCGAAGTCGAGCGGCACACTGGGTACAGTACGGGAAACTCCTTGGACATCAAACCATTTCGAGATGAGCGGCTCATGACCGAACCGACGACAGACCGGAACCAGTGGGAAGCGGCGTTCGACGCGGCGGCGAAGCGGGACACGCTCTTCTCGACCCGGTCCGGCGTGGAGCAGGACGCCGTCCACGGCGACGGGCCCTTCCCCGGCCAGTACCCCTACACCAGAGGCATCCACGCAGCGGGTTACCGCTCGCGCCTGTGGACCATGCGCATGTTCGCCGGCTTCGGCACGGCGACCGACACGAATGCCCGGTTCAAGGACATCCTCCGCAACGGTGGCACCGGCTTGTCGACGGCGTTCGACATGCCGACGTTGATGGGACACGACTCCGACAGCGAATGGGCGGTCGGTGAGGTCGGTCGAGCCGGCGTCGCCGTCGACACCCTCGCCGACATGGAGGACCTCTTCGCCGACATCGACCTCGGGGGCGTGTCGACGTCGATGACGATCAACGGGCCGGCCGCCATCGTCATGGCGATGTACATCGCGCTGGCCGAGAAGACCGGCGTCGACCACGGAGCGCTCTCGGGCACGATCCAGAACGACATCTTCAAGGAGTACCAGGCGCAGAAGGAGTACATCTTCCCGCCGCGGCCATCGGTCCGGCTGGTCACCGACATGATGGCCTTCACCGCCGCAGAGATGCCCCGATGGCACCCCGTCTCGATCTCCGGCTATCACATCCGCGAGGCCGGCTCGACCGCTGCACACGAGCTCGCGTTCACCGTCGCCAACGGCTTCGCGTACGTCGAGGCCGCGATCGCAGCGGGGCTCGACGTCGACACGTTCGCTCCGCGCCTGAGCTTCTTCTTCAATGCCCACTCCGACTTCTTCGAGGAGATCGGCAAGTTCCGAGCCGCCCGCCGGATCTGGGCGCGCTGGATGAAGGAGCGTTACGGCGCCACCGATCCGAAGTCGCAGATGCTGCGCTTCCACACCCAGACCGCCGGCGTGTCCCTCACCGCGCAGCAGCCCAAGAACAACATCGCCCGTGTCGCCATCCAGGCCTTGTCGGGCGCGCTCGGCGGCACCCAGTCACTCCACACCGACTCCTACGACGAGGCGCTCGCGCTCCCCACCGAGGAGGCGGCACGCATCGCGCTGCGTACCCAGCAGATCGTCGCCCACGAGACCGGCGTGGCCAATGTGGTCGATCCCCTCGGGGGCGCGCCGTACGTCGAGTGGATGACCGACGAGATGGAGCGGCAGGCCGAGGCGGTGTTCGCTCATCTCGACGAGTTGGGCAACGGGTCCATTCTCGAGGGCGTGTACGAAGGCATCGAGAACGGCTACTTCGTGGGCGAGATCGCCGACGCCTCGTACCGGTTCGAACGCGAGGTCAACGCCGGCGAACGCATCATCGTCGGGGTCAACGCGTTCACCGAGGGCCACGACGAGGGCGAACAGAACCTGCTCCGGGTCGACCCGGCGACCGAGGAACTCCAACACAAGCGTTTGGCCGGCGTGAAGCAGGACCGCGACGACGCCGCAGTCGCCGCCGTGCTCGAGCGAGTGAAGGCCGACGCCGCCGACCCGACGGTCAACATGATGCCCGTGCTCATCGATGCCGCGAAGGCCTACGCCACCGAGGGCGAGGTCGTTCGGGCGCTCGAGAGTGTGTTCGGCACCTACGTGGAGAAGACGGTCATCTGATGGAAGAGCAGAACATCCGGATCGTGCTGGCCAAGCTCGGTCTCGACGGCCACGACCGCGGTCTCCGGGTCGTCACCCGCATGTTGCGAGATGCCGGCTTCGAGGTCATCTACCTCGGACTGCGCCAGACCGCCGAGATGGTCGTGGCTGCAGCCATGCAGGAGGATGCCGATGCCGTGGGCCTGTCGTTGCACAACGCCAGCCATCTCACGCTCGCGCCTCGCATGGTCGACTCGCTCCGGGACGCCGGGCTCGACATCCCCGTGATCGTGGGCGGGATCATCCCCGACGACGACGTGCAGCCGCTGCTCGATGCCGGCATCGCCGCGATCCTCGGGCCCGGAGCCTCCGCCACCGAGGTGGCCGAGTCGGTCCGTTCTGTCGTGCTCAGAGACCCATCAGCTGGGTGATGCCGTGGTCGCGGCCGGCGGTGTAGCCGCCGTCGGCGATCAGGGTGTGGCCGGTGACGAAGCTGGCGTCGTTCGACAACAGGAATGCCGCCACCGACGCCATCTCCGACGGGCGACCGCTTCGCCGGAGGGCGTGTTCCTCCACCAGCTCCGCCTTGTAGTGCTCCATCCCGGGCATCCCGGCGATGACCTCGAACAGCGGTGTGTCGATGAACCCGGGGCACAGGGCATTGACGCGGATGCCCTGGCGGCCGTAGTCGATGGCCATGTTCTTGGTGAGGAGGGCGACGGCCCCCTTCGACGCGTTGTAGGCGCTGCCGCCGGCGGTTCCCTCGATCCCCTCGATGCTCGCGACGTTGACGATCGAACCCCGCTCCCCGTCGACGAGGTCCTGCTGCAGCATCTGCCTCGTGGCGTGCCGGGCGACGAGGAACGTCCCCGTGGAGTTGATCCGCATGATGCGGTCCCACTCCTCGGGTTCGAGCAGGTGGACCGGCCCACCGCCACCGACGCCGGCGGCATGCATCACGCCGTCGACACGCCCGGTGACCGCAGCAGCAGCTTCGAACGCACCTCGCACGGCGTCGTCGTCGCTCACGTCGGCAGCGACTCCGGTGAAGCGTTCGTGGTCCCGGTCCGGAACGGCGAGGTCGACACCGACGACGTGAGCGCCGTCGTCCAACAGCCGGTCCACGGTCGCCTCACCGATGCCCGACGCCGCGCCGGTGACCAGCATCGTCCGTCCGTCGAATCGCCCCATCGTCGTCTCCCCGTCTCGCTGTCCATCCGTTCGAGCGCGGGACCGTACCCGGATGCCGCTCTGGCCGCTGCCCCGTGTCAGTCGGGATCGACCCCGACGTCCGACGGGCGGTCGCCCTGCAGATAGCGAGCACCGGCGCCGAGGGCCGAGGCCACGTCGTCCGGGTTGTAGAGCGCGCAGGTGTCGAGCGAGAGGCAGCCGCATCCGATGCACGAGTCGAGGTCGTCGCGGAGCTTCTCGAGGCGGGCGATCTGCTCGTCGAGGCGCGGTCGCCACGCAGTCGCCAGGCGAGCCCAGTCGCCCTGTGTCGGCGTGCGAGCCGTCGGCAGTCGCTCGAGGGCCTCTCGGGCCTCGTCCAGGGTCAGGCCGACGCGCTGGGCCGCTCGCACGAACCCGATCCTGCGAAGCGTGTCGCGCGGGAACCGACGCTGGTTTCCCGACGTCCGGACGGCATCGATGAGTCCCTCGGACTCGTAGTAGCGCACGGCCGACACCGCGAGGCCAGAGCGTTCCGCCACCTCGCCGATGGACAGCTCCATCTTGGACATCCGCTCGCCTTTCGCGTCCTTGACCTCGAGTGGACTTGAGATCTTAGGGTGCCCGCATGCCCCCGCTCTCGGACGCAGCCCTCGTCGACGCCACTGCCACGGTGCTCGCCGCGCCACGGGTCGAGCCGCCCGACTCGTTCGTCCTCCATGCGCCGCTCGAGTTGCTCGCTCGCGCCGCACTGCTCCCCCACACCTCGCCGGACTCCCGTTCCCGAGCGCAGGCGCAGATCGTCTCGATCGCCGACCGATTCGAGGGCTCCGGCTCGGCCATCGAGATCGACGACCGGCCGTTCTCGGATACGGGCGGCGCGCTCGATGCCCTCGTGTCCGCGACGCGAGACGGAGATCTCGACGCGGCGGCCCGAGCCGGCCGCTTCCTCGGTGCCACGCTCGACGCGCACCACCTGTCGCAGGCCGTGGGCGACCTCCTCGCACCGAGCCTGGCGGCCGCAGCACACGGACCGATCTTCCTCCATCACCTCCCCCGCTCCAGTCCCCGCTCGCCCCTCGCCGGGGCCATGTTCGGGACACTGGCGAGAGAGGTCGCCCGACACCCGGACTGGTCGCTGCGCTGGCAGGAGGGCGGTTGTCGTGGTGGAGGCGACCTGGCTGGTGCGCTCCGCTCGACTCCCGTGCTCGGACCGCCCGGATCGAACTCCATCCACCCGTTGATGGTCCAGGCAGAGGAGTCCGGACTCGCAGAGGAGGTCGTCGGGGGTGCGATCGACGACGACACCGACCCGGACCTCGCGATGCAGGTGATCCTGCGAACCGCGACCGCGTCGATGCTCCTCGACGACCCGGACCACGCCCCCTACGGCTGGTCGCACTGTCTCACCATTCCGCAGGGTGTCCTCTCGACGCTGCCGACGACCTCGCGTCCAGCGGAGATCCTCGCCATCGCAGCGACCCACGTCGTCGGCTTCCGCGCCGCCCTCGCCTCGCGACCTCTCGACGAGATCGAGGGTCCGGCGGGACCGATCGGCGCCGACGCGCTCGTCCCTGGCGTGCGACGTCCTGACGCCACGGCACTGCAGGCCGCGATCGACTTCGCCGCCGTCCACGAGGATGCGCACCTCACGAAGTACCTCGTCTCCTGCATGGACGCCGCACGCGCCGACCCCGCAGGGTCGTCACAACATCTGGCGGCCGCGGTCCACCTCGCCGACTGGTGGCGAGCCCACGACGACTGATTGGCGAGCGCCGTCCGGATGCACGTCGTAGCATCGTCCCGAGATGGGGGAACTGCTTCGGTTCACGCTGGTCGGCGTGGTCACGGGCTCGGTCTATGCGATCGCGGCCAGTGGGCTCGTCGTGACGTACACGACATCGGGCGTGTTCAACTTCGCGCACGGTGCCGTGGGCATGATCGTCGCCTTCGTCTACTGGCAACTCAGCGTCGACGTCGGACTGCCGGTCTGGCTGTCGCTCCTGCTCTGCCTCGTGGTCATCGCTCCGCTGATGGGCATCGCGATGGAGCGCCTCCTGTTCCGACGACTCGCCGGCGCCAACGTCGGGGTCTCACTCGTGGTGACCGTCGGTCTGCTCGTGATGCTCCTCGGCATCGGCCAGACCATCTGGTCGGGCAACGAGGCGCGTGCGCTTCCGGACTTCTTCCCGGGGTCGTCGTTCGAAGTCCTCGGCATCGTCGTCCGCTACCACGAGCTCACGATCCTGGTCGTCGCTGCCGCCGTCGCGATCGGACTCCGCCTCCTGCTCTTCCGCACGCGCGTCGGGGTCGCGATGCGTGCCGTGGTCGACGATCCGGGACTCGCAGCACAGAACGGCATCATCCCCGAGCGTGTCTCGATGCTCGCCTGGATCATCGGGACGGTCCTCGCCGGCATCGCGGGAATCCTCCTCGCCCCAGACCTGACCCTCAGCCACACCGGGCTGACCCTCCTGGTGATCAACGGCTACGCCGCGGCGATCCTCGGCCAGCTCCGCAGCCTCCCGCTGACCTTCAGCGGCGCGCTCATCCTCGGCTGTCTCCAGTCGTACGTGGTGGGGTACGGCAGCCGGGTGGACATCGGCGCCGGGCTCCTCGGCGGCAACTCGATCTTCTTCGAGATCAACCCGGTGATCCCGGTGCTCTTCCTCCTGGTCGTGCTGGTGTTCCTGCCCCAGACACGACTCCGGGTCGGTCGGGTCATCGGCGCGGTGACGCCGCGGGTCCCGGACGGACCGACCGCGCTCCGACGAGCGGGCGCGTTCCTCGCCGTCGCCGTCGTCATCTCGGGCCTGCTCGACGATGTCCGGCTCTTCGACGCCACCACCGGCCTCGTGTTCGGCATGGTCATGCTGAGCCTCGTGCTCCTGTCGGGCTACGGCGGACAGATCGCGCTCTGTCAGTTCACCTTCGTGGGCATCGGTGCACTCGTGATGGGAAAGCTGTTCCCCGACGGGCAGCTGATCGGCCTCGTCGTGGCCGGGGCGGTCACCGCGGTCGTCGGCGCCATCGTCGCGCTCCCGGCGCTCCGACTACAGGATCTCTACCTCGCGCTGGTCACCTTCTCGGTGGCGCTGTTCGCCGACGAGATCGTCTTCAGTCATCCCAACGCCTATCCGAGCGGCGGCAACAGCTTCTTCGAGTCGGTGAAGCTCGGACCGCTCGACTTCAGCGGCGACCGTGCCAAGTTCCTCGTGGCCGCGACGGGCTTCACAGCCTTCGCGCTGTTCGTCCTGGCGACACGGCGGAGCGCGTTCGGCCGACGCCTGAGCGCGATGTCCGACAGCCCCGCTGCCGCGGCAACGCTGGGGATGAGCATCCTCCGCACGAAGATCCGGGTCTTCGCCACGTCGGCCGCCATGGCGGGGATGGCCGGCGGCCTCTTCGGCATCACCCGAGGATCGGCCGGGGCGATCGACTTCAACGCGATCCGCAGCCTCTTCGTGTTCCTGCTGGCCACCATCGGCGGACTCACGACCGTCACCGGCGCGTTCATCGGCGGTGTCGTCTTCGCCGTCCTGCCGGTCATCCAGAAGGAGGTCTTCGACAGTTCGATCCAGCTCGAGGGACTCTTCATCGGCATCGGCGCCATCGTCGTGAGCCGTCAACCGAACGGCTTCGCCGGCGTCATCCTCGGCCGACTCGAGCGTCTCCGTTCGATCGAGGCTCCCGCCGAACCCGCGGCACCCGGCGAACCGGCCGACATGACCGACGTGACCGATCAGACCCGCGGCGTGCCGTTGCCCTTGTAGGCGACGAATCGTCCCTCGCACTGGAAGCCGTTCGACGGCTGGACCCGGGTGAACTCGCCCTTGACGATCTCGAGATAGGTCTCGCACACCCCGGGCTTCTTCGCCCCGATGTCGAGCGACTCGGTCATGCCGAAGTTGTCCCACGCATGCATGGACTGCATCTGCTGCAGGACCGCCTCACGTGTCACGTTCGGCCCGACCTCCTTCATGGCCTCGATCATCAACCGGCCGGACAACCAACCGTAGAAGGCGAAGATGTCCACCTTCTGCGACGGGTCGACCTTGGCCATCCAGTCGAGGAAGAGCGACACCTCGGGGACCTTCGCCGCGTCCTGGCCCAGGTACAGGGCGTTGCCCATGCCGATGATCGCTCCGTTCAGGGGGTCGGCGCCGCCGGCAGCCTTGAACAACCCCGAGTCGTACGCGGCCGGCGACGGGTAACGCATGGGCGGGACGAAACCCTGCTGCTTCATCGACTTCATGAACCGAGCGATGCCGGTGACGTCGAACACGATCAGGTATCCCTCGACGTCCTTGCCCTGCATCTGGATGGCATCGGTCGTGAAGTTGGTCTCGGTCGCCTGGAACTCACGGCCGTACACGAACTCGAAACCGACGGATTCGCATGCCTGCTGTTGCCACGCCGCGTTCGCTCGCGCCGCGTCGGCGTTGCCCCAGAAGATCGCCATCCGCTTGATCTTGTCGGCACCGAACCTGGCCTTGAGATAGTCACAGCCCGTCGTCGGCCAACCGACGTCGAACGGGAACGGCGAGATGTGGGTGGGAACGTCCTGGCGCGCCTTGGCCAGCGCGCGTCCGACGTCGAGGACGCCGGATCCCTGGATCTCCGGGACGCTCGCCACGTCGCTCAGCGAGAACGAACCGGAGAACGCGAAGACCTTGTCCTTGAGTTCCTTGTGACGCGAGCGGTTCTGCCCGGCATCGAAGTTGTCGTCGCCCGACACGACCTTGAAGGTCCGGCCGAACAGACCGCCTTGGCTGTTCTGGTAGGCGTAGGCCGCCTGCGTGCCCACGAGGGCACCGCGGAACAGGCCAGGGACGGGCCCGGACAGCGTCGACACGTTGCCCAGCGTGATCTCGGTCGCGGTCACACCCACGTCGGTGGCGCCGCCGTTGCCGCCCTGCGGCGCTTCGACCTCCGGTGCCGAGGGCTGCTCCCCCGCTCCCGAAGGCCCTTCGCCCCCGCCGGTCGACGGTCCGTTGCCGGAGTCCGACGTCGACTCGTCGCCGGGCGACTGGCCGAGATCCAGGTCGTCGTCCGACGACCCTGACTGCTGTCCACCAGACCCCGTCCTGATCGGGCCACCGCCCTCGGCACCGGTCCCGTCGGCCGCGAGTTCGGCGCGGATCTCCTCCTCGGTCAACCGACCACCACATGCCGCAGCGACGGTGACGAGCACCATCAACGCGGCGATCAAACGCCTGCGATCCCTCATGTTCCCCCAACGTGCCGACCCGGACACCACCGAGCGCGTCGCCGGTGCGTTGGGTACTGTACGACACGATCGATGCCGCCATCAGCGGATGACGGCATCGGCAGGGGACGGAACTGGGGACGATGGGTCGATCGATGGTCGATGACGACGTGGCGCCTGCGCTCGAGCTGCGCGGGATGCGCGCGGCCTACGGCCGCATCGAGGTGTTGCGCGGAGTCGATCTCGTCGTCCCACGCGGCTCGGTCTTCGCCCTCCTCGGTCCGAACGGCGGCGGCAAGACCACGACCCTCAACGTCATCAACGGGCGACTCGCCCCCACCGCTGGATGCGTGCACATCGGCGGCGTCCACGTGAACGGCGCCTCGACCGCCCGGCTCGCTCGCGCCGGGGTGTGCAGCGTTCCCGAGGGACGCGGGATCTTCCCCAACCTGTCCATCGACGAGAACCTGCTCCTGGCCACGTACACGGCGAGCGGTCGGTCGGCCGCCGAGATCCGCGAGCGAGCGTTCGCTCGGTTCCCTCGGCTGGGCGAGCGCCGGTCGCAGGTCGCCGGCACCCTCTCGGGCGGAGAGCAACAGATGCTGGCGATGGCGCGAGCGCTGACGGTCGATCCATCGCTCCTGCTGCTCGACGAACTGTCGATGGGACTGGCGCCGGTCATCGTCGAGGGGCTCTACGAGGCGGTCGCCGACCTCGCTCGCGAAGGCATCACGATCCTCCTCGTCGAGCAGTTCGCCCGTATGGCGCTGCCCGTCGCCGACTACGCCGGGATCATGCTGCATGGCCGGCTGGCGGTCGTGGGAGAGCCCGGCGACCTCGCCGACGACCTCGACGAGGCATACCTGGGTGGGTCGGCGGCATGAGGATCGGACCTCGCACCCGCGCGGCGATCACCACCGCAGTAGGTCTCGTGCTCGTCATCGGGCCGTTCGTCGGACCGTCGTCGGCACAGCAGGAAGAACTCATCGGCTACCTCGGCCTCGGCGACAGCGACGCGGTCACACAGACCGGCGGCGATCCGACCCAAGCCGGGTACCCCCAGGCGCAGTCGAAGACCGCGCACACCTACTCGTCGCTCGACACCGGTGCCAACGGGCTCGCACTCGCGAGCTCCGAGTGGCCCGGCGAATTGGTCGGGAACGCGGGAAGTCTCGCCCAGGTCTTCGGTGCACCCGAGGAGGCCGGCGTGCTCAACTACCCCGTCCGCGCCGAGGCCAGCACGGCCGGCCCACCCGAGGCGAGCGGACCGGGGATGGCGGCCCGGGTCGACGGCCCGTTGGCCGAAGCCGTGGCCACGTCGGGCGGGTTCACCGGCGAGGGGTCCGAGTTCCTCACCTTCGGCGAGGTCCGGAGCGTCAGTCGGTCCGAACTCGTCGACGGTGTCCTCGTGGTGACGGCGTCGGCCACCGTGACCGACATCGACATCGGCGGCGTGATCACCATCGATTCGGTCCGCACGACGTCGATCGCACGAACCGACGGCACGACCGGGAGCAACGAGGGCAGCACCGCGGTCTCGGGGCTCGCTGTCGCCGGGCAACCGGCTCGCGTCGACGAGAACGGGATCCACGCCGGCGACGGCACCACCGAGAACCCCGCCGACGCCATCGCTCAGACGGTCATCGACGATGTGCTGTCGAACTTCGCCGAAGCGTTCGAGATCGAGGTGTACCTGAGCAAGCCACGGTCCACTGATGGCGGCACCATCCAGGAGTACCGATCGGGCGCTCTCGTCGTGAACCTCGTCCTCGGGGACCCCGAGGCAGGCCAGGGCGGCGACGGTGTGCTCGCCATCGGCGGTTCGAATGCCTATGCGCAGGCCACGTCGGGGCTCCCGTTCACCGCCACTCCCCTCCCGCCCGCCACCGCCACGCCGTTCGGAACTCCGGTCGCTCCAGACCCCGCCCCGTTCGACACGGGTGCCGTCGACTTCTCCCCGACCGACTTCGCGCCCACGCCCTCGGCCACCATCGCCGACGTCGCCGACGTGCTGGCTCCTGCGCCCGTGCTCGACACCCAACTCATCGTCGATCGGTTCTCGGGTGTCGGGTTCGTCATGCCGATCATCGTCCTCCTCGGCGCGCTCGTCGCCGGGCGGGGACTCCGACGTTTCCACGAAGCGGTGACCGAACCCACGGCCGCCGCCTGCCTCATCGACGGAGAAGAACCATGAGCATCGCGACGGCCGACGACCTGACCGCCGCCGGCGCCGGTCCCGGTGCCGGAGACCGACTCCACGACGCGGTACGTGGACTCGCGACGCGAGCGTCGCGGCCCGATGCCGATCGCCTGCTCCGCCTCGCCGGACCGGTGCTCCTGCCCACGGGAGCGATCCTGATCCTCCTCGGCTGGTACGGAGCTGCCAACACCACACGGGTCTTCCTTCAGATCCCCTACCTGATCTCGGGCGGCCTGCTCGGGCTCGGGCTGATGTTCGCTGGTGGCTTCCTGTACTTCGCCCGCTGGCTCACGGACCTGCTGGACGAGACCCGTGCCCGTGCCGACGCAGCCGAGGCCTCGGCGGAGCGAACCGCCCTGGCCCTCGAGCGGATCGAGCAGTCGCTCCGCGACGTCCGTTCCGGTGCGTCGGCCCGAGCGGACGTCGCTGTCACGGTGGATCTCGTCGCCACCGCCAAGGGCTCGATGGCCCATCGGCGCGACTGTCGACTCGTGGCCGGGCGTGCGGTGCACGACGTGACCTTCGACGGCACCCTGGGCCGGTGCCAGATCTGCCGTCCACCGGTCGGTTGACTCAGTAGCTCCGTGGCAGTCCGAGCACGTGCTCGGACACGTAGTTGAGGACCATCTCCTGGCTCACGGGAGCGATGCGCATGAGCCGAGCTTCGCGCCAGTACCGCTCGACGTCGTACTCCGAGGCGTATCCCATTCCTCCGTGCGTCTGCAGAGCACGGTCGGCGGCGAGGTAGCCGGCTTCGGCCGCCAGGTACTTCGCGGTGTTCGCGGCCTCGCCGCACGGGAGGCCGGCGTCGTAGCGGGCGCTGGCGTCACGGACGGCCAACTCTGCGGCGCGGAGACGCATGTGCGCGTCAGCGAGGGGAAACGCCAAGCCCTGGTTCTGCCCGATCGGCCGATCGAACACGACGCGCTCGTTGGCGTAGCCGATCGCGCGGGACAACGCGACCCGACCGATCCCGAGTGCTTCGCCCGCAAGCAGGATGCGCTCGGGGTTCAGGCCGTCCAGCAGGAGCTTGAAGCCCTCTCCTTCCTCACCGAGTCGGTCCTCGTCGGGTACGAACAGGCCGTCGAAGCCCACCTCGCACGACACCACCGCGTTCCGGCCGAGCTTGTCGATCGGGTTGATGTCGACCGCCGGGTCCTTCAGGTCGGCGAGCAACAACGTCATCCCGTGCGTGGGCTTCGCTGCCTCGTCGCGCGGCGTCGTGCGGACCAGGAGCAGGACCTTCTCGGAGATCGAAGCCTTGGTCATCCAGACCTTGCGACCCCGGACCAGGTAGCCACCGTCGACCTTGGTCGCCCGCGTCGAGATCCGACTGGTGTCCGTTCCGGCGTCGGGTTCGGTCACCCCGAAGCTCACATGCAGGCTGCCGTCGGCGATGCGTGGCAGGTAGCGCTGCTTCTGGGCATCGGTGCCGTGCTTCACGACCGGGTTCATGCCGAAGATCGACAGGTGGATCGCCGAGCAGCCGTTCATCGCTGCGCCCGACGCCGCGACCTCCTCCACCAGGATCGACGCCTCGGTGATGCCGCAGCCGCCACCGCCGAACTCCTCGGGGATGCAGATCCCGACCCACCCACCCTCGGCCAAGGCCTCGTAGAAGGCCCACGGGAACTCGTGGGCCGAGTCGCGCTCGCGCCAGTACTCGTCGTCGAAGCGTGAACAGACCCGACGGACGCCGTCGCGGAGGTCGGCGTACGGATCCTCAGTCAAGAGCGGCCTCGACGGCAGCGATGAGACCGCCGGTCCGCGGATCGTCCGACAGGTTGGCGCTCATCTTGTTCATGACGTAGGCGAAGCCGACCTTGCGATCGGCGTCGGCGAGACCCAACGAGCCCCCGGCACCGGCATGTCCGAAGCTGGCCGGCCCCATGAGCGGCGAGAACGTCGAGGGGATGAAGAACCCGAGTCCGAAGCGTGTCGGCACGACGAGCGTGCGGTCGCGTCCGTCACTCCGCTCCTCGGTCGCCCGCTTCACGGTCTCGTCGTCGAGGAGGCGCACACCGTCGACCTCGCTCACACACGAGGCGTACAACTTCGCCAACGAGCGGGCGTTGGTGATTCCGTTCGCTGCCGGGATCTGCGAACGCCAGACCTCGGGGCGATTCCAGGCGAGGCCGTCCGCTCCACCCAGACTGAACGCCCCGTTCAGGTGGAGGGCACGGTTGGTGACCGACTCGGGATCGAGGAACGCTGCCGCGAGGTCACCCAGCAGCGGCGCGATCTCCGGGTCCGTCAGGTCGAAGGATGCATCGCCCGGGTCCATGGCGATGAGCGGGGCGACCCGGTCGTGCTGCGCGTCGGGGAGGCCGATCCAGAGATCGAGGCCGAGCGGACCAGACAACTCCTCGGCCACGAACTGCCCGATCGGGCGACCGTCCACGCGCTTGACGATCTCGCCGACCAACCATCCGTAGGTCAGCGCGTGATAACCGTGCGCCGTACCGGGCTCCCACAACGGCGCCTGCGCTGCGAGCGCCTCGACGATGGGATCGATGGCGAGGACCTGATCGAGTGACAGCCGCTCGTCCACGACCGGCAGACCGACCCGGTGGCTCATCACGTCGGCGAGGGTCGCGTCGGCCTTGCCGTTGACCGCGAACTCGGGCCAGATGTCGGCGACCTTCGCTTCGAAGTCGAGCTGGCCCCGCTGCGCCAGGAGATGGGCGCAGATGGCAGCGATCCCCTTCGTCGACGAGAACACCAACTGCAGTGCGTCTGCGTCGTACGGCGTCTGTGCAACGGGATCGGCGAGCCCGCCCGTGAGGTCGACGACGCATTCGCCGTCGACGAACACCGCGACGCCGGCACCGACGTCGCCATGGGTGGCGAAGTTCTCCTCGAACGCCTGGCGGACTCCTTCGAAGCCCTCGGCCACGGTCCCGTTCACTGTCGTCATCGGATGTCCCCCTGCAAGATCGGATCGGTCCGGGCGACGCTAGCCCCCGGACGACCTCGCGACTGACCCGCGGTTCAAGTGCGAGACTCCGGGCGTGGAACGCCCCGCGACGCCCGACGTGCCCATCGACCTCGACCGGCTCGAGGCCTGGATGGACGAGAGAGACCTCGGCACGGGGCATCTCCAGGACGTCACCGTGTTGACCGGTGGCACCCAGAACATCCTGCTCCGCTTCGACCGGTCGGGGCGTTCGTACGTCCTTCGCCATCCACCGCTCCACAAGCGGCGCAACTCCGACGAGACGATGCGACGCGAGGCTCGGGTGCTCGCGGCCCTCGCCGGCACCGACGTCCCCCACCCCGGCCTCATCGCCGCCGAACCGGACACCGACGTGCTCGGCGCGGCGTTCTACCTGATGGAGCCGATCGAGGGTTTCAACCCGGCGGCGGGGCTCCCGGAGCCACATCGATCCGATCCGGCGATGCGCCACGCCATGGGGCTCTCCATGGCCGATGCCGCTGCTGCGCTGTCACGGGTCGACCACGAGGCCGTCGGACTGGGCGACTTCGGGCGTCCGGACGGCTGGCTCGAACGCCAGGTCGACCGCTGGCGCAGCCAACTGGTCGGCTACGGCGACCTCGACGGCTATCCCGGTCCCGACATCCCCGGCGTCGATCGGGTCGCCGCGTGGCTCGACGACCACCGTCCGGACTCGTGGACACCCGGCATCATCCACGGCGACCTCCACTTCGCCAACGTCCTGGTCCGGAACGACGGCCCCGAACTCGCGGCGGTCGTCGACTGGGAGTTGTGCACCATCGGCGATCCGCTGCTCGATCTCGGTCACCTGCTCTCCACCTGGCCGGGGGGCGAGGACGGCAACGGCCCCGGTGGCGTCGGCGGCGGCATCGCCGACCTGCCGGACAAGGACGAACTCGTCGCCCACTACGCAGCAGCGAGCGGACGGAGCGTCGACCACGTCGACTGGTACCACGTGCTGGCCGCGTACCGGCTCGGGATCATCCTCGAGGGCACACACGCTCGTGCGTTCGCCGGCAAGGCCCCGAAGGAGATCGGCGACCTGCTGCATGCGACGACGGTCGGGTTGTTCGAGAGAGCGCTTGCCGTCATCGACGGCACCTGATCGTCCGTGCATATGGTGAGCGGATGACCGGACACGACTTCGCTGACAGGTACGGCCCGTGGGCGCTGGTGCTCGGGGCCGGCGCCGGATTGGGCGAGTCCTACGCGCGTCAGCTGGCCCGACGGGGACTCGACCTGGTGCTCGTCGATCGCGACGCCGACGCGCTCGAGGCGTTGGCTGGTGGACTGCGGTCCTCGGTGGCGTGCCGGCGCCTCGACGTCGATCTCGGGCTGCCCGACGCGGCCAGCACCCTGGTCGATGCCGTCGCCGACCTCGACGTCGGGCTCCTCGTGGCCAACGCCGCGGCCTCGCACGTCGGCTTCTTCCGAGAACAGCCGCTGGCCTCGATCGAGGCCCAGCTCCAGGTGAACCTGGCGACCCCGGTGGCGTTGCTGCACCGACTCCTCCCGAGGTTGACCGAGCGCGACCGCTCCGGCGTGATCCTGATGTCGTCGCTGTCCTCACGACGTGGAGCACCCCTGGTCGCCACCTACGCAGCGTCGAAGGCGTACCTGGCGATCCTCGCCGAGTCGCTGTGGGACGAGCTGGCCGACGACGGTATCGACGTGCTCGGCGTACTCCCCGGCTCGACGCGGACCCCTGGATGGCTGTCGTCGCTGCCCCAGTCGGGGCTCGGGACGGCGACCCTGATGGTGCCGGACGACGTGGTGGCCGAAGCGCTCGACGCGCTCGGGTCCGGTCAGCCGACGCTCGTCGCCGGTTCGTCGAACCGGGATTCCGAAGCCATGCTCGAGTCGATGCCGCGCGCCGATGCCGTTCGGATCGTCGGACAGGTCATGCGCGACATGTACCCCGACGAGCGCGACATCGACATCTCGCTCTGATCCCGGCGCTACCCTGCATCAAACGCACCTGGTCCGACTGGACCACGTGCACAGGCTCAGGTCCCTGGCGGGTCCGGCAAAGGACATCCACATGCAGACCAGTTCGCAAGACGAACGCGCACCGTTCGTCCATGAATCCATCCCGGTCGACGGCCGGACGGCACGTCGAGATCGCAACAGGAACAGCGTCCTCGAGGCGGTCCTCGAACTCTTCGAAGAGGGCAAGCTCTCCCCCGGCGTGCATGAGATCGCCCATCGATCCGGCGTGTCGCTGCGATCGGTCTATCGCTACTTCGACGACGTCGACGACCTGATCGCCGCAGCGATCGACCGCCAGTACGACATCGCTCGGCCGCTCTTCCTCCTGTCCGGGCTCGGACAGGGACCCCTGCTCGACAGGATCGAGCGGTTCTGTGCTGCGCGCGTCCGTCTGTTCGAGTCGGTCCGGACGGTGCACATCGCCGCGACCGCCCGTGAGCGCCTCGATCCCCGGATCGCCGAGGCCATGGACCGCTGTCGCGAGCAGCTGTCCCGCCAGACCGCGGCCATGTTCGCGCCCGAACTCGGCCAGATGGCGGACGACACCGCGCAGGTCGTCGGCGTGACCCTCGACATCCTCACGCAACTCGAGACCATCGAACTGCTCCGAGGCACACGCGGGCTCACGGTCGAGGGCGCGGTGCAGTATCTCCGCGACACCTTCGACGACATGTTGACCTGATCGGCCGCCGCCGGGCTTTTCCGGCGGATCCCACACCAGCAGTACCTTCGGGATGGATCTGTCCGACCACGCCCCCGAGGAGATACCGGTGCGCAGCGCCAAAGACTTCTTCGCTCCACTCGCGATCGGCGCTCCTGCCCCGCTCCGTGAGATCCCGTTCCGTCCATCACGGAACATCCACTTCTTCCCGCCGGCCAACGAGAAGATGCGCTCCAAGGTGCCAGGGATGGTCGAGACGTGCGACGTGCTCCTCGGGAATCTCGAAGACGCCGTGCCGGCCTCCGACAAGGAAGCGGCACGGGCTGGTCTGATCGAGGTCGGCCAGACCGTCGACTTCGGTGACTGCCAGTTCTGGACCCGCGTCAACAGCCTCGACTCACCGTGGGGCCTCGACGACCTGCTCGAGATCGTCCCTGCCATCGGCGACAAGCTCGACGTCGTCATGATCCCGAAGGTCGAAGGTCCCGAGGACATCCACTACGTCGACCGCCTCCTCGCCCAACTCGAGGCCAAGGCCGGTCTGACCGAACCGCTCCAGGTGCACGCAATCCTCGAGACCGCCCGAGGCGTGGCGAACGTCGAGGAGATCTGCGCGGCCTCCCCCCGGATGCAAGGCCTCTCCCTCGGCCCCGCCGACCTGGCCGCCAACCGGCGCATGAAGACGACGCGGGTCGGTGGCGGGCATCCGGGCTACCTGGTCCGTTCCGACCCCACGGGCGACGATCTCGAAGCCGGTCGGGTCACCGCTCAGCAGGACCTGTGGCACTACACGGTCGCCCGCATGGTCGATGCCTGCGCCGCCAACGGGATCTACGCCTACTACGGCCCGTTCGGCGACATCCGCGACACCGTCGGCTGCGAGGACCAGTTCCGAAACGCCTACCTGCTCGGCTGCGTCGGCGCATGGTCGCTGCACCCCGTGCAGATCGACATCGCCAAGAAGGTGTTCTCTCCCCCGGTCGAGGACGTCGAACACGCCAAGGCCGTGGTCGAGGCCATGGGCGACGGCACCGGTGCCGTCATGCTCGACGGCAAGATGGAGGACGACGCCTCGGTCAAGCAGTGCCTCGTCGTGCTCGACCTCGCCAAGCAGCTCGCCGAACGCGACGCCGACCTCAAAGCCGCCTACGGCCTGTGACCCAAAATCTCGTTGGTTTCTCCGGAAGGTCCTGAACAAGTGACGACAGATCCCTCTTTGCGGCCTCGCCGATCGGTCCTCTACATGCCTGGCGCCAACGAGCGCGCGCTCGAGAAGGCCAAGGGCCTCGCGGCCGACGCGCTGATCCTCGACCTCGAGGATGCCGTCGCGCCCAACGCCAAGGCCGAAGCACGTGACCGTGTGTGCGCCGCGGCTTCGTCCGGCGAGTACGGCAACCGCGAGATCGCCATCCGCGCCAACGGTCTCGACACCGATTGGCATGCCGACGACGTCGCGGCGATCGCGGCCGCCGGGCCCGACGCCATCGTCGTCCCCAAGATCAACTCCGTGGACGACGTCCGCTCCGTCGAGTCCGCGCTCGATGCCGCCGGCGCCCCTACCCACACCAAGATCTGGGCCATGGTCGAGACCCCGATCGCGATGCTCCACGCCGAGGCCATCGCCGGAAGCTCCGACCGGCTCACCGTCCTCGTGATGGGCACGAACGACCTCGCCAAGGAACTCCGAGCCGAGCACGTGCCTGGCCGACAGCCGCTCCTCACCGGTCTCGGGCTGTGTCTGCTGGCTGCCCGGGCCACGGGGAAGGTCATCCTCGACGGCGTCTACAACGACATCAAGGACGACGCCGGCTTCCTCGACGAATGCCGCCAGGGACGCCAGATGGGCTTCGACGGCAAGACCCTGATCCACCCAAGCCAGCTCGATCCGTGCAACCAGGTCTTCGCCCCGTCCCCCGAAGCCGTCGGCGCCGCGAAGGAGATCATCGCGGCGTTCGAGGAAGCCGAGCGCGAGGGCCGAGGCGTCGTCACCGTCAACGGTCGCATGATCGAGAACCTCCACGTCGACGAGGCCCGCCGCACCCTCGCCCAGGCCGACGCCATCGCCACCCTGACAACCCCCTGACCGTTCTTGTAGACAGATCACGACATGGGTGCCCGGATCTGTCTACGAGAACGATGGTGTCGTGGTGCGTGAGTTCGTCGAGCCGAACGAGGTGGACTTCCACTTCGACGTGATGTGTCCGTTCGCGTACCAGACGTCCAAGTGGATCCGGGCGGTGCGCGAACAGACCGACCTGACGATCAACTGGAAGTTCTTCTCGCTCGAGGAGATCAACCGCCAGGAGGGCAAGAAGCACCCCTGGGAACGGGAGTGGTCCTACGGTTGGTCGATGATGCGGGTCGGGGCGATCCTCCGTCGCATCGACATGGCTCACCTCGACGCCTGGTACGAGCGGGCCGGCCGGGCGCTGCACGAGGACGGACACCGACCCCACGATCCGGACGTCGCTCGGCACCTGCTCGAGGAGCTCGGACTCGATCCGGCCATCGTCGACGAGGCGATCCGGGATCCGCGCACGCACGACGAGATCAAGGCCGAGCACCAGCGCGTGGTCGACGCCGGGGGCTATGGCGTCCCGACGCTCTTCTTCCCCGATGGCCAGTGCTTCTTCGGCCCCGTGATCCTCGATCCGCCGACAGAGGGCGACGCCGTGCTGCGCCTCTGGCATGCGGTCACTGCGTGGACCGAGTTCCCCAACCTCTACGAACTCCAACGGCCCAAGACCGAGGCCGACGGGCGGTTCATCGCCAAGACGTTCAAGCCCTACCTCGAGGCCCGCGACTGGATCAGCATCGACCGCGGCAAGGTCGTCGACCTCGATCGCCTCGCCGAACACGACGGGTAGGTCAGCGTCTGCGGCGGGCGGGCTGACAGCGGGGACACCATCGAGCACTCCGCCCCCCGACCGTGGCCCGCTTCGTCGGGGAACCACAGGTCGCGCAGGCGGCCCGCCCGTGGACGCGGAGCTGGGAGGCGAACTCCCCGCGTTGACCACGGAGATCGACCCAGCCTTCGTCGGGCAACGTCACGCCGCCGACGGCAACCGATGCCTCGGTCACCGACCGAGCCGCCTCGAGGACCCGGTCCCACGCAGTCACCGCGACCTCGCCGGCGGGCGCCAGCGGCGACAGGCCCGCATGATGGAGGGATTCGTCGGCCAGGTAGCTGCCGATGCCCGACACGGCTCCCCCCTGGTCGAGCAGGACGGCCTTGATGCCGACCCGACGACGACGCGCATGCGATGCCAGCACGGAACCCGTCACCCGCTCGTCGAAGAGGTCGGGCGCGACGGGCGCACCCGACGGCAACATCCGGATCTCGCCGAAGGTGCGGGGATCGCGGAACCAGACGACGTCGTCGAGACCGAAGTCGAACACCGCGTGCACGTGTCGATCCGACGGCGCGGCGTCCCTGCTCTGGATCAGGAGTTGGCCGCTCATCCGCAGGTGCACACCCAACGTCTCTCGGACGTCGACGAACGACGCCACGATCCACTTCCCGTGCCGGAGGACTCGATCGACCCGCTCCCCGATGAACCGGTCGAACGACGCGACCGGTTGAGCGCGCGTCGTCCGGGGATGCGTGATGGTCAGCGACCGCAGCACCCGACCTGACGCGACCGCATCGAGTTGGTTCGCGGCCACGGTGACCTCGGCGGCCTCGGGCACAGATCAGTCCAGCATCACGCGTCGCGGCGACGAGTCACCAGGTCAGGCGTCGTCGAGGAGTTCTTCGGGCTCGATCAGCTCGCCCGCCGCGGCAAGCGCGCTCGCGAGTCCGACCGCACGGCCGTAGACGGCGGTGAAGAACGCCTCGCTCACGTGGTCCTGACCGGGCAACGGCGGTCGCCCGAGCGAGCGCACCACTGCCGCCGGATCGTCGGTGATGCGGATGTCGCTCGTGGGCTCCGGCAGCTTCGAGCGGTCGCCCCAGTACTCGTCGACCGCCTTGCCCTTGTTGCGCCGCTTGCGGTTGCGTCGGCGGCCCGAGTTCTTGCCGCCACCGCCACCGTTGTCGTTCTGCCCCTTGCCGCTGGCAGCGGGGCCGTTGGGAGGAGTCATTCGTCGTCTCCGTCGTCGGTGAGCAGCAGCGCGGGGTCGATCCCCAGCGCCACCTGCAGTTGGTCGGCGTCGAGATCACCGATCGAGCTCGACTTGGGCAGGACGAGATCGGCGATCTGCCGCTTGCCGGCGACCACTTCCTCGACCCGTTCGTCGACGGTGCCCGGGCAGACGAGGCGGTGAGCGATCACCGTGTTCTTCTGTCCGATCCGCCAGACCCGGTCTCGCGCCTGGTCCTCGACGGCGGGGTTCCACCAACGGTCGTAGAGCACGACGTGGTTGGCGGATGTCAGGTTCAGCCCGGTACCACCAGCCTTGAGTGACAGGACCATCGCGCCTGCACCCGAGCCCGCCTGGAAGTCGGACACGAGCGTGTCGCGGGCGCCGCGCGCGAGGCCACCGTGGTAGCAGTGGATCGGGATCCCGTTGCGCTCGGTCAGGTACGTCGCGAGCTTCTCACCCCAACTGGCGAAGTGGGTGAAGATGAGCAGCCGCTCGCCCGACTCGAACACCGACTCGACGATCTCGTTGAGGCGTGCGAGCTTGCCCGAGCGGCCGTCGAGGGGCCCGTCGTCCTTGAGGTAGGCCTCGGGGTGGTTGCAGATCTGCTTGAGGGCGGTGATCGCGGCGAGCACTGCGCCCTTCTTCTTCGGCGTGCCCTCCTGGTCGGCCGTCTCGATGACCAGACGGTCGAGGACCGCCTGGTACAGACCGATCTGTTCGGCGGTCATCGCACAGTGGTCGAGCTCGTCGATCCGATCCGGCAGTTCGGCAGCGATGGCCGGCTCGGCCTTGGTACGGCGGAACACGAGGATGCCGTTGAGCGCCCGCAGCGCGCTCTCGGCGCCGTCCTTGCCCGTCCCGCTCGGGGACAGCTGAGCGACGAAGTGCGATCGTGCGCCGACGAGGCCGGGGTTGCAGTAGTCGATGATCGACCACAGATCGCCGAGTCCGTTCTCGATCGGCGTTCCGGTCAGGGCGATCCGGCTACGCGCCTCGATCCGTCGCAACTGTTGCGACACCTCGGCGTTGGGGTTCTTGATCGCCTGGGCCTCGTCGAGGACCACCTTGCCCCACTCCACCTTCGACAACGCATCGACGTCGCGGACGGCCGTGCCGTAGGTCGTGATCACCAGATCGGCCCGGCTGGCCATGGTCGGGATGCCTGAGGCGCTCGCACGGTTCTGGCCGTGGTGCACGACGACGCGCAGGGCGCCGGTGAAGCGACGAGCCTCCGCCGCCCAGTTGCCCACCACGGCGGGCGGTGCGACCACCAGCGTGGGGCCGTGCGTCGTGGTCTCGGTGACGTGGGCGAGGATCGTCGGCGTCTTGCCGAGACCCATGTCGAGGGCCAGACATCCGCCGAGTCCGGCGTCGTCCAGGAAGCGGAGCCACGCGACGGCCTCGGCCTGATAGCTGCGGAGGTCGCCGGCGAACCCGGCCGGCGTCTTCACGTCGTCTTCCGAGATCCGTGACGCGCTGCGGAGGAGGTCGGCGGCCCAGCCGGAGCCGGCGAGCGAGATGCCCCCGGACAGCGGAGACCCCTCGAGACCGAGCGCCTGGCGCAGCATGTCGGCGCCGGTCAGCTGCGTCTGATCGGACCGTTCTGCCAATGCCGCAGCGGCCTCTCGCAGATCGGCCTTGTCGAGCTCGATCCACTTGTCGCCCGACTTGATGAGCGGGCGAGCCTCGCGGGCCAGTCGCTGGATCTGCTCGGCGGTGAGTTCCACGTCGCCGAAGACCACCGACCAGCTCACATTGGCGAGCTGCTGCGCTCCGACGACCGACTCCTGGGCCTCGTCGGCCGTGAGACGTAGTGCGGGCGCCGGCTTCTTCTTCGACAGGAGCGGAACCCGCACGTCGAATCCTGCGGCGGTGAGCACCTCACCAGTCGTGCTCATGAGCTGCCATGCCTCGTCCTGGCTGAGGATGACCTCGCCTCGACGACGGCCGCCGGGACGGCTGAGCTCGGGGAACAGCCGCTCGACACGAGCGAGCTGCTCCTTCATCTCGCGGGCACGGGTGTTCGAGGCATTGACCATCGCGACCTCGACAGGTTCGAGGACGTCGTCGACGCCGGGGCCGAGCACTTTGCAGTGCCAGGCATTGCCCTCGTCGGGCGGATCGAGTGCGACCGTGAGGGCGAACTTGGCGGTGCCCGTGACCGGGGACGACCACTGGTCGAGACGGCGGACCAACTCGGCACCCGCACGGGTCGGCGCGTCGAACGGCGAGCCGTCGAGCTTCGCCAGCACGGCCTCGGCCACGTCGCTACGCGAGCGCGGGTCCGGCGGCGCCGCCGGCACCTCGAGGCGCTCTGCGGCCATACGGCAGATCGTCCCGACGAGGTCGGCGAGCAGCGACTGGGTGAAGGCTCTGCCGTCCTGGCGGTTCCCCGCGGTGGCCGCGGCGCCCGGTCGGACCGCGGCGAGGTCGCCGATGGTCTCCGGATCGATGAGCGCGGGTTCCCAGCGGACCTCGAACGTCGAGATGTCGCGTCCGCCGTCGTCGCGCTTGCGCACCTTGCGGAGGCGCGGAACCATCCGGCCCTGCGCGGTGAGGCGTACCGCCAAGGCGGTCGTGAGGCCCATCCACGGGACCGTCGCGCCGAGCCCCTCGGTGTCGGCCGACGCGCGCTGGGCGACGAGCCACCCGAGCGTCGAACCGAGCGGAGCGACCACGCTGTCGGCCTTGGTCCCGTCCACCAGTCGGATGGGGCGGTGGTCTTCCCACGGGATCGACCCGCCGCCCGCTGCCTGGAGGCGTTCGCGAACCTCGCTCACCGATGCCGACGGGGCGTCTCGCCCGCCGGCCCAGGCGATCAGCACGCCGGGTTCCCACGACAACTGCAACTCGGTCGTCCCGACCTCGGCCGGCGAGGGCTGGTTCTGTGGCGCGGGTCGCGCTCCCGGACCGCGTACCTCGTCCTCGGCGGGTGGCCCCAGGAGTTCGGTCAGCACCTCGTCGATGCGATACGCCTCGCGGTCGAAGTCCTCGATGATGACGAATCGTTCCGGCGTGCGGACCGATCGCTTCGTGTCGTCGATCACCCGGTCGGCGCGATCGAGGAAGCGGTAGAGCACGCGGACCCAGTCGTCCTGGAACCGCTGCAGCAGCGCGTGTTGTTCGTCGGTGGCGCGACCGTCGAGGTGCGCTTGGACGATGTCTTCGAAGTCAGCCGGTAGATGGGCCGCAGGAAGGGTCGAGGAGGTGATCGTGTTCTCCGTTCACGGGTTCGGCGAAGCCGGAGCACCGACGACCATCGTCGGGACCGACCCACCGCACAGCGCCGTTGTGCCGATCCTGGGAGGGATCGGAGCCCACGCCTCAGCGGCGGTCGTTCCGGGTGGTCGGCAGCCGGTCGGAACGGGTCACCCCGAGCTCCCGGTCACGCGGACGTGTTCGGGCGCCGAGGTGATCGGCTGTCCGTGAGTGTACCCGGATCAGAGGTACTGCGGAAGCACCGCGGCGATCTCTTCCGGTGTCGTCATCGGCGGGAACCGGGCCACGACGGCACCGGACCGGTCGACGAGGAACTTCTCGAAGTTCCAGGTGATGTCGGAGGACTCGCCGTCGCCGGGCTGTTCGGCCCGGAGCAACTGGTACAGCGCACACGCGTTGTCGCCGTTGACCTCGATCTTGGAGAACATCGGGAACGTCACGTCGTACTTCGACGTCGCGAACTCGAGGATCTCCTCGTCGGTGCCGGGTTCCTGCTGACCGAACTGGTTGCAGGGGAAGCCGAGGACCGTGAAGCCCTCGTGATCTTCATGAAGCGCACGCAGACCTGCGTACTGGGGCGTCAGCCCTCACTCACTGGCGACGTTGACCACGAGGCAGACCGTGTCCTTGAACTTCTCGAAGGACACCTGCTCTCCCGTGATCGAGGTCATCTCGATCTCATGGAATGCGCTCATGACAGGCATCGTAGACACCCCTCAGCGCTTCCGACCGAGATACCGGTCGAGTTGGCGCCGATCCCGCTTCGTCGGACGACCCGCACCGGCGTCACGCACGGCTTGGGGCGTCTCCCGGATGTACTCGGGCGGCGGCGGGCTGTGATCGACGAAGCACTCGGCTGCCACCGACGCACCGACGCGCTTGTCGATGATCTGCGCGACCTCGAGGATGCGAACGCGATCACCCACCCGTGCCTCGACGCGGTCGCCGACCACCACCTTGTGGGCGGGCTTCACCGAGCGACCGTTGACCTCGACGTGCCCTCCGTTGCAGCCCTTGGACGCCAACGAACGCGTCTTGAAGACCCGCACCGCCCACAACCAGCGGTCGATGCGGGTCGACGAAGTCACGACGGGCTCACGACAGACGAATGCGGAGCATCGGTCATGAGCTCGAAGGGCTCAGGCGCTCTTCTCGAGGATGTGGACGCCGCAGGCCGAGCCGAGCCCGATGACGTGGGCCAGTCCGACCTTCGCTCCCTCGATCTGGCGGTCGCCGGCCTCGCCGCGCAGGTGATGGCAGACCTCCCAGATGTTGGCGATGCCGGTGGCCGAGATGGGGTGACCCTTCGACTCCAGACCGCCGGACACGTTGACCGGGGTCGATCCGTCGCGCCAGGTGGCACCGGACTCGAAGAAGTCGACAGCGCCGCCGGGCTCACACAGCTCGAGGTTGTCGTAGTGGACGAGCTCGGCCGTCGCGAAGCAGTCGTGGAGCTCGACGAGGTCGAGGTCCTCGGGCGACACACCGGCCTGCTCGTAGGCCTGGCGGGCGGCGACGCGGGTGAGGGTGTTGACGTCGGGCAGGACCTGACACGCCTCCTGCCACGGATCGGACGTCAGGATCGACGCCGACACCTTGACCGCCCGACGCTGCTGCTCCTGCGACAGCGTCTTGAGCTTCGCCGCAGAGACGACCACAGCGGCGGCGGCACCGTCGCAGTTGGCCGAGCACATCGGCCGGGTGTTGGGGTAGGCGATCATCATGTCGCCCATGACCTCTTCGAGGGTCATGGCCTTGGTGTACGCCGCCAGCGGGTTCAGCGTCGAGTGCTGGTGGTTCTTCACGCTGATCTTGGCGAAGAGCTCGAAGGGCGTGCCTTCGTAGTCGTTCTCGTACAGGTACTCCATGCCGACCTGGGCGAACGTGCCCGGCATCTGCTGGGTACCGATGCGCCCGTCGGTGCCGGCAACGGCGCCGAAACGACCGGAGGGCTCCCAGTGGTGCCCGTCCTTCTTCTTGCCGCCACCGCCACCGCCGCCGAGAAGACCGGCGCCGGCCAGCTTCTCGACACCGACGGCAAGACCCATGTCGCACTCGCCGGCCTTGATCGCCATGATCGCCGTCCGCAGTGCCGTGGCACCGGTCGCGCAGGCGTTCTGGACGTTGTAGACGGGGATGCCGGTCTGGCCGATCTGCTTCTGCAGCTGCTGACCGAACGACTGACCGATGAGGTTGCCGTAGGCCAAGATCCCCATGTCGGCCATGGTCACGCCGCCGTCGGCCAGTGCGGCCATGGCGGCCTGCGCTCCGAGGTCCTGGATGTCGAGGTCCGGGTGCTTGCCGAACTTCGTCATGTTGATGCCGAGGATGAAGACGTCTTCGCTCATGCGTTTGCTCCTTCTACAGGTTCGAATCCGAAGCCCACGGCTTCGACACCGTCGTCGTCGGTACCGAGCGACGTCGTCGTGAGGCGGACCTTCATGCCCAACTTCACGTGTTCGTCGTCGGGCTCGGTGTTGACGACGTTGCCGCGCACGCTGGTGCCGTCACAGTCGATGACGCCGGCGACGAACGGCACCGGTACCCCGGGGGCCGCGAACGTGACGATGGTGAACGACTTCAGGACGCCCTCGGTCGCGACCTCCGCTTCGGTGAACTCCGTGCCGAAGCACGAGGCGCACGCGTTGCGACGGTCGAAGAACCGGGCGCCACACGAGGTGCACTGGGTGGCCACGAGATGTGGACGGTCCCCGAGCCGCAGATAGTCGACGAGAGGGATCTGTGTCTTGGTCGACACGGGTACTCCTTGCGATGGGCCGTGGTCTCGGCCCCATTCCCCCGGGCCGATGACCACCAGCGCTGGTCTGGTGGCGCCAGCATCCCAGACCGTGGCGTCGTTGCGCCAACCCGCCCGCGGCCACGGCCGGAGCGGGCGGTCGTAGGCTCGGCAACGTGATCGACATCGCTGAGCTCGAGCGCCTCGCGGCGCTGGGAGACCCGGATGCACCGATCCCACACGACGCGATCCCGTTCGACGAGCACGTCTCCGCGGACGAACGAGCCCAGCTGCTGCCCGACTGGTACATGCCGCGTCCGATGGCAGGGACCCCGCCGTTGCGAGGTTGGCGACGGGCGGTCGCTTGGCTGATCGTCGGCGCATTCCTCGCCGTGGTCGCGTCCGGGCTGTGCAGCACCTACGGAGTGCTCGAGATCGCCTGACCGGCGTCAGATGTCGACGATCTCCGCGGCGGTGTAGGTCCCGACGAGCTCCAGGCCCGACTCGCCGGTGATCTCCGTCGCGAGGCAGATCACGTCGTCATCGAGATGCAGGAGTTCGGTCGTCCCGGTCTGGGAGACGGACGTCGACCCTGCCCGATCCGCAGTGATGCTGAAGAACGTGGCCGTGGCACCCTCGCCGACCTCCGAGAACAGACCACCGGTCGCACCCGTCTCGAGGATCGGGAGCGCATCCGCATCCGGAGCGTTGAAGGAATCGAGGCCGGTGGCCACGAGGATGCTGCCCGCGGGCACTTCGGGCACCGCGAATGACCACGACGTGTCGTCTGGCATGTCGAAGTCGGCCAGGTAGACGGTCCAGGCCCGACCCTCCATTCGTCGCAGCGCGATCGAGTCGACCACGGTCATCGTCTCGCGTGCCCCGTCCCCGTCGAGGCGGATCTCGATGTCGAACGGCACCGCGCCCGGGCACTCGTCCGGAAGTTCCTCCGCCGCTGATGCCTCGGTCGTCGACGTCTCGTCGGCCGCATCGCCGGGATTCCCTCCGCCACCCCCACCGCCGCAGCCGGCGACGACCGCCACCGCGATCGTCGAGACGAACCAGATCCTTCTCCACGCCATGGCGACAGTCTCGCGTCGCGAGACGGGTCGATCGCGCACGGTGCGGACGCGAAAGAGCCCGCCCCGGTGGGGCGGGCTCGGTCGCGTTCAGTCGTGAACCGAGGTCAGCTGATGCAGGCCGTGAGGTCCTCGAGCAGCTCGGGCGGGAGGTCGTCGCCCTCGCCACCGGTGACGAGCGCATCGGCGAACAGATCGGCGAAGGTGTCCTCGTCGAGGTTGTCCTCGATGCACGAGCGGACCTCGTCGGGCACGTCGTCACCCAGGTCCTGCAGGAACGCATCGGTCAGGTTGATGTCGCACTTGCCGAAGCTGGCGGCGACGGCTTTGGCCTCGTCCTCGCCGATGTCGAGACCCGACTCGGAGAGATCTGCAGTTCCTGCGAGGTCTTCGGCAGACACGCCGGCGTCCTCGAAGGTCGACGGGCCACCGACGGCGTCGACCAGCTCGCGAGCGAGGCAGTCGACCTCGTCGTCCGAGAAGGGCACGTCGCCTTCGCTCTGGATCGCCTCGGCGATCGCGTCGGAGTACTCGTTCGAGCTGGCGCTGCTGCTCCCGCCTCCGTCGTCTCCGCATGCGGCGAACAACAGCCCGCCCGCCATGACTACGCCCACGATCTTGTTCTTGTACACAGTTCGATCCTTGCCTGTAGTGAATGGTGCCGCCTCCGCCGGAGACGGTCGACGAACCCTAGGACACCGACTCCACCCAGCCGTCGATCCCGGTCTCCCGGCCCGATCCGGCGTCAGCCGAAGACCCGGAACAGGAGCGCCACCGCGGAGCCCACGAGGACCACGAGGACTGCACGCTCGAAGGCCACTCCCCCGAGACGGGCACGGAGGCGCGTCCCGACCGGGATCATCGCGAGGACGGGGACGAACGCCAGCGCGGACACCAGCAACCGATCTGCGTCGTAGGCGCCGCCCGACGCGAGGAGCACCAACTGGACGAGGCCGGAGAGACCGAAGATCAGGGTGACCGAGAAGACGTACGTCTGCTTCGGGAGGCGGTATCCGTGCAGCCAGGTCGCCACCACCGGACCGGACACGCCGACCGCACCCTGCATGAGCCCGACCAGGACGCCGACACCGGGCGACCACCGCGACGCAGTGACCGGGTCGATCGCGACCTCCGGAGCGCGCACGAAGTTCACGACGAACGCCATGATCGTGACGACGAGGGCGAGGAGGAGCGGGTCCTCGGGGACGGAGACGAGCGCGAAGGTGCCCACGACTGCGCCGGCCATGCCGAAGCCCACGAGCGGCACCAGATCACGAGCCTCGTCACGGGCGTGCCTCGCTCCGAAACAGAGCAGCGCATTGGCGGTCACGTTCGGCGCTGCGACGATGACGACCGCATCCTCCACGCCGAGCACCAGCGCGATCAGTGGGACTGCGATCAGGGGATAGCCCATCCCAGTGACCGACTTGACGAACGCGCCGAGCAGCGAGGCGCCGAGCACGATGGCGATCTCGGTGCCACTCATCGTGGCGACGATACGTCGTCAGTGATCGAAGACCGCGCCGAGGAACCCGCGCGTCCGCTCCTCGCGAGGGTCGTCGAGGATCTGCGACGGCGGACCGGACTCGAGGATCTGCCCGTCGTCGAACATGACGACTCGGTCGGCGACCTCTCGGGCGAAGCCCATCTCGTGGGTCACGAGCATCATCGTCGTGTTGCCCTCCGCCGCGATCGAACGCAGGACCTCGAGCACCTCGCCGACCAGTTCGGGGTCGAGCGCCGACGTGACCTCGTCGAAGAGCATCACCGCTGGCTGGGTCGCGAGCGACCGCGCGATCGCCACTCGCTGCTTCTGCCCGCCGGACAGTTCGCCCGGCGTCTGACCGGCGGCGTGGGCCAACCCGACCTTGTCGAGCAACTCCATCGCGAGGTCGTCGGCCTCGGCACGCTTGCGGCCCTGGACACGGATCGGCGCCAGGGTGATGTTCTCCAGTGCGGTCATGTGCGGGAACAGGTTGAAGTGCTGGAAGACCATGCCCACGTCCGACCGGACCTCGCGGATGCGACGTTCCGAGGCCGGCGTCGTGCCGTCTGCCTCGTGATAGAGGTGCTGGTCGCCGATCTCGATGGTTCCGGCGTCGATCCGCTCGAGCGTCATGATCACGCGCAGGATCGTCGTCTTGCCCGAACCGGACGGGCCGATGATCACCACACGCTCACCGGGAGCGACGTCGAGGTCGAGGTCCCGCAGGACGACGTTGTCACCGAACGCCTTGGTGACCTTGCGCATCCTCACCGCCGCCGCTCCGGTCTCGGATCGGGCGGGTTGCGTCGTGTCAGACACGCTCATAGTTGATGCGCCTTTCGAGTCGTCGGACCAGCCATGCGGCCGGGAGGCTGACGGCGAGGAAGCCGGCGCCGATCATCAGGTAGGCCTCGACCGGCCGGAAGTCGCCCTGGACCGAGGTGGCGAACGCCATCAGGCCGGTGACCTGGATCGCGAAGCCGAGCGGGGCGTCCTTGAAGCCGGCGATGAGGTAGTTGCCCAGCGCCGGCAACACGTTGGGGACGGCCTGGGGCAGGATCACCCTCGTCCAGGTGGTGGCCGGCCCGAGGTTGAGTGCCGTCGCCGCCTCCCACTGACCGGCAGGCACACTGTTGATGCCGGCGCGGTACGCCTCGGAGCAGTACGTGGCGTAGTGGACGCCGAGACCGAAGATCAGCGCCTGGTTGGGGCTGACGACGATGTCGAAGTCCGGGAGCGCGTAGTAGAGGAAGAACAACTGGACGAGCAGTGGCGTCGACCGCACGAACTCGATGAAGAGCGTCACTGGCCACCGCACGACACGGAGGCTCGATCGCCGTCCGAGCGCGAGGAACAGCCCGAGGACCAGGGCCATCGTGAATCCGAGCACGGTCGCCATCGCCGTGACGCTGAGTGCGTTGAGGAGATCCGGCAGCAGGGACCATGCGTACTCCCAGTCCCAGTTGGTCGCCCCGTCGGGAGAGACATCGGTCCGGAAGCGGTAGCGCTGGGACCCCTTCTGGGTCAGTGCTGCAGCCGCAGCGAACGCGAGGAGGAGCGGTCCGACGATGCCCGGCTTGCGGTACCAGGGCGTGTGATGGGTGCGCATCGCGGGTTCGGATGCGGTCGTCGTGGCCGTCACTTGGCCGCTCCGATCGCTGCGGGTTCGTCGGGCGTCGGCATGTCGCTGTCGCCCTCGTACTTGCGCTCGACCCACCGCTCGGCGAGGCGGAACGCGAGGTTGATGGCCTGCGCGAGCACGAAGTAGAAGATCAGCGCGTTCAGGTAGAGGATCGACGTGTCGACCGGCTCGCTGGCGAGGACTCGATTCGTGTTGAGCTTGTCGATCTCGAAGGTCAGGTCCGACATGCCGACCAGCGACACGAGCGCAGTTCCCTTCAGGATCTCGATCGTCAGGTTGCCCATCGGCGGGAGGATCACCCGCAGGGCCTGTGGCAGGACGACGAACCGCAGCCGCTGCGTTTTCGTCAGGTTGAGGGCGATCGACGCCTCGGTCTGGCCGCGGGGCACCGAGAGGATCGCTCCTCGGATGATCTCCGCCCCGTAGCCGCCCATGTTCACGCCGAGCGCCAGCGTGGCGAGCCAGAACACGTTGCTCTGGTCCAGCCCGAGGAGGATCGGGATGGCGTACGCCATCACGAAGAGCAACACGATGGTGGAGATGCCGCGGGCGAACTCGACGTAGACGAGCGCAGCGCCGCGCACCGATCGACGAGTCGACAGGCGCGCGACGCCGAAGACCAGCGACAACGCGACCCCGAGGGCGAACGACGAACCGAGCAACTGCACGGTGATCGTCACGCCCTCGAGGACGCGGTCGTACTGCTTCGAGCTCAGGAGGAGCGCGTCCACCGGATCAGCTGGTCAGGTCCTCGACCGTGAGGTCCTGGGCGAGGAGGACGTCTTCCTCGGCGAACCCGAACCCGGTGATGATCTCGACGAGTCGGTCACCCTCCTGCAACTCGTTCAGCTTGTCGTTGAACGCATCGCGGAGGTCCTGGTCCTCCATGCGGAAGCCGAAGCCACCGCAGCCGAGTACCTCGTCGCCGTTCTCGTCGAGGGGTACGAACGACTCGGTGGTCTCGAAGCCGTCGAGGACGTCGGTCTGCTGCTTGACGGTGAGGTACGTGCCGGTGACGGCGTCGACACGGCCCGCTTCGAGCGCGTCGTACTGCGCGTTGACGTCGGCGAACACCTCGACCTGGCTGTCGGGGACGCCGGCAGCGTCGGCATAACCGATCTCGACCGCACCCTCGAGGATCGCGATCTTCACCGAGCCGTTGTCGACGACGGACTCGAAGTCGGTCAGCCCTTCCGGATTCCCTTCGGGGACGGCGAACGCCTCGCCGACGCAGTAGTCCGGGTCGGAGAACAGGATCTGCTCGGCCCGGTCGGCGTTGATGTACATCCCGGCTGCGATCATGTCGAACTGCCCGGCCTGGAGTCCGGAGATCAGCGAACCGAAGTCGACGACGGTGGCCTCGATGTCCTCCACGCCGAGTTCCGCGAAGACCGCTCGAGCGACCTCGGGCGCTTCGCCCGTCACGTTGCCGTCCTCGTCCTCGAAGCCGTAGGGGACCTCGTTGGCGATCCCGACCTTGATGGTCCCTGCCGACTGGAGCTCGCCCAGCAGGCCATCGGCGGTCGCCGCTCCGGACGGAGAGCTCCCGTCTCCGTCGGCGTTCGAATCGTCGTCGCCGCAGGCCGCGACGAGGAGGCCGAACGCGGCGAAGAGCGCGACCAGGCGCAACAACGGGATGCGCCGTTTGGACAGTGCAGGGGCAGACATGGTCTGTACTCCGGGTCTCGGTTGTGGATCGCCCGCCCGAGATGACCTGTACCGCGTCCGACCGATTCCCGATCGACAACGCTGCACCGAACTCGCACTTGGCGAGACGGCCAGATGGGGGGTACCTCCACATCTAGCACCTCTGGCGCGGCGATACGGTGGATCGCGATGAACGAGTCGACCGAAGACCCACCCGTCACCCCCTCGGCGTGGCGCACGGGACGATCCGTCGACGGCGGGATCGACCGGGTGCCCGTTCCTTCGACCTCGGGGACGATGTGGCTCTGCGGCAAGCACCTCATCGGACCGGATCCCGTGGCGACGATCGACAGCCTCGGCGTCGACACCGTGGTGTGCCTCAGCCAGCAGCACGAGCTCGTCGAGCGCTACCCGACCTACATCGAGTGGCTGGCGAACGCCGGCGATCACGCCATCTGGCATCCGATCCCCGACCTCCACGCCCCCACTCTCGAGGAGACCGAACACCTCGTCGACGAGATCCTGCGACGCCTCGACCTCGGTCACAAGGTGCTCGTGCACTGCGGGGCTGGCATCGGTCGCGCGGGCACGATCGCGGCAGCCGTGCTCATCCGGCGTGGCGTCGACCTCGACCGGGCGATCCACACCGTCGCCTCGTGTCGGCCGATGGGCGGACCCGAAGCCGGTGCTCAGTCCGATCTGTTGCAGATGCTCGCCGATGGACGCTGACGACATCCTGTCCCTCGACACCGCCGAGGGAGCGTGTCTTGCCGACTACGCCGAGCGTGCCCGCGTCGGTGACTGGTCGCTGCGCTCCGCCTTGGTCCGGTACGCGCAGCGTGCCCCCGTCGCCGCCAGCGCGGTGCTCGAACTCATCCGGCGAACCGACGCCGCACTGCACCCGTTCCGACGGAGCCTGGACTCGTCTCCGGTGCGCGAGATCGCCGCCGACGACGACGGCGGCCCCGGCGTGGTCGACCTGCTGCGAGTCGCTGCGGTGCTCGACGAACTCGCCGACCTGCTCGTCGGATGGGCGAACGACCGATCGGCCCACGAGGTGCCGACCGAAGCCGTCGATGCTCTCGCCGGCCGAGCGTTCCAGATGCTCGCCGCCCTCGAGGTCCCCCGGGAGACGCGCCCGCCTCGGCGGACGGGCTGACCGGCCGATGTCAGAGCGAGTCGCGACCGAGCGTCAGGAGCAAGACGGCACGGCCGAGGAAGACGTCGCTGTCGTCGGGGATCGGCTGGTGGACCGCTCCGTCGACCCCGAGATCGGACACCAGCCGCACGGCCTCGGCGCAGTAGCCAGTGGCGTACTCGACGGTCGTGACCGGGCGGATGGTTGCGTTCGCCGGCTCCATCGTGGCGTAGCCCAGGTCCTCGAGCGCGTCGGTGTTGGCCCCGGCGTGCCCGGTCTTTGGCGAACCGTTGAGCACCAGGACCGTCGAGTCCGAACGGTCTCGCATGGCGGCGGCACCCCGTGCGTCGTCCTCGCATCCCGGTGGCGGCGCCTCGCCACCGACCGACGACTCGCTGGGCGGCTCGGTCGTCGTGGTGGTGGTCGCCACCGAGGTCGCAGTGGTCGTACTCGCCCGCGCAGCGACGTCGTCGTCACCATCACCGTCGTCGATGGACGCGAACGCCGCGGCGAGGAGCAGCACGCCGACGAGCACCGCGAACACCACCATCGACCGGGACCGCTGCTCGAACGTCGGATGCCAGTGTCCGGCGGCATCGACGTCGACCCACACACCGTCGTCCCACGGCTCGCCGTCGGCGCTCCGATCTCGGCGGCGCGGCGCCCCGGGGTCTGCTGGAATCTCGGGCACTTTCGAGATCCTGCCATCTCCGTACCGTCCATCCGTGGACAGCAACGGTTCGCGGTGGACTTCACCTCGATGATCTACGCCACGTAGGGTAATTCCCGGCACATCGCTGGGCGCAAAGCCACCACTGCTGAGGAGTCACACCATGTCCGTCAACGCTTCCGACGTCGAGCATCTCGACGTGTTGATCGTCGGCGCCGGCTTGTCCGGCATCGGCGCAGGTCACTACCTCCAGGCCGACTGCCCGTGGGCGTCGTACGCGATCTTCGAGGCCCGAGACGCCATCGGCGGTACGTGGGATCTCTTCCGCTATCCCGGCGTGCGGTCCGACTCGGACATGTACACCCTCGGCTACTCGTTCCGTCCTTGGGATCGGGACGAGTCGATCGCCGACGGCGCCGCCATCCTCGACTACATCCGCGAGACCGCCGCGGTGGAGGGGATCGATCGCCACATCCGCTTCAACCACCGGATCACCCGCGCCGACTGGTCGACGCCCGACGCTCGCTGGAACATCACCGCAGAACGGACCGACGTCGACACCGGCACGACCGAGGAGGTCCACCTCACCTGTGGCTTCCTCTTCTCGTGCTCGGGCTACTACCGCTACGACCAGGGGTACCAGCCCGACTTCCCCGGCCTGTCCGACTTCGGCGGCACCGTCGTCCACCCACAGCAGTGGCCCGACGACCTCGACTACGCCGACAAGCGAGTCGTCGTGATCGGCAGCGGTGCAACGGCCGTGACCCTGATCCCGTCGATGTCCGACGAGGCAGAACACGTCACGATGCTCCAGCGCTCTCCCACCTACATCATGGCGCTGCCGGCGAAGAACCCTCTCGTGAACGCGCTCCGCAAGGTGCTGCCGAAGCGATTCTCCGGACCCGTCGTGAAGTGGCTCAACGCACTGATGACGCAGGGCTCGTACCGACTGAGCCAGCGCCACCCCAGCGTCGCCCGCAAGGCGATCCGAGCGCTGGTCAAGGCGCAGCTCCCCAAGGGCTACGAGGTCGACGTCCACTTCAAGCCCAAGTACGACCCCTGGGACCAGCGTCTGTGCCTCGTGCCCGACGGTGATCTCTTCAAGGCCATCAAGCGCGGTGACGCATCGGTCGTCACCGACCAGATCGAGACCTTCACCGCCGACGGCATCCGCCTGCAGTCCGGCGCCGAACTCCCCGCCGACGTGGTGGTCACGGCGACCGGGCTCGAGTTGCTGTTCCTCGGTGGCATCGAGGCGAGCGTCGACGGCGAACCGCTCGACCTGCCGAACAAGCTCACCTACAAGGGGATGATGCTCGAGGACGTTCCCAACCTGGCGATCGCCATCGGGTACACGAACGCATCGTGGACCCTGAAGTGCGATCTCACCTGCCAGTACGTGACCCGCCTCCTCGACCACATGCACTCGACGGGACTGCGCCAGTGCACCCCCGAGAACCACGATGCCTCGGTGACGGCGGCGCCGCTGCTCGGCCTGTCGTCGGGCTACGTCACCCGCTCCATGGACAAGTTCCCGAAGCAGGGATCGCGGTTCCCGTGGCAGGTCAAGCAGAGCTATCTCGCGGACTACCGGGCGCTCAAGCGCAGCGACATCCGCGACGAAGCCATGCAGTTCACGAACCCCGTTCCTGCCGACGAGCCGGCAAAGGTCTGACCCGCAGGGGTGACGCACGGCACGCTGGAGGAATCTTGACCCGCGGGTCAAGTCTGTGGTTTCGTCGTCCGCATGACGATCACGGGGGATCCTGGAACGGGTGACGCGCGCCTGGACCGCGACGCGATCCACGCGCGCTACCGCGCGGAGCGAGACAAGCGCCTGCGCGAAGACGGCAACGAGCAGTACGTCGAACCGGTCGGCGCCTTCGCCCACTATCTCGACGATCCCTACGTCCCGGTCACGCCCCGGGAACCGCTCACCGACGAGGTCACGGTTGCGTTCATCGGCGGAGGATTCGCCGGCCTCGTGACCGGTGCTCGCCTCAAGGAGGCCGGAGTCGACGACGTCCGCATCATCGAGAAGGGCGGCGACTTCGGGGGCACCTGGTACTGGAACCGCTATCCCGGCGCCCAGTGCGACACGACCTCGTTCGTCTACATGCCCCTCCTCGAGGAGACCGGGCACATGCCGACCGAGAAGTACGCACACGCTCCCGAGATCCTCGAGCACTGCCAACGCATCGGCAAGCACTTCGACCTCTACGACAACGCCGTCTTCTCGACCGAGGTGACCGACGTCCGCTGGGACGACGACTCGTCCCGCTGGATCATCGAGACCAACCGCGGCGACCGGATGCGGGCCAAGTACGTGTGCATGGGCACGGGACCGCTCCACCGCCCCAAGCTCCCCGGTATCCCCGGTATCGAGACGTACGCCGGACACAGCTTCCACACCAGCCGCTGGGACTATGGGTACACGGGCGGCGACCCCGCCGGCGCCCCGATGACGAGCCTGGCCGACAAGCGCGTCGGCATCATCGGCACCGGCGCCACGTCGGTGCAGTGCATCCCGCACCTCGCCCGAGCATGCGGATCGCTCCACGTCTTTCAGCGCACGCCGTCGTCGATCGACATCCGCAACAACCGACCGACCGATCCGGACTGGTTCGAGAACGAGGTCTTCGAACCCGGATGGCAGGAGAAGTGGTTGATGAACTTCACCACGCTCCAGACGGGCGGGTTCGCCGAGGAAGACCTGGTGATGGACGGGTGGACCGACATCGCCAAGCGCATCCGCGACAAGGTCCTCGAGTTGGGTGCCGAGGAGTTCACGGCCGAGACCATGCTCCGAGCGTTCAACGAGAGCGACGACGAGAAGATGGAGGAGATCCGGGCGCGTGTCGACGAGATCGTTGCCGACCCCGACACCGCCGAGGCCCTCAAGCCCTGGTACCGCCAGCTCTGCAAGCGCCCGTGCTTCCACGACGCGTACCTCGACGCATACAACAACCCCAACGTGCACCTCGTCGACACCGACGGCAAGGGCGTCGACCGGATCACCGAGCGCGGCGTCGTCGTCGGCGACACCGAGTACGAACTCGACTGTCTGATCTACGCGTCGGGGTTCGAGGTCGGCACGTCGTACGTGCGCCGCTCGGGCTACGACGTCACGGGACGCGACGGACGGACGATCGGCGGCTACTGGGCCGACGGCATGCGATCGATGCACGGCATCCATGTCGCCGGGTTCCCGAACCTGTTCGTGGTCAGCCCGAGCCAGGGCGCCAACCTCATCTCCAACGTGCCGCACAACCTGCTCGAGGCGGGCAAGACCATCGCCGCGATCGTGCGTCACGCCGAGGCCCAGGGAGCCGACGAGGTCGAGGTGACCGCCGACGCCGAGGACGCCTGGATCGATCATCTCCTCGCCAACCCCCGGATGTTCGGCGGCAACCCCGACTGCACCCCCGGCTACTACAACAACGAGGGCCAGCCCGCCGGAACCGCGGCGACCCTGAACATGGCCGGCTACCCCGAGGGACCGGTCGCGTACTTCCAGTACATCGACCGCTGGCGCAACTCCGGCGACTTCGAAGGCCTCACCTTCCGCTGACCCCCACCGCTCCCCCATTCCCACCGTTCTGGTGAACGACCACGACACCCCATGGTGCCGACTGTTCACCAGAATCTCAGGCCGTTCGTTCTGGTGAACGACCACGACACCCCATGGTGTCGACTGTTCACCAGAAGCGAGGTGGTTGGGGGCGTGGCGAGGCGGTGGCGAGGGGGTGGGGACGTCACGTGATCTCGACGGCGGCGCCGGCGAACTGGGCGTTGTAGAGCCGCGAGTACGGGCCCTCGTGGGCGAGGAGGTCGTCGTGGTTGCCCTGCTCGACGATGCGTCCGTCCTCCATGACCAGGATCACGTCGGCCCCGCGGATGGTGGACAACCGGTGGGCGATCACGAAGCTCGTGCGATTGGCGCGAAGGGCGTTCATCGCCTCCTGGATGAGGACCTCGGTACGGGTGTCGACCGAGCTCGTGGCCTCGTCGAGGATGAGGATCGACGGATCGGCGAGGAACGCACGGGCGATGGTGATCAGCTGCTTCTCGCCCGAGCTGATGTTGTCGCCCTCGTCGTTCATGACCGTGTCGTACCCGTCGGGCAGGTTGTGGACGAAGCGGTCGACGTAGGTGACCTCGGCCGCCTCGTGGATCTGGGCCTCGGTCGCGGTGGGATTCCCGTAGGCGATGTTCTCGCGGATCGTCCCCCCGAAGAGCCAGGTGTCCTGGAGGACCATCCCCACCTTGGACCGCAGCTCACGTCGCGGGAACGAGGAGATGTCACGACCGTCGAGACTGATCGAGCCGCCGTCGAGGTCGTAGAACCGCATGATCAGGTTCACGAGCGTCGTCTTCCCCGCGCCGGTCGGACCGACGATGGCCACCGTCTGGCCCGGCTCGGCGGTGACCGTCAGTCCCTCGATGAGGGTCGTGTCGGGGTTGTACGAGAAGTGGACGTCGTCGAAGACGATGCGCCCGCGGACCGCCGGCGGGTCGACCGTGTCGGCCTGCTCGACGGTCTGCTCGTCGGCGTCGAGGAACTCGAGGACGCGCTCGAGCGAGGCGATGCCCGACTGGAAGACCGTGGCCATCGACGCCAGGTGTGTCAGTGGCTGGGAGAACTGCCGGGCGTACTGGATGAACGCCTGCATGTCGCCGACGGTGATCGCTCCGCTCGAGATCCGGAGACCGCCGACGACGGCGATCAACGCGTACTGGACGTTGCCCAGGAAGATCATCGCCGGCTGGATCAGACTCACCATGAACTGCGCGCCGAAGCTGGCTTCGTAGAGCTTCTCGTTCGTCTTCTCGAACTCGGCGGCCACCTCACGACGGCGACCGAAGCTCTTCACGATCGCATGCCCGGTGAATGCCTCCTCGACCTGCGAGTTCAGTGCACCGGTGTGCCCCCACTGCGCCATGTACTTGGGCCGGGCGCGACCCCCGATCTTCTTCATGGCGACGATCGACAGCGGCACCGTCACCAGCGCGACCAACGTGAGCCACGGCGAGATGGTCAGCATCATCACGACCACGCCGATCAACGTGAGCGTCGACACCAGGATCTGGCTGATGGTCTGCTGGAGGCTCTGCGACAGGTTGTCGATGTCGTTGGTGACCCGGCTCAACAGGTCGCCACGAGGCTGCGCGTCGACATACCGCAGCGGGAGTCGGTTCAGCTTCCGCTCGACCGAATCGCGCAACGTGTACATCGAACGCTGCACCACGCCGGCGAGGATGTAGGCCTGCATGTACGACAGACCCCACGACGCCAGGTAGAGCGCGGCGACAAGCAGCAGTTTGCGGTGGAGATCGCCGTAGTCGATGCCTCCTCCCCCGATGACGCCCCGGAAGATGACGTCGGTCGCCTGCCCCAGGAGCTTCGGCCCGACGACCACGAGCGCAACACTCACGAAGGTCAACGCCAGCACGGCCACCAGCCGGACCCGCTCGGTCGAGAGCAGCTTCCAGAGACGTCGAAGCGCACTGCCGAAGTCGGCCGACTTCTCGACCGGCATCCCGACCGCACCCCCGGGACCGAATCCACCCTGGCGACGACGCTCGACCGCGGTGCCGCCGGCGTCGAGGATCTCCCGATCCTCATCCGTCGTGACGTGACCGTTCTTGTTCTCGGATCCGTTGGTCTCGCTCATGCCGCCGCCTCCTCACCGATCTGCGACGCCACGATCTCGGCGTACGTCGGACACGACTCGAGGAGGGCGTCGTGCCGTCCACGGCCGACCACCTCACCGTCCTCGAGCACGAGGATCTGATCGGCACCGGCGATGGTCGACACCCGCTGGGCGACGATCACGACTGCGGCCTCGGCGACCTGCGGCGCGAGCGCCGCACGGAGTCGAGCGTCGGTCGCGAGGTCGAGGGCCGAGAACGAGTCGTCGAACACGTAGATCTCCGGCCGCACGATCAGAGCTCGGGCGATCGACAGCCGCTGACGCTGACCACCGGAGACGTTGGCACCCCCCTGTTCGATGGTGCTGTCGAGCCCTTCGGGCATGGCCCGCACGAAGTCCTCGGCCTGGGCCACGCGAAGCGCCTCCCAGAGTTCGTCCTCGGTGGCGTCGGGGCGGCCGTAGCGCAGGTTCGACGCCACGGTGCCGCTGAAGAGGTAGGGCTTCTGCGGCACGTACCCGACCTTGCTCCACAACAGATCGAGATCGAGTTGGCGGACGTCGACGCCGTCGACCAGCACCACACCATCGGTGGCGTCGAAGAGGCGAGGGATCAAGTTGACGAGGGTCGTCTTTCCGGCCCCCGTGCTTCCGATGATCGCCGTGGTCTCCCCGGCGCGCACCTCGAACGAGACCTCGCACAAGACCGGGTGATCGGCTCCCGGGTAGTGGAAGCCGACGTCGCGGAACTCGAGCGAGCCGTGGGACTCGACCGCGGTGACCGGATCGGGGGCCGGGCCGATGCTCGTCTCGGTCTCGAGCACCTCCTGGATGCGCTCGGCGGCGACGGCGGCTCGCGGGATCATCGACACCATGAACGTCGCCATGACCACCGCCATGAGGATCTGGATGAGATAGCTCAGATAGGCGATCAGCGCGCCCAGCTGCATGTCGCCGGCGCCGATGCGATCGGCTCCGACCCAGAGGACGAGGATGCTCGAGGCGTTGATGATGAACATCACGGTCGGGAACATCGCCGCCATCAGTCGTCCGGTCCGCAGTGCGGTGGCGGTGAGGTCGTCGTTGGCCTCGTCGAAGCGGGCTTGCTCCTCGGGCTCGCGGACGAAGGCCCGCACGACCCGGATGCCGGTGATCTGCTCGCGGAGAACCTGGTTCACTCGATCGACTCGCTCCTGCATCATCTGGAACGCCGGCACCATCTTGCGGACGACGTTGCCGAGAATCAGCACCGCCGCAGGCATGCTGACCAACAGCACGACCGACAGGCCAGCGTCCTCCCGCACGGCGAGGATCACGCCGATCACCATCGTCAGCGGCGCAGCGACCATCATCGTGCAGGCCGTGACCACCATGATCTGCACCTGCTGCACATCGTTCGTGATGCGGGTGATGAGCGAGGGTGCACCGAAGTGCCCGACCTCTTCAGCGGAGTAGTCGAGCACGCGGTTGAACAGGCTGGCGCGGACGTCGCGCCCGAAGCTCATCGCTGCCTTGGCACCGAACCACGTCGCCGCGACGGCGAACACGATCTGGACGAGCGTGAAGCCCAACATGATCACGCCCGTACGGCGGATGAAGTCGTTGTCGCCGACGATCACGCCCTGGTCGATGATGTCGGCGTTGAGCCCGGGCAGCATCAGCGCTGCGCCGGTCTGGATGCCCTGGAGCACGACGACGAGCGCCAGCAGCTTCCCGTAGGGGCCCAGATGGGAACGAAGGAGACGGCGGAGGCTCATCGTTCGACCTCGATCCCACGCAGGAGGACCGCCACGATCTCCTCCGGTTCCATCGGCTCCGGAGCGATCATGGGGTGTGTGGCTGCGAGCGTCAGCGCGTGGAGCAGACGGGCTGCCTTGAGCGGTGGAACCGTCAGCCGATCCGACGACGACGCGAAGACCTCGGCGACCGCGTCGCTGTCCTCCAACGGCCGGCTCGCCCGTTCCTTGAGCCGGGGCCCGAGGTTGGACACGACCTGCCACACGTCGACGATCCGCTGACGCACCATGGTGGTGACGATCACGAGACGCTCCTCGAACGCGAGCTCGGGGTCCACGGAGCGGACACCGGCCTCGAAGTCCGTCAGGTCGAGCACTGCGTCGAGCGTCGCCGCCAGCAACTCGTCCTTGTCGGCGAACACCCGGAAGATGGTCCCCTCGGCGATCCCTGCGGCCGTGGCGATCTGACGGGTGGTGACCATCTCGCCGTGCTCGAACAGCAGCGGCTTGGTCGCCACGATGATGGCGGCGCGACGTTCGTCCGGCGGTAGCGCCGACGCCCGCGTCGACGTCGGGAGAGTCTTCGGCATGGCGCGGATCGTACCTGAGTGAGCACTCACTCACTCACATCCGTGTCACCAGTCGGTCGACACGTAGTCCTTGAGGAACTGACCCCACACATGGGTGCCGGTGTTGTGCCCGGCGATGATGGGGTCGACGATCCGGGCCGCGCCGTCGACGATGTCGAGCGGCGGATGGAACCGGTGCTCGGCCTGCTTCTGCTCGGCGATCTCGATCGGATCCTCGTCGCTGACCCACCCGGTGTCGACGCTGTTCATGTGGATGCCCGAGGCGTGGAAGTCGGTCGCCGACGTCCTCGTCATCATGTTCAGCGCCGCTTTCGCCATGTTGGTGTGCGGGTGTTTCGTCGTCTTGAACCGGCGATAGAACTGCCCCTCGACCGCTGACACGTTGACGACGTGCTTGCCCGTGCCCGGGGTGCGCTCCATCAGCGGCTTGAGGCGAGCGTTGAGCACGAACGGAGCGATGGCGTTGACCAACTGCGTCTCGAGCAACTCCACCGACGAGACCTCGTGCAGCAACAGTCGCCAGGAGTTCCGGTCGCGGAGATCGACCTGCTGGAGGTCTTGATCGAGGCGGCCCTGGGGGAAGAGATCGCCCTGGGCCTCGAGTTCGTCGGGCAGGAGCGGCGTCTGTGACATCTCGGCCGCGTGGGTCAACCCGGCGAGGTCGCCGCCGTCGGAGAGCGCCGGGAGCGCTGCCGGCTCCTCCCCCGGGAGCAGGTGGTAGCCACGCAGCCCTTCGTACGCGCCCACGAGCGCCAACACCTCGGGTGTCAGTTCGTCGAGCGCAGCCGTCTCCCCCTCGAGCATGTGGCGGTAGAAGTCCGGCGGTCGCCGCACGGTCTGGCAGGCGTTGTTCACGATGAAGTCGAGGCGGTCACGGGTCTCGAGGACGTGCTGGCAGAACGCCTCGACACTCGGCGTGTGTCGCAGGTCGAGGCCGAACACCTCGAGACGGTCGCCCCACTCGGCGAAGTCCGGTTCCGCCGCGTAGCGAGCGGCGGCATCGCGGGGGAACCGCGTGACCACGATGAGGTCGGCACCACAGCGCAGGAGTTTGATCCCGGCCTGATAGCCGATCTTGACCCGGCCGCCCGTGAGCAGGGCGACCATGCCCGACAGGTCTGCCAACTCGGAACGCTTGGCGAAGTTGACGTCGCCGCAGTCGGGGCAGAGCTGGTCGTAGAAGTGGTGCACGGACTGGTACTTCGTCTTGCAGATGTAGCAGTGCTGTGGATCGCTGGTCTCGCGGAACGCCGGCGACTCGACGTCGTCCTGGACATCGTCCTGGACGAAGTCCTCCGGCGGGAACGTGTTGGGCGTCGTGAACACCGGCTTCGACCGGAGGGTGCGGATCCCGGTCGAGTCGAGGATCGCCTCGTCACGGGCGAGCTTCTCGGCCCGACGCTTGTTCCGCTTGGCCTTGACGCGGAGTCGTCGTTCCTCGGGGTCGGCGCAGAACACGTCACCGGCCGCGTTGAGCAGCGCCACGCGTTCCTCCGGGCTCAGATCCGAGAGCACGTCCTTCGATCGGGCGATCTGCTGGAGGAACGCCGTCGTCTCGAGCAGGCGGGCGCGCAGGTCGTCCTCGTCGTTGTTGCTCATCGACTGTTCACCTCCTGCGGCGCCGCTCGACCGCGGCGGCTCGTCGTTCCTTGCGGACCTGGGCTCGTTCCCACTTTCGCTGCCGGCTGCGGCAGGCCTTTCGACAGAAGATCTGGTTGGCGGTTCGACGCTCGAAGAGGTCGCCACAACGCCAGTACTCGCACACCGCGAGCCGCTCGGGATCGAAGTCGCCGTCGTCTTCCGTGGGTGCGGTCACCTGCGAGGGAACAGAGAAAAAGGAACGAGCCGCCGGCACGGATGCCGACGGCTCGCTCTCGAGATCTCAGAGGATCAGAGTGCGCGGACGTTCTGGGCTTCGTCGCCCTTGCGTCCAGGGCCGATGTCGAACTCGACACTCTGCCCTTCGTCGAGCGACTTGTAGCCGTCACCGACGATGTTGGAGAAGTGGACGAAAACGTCGTCGCCGTCCTCGCGGGAGATGAAGCCGAAGCCCTTCTCTGCGTTGAAGAACTTCACAGTACCTGTTGCCAAAACAATCTCTCTTCAGTGATGAGCCGATCCTGTGCCGACTCTGCGGAACAGGCTAGACGCTCATCCGGCGCTTCACACCTAGAACTCGATCAAGCATTCGTCGGTGACGACTCCAGCGGGGTACGCGGCGCCGAGCGCGTCGGCGATCCGCTCGGCGCGGGCGACGTATCCAACCGGGTTCTGATGGATGCCGTCGGTGTCGAACCAGTCGTCCTGGACCCCCGATGCCCAGTCGTAGACCCGCATGTTCGGATACTTCGGGCACGCCGCCATCAGCGCGTCGTTCCACGGCGGCATGACCTCGGAGCGCCACGACCCGGTCGTCGCGATGGTCTTCACGTTGACCCAGAGCACCGGGTCGCCGTCGGCGATCTCCATCATCATGTCGATGCGGTCGGCCAAGGACGTGGGCGCACCGATGCCGACGTTGGCCGCGTCCATCGTGCCGAGGGCGAACACCCAACACCCCCGGTAGCCCGCGTCGCGCCACTTCTGCGCCGAGTCGAGCGCTGCCGGGTTCTCGCGGTACGACTCGATGATCGCCCGTCCTCCGGCGATCTCGTAGTGCTGCGTCGTGGCCCCGATGCGTGCGTACTGGGCCGAGATCTGCTGGTCCTCGTCGGGGATGTAGACCGACGACACCAGACCGAGCGACGTCGAACCGCCCACGTGGACCACCGAGGTGCACGGACCCAGCGCGTCGGGATCGGCTCCGGCGGTGGTCGGCGCCGCTTCGGCGGCGTCCTCCGAGGGCTCGGCCGTGACCGTCTCACTGACGGCGAGGTCCTCGTTCCCGGGCGCGCCGTCGACCACGTTCACGCCGGCGAAGCCGGCGAGCGCCGGGAGGAGGATCGCGAGCAGCCCACCGAACGCCACCGAGCGGCGGGTCGATGATCCCGCCATGCGCCGGAGCTCGCCTCGCTTCCACTGCTCCCACAGACGTCCCAGTGCACCGTGACGGATCGGATCCTCGACGAAGCGCCACGACAGCGCAGCGACGCCGAGCGTCGCTGCGACCTGCAAGGTGCCGCGCACGAGACCAGGGCCGGCCGCGCCGGACGGTGTGGTCAGGACGATGATCGGGAAGTGCCACAGGTAGATGCCGTACGAGCGTGTGCCGACCCATCGCATTGGTGCGCAGCCGACGATCGGTGCAAGTCGTGACGCCGGATGGGCCAACGACGCGACGGTCGCAGCGACGGCGACGGCGAGGACGACGAAGCCACCTCGGTACAGGAACGGGGAGAACTCCTCGGCCAGGAGGAACATGGCGCCGATGACCAGCAACCCGGCACCGCCGACGGCGTCGATCGTCGATCGGGCGCCTTCGGTGACCGCAGCGCGGAGCTTCTGGCTCGGCCACACGGTGGCGAGCGCCGCCCCGACGAGCAGTTCGGCCGCACGGGTGTCGGTGCCGTAGTAGACGCGCGAGGGGTCGGCGCCCGGCTCGTACAACGCGACCATCAGCACACCCGACACCGCAGCCAACGCGAGGATCCCCAGACCGAGCCGCGGGCGCAGGAGGCCCGGTCGACGTTCGTTCACGATCCCTGCGGCACCCAACAGGAGCAGGGGCCAGACGATGTAGAACTGCTCCTCGACCGACAACGACCACAGGTGGTTGAGCGGACCCGGGGCATCGAACTGCGCGAAGTACGAGACCTCGCGGAACACCAGCCACCAGTTGTTCACGTAGAAGGCCGCCGTCCCCGCAGCCGTGCGGAACTGGGAACTCTGGTGTGGACCGACCACGGTCACCCAGGCCGACACCACGACCAGGAGCACGAACAACGCCGGCATGAGTCGCCGGAAGCGGGCGACCCAGAACGACCGGAGGGTGAACGTCCCGGACCCGAACTGCGTCAGCAGGAGGTCGGTGATCAGATAGCCGGACAGCGTGAAGAAGACACTGACGCCGAGGAGGCCGCCGGGAACCGCGTCGATTCCGAGGTGGTACACGATGACCGCGAGCACCGCGACCGCCCGCAGACCGTCCAGACCCGGCATGTAGCGACGCCCGCTCTTGATCGGTTCAGGCACGTGTTCCCAGCTTCTCGCTGTCCGGTGGTGGTCGTCGGTCGCCGCCGCAGCAACGGTCGGAGAATCGTACTGGGCCCCGGTGCCGCGGCTACACAGGGCGGGTGAGCACGACCGAGACCTGCCCCATCTGCACCATGCCTGACCTCCTCGAGGCCCCCGACGGCTTCGAGTGCGCCACCTGCGGACACGAGTGGACGCCCGAACCGTCCGACGAACTGGGCGAGATCCTCGACGCCAACGGCAACGTGTTGGCCACGGGCGACACCGTCACGGTGGTCAAGGACCTCAAGGTCGACGGCAAGACCGGCGGCGTCAAGATCGGCACGAAGATCAAGTCGATCCGGCTCGTTGCCGGCGACCATGAGATCGACGCCAAGGTGAACGGCCGCTCGCTGCTGGTGAAGGCCGAGTTCGTCAAGAAGGCGTGACGCCGGTCAGACCGGCGTCGGCGTCCAGGTGACGATGTCGCGCCCTTCGGAGTAATGCACAAGCGCAGGCCGGTCCGGAACGGTCAGACCAGCAGCAGCCGGAAGCGTGTTCATGCGCAGGTCGACCTCGGCCGCGCGGAGCGGCCACATCCCGTGGATCTCGTCGCCGCGGCACAGGCGACCCCGGCGATCGACGACGTACATCGAGTACTGGTCGGCCAGCCATGACGCCGGCGAGTCGGGGTTGTGTTCCACCGGCCCGAGCGGGCGGTACGTCGCATCGAACGACGCCGCCGGGGCATCGGCACACCAGCGAGGACCGCTGGTCACCTGCCATCCGTCCCGCATCTGCCGGGTCCGTGTCCCGGCGTAGAGATACGGCAGGCCGATCGTCCACCGGGTGATCATGCTGGCGATCCGCTGCGCTCCCTCGATCGCGAGGAAGAACACGCCACGGCGACCCTCGTGGACCACCGGGACCAGCAGGTCGACCTCCCCGAAGCGACGAAGCCACGGCGGCACCGGGAACCGACGGGCGGTGACGTCGGCGACCTCGAGGGCGATGACCGAGATCCAGGCGGTCCCGTCGACGACCTGGATCTCGAGCGAGTCGGGCACGGCGGAGCGGAGTTGCTCGACCGGCACCGGGTAGTGGAGGAAGAGCACGTGCTGCTCACGCTGCGCTGCCGACCACGGACGATCGGGAGCCCACTTCGCGAGCGCGGGGTCGTCGAGGAGGCGCTCGACCCAGGCGGTCACCGTCGCGGACCTCGATGGATGACGTGGGCGAGACGGCCGAAGACGTCGGGGATCTCGGACGACCAGGGCTCTCCCCTGGCGAACCGACGCTGGTCCATCCACCGCAGCGGCGTGAGAGCCCACGGCTCGTGCAGGCTCCACACGTGGCAGCGTCGGGCCTTCATGCCTTCCCGACCGAGGATCGCGTTGACTGCTCGACGTGCCGCCTCGTTCGCTCCCTCCATCGTGGCCAGATCGGTGTTCGTGCGGACGTAGTCCGAAGCGAGGTACAGGTTGGGCAACTCGGTGTGTGCGTGCGGCCGGAGCCACCAGGTCCCACGCTCGTTCACGAACAGCGGTTCGTGGTTCGCCTCAGCCGTGCCGTCGGCGCCGAAGAACACGATGTCGGGATCGATGAAGAAGGAGTCGACGTTCGCATCGCTCAGGTCGACGCCGGGGAGGTGTCCGACACAGGCGCGGAGCTGGCCGAGCACCTCCGTGCGGATCTCCTCGAGCGTGCACTCGCGAGCCGTCTTGCCGTTCGAACCGGGCGAGTCCCAGTCCGAGATGTCGACCGAGAGCACGCCGTTGACCCGACCGCCGGAGTCGGCGCTGAGCCGGTGGTGCGGCCAGAACTGCTGCTGGCTGATCGAGGTCAGCCCCCAGGCCGAGCCGACGTAGATGCTGTGGCCACGCACGATCTCGGTGTCCTTGCGGAGGTAGATCTGCATGCCGCTCATCCACGCGACCCGATCGGTGAGCTCCCGCGTCGTCGCCAGGGACGGCACGGCGTCGGCCAACTCGTCGGTCACGAGTGCGGCCACGGCCTCGACCGGCATCGCCAGGATGTAGTGATCGGCCGTGATCGTGCGGTCGCCGGTGTCGTTCTCGACGCGGATCCCCTCGATCTCCGAGTCACCGAGGAGGATCTCCTGGACGCGGTGGCCAGGGAAGAACCGCACGCCCCGCAGTCGCAGATAGTCCATCCACGGATCAATCCAGACCTCGTTGGTCGGGCCGTCGAGGAGGCGGTCGGACTGTCCCCCGGGCTTCCAACTCGACAGCAGGATCTGGATCGTGATGTCGCCCACGGTGCGGGCGCTCGCCTTGTTCCCCGACGCCGCGATGAGCGTCCGCGTCATGGCACCGGCGAACCACTCCTGGTAGCCGCTCGAACGATCCTCCGCCTCGATGAAGTCGGCCCAGCTCTGGTCCTCGTACTCCTCGAGTCGGCGGTCGCCGCAGCTGGTCATGATCTGCCAGAGCTTCCCGGCGAAGAACTCGATGTCGGCGGTCGACAGGTCCTTCGTGATGCCGCGCAGGTTGTGCAGCGTGTCGATCACGTCGTGGAGACTCCGCGGGCTGATCGCGGGGACCACGATCGGGTCCTGGCCGGCACGGGCGAACATCCCGTAGTCGGCGGCGACGAGGTTGTCGGCGACCGACTTCCCACCGACCGTGGGGATCCGCTTCATGGTGTCGATCACGTGGCGATAGAAGCCGGGGAAGAAGCGGAACCCGTGTTCGCTCGGCAGTCCGGCCTGCGAGGGCCGTTCGATCACCATGCTGCGGGCCTTGCCGCCGGGGATGTCGAGCGCCTCGTAGACGTCGACCGCGATCCCCCGCTCGAGGAGCTCCATCGCCGCCGACAACCCGGCGACACCCCCGCCAAGTACTGCGACTCGCATGTTGTGCCTCTCCCCGTGTCCCGAGTGACCGACACTACACTCGCCCCAGAAGACCCGGCGCCGAGCACTGGACGGTCGTGAGCGAGACAAAGGCAGTGGTTGCCCCGAGCGCCCGGACCGGACGGTTCGCTGCCGAGGCCGACGCCCAGGTCGCCGCAGTGGCGGACGATCCGACCGCTCGCTATCGACTCGCCGAGAGCTTCTACGTGTGTCACCCCGGCGAGGGCTGGCACAGCTATGGGGCATCGGAGCTCGCCTTCTTGAAGTGGGAGATCCACCGAGGCGTGCTCGACCCCGTCGGCGACGCGGTGAAACCGGGCAGCGCCTGGTGGCGAGCGGTGAACGCCGAGCTCCTGCGCGACGCCATCGAGGCTCGTCTGATGTTCGACGCCGGCGACACCGAGCCCGGATCGACACGTGGCGTCCGGGCCTGGCAGCGCTTCCTCGCCGATCCCCACGCCACCTCGTGGTATCGGGCGCACAACACGAGCATCGCCCTCGGCTATCTCCACCACGTCGCATCGGCGACCGACGAGGAACCACACGAGCAGAAGCTCATGAGCCTGACGCTGACCCGGGTGCTCTACGCCCAGGCGATCGTCGAGGACCACGACTGGGCGCTCGGCCATCTGTCGCGGGTGGCTCGATGGTTCTTCCGACCATCCGCCTCGGGCGTGAGCATCGCGATGCACGTACCCGACCTCTCTCCGCAGCACTACCCGTTGCGGTCCGACCTGCGACGGAGGACGCCCGCCTGGACGCACCTCGGCGACCCGTTCATCTGGTTCGTCGACCACGTCCTGATCGGCTCGCGCCTCGACCAGCTGTACGACCTCACGGCCACGTCGCTCGACCTGCCGGAACTGCGCCGACTCTCCCGGTCGGGCGTGGCGTCCTACCCCTGGGGCCATGGCCTGCGCGACCCCGAGGTGGCGGCCATCAGCGTGAGTGACTTCCCCTCTCCCCTGCAGCGACGGCTGGGCCGGCTCTTCGGTGGCCGCGCATGATCCAGCTGCCGTGGGTGATGAACCAGCGCTGGGAACACCTGCTGTACCTGCACTACCGCGTCGATGCCGCCGAGATCGCCGACCTGGTGCATCCCGACCTGACGGTGGACGAGTTCGACGGCTCGGCGTGGGTGACGCTCATCCCCCTCCAGCTGGAGGCAGTGCACCTGCGTGACCTTCCGCCGATTCCCGGGACCACCCACTTCCCTGAACTGAACCTGCGTACCTACGTCACCAACCGCGGCCGGCCGGGCGTGTGGTTCCTGAGCATCGACGCCATGAGCTGGTTCAGCGTACGAGTGGCCAAGCGCGTCTTCCGGCTCCCGTATGCGGATGCCGACATGCACTTCGGGGTCGAAGGTGGCGCGTTCCGTGCGACGAGTCGCCGCCACGGCCCCGTTTCCGCGACCTTCGACGCGACGTTTGCACCGACGTCCGCGCCGCTCGGCGACCGCACGGCCCTCGACGAGTTCTTGGGCGAGCGCTACTGCATGTACACCCACGGATGGCGCGGACGGCTCGACCGCGGCGACATCTCCCACGTGCCCTGGGTCCTGCGATCGGCCGACGTGGAGGTCCGGAGCAACGAGGTGCTCGACGCCGCGGGCGTCCACCCGTTGTCCGAGCCCGTGACCGCGTACTCCGACGGGACGCACGCCATCGCCTGGCCGCTCGTTGCTGCGTCACGCGAGCCGCGGGCCTGGCCGCGCCGCTGAGGCGCTGAGCCGACGGTCAGTCCGTCACGCGAAGGTCGGGAGCCCCAGCGCCGCCTCGACGTCGGGGCGAGCGTCGGCACGCGTATAGACCGAGTCGCTCTGCATCGCCTCGACCTCCGCCCGGCACCCGGCCAGGTCGGCCAGGTGCGCCGCCAACAGACCGATGTGGGGTGCACGTGCACCCCGGGCTGCAAGGAGCAGCGCTCGGGCGTCATCGATCTCGCCGGTGGCGAGCAACACCGCAGCGAGTCCGACTGCGGCGTCGTTCGACAGCCGAGCGATGCGACCGAGCAGCGCTTCGCGGGCGAACGGCACGGCCAGTGCCTTCGCTGCCGCTGCGTTGCCGTCGAGGGCCAGCGCTGCGACCTTGACCACCACCGCAGACGCCTGCAGGAACTCGTCCACGTCGTCGCGATCGAGCAGGTCGACGGCGAGCGCGGGATTGCCGTCGATGATCTCCACCACGGCGAGTTCTGCGAGCAGGTGCGGCTCGGTCGCGACCAGTTCGGCGTACGGGCCGGCCCGGTACCACTCACGACACGAGGCCCTGGCCGTCTCGAGGTCGCCTCGCATCGCCGCCGGCGCCGCTCGGGTGTACGTGATGCCCGCGGCCACACTCCTGGCGTTGTGGGAGTCCGGCTCGATCGCGGCCAGATGCCCTGCGGCGTCGGACAGCATCCGCTCGACGATCGGGCTGTCGATCATGGCGTTGGTGAAGGCGAGCAACCAGCACCCGGTACCGGCCACCGCGGGGAACGGACTGATCGTTGCGTCCTGGGCGATCCGGATCGCCCTGCCCCAGTCGTCGATCGCGACCGCGTGCAGCAACCGCGCGACGAGGAGCATCCCGCCGATCTCGTGGTCGGGTCCGAATCGTTCACGCACGACCTCGAGACCCGTCGGGACTCCCGTGCCTGCCATCGCCGACACGCTCGTCAACAGGAAGGACAAGCGAGCGGCGTCCTCCCATCGATCGGATGCCGTCGCGTGGGAGTAGGCCGCGACCAGGTCGCTGTGGACATGGCGGGCCTGCGCCACCGAACGCGACGGGATCAGCACCGTGCCGTCGGACGGCACGAACGTCGCCAGGTGATGCTCGAGGTGCGCGTCGCGCGCTGCTGTCAGCTCGTCCTGATCGACGAGCCGCAGCCGCGCATAGGCGCGAAGGGTCTCGAGGAGGCGGAAGCGGTGCCGGGCGCCAGCCCGCTCGACGGTGAGGAGTGAGCTCGCGACGAGATCTTCGAGCCGGTCGATGGTCTCCAGTTCACTCGAGCCGATGACCGCCGCCGCCGCCTCGACATCGAACGAACCCGCGAACACGCCGAGCAGCCGGAAGCACCGTTGGTCGTCCGGTTCGAGGAGCCCATAGCTCCACGCGACGGTTGCTTCCATCGTCCGCGATCGCCGTCGGCCGCCACTGCGCAGAACGCTGAAGCGATCCTCGAGATGACGCCCGAGATCGTCGAGTGACAGGACCCCCAGACGGCTGGCTGCCAACTCGAGCGCGAGCGGGAGACCATCGAGGCGCCGGCAGATCTCGACAGCCTTCGGACCCGTGATCTCGTCGAGAACGAACGACGGATCGGTCCGCCGCACACGGTCGACCAGCAATTGCACCGCCGGGCTGTCGACCCCGTCGGCGGCGAGTGGACCGAGCACGTGCACTCGCTCGGTGTCGATGTCGAGCGCCCCCTGGCTCGTTGCGAGGAGTCGAGCTCCGCCGGCGATCGATGCAACGGCTTCGGCGAACTCGGCGACGCCTTCGACGACGTGCTCGCAGTTGTCGATCACCACGAGGGTGTCCTGGTCCCCCAGGTGCTCGAGCACCGCTGCGGTCGGCCCGTCGGCGCCGACCGTCAGCCGGAGTGCACCGGCGACTGCCGCCCCGACGTCGAGATCGTCGCTGACGCCGCTCAGGTCGACGAAGTAGGCGCCCGCGGTGCGGTTGAGGAGCTCTTCGTGGGCGACCTCGACGGCCAGGCGGGTCTTGCCCGACCCGCCGGGTCCGGTGATCGTCACGACTGGAGAGGTCGTCAACATGGCGCGGATCTCGCGCACCTCCTCGTCTCGCCCGACCATCGTGGTGCCCGCAGGCGGAAGGTTGGTCCGCGTCGGGTCGGTGCCTCGCAAGGGACCGAAATCGCCCTCGCCCAGCTGATGGACCTCGACCGGCTCGTCGACTCCACGCAGCGGATACGCACCGAGCGGGATCGTCTCGACCGGGGCCGCCAGGTCCACGGTCGCTGCGGAGACCAGCGTCTGCCCACCATGCGCGAGGGAATTGATGCGGGCGCACACGTTCACCGGTGTCCCGAGGTAGTTGCCGTCGCGGAAGTCGGCAAACCCGAAGTGGATGCCGATCCGGACCTTGAGTGGCGTCGCCGGAGGCCATGGTGCAACGGCGACGGCGCTCTGGATCTCGTTCGATGCCGACAGAGCGTTCCGTGGATCGACGAACGCCATTCCCAGACCGTCGCCGAGATGGGTGAAGCACTCGCCCGAATGCCGGGCGCAGATCTCACGGAGCAACCGGTCGTGCGTCTCCAGCGCCGTGGTCATCGCGTCGGGATGCCGCTGCCACAGGTTGGTCGAGCCCTCGATGTCGGTGAAGACGAAGGTCCGGAGTCCGGAGCGCGGACGTTCGCCCCGCGTCGGCGTCGGGACGCCGAGCGCGTCGATGACCGAAGAGTCGAGGAGAGCGACGTCGAGTCCGCGGATCCCGGCCGGATCGAGCATCTCGTGTGCCCGTTGGTAGGCGTGCCTGCCTTCCTCCACCCGCTGGGCATGCACCAGTCCGACGACGAGGAGCGCCCACCGGCGACCGCGCATCGGCTGCGCCTCGACCAACTGTTCGCTCCGGCTGATGGCATCGGCCCACTGTTCGGCGGCCAGCATCGACGCGACCAGGTCCTCCTCGACCCGATGACGGAGATCCTCGAGCGCTCGGATCTCCACCCGCGCGCCGGACGACGGGGCGAGGTCCTGGAGGGCCGGGCCACGCCAGAGCGCCAGGGCGGCCTCGAGCCACTCTCGCCGCGCCGGCGTCGCAGATGCGTCGACCGACACCGCAGCAGTGAACTGGTTGACGTCGACCTGCGCTGCGTCGATGGCTAGGCGGTACCGGCCGTCGACCTCCTCGATCGCATCGGCGCCCAGTTGGGCCCGGAGCCGATCGACCGCCGTGTAGAACAGCGCCGGCGCGTCGATGGGGGCTCCTGCGCCCCAGGCGGCATCGATCAGGACGTCGGGTCCGACGAACTCGGGCGCTCGGATCGCGAGGATCGAGACGATCGCCCGTTCCTTGGGCGCATGCAGCGGGATCTCGGCGCCGTCTCGTTCGATTCGGAGAGGACCGAGGACAGCAGCCCGCATGAGAGCGACCGTAACAGGCACGCCACGTGCCACAGGTCGACGTGACCTCGTCGGACGACGACTCAGGCCGGGGTACGCCAGCTGAGGTCGTCGGCGGCGAGGTGATCGTGCCACCACGCCGGCGCTGCGGCCATCAGACCGCTCATGTCGCTGTAGTCCCGCCACTCGACGATGACGCCGTCGACGACGCGCTGATGGGTGGCGAACTCGAGCGTGTAGCGATGGTCGTCGTCCCATGTCCACGACTCCGAGTGGACCGAGACGACGTGCTCACCCTCGACGATCGTGTACTCGGGCTGATTCGTGTAGTCCGCGAGCGGTGCCAACCCGAGCTGGAGCCGCTTCACGATGTTGGCAGGGCCCGTCGCGCCGTTCTCCCGGCCGATCGGGACATCCCAGTACTCGCTGCGGTCGTCGAGGAACGCGGCGAGCCCGTCCCAGTCGCGCCGTGCCAGGGTCGCCCAGAACCGTTCCACGAGTGCTCGTCGTTCGTCGTCGGTCATCCGAGCAACGTACCCGGCCGGCATTACCCTCCTCGCCGTGAACCCACGATGGTCGAATGCCGCCGAACGGATCGCACGATCGGTGATCGGCTTCGGGGCCAACCGCGTCGCGTCGAACGACTGGCTCATGGGTGTCGTGTACGACCTCCAGAACGAGACCAACTTCTCCGGCCTGTCCGAACACGAGGAGATGTTGAGCGACACCGAGCGGGTGCGCGCCTACCACGACGGCATCCATCGCCACGTCCGACCCGGCGACGTCGTCGTCGACCTCGGGACCGGGACCGGGCTGCTGGCGTTCATGGCCAGTCGTGCGGGTGCGTCGAAGGTCTACGCCGTCGAGCACTCGGACTTCATCGAGGTCGCCCGCGAGATCGCGGACCACAACGGCATCACCAACATCGAGTTCGTCCAGGCGAACAGCCGTGAGTTCACCCCACCGGAGCCGGTCGACGTGGTCCTCCACGAGCAGATGGGCGACGAACTGTTCAACGAGAACATGCTCCAGAACCTGCTCGATCTCCGCGATCGGGTCCTGCGCCCCGGAGGGCGCCTGCTCCCCGCCCACTTCCGCCTCTACGTCGAGCCCGTCTCGTTCCACGAGTCGATGCGCGTGCGGCGGTTCTGGAACATCGACCTCCCCGACGACATCGATCTCCGAGCGACGGAGCGGTCACCGGTCGCCGGTCGCTTCGACTTCGGGCGCACCGAGCAACTGTGGGCGCGGCCCGGGTCGGTCGCCGCGACGGTCGGGACGCCCGAACCGATCCTCGACTTCGATCTGCACACGCTCGAGTCGGTCGAGTCACTCCCCCTCGATCACGTCGTCGAACGGACGGCCTCGACCGACTGCATCGTCGACGGCTTCTGCGTCTGGTTCGAGGCGCTGTTCGACGACGAGACGATCCTCACGACGTCACCTCTGGCGCCGGTCACCAGTTGGGGCAACCGGATGTTCCGCCTCGACGACGACGTCGCCGCGGGCGAGGTCGTCCGATGCCACGTCAACCTGGGACGACTGGTCGAGCCGGGGACGTGGAGCGCGACACGCCTCTGACCGGCCCGAGAGGACCGGTCCCGAGAAGACCGGCCCGAAAAAGCGAACGAGCCGCCGACCCGGAGGGCCAGCGGCTCGAACGACGATCCTTTGGGATCAGACGACGCGAACGTTCTGCGCTTCGTCACCCTTGCGGCCGGGGCCGACGTCGAATTCCACGTTCTGACCCTCGTCGAGGGACTTGTAGCCGTCACCGGCGATGTTGGAGAAGTGGACGAACACGTCGTCGCCGTCTTCGCGAGAAATGAATCCGAAGCCCTTCTCAGCGTTGAAGAACTTCACGGTACCTGTAGCCAAAACAATCTCTTCTCAATGGCGAGCCAGTCTCTTACCGGCTCAAGAACCCACAGGGTACCCCGTTTCACGCTCGTTGCAGTGTCAGAGTGAAAGCCGACCCCTCACCGGGCGTCGATCGGACGGTCACCGAGCCTCCCTGCGCCTCGGCGAACTGGCGGACGATCGCCAGCCCGATGCCGGTACCGGGCTTGCGGTTGTCGGTTCCGCCGACCCGGTAGAAGCGCTCGAAGATCCGGTCGAGGTCGGGTTCGGCGATGCCATCGCCCTCGTCGGCAACCGAGACCGAGACCGAGGTCTCCGACGACTCGGCGCTGATGGTGATGGTCGATCCCGGGTCCGAGAACTTGGCAGCGTTCGAGAGGAGGTTCTCGAGCACCCGAGAGCACGCGGTGTCGTCAGCGAGGAGGAGCAGGCCGTCCGGGACGTCGTTGACCACGTGGTGACGTTCGGTCGCCAGCTGGATCCGGTCGATGGCCTCACCCACGAGCTGACGCGCGTCATGTGGTCTCGGGTCGACCTGCAGGAGCCCCCGCTCGAGTCGCGAGAAGTCGAGGAGGTCGTTGATCAGGTAGTCGAGCCGATCAGCCGAGACCGACACTCGTTCGAGGAGGTGGGCTCGGTCCTCGGCGGACATCGTGTCGCTCCGGTCCGAGAGCAGACCGGCGAATCCCTTGATCGCCGTCAGCGGCGTCCGCAGTTCGTGGGAGACCGTCGACAGGAAGTCGTTGCGGAGACCGTCGACCTCGCGCAGTCGTTGGCTCGCCTCACGCTCGCGCTCGAGCGCCGCCGACCTGGCGGCCTCGGCCTGGGCGCGCTCGGTGACGTCACGGATGGAGGCCGACACGACAGTCCCCCGGCTGGTCTGCAGCGGGCTCAGCGAGATCTCGACCGGGAACTCGGTTCCGTCCTTGCGGAGTCCGAGGAGATCGAGGCCCACCCCCATGGGTCGAGCCTTCGGTTCACGGACGTAGCCGAGCCGGTGTTGGGGATGCCGTCCGCGGAACCGCTGCGGCACCAGGACCTCGACCGGTTCACCGACGAGCTCGTCGCGGTCGTAGCCGAAGAGGTTCTCGGTCTGGGCGTTGACCAACTGGATCGTCCCCACGGCATCGACGATGACCATGGCGTCGGGTGCCGACTCGACAAGGCCACGGAACATGGCCTCGGCCTCGGCTCGCTCGGTCACGTCGCGGATCGCCGCCGACACCAGCCGACCGTCCGCCGTCTCGATCGACGACAGCGAGATCTCGACCGGGACCTCCCGGCCGTCCTTCCGTCGGGCGACGAGGTCGAGTCCCGCGCCCATGGGTCGGGTCTTGGGCTCACGGAAGTACTGGTCGCGATGTGAGGGGTGGGCCTCGCGCAGGTCGAGCGGCACGAGGATCTCGACCGGCTGTCCGAGGAGCTCGTCACGCGAGTACCCGGTGAGCACCTCGGCCTGGGCGTTGGCGAGCCGGATCCGACCACCGGAGTCGACCCCGACGATGGCGTCCGGGGCGGCCTCGAGCAGGCCCCGGAACATGGTCTCGGCCTGCTTGCGCTCGGTCACGTCACGGATCGCCGCCGACACGCTGGCGCCCTGCTCGGTCTCGATCGGACTCAGCGAGATCTCGATCGGGAACTCGCTGCCGTCCTTGCGGAGACCGCGCAGCTCGAGCCCGTCGCCCATCGGACGGAACCGGGGGTTCTTCGCATAGTCACCGCGGTGACCCGGATGTCGTGGGCGGAACCGGTGTGGGACCAGGACCTCGACCGGCTGCCCGATCAGCTCCGACCGTTCGTACCCGAAGAGATTCTCGGTCTGGGCGTTGACCAGTTCGATCAGGCCGGCGGCGTCGACGATCACCATGGCATCGGGTGCAGCCTCGACCACGGCGCGGAACTGCTGATCGTCACGCCGACGTTCGCTCACGTCGCGCCCGATCACCGCAGCCCCGATGACGGTTCCCGTCGCTCCGACGACCGGCGACACCGACAGCGACACGTGGACCTCGGTGCCGTCTCGTCGTTGACGCACCGTCTCGTAGTGGCGAACGGTCTCGCCCCTGCCGATGCGGGCGAGGATGTCGGTGATCTCGTCTCCCGTGTCGTCGGTGGCGAGCATCGAGATGTTGCGGCCGAGCGCCTCGGCCTCGCTGTAGCCGTAGAGGCGTTCGGCCGACGGGTTCCAACTGGTGATGGTCCCGTCGAGCGACTTGGTGAGGATCGCGTCCTCGGAGTGCTCGATCACCGCCGCCATCTGTTGCCACTCGGCAACGGCACCGGCGCGGAGCCTGTCGAGCGCATCGAGCCGGCGACGTTCGGCATCCTCGGCGTGCCCGGGGACCAGGGCGGCCTCGACGGCTTCGAGCAGCCGTCGCTCCTCGAACGGCTTCATCACGTAGTCGGCGAGGCCCACGCTCCACCCCGCCTCCTGGTCCTCGATGCTGGTGCGTGCGGTGAGCATCACGACCGGCACGTCGCTGCCGAGGTCGCGACGGATCGCCATCACGACATCCGGACCATCCAGATCCGGGAGCGTGTAGTCCATCACCACGACGTCGGGCAGGTACTTCTCCACGGCGACCAGAGCCTCGGCGCCGCTCGACGCCGTGACGACGTCGTAACCGTGACCGGCGAGCTGCATACGGCACAGGAGCAACATGTCCGCGTCGTCATCGACGACCAACACCGATTCTCGGTCACCCACCCTGCGCTCCTCGTCACCTGTCAACCGTCGTGCGGGGCGAAGGTAATCCGCTCGTCGACGCACCGACGGCCATCGACGACGGTGCTGGTGGGCAAAGCGCCCGATCGACGCACATCACCCTCGAAACGTCGGTCAGGAGGCGAGTTGGAGCGGGACCGACCGAGGGGACGTGCCGTCGAAGAACCAGTACGACTCCCCGCCGATTCGTTGCGGGGCGACCCACAGCACGTCTTCCGCACCGTCACCGTCGAAGTCGGCGACCGAGGGGATGTACGAACCGGAGATGTTGATCGACGCGTCCCCGTAGCCGGATTCGCGACCCCACCACAGGAAGTCCCTCGCTCCGCCGGGGGCGTACCAGACGATGTCGTCGTAGCCGTCGCCGTTGAAGTCGCCGGCGAACGGTTCGTAGACGCCATTGGCCGTCGCGCGTGTCGACCGGTGCGTGCCACCTCGCTCGAACGACCACCGGAAGTCGGCGGTGGTTCCCGGCGCATACCAGAGGACATCGTCGACCCGGTTGCCGTCGAAGTCCGAGACGATCGTCTTGTAGCGACCGTTGATCTGCGTCGGCCGGGAGGTGTAGCTGCCGCCGGCACGGAAGGACCAGATGTAGTCCTTGGCCTTGCCGGGCGCATACCAGACGATGTCGTCGACACCGTTCCCGTCGAAGTCGCCCACGAGCGGGTCGTAGGTCGTCCCGTTGATCGTTCGCGGTGATGAGTCGAAGCCGCCGTCGGAGCGGCCGGCCCACAGGTAGTCCTTGGCCGCACCCGGCGCATACCAGACGATGTCGTCGAGGCCGTCGCCGGTGAACTCGCCGACCAGCGGACGGTAGATGCCGCTGATCGTGGCGTCGCGCATGACGGTGCGGCCATTCGATGCGGTCGTCGCATCCATCGTGAGACGCCCGTCGGGACTGCCGCCAGGCCCGTAGAGGATCACTTCGCCGCGATGATCGCCGTTGAAGTCCCCTGCGAGGGGAAGCGTCCCCGGCGTGTCGAGCGGGTGCAGACCCGTCTCTCCGTCGATCGCCGGCCCGAGCATGAACTTGAACGTGACCCACAGTCTCCCGCCGGAGACCACCACACCGATGCCGACGCGGTTCGATTCACCCTTGATGTTGCGGTAGTGACCAGACGAGGCGACGAGCGCGTTGTGCATGGCGAGGACGTCGCCCTCGCTGAACGTCCGGTAGCCGATGTTCTCCGCGCACGACTGCCACGACGACGACGCTCGCTGACATGCCCCCCGGAGATCCGGATCGTGGTACAGGCGCTGGTCCTTCGCCATCCGCGCCGACCATGACCGTGCCGAGGACCGGAGCGACGAGTCGCGGACCATCGGCGGGAGGCCGAGATCGACTCGCTTCAGGTTCAGGAGCTGGAGGAACTCGTGTTCCATCTCCTCCTGCGACTGACCGGGGGCCGCGGACGCGTCGGTCGAACCGGCGGCGACGAGGAAGCTCGCGGCCAGCGCGGTCAGGACCAGCAGACGCAGTGTCCGTCGTAGCGGGGTCGTCGGAGAGGCCATTGCACCCTGTATCGGCCGGACCGCGCCGCGTCTTGAATGACAACTCGGCGACGTTGCCGATCGAGTGGCCGACTCCCCCTCGGGCCCAGGGATACCCTCGCCTCATGGGCCCATCGAACATCGACACTCGCCTCCTCGCGTCGGGCGAGGTCGCCTCGATGGCAGCCGCACTCGCCCGCTCGTTCCACGACGATCCGATCATGGAGCATCTCGTTCCCGAGCGCGATCACGTCGAGCGCATCGCGCGCTTCTTCACCGTCGATCTCACCGTGCTCCAGGTGCGTGGCGAAGTGCACGTCACCCCTGGGCTCGAGGGCGGTGCGCTCTGGGCTGCGCCCGGACAGTGGCGGATGCCCCTGCGCGAGATCGTCCGCCACGCGGTGCCGACCGCCCGCGCCTTCGGGCCCCGGGTCCCGCGGGCGCTCAAGACGCTGTCGGTCATCGAAGCGCACCACCCGGAGGAACCGCACTGGTATCTGGCCGTGTTGGGCACCGATCCGACCCACCAGGGCAAGGGCATCGGCTCGGCACTCCTCGCTCCGGTGCTCGATCGTTGCGACGACGAGGGTGTGGGCGCCTACCTCGAATCGTCGAAGGAGTCGAACATCCCCTTCTACCGCCGCCATGGCTTCGTGGTCACCGAGGAGATCGCTCTCCCGAACGGCCCCTCGGCATGGGGTATGTGGCGGGACCCCGCTCCCCGCTGAACTCTCCGACCCGGTCTGCGGGTGACCTCAGAGCTCGTCGGCGAAGACGATGCCGTCGATGTCCCCCGACCGGAACGGCAGGGTGAGCCGGGGTCGACGTTCGACCGGCGTCGCGTGGATCGGAGGATGCTCGGGGAAGCGGGTCGGGTAGTAGTTCCATTCACAGATCAGCGTCAGGGCCCGCTCCTGAGGGGCCATGGCGCTGAGGGTCTCGCGGACGCTCGGCGTCCGACAGGCCGCGATGGCCGCGTCGACTGCGTCCATGTCGAAGTGCGATGGCTCCAGGCTGGCGTCGTCGTCCGGGGCAGGACTGCGAGGGTGGTCGCCACCGAGCCAGAGGCTGGCGTTCTGCGCCGTGGGGAACGGGTCGACCGCGTGGCCGTCGAACCAGACGTTGAAGTGCACGTGTGGGACGCCCCAGGGAAAGGTGACCAGCGAGTCCAATCCGCTGTACCCGGTACGGCCCATCAGCTCGCCCCGCTCGAGGGTCTGACCGACCTCCACCTCGGCCCGTCCCGTGTGCGCGCAGCACGTCATGAGGCCGTCGCCGTGGTCGACCACGATCTTGAGGCCGCCACGGTTGTACTCGTCGTAGACCCGTGCGACCCGGCCCGGGGCAGGGCTGACCAGCGCGGTGCCGACGGGAACGGAGAAGTCGGTGCCGTTGTGGCTGTTGTAGGTGAGTCCTCGGTTCCGGAAGTCCTGCACCTGCGACTTCTCCACCGACCAACCGTCCTCGACCGGCGTCGGCGTGTGATTGAACAGGTTCGTGATGACGGCCTTGTGCTCCAGGCCCTTGCGGAAGCGGCCTGCCCACAACGGCAGGCTCATCCGTGGGTCGAGCATGCGAAGACTCGACAAGCCGAACTTCGACGGCGGGACGTCCTCCGCGCCCCGGATGGCGACGAGCGCCTCCTTCATACGGGCTCGCGGCTCCCGCAGCCCGATCGCCTCGTACCACGGGATTCCGACAAGTCGCTCATACAGCACGCAACCAACGTAGGACGCCGGCGCCGCGATCTCGTGGTGGCTCGCCCACCTGGGTCAGGCGGGCCCGGCTCCGAGAGTGTCGCCGGCCCCGACCTCGAGGTCCTCGTCGGGGGTGCCCGTCGCTGCCACCTTCGGCGCCGTGCTCTGCCGTTCGTCGAGCCAACGTGCGAGACGTGCCATCGCCCACACCAGGATGAAGTAGACGACGCCGATCGAGACGTACGCCTGGAAGTTCGTGACCTCGGTGTCGCCGAAGTTGGGCGTGCCCGCACCCCGTCGCACGAACTCCTCGTAGCCGATCACGAACCCCAGCGACACGTCCTTCGTGAGCGTCGCCATCTGGGCCACGATGGCCGGCACCATCCGGCGGACCGCCTGCGGGAGCACGACGACGAACATCATCTGCCAGTACGTCATGCCCACGGCCTGAGCGGCCTCCGACTGGCCGCTGTCGAGCGACCGCACTCCCACGCGGAAGATCTCGGAGAGGACGGCCGAGTTGTAGAGCACCAGCGCCACGACGACGGACCAGAAGGTGCCGAGGAGCGCATCGCCACCGCGACCGCGAGCGATCGAGGTGTCGATGAAGAACACGCCGAAGATCATGAGAAGCAGCGGGAGCGCCCGGAACAACTCGACCCATCCGACCGCGAACATGCGAGCCGGCCTCGACTTCGACAGGTGCAGGAGGGCGAGCCCGAACCCCACGGCGGTGGCGACCACGCCAGCGGTGATCGCAGCGCGAATCGTCGCCACCAGGCCCTCGCCCAGGAAGCGGAACGTGCTCTCTGCGAACAGGTCGGTCCAGCGGACCGCCTCCAACTGACCGTTGTCCTCGAGTCTGAGGTACATCCAGAAGACGACGAGGACGGCGACGACGGTGGCGACGCCGGTGCCGATGCGGACACGCCGACGACCTCGCGGCCCGAGCTCCTCGATGAGGACGTTGGTCGTCATCGCCGGATCGCGTAGCGCGCTTCGAGCCGGCGGAACACGAAGCCGGCAGGGAACAGGAACAACAGGTACAGCCCCGCGATGACGAACAGGACGCGCCACACGCCGGCGGACGCATCGTTGAACATGCGCTGGGACTGTGCGGTCAGCTCGAAGACGGAGATGGTGGACGCCACCGCCGTGTTCTTGAAGTTGGCGACGAAGAGGTTGCCGATGGGGCCGATGACGGTCCGGACGGCTTGGGGGATCACGACGAACCGCATGAGCTGCACGAATCCGAGCCCGATGGAACGACCGGCTTCGGCTTGGCCACGAGGAACGGCGTTGATGCCGGACCGCAGCGCTTCAGCCATGTACGCGCCGGTGTAGAGGCCCAGCGCGACGACGGCCGTCGGGTAGAAGTCGAACACCAACCCCAGGTCGCCGAGCCCGAACAGGGCGATGAAGAGCACCACGAGCAGCGGTGTGTTGCGGAACGCAGCGACGAACCACCCCGCCACCCGCACCAATGGGGGGATCGGGCTGACACGGAAGGAGACGACGATGACGCCCACGAGGAGGGCGAGGGCGAAGCTGGTGAACGCCAGCTTGACCGTCACCCACGTGGCTTCTCGGAGCGGGTCCTGGTACTCGTCGAAGAACTCAGACCAGCTCACGCCGTCTCCTTTCCGTGTCGTGCCGAACGATTGCTGTGGTGATCAGCAGCCTTCGTTGTCGATCGCGGGAGGATCGGGGGTGACCGATGCAACGGCGCCGACAGTGTCCTCGTAGATCTGGGCCCAGGTGCCGTCGTCGTAGGCCGCCTGCAGGATCTCGTTGATCTGGCAGCGCAGCTCCGAACCCTTGGCGACACCGATGCCGTAGGGCTCGTCGGTGAACGGATTCTCGACGAGTTCGTAGGCACCGTCGGACTCATCGGCGAGGCCGAGGAGGATCACGTTGTCGGTGGTGACGGCGTCGACTCGGCCCTGTCCCATGGCGTCAGCACACTTGGAGTACGTGTCGAAGGTGGTGACATCGGCATCAGGTGCCATTTCGTTGAGGTTCGCGAGCGAAGTGGAACCCTCGACCGTGCATGTCTTGATGTCGGCGGAGTTGAGATCGTCGATGCCGGTGATGCCCTTCGGGTTCCCCGCCTCGACCATGATGTCCTGGCCGGCCACGTAGTACGGACCGGCGAAGTCCACCTGCTCCTTGCGCTCGTCGTTGATGGTGTAGGTCGCGACCACCATGTCGACGGTGCCGTTCTCGAGGAAGGTCTCACGGTTGGCCGAGACGGCCTCCTGGAACGCGACCTCCATGCCGAGTTCGTCGGCGATGAACCGTGCGATGTCGGCGTCGAAGCCGACGACTCCGTCAGGCGTGTTGACGCCGAACAAGGGCTGGTCGTACTTGGTGCCGACCTTGAGCGTCTCGCCGGATGGCGTTTCTCCTCCCGTGCCGTCATCGGATGCGGTGTCGTCATCGTCGCCGCAGGCAGCGACGAACATGGCGAACGCCAGCAGCAGTAGTGGGATACGGATCATGCGCTTCATGGATGCTCCAGGGTTGGTTCGTGGTGATGTGAGGTGAGTTCGGTGGATGCCTTGGGGGGTCAGTGCGTGATGATCTTCGACAGGAAGTCACACGCTCGGTCGGTCTTGGCGTTGTTGTAGAACGACTCGGGGTCGTTCTCCTCGATGATCGCGCCGTCCTCCATGAAAACGACTCGGTCGGCGGCCGAGCGGGCGAAACCCATCTCGTGCGTGACCACCACCATCGTCGTGCCGGCCTTGGCGAGGTCGAGCATGACCTGCAGGACTTCGTTGATCATCTCCGGATCGAGCGCTGACGTCGGCTCGTCGAACAGCATCAGCTTGGGTTCCATCGCCAGCGCACGGGCGATCGCGACCCGCTGCTGCTGGCCGCCCGACAACTCCGCCGGGTACTTGTTGGCCTGGTGCCCCACACCCACCCGCTCGAGATGCTTCTCGGCAAGCGCGCGTGCCTCGTCCTTCGACTTCTTGCGCACCTTCATCGGGCCGAGGGTGACGTTCTCGAGGATCGTCTTGTGCGCGAAGAGGTTGAACGACTGGAAGACCATGCCGACCTCGGCACGCAACCGAGCCAGCTCCTTGCCCTCTTCGGGGAGCAGCTCGCCGTCGACACGGATCTCGCCTTCCTGAATGGTCTCCAGACGGTTGATCGTCCTGATCAGGGTGGACTTGCCCGATCCGGATGGTCCGATCACCACCACGACCTCACGCTCCTCGACCTCGAGATCGATGTCCTTGAGGGCGTGCATGTCGCCGTACCACTTGTTGACACCGCGCATCGTCACGAGCGCGGACGTCATCGCGCCTCAGTGTCGGGCAGGGTCTGGCTCGGAGAAGGATCCATCATCGCTCGCCCGACCGTAGCGATTTCGTTCCGACCGTGCGCTGGATCCTGGAACTCCGCCACCGACTCCGATCGCGAGGCAGCCTCGCGTCAGCCGGAGACGTCGTCCGGCCAGGACACCCATCGGTCGATCTCGATCCGGATGATCTGGAGGTCCGCGTCGACGTACTGCGGGTACTTCGCTCGGAGGAGTTCCGTCGCCCGCTCGGGCTCCCAACCGGGCTCGTCGAGGAGTTGCGCCGATCCGTCGATGCGCGCCCACCACAGCCGGTCCCAGTCGTCGTGGTACTCGTCGATCAGCACCGTCGCCGCCGGATGCGCCGCGATGTTGTCGAGCCGCTGGAGCGAGGTGGTGCGCTTGGGCTTGATGCGGTCGATCGGCGTGTAGAGCTTCTTCCCCTCGATCACGAAACAACACGGCACCGCGTGCGGGCGCAGCTCCGGTCCGATCGTGCACAGCACGGCCTTCGTCGAATCGATGACCCGCAAGCGAGGGGCGAGGTCGGCCATGAGATCGTCGTGGAGGCCCGGGTACGCCTCGAACAGCTCCGGTCCACGGCGGCGGATCTCCTCGATCGTGAACGTCCCGCCGACACCTTCGTGTCCTCGGCGTGGCCACTCGTCCGGGCCGTTCTCGAGGTAGAGCACGCCGTCACGCCACTCGATCTCGATGTACTGGCCCGGTTGACTCGCACTCCACCTGACATCCACGCCGCGCATCGTAGGAGGCCAGATCGGCGTTCCTGTGACATGAAGCGCGCTCCAGGCGCGCCTGGTGTCGCAGGAGTCCTCGGCGACGCCGGCGGGCCACATCAGCCGTCCCGAACTCGCCCGAGACGCAAAGAACCCCGGGCCGAGGCCCGGGGTTCTCGAGTGGTGTCGGAGAGAGGACTTGAACCTCCACGCCCTTTCGGGCACTAGCCCCTCAAGCTAGCGCGTCTGCCAATTCCGCCACTCCGACGTGGCCTCCCGGATTCCTCCGGGCGGACGGGAAACAATAGCAACTGGCGACCGTCCGCCCGCATCGCGTCCGACGGAGCAGTCACGAGGTCAGTCGGCGACGGTGACACCCGAGAGATCGATGCTGCCGTCGGCCCGGACGACGAACCCGGACACCCGCGGATCGAGCACGCCGGTGGTTCGGAACTGGACCAGGGGGACGACCGGAACCCGGTCGAGCACGGCGAGTTCGATGTCGCGCCAGGCGGCCGCACGCACCGAGGCGATGGGCTCGGTGCTCGCCGACCGGAGGAAGGTGTCGATCCCGGGGTCGGTGAACCCGGCGACGTTGTCGGGCGACGCCGAGTCGAACAGCGTCGGGAGGTGGCTCGCCGGCGACCGGGCGACGCCCAGCCAGCCGAACACGAAGAGCTGCTGCTGGCCGGCGGCGATGAGGTCCTCATAGGTCTCGACCGGCAACGACACCGCCTCGACGTCGAGTCCGACACGCTCGAGTTGCCGGGCGAGTTCGGTGCCGACGTCCTGGAGCGACGGGCTGTCGTCGACGAGGAGTCGGATCGGCTGGGTCTGGCCGTCGGGGAATGCTGCATCGACCAGCGCCGAGGCTTCGTCCCGAGCGGGACCGCACACGCCACGGCAGTCGTCTCCCCCACCACCGGGCACCCCGGCGGGAATCACTCCACGGGCGGGCTGGGCGGTCGGTCCGAACACCTCGTCGACGACCGTCTGCCGGTCGATCGCCAACGCCACGGCACGCCGCAGTCCGGGATCGTCCAGTGGGGTCACTCCGGCATCGACGGCGAGCATCAACCCGCCCTGGAACGGCACGAGCCCGCTCGACCCCACGAGGTCCGACGCCTCGCCCAACCGGTCGGGCGGTGCCGTCGTCCAGTCGAGATCGCCGTCGAGGAACGCGTCGAACGCCGCGTTCTCGTCTGGGAACAGATCGACGACGATGGTCGCCGGTCCGCGCCCGCTTCGGCGAGAGAGCGTCAGCCGGTGAGCGCCGTCGAAGTCGGCCGCGTACGACCCGGACGCTGTGGGGTTCGGAGCTCCGCCGACAGCGGCGCGCTCGATCGCCGCCCGCGAGGTGACCGCGTAGAGCGGCGACGCCAGCAGTTCGGGCAACACGGCCGAGGGCTCGGTCAGCGCGATCTCGACCGTCGTCGGATCCATCGCCGTGACCGAGGCGACGCGGTCGAGCCGCACGGCAGCCAACGACGCTCCTCCCCCGGCCAGGACACGCTCGAGCGAGAAGACGACGTCATCGGCCGTGATCGGACTCCCGTCGGCGAAGGCCCCATCGGGGTCGAGGTCGAAGCGCCACACGTCGAGGTCGGCGTTGGCCGAGTACGTCGCCAGTCCTGGTTGGGTGACACCCGCGTCGTCGATGACCGTCAACGTGTCGAAGAGCAGGTCGGCGAGGACGAGATCCGGCACCGACGCAGGCGACGCGGCCACGGGGTCGAACGACTCGATGCCGTGCAGACCGAGCCGGAGGGTGATGGGGTCGCCGGCGTCGTCCTCGACGGCGTCACGCGCGGTCGAGGCGGGGCCCGAGGTCGATTTCGGCGGGGACGACGACGCCGACGACGACGTGGGGTCGACGTCCGCTCGATCGAGCGAGACTCCGTTGTTCGAGCACGCGAGTGCGAGTGTGAGCCCCAGCACACACACGACGAGCGGACCCCGGGGGGACCGCCGCCGGATCACGCGGAGTCGAGGATCAGTGCCAGTCCGATGGTGGTGAACACGAACGCCACGGCCACCACGATCGTGATGCGGTCGAGGTTCTTCTCCATGACGGTCGAGCCGCCGGCTGCGGCACCGACGCCACCGCCGAACATGTCCGACAGGCCGCCACCCTTCCCGGAATGGAGCAGCACGAGTCCGATCAGCGCGAGCGCTTCGGAGACGTGGATTGTGGTGACGACGATCTTCAGCATCGGTCCGACAGTGCTCGGAGACAGAACACGGCAACGCTACCAGTGAGCAACCAGTGATCCCAGCCCATGCCGCGCCATTCGGCGGACATCATGCATCGGCCTCGAAGCGGTCGAGTCCGGCCAAGGGCCCGCCGGCGGCATTGCTGGCATCAGCGACCGCCACGCGACCCTGACGGACGAAGGACCGCTCGGGCACGACGCCCAGAGGCAGCCACGAGACGACGAGGTCGGCCGCCGCTCCCAGGAAGTCGACCGCCGCCAGTGCGTCATCGATCCCCATCGTGGCGAGGTCACGCGCCGGGCCCGTGATCTCGGACGGACATGACCCCAGCACGCTCGAGTCGACGCCGTCGGGACACCCGTAGAGGTCGTCGACCCGAGGCGAGACCCCGAGATCGAGCGCGTACACGCCGAGACCGGTCGACGCTCCCGACGATCGAGACCCACGCCATTCGGACGTGCGCACGTCGGAGACCGTCGCTTCGATCCCTCCGGCCAGCAAGGCCTCGCGGATCAACTCGGCGACGACCGACGAGCCGGGGACGCTGACGTCGGTCGTCACGGGCACCGACAACAAGACATCGTCCCGGAACAGGAGCCCGTACCCACCCTTGACCCATCCTTGTGCGGCCAGTTGCGCCGAGGCCGCCGCTGCGTCGACCGCCGCCGGTTCGATCGACGCCGCATCGCACCAGGGCCCGACCTCGGGCACCCACCCGGCGCAGGAGACGACCTCACCGAGACCCGCTGCTTCCGTGAGCGCAGCACGGTCGAGCAGGAGTTCGATCGCACGCCGATGCTCCACCGGTTGGAGTGCTGGCTCGCGCTGGTCGAACCAGACCCCCAGCACGGTGGTCGAAGCCGTCGTCCGGACATCGAAGCCCTCGGGAGCCTCCGCGTCGGAGTCAGCGGATGGAATCAGCATGTCGAACGTCATGGCGTCGTCGAGCGACGCGATCTCGACCCGGTCGATGCGAACCTGGTCGATGCGCGCTTCGTCGCGGCCTTCCCACGGAGCAGTGGCAGACAACACCGCTCCGGCCTCACTCCAACTCGAGAGCAGATAGGGCCCGGCGGCGAACGGGAGCTCGTCGAGGAACTGCCCGGTCAGGTCGGCGCTGGCACCGAACGCATCGGCCTGGAGGACGTAACCGGAGGAACCACCGAAGAGTTCCTGCCAGTCGACCAGCGGAGCGTCGAGGGTCACCACGGCCACGGACGGATCGCGGTCATCGACGGCGACGACGTGGTCGTAGCGGAGCCGGTCGGCATCGGGGGTGGCCATGATCGCCTGCCACGTCCCCAGGAAGTCGCTGCTGGTGATCGGGCGGCCGTCGGCCCAGCGAGCCTCCGGCGCGATCTCGTAGCGGATCTCGACGCCGCCCTCGATGTCCACGACCGTGGGCGTCGCCGCCAGCATCGCCGACGGCTGGTAGTCGTCGGACGAATCGAGCTCGAACGCCACGGGCAGGACGTGCTGGAGCACCAGATCGTGGAGCGCGTCGTCGGCGCAGGTCAGCGGATTCACACACGTCGGCCAGTCCTCGACGCCGAGACGCATGACCGTGTTCGGTCGCGGGATGGTCGTCGAGGTCGCCGTCGCCGCGTCGGTTCCGTCGTCCGTGCAGCCGCCGGCGACGAGTGTGACAGCGAGCCCCAGCGCGATGATCCGCCGCCACCGGGCGGGCGGGCGAACGGTCATCGTCAGATGACGGCCTGGACCTCGGCGTAGTGACATGCGGACGGGTGACCGTAGCCCCGGTCGACGAGCGCTGGCTCCTCTTCGGCGCACTTGTCCGTCGCCTTCCAGCAGCGCGTGCGGAACCGGCAACCCGATGGTGGATCGATCGGCGAGGGCACGTCGCCCTGGACCACGATCCGGTTGCGGGCCCGTTCCCGACGCGGGTCGGCGAGCGGTACGGCCGACAGCAAGGCCTGCGTGTACGGGTGCGTCGGCGCGTTGTAGATCGTGTCGCGATCGCCGTACTCGACGATCTTGCCGAGATACATGACGGCCACGTCGTCGGAGATGTGCTTGACGACCGACAGGTCGTGGGCGATGAAGACGTACGCCAGGCCCATGCGCTCCTGGATGTCTTCGAGCAGGTTCACGACGCCGGCCTGGATCGACACGTCGAGCGCCGAGACGGGCTCGTCGAGCACCAGGACCTCGGGCTCGAGCGCGAGGGCTCGGGCGATGCCGACACGCTGGCGCTGGCCGCCGGAGAACTCGTGCGGGTAGCGGTTGGCGTGTTCGGGCGAGAGGCCCACCTGCTTCAGCAGATCCTGGATGCGCTGCAGGATCTCGTCCTTCGACAGATCGGTGTGGACCCGCATCGGCTCCGCAATACATGCGCCGACAGTCAGGCGCGGGTTGAGCGACGCGAACGGGTCCTGGAACACGATCTGGATCCGTTTCCGCACGTCGATCAATTCCTTGCGGCTCAGCGTGTTGATCTCTCGGCCGTCGAAGCGGACCGAGCCCGAGGTCGGGGTCAGGAGATTGAGCAGCATGCGGCCCGTCGTGGACTTGCCACAGCCCGACTCCCCGACGAGGCCGAGCGTCTTGCCACGATCCACCGACAGCGACACACCGTCGACGGCCGCGAAGGAGTCCACGGCTCGGCCCAGGAGGCCCCCACGGATCGGGAAGCGCTTCACCAGATCGGTGGCGACGAGGAGGGGATCGCTCACGACTCGACCTCCAAGAAGTCGGGATCTTCAGGGATGTCGACCGCTTCGACCTTTGCTCGCAGATCGTCGAGGCTCACATCGGCGAGCGTCTCGGCGAAGTGACACGCCGCCGTGTGATGCGTCGTCGACACGCTCCGGAGTTCCGGGGTCTCGGTGTCGCAACGACCCGGGACCTCGGCGAACGCGCAGCGGGGATGGAACGCGCACCCGGTGGGTCGGTTGATCAGCGAGGGAGGCGAGCCGGGGATCGGGATCAGCGGGTCGTCGTGTTCGCTCTCGAGCCGCGGGATCGAGCCCATGAGGCCGAGCGTGTAGGGGTGCCGGGTCTCGTAGAAGATCTCGTCCGTCGTCCCCATCTCTGCCTGCCGACCGGCGTACATGACCATCACGCTGTCGGACAGACCGGCCACGACGCCGAGATCGTGGGTGATCAGCATGATCGCCGAGTCGATCTCGTCCTTGATGGCGATGAGTGCCTCGAGCACCTGGGCCTGGACAGTCACGTCGAGGGCCGTCGTCGGCTCGTCAGCGATGAGGAGGTCCGGGTTGCAGGTGATCGCCATGGCGATCATCGCTCGCTGGCGCATGCCGCCCGAGAACTCGTGCGGGTACGCATCGGCGCGCTTCTTGGGCTCGGGGATGCCGACGAGGTCGAGCATCTCGATGGCCCGCTTCATCGCGTCCTTCTTCGACAGCCCCTCGTGGATCCGGGCCATCTCGCCGACCTGACGGCCGACGGTGTGGACCGGGTTGAGCGCGGTGAGCGGATCCTGGAAGATCATCGCGATCTCGCCGCCACGGATCGCGCCCATCTCCACGTCGGAGAACTCGAGCAGGTTCTCGCCCTTCCACAGGATCTCGCCAGAGTCGACCTTCAGGGTCGGGATCAGACCGAGGATCGACATGGCCGTCACCGACTTGCCGGAACCGGATTCGCCGACGATCGAGAACACGTCGCCGCGGTTGATGTCGAACGACACACCGTCGACGGCACGGACGATGCCGTCGCCGGTCTCGAAGTGCGCGTGCAGGTCGCGCACCGACAGCAGTGCTTGACCGTCGTCGCGTGCGGACGTCGGGGACGCCATCGAGGAGGTCTCCATCTACTTGAAGCCCATCTACTTGAGTCTCGGGTCGAGAGCGTCGCGCAGGCCGTCGCCGACCAGCACGAAGGACAGCACGGTGAGGCCGATGGCGGCACCAGGGAAGAACACCAGATGCGATGCGCTGGCGAGGTCGCCCTTGCCGTCGGCCACCATCAGGCCCCACGCGGGGGTCGGAGCCTGCGGGCCGACACCGAGGAACGACAGCGCGGCTTCGGCGAGGATCGTGGAGCCGATGGCGATCGTGCCGTACACGATGATCGGCTGCAGCGCGTTCGGGAGGATGTGCCGGAACATGATCCGCGGCCGACTGAAGCCCAACGCGGTCGCGGCCTCGACGTACTCGAGCTGCTTGAGCTGCAGGAAGCTCGATCGGACGATGCGGGCGACGCCGAGCCAACCGGTGAAGCCGAGGACGAGGATGATGGCGTTCTCGCTGCGGCCGAACACTGCGGCGACGGCGACGGCGAGGACGATGTAGGGAATCGCCAGGAAGACGTCGGTGACCCGCATGATCAGCGTCTCGACGATCCCGCCGAAGAAGCCGGCGATCGACCCGAAGATCAACCCGATGACGAGTGCGATCGTCGTGGCCGAGATGCCGATGCGCAGCGACACCCGAGCGCCGTAGACCAGGCGGGAGAACACGTCGCGCCCGATCGCATCGGTGCCGAACCAGAAGTCCGAGCTCGGTCCCTGACGGAACGAACCGGAGTCACTCCCCGCCCGCTCTGCGAAACCGTAGGGGGCGATGAAGTCGGCGAAGATCGCCACGAGGAGGATGAAGATGATGAAGCCGAGACCGACCAGGGCGAGCTTGTTCTCCTTGAACCGGCGCCAGACGTCGACGCGCAGCGGCCGGGCCGCCTGCAGTTCGGGCACGTCGCCGAGGCCTCCATGTCCTCCACCGGCCTCGTGGCCGGCAGCGTTCGGGTCGGTCGGATCTGCTCCGGAGGGGATGTGGGTCATGATTCGGCATCCGCGCCGAGTCGGATGCGCGGATCGAACCACGCATACGAGACATCGACGATCAGGTTGATCAACGAATACGCCAGGACCACGACCAACGTCAGCCCCAACAGGACGGGCAGGTCGCGGGAGATGACCGAGTCGGCGATCGTGGAGCCCAGACCCGGCCAGGAGAACACGGTCTCGGTCAGCACGGCCGCACCCACCACGGTGCCGAGGTCGAGCCCGATCAACGTGACGACGGGAAGCATCGCATTGCGAAGCCCGTGTCGAGCGATGATGTCGCGCTCACGGAGACCCTTCGCCTTGGCCGTGCGCATGTAGTCGGCACGCAGGACTTCGAGCATCGAGCCACGGGTCATGCGGGCGGCGAGCGCGGTCGAGACGCAGGCCAGGGTGACGGCAGGGAGCAGGAGATAGCGCCACTGCTCGCCGGCCGGGAGGAAGAAGAGGAACCAGTCGCCGTCGCCGGAACCCGGTGGACCGATCAGCGAGGTGCGCAATCGCGCCCATTCCGGCCAGTCGTGTTTGTTGGGGTAGACGGCGAACATGTACTGGAAGAGGAACCCGAGCACGAAGACCGGGATCGCACTCACCGCCGCAGTACCCACGGTCGTGAGTTTGTCGATGAGGCTGTATCGGCGGATCGCCGAGATCAGACCCACGCTGATGCCGACGAAGATCTCGATGAGGATCGCCCAGAACCCGAGACGGATGCTGTTGACCGCCTTCTCGCCGAGGATCTCGTTGACGCTTCGCCCCGTTCGAGTACGAGTCGCCCAGATCCCACTGCAGCGTGCGCTGCCAGTAGTTGACGAACTGCTCCGGGAGCGGGTCATCGAGCCCGTACTCCTCGTTGACCTGTTCGAGACGGATCGGGTTCACCGCCCGGTCACCGCCGCCAGCGATCAGCGTGGCCGGATCGCCCGGCAGCACGAAGAACAGCAGGAAGAGGAACGAGATGGCGAAGAACACCGTCGGGATGAGCAGCAGTAGCCGGCGGATGATGTAGCTCGCCATGGATGATCGCTCACACGGACTCGGGGGCGGGATGCCGACACAGGGTCGGCGGGAAATGCAGCGGCGGCGGGCATTGGGCCCACCGCCGCCAGAGTTTCGGGTTGCCCGGGGCGCCGAAGCGCCCCGGACGATCACCCGGATTGGGTCAGCGGATCACCCCTTGAGGGCGACCTGCTCCCAGAGGATCAGACCCTGGTTGGTCTGGATGAAGTTGTCCACGACATCGTCGTCGTAGACGTAGGTGCCGGCGTACCAGTTCAGCGGGACCACGCCGGGATCCTGGTTGAGCAGGATGTCCTCGGCCTGGCGGAACAGTTCACCAGCAGCGTCGGTGTCGACGGTGGTCTTCGCCTCGCTGACGAGCGAGTCGAACTCCTCGTTCGAGTAGCCGAAGTTGTTGCCGTTCAGCGTGTCGCTGTGGAACAGGTCGTACATGAAGTTGTCGTACGTCGGGTAGTCGGCGAACCAGCCGGCGCGGCACATGGCCTCGCACAGGTTCTCGGCGAGGCCGGAGAAGTAGGTCTCCGCGTCCTGCGGGACGGCTTCGGCCTCGATGCCGACGGCCTTGAGGTTGTCGACCATGATCTGGACGACGTCCTCGTGGCCCGAGCCCGAGTTGAACTGGATCGGGATCGGTCCGTCGAGCGAACCGCCCTCGGCCTGCCACTCGGCGAAGAGCGTCTCGGCCTGCTCGGGGTCGTAGACACAGACCTCACAGAGGCCTTCCTCGAAGCCGGGGATGCCCTCCATGACCACGCCCGTCGAGACGATGCGGGTGTCGTTGTAGACCGCCGTGTTGATCTCGTCACGGTCGAATGCCGACGAGATGGCCTGGCGGAGCTTGATGTTCTCGTCGCCGCCGAGCAGCGCACCGTCCGTGTTGTTGAACACGAAGTGGTACGAGCCGAGCTGACCCACGTCGGTGGTGGTGCCGTAGTTCTCTTCGGCATCAGCGAAGCGACCCGACGGGATGCTCGCCACCTGGGCCTCGCCGGCCTCGAGGGCGTTGTACGAGGTGTCGGGGTCGTCCTGGACACCGAAGATGATCCGGTCGAGACGGTCGTCCCAGGTCTCACCGTTGACGTCGCCGAGCCAGCTGTCGGACTTGACGAGGATGATCTCCTGGTCGGTCCGGGCAGCTTCCATGGCGTAGGGGCCATTGCCGATCATGACGCCGTTCTCGTACTCCGCGTTCGGTGCCTCGCCACTGCCAGCTTCCTCGGGAAGCGGGAAGAACAGCTGGAACGTCGTGACGGCGTCGAAGTTGGCGTACGGCTCGGTCAGCGTGACCGTGAGGGTCATCGCATCGTCGTCGGCCACGACACCACTGATGTCGGTGGTCTCACCGTCGAGAGCGGCCTGGCCACCCTCGAGGAAGGCGCCGATCAGGTAGCTGTAGTCGCCGGCGAGCGCAGCGGCGCGCTCCCAGGAACGCTTGAAGGTCGAGGGCACGATCGCTTCGCCGTTGGCGAACGCCTGCCCATCCTTGATGGTGAAGGTCCACTCGGAGCCGTCGTCGTTGGGCTCGACGGACTCGGCCAGGTGCGGCTTGACCTCGGGCGAGCCGCTGCTGAAGTCGAGGTCCATGAGACCGTCGTAGAGCGAGGTGATGACCTGGTAGGCGTTGAGCGTGACGCTGAGCGCCGGGTCGATGTGTTCGGGCGGGCCGCCGACGAAGGTGCCGAAGTTGACCAACTCGCCGCCGCCGACGGTCTCGCCGCCGTCCTCTTCGGATCCGGGGTCGTCGCTGGGGGAACTGGAATCATCGTCGTCGCCGCAAGCTGCGGCAAACATCGTCAGACCCAGCAGCAACGCGAGTACGCGCAGCCATCGGGAGTTGGTGGACACAGGGCTTCCTCCTGAATTGGGAACAGGGAACCGGTGGTGAGCGGATGCCCCCAGCCGGCCGTGGTTCACGCTACGGGATTCTCGCCGTCATTTCCGTGAACGGTGCGTGACGGTACCAAGAGTGACCTGCTTCACCAAGGCTTTGCTGTGCGATTCGCAATGCCGTAACACGGTTGTCACAGCAAGACTGTGTGCGTTCCGCCCCTGAAGTGGACGAAACGGCCGATCGGACAGATGTCAGTTGGCGGGGTCTGCGAGCCGGAAATTCGCAATTCGAGCGAACGACTCGGCCTCGAGGCTCGCTCCGCCGACGAGTGCACCGTCGATGTCGGGCTGCGCCATGAGCTCGGGAGCGTTGCCCGGCTTGACGGATCCGCCGTACTGGATGCGCACGGACGCGGCTGCGTCGGCGCCCGCGACCTCGGCCACGACCGATCGGACGTGGGCGCACATGGCCTGGGCATCGTCGGCGGTCGCGGTGCGACCGGTCCCAATCGCCCAGATGGGTTCGTAGGCGATGACCATCGCTCCGACCTGCTCGGGCTTGACCTTGGTCAAGCCGGCGCGGATCTGGCCCTCGACCTTGGACTCGGCGTCGCCGGCCTCGCGCTCGTCGAGCGTCTCGCCGCAACACATGATCGGCGTCATGCCGGCCTTGAGGATGGCGTGGACCTTGGCGTTGACGTCGTCGTCGGTCTCACCGAAGATCTCCCGCCGTTCACTGTGCCCGACGATGACGTACTCGACGTCGAGCTTGGCGAGCATCGACGGAGACACCTCGCCCGTGAACGCGCCCTTCTCCTCGAAGTGACAGTGCTGGGCGCCGAGCCCGATCGGGATGCGGTCGGCATCGATCACCGTCTGGATCGACCGGAGATCGGTGAACGGCGGGTGCACCGTGACCTCGACGTGTTCCGCGTCGTCGGCCGTGATCTCGTACCCCAGCTTCTGGACGAGTTGGATCGCCTCGAAGTGGTTGTTGTGCATTTTCCAGTTGCCGCTGATGATCGGCTTGCGGCTCGGCTTCTTGGCCATCGCTGGTCACTCCCCCCGAAGGGCTACGAGACCGGGAAGGTCCCCTTGTTCGAGTAGTTCGAGCGACGCGCCACCACCGGTGGAGATGTGGTCGATGTCGCGTGCCAGGCCGAACTCTGCCACTGCAGCGGCGCTGTCGCCGCCACCCACGACCGTGAACGCCTTGGCCTCGGCCACGGCCTCGGCGACGGTGCGGGTGCCGGCGGCGAAGCGAGGATCCTCGAACACGCCCATCGGGCCGTTCCAGAAGATCGTCTTGGCGTCGTGGATCAGGTCGGTGAACTCGGCGCTGGTGCCAGGCCCGATGTCGAGACCCATCCAGCCGTTGGGGATGGTGGTGTGCAGTTGGCGCACCTCTCCCCCGGCCTCGGGGTCGCCGATCTTTCCGCCGGGACCCATGGCCGTGACGTCGACCGGGAGGTGGATCTTGTCGCCGTCACTCGCGAGCAGGCGGGTGCAGGTCTCGACCATCTCCTCCTCGAAGAGCGAGTCGCCGATGTGATGCCCCTGGGCAGCGAGGAAGGTGAAGCACATCCCGCCGCCGACGATCAGGTGGTCGACGATGGGGAGCAGCGCCTCGATGACGCCGATCTTGTCGCTGACCTTCGATCCTCCGAGGATCGCGAGGAACGGGTGGCGGGCGTTCTCCCGCATGCCCCCGAGGACCTCGATCTCCTTCGCCAGCAGTCGACCAGCGGCCGACGGCAGGTGCTGAGGCGGGCCGACGATGCTGGCGTGGCTGCGGTGGCTGGCGCCGAACGCGTCGTTGACGAAGGCGTCCTGCCCCTCGATCAGCTTCGCCACGAACGCCGGGTCGTTGCCCGTCTCGCCCGGGTCGAACCGGAGGTTCTCGAGCAGCGTGACCCCGGGCGCCAGCTCGGCGAGCTTCTCGCGCACCGGCGTCATGTCGTACTTCGGGTTCGGCTCGCCCTTGGGTCGGCCGAGGTGGCTGCACGCCGTGACCGTCGCACCGTGCTCCTGCAGCCACGTGATCGTGGGGAGGGCGGCACGGATACGGAGGTCGTCGACGATCTCGCGGGTCCCGTCCGGGAGCTCGCGGAGAGGGACGTTGAAGTCGGCGCGCAGGAGCACCCGCTTCCCGTCGAGGGGAAGCAGGTCCTCCAGCTGAGGTACGGATGTCATCGCTGGTTGGTTCAGCTCAACCGCAGACGATGCCGACGAGGTCGACGAGGCGGTTCGAGTAGCCCCACTCGTTGTCGTACCAGCCGCTGATCTTGGCCAGGTTGCCGTTGGCCATGGTGAGGCCGGAGTCGAAGGTGCAGCTGGCGGGCGAGCCGACGATGTCGGTGCTCACGAGCGGCGCCTCGCTGTAGTCGAGGACCTTGCTGAGCGGGCCCTCGGCGGCGGCCTTGGCGAACGCCTCGTTGATGGCCTCGGCCGTGGCGTCGGTCTTGAGCTGTGCCGTGAAGTCGGTGACCGAACCGGTGGGGACCGGGACACGGAGGGCGGTGCCGTCGAGGCGTCCGTCCATCGACTGCATCACGAGGCTCGTGGCCCGGGCGGCGCCGGTCGAGGTCGGGATGATGTTGATGGCGGCGGCACGGGCACGGCGGAGGTCGCTGTGCGGGCCGTCGACGAGGGCCTGGTCGCCGGTGTAGGCGTGGATCGTGGTCATGAAGCCCTTCTCGACACCGAACGTGTCGTCGAGGACCTTCACCATGGGCACGAAGCAGTTGGTGGTGCACGAGGCGTTCGAGACGACCTTGTCGGTCGTGGCGTCGAAGGTGTCCTCGTTCACGCCGATCACGAAGGTCTTGTCGGCGCCGCCGGCGGGGGCCGAGACGATGACGAGCGGAGCGCCACCGTCGAGGTGGGCGCTGGCCTTGTCCTTCGAGTTGAAGATGCCCGTCGACTCGATGACGACGTCGACGCCGAGGTCGCCCCACGGGAGGTCGCCGGGGTTGCGCTCGGCGAGGACCTTGAGCGTGTCGCCGTCGACCGTGATGCCGTCGTCGGCCACGCCGACCTTCGCGTCGAGGCGGCCCATGACCGAGTCGTACTGGAGCAGATGGGCCATGGTCTCGAGCGAGCCCAGGTCGTTGACAGCGACGAAGTCGATGTCGGCGCCCTGCGCCTTCGCTGCTCGGAAGAAGTTGCGGCCGATCCGGCCGAAGCCGTTGATGCCCACGCGTACGGTCATGGTTCCCACCTCGGGAGGTCAGTGTCTCGACAGAGTGTGAGCAATCCGACCACGCGGACCCCCCTGCCCACAAACAGCGCCCCGTCACGACCCCACCCCAACCCCGAACTCGACGTTCTCGTCGTCGGGGGCCGACGAATATTGCGTCGAGTTCGAGGTTTCCTTGACCTTTTCCATGCATTTCATGCATTGTCGGTCCGATGGAGCGCGAGCGGTGGGAAGACTTGGCGGCCGACCAGGGTGGGGCGATCGCACGACGCCAGCTCCTCGCCCACGGCGTCACCGGCTCGGCGATCGACCGAGCACTGCGGTCGGGGCGTCTCCTCGCCACGCTCTCCGGGGTCTACGTCGTGCGAGGGGCTCCCGAGACGTCGATCCAACGACGGTGGATCGCGCTCCTCGCAGCCGGACCAGACGGCGTCCTCGCGTTCGAGTCCGCGGCCCGGGTGCACGGTCTGGCCACGGTGAGCGCCGACGGGCCGACGATCGTGATCGTCCACCACAGCGGGTTCCGTCGCCTGACGGACGTCACGGCGCACCAGATCAACGACGTGAGGCCGGACCACGTCGGCAGGGTCGATGGGATGCCCGTGACGACCGTTCCTCGGACGATCGTCGACCTGGCGGCTGTCTGGCGTCTCGGCCGGATGGCACTCGTGATCGACAGCGCGGTCGCTGACCGTCAGACATCGATCGCTGCCATCGGCGACTGCCTCCGTTCCGTCGCTCGACGCGGCAAGCCGGGGGTCCGGATCCTCACGACGCTCCTCGACGAGCGCGGTCCCGGCACGGTGCCGGCACAGTCGATGCTCGAAGGAACGTTCTTCGGCCTCGTGCGACGTGCCGGACTCCCTGCGCCGGTCCGGCAGTACCCGCTCCCCCGGTCCGACGGCGCGGTCGGCCTCGTCGACGCAGCGTGGCCCGACTGGCGACTCATCGTCGAGGTCGACGGGCGTCGTTGGCACCAACGCCTGGCCGACATGCGTCGCGACCGGGAACGGGACGTGATGGCGGCGGCGCAGGGATGGCTCGTCGTCCGCTTCCTCCACGAGCACATCGTCGGAGCGCCGGACGAGACGATCCGTGAACTGCAGGCCGTGATCGATGCCCGGATCGCGCTCCTCGGTGGGGCGGCCTGACACCCCACCCGACCCCGAACTCAACGTCAGGAGCGTCGGGGGCCGACGGCTACGACGTCGAGAACGGGGTTGCGAGGACGGTGGAGAGCAGCGCGGGATCGTGTGCGAGGCCGTGGGGGCGGACGATGTCGGCCTCGACGATCTGCACGCCGGCGGGGGCGGCGCACGACATCCCCGTCTGGACGACCACGACGTCGGGGTCGATGCCATGCGCTCGGAGACGATCGACCAGGACGCCCGGGTCGGCGTCGAGGTTCGCGACGAGGGTCACGACGGCATCAGCAGCGTCGATCGCCTTGGCGATGTCGGGCACGGCCGCCACCCCCATCACGCTGGTGAAGAACGAACCCGGGCCGAGGACGATCTGGTCGGCGCGGCCGATGGCGGCGAGCACCTCGTCGGGCACGGGCGGCGCCGGAGGATCGAACCCGACCGAGCGAACGCCGGTGGATTCCTCGATCTGGACCTGACCCCGGACCGTGCCCCGATCGGTGTCGGCGACGAGGTCGACGGCGACGTCGGTGGCAGGGAGGATGCGAACCCGGTTCGGGTCGATGCCGAGCCACCCGCTCACGACGTCGGCGGCGCTCCCCAGATCGTGGCCGGCGTCGACGAGTCCGGCGAGCACGAGGTTGCCGACCGCATGGCCTTCCAGCGGCCCGGCCGAGAACCGGTGCTCGAACCCGTGGGCGACGGTCTCGTCGGCGGCGAGGGCCGACAGGCAGCGCCGGAGGTCTCCCGGCGCAGGCATGTCGAGGTCCGCACGCAACCGACCGCTCGATCCGCCGTCGTCGCCCGTGGCCACGACCGCGGTCAGGTGCCCGGCGTAGGCCTCGATCGCTCGAAGCGACATCGCCAGTCCGTGTCCGCCACCGATGGCCACCACGCGCGGGCCGCCAGTCGACGTCATCGCTCGATGTCCCGGTGTGAGACCGACACGGGGGTCCCGAGCGCGTCGATCCGACGTCCCAGCTCCTCGGAGATGGCGACGGACCGATGACGGCCGCCCGTGCAACCGATGGCGATGCTCAGGTACGCCTTGCCCTCGCGTCGGTACGCCGGCAGCAGCAGCTCGAACAGACCGGTGAGGTGGTCGAGGAAGGCGCCGGCGTCCGCGGACTCGAGGACGTGGTCACGAACCGCCGCGTCGAGCCCGGTCAAGGGGCGGAGTTCGTCGACCCAGTGCGGGTTCGGGAGGAAGCGGACGTCGAACACGAGGTCGGCGTCGAGCGGGAGTCCGTGCTTGAAGCCGAACGACCGGACGGCCGTCTGCATCCCGACGTCGGTGTCGGGTTGCCCGAACGCTGCACGGACTCGGTCGCGCAGTTGGTGGACGTTGAGTTCGGTGGTGTCGACGACGACGTCGGCGTCGGCGCGCACCGGTTCGAGGAGCGAACGCTCGGCCTCGATGGCGTCCTCGAGCGTGTCGCCCGTGCTCAACGGATGGCGTCGGCGGGTCTGTTCGTAGCGGCGGACCAGTTCCGGGGTTGCGCAGTCGAGGAAGAGGATGCGGACGCGGGGCACAGTCCGGCGCAGGTCGGCGATGGCCTCGAGCAGCTCGGAGTCGTAGTGGCCCGTGCCCGCCACCAGCGCGACACGTTCGATGACCGAGCCCTTGGCGTCGGCGAGCTCCGAGACCTTGGACATGAGCGCGGGCGGCAGGTTGTCGATGACGAACCAGCCGAGGTCTTCGAAGTCGTTGGCCGCCTGCGACCGACCGGCACCGGACAGTCCGGCGATCACCACGTAGTCACTCATGGGAACCGTCGCTCATGGGCGCAGGCTACTGATGGGCCGCCCGGGCGAGCAGAGGGCGACCATCGGCCATCGCGGCGAATGCGAATGCCGCGATGACGACCGTGACCAACGGATCGACGCCGAGCGACGACGCAGCGAGGTGCGTCAGACCAGCCGCCCAGCCGACGACGAGCCACCGTCGCCATTCGGGCCGCCGGTCGGCAACCATCAGACCCACGAGCACGAGGATGCCGGCGTCGTAGTAGAGGGCGTGAGGCGAGATGAGCAGCGAGCCGGCCACCGCTGCCGCAACGAGGACGTCGACGTCGTGCCCGTTGCGCAACCACATGGCCGACAAGGCAAGGGCGACAGCCGCAGCCAAGCCGAAGCCGACGACGGTTGCTGCCGTCGAGTCGATCCCGAAGATCGCCTCGGCCGAACCCGGCAACGACACGAAGTTCTGCACGTTGAACGGGGTGTCCACGTCGTCGAGGAACCGGATGGCGTCCGCCCACGCCGACGGCCACGACGGTCCGGTGAGCACCGCCCCGACGGCGTAGAGACCAATGGCGGTGAAGATCACGCTGGCCAGCGCGAGAAACCGACGACTCAGGAGGAACAGCCCGATGACCGGGAGGGCGAGCGGCGGCTTGAACAGCAACAGTGCGGCCGCGATGCCGGCCGGCACCTCGCGGCCGTCGTGGAGGGAGCGCCAGATCACGGCGAATGCGAGGAGGCTCAACGCGGTGTTCTGTCCACCGGTGACGCCGCGGAACAGCGGGTAGAAGCTCAGCGCCACGGCAAGGGTCTCGAGGCCGTGATCGCGAATGGTGGCGCTGCACGGACGCAAGAGGCCGAAGGCGAGGAGCACCGCGCCGATCATGAGCACCGTGTGGACGAGATACGACGACACGAACCCGAGCGAGGAGAGCGCGGCATAGGGGGCGACGAAGAACGCTGGGTAGGCGAAGAACAGGTTGCCCTCCGAGTCGGAGGGGAGGACCGGCTCCTGGGCATCGAACTGGGTCTGCGGGTCGTAGAAGCGCTCGGGGTCGATGCCGACCTCGCCACCGACGATGTCGCCGGCGGCGTAGAACGATGGATAGTCGCCACCGAGTCCGCCGGAGACCGCATCCGGCCCGTCGGCGGTGACGACCATGAGCGCGATGGCCAGACCCATGGCGAACAGCACGGCGACCGCGGCGCGGCGGCCAGCGCCTTCTCGGAGGAATCCGGACTCGCTCATCGCTTCTCGGTCCGGAGGAAAAGCAATCGTGGGATCTCGGCGACGTCGGCGTACTCGGGAGCTCGGGCGAGGAACCCCGGAGGCGGAGCCGGCTCCTCCATCCGAGTGAGGAACAGGCCGTTCGACGTGAGTGCGTTGACGTACCGGCTGAGCGGACGGTGGATGAAGGGGATGAAGACGTCCTTCTCGACCTCCTCGACGCTCGCCGCCTCACGCAGGTAGGCGCCGATGCGCCAGTACTGCTCGGGAGGATCGACCATCTGGTCGTCGATCCAACCGGCGTCCGGCGTCTGGAGCAGCGGGTGATTGAGGAAGAACAGGAACCGACCACCGGGTTCGAGGACCCGGGCGACCTCGGCGATGGCGGCGTCGACCTCGGTGATGTGCTCGAACACGAGGCAGGCCACGGCCACGTCGAACGACTCGGCCGGGAACGGCAGTTCCGCAGCGCCGCTGCGCAGATAGGCCGGTCCTCCCCCACGCGCCTTGGCGACCTCGACCTGGTTCCAGGTCGGGTCCAGACCGACGACGGTGGCGCCCTGGCCGGCGGCCAGCCGAGCGACCTGCCCCTCGCCCGTCCCGATGTCGACGACCCGACGCGCCCCCGCGAGGTGCTCGGCCGCGAGCGGCAGGATCTGCTCCTCGTACTCGGGGTCGACCCCGTCGGTGAATCCGTCCTGCCACCAGTCGGCGTGGGTCTCCCAGAGATCGTCGTCGGCCATTGCCCAGACCGTACGTTCAGACCGCGGCGACGTCGGCCATGGCCGCATCGTCGGGCGTCTCGACCGGCGTCGGGGTGCCCCACGTCAAGATGGCGAGCACCAACATCGGGCCGATCGTGCGGGGTCCGTTGAAGTCGAGTCCGAGGACGCTCGGTCCGAGGAAGACGGAGAAGGCCGTGACGGCGGCGAGCGCCCCGAACAGCGGGTGACGTCGTCCCCGCACCCAGAGCGCAGACGCGGCGAGCAGGAACGCGCCGACGACGGTGACACCCGCGATCCAGTCGGTCCCGCCGACCCACTCGTCGACCTTGGGGATCACGCCGCCGAAGGGCCACGTGAACTCGATGACCTGCTCGGAGTCGGCATCGACCAGGACGCGTAGGGCAACCCACCACGCCGCTGTGCTCAGGGACGCCGTCACCGCGGTGACGATCGAGGCTCTGGTCCGCCGGAACAGCGCGTGCCCGACGAGCACGACGAGCAGCGACTCCTTGGTGAAAACGCCGAGGACCGCGGCGACGACTCCGATGTCGGCTCGATTGCGCTCGATCGCCGCAAGCGCGATCAGCACGAAGGCGAGCGCCAACGTGTCGGCCAGGCTCAGTCGCATCGCGGCATAGGTCCCGGGAAGGAGTGGGACCAGCAGCGCAGGCCACGTCCCGCCGCCGAGGCGTGTCGACAACGCCCCTGCGCCGAGCCCGGCGAGGAAGATGGCGACGATGCCGACCACGGCCATGGCGATGACCAGTCCCTCGCCGCCGCCCGACGGATGGAGCATCCACGACAGCACGGGATACACCGGTCGTTGCAGCCGGTATTGCGGACGGTCGAGGTCGTCGCTGATCTCGTCGAGATGCATCGGCGACCGGGCGATCACGTAGAACTGCTGTCCATCGTGGCCGAGGCCGTCCGGCAACTCGAGGTCAGGGAAGTCCTCGGCGAACACTGCAGCCGACGGGCCATCGTCTCCCGGTTGGATGAGGCCGACCACGTGACCGCCCTTGTCCTCCAAGTCGACGAAGACGCCGAGCGTCATCAACACCGTGCCGACCAGGGCGAACCGGATGATGCGCATCCAGGGCGTCGATCGAGGGCGGTCGGTGTGGACTTCAGTGGGCGACATCGACGACACCTCGTGGGGCGTGGCGGTCCACCTCGGCGGGCCGGATCCGGGTGGTGGCGGCGTACAACAGGAGAAGACCGAGCGGGACGATGATCTGGTGTTCGTGCGCGGATGAAGGGAACGAGCGGACCACGAGGGCCGCCAACTGCAACCCGATCGCGCCGACGGCGAGCAGACGCTCGACCGATCCACCGAGCATCCCGGCCACCAACGCGACGTGGATCGGCATCAGCAACATCGAGTCGTAGACCCAGGCGTAGGGCGACACGACGACCGAGATTCCGAGCACCAAGGGCATCGCCTGCCACGAGATCGCGTTGCGCCGGCGGTACGCCCATGGGACGAGGGCGACGACCGCCAGCGCTGGCACGACGACCAATGGCCAGGTCGGTGCCGATGCATCGGATTCGAGCGCGAGGCGGACCCAGGTCGCGATCGTCGGGGTTCGGAAGTGCGTTGGCGACCCTCCGAACGGATCCCAGTTCGCCCACACCGACGGAAACGCGATCGCGGACGAGACGAGCACCGCTCCCACCGTGGCGAGACTCGATCGGACGACCTGCCACCGACCGGTCGAGATCACGTGTACACCGACGACGATCAGCGGCAGGACGACCATCTGCGGGCGCATCATCGTCAGCGCCAGGAGCACACCTGCAACCCCATCGCGCCCCTCACGAAGGGCCAGGAGGCCGCCGATCATGAACAGCGCCAACATCACGCCCATCTGCCCGAGCAGCAGACACTCGATGAGCGGTACGAACACCAGTGCGAGACCGATCACCAACGGTGGAGGGGCCCCGCCGTCGGGACGGACGAGTCGCCACGACACGAGGACGACGCCGACCGCTCCGGCGAACGTGAGGACGATCCATGCTGCGCTCGCCACCTCGAACGGCAATGCGATGACCGGCGCGAGGAAGACCAGGATCCACGGCGGGTACCAGAAGCGCTGGGCTTCGCCGTTGTAGCGCGGGAAGAGCCGGTTCTCGGCCGCGCGCAACGTCGGTTCGTCGTACGGGTTCTCGCCGTCCATGGCGACGTCGAAGGCAGCGGAGTGCTGGATGAAGTCGTGCGCTCCGAGCGGGAGGCCCGTGTCCGCCCGAACGTCAGCCTTCCAGAGCCCGAACGATGCGAGCACGATCGCAGCGAAGACGAGCCCGATCGACACCGACCGACGTGCTGGCCGGGATTCGTTCCGCGGGTCGCTCCCCATCACTGCAGTGTCCCGCGCCCGAACACCACGGGCGCGGACCGGCAGCACTCAGCGGCGCGGTCGGTGCAGGTGGTCCCACAGGTCATCGGCTACTGCATCGGGAAGCCACGACAATGCCTTGAGTTCTTCGATCGTCGCGGCCTTCACCTTCTTGACCGATCCGAGTTCCTTCACCAGCCGCTTCCGACGCGTGGGGCCGAGGCCCGGGACGTCGTCGAGCGACGACTTGGTCATGCGCTTGTCGCGGAGTTGACGGTGATAGGTGATGGCGAATCGGTGCGACTCGTCCCGGATCCGCTGGAGCAGATACAGCGCCTCGGATTGACGCGGGATGCGGATGGCGTCGGCCCGGCCGGGAACGAAGACCTCCTCGAACTGCTTCGCCAACGAGGCAACGGGGATCTCCTCGCGCAGTCCGAGGTCGTCCAGCACCTTGATCGCACTGGTCAGCTGACCCTTCCCACCGTCGACGAGGAGGAGTTGGGGTGGGTAGGCGAACTTGCCGGGTCGCTCCCCCACGGGCTTCTCGCGCTCGATCAGGTACGCGGTCAGCCGGCGTCGGAGCACCTCTTCCATCGCGGCGAAGTCGTCGTTGCCCTCGACCTCCTTGATCTTGAAGCGCCGGTACTCGGACTTCTTGGGGAGACCGTCCTCGGTCACCACCATCGAGCCGACGTAGTCGGTGCCCTGGAGGTGCGACATGTCGTAGCACTCGATGCGCAGCGGAGCCTCGGGAAGCCCCAGGTGTTCCTGCAGTTCGTTGAGGGCACGCGCCCGACTGTTGTGGTCGCTGGCCCGCTTGAGCCGATGACGGGCGAACGCTTCCTTGGCGTTGTGCACCACGGTCTCCTGGAGGCGGACCTTCTCACCCCTCTGTGGGACCTTGATCTCGACCCGACTCCCCCGCAACTCGGTCAGGTAGTCCTCGTAGAGCGCTGGGTCGTCGGGCATCGTCGGGACGAGGACCTGCTTCGGCACCCCGAGCGGCGGATCGTCGTAGAGACCCTCGAGCACGTGCTCGAGCAGCTGACCCGGAGTGAGCTCCTCGACCTTGTCGACGATGAATCCCTTGCGGCCCACCACCCGCCCCTTGCGGACGAAGAACACCTGCACGGCGGCTTCGAGGTCGTCCTCTGCGAGACCGATCACGTCGAGGTCCTCGGACCGGTCGCCGACCATCTGCTGTTTGGCGATGGCCTTGCGCACACTCGCCAACTGGTCGCGGACGCGGGCGGCCTTCTCGAACTCGAGGTCGGCCGACGCCGAGGCCATGTCGGCCTCCATGCGCTCGACGACCGCGTCGGTCTCCCCGTCGAGGAAGTCGAGCAGCTCCTTCGTCATCGTCTGGTAGTCGTCGGCCGAGACCTCACCGACGCATGGGCCCGAGCACTTCTCGATGTGGAACAGCAGACACGGGCGGCCGAGCTTCTCGTGGCTCTCGAACTTGTTGTTCGAACACGTCCGGAGCGGGAACGTGCGCAGCAACAGGTCGAGCGTCTCGCGGATCGCATACGCGTTGGCGTAGGGGCCGAAGTACTGGACGCCCTTCTTCTTGCGCCCCCGCATGACCATCGGTCGAGGCCACTCGTCGTCCACCGTGACGGCGAGGAACGGGTAGCTCTTGTCGTCGCGCAACCGGACGTTGAAGCGCGGCTGGTGGCGCTTGATCAGGTTGTACTCGAGCATCAACGCTTCGACGTCGTTGCGGACCTGGATCCACTCGACCGACTCGGCCGTCGCCACCATCTGGGCCGTGCGCGGGTGCATGTTGCGCGGATTCTGGAAGTAGTTGCTCAACCGCTGGCGCAGGCTCTTGGCCTTGCCGACGTAGATCACCCGTCCATGGACGTCCTTGAACTGGTACGAACCGGGCGCGTCGGGGATGGTGCCGGCGGGGGGACGTTGGACCACGTCGTCAGGCTACGGGCGGGGCGTGACCGATCAGGACGCCAACCGCGGACGATGGCGGGTCGAATCCACATCGTCCGACAGAATCGTCCGCAGTGGATCTCCTCGCCAGGCTCCTGTGGCGCCCCGGCAGCGCCGTCAACCTGGCGGTTCTGCGAATCACGCTCTGCGTGGTGCTGTTCGGGTCGGCTGCGCTCGACGCGATCAGCGGGCGCGACTCCGTCGAGGACCTTCCCACGATCGCTCCGAGGATCCTCGGCTCCGCTCTCGTCGTTCTCCCCCGAGAACAACTGACACTCCGGATCGTTGCCGCGCTGCTCGCGCTCTGCTGCATCGCCGGAGCCCTCGGGTATCGGACCCGCTGGGCGATGGTCGGCGTTCTCATCTTCGGCGCTTATCACCTCGGCGTGCCGCAGATCTTCGGGAAGGTCGACCATGACCACCACATCCTCTGGATCGCGCTCATCCTGTCGCTGGCGCCATGTGGCGATGCTTTGTCGATCGACGCATGGGGCCGTCGACCCGCCGCATCCATCCGCTACGGATTCCCGCTCCGAGCGTCGTGGTTGGTTCTCGGCCTCGCGTACTTCTTCGCTGGATTCTGGAAGCTCGGCTCGATCGGGCTCGACTGGGTGACCGCGGAGAACCTGCGCGGGATTCTGTGGGACGAGCGCCTCGCTCGCGGCTCGGGCTTCACCCCGATGATCGACATAGCGTCGAGTGATCCACTCCTCACTGCTGGCGCGGCGTTCACCGTGGCCTTCGAACTCGGATTCGTGTTCCTCGTCTTCAACCGACGAACGCGGCCGCTCGCCGTGATCGCTGGACTCCTCTTCCACTGCAGTACCGGCATGACGATGGGCATCTGGTTCACCGGCTTCACGATCTTCTATGTGGCGTTCATCGACTGGGACAGTCACCTCGGCCGCATCGAGACCGGCCGAGGTGCGCAACGCCGACGACCGTCACCGCCGGACCAGCACCGCCCGGCGTTGGTGGCCATCACGCTCACAGGACTCCTCGTGTTCGGCGTGCTCGCGGCAGGGTTTGGACGCGAGATCAACGGATGGCCCGTCGCCTCCTACCCTGATTTCGGCTATCGATCCTCGGCTACGAAGATCACCGCAGCGCTGCGCGTCGACGGTGACGCGGCGGAGGATCGAGTCCTCGTTGGCCTCAGTTCCCTCGAACGCCATCGGCTTCTGCTCCGAGCAGCATCGACGGAGCAGGGGCGAGAAGCGCTGGTGGCGCTCGTCGAGCGCTCGCCCGTCTGCGACGGGTCGGCTCCCACTGTCGAACTCGTGACCATTCGATGGCGGGTGGACAGCGCGGGACTGACTTTGGCGGAGGAACTGCCCGAGCCGTTGGTCGTCACCTGCTCCTGAGTGCCTCCCGCAGCGGCGGAGCCGTCATCGTCTCGGGGATCTGGACAGCCAGCAGTTCGAGGACCGTGGGAGCGATCCGGCGGAGCGACACCGGCGCAGCGAGCTCCTCGTGAGATCCGGTGCGGGTCCACCAGATGCCGTCGGGGTGATGGAAGCCACTCTTGGCGGCCTCCGACCGATAGAAGAGCGAGTCGAACGGGATGTCGCGGCCTTCGGCCGTGCGCAACGTCGCACCTGTCTCGATCGCTTCGTGGATCGCGCAGCCGGCGAAGACATCGTTGTCGACGACTCGCACAGAGAATGCCGACGCGCCCTCGACAGTCGCTTCCTGCAGCACCTCGGCTCCCGCTAGAGCAGCACTCGCGTCTTCGAAGAAGAGGTGGAACTGTTCGGCCATCACGGGCGCGACCTGCGACACGCCAACGATTCCCAGGGCGGTCACGACACCATCGAAGTCGTGGGGACGATAGATGTACTTCCCACCCGACTCCTCGGCCCGGAGGAACGGTTGTTGCGACAGCGCGGTGCACAGCATCAACGTCGCCCCGACTTCATCGACCAGCGACATCGCTTCACCAACGAGTTCGTCCATCTGCTGATACCCGTACAGGACAGCGTCACCGAACTTGCGTTGCTCTTCGGCCGTCGGTTTGTTGGTGAAGCGTTCGGGTTCGAGGTTGCGCCAGAAGACGTGCTGGTAGTGCGCGGTGCTGTTCGAGAAGAACGTTGCGAAGGCGGGACGGTCACGCTTCCAATACGAGCGGAAGACATCCCACTGCAGCCGATCGAGGACGGAGGCCCGCGCCCACCGTCCCCGCAAACCGCGACGCTCGTTCAGCAACTGGCGAGTGGCATGACGGACCGTTCGAAGACGCAGTCCATGGCGGAGTTGGTGCGCCCCGAACCGAGCGAGGTCGACGGGCGACTGAGACGCCGACGTGTTGCTGTGCTCCTGGACGTTGGAGCGAACAAAGCTCGAGAACGCTGCCAGGCTCTCTGGCCGAGGAGTCGAGTCCGGGTTCCAGGGGTCCGGCAGGAACGTCCCATCGCCCGCTGCCTTGCGCGGCAGGTTCATCGAGCCGCAGAGCCACACATGTCCACCGGCTGCGGAGACAGCCTGACCGATCGTCGGGTGGTTGAGCCGGCTCGCTTCGCCGAGTTTCTCCAAGCCGTGTTCGGCTCGCGACACCCCGGTGTGAACCGTGACCCACTGGATCCACGGCTCGAGCCCTTCCTGGGACTCCTCGGGATCGGTGATCGTCACCGTCGACTCGTCCCGGAGCCGAGCGAAATTCGGGAGATGCCCCTCGGCGATGAAGCGATCCATCAGCCTCGGCGCGAGTTCGTTGAACTCGAGCATGAGGACCGACGGCTGGTTCACAGACGGATCGTACCCACGCCCATCAGGTCATTCGACGGAATGCACCGAAGGGCTCCCCTGTTGGAACGACTGTCGGAGCTATCATCCGATTGCCGGCCCGGAATCACCGGCAACCATCACTGGATCCGTGGACAACATCACCGTGGGAGAGGCGACCGGGCTGTCCCTACTGTCCGCCAATCGGATCCTCCACTCCTCTTGATCGGGGAATCCAGCCATGCTCAGACTCCAACTGCCGCTGCCGGACCGTTATGCCGACGCGTCTCTCGACGACCTCGCGGCCCGCGTCGCCTCGGCCAAGGAGACGCTCGGCGAGCGACTCTTCATCCTCGGCCACCACTACCAGCGTGACGAGGTCATCGCCTTCGCCGATGCGCGCGGCGACAGCTACAAGCTGTCGGTGCTGGCGCAGGAGCGGCCCGAGGCGGAGTACATCGTCTTCTGCGGCGTGCACTTCATGGCCGAGTCGGCCGACATCCTCACCGGCGACCACCAACAGGTCGTCCTCCCGGATCTCAACGCCGGCTGCTCGATGGCCGACATGGCCAACATCGATCAGGTCGAGGAGGCGTGGGAGTCCCTCGCCGAGGTGATCGACATCGATCGCCTGGTGCCGATCACCTACATGAACTCGTCAGCAGCCATCAAGGCCTTCGTCGGCCGCCATGGTGGTGCCGTGTGCACGTCGAGCAATGCGAAGGCGGTGCTCGAGTGGGCGTTCACCCAAGGCGACAAGGTCCTGTTCTTCCCTGACCAGCATCTCGGCCGGAACACGGGCGTCGCCATGGGCTACTCGCTCGACGACATGGCGTTGTGGAACCCACGCTTCGATCTCGGTGGACTAACCGAGGCCCAGGCCAAGGAATCGACGTTCCTCCTGTGGAAGGGTCACTGCTCGATCCATCAGCGGTTCTCGCCCGAGCAGGTCGCGACGTTCCGGGCCGAGCATCCCGACGGCATCGTGGTCATCCACCCCGAGGCGCCGCACGAAGCCATCTCGGTCGCCGACGAGGTCGGCTCGACCAGTCACATCGTCAAGGTGGTCGAGAACGCGCCTGCAGGTTCGACCATCGCCGTCGGCACCGAGATCCACCTCGTGAACCGTCTTGCAGCCGAGAACCCGGACAAGACGGTGGTGTCGCTCGACCCGCTGATCTGCCCATGCTCCACCATGAACCGCATCGACCTCCCCCACCTGGCGTGGATCCTCGAGGAACTGGTCGCTGGACGGGTGCAGAACAAGATCAGCGTCGACGAGGACACGGCCGAGTGGGCGCGGGTGGCGCTCCAGCGCATGCTCGACATCACCTGAACCGACATGGTGGTTCCATAGAGTGCCGTGCGCGATGAAGCCTGTCACCTGCATGTTCGTCAAGAACTCGTTCGAGCACGACGCTCGCGTCGAGCGCGAAGCACGAGCGCTCGTCGACGCCGGCTGGGACGTCACCGTCGTTGCGATGTTCGTACCAGGAGTCACGCCGAGACAGGAGGAGCGCGACGACGGCATCCGCGTCATCCGGGTCTCCAAGCCCGGCGCTCTCGTGTGGACCTTGAACCGGGTGCTGGTCTCCGCAGCGGTCCAACGCGAACAGCACGCTGCGGCGCAGGAGGACCGGGAGCCCGACTTCGACGCGGCGAGGAATGAGGCACGCATCGAACTCGACACGACGGCGACCCCCGGCGCGGAGCGGACCGACACCGCCGTACCGAGCGGTCGAGCCATCCGATTGACTGCGGTTGTCGTCCGTTGGCTCCTCAACACGGTGGGGCAGGTGCTGCTACCACTCCTGCGTCCACTTCGTGATCGGGTCCTAGACGCCCGCATGGGTGCAGTCGGACGATCTGTTCAGGCACAGGTCTTTCACGCGCACGATCTCAACACGCTGGCGATCGCCGTGCGATGTGGACGCGCAGAGGGGTCGGCCATCGTGTACGACTCACACGAGCTGCACACCGGACTCGCCCGCTCGACGCGGTGGTCACGGTGGCAAGCCAAGCGACGCGAGGGTCGCCTCATCCAGTCGGCGGACGTCGTGCTGACCGTGAGCGATGGCGTCGCGAGGACGATCAGTCGTGTTCACGGAATCGCCACCCCGACTGTTGTTCGCAACGTGCCCGACACCGTCCGTCTGGACTCGGAACCCGTTGACTTACGCTCGACGCTAGGAATCCCGGTCGAGCATCTCGTTCTCGTGTATGGCGGGACGGTGCAACGTGACAGGGGGATCGAAGCGACAATCGAAGCGTTGGACGATGTCGGCTCATGCAGCTTGGTTGTCGTCGGACACGGTGGCCTTCGGAGCGAACTCGAGGAACGAGTCCGAGTCAAGGGGTCTCCCGTTCACTTCGTGGGACCTTTCGAACATCGCGAGTTCATGCGCTGGCTCGCCGGCGCAGACATCGGGACGTGCTGCATCATCGGAACGGCGGCGTCCTACAGGTTCTCTCTACCGAACAAGCTCTTCGAGTATTGGAGCCTCGGCATGCCTGTAGTCGCAAGCAACCTTCCAGACATCGAGAGGGTCGTGCGCTCAGAGCAAGCGGGCGCGATCTGCGATCCGACCGATCCACGGTCGGTCGCTCGTGCGATCGAGCAGGTCCGCGATCATTTGCCGCAGATGAGGGCTCGCGCAACGGATGCGGGTTCGAGGCATCACTGGGGCGTCGAGGCGGCTGTTCTCGTCGGCCTGTATCAAGGCTTGCAGCGGCGTCTCATCCCAGCATCGGCGGATGATCAGCCCATTAGGGTTCGCTCCGATCAGTGAGGCGGCGACACGCGAACGCAGCTCCGCCGAGTATGCACGAGACAGGAGAGTGCGGTGTTCGAGGATTTGGTCGACAAGGTGATGGGGGCAGACTTCGAGCAGGAGCCCTTCCGCCACCTCTCCATCAACGACTTCCTGTCACAAGAAGACTTCGATGCCATAACCAGTGCCGCGGAGGTCACGCTCGATCCAGCCGACACCGACAAGGAGCTACTGGATCAGTGCTTCGCTCAGGGCTACAAGGTTGTGCCGTTCCCCGGAGCGACTACAGACGTTCAGGGCTACCTGGACTGGCGGGCTGGCCGTCTACGGTTGCATCACCACGCGACCACGAGTGGTGAGGGCCTCGTCCTACGCGTGGCCAGTCCGAAGTCGCCGGCGCTTCAGGCGCTCTACGAACTACTCACCAGCGACGCTTGGTGCGATGCGTTGACAGCGAGGTTCGAACTCGATCGCTCGCAGCTGACTGTCGACGTCGGGGTCCAGAAGTACCTGGACGGGTACGAGATCAGTCCACACCCGGACGCCCGCAAGAAGGCTCTGACATACATGCTCAATCTCAACCCGCATCCGTCGTCCGAGCACGAGGACCACCACACGCACTACCTACGATTCAAAAGGAACGAGACTACGTGCAGACCTTCTGGGAGGGGAATCCTGGATACGAGCGCTGCTTCGTTCCTTGGGACTGGTGCGAGACGGACTATCAGCAGACGCGGAACAACTCGATCGTGATCTTCGCGCCAAGTAACTCGACGCTCCACGCGGTCCGGGCGAGGTACGACCACCTCGCGTTTCAACGCACGCAGGCCTACGGCAACTTCTGGTTCGGCGATGTCGTGGTGTCAACGAAGGAGTATGACGAGCTCGATCTACTCGAGTCTCGCGGTGACGGGAGGAGCGAGCGACCAACAACCATCGAGCGTATCCGTGGACGAATCCGACGTCGACGCCACAGCGCGAGCGTCGACAGCGCCCGGCGACAGCACTACAACTGACCTGTTATCTGTTGGATACTCAGGCGCCGGAACCGATCACGGCTAGCAAGTCGTTCCACAGCGGACCGAGCCGGTCGTCGTGGAGCGAGTCGTTGTGCCACAGGACCACGTACTCGCCCTGATGTCGGCGACAAGTCGCCGCCAACTCCTCCAATAGATCCACTGCCGACTCCCTGGCAAGGTTCTCGTATCCAGCATCGACAAGCGTCCTGTCCATGACGATAAGCGGCCGGACCATCAGCGGCAGCGTGCGTCGCGACCGATGGTCGTAGGCATGGAATGGCCGACACATCCCAGCTCGGAAACCCGCTCGCTCGGCGAAACCAACGGTCGAGTCGACGTCCAACCCCGCTGCGGCCTGCGTCGCTGGCGATGCCGCGGCGTCCCATCGGAGGTAGTGCTGCCGTCCGTGGAGTGGACGAGATGGTTGCCCGAAGTCCGCCGCAAGCTCTCGAACGGTCTCCACTTCTCGGCGCAGGCGGTCCACGGACAGATGTGACTCGTAGCTCCCGTGTACACCGAGGAGATGACCTCGACGGCGAACGCTGTCGATGAGCGAGACGACGGCAGGATCATCGAGCCGATACACCGCGTCGGGATTCCGACCCGCAGGGTCCGGGTCTGCAATCAGATGAAACATGCCTTGTACCCCAAGACTCTCAGTCCCGGTCATCAGGACGTCGAAGGTGTTCCACGGGTCCCGGTCGACGCCGTGCCGCCGGACGTCCGCCCATCCGCGCGCCATGGCCAGAGCCGATCGCGGACGACCTCGAATCACGCCTCGACCGACGACGGACCGTGCAACGCTCCGAAGTCGTCGGTTCTGGTACGCGTACGGATTGTCCACGTCGAACGTGAGCACGGCCTCGAATGCCCGGCGACGACGCTCGAGCCGAGGCCACACCGAACGCATCGCCATCCACAACAGGTCAACGTGTTCCTCCGCGACTGGTCGCCGGAGGAATTCCCCGCGAACAGCGGTCGAATTGATCGCGAGGAACCGACCATGCCGATCAACTGCGGGGGCGTCGACCTCCTCAAACATCGTGGCCAGGAAGAAGACAGCTCCGAACACATCTACGGTCAACCGTGCCCCGCGCTCGTCGATCACAAGATTTTGCGAGCCTGAATCGTCATCGAACAGCCACGGCAGATCCTGAGCGTTCGTGCGCATCGGTTCGTCTACCCGCCTCCGTCTCGAGGCATTCCGTCGTGCCTCGATCGAGTCGAGACGGTCATGCGCGAAGAATCCATCGGCTACCTGGAGTGACAACTCGCCGTCAGTGATGGTCGGGACTGTCACGCTCGAGGTGACGACGTTCACGTCGACACCGAGTACGTCGTCGAACACGAGCGTCGCGGCATGCCGACGCTCGGGCTCGTGGCTCGCCGGGATGAGGAGACGGAACTCAGCCACGTCGACGCATCGTCACGTGAATCCCGTACTCGGCTGCAGGCGATCGTAGAAGCCGAGCTCGCGCGCCGAGGTCTGCAACCGCATCAACGATGCTGCGTCCCGGGCGGCTCACCAGCGGGGGCCGCTGACGCTGCGACTGTCCCAGGAGTGCGGACGTCGGCTCAGGATCAACGATCCGTTTACGGCGGAGGCGACGCATGAGCTCATCGCCGGGGCGCACCTTCTCGATGACAACGCGAACATCGGCGATGTCTGCGAATCGATCCGTGAAGAACGATGGCGTGAAGAGCGTCACGAGATCAGGAGGCGGCGTGGAGACCCCCCAAACGAGACCACGAGCGCGCGCGGCCTCTGCATTCGGCGCGTTGAAGGCAAGCAAGCCGCCCGGCCGCAACTGCCCGAGCTGACGACGGATGAACGAGTCCGGGTCGTCGACGCAACCGACTGTTCCGACGTGGAAGATCGCGTCGAAGGGTTCCATCGCCTCCACCTCCGAGGAATCGGGCGCGTGAAAATGTGGACCGAACCGAGCTGCCGCGGCCGAGACCGCTGTCGGTGACACGTCGACGCCGATCGCGTTGTAGCCCGCGGTGAGGAAGAACGCCGTGAGGTATCCGCTCGAGCAACCGACGTCGAGAACCTGACTTTGCTCAGGAGCAAGTCCCGACGAAGTCACGGTTTCGATGACGAACCGCTGGGCAGGACGCACCTCGAGGAGGTCAGCAAGCGCCCCTGCATCCTCGCGTTGGTAGGCCGCCACCACTGCGTCGCCAATCTGACGGTGTGTCCCATAACTGGAGTTGGTCGCGGAGTGAAGGCGCTCGTGCACCGTACTGTCGTGCGGCGCCACCCGACACCCACACGTCTCACAGTCGTGGACATCGCAGGCAAAGTCGACATAAGGCTGCAGCCGCCCAACGAGCGTCGTGGCCGTCGACCCGCACACTCGACAGGGTTCACGGGCTGACCTCATTGCCTGATCATCCCGGCGAAGAGCGCAGCGTTCCGTTCGACTTCGGCCGCGACCGCCGGCTGTCGGTCCAGGAGTTGCTCGGAGAGTTGCGGACGCTCGTTCACCAGACGTTCGATGAGTACATCGCGCTGCGTCGTCGCGCCGAGACCATCGATCACGAAGTCCTCCATGCCGTACATGCGCATGATGTCGAGGTACTTCGGATGCCAGGACAGCGACAGGCACGGCACACCCGAAGAAAGGGCAGCGATGATGCTGTGATAGCGACCTCCGACATGGACCGTCGCGTTGGCGATCACCGACTTGAGATCAGGAGCGGCGAGGTCAGCGTCGAGATACACGACGTCGGGACCGGTGTCAGCGAGGATGAGCCCACAGACTGCGCCGTCGCACACCAAGGGGTCAGGTCGATCGGGTCGGAGCGTGTGTGGGACGAGCCCGACCCGACGCCCGGCTGCAACCTGCTTGTCGACCATCTCCCTCATTTGCCGAACATGCTGGTTGGCGACGCCAACGCCATCGGACTTGGCGTAGAGCACTGCACTCGGCGACAAGGTGACGACGACGTCGCCGGGGTGCACGCCCACCGCCTCCAGGAGTTCGGCGCCTCGGCCAACATCGAAGCCCATCGTGGTCGCAACATCAGGAAACGACTCTGCTCTGGCCCTTGGCAGGAGACTGCTGACGTCGTCCCGACAGTCGTCGCCGCGACAGAAGACGATGTCCTGGCGGGACAGATCGAGTCTGGCCATGGCTCTGACGGGCCACGTCGTGAACGGGCCGTAACTCTGCGTCCATGCAACAAACCTCCGACGGGCGATTCGACAGGCCACGAAGTACCTGAACCGGTGAGTCATCGCCGAACGCGTCGAACCCACCGGCGGTCCGACGTAGCTGATGGCAGACAACTCCACCAGGACATCAGCACGTCGGAGCGCTCGAAACCACGTTCCAACGCGAGCCCGACGACTCGAGAAGTCCCGGAACATGTAGGGCGGAACCACGTCCGCCAACACGAAGTCGGGCACCACTTCGACTCCGTAGTGCTCTGCCCACGCTCTCTCACGCTCTATGTCGCGAGATGGTACGGAAAGCGTCAGATCGCAGTGCCCGAACTCGCGCTCGAGTTGCGCCCGAAGCGACACGGCGAGCGCAGGACCTCCCTTGTTTCCCTGGAGACACAGACCTGTGACGAATACCCTCATCGGGGCTTCTCTCGTCCGGCCAGCCGGCGCATGCGTCGCACGAACCGAGAGCTCACGTCCCGCGCCGTATAGAGGCGACGGAAACGGCGATAGCGACCACCTCGCAACGTGCCTCGCATCAACAGTTCGAAGCGGAATGCGCCGCGCTGGATCGCCGTCGGCCCAGTGCTCTCGATCTCGCCGTCACCGAACCGGAAAGTCGGAGTCGTCGAGCCGTGACCCGCGAGGTATTCATTGAACAGGCGCGCTTCGATGCCCTCAACCAAGTTGGTCGACTGACTCTCGACCAAGTCGCCCGCGTCCGCTGCCTCCATCTCGACCTCCTCGTGAGCCCGCAGATCGGCGATCGCTGCCTCGCCTCGGGCAGAGCGCACGACGACCAAGCTCAGCTTCTGGCCACGCTTTCGTTCAAGCCACGCGTCGCCAACCGCGACGTCCGCGAGCACATTCACGTGGTCTTCGCACACTCGGCATCGAAGACGGTTGGCGTATCGCGAAAAGCTCGACTGGTAGTCGATCCGGTCGCCCAGTCCGTCGAACGTCCGACGGTCGAACTCGTGTCGTTCACCTTGGGTCGTGATGACGAGATTGCCGGCCTCGCCCTCGCCTCGATATGTCGCGTCGTCGATGCCACCCGAGACGTCGACCTGCTTGTGATACGCGAAAGCCTCAAGCGCATGGCGGGAGTACATCCATCCGCAGATGAGGCCGACTCGCAGAGCGATCTGACTGTCGAGGTCAGGCTCCACCGAACGGACGAACTTCGCGATTCCTTCCAATTGACAAGGCGTCGCCACGAGCACGCACGGCCGACCAGCGGACCGCAACACCTCGATCGCCCGTACGAAGGACACAGAGTGATAGATCGACCCGGGGACACGACCGAGGTCGCCGAGATCTTCGATCAATTCCGGGCCGTAGTCATCTCCCTGCCTAGTGAGGCAGACGACCGGGCTTCCTCGTTCGATCGCCCGATGGATCAGCGCTCGAAGTACACCGCCTGAGCTAGAGACCCCGTTGTCTCGGTGGCGGGGCACGGCGGCAAGCCACGTCGAGGAAACTGGCCCGGACCGCCGGACGGCGACTCTCGACTGCAGCAGATCGACCAAGTCCACTTCGAGACTCGGACAGACGTCGTCGCACGGCGCAGGGCAACTCGCGCATGCCGCAGAATCCACGATCCTCACTTCGTGAGCACCGCGCCGGTCGTCGAACGACGGAATCACGGCCTGTGAAGGACAGGCAGCGACACAGGCACCACAAGCGATGCACATGTCGTCTCGTACGACGTTGGAGATACCGGGCACGAACTCGGACTTCACGTCACCAATCCGCATTGATCTCTCCTCCCGCTCGCAGACCATCGTCGCGTGACATCGATCGCGTCATAAGAGCGAGGTAGGCCGCACCAACGAGTGTTGCGCCGACTCCGGCGGCGACCAGATGATCGCCTGCGAGAACTCGCACGGGTGTGAGCATCGCGAGGCAGACAACCGGAACGGCGATCAGGTGCGCAAGGAACAAACGGAGCATCCGCAAGTGTCGACCCCAGAACACATAGACCCCGAGGTACAAGAGTGAGGAGGCGGCACAGTACGCGCCGACCACACCCACAAGTCCGAAGAATGCTCCTGCAGCCGCGACGGAGCCGAGCCGCACGACGACGAGAAGGATGTTCGTTCGAGATTCCTCGCGATACATGCCCGAGACAGCCCAATAGCTCACGGAGTTCGATACGGCATTGATGTAGGTCATGAATGCGACCATCGGGATGATGAGCTCGAGATCACCCCACTCGGGGCCGAACAACGACGACGAGAGGTAGGCGAACATGCCGACGGCCACCATCGGGAGGCCGTACAACGCGCAGCTGTACTGGTTGACGGCTCGGAGAAAGCGGCGGCGATCACGTTCGTCCAGGGGTCCGAGCCGAGCATGCGCAACCTGCCAGATCGCTTGGCCGAACACTTGTACGGGAAGCACGACGATCCGCTGGCTGAGCATGACTAGTCCGGCGCTGACCGGATCGATCTGCGCCGCGAGCACCAACGGCAACGCAACAGTCGATAGCCGATTCAAGAAGACCGAGAACGAGCGCCTCGGTAGTTCGGCGTACTCGTTCGCGAGTCGCCGCATCTCGGCACGAGATGCGGCGGCCCAGATGGACTGGAGGCCGCCTGCGCCGACTCCTCGGAGCAAGACTGCAGGCGCCAGAACGGCGCCGACGACTTGTCCGGTGATGAGCCCTCCTGCGATCGCGGTCGCTCGGATGCCGACCGCCAGTTGGACCATCAATGCGACGACCGATCGACCGACGTTGCTCAATGAGAGCGTCCCGAAGGCCCGCTCTCGAGTGACCCAATACTTTCCGATCTCCGCCCACGCCGTCGCGAGCAACGCCAACGGCGCCAGCCACAGCCAGTCGGCGAGGTCAGGCGTGTTGAGCACCGTCGAGATCTGTCCGCGAAACAAGGCGACGACTGCCAGTGACAGTGCGGAGAACACGATCGTGATCGTCGCGGCCAGCACCAGAAGGTTCGCTGCGTCGACACGGGACTTCGCCAGAGGAATGGCGATCTCGTATCGACCGGTTGCGAGCGTGGCGACGATGACCACCAGTCCAGTGAAGGACGCCATCGTTCCGAACGCCTCGGGTTCGTAGAGGCGAGACAGCACCGGCGTCGCCACCAACAGCACAACCTGAGCCACCGCAGCGCCGGACGCGACCGTGGCCACATCCGTGACGAACCAGTCCCGGGTCGATCGCGAATCCTGGGTCGAATCGTCGACAGGAGCAGGCACTGGGCTCACGATCGGCCAAGCGAGAGGACCGCTGGCCACCGATCAGCGTCGAGCACATTCCGTCCGTCGTATACGACCTTGCCACCCGGGATGTCAGCGCTTTCCCACTCGAGATACTCCGCATGGTCGGTGTGCAACACGGCGGCGTCTGCAGCTTCGCCGCGCCGGTAGACCGAGAAGCCGAGAGACTCGATCTCCCGCGGTTCATAGAGGACATCGTGTACGGCCACGCTCGCACCGAGCGTCTCGAGCGCGCTGACGAGCGCAAATGTGCCGGAGAACGCATGCTCCTTCACTTCGCCACGGTACGCGAGCCCGAGTACGACGACGATCAGTCCCTCGAGCCCGCCGAGCTCCGCGGCAAGGCGGTCGGCAGCAATCGAGGGCATCGAGTCGTTCACTGCTCGAGCCGCTGATGGAAGTGACATGCCAGTCGTGCTGTTCAACAGGAAGTGCGGGTACACGGGGATGCAGTGTCCTCCGACGGAGATTCCCGGGCGGTGGATGTGGGAGTATGGCTGGCTATTGCACGCGTCGATCACGGCGTTGACGTCGACGCCGATCCCCTCCGATGCGATCGCCAGTTCATTGGCGTATGCAATGTTGAGATCCCGGTACGTCGTCTCTGCAAGCTTGGCCAACTCGGCTGCCTCGGCCGTCCCGAGATCCCAAACGCCGTTGGGTTCGGCCAGGTCATCGCGAGTGTCGAACTCCAGGAACGACTCGTAGAACGAGACGCCGCGCGCCGAACTCTGCCCATCGATGCCACCCACCAGTTTCGGATAGCTCCGAAGATCGGCAAAGATCCGGCCGCTGAACACCCGCTCGGGTGAGTGAACGACGAAGAGATCGGCTCCCAGGGTCAGTCCTGACCCGGACGCCAGCGCTCGTGCGAGCCGATTTCGAGTGGTCCCAACGGGGAGCGTGGTCTCGTAGGACACCAGTGTCCCTGGCTTCAGCCCGGCAGCCACATCTCGAGTTGCCGCATCCATGATCCCAAAGTCCGGTTCGGCCGACTCGTTCACGATCAGCGGCACAACGACGACGACAACCTCGCTCTCAGCCACGGCGTTGGTGGTGTCGACCGTGGCGACGAGGGTGCCAGCATCCACCACGTGGCGGAGCGCATCAGCGAGGCCGCTCTCGCCGGGAAACGGCTCTTCGGCGTTGTTGACCTGGTCCACGACGGTCTGCGAGGTGTCAGCGCCGCGGACTCGATGCCCGGCAGCGGCGATCGAACAAGCGAGCGGGAGCCCGATCTTGCCCAGGCCGACGACACACACCGCACTCATCGCGGCACCTCCACCGTGCCATTGGCCGCGGATCGAGACATGGCGTCGGCAACCCGGAGGACGTCGAGCCCTTCAGCCGCGGTCACGATGTCGCCGCCTTCACCGACGACGGCGTCACGAAATCCCTCATGTTCGACCATGAGGGGCTCTGGCTTCGGGATGGCATAGCGAATCATGTCGCCTTCGACGACGCCGCGGAAACGAGAGATCGCCTCCCACTCGGTCGCGACCGAGCCGTTCTCGAAGAAGAACAGGTCAGAGGTCACCGTGTCCGCCACGTACCGGCCCTTCGAGCCGGTCACGACGATGCGGCGCTCCTTCGTCGGGGTCAACCAATTCACCTCGTGGTTCGTGACCAACCCGCTCTCGAGCCGACCGATTGCGACGACGAGGTCCTCGTGAGGCCGACCCGCCCGATGCGCGACTTGTGCCGACACCGAGGCAAAGCGCTCGCCGGCGATCCACATGGTGAGATCGATGTCGTGAGTTCCGAGATCCTTGATGACTCCCACATCACGGATCCGGTCTGGGAAGGGCCCTTGTCGCGAGGTCGATATGGAGTACAGATCACCGAGTTCGAAGTCAGTCAGCCTGCGTTTCAACGCTCGAATCGCCGGATTGAAACGCTCGACGTGCCCAACCGCTGCGATCACACCCGCCGCCTCGATGGAGGCGAGGAGCTCCTCCCCTGATCGAACATCCGTGGCGAGCGGCTTCTCGATGAGCATGTGCACGCCTGCCGCGGCGAGTTGTCGACCGATTGGAAGGTGGTCGTCCGTCGGCGTGGCCACCACGGCGGCATCGATTCCGGCAGCGATCAGTCCCTCGAGCGACTCGTGGTTGGGAACATCGTTCGCGACTCCATGTGGATCGCCCAACGGATCGTGAACCCCGACCAAGTCCACGCCCTCGGTCGAACGAGCCAGGCGGACATGGTGGCGGCCCATCATGCCCAGGCCGACCACACCCATCCGTACCGGCGTCATGTGAGGGCTCCGATGATCCTGTCGAGATCTCGAGCCTCCACATGCGGCCCGACCGGAAGCGACACGACTTCATCCGCCGCCCGAATCGTCTCCGGGAGGTCGTCGTCGGTAGCGAACGATGGGAGCTGGTGCGTCGGCGTCGGGTAGTACACCCGGGCCTCGATGTTTGCTTCACGGCATCGCCGAAGCACCTCCTCGCGATCGCGACATCGGACCGTGTATTGGTGGAAGACATGTCGCGCTCTGTCATCCCGGGCAGGTGGTGTCACGGCGGCGCTGTCAGCGAGCGCGGCGGTCAGCTTCGCCGCATTGGTTTCACGTCGCTCCGTGAATGCTGCGAGACGACCCAACTGGACCCTTCCGATCGCCGCGGCCATGTCGGTCATCCTGAGATTGAAGCCGACGATTTCGTTCTCGTACATCCGCTCCATTCCCTGGCTGCGAAGCAGTCGCGCACGACGCTCGCTGCCTGCATCTGGGAACACCACCATGCCGCCTTCACCGGTCGTCATGTTCTTCGTCGGATAGAAGCTGAACACTGCGGCGTGACCAAACGAACCCACCGGCCGACCGTCGAACTCCGCGGCGTGAGCCTGTGCGGCATCTTCGATCAACGCCAGCCCGTGTCGAACGGCGAGACGGCCGATCCGGTGCATGTCGGCCGGATGGCCATAGAGATGCACCGGCATGATCGCAGCAGTTCGTGGACCGATGGCCGCTTCGACCGCTGCGGGACTGACGCAGAACGTGGCTGGGTCGATGTCAACGAAGACCGGTCGAGCCCCAGCAAGACAGACCGCATTCGCCGTCGCCGCGAAGGTGAACGAAGGTACGATGACCTCGTCTCCAGGCCCGATTCCGAGCGTCAGCAGCGCGATGTGCAGCGCGGACGTACCCGAGTTCACGGCTACGCAGCGGCGACCGTCGACAAGCGAGGCGAACTCGTCTTCGAACGCAGCTACCTCAGGTCCCTGCGAGATCGAACCGCTGGAGAGCACGCGATCGACCGCAGCTCGCTCCTCGTCACCGATCATCGGTTTGGCAATCCGCACGGTACTCATTCGCGCTCCTCCAACGTACCGTCGAGTTCGCGGTACTCGGAACCGTCGACAGGACACTCCCAGAGTCCAGCATCGGTCCTCTGCAGTCGTTGACCTGCCCGCCCAATCCAGCCGATCCGAGTCGCGGGTGATCCGGCGACGAGAGCGAAGGCCGCAACGTCTCGGGTCACGGTGCTGTTCGAGGCGATCATCGACCAAGGTCCGATCCGCACACCGGCGAGCACCACTGCCGCAGCACCGATCGACGCACCGGTGCCCACCCGGACACCCTCGGGGCTCCAGTCGCTCGCGCCTTTCACAGTTCCATCGGAGTTCACGGCCCTCGGGAACCGATCATTGGTGAGAATCACCGAGGGGCCCACGAAGACACCGTCAGCGAGTTCCGCAGGCGCGTACAGCAGCGCGTGATTCTGAATCTTGCACCGGTCGCCGATCACCACACCCACGTCGATGAAGGCACCACGGCCGAGCACACACTCCGAACCAACGACCGCACCACTCCGCACCGTTGCGAGATCCCACACGCGCGACGCCGCACCGATTCGGGCGCCGCTCTCGATCGTCGCCGAGTCGGCGACCGTGACACTCTCGGCGGGACTCATCAACCGGTGACTTCCTGGGTCGGCGGTGCAGCGCAACGTGACGTGCCACGCTCGAGCAAGCAATCGTAGAGCCGCGTTAGTTCGGCACCCTGGGATGCCCACATCCACTGTCCGAGCACCGCAGTGCGACCGCGCGCACCCATGGCCTCTGCGGCGTCCGCGTGCCGAAGCACGAACTCGAGTGCCTCGGCGATCGCCGCTGGCGATGTCGGGTCCACGAGGACGCCTGCACCCGGACCGAGCACGAAAGGCCTCCAAGCCTCGAAATCAGACGCCACCACCGGCAATCCGGCAGCGAGATACTCGAACAGCTTGACGGGCTGTGTCGCGTCTCGGTACTGGACCGTGGGCTGCATGACGACGATGCCCACGCGAGCGTTTGCGAGATGGCGTCGAAGCTCATCGCGGCCGATGAATCCCATGAACTCCGTTCGCTCCCAACCAGGCGATTCTTCCAACTCTGCCCGAAGCCCGGGCTCGTTGATCCGGCCAGCGAGCACGAACCGGGCCCCCAACTCCTCCGGAAGCAAACCGATCGCGTCGACCATCTGCAGCGCACCCCGGGTTCGGGTGATGTCTCCGACGTAGAACACCGCTGGCGGGCGATCGCGATATTGCTTGCCTTCAAGCCCATCGAACTCGCGACGCAGAGGGAAGTTCTGTACAACGACCGTCTTGTTCTTCGGGAAGCGACCCGCGGCCCCAGGCTCAGCCGAGATGATCGCCGCCAGATGACGGACGACCATCCGCTCGATCCCTCCTACAACCCGCTGCGCCGGTCGACGCAACACCTGCGGGATCCAGTCACGATCCGCGAGTTGCTTGATCACATCCTCATGAGAGTCGTACACCACGGTTCGACCGCGGAGACTCAGCGCCAACCCAAGCGGAAGAAGGTCTGGGTCGTGGAAGTGAAGGATGTCCGCATCCGATGCCATGGCGATCCGCCACAGGTGTCGCTGCGTCGTGATCACACGCTGCCGTCGGTTCGAAGCCTTCTTGACCGGAATGAGCCTGACGCCATCGTGCAGCCCTGCCTCGTCACCCGGCACAGCGAGAGAGACGTCGTAGCCGGCCTCGGCGAGTGTTCGACATTCCTTGTGGAAGATGCGCGTGTCGAACGGCGGGTGTGCGCTTGATAGGTGCAGGACGGTTGCCTTCATGGCCGACTCCCGGCAAGGCCTTCCCGCCAGACACCGGACCCCCATGCAACGGCCACCACAGCCATCGACCACACGGACACGGCTCGAGGTGCCAGCCCTCCCTCGGGCACAGTAGATCCGCGGTGCTCGATGGCAGCAGCGCCAGCGATGGCAGCCAGGCCGAGGCTCCACGCCTTCCGGTCTCGTTCACGAGACATCCGGAGAACACAGCCGATCACCGCAGCCGTGGCCGGGAGTGCAGCGATGAGGAGTTGTTGCCGCCGCTGAGGGCGATCACCGGTCCGCCGCCAATACCGAACCTTCCACCGACCAAACCGGTGATACTGACGCCACAGACCTGCGATGGAGCTCCGAGGGATGTACGCGACAGCGAGACGCGCATCGAACCACACGATCCCCTCACGACCGAGACGACGGTTGAGCTCGTAGTCCTGATTCGTCGAGAAATACGGGTTCCAGCCCCCGATCGAGCGTGGCAGCGACGTTCGGAACGCGCCGAGGTACACCGTGTCAGTCGGCCCAGATGAAGCTCCGGACCGGTAGCGCGACCCACCCATCGCGAAACGATTGTTCAAGGCGCGTGCGATGCCGACGTCGATCACCGCATCAGACCGAGGTTCGGCGACCTGGGCTCCACCGGTCACCACAACGTCAGGCCGAGTCTCAAGCACCTCAGCGCACAACCGGACGTATTCCACGGGAATGATGCTTCGAGCGTCGACACGACACAGGTACTCGCCAGACGCCACGGCCAGCCCGGCATTGAGATTGCTCGGCGTCGTCCCCGCCGGATTGTCCACGATCTTCCAAGCGATGTCACCCGACTCGAGGATCGAGCGAGCGACCGTCGCCGTCCCATCGGTCGACCCACCGTCTACCAGCACGATCTCCATACGGTCGTGGGGGTGGTCCTGCGCCAGCACGGCCCGGAGGCAGCGCTCGATGTCCGCTTCCTCGTTCCTCGCCGGGATCAACACTGTCACGAGTGGTGCGTCGGTCAACGTCCCTTCCCTTCGTTGCCGAGAACAGACCGAACGGTACGCCCCACGATGCGCAGATCGAAGGACACCGACTGCCGGCGCAGGTAGTGGAAGTCGTACTGGAGCTTCTCGAGCGCGTCCCGCTCATCGCCCGCGTACCCGTACTTCACCTGTGCCCAGCCGGTGAGGCCGGGACGCACGATGTGCCGCAAGTCGTAGAACGGGAGCTTCTCGACCAACTCCTCGACGTAACGAGGTTGTTCGGGTCTGGGCCCGACCAAGCTCAAGTCGCCGCGCAAGATGTTCCAGACCTGCGGCAGTTCGTCGAGGTGCGACACGCGGAGCAGCCGCCCGAACGTGGTGATCCGGGGATCGTCCTCGGACGTCCAGTCCGTCGGGACCGACGCGTCATCGCTCATGGTGCGGAACTTCAAGATGGTGAAGGGCACGCCCGCCCGCCCAGTACGAGTCTGCCGATAGAAAAGCGGTCCTCGGTTCCCGAACAGATTTCCGATGGCAACAGCGGGGATGGCGATGAAGAGAGCGATGCTGCCGATCAGGCCCGCGACCAGGTCGACCAGTCGCTTGACGCGACCGAACCGGTCCCGATGGACCTCGCCGATGTCGAAGAACAGGGACACCCGCCCGAGGTCGGCTACGGGCAGCTTCCCCAGGTACTCCTCGTAGAACAACGACTGTGTGCGTACGCGCACCCCGCTCTCGTGGAGCGATGCCGCCTGCGCGACGACACGCTCGTCGGACTGCGCATCCGAGCTCAGGACGAGGACCGACGCTCCGCTCGCGACCACGGCTTCGACCAGCGGACGAACATGCTCGTCCACCGCAGCCGCTTCGCCGACGGAGAGCGATGCGACCACCGTGGCGGGCCGCTCCGGACCACCGGCCAGCTCGGTGGTCAACTCGGCCTCGAGTTCAGCAGGACCCACGATCGCGATGCGGTCGCGAGCTTCAAGATTTCGGCGCCCGGCCCCGGCGAGCGTGGACATGGCGTAGTACCAAGGCACCAACAGCATGGCGGAGCCAAACACCACGAACCGCGGGAGAAGCGCGTCGCCAACGAAGAGTTGGACACCGGAGATGCCCAACGCACCGGAGACCGATGCGAGCAACGACGTCGGTAGCCGACTCCGCATCGTGCGCGGGACTTCGGGAAGACCGAGGCCGTAGGCGGCAAGGCACAAGATCCCGACGTATGCCGTCGCCCAGCCGAAGCGTGAGGTGTCGACGAACTCATACCCGCCCACGTTGTCGCCGTGCCATTGGCTCAACCCGAAGACGATGCCGAGGACTCCGGCGTACATCAAAGGGCGCGCCAGACGTCTCACACCCAGATGTTACGGCAGCACCGGAAGGAGACTTGAGGACTCAGGAGCGATCCACGCCCAGGATGGGGGCCAAGAAGTGACCGGTGTGGCTCTGCGACACGGTGGCGATGTGCTCGGGCGGGCCTTCGGCGACGATGGTGCCACCCCCCGACCCGCCCTCGGGTCCGAGGTCGATGATCCAGTCGGCGGTCTTGATGACGTCGAGGTTGTGCTCGATGACCAGCACGGTGTTGCCCTGGTCGACCAAGCGGGACAGGACCGTCAGCAGCTTGCGGATGTCCTCGAAGTGGAGCCCGGTGGTGGGTTCGTCGAGGATGTAGATGGTGTGGCCGGTCGACCGCTTGGCCAACTCGGATGCCAGCTTCACCCGCTGCGCCTCGCCACCGGAGAGGGTGGGTGCGGACTGCCCCAGGCGCACGTAACCGAGACCCACATCGCAGATGGTCTGCATGTGGCGGGCGATGTTGGGCTGGTTGGCGAAGAACTCCAACGCCTCTTCGCACGGCATGTCGAGGATCTCGGACACGTTCTTGCCCTTGAACGTGATGTCGAGCGTGTCGCGGTTGTACCGCTTGCCCTTGCAGATCTCGCACGGCACGTAGACGTCGGGCAGGAAGTGCATCTCGATCTTGATCGTGCCGTCGCCGGCGCAGGCCTCGCAGCGCCCGCCCTTCACGTTGAAGCTGAACCGACCGGGCAGGTAGCCCCGGACCTTGGCTTCGTTGGTCTGGGCGAACAACTTGCGGACGTGGTCCCAGACACCGGTGTAGGTGGCGGGGTTCGACCGTGGCGTCCGACCGATCGGCGACTGGTCGATGGCGATGACCTTGTCGAGGCTCTCCATCCCCTCGACGCGCTTGTGCAGGCCCGGCGGCAGCTTCGACTTGTAGACGTGCTGCATCAACGACCGCAGCAGGATCTCGTTGACCAGCGTCGACTTGCCCGATCCCGACACACCGGTGACGCACGTGAACATCTCGAGCGGGAACTCGACCGACACGTCCTGGAGGTTGTGCTCGCGTGCACCCACCACGCGGATGCGTTGGTCGCCGGGCGTCCGCCGCTTCTCGGGGATGGGGATCGACTTCCGGCCGGACAGGTATTGGCCGGTGACCGATTCCTTGTTCTTCAGCAACTGCTTGTAGGTGCCGGAGTGGACGACCGCTCCGCCGTGTTCGCCGGCTCCGGGTCCGATGTCGACCACGTGGTCGGCCTCGGCGATGGTCTCCTCGTCGTGCTCGACGACGATGACCGTGTTCCCCAGGTCGCGCATGCGGATCAGGGTGTCGATGAGGCGACGGTTGTCGCGCTGGTGCAGGCCGATCGACGGCTCGTCGAGCACGTAGAGCACACCGACGAGGCCTGAACCGACCTGCGAGGCCAGGCGGATGCGTTGCGCCTCTCCCCCGGCGAGCGTTCCGGCGGACCGGGACAGCGTCAGGTAGTCGAGGCCCACGTCGAGGAGGAAGCCCATCCGGGCGTTGATCTCCTTGACGACCTGTTCGGCGATGATGCGATCCCGCTCGGACAACTCGAGCCCGGCGAGCGTCTTGGCGGCCTCGCCGATCGAGAGGTCGCAGATCTCGGAGATGTCGTGACCGTCGACCAGGACGGCGAGCGAGATCGGGTTGAGGCGCTTGCCGGCACACGTGGGACACGCGACCTCGCGCATGTACCCCTCGATCTGCTCGCGCTGCGAGTCGGACTCGGCCTCACCGTGGCGACGCGTGAGGTACGGGATCGCGCCCTCGAAGTTGGCGTTGTAGGTACGGGTCCGCCCGTAGCGGTTCGTGTAGGTGACCGTGACCTTCGAGACGCCCTTGCCGTGGAGCAGGGCGTTGGTCTGCTTCTTGGTCAGCTTCGACCACGGGGTACCGGGCTCGATGTCGAGGTGTTCGGCCACCGACTCGACGAGTCGTGAGAAGTAGGTGGACCGACCACCGGACCACGGGGCGATCGCGCCCTCTTCGAGTGAAAGGTCGGGGTCGGGCACGACCAACTGCGGGTCGACCTCGTAGCGAGTCCCGAGGCCGTCGCACGCGGTGCAGGCGCCGTAGGGCGAGTTGAACGAGAAGTTGCGGGGCGCCAGGTCCTGGAACGACATCCCACAGGTCGGACAGGCGAAGTGCTGGCTGAAGGTGAGCGTGTCCTCCGGCTCCGCGTCGCGGCCCTTGGGGACGATCTGGATCTCGGCCACGCCGTCGGCCAGGGCGAGCGCGGTCTCGAGCGAGTCGGTGAGCCGCCGGGCCATGTTGTCCTTGGCGACGAGACGGTCGACCACCACCTGGATGGTGTGCATCTCGTAGCGCTCGAGCTCGAGCTCGCTGTGGTCACCGAGCTCGATCAGCTCACCGTCGACGATCGCTCGGGCGAAACCCTGGCCGTAGAGGTCGTCGAGGAGGGTGTCGTAGGTGCCCTTGCGGCCGTGGACCACCGGAGCGAGGACCTGGAATCGCGTCCCGGTCTCGAGCTCCATGATCCGGTCGACGATCTGTTGCGGCGTCTGGCGAGCCACCGGCGTGCCGTCGTCCGGACAGTGTGGAACGCCGATGCGGGCGAACAGCAGGCGGAGGTAGTCGTAGACCTCGGTGATGGTGCCGACGGTCGAACGAGGGTTGCGACTCGCCGACTTCTGGTCGATGGAGATGGCCGGCGACAGGCCTTCGATGAAGTCGACGTCGGGCTTGTCCATCTGACCGAGGAACTGCCGGGCATAGGCCGACAACGACTCGACGTAGCGGCGCTGGCCCTCGGCGTAGATCGTGTCGAACGCGAGCGAGCTCTTGCCCGACCCCGACAGTCCGGTGAAGACGATGAGCTTGTCGCGCGGCAGCTCGAGGTCGACGCCCTTGAGGTTGTGTTCGCGCGCTCCGGAGACGACCAGCTTGTCCACGGGACGAGGCTAGCGGCGCCCACCACACGTGGAAGGGAACACCTGTTCGTTTTCTCTACAAGGCGACGACGACCGCCGAGTACCGGAGCCCGTGGAGATCGACCTCGGAGCGGGACAGCACGGTGACCGCTCCCAAGACTCGAGCGGGGTCGTCGATTCTCCGAGGCAGGAGGACCGTCGATCGGCGAGCTCCGGAATCAGCCGCAACACCCAGCGCGAACGCGACGTCGTCGACCGTGGAACTGAGCAACCTGCATCCATCTGCCCTGACCCCACTGGAGAACTCCTCGATTGCACCCCCTTCGCGGAGAAGGAACGGCGACGTCGAGACGAGCACCTCCTCGCACGGCGTCGTCAGCAGATCATCCAGCACGACCCCGATGAGCTGCGTCCGCTGTGAGTGCCACAGAAGCCCCATCGATCCGATCGCGACAGTGAGGGCGACGACTACATGGCCGAGGCGTGACGGACCCGAGCGAACGAGGGTCGCACCGCAGGTGGCCAAGAGCGCTCCGCTCAGTAACACGTACCGCCCTCCCCACTGCGGACCGAGATTTCCCGTCCACTGCAGCGCCCACACGATCGGCAGCGAACTGACAGCCCCGATGGCAAGCACCCGCCCGACCGGCGGCCCGCTGCGCCAACGCAACGAGAAGACCCCCACCGCGGCGATCGGCGATGCAGCCAGCATGCCGGGAACAAAGCCCGGATCGAGAATTCGAAGGCACGCGATGAGCGCCGCAATGAGAGCGAACCCGTGCACCAGACGCGTCTCGATCTCGGAGCCGGTGATTGCCGCTCCGACGACCAGTAGAGCGAGCACGAACACCACTCCGAGCAGGATCGATTCAAGGTCGCTGTCCGTCGGCAACAGGCCGAATGTCGTGACCACCGCGTCGCGGGTCCGATCGCCGACCTCACCGAGGATGTTGCCTGCTTGGGTCGAAGCACGGCCGCCGCGGTAGTCACTGCCGATGATCCGCTGCTGAGCCGTGCGGTCGACTGCGAGCACGAGCACGGCAGCCACTCCGGCAATGGCGACTCGCCATCTGTCAGCGAGGACGCTCTTTCGCATCTCCACGACGAGAAGCACGCCCGCGGCGAGACCAAGCCCCACGATCGCGGTCTCCACTCGCATGGAGACCGCCAACCCCCACAGGACACCGGCAACTGCCCCGGACAGCCGCCCTGAACGGGAAAGGATCAACGCCGTCCCAAAAAGTGCACAACCGACCGCCGGAGCGTGCTCCCACGTATCCGATCCGTAGAACGCGACCGGGCCCACGACTCCCACGGTGACGAACGAGAGCAACCCTGACGAGCCCGATTCCCGTTCAAGCATCCATGCACCGGTCGCCGCAAGCAACACTCCGACTATGGACACGACAAGCGATGCTGGCCTGCCAAACCCACGCTCGAGGGTGGCTGCGGCACACACGTACGGCATCGCCGTCGGCTGCACGAACCGTTCCCCCACCGCGACCGTGTTGAACATCGGATGTGCTTCACCGGCAGGATCCCATTCCTCGGCCCAGTAACCAAGGTCGTGATCGCAACCCGAGGATCCCACGGCAGCGCCGATTGCCGCTGCCCGCCCGCCGGCGTCGGAACCCGAGAAGACGCGGCTGTCACCGGCAAGGATCACCAGCAACTGGACGAGGACCACGCCGAGACACCCCGCAGCGAGGAGAAGGAGCCGCCTCCGCTGCGACGTCGAAGCTGTCATGGTTCGAACTCATAGGTCACGATGCCGATCGGCGTGCCCACGAAGTCGAGCGCCCATCGATCGACTTCGGTGGCATCGGCGGGGATGGCCGATTCGGGTGGCGCCGCCCCTTTCCACTCGAGCACCGAGAAGCGATCGGCCCCGCTCTCACGAGCAAGGTCCACGGCCGACGAGAACTCTGCCTCACTGTCGGTGCTCAACCAGGGTTTCCCGACTCCGGCAGCGCCGCCCTCGCGCAGGATGAAGCCTTGCCGAGCGATGAGAACTGGTTCTGCGACCTCTTCGAGATCGCCGAAGAATTCATCGACGCCGTGCGAGCGTTGGATCAGCCAGGCGAAACCGAGCATGGTGATCGCGAGCGAGAGACCGACCAGGGCACGCGGAACCAGTGGGTGTCGAGACGCCAGCGCACCCATGCCGATGACCCCGAGCAGGATGCCGGACGTGAGCGAATACCTCCCGCCCCATTGCGGACCGGCCGCGTCGAGGTACTGGAACAGATAGACGATCGGGAGCGCGACAACCGCCATCACAACGACGACGTTCTCCCGAGGATTCCGAACATCCGCCAGTAGTCCCGCAACTGCGATCGGGAACGCCACCAGGAGTCCGGGAACGAATCCCAGACCGCCGAGGGCATCGGCCAGATAGACCGCGCCCGCAGCACCGACGCAGACGAGGGCAAAGGTCCGATCCGCCCTTCGTTCGGCTCTCCATGCGGCCACGACGGCAGCGACGACAGCTCCACCGAGCAGCACCGAGGTGGTCGGATCACCCGACACCAAGCCGACGAGCGTCTGCATGCCCTCGCGCGCCCGCTGCCCGAGTTCGTCGACCAATTGCGTCGACGCCACGGTCGACACCCGACCGGTCGCACGGCTGCCACGCGAGGGGCCTTCGAATCCGGACTCCAGGACGACGTTGGCCGCCCACGGAACCGCGAAACCGACGACTACCGCGGACCCGACCAGAATCGGCGTCAGGAGCTTCCGCCGGGCACGGAGGTGTTCGACACAGACGACCCCCACTACGACGAGCGTGTAGACGAACGCCTCGTTTCGCATGACCGCCGCGAGACCCAACAGCGCGCCGGCGAACGCTGCCGTCCACCAGGGCCGCTCGTCGAGCGTCCCGAGCAGGATGGCGACCGCCCCCGTCATCGCAGCGAGCCCAGCACCATGCTCCCAGAGGTCCAGCGAGTACACGAGCACCGGCGATGCCAGTCCGACCACCCAGAACGTTGCCCATCCGTCAGTGGTCGGTCGGACCCGTCGAGCAACGGAGCGTGCGGCGACTGCGGCCATCGCACCGGCGACGATGGGAATCGCCAACGTTGCTGGGTAGCCGCCGACTCGATAGAGGGGATACGCCAACTCGAGCATCGGTAGCGTCGTGACAGCCACCCAACTGCCGTCGTCACGCAGACGCGTCTGGTACACGGGATGGAGCTCACCGGACGGGTCGAGATCCTCTGCCCAGTAGCCGATGTCCGGATTCCACGAGTTCTCCCGCTCCATCACCTCGAGCGTGTACACCTTGGCGCCCGTGTCGGCGCCGAGATAGCCACCGGGATTGACCAAGAGGCTGCACAGCGCGTAGACGCCGACGAGGATCAGGAACGCCGACAACGGACGGCGCACCAGGCGTTGCAGCGGATCCATTGTTCCTCCCACCTCGGCGACCTCTGTGAGTCTGCCGCGGATATCGGCCGGAATCCCGGATGCTGAAGGGGCTTCGCACGCCCAGGAGAAGGCGGCCGGCGATGCATCGGGTTCCATGCGCGACCAAGCAACTGCGACAAGGCAACGCGCTTCCCGGGCACTGCTTGGGGCGTGCGACCGTTGTACCTTTCGCATCCATGGACCGTCGCCTGGATCTCGCACTCGTGTGCTTGCTCCTCGTCGCCATCGGCCCGATCGTGCCGTGGCTCACCGCACACGAGTCGAGCCGGTATGCGTTCACTGCGGCCCTCACCGAACAGTCCAGGTTCGAGGTCGACGACTACGAGCCACTTCTCAGCACCGACCTGGTGCGGCTGAACGGCCACGTCTACTCGGACAAGGCCCCCGGACAGCCAATACTCGCCGTGCCGGTCCTCGCGATCGCGGAGGAGCTCGGCGCCGACCCCGCCACCGACTTCCGGCGCGAGGGCAACCTGGGCGCCTGGAGCCTGTCGCTGGTGTTCAGCGTCGTTCCCGGTGCCGCCCTGCTCGTCCTCATGCGACGCAATGCTGCGCGCACAGAATCTGCGAGATTGGCGGCCACGGCCGCCATCGCGCTCGCGTTCGGCACCCTGCTGCTGCCCATGTCGAGCGCGCTGTATGCCCACGTGTTCGTCGGCGCGCTCGGGTTCGGTGCATGGCACCTGCTCTCGCGGCCGGGCGTCATGACTGCGCCAGCGCTCGTCGGAGCTGCGGTCCTGTCCGCAGTCGCGGTCACAAGCGAGTATCCGATGGCCGGCGTCGCCGCAGTCCTCGCCTGGTATGTCCTCGCACACCATGGATGGCGTCGCGCCGCAGTCTTCATCGCCCCGCACCTGCTCGCGGTCGGGCTCGTCGTCGCCCACAGCCTCCGCGTGTACGACCGGATCGGTACGGGATACAGCGCCAAGGACATCGGCATCCGCGACTCCTTCGGCATTCCGAACCCCGCCCACATGTTGCGGATCTTCTTCGCCGAGAAGGGCTTCATGTTCACCCCGATCGTGATCGTCGGAGCCATCGGACTGGTCCAAGCCGTCCGTCATCGTCGGAGCGACATCGCCGTTCCGGCGCTCGTGGTGACCGGCTTCTTCCTCCTGCAGTCCGGTTGGGTCAACCCCTGGGGCGGAGAGACCGCCGGGCCTCGCTACATGATCCCGTCCATGCCCTTCCTCGTGGTGCCCGTCGCCAGCATGCTTCCGGCGCTCACCCCCAGGATCCGGACGGCGTTGATATCGCTCGGGATGGTGTCGATGGGCCTGGTGGTCGTGACCCTCCCGCTGGTGCTCACCGGCGAGACGCTGATCGTCGGACACCTCCGCAACATCGATCGGTTCGGTCTCAATCCCACGTTGTTCACGATGGCGTTCGGCCCACTGGGATGGGTCCTGCATCTGGGGCTCGTCGGCGTTGCCGTCGCCGCCGTCCGCAGGTACTGGCCGACCGACGGAGCCGACCGCTCAGCGCCGGACGCTGACCTCGCCGCTGCAGGGTGAGGCCGGCGTGTCCGGTCCGGGGCTGCGGTCGACGGGATCGGTGAACCGGTACCGCAGGACCGCCGAGTCGATCACCTCGACCGGGCAGTAGGCCCGAAGCCACGAGAGCTCGTCGCGATGCGTGACCGTGAGCTCCGTCGCCGACACGACCACGTCGCCGACGAGCGCACCCGCCGCCTCGACGCGGGGTACACCCGGGAGGACGTCGAGCCCCCGCGGTCCCGACAAGGATGCAGCGACGAACGGCGTCGTCCGGTGACGGCTCCGAACCGTGCGGTTGGCTTGGCCGATGTCGATCGTTCCGTCGCTCACCGCCCGGTATCCGTCGGTGAACGGTGGAGGTGTCCACGCCAACGAGTCGGGGTGTGCGGCGACGACGGCGGCCGCCTGGCAGAACGTCAATACGCCCAGGACGACGAGCGCGCCACGACGAGGGAGATGGACGAGACCGGCAGCGACGACGGCGAGCGGAGCCAACACCGGGAGCGCGAGCCGGAGGCCGAGGTCCAGGGGCTGCACGGCGAGGAACATCGCGAGCATTCCTGCCAGCGGTCCGACGGTGACCAGTACACGAAGAGCGTCTCGCCGCGATCGTCGCGCCAGCGCTGCTGCTCCGCCGAGGATCGCGAGGACCACGAGCGGGACCTTGACGATCGCGGAGCTCGGGAAGAACCACCATCGGCCCCCCGACCACGACTCGCCCAGCAGATAGGCAGGACGTTGGTCCGACGTCTCCATCAGGTAGGCGAATCCGGCCCGCCACTCGACCGGCAACGGGACGGCGAGCGCCGCAGCCGCGACCGGGCTGTCCGCAGACGCCGTCGAGATCAGCGCATCGAACCTCGCTCGAGGCGCCCCGTCGACCGGGATCGGATCGACCGCTCGGTACCCGATCCACACCACGATCAGCGGCACGAGCAGCACCATCGCCACCTGTGCGACCCGCCGGTCTCGTCCTCGATGCAGCACCACGACGAGCACGAACACCACCGGAACGAGGACCACCGCCGTGTGACGGGTGAGCAGCGCCGCCCCGAGTACGCCGGCCACGGCGAGCACTCGGCCGTCGTCTGGCGTCGCTCGCCACCGGTCGACGGCGAGCACGAGTGCCACCACCCAGAAGGTGAAACTGATGTCCAGCGATCCGAGGTGCGCCATCCCCAAGACGTACGGCGTGGTCAACCACAGCCCCGCGGCGACCAGTCCCCCCGTCCGGTTCACGAATCGCGCCCCAGCGCATAGACGAGCAGACCCGTTGCCGCGCCGAGGAGCAACGGCACCACGCGGAACCAGAAGACGACATCATCGAGGCGCCCGGCTTCGTCGTTGGCCCTGATCAGGTCGTCGGTGTAGTCGAACCAGTCGCCGTCCTCGTACGCCGCGGTGCGGGGGATGATCGGGTCGGCGACGAGCACCGGGAGAAGGCCGGGCAGCACCTTGTGGAACAACGCGTGCTCCGGGGCCATGCGGACATCGTGATCCGCAACCGCGACGAGGCCTGCGGTCAGGTCGACGGCCTCGTCGACGGCGACCGAGTCGCGGCTGGCCTGGATCAGACCGAGCACGAGGAACTGCCCGCACAGCAGGCCCAGGATCACGAACGCGACGGGACGTCGCACCTCCGGCACGAGTCGAAGCTACTGATCGGTCGGGGCCGATCCGGGGAGGACGAACTCAGCGAGCGTCGACCGACCCGCGCTTCAGGTCCTTGATCTCGTCTCGCAACCGGGCGGCATACTCGAAGCGCAACTCCTCGGCCGCCTCGTGCATCTCTTCCTCGAGGGCGATGATCAACCGCTCGACGTCCTCCTGCGGGAGCTCGGTCAGCTCCTTGATCTTCTGACGCTCGGCCGCGGTCCGCTTGCGCTTGTCCTTGTCGGGGACGGGAGCAGTCCCGTCGCCACCACGCAGGAACGTGAGGATGTCGGTGACGCCCTTGCGGATCGTCTGCGGGTCGATGCCGTGCTCCTCGTTGTACTCGAGCTGGAGCTGCCGCCGGCGCTGGACCTCGGAGATGGCCCGCTGCATCGAGTCGGTCACCTTGTCGGCGTACATGATCACCTGGCCGTTGACGTTGCGGGCGGCACGGCCCATCGTCTGGATCAACGACGTCTCCGACCGGAGGAAGCCCTCCTTGTCGGCGTCGAGGATGGCGACAAGCGACACCTCCGGGAGGTCGAGCCCCTCGCGCAACAGGTTGATGCCGACGAGGACGTCGAACTCGCCCAGGCGCAACGCCCGCAGGATCTCGATGCGCTCGATCGTGTCGATGTTGGAGTGCAGGTAGCGACACCGCACCCCCTGCTCCAGCAGGTACTCGGAGAGGTCCTCGGACATCTTCTTGGTGAGCGTCGTGATCAGGACCCGCTCGTCCTGCTCGATGCGGAGGGCGATCTGCTCCATGATGTCGTCGATCTGGCCCTTCGTGGGCTTGACGATGACCTCGGGATCGACGAGGCCGGTCGGTCGTACGACCTGTTCGACGATGCGCGAGCTCTCCCGACGCTCGTAGGGCGACGGCGTGGCCGACACGTAGACGACCTGGTTGACGCGCTCGGTGAACTCCTCGAAGCGGAGCGGTCGGTTGTCGGCCGCCGACGGCAGCCGGAACCCGTGGTCGATCAGGATCTCCTTGCGGCTGCGGTCGCCCTCGTACTGGCCGTGCAGCTGAGGTACGGCGACGTGCGACTCGTCGATCACGACGAGGTAGTCGTCGGGGAAGAAGTCGAGGAGCGTGTTGGGCGTCTCGCCCGGGGCTCGGCCGTCGATCGGTGCCGAGTAGTTCTCGATGCCGTTGCAGTACCCGACCTCCTGCATCATCTCGAGGTCGTACTGGGTCCGCATGCGGAGGCGCTGGGCCTCGAGGAGCTTGCCCTCCTTCTCGAACTGCTCCAGACGGTCCTGGAGTTCGGCCTCGATGCGCACGACGGCCTTCGACAGTCGGTCCTCGCCGGCCACGTAGTGGGTTGCCGGGTAGACAGCGAGGTCCTCGTGCTCGGCCACCTTCTCGCCGGTGAGCGAGTCGACGACCGTGATCTCCTCGATCTCGTCACCGAAGAAGGTGATGCGGACCGGGTCCTCGTCGTAGGCCGGGTGCAGTTCGAGCGTGTCGCCGCGGACGCGGAAGTTGCCGCGGACGAGGTTGGCGTCATTGCGGTCGTACTGCATGTCGACCAGCTTGCGGAGCACGCTGCGCTGGTCGTACTCCTCCCCCACCTTCAGGTAGAGCAGGTTGGCCCGGTAGTCCTCGGGCGAGCCGAGGCCGTAGATGCACGACACCGAGGCGACGACGATCACGTCTCGCCTGGTGAGGAGCGCCGAGGTCGACGCGTGCCGGAGGCGATCGATGTCGTCGTTCACCGACGAGTCCTTCTCGATGTACGTGTCGCTCGACGGGACGTACGCCTCGGGTTGGTAGTAGTCGTAGTAGCTGACGAAGTACTCGACCTTGTTGTCGGGGAAGAACTCCCGGAACTCACTGGCGAGCTGCGCCGCCAACGACTTGTTGGGAGCGATGACCAGCGTGGGCCGTTGGATCTGCTCGATCGTCCATGCGATGGTCGCGCTCTTGCCCGACCCGGTGATGCCCAGCAGCGTCTGCTGGCGTTCTCCGGCACGGATCCCCTCGGTCAGCTGCGCGATCGCCTGCGGCTGATCTCCGGCCGGCGAGTAGTCGGCGACCATGCGGAATTCCGTCATGCGATGACGCTACCGAGGCGCTGTGACACCTCCGACAGAACCGGGCTGCTCATCGGCGCCGATCACTCCTCAGCGCTGAACTCGCCGGCCTCGATCCGGGTCCAGAGCGCCTCGACCTGCCGGCGGAGGCTGTCGAGCGTGCCCGAGTTGTCGATGACGACGTCGGCCTTCGCCAGGCGGTCCTCGCGACTCGCCTGTCGTGCCATGCGCGAACGGGCGTCCTCCTCGGAGAAGCCACGGTGTTCGACCAGTCGGGCCACGGCCAGGTCCGGGTCGACGTCGACGACGATCACTGCGGCCATGTCGTCCCGACCACTCTCGACGAGGAGCGGGATGTCGAGGATCACCACGTCGTCGGTCTCGGCGAGTGCGACGAGCCGGTCGGCGATGGCTGCGCCGACGGCCGGATGCACGATGGCGTTGAGTCGCTTCAGCGCGTCGTCGTCGCCGAAGACGATGTCGGCGACCGCCTGGCGATCGAGGGTCCCGTCGGCCGCCACGATCGACGGACCGAACTCGGCGACCATCGCCTCGAACACCGGCTCGCCGGGCTCCTGGAGCGCTCGCACGATCCGGTCGGCGTCGACGACCGACGCACCGAACTCCTCGAGGATCGCCGACACCGTCGACTTCCCCGATCCGATTCCACCAGTGAGACCCAGGCTGAGCACGGGACGAACCTACCGGCGAGCCGGCCACGCAGGGCGATGACGACAGGCCGGGACGGACTAGTCCAGACGTCAGGCCGAAAATGACACCTCCGGGCTATGTTCCTCAAAAGGGACAGGACCGACAATCGTTGCAGCCTTCCCAACATCAGAAGCGACCGCCTACAACCGCGACACTCGGCCGCTAACTTGCTCTACGCAACCGGTCTCCGTGAACCCTCGCGGCCGCCGGCGGCGAGGGGTTTTCAACCAGCGGGCCGCCAAACGGAGGAACCCAGTGCGCCAACGATCGAATCTCATCATCCTGTTCGGCATTGCCTTCTTCATCGTCGGCGGCGCGATCGCCTATCTCGTCCTCAACGACGACGACGGTGGGAGCAGCAGCAACCGGCAGGCAGGCGTCGCCGACGTCAGTGTGCTGGTGGCAACCGAGGACATCCCCGCCGGCACGCTCGGCACCGACGTCATCGAACAGGGCCTGCTCGAGACCGACACGGTCGCCGCCGGCAGCCAGCCGGTCGGAGCGCTCACCTCGGCCGCCGGCCTCGACAACCAGATCTTCGCCGTCGGGGTCTCGAAGGGCGACGTGATCACGTCGGCCCAACTCGCGACCCGCTCGCTCAGCAACATCACCATCCCCGACGGTTTCGACGGTGTCGCCGTGACCATCGACTACACCAACGGCGGCGCCGGGTACATCGCCCCCGGCGACACCGTGAACGTCTACGGAGTCTTCGGCGGCGGCAGCAACGGTGACGCCGGCCTGGTGGCCGACGGAGCACCGGTCCCTCGTACCGAGCTCGCACTCACCAACGTGCTCGTGCTCGACGTCAGCGCACAGCAGGGCACGTCGGTGCAGCCCACCGATCCCGCCGCACCCGACGCGACCGTCGGCCGGCAAGCGCTGAGCACTCCGCTCACCTACCTGTTGGCGCTGCGCACCACCGATGCCGAGCGCATCGTGCAGCTGAGCACCTTCGCCGACCTGTACCTCAGCCTGACCGCCGACGACGCCCCCAACGCAGGCGACACCCCCGGCGTCGGTGGCGACACCGTCAACGGTCCGGTCAGCGCCGACAGCGCTGCTCCCCAGTCGTGAAGTCGACCTGCGCATCCGGAGGATGGACCGAGTGACGAAGATCCTCGTACTCGACCGAGGTGACGGCCTCGCCGAGCAGATCCGCGGACTCTCCGACCAGTTCTCGGAGTCCCCGAAGATCACGGCGTGCACCCGCATCGGTGCCGTCGGCGAGATGCTCGAGGAGGAGGGCCCTTTCGACCTCCTGGTGGCGGGCCCGAGTCTCGGCACCCGTTCCGGGCTCGCCCGGTTGCGGATCATCGCCGAAGAGCTGCCCGAGATGCGCATGGTCCTCGCGTTCTCGCGACGGCCGGATGCCTCGCTGCGCGACATCGTCCGGACCGGGGCCATCGATCTCCTGCAACTCCCGGTCGAGGACAGCGACCTCGTCGAATCGCTCGAGCGGGCCGCTGCGCTCGTACCCGAGGCCCCCGCCCCGGTGATCGTCGAGCATCAGGTGGCAGCCGCCTCGACGGCGACCACGGCGGTCGAAGTCCCCGAGCCCGTGCAGGACCGTCCCGGCATCGTCTACACCATCGCCTCTGCGACCGGGGGCTGCGGCAAGACCTTCTACGCCACGAACCTCGCTTGGTTCCTCCACAAGTGGATGGGCAAGAAGGTCTGCATCGTCGACCTCGACCTCCAGTTCGGTGAGGTCTCGACCGCATTGCGCCTCCGCCCGAAGTACACGATCTTCGACGCACTCCAGCGTGAGGACGCCGACGAGAGTGACCTCACGGCGCACATCGAGGAGTACACGGTCGTCCACGACACCGGCGTCCACGTGCTCGCCGCCCCGCGCGAACCGAGCGAGGCCGACCGCATCAGCCCACCGGACGTCACCCGCATCCTCGAAGCCGTCCGCAACCGGTTCGACTACGTGCTCGTCGACACGCCGCCGGCCTTGGCCGAGACGGTGCTGGTCGCCTTCGACCTCTCCGACCTGCTCTACGTCATGGCGACGTTGGATCTCCCCAGCGTCCGGAACATGAGCGTGTTCCTCAGCACGTTGGAACGCCTCAAGATCGACACCGGCGACCTCCGGCTGATCCTCAACAAGGCCGAGGAGGACATCGGGATCGACATCGACCAGGTCACGAAGCTCTTCCCGCAGGGATTCGAGTCCGTCCTCCCCTACGCCAAGGAGGTCAGTCGCTCGATCAACCTCGGCATGCCGGTGATGGCGGCCTCCCCCGAGGCCGAGATCTCCCGGCTCATGGCCCAGGGCATGAAGCTCGTCCTGCCCGACGCCCTCCAGAACCAGCTCGACTCAGAGATCCAACAGAAGCGAGCCGGCATCCGCCGGTTCTTCCGCAAGTGATCCGACGCAAACGGTGACCCAACCAGGGGGTTCACGATCGTGAAACTGTCCGAGAAGCTCGCTGCCCTCGAGGAAGAGGAGGGCAAGGACGCCGCCCCCACGGCATCCGAAGCCACCGACGAAGCACCGGAGGCCCGACGCTCCAAGCCGGCGCGCGCCCGAGGTGGCGCCGCGTCGCCGTGGGACGAGACCAAGAAGCAGGTCCGCCGGCTGGTGCTGGACGAGATCGCCGACAAGATCAAGGAACTCGACGCGCAACAGCGTGAGGAAGAGCTCCGCACGGCGCTCGACAAGATCCTCCAGCGCGAGGACATCCAGGTCACCCCGCTGGAGCGCCGACGCTTCGTCGCCGAGATGGTCGCCGACACGCTCGGCTACGGGCCGCTCGACCCGCTCCTGGCCGACGCCGCCGTCACCGAGGTGATGTGCAACGCCTACGACGACATCTGGGTGGAGAAGGACGGTCGGCTGCAGCGCACCGACACGAAGTTCATCGACGACGCCCAGTACCGCCAGGTGATCGAGAAGATCGTCAGTTCGGTCGGTCGTCGTGTCGACGAGGCCTCCCCCATGGTCGATGCTCGCCTGCCGGACGGCTCCCGCGTCAACGCCATCATCCCGCCGCTGGCGATCAACGGATCCGTCCTCACCATCCGAAAGTTCTCCAAGGACCCCTTCACGGCGAAGGACCTCATCAACTTCGGCACGTGGACGCTCGACCTGGTCACGGTCATGGAGGCCGCGGTCAAGGGCAAGCTCAACATCCTCGTGTCGGGTGGTACCGGCACCGGCAAGACGACGAACCTCAACGTGCTGTCGGGGTTCATCCCCGACGGTGAACGGATCATCACGATCGAGGACTCGGCCGAGCTCCAGCTCCAGCAGCCCCACGTGATCACGTTGGAGACCCGTCCGGCCAGCGCCGAGGGTTCCGGCCAGGTCGCCATCCGCGACCTCGTGAAGAACAGCCTGCGTATGCGGCCCGACCGCATCATCGTCGGTGAGTGTCGTGCTGCCGAGGCGCTCGACATGTTGCAGGCCATGAACACCGGCCACGAGGGCTCGATGACCACCGTGCACGCCAACACGGCCCGAGATGCGATCAGTCGTCTCGAGACCATGGTGCTGATGGCCGGCTTCGATCTCCCCGTCCGGGCCATCCGCGAGCAGATCGCGTCGGCGCTCCACCTCATCCTCCAGGTGACCCGGCTTCCCGATGGCCGCCGTGTGATCACCTCGCTGACCGAGGTCCAGGGCATGGAGGGCGACGTCATCCTGCTCCAGGACATCTTCAGCTTCGAGAACACCCCGGGCGCCGACAGCGCCACGTCGGGTGAACTCGGAGCCACCGGCTTGCGTCCCCGGTTCATCGACAAGATCGCCGAGCACGGCATCGAGGTCCCGGCGGCAGCGTTCAAGTCCTCGAAACGGACCACGAGTTCGAAGGCCCCGGCCCGCCGGCGCTCGACGAAGGTCCCGACCCCTGGCGAGATCGCCGACAAGGAACGTGTCCGGTGACCGGCGTCTCCTGGCTCGCGGTCTTCATGGTCGGTGGCGGGTTCGCCCTCCTCTCGGTCGGCGTCCTGTCTCGCGTGTACGAGCGCGAGGAAGAACTGGCCAAGATCCTCGACCTCCCCTGGGGTGAGCAGGACGTCGACATCGCCGACGTCGCCGAGCGCCACAGCCAGCTGGTCGAGAACACCATCGGTGTCGCCGGCAAGGTCATCGACTCGATCGACGCCAAGGGCTCGCTGCTCACCAAACTCGAGAAGGCTCGCGTCCCGATCCGACCGGGCGAGTTCGTCGTCCTCGTCGGTGCCGTCGGTGTCATCGGCGGTGCAGTCGTCGCTGCAGCGACCTCGAGCATCGGTTTCGGCTTCGTCGCCCTCCTCGTCACCCCCTTCGTGGGCGCCGCGTACCTCAACCGACGCATCAGCCAGCGACGAAAGAAGTTCGAGGAGACCTTCCCAGAAGCGTTGACCCTCATCGCATCGTCGCTCTCGGCCGGGCACACGTTCCTCCGAGCCATCCAGATGATGAACGAGGAAGCCGAGGGTCCCCTGGCCGAGGAGTTCGGCCGGGTCGTGGCCGAGACCCAGTTGGGCGACCCGCTCGTCGACGCCCTCGAACGCCTCTCGGAGCGTGTCGACGTCCGTGACGTCGACTGGGTGGTCCAGGCCATCAAGATCCAGCAGGAGGTCGGCGGCAAGCTGGCCGACCTGCTCCACACCCTCGCCGACTTCATCCGGGCGAGGGAAGAGGTCCGTCGTGAGATCGACGTACTCACCGCCGAAGGCCGCGTGTCTGCATTCGTCCTCGGCGGACTCCCTGCCTTCCTCCTGATCGCCATCCAGGTCATGAACCCCGGCTACATGGAGCCCATGTTCCGGGGTTGGGGCTGGATCTGGCTCGGTGGCGCTGCGGTCATCTGCACGGCGTCGATCGGCATCATCCTGCGGATGGTCAACTCGGTGGAGGTCTGACCGTGGTCATCATCATCGGACTGCTGTTCCTGGCGGCCGGGGTCGGTTTCGTGATCCTCGGGCTGCGAGAGCGTGCAGAGGAGCACCCGGAGGACGATCCCGGCGAGTACCTCAAGAGCCTCGACTGGTCCGACGAGGAGGCCGACGAGTTCCAACAGCTCCTCTCCGAGCCGTTCCTCACCCGAGTCCTGCGCCCGATCGCGAGCCGTCTTGTCGGCACCGCGTCCGAGGTCCTCCCCGGCAACTATCGCGACCGCATCCACCAGCAGTTGATCTACGCCGGGCTGACCAGCCAGTACCGGGCCGAGGAGATCATCACCGGCCAGGTCCTGCTCGCCGTGGTCGGCTTCGTGCTCGGGTTGTTCCTCTTCATCAGCGGCGTCGTCAGTTCGAACGTCGGCGTCGTGCTCCTGATCGGCCTGCCGATCGCAGGCGCCCAGGTGCCCAAGTCGTTCGTCGAGCGCAAGGTGGAGGAGCGACAGGGAGCGATCCGACGAGACCTCCCCGACACCCTCGACCTCCTGGCCATCTCGGTCGAGGCCGGCGTCGGGTTCGAAGGTGCGCTCGAGGTCGTCAGCGACAACTTCGACTCCCCGCTGGCCAACGAATTCTCCCGTACGCTGCGGGAGATGGAGCTCGGCCTGCCCCGGCGGCAGGCGCTCGAGAACCTGCGACGACGTACCGAGGTCCAAGACCTATCGAACTTCATCCTGACGCTCACCCAGGCGGACGCCCTCGGCATGCCGATCGGGCGGGTCCTGAAGACCCAGGCGACGGAGATGCGCCTCAAGCGGCGCGCCTGGGCCCGGGAGAAGGCGGCCAAGCTGCCCGTCAAGATCCTCTTCCCGCTGATGCCGATCCTCCTCGCGACGTTCATCGTGGTGCTCGGCCCCGCAGCGGCGTCGATCGGCGGGGCCTTCTAGGCGACCAGTTCGGCGGGGAACCGACCCGCTCGGACAACTTCCGTCAGCCGATCCTCATCATCCGATGGGGCACCACGATCGTCGGCGTGGTGCTGGCCACGCCCGACATCGCGTCGCGCGAGTTCTCGATGGCCGGATGGGTGGCCGTCCTGGTCACCTACACGGTCTTCCGCACCATCCGTCCGATCTCGCCCGAGGCGACGCTGGGCCGGTTGGTGGGCCTCACTGCTGAGGCGGCGCTGGTCGCAACCGCCGTCGCTGCGACCGGATACTTCCGCTCCCCTCTCGCGTTCTCGTCGCTCACCGCGATCGCCGTGGCCGGCTTCGCTGCCGGCTTCGCCAACGCACTCCGTCTGGCCGTTGCGTCGGCCATGGCCATCGGTCTCCCGATGCTCGTCTCCAGCACGCAGTTGGACGATGACCGACAACTCGTCGTCCAATGGTCGGTCGAGTTGCTCCTCGTCGGCGTGGTCGCCGGCTACGCGAGGCGGATCAGCGGCGACGCCGACGTGCGCCACTCCGAGGCCCTCGACCGGATGGACCGCCTGGCCGACGCCAACGACCTGCTCATCAGCCTCCACGAGGTCGCGCAGGATCTCCCTTCGTCGCTCGATCTCGACGAAGTGCTGGACTCGACCGTCGCTCGCCTCCGCGAGCTCCTCGACCTCGACTCCGCCGCCATCCTCCTCCGGGAGGACAGCGATCAGTCCTGGTCGGTCGCCCGCCGCTTCGGAGGACGGGCGCTGACCACCTCGACGCTGAGCGAGTCCGAGCTGCCGGCACCCGCGCGACGGGCCAGTGAGAGCACGACGGTCGTCTCCGAGACCAACCTGATCGCCGGAGCGGGGCCCGGCCTCGCCATGCGCGCCGGTTCCGGCATGTACGTCGCACTCCGTGCACGCGGGTCGGTCGTCGGCGTGGCGCTCGTCGAACACCCCGAGCCGTTCCACTTCTCCCAGCGCGATGCCGATCTGCTCGACGGTTTCGCCGAACCCGCGGCGCTCGCCATCGACAATGCCCGGTGGTTCGCCCGACTCCGCACGGTGGGCGCCGATGAGGAGCGGACGCGGATCGCGCGCGACCTCCACGACCGCATCGGCCAGTCGCTCGCCTACCTCGCGTTCGAACTCGACCGGATCGTCCGCAACGACTCCCGTGGTCAGCGGGTCACCGACGACCTCGTCGGCATCCGCAGCGACGTCCGCGGCGTGGTCCGAGAGGTCCGCGACACGCTCTACGACCTGCGCACCGACGTCTCGGACGAACGCACGGTCGGCGATGCCCTCCAGGAGTTCGGGTCCCGGGTCGAGGAACGCTCGGGGATGACCTTCACCCTGCGCGTCGACGAGAGCGCTCGGATGCCCCGCCCCCAGGAGCGCGAGCTGTGGCGGATCGCCCAGGAGGCGATCGTGAACGCCGAGCGTCACAGCGGAGGCACCCGGATCGACGTGTTCTGGTTCTCGAACGGGTTCGAGGCCGTCGCAGAGGTCCGCGACGACGGCGAGGGCATGCCCATCGGGCGTGTCGGCCGACTCAACAGCTACGGCATGTTGGGGATGCGCGAGCGCGCGACGGCGATCGGCGCCAACCTGTCGGTCGACTCGGTGCCGAACCGCGGCGTCACGATGCGTGTCGCCGTCCGTAAGGACCGCTGATGGCTCCGGAACGGCCGGGTACGCTCGCCCTGCTGGGTACCGCAACCCACCTCCTGGAGAACGATGACGGTCCGACTACTGCTCGCTGATGACCACCGCATGTTGCGGGAGACGCTCAAGCGCTCGATGCTCGACGAGGGATTCGACGTGGTCGCTGAAGCGTCCGACGGACAGGAGGCGGTGGAGCTCGCAGCGACGCACCGGCCCGATGTCGTCCTCATGGACGTCACCATGCCCGACATGGACGGCGTGGAGGCCACACGGCGCATCTGCGAGGCTGACGAGGACGTCCGCGTCATCATGCTGACGATGCATGCCGACAAGGACGTGATCGCTGCCGCGATCCGTGCCGGCGCTGTCGGCTACCTCGTCAAGGACTGCTCCTTCGAGGAGGTGGCGGCAACGGTCCGGGAGGCGATGTCGCTCGACACCGACGTGTCCCCGCTGCTGGCGGAACGCATGCTCTCCGAGGCCCGCGACCTGGCGTCGGACGAGGACTCGGTCGTGTCGAAGCGTGAGATCGAGGTGCTCCAGCTCATCGCTGACGGCTGCAGTACGCCCGAGGTGGCCGAGCAGCTCTTCATCTCGCAGAAGACGGTCAAGAACCACCTGGCGTCGATCTACGCCAAGCTCGACGCCAGAGACCGCACCCAGGCGGTCCTCCTGGCGGTGCGTATGGGCATCGTCCGCCTCTACTGACGCTTCCGCACGCATCGTGCTGCTCGTGGTGTCCCGAACATCCCATTTGTTCCCAGCGAAGTGGCAGTACCAGGGACAATGGGCAGAACGACCTATGTAGACGGCACGCAACGTGGGCGATACTTCTTTCGACAGGAAGCACAGCACCCCGGGAAGACTCCCGGGGCCCACAACCCAGGGAGCATCCCCATGCAGCAGTTCGACATTCTCAAGACGTGGATCCAGGCCCGGATCAAGAGTGACCGAGGCGCCTCGCTCGTCGAGTACGCCCTCCTCGTCGCCCTCATCGCCGTGGTCTGCATCGTTGCGATCTCCTTCCTCGGCGAGAAGGCCTCGGAAGAGTTCAGCTCCGTCGGCAGCTCGCTCTAAGCGACTCCGAAGGAAGCTCCGGGCTCCGGCTCGGAAGAACGTGTCAGAGGGCGAGCGCACAGCGCTCGCCCTCTTTCATGTTCCCCACCATCACCACCCTGTCCCGAACACAAGGAGCCCGACCATGACCAGAATCCTCACCACACTCCGGATCCAGATCACCAGCCGCCATGCAGACCGAGGCGACCGTGGCGCCAGCCTGGTCGAGTACGGGCTCCTCGTGGCCCTGATCGCCATCGTGTGTCTGACCGCGGTGTTCTTCCTCGGCAACGAGACCTCGGAAGAGTTCCAGAGCATCGGCAGCTCGATCGACAGCGCCACCTGATCGGGCGCCGGACGACCGGCGCCGTCAGCTCAGCAACGCCTCGCAGGCCGGTCCTCGGCGGCAGGCGACGATCGAGTCGGTGTCGGCGAACACGACCCGCCACCCGTCGTCCTCCGCCACCAGCGACGTGAGGACGCTCGATCGACTCCACACGAGCACGCCAATGTCCTGCTCGTCGAGGACCGCACTCCAGCGCGGCTCCCCCTTGGCGAGAGCACGGGAGTCGAGGAAGAAGTCCACGGGGAACATGTCGGCCCGGTCGTCGACGAACACACGTCCCGTGGGTCCGTCGAGCGCCTCGAACAGATTCCCGACGTAGTCGGGGGATGCCAGGTTGCCCGCTCGGTGCTCCGGGTCGGCGGCCGACACCCATGCCACCGCTCGCTCCGGATACGGCTCGAGCGTCGTCACCGGTTCGCTCATCGAGGAGACGACGACCAGCGCCACGAGGGCGCCCGACACGGTGGTCAGCGCCCAGCCGATCCGCGGACGGCTGCGTGACGTGAGGGTCCCGACCTCGGGTGCACAGGCAGCGAGCACGGGGACCAGGATCATGATGGCCATGACCATGTTCCGCTGCGCGACCAGACCCGCGGCAATGAAGACGATGGCCGGCAGTGCGAGGCGCCACCGGCCGGTCCGTGTCAGACCGGCGATCACCGCGATGACCAGCAGCAGGAACGCCCGCTGCGGGATCGACGTGAACGCGGGGGCCTTCCACTCGACGATGTCGCCGAGCGTCTCGGACTGCGTCACGGCCTTCAACGGGAACAACAGGACACGAGGGCCCAGCGGGCCGATGACGGCCAGCAAGGTACCGACGACCGTCGCCTTGAGCACTCCGAGCTCGGCGTCCAAGCGGAACCGGGAAGCACCCTCGTCCGTGACCACGTCGCCCCGCTGGTCGAGCGCAGTGCCGGCAAGGACTGTGACGATCAGCCCGAGTGCGAGCAGGAACGACCCGTGGGTGTTGGCCCAGACCCACATCAGCGGCACCAGCAGCCATGGTCGGACTGCGCCGTCGAGCGCCAGCCAGACCACGGCGAGACCGATGACCCCGATCATGTACGGCCGTTCGCTCCAGACGTCGCCCACGACGAGCAGTGCGCCGGCGACGATGAGGATGCGCATCACGATCGACTCGGCCGGGCGCGACAGGCGCCACAGGAGCGCGCCGGCGAAGCCGAAGACCACGAAGACCAGGATCCGCAGGCCTGCACCGCCACCGAGTTGCTCGGCTCCGGCATAGGCCACCGAGGCCAACCACGACTGGACCGTCCAGTCCACGCCCTGGGCGGTGAACGTGTACGGATCGCTCGACGGCACCGAGCCGGACTCGAGGATGATCCGCCCCGTCGCCAGGTGGGTCAGGAAGCTGTTGTCCTTGAGGGGGAACGAGGCGAGGACCGAACAGAAGGCGACGACCAGCGCGCCGATGGCGACACCCAGTGATCCGTAGCCGCCCGTCGCCGCCTCGGTCGGGGCGGGCGGCGCATCGACGTCCACTAGAAGGCGTCGAGGATGTCGAAGACCGCCGGACCGAGCACGACCACGAAGAGCGCCGGGAAGATGCAGAACACCATCGGGATCAGCATCTTCACCGGGGCCTTCTGGGCCTGCTCCTGCGCCAACTGCCGACGCTTGATGCGCATCTCGTCGGCCTGGGTGCGCAGCACCTTGGCGATCGAGACGCCGAAGGTGTCGGCCTGCAGCATGGCGAGGATGAACGACCGCACCTCCTGCACGTCGACTCGTGCCTCCATGGCCCGCATCGCCTCGGAACGACTCGAACCGGCCCGCACCTCGCCGAGCATCCGAGCGAACTCGTCGGTCAGCGGGCCCGGCACGTTGTCGACCACCCGGTCCAGCGCCTGCTCGAAACCCAGACCGGCCTCGACGCTGATCACCAGCAGGTCGAGGACCTCGGGCAGCGCGATGCGCATGGCGTGGACACGCGTCTCGACCTGACGATCGAGCACGAGGTCGGGGCCCATCGCGAGCAGCACGGCGGAGACACCGGCGACCAACAGCCCCATGAGGCCACCCATGTCGAGGACGACGAACACCACGAACACGGCGACCGGGGCAAGGACGACGCCGACGATCTTCAGGACCACGAAGCGATCGAGCGCCGACGCGTCGGACTGCCCGGACCGCTGCAGCTTCTTGCGGACGTTGTCGAGGTAGCCGACGGGCGTCACCTGGCGGCCGAGGTCGCCGAGACGGCGGAACGCCGGAACGATGGTCCGCTGGCCGAACGACTCGAGCAACTCCTTGTCGCGTGTGTCCTGGATCTCGTAGCCGCCGACGCGTCGCAGCGACGTCCGGATGCCGGCACGTTCGTCCAACTGCATGCCGATGGCGAGCGCCACGAGCGCGACCGCCAGGACGATACCGAGGACTCCGAGTGTCAGAACCACAGCTGCCTCCTAGACCTCGATGTCGATGATCTTGTACATCCACCCGAACCCGATGACCATCAACAGGCCGGCGCCACCGAGCATGACCAGCCCCAGCGTGCGGTCGAAGAGCGAGCTCATGTAATCGGGGTTGAGCGTGTAGATCATGATCCCGAGGGCGATCGGGAGGAGGCCGAGCACCATGGCCGAGACCCGACCCTCGGCCGTCAGCGACTTGATGTCGCGCCGCAACCGGTCACGCTCGCGCATGGTGTCGGCCACGGTGTCGAGCAGTTCGGCCAGGTTGCCACCGACCTCGCGCTGGATGGTGATGGCCATGACCGCCCACTCGAAGTCACGCGAGTTCATGCGCAACGAGACGTTGTGCAACGCATCCTCGAGCGGCATGCCGAGGCGAGCCTCGGTGACCACCCGCTGCAACTCCCGCTTGGTCGGCTCGATCACCTCCTGCGCTGCGGCCTCGACGCCCTGCATCAGCGAGTAACCGGACCGAAGCGTGCTCGCGATCAACGCGAGGAGGTCGGGCAGCTGCTCCTGGAACTGCGCTCGCCGCCGGTTGGCGAGGAACATCACCAACGCCGGAGGGATGAGTGCAGCGATGATCAGCACGAGGAAGCCCGCAGCGAACGCACCGGCGAGCGCGCCACCGAGGATCGCGATCAACACCACGGCGACCAGGTAGAAGAAGATCGCCTCTGCTGCTCGAAGCGGGAGGTTCGCACGTTCGAGCATGTCCTCGACGCGTCGCAGCACGCCGCGTCGCTCGGCGAACTGGCCGGTGAGCGCGACCGCTCGCTGCAGGATCGCGGACGTCGCGAGCCGATCATCGTCATCCTCCGGGGCGACGAACCCGTCGGAGTACGGCTGCAGGACCCGGTCGAGCGAGCGACGGTCGCCGATCAGCGACATGCCGAGCGCGAAGACCGCACCACCGACAGCGATGAGGATCAAGACGACGGCCAGCCACAGGAAGACGCCGGACTGGAGTGCATCGATCCCCCCGTTGCGAGGGACGGCGACCGGTTCGATCCGTGCCGGCGAGCTCAGTGATGTCCCCGGGGTGAACGAGGCCTCGTCGCTGGTGGCGCCGATCGTGAAGGTCACCGTCGCCGGGCCCTCCTCGGTGGCCGCGGAGACGAAGGTCGTCCGGAACTGGCGCCGCAGCCGACCCTGGACGTCCTCGTAGAACCCGGCCAGCTCCGACGGATCGGCCGACGACAGCACGGCGCCTCCCGTTCGGGCGGTGAGCCGCTCGAGCGGGCCGAGGTCGAGGTCGCCGTTGTCGACGCCGAGGGCGTAGAGCAGGGCGTTCGACTCCCCCAAGAGGTTGGCCGCAGCGTCCTCGCTGGTCGACGAGTCCTTGTCCCGACCGTCGGTGAGCAGGACGATGTTGGGGACGAGATCAGTACCGTCGAACAGGTTGACCGAGTCACGGACCGCGTCGTAGAGCGCCGTGCCGTCGCTGATCCCGAGCCGGTCGACCGCCTCGAGGAGCTTGTCCTCGTCGTCGGTGAACGCCGCGAACGTGTCGACCTCGGTGCCGAACCCGACGATCGCGAGTTGATCGGTCGGCTCCTTGGCCTCGATGAAACCCCGCGCGGCAGCGATCGCCTGCTGGAAGGCGTTGTTCTCCTCCATCGACCCGCTGGTGTCGATGGCGAGGACGATCCCGAACTCGCGGTCGTCGTCGAGGCGCACCGGCAGGGACGACTCGACGACCTCGCCGTTCTCACGGACCACCAGATCCGGGACCTGCGCTCGGTCACCGGTCCAGAGGAATTCGGCCTCGACGGCGTCGGTGTCGCTGCCGTCGATCGATCGGATGACAAGCGCGTCGTCGGTCTCTTGTGCACCGACCGGGGCGATCACGCTCACGGCCAAGACCACCGCGAGCATCGCGGTCAGCCATCGACGGAACGATCGGAGTCGGTGCACTGCGGTCACTTCCCCTTGACGGCCCGCCGGGCGAACGCTTCGGGCTGGAAGACCTCGGGGCCGAGCTTGATGCCGTGGTCGGCCAACTTCTCGGCGAACTTCGGGCGAACGCCGGTGGCCTTGAGGTGGCCGCGGAACTTGCCGTGTTCGTCGACGCCCATGCCGTAGTCGAACAGGAAGATGTCCTGGAGCGTGATCACGTCGCCCTCCATGCCCTGCACCTCGGTCACGTGCGTGACGCGACGGGTGCCGTCGCGTAGGCGCATGAGGTGGACCACGACGTCGATGGCCGAGGCCATCTGCTCACGAATCGCCCGCACCGGCAGGTCGTAGCCCGCCATCAGGGTCATGGTCTCGATACGAGCGAGCGTGTCGCGTGGGCTGTTGGAGTGCACGGTCGTGATCGAGCCGTCATGGCCCGTGTTCATGGCCTGCAACATGTCGAGCGCCTCGCCGCCACGACACTCACCGACCACCACTCGGTCGGGTCGCATGCGGAGGCTGTTGCGCACCAGGTCGCGGATGGTGATGCTGCCCTTGCCCTCGATGTTCGGCGGTCGGGTCTCCATCGCCAGCACGTGTTCCTGGTGCAGCTGGAGCTCCTTGGCATCCTCGATCGTGACGATCCGCTCGTCGGTCGGGATGAAGCTCGACAACACGTTGAGGGTCGTCGTCTTGCCGGTGCCGGTACCGCCGGAGACGATCACGTTGAGCCGGCCGACGATGCAGGCCTGGAGGAAGCGGGCCGAGGCCGCGTTGAGCGTGCCGAAGCGGATCAGGTCGTCGACCTGGAACGGATCGGTCGAGAACTTCCGGATGGTGAGGAACGGTCCACCGATCGAGAGCGGGGGGATCACCGCGTTGACACGCGAACCGTCGGGGAGGCGGGCATCGACCATGGGGGTCGCTTCGTCGATGCGACGTCCGATCTGGCCCACGATCTTGTCGATGATGCGCCGCAGGTGCGTCTCGTCGACGAAGGTCGCGTCGGACTTGGTGATGCGTCCGTCCTGCTCCACGAACACCGATTCCGGTCCGTTGACCATGACCTCGGTGATGCTCTCGTCCTTGAGCAGGCGATCGATCGGTCCGTAGCCGAGGATGTCGTCGGAGACGTCCTGGATGAGCTGCGACTTGTCGGCCGCAGAGAGCGGGGCACGCTCCTGGGCCAGCGCTGCCTGGAGCTGCTCCTGCACCCGTCGCCGGAGGTCGTCCTCGGACAGGCGCTTGTCGTAGAGGATCGGGCCGAGCTCTTCGATCAGGTGGTGATGGATCTTCTGACGGAGCTCGTCGAGGACAGGATCACGCCGTGCCGCGACGGCGGTGTCACCGTCGCCACCCTCGTGGATTCGCTTGTACAGACTCATTGTCGTTCCCCTTCGCGGCCCGCGGTCCAGGCCTCGTCGATCATCGTGCCTGCTCCTCGAGGAGCATCGTCACCAGCGCTTCGATGGCCTTCGCCGGCCCCGAGCGAGGCGCGTCGATCACGATCGGTTCACCCTTGTTGACCGACTGTGGGACGGAGACATCGCTCGGGATCCGGCTCTGGGCCTGCACCTGCAGGGTTCTTTCGACCTCTGCGACGTCGAGCTTGACCTTGGAGTTCGCGCGATTGAGCACCAGGCGGACCTTCTGCATCGGCGTGTTGAGCAGCCGCAGCGTCTGGAGCCCGATCCGGACGTTCTTGATGCTCGGGATGTCGAGCCCGGCGACGAGGAGCACATCGTCGGATTCCTCGATCAACGCCAGCACCACGTCGTTGAAGTGCGCCGGCGTGTCGACGACCACGTAGGCGGCCATCGAACGGAGCAGATGGATGATCTCGATCAGTTGTTTGGCCTCGACCTGGTCGGCGAAGGCCGGCTCGAGTGGGGCCGACAGCACCAGGAGTCCCGACTCCTCGTGCTCCACCAGGAGGCTCCGCAGCAGGCTCGCGTCGAGCTTGTCGATCGCACCGACGGCGTCGACCACCGTGCGGTGTGGAGCGAGCTTCAACATGACGCTCACGTCGCCGAACTGCAGATCGGCGTCGACGAGGACGACCGGTCGATCGGTCTGCCTGGCCAGTGACACGGCGACGTTGGTCGCGATCACCGACTTGCCCGCGCCGCCCTTGGTGGAGAAGACGGTGATCATGCGACCGCGCTCCTCGTCCTCCGCACGGGGGTGTGACGAAGACGGGAGGTTGATGCCGGGGAGCGTCGTCGAGACCCGGGCGATCGTGTCGACCAACTCGTCTCGATCGACCGGGGCGGTCAGGACGTCCTTGAAGCCGGCACGGAGCGCGGACTGCAACAGTTCGGTGGACAACGACTCGGAGATCAACACGCCGCCGACGGCCGGGCGGGTCGACAGGATCGGTGCAGCCGTCGCCACCCCCTCGGCGTCGGCCAGCGACGGTCCGAAGATCACGACGGTCGGACCGTTGAGATGCTGTTCGAGCTGGTCGATCCGGTCGAGTTCGATGGCGCCGTCGACGTGGGACGCCAGCGCCTTGCGGGCGATCGCGTCGGGGTCGACGATGACGGTGGGCCGCTCGCTCACGGAGTGGACTGACCGTCGGGGCCGTACGGCGTGAGCTGGTCTGGGTTCTCGGCCGGCAGGCTCGGCGACGGAGCGATGGGCCCGACGGGAACCGGGGTGTAGTCCTTGGCCACGAGCGTCAGGTACAGCTGACCGGTCGAGGCTGACGCGATCCACTGCGCGGCGTCGACCGGTACTGCCAGGGTCAACAGGCCGGTGCTCTGCACGACGGGCGATCCGTCGGGGTTGGTGCTGACCGTCTCGCCGGGCTGGAGTTCACGCTGCTGGCCGATCGCCAGGATCTGGACCTTCTGGTAGAGGTACCGGGCATCGGGAGCGATGGTGCCGTTCCCGGTGTCGACCGGGTTGCCCTCGGCGTCGACGCCGTCCTCCTCGCCTCCGAGATTCGATGCACCGTCGGTGAGCAACACGTTGACGAAGTCACCGGGCACGAGCAGGCCGGCCACGCCGCGGACCTGGTCGACCGAGATGGTGATGGCCACCTGATTCTGTTGCAGCAGCGTGGAGAACGTCGACAACTGCGACGACTGGCTCGCGAACTGCTGGGTCACCACGACCTGGTTCGCGGCGAGGTCGGAGATCGCGACCTGACCGGCGATGTCGGCTGGGTCGTTGATGGCGGTGCCGGGCCGGAACTCGGCTGCGATCTCGCTCTTCTCGATCCACCCGTTGGCGAACGCGTCCTCGGCGAAGGTCCCCTTCGGCACGTTCGTGACGACCTTGTAGACCTCGACTCGCCGAGCCTCTTCGTTGACGTCGTCCTCGACGCCTTGGACGTAGTTGTAGACGAGTCCGCCGGCAACGATGCCCAGCAGGACCGCTACCGCAAGGATGACCCAACGTCGAGAACTCACAGGAGTCCGCCTCTCTCACTCTCGAATGGTGGCGAGATCGTACCGAACGACATGGGGGTCGGTGTCGCCTTCTTCTGGCTTTTCCGGTTCGATGGCCACCAATGGGCCGATCGGCCTGTCGCGAAGACCGCCAAAACGGACGAACCCGCCGCGTGAGCGGCGGGTTCGTGACCGGATCTGCGTCTGTCTCAGCCCTCTGCGGGGGGCTCCTCGGCCGTCTCAGCCTCGGGGGCAGCCTCTGCTGCGGGCTCGGCAACGGCCTCGGCTGCGGCCTCGACGTCGATCGCCGGAGCGGCCCCGTCGTCGTCGCCACCGAAGGACTCGATCTTGGGCTCGTCGGACTCCGGCTCGGCCTCAACGGCCGCGGGGTCCTCTTCGGCGACCTCGCCGATGTAGTTGCCCTCGGCGTCGTACATCTGCTCGCCGAATGCGTCCTGGTACTCGGCGGCCACGACGCCACCCTCGGCAGCCTGCTTGATCGACAGGCTGATGCGGCGGCGCTGGAGGTCGAGATCGATGATCTTGACCCAGAGCTCTTCGCCCGGGGTGACGACCTGCTCGGGGAGGTCGACGTGGTGAGCCGACATCTCGGAGATGTGGACCAGACCCTCGATGCCCTCGCCCACCTGGACGAATGCACCGAAGGGCACCAGCTTGGTGACACGGCCGTAGACCAACTCGCCGACGCGGTGAGCGTTGGCGAACTCCTGCCAGGGATCCTGCTGCGTGGCCTTGAGGCTCAGCGAGATGCGCTCGCGGTCGTTGTCGACCTCGAGCACCTGGACCTCGATCTCGTCACCGACGGTGACGACGGAGCCCGGGTGGTCGACGTGCTTCCACGACAGCTCGGAGACGTGGACGAGTCCGTCCATGCCGCCGAGGTCGACGAACGCACCGAAGTTGACGACGCTGGAGACCACGCCACGGCGGACCTCGCCGGGCTTGAGGTTCTGGAGGAAGTCCTCGCGCTGCTCGCGCTGCGTCTCCTCGAGCCAGGCACGGCGGGACAGGACCACGTTGTTGCGGTTCTTGTCGAGTTCGATGATCTTGGCTTCGAGCTCGCGGCCGACGTAGGGGTCGAGGTCGCGGACACGGCGGAGTTCGACGAGGCTGGCGGGCAGGAAGCCACGCAGACCGATGTCGATGATGAGACCGCCCTTGACGACCTCGATGACCTTGCCGGTGACGACGCCTTCGGCTTCCTTGATCTCTTCGATCTTGCCCCAGGCACGCTCGTACTGCGCCCGCTTCTTGGACAGGATGAGGCGACCTTCCTTGTCCTCCTTGGTGAGGACCAGGGCCTCGATGGTGTCTCCCAGGGAGACGACCTCGGAGGGGTCGACGTCGTTGCGGATGCTCAGCTCACGGCTGGGGACGACGCCCTCGGACTTGAAGCCGATGTCGAGCAGGACCTCGTCCTTGTCGATCCGGACGACCTTGCCCTCGACGAGCTGGCCTTCCTCGACGGTGACCATCGTGCCGTCGATGTAGTCGGCGAAGCTGCCGACGTCGTTCGAGGTGATCTGTCGTGGCGTGTACACCCCCTCGTCGTTGAAGGTGCCCATCTCGGACGGGCTCTCGGTGAGCCCCGAGGGGACGAGGGTGGCGGAGGTGGTCGTGTCGGTCAAGAGATGCTCGTTCGGTTACGTGGATGGTCCGGACAGTTCTTCGAATTCGGTCGATCCGCGAACGCGGACAGACCGATCGGCCAGCGTAGCAGCGGGATTCCGCCGGGTCCCAGCCCTCTCCCCGTTCTCGACGTCGTGACCGTCGGCCCCCGACGCTCTCGACGTTGAGTTCGGGTTTCAGGCGGGCTTGCGGGCGACGAGGAGGAACTCGGCGTGGTCGAGGTCAGGGGTCCGACGGGCGTAGTCGCCGGGATCGACCGACCAGACGTGCTCTGGTTCGAGGCCGGCCAGTCGGGCGACGAAGCGCAGCTCTCGCGGCGTGAACCCCGTCGTCCACAGATCTGCGTCGAGATCGACACCGGCACTGTCCTTGACCTGCGTCTTCTCGTGCATGACGCCGGCCTCGACGTCGAAGTCGCCGGCGCCTTCGGACCCCACCTGGTACTTGACCTGGAAGTAGGACGAGAAGGCACTCAGCACCAGTCGGCCCCCGGGTTTGAGGGCTGACGCCAACTGGGAGACGGCCGCGACGTCGGCATCGACCGGGGCGCCAGGGCCGCCGAGGAGGCCGAACCCGCCCTGGCACAGCGAGATGACGGCGTCGAAGCAGGGACCAGTGGGCAGCGAGCGGACGTCGGCGACCGCTGATGGCGCCGGCGGTTCCCCGTGACGGACGAGGTGACAGAAGCTCTCGGCCAGGTCCATGCCGACCGTGGGAATGCCCCGTTCGCGGAGCGCACGGACGTGACGGCCCGGCCCGCACCCGGCGTCGAGCACGCGGGACTGCGGGGACAGTCCGAGGAGGTCGACGAGGAAGTCGGCCTCCTGCTCGGTCCCCTTCGTGAACGAGTACCGGAGATACGCCTCGCCCATGTGGTCCGCCAACGGCGTGAACCACGTGCCCGTCATTTGGCGGACGCCCAGGAGTCGCCGAAGGCGAGGTTGACGTCGAGCGGTACCCGGAGTTCGGCGGCGTCGTGCATGGTCCGGTCGACCAGCTCACGGGCGATCTCGACCTCGTCGGCCGGGACCTCGCAGATGATCTCGTCGTGCACCTGGAGGATGACCCGGGTGGCGAGTCCCTGCTCCTCGAGCGCCCGGTCGAGCTGCACCAACGCGACCTTGAAGATGTCGGCGGCCAGGCCCTGGATCCCGGCGTTCATCGCCTGCCGCTCCCCTGCCTGGCGGATGCGGACGTTCGACGACGACAGCTCCGGGATCTGGCGGCGTCGACCGAACAGCGTCTCGGTGTAGCCCTTCTCCCGGGCCTCCTCGACCACGCGGTCCATGTAGGCGTGCACGTTCGGGAAGGCGGCGAAGTAGGCGTCGAGGATGACGGCGGCCTCCTTCGTCGGGATGTTGAGCCGCTGCCCGAGCCCGTAGGCCTCCATGCCGTAGGCCAGCCCGTAGGAGACCATCTTCGCCTTCGCCCGTTGGTCGGACTGGACCTCGTCGATCTCCACGCCGAACACCCGAGCGGCGGTCTCGGTGTGGATGTCGGTGCCCGACTCGAACGCCTCGATCAGCCCCGGGTCCTCGGCCAGATGGGCGATGCAGCGGAGTTCGATCTGGTTGTAGTCGGCGACGAGGAGTGTGTAGCCCTCGCCCGGCACGAACGCCTCGCGGAACTCCTTGCCCATCTCCGACCGCACCGGGATGTTGTGGAGGTTCGGGTTCTCGGAGCTGAGCCGCCCGGTACGGGCCACCGTCTGGTTGAACGATGCGTGGATGCGCCCGTCGTCGGCCACGTCGTGCAACAGCGACTCGCCGTACGTCGACCGGAGCTTCTCGACCTCGCGATAGCGGAGGATGTGCTCGATGATCGGATGCTCGCCCCGCATCTTCTCGAGCGTCTGAGCGTCGGTCGAGTACCCGGTCTTGGTCTTCTTCTGCGGGGTCAGACCCAGCTCGTCGAAGAGGACCTCGCGCATCTGCTTCGTCGAGTTGACGTTGAACGGATGACCGGCGTCGTCGGTGATCCGCTGGCGGAGTGCGTCGGCCTCCGCGGTCAGGCGGTCACGGAGTCGGGTCAGCACCTCGACGTCGACTCCCACACCGAGGAGCTCCATCTTGGCGAGCACCCGGACGAGCGGGACCTCGATGTCGTCGTTGAGCCCACGGAGCCCCTGGGCATCGAGGGCGTCGAGCAGCTTCGGAGCCAGCACGTGGGTCGCGAGCGCCGCCCGTGCGGCGAGCAACGCCTTCGGGACTTCGGCGTCGCCGCCGAGATCGAGTTGTCCCTCGGGCGCACCGGCGTCGTCGGGCAGTTCGAGACGGGCGTACCGCTGGAGCAGGTCGGCGAGTCGATAGTTCGAGTCGGCCGGATCGAGGAGGTACGCCGCCAGCGTGGTGTCGAGCGCGAGGCCGCCGATGTCGAGGTCGGCCTCCCACAGCGCCTTGAGGAGCACCTTGGCATCGTGCGCAGCGACGGTCCGGGTTCCGAGCAGACGGAGCAGCGATGCTCGCACGGTGCCATCGGCCAGCATCGGCGCGGGAATCCACAGCACCTCGGCGACCGATTCGTCGACCACGACGGCCAGGCCCTCGAGGCCGTCGTCGACGTCGAACGAGCCGGCGATCCCGAGCGACCCCTCGGCGGCGAGACCGTCGAGCGCCGCCACGGCGTCGGCGGAGGACGACCCGTCGACGACCTCGGCTTCGAGGACCTCCGACGACTGCATGGCGCCCATGTCGGCGCCGAGCGCCTCGGTGAGGCGGTCGAACAGCGAGTGGAACTCGAGGAACTCGAAGAGGCGCTTGAGTTCGTCGACGTCGATCTCGCCCATGGCGAGGTCGGCCATGCCGCCTGGCAGCTCCGCCGACAGGTCGACGTCGCGGATCAGGTCCATGACGATGGCGTTCTCGCGGACGACCTCTTCGTGAGCACCGAGGTTCTCGCGGAGCTTCGGGGTCTGGGCGTCGAGGTTGGCGAAGATGCCGTCGAGGTCGCCGTAGGTGTTGAGCAACTTGGCGGCGGTCTTCTCCCCCACCCCGGGCACGCCGGGGAGGTTGTCGGACTTGTCGCCGCGCATCGCGGCGTAGAGCACGTACTTGTCGGGGCGGACGCCCGTTCGCTCCTCGATGCCTGCTTCGTCGTAGAGCGCATAGTCCGAGACGCCACGCTTGTTGTAGAGGACCTTGATGTGCGGGTCCTCGACGAGTTGGTAGGCGTCACGGTCGCCGGTGACCACGATGACGTCGTCGCCGTTGTCGCGGGCCTGCGTGGCGAGCGTGGCGAGGATGTCGTCGGCCTCGACGCCGGCCTGGTCGACCATCGTGATGCCCAGGACCTCGATGACCTCGCGGACGAGACCCATCTGCTGGCGGAGGATGTCGGGAGTCTCGGCCCGGCCGGCCTTGTAGTCGGCGACGCGCTCGTGACGGAACGTCGGCTCGGGGCGGTCGAACGCCACCACGACGCCATCGCTCGGATGGTCACGGAGCATGTTGATCAGCATCGACGTGAAGCCGAAGACTGCGTTCGTGACCTGACCCGATGCCGTGGCCAGATCGGTCGGCAGCGCGAAGAACGCCCGGTACGTGAGCGAGTTGCCGTCGATCAGCAGGAATCGACGATTCCCGTTGCTGCCCTTGGCCGTGCCAGCCACCGGATCAGTTCTCGTCGGGGCGAAGGGTGCCTTCGATGACCTGGCCGGCGACGTCGCGGGCCTTGACCCTGCCGTTCATGGCCTGCTTCTGGATCCACTCGAACGCCTCGGACTCGGTCATGCCGTGGTCGTCCATGAGGATGCCCTTGGCCCGATCGACGGCCTTGCGGGTCTCGAGCTGGTCTTCGAGCGACTGGGTCTGGTCGTGGAGCGCCCGCATCTCGCGGTGCCGGCCGAGCGCGATCTCGACCGCGGGGATCAGCTCGGAACGCTGGAACGGCTTGACCAGGTACGCCAGCGCCCCGGCGTCGCGAGCCTGTTCGATCAGGTCCCGCTGCGAATAGGCCGTGAGGATCAAGACGGCGGACTTCTTCGTCGTGGAGATCTCACGAGCGGCAGCGAGCCCGTCGAGGCCCGGCATGCGCACATCGAGGATGGCGAGGTCCGGCTCGAGGTCACGGACCAGTTCGACGGCCTCGTCGCCGCGTCCGGTCTCGCCGACGACGTCGTAGCCCTCTTCCTCCAGCGTCTCCTTGAGATCGAGACGAATGATGGCTTCGTCCTCGGCAATCACCACGCGCGTGGCCATTGCGGTCTCCTTTCCCGCTGGTCGGCGGTGCTCGAATACGAAGACCGATGGTGCCACGCAATCGCACTCCCGGGGAAACGATCTGGCTGATCCGACGAGTTCACCGGGTCTCGGTCATCAAGCGGTCGAGCAACTCGTCCTGGGTCGCCTCGAGGCGCTCGATCTCCTCGGCCACCGAAGCCCGATGACTCCGCATCGCATCGGCGTGACGAGCGGCCTCCCGGTGCTCGCGATCGGACACCGGCGTCTCGGACACGAGCGACCGGAGTCGGGCGTCGTCGGCGGCATCAGCCAGGTGGACCAACTGCTCGTCGGCGACCTGCAACTCGTCGCGGAGCGCACGAACCCTGCGGCCGACCTCGGTGAGCCGGCGCTCGACCTGACGTCTCGACACGGCGGCGAGTGTACGTCGGACCGCCACGCCGCCGTGGGCGCAGCCTCTACGATCGGGACTCCGGGGCGACTGCCTCGCGACGAGGCCTCGACGGATCGGCCAGCGGACTAGTCACTTCGGGGGCAGCGAAATGAACCGTTCGGGTGATCGCCTCATCATGCGTTTCTGCCGATACTGGACACATCGCCCGAATCCACACGACGGGCGTCCGCCCGCCACACCGAGAGCCACGGGTAACGACTCCATGCACGGGATTCCGCGACACATCCGCACCAGGTCCGACGAGCGCGGCGCAGCGATGGTCGAGTTCGCCCTCGTCGCCGTGATCCTCGTCCTGCTCGTCGTGGGGATCATCAACTTCGGGCTCCTGCTGTCGTTCAAGCAGGACGTGACACGCGCCGCGACCGAGGGCGCACGCGTCGCCGCCGTGACGCTCCCCCCGGCCGCCGCACCGGCCACGCAGACCGCCGACAGCCGCTACATCGCCGGCGTCGCCGGCACCAACGACGCCGTCGACTCGTTCAACAAGACCTGCAACGTCGACGGCATGACCTGCAGCGTGATCATCCACAACTGCGACGCCGCCCCGGTGGCCGGCTCGGTCGCCTACTACAACGACGGCGTGGACGACTGCGTCACGGTCGAACTGACCTACGACTACGCCGGATTCCCGCTGATCGTCGAGCCCCCCATCCTCGGCTCGGCGCTCCCCGACACGGTGTCGGCCAAGTCCGTCGCCCGGCTGAACGAATGAGGTCCCCGATGCGATTCCTCCGCACCCGCCGGGCCTCCCGAGGCGCCGTCCTCCCGATCGTGGCCCTGCTCCTCCCGGTCTTCCTGATCATCACCGCCATGGCCGTCGACCTCGGTCGCCAGCGCAACGACCGACGGTCGATGCAGTCGGCCGCCGACGTCATCGCCCTCGACATGGCGCGCCTCGCCAACGGACGCACCATCGACGCGATCGCACTCGGCGACGCCGACAACCCTGCGACCGAGACCGCGCTCCAGGCTTCGGCCGACCGCAACGAGATCGACCGCTCGCAGGTCGTCCTCCAATGGGGCACCACCGACGCCGCCGGCGCCTTCACCCCGCTCAACCTGGGCACCGACATCCCCGACACCGCCGAGATCACCGCGAGCGACACGACCGACTACTTCTTCCAACCCGGATCCGGCGACGTCGAACGCGTCGCCCGAGCGCAGTACGGCGCCGAGGCCCTCGCTGGGTTCAAGGTGGGTTCGTTCGGAGCGAGCGTCGACCCGACTCAGGCCGGCCTCCTGAACAGCCTCGTGACCCCGTTGCTCGGCAATCCCGTGGGCCTCGACGCCCTCAGCTACCAAGGTCTCGCCGGCGCCGAGGTCAACATCTTCGAACTCGGCAACGAACTCGGCCTGCTGACGCCCGACGACGTGTTGAACACGACCGTGGACTTCGACGACGTCGTGCTCGCCAGTGCGGACATCCTCGAGCGCAACGGCGACTCCGCCAACGCCACGCTCCTGCGCAACTCGATCACCACCGAGATGCAGAACATGGACGTGCAGTTGGGCCAGTTCGTCGACGCCGACACGGGTGGCGAGGGCCCCGGCATGGCCGCCGGCCTCAACGTCCTCGGGATGCTGACCGGCACGGCGTTCGCCGCCCAGTGCACGCCCGACCCCATCGGATTCGCCGACTGCTCGGGTCTCAGCCTCCCGAACGTCGCAGCGAACGTCCCCCTCGTCAGCTCGACGAGCAGCCTGAAGGTCATCCAGGGCCCTCAGTACGCCTACGGGCCGGTGGGTGCGAGCGCCAAGACCGGCCAGGTCCAGCTCACGATGAACACCGTCGTGGGCGGCCAGAACGTCGGGGCATGTGTCCCGCGGCTCGCCAACCTCTTCTGCGTGTTGAGCGGGATCGGGCTCGTCGGCCAGGTCGCAGCGGTCATCACCGTCGATGCCACCGTGACCCTCGCCGGTGGCCTCAACTCGATCACCGACATCGGGTGCACCGACCCGCTCGCGGAGACGCTGCTGATCAGCTCGAACACCGACCTCTACGACATCAGCCTCCAGGTCGGCGTCGAGTACGGCAAGAGCGGCGGCCTCGGAGGGCTCCTCGGAGGGACGATCGGCGCCTTCACCCTGAGCGGGTCGACGTCCTCGGTCAACGCCGCCGACTCCGAGCTCTTCACGGTCCCACCGGACGTGCTCGGCGTCACCACCCGGTCGACGGGCAACGGCAACGTCGGGCTGTCGGGCATCGCCCTGACGGCGAGCGGCAACACCGGCACCGTCCTCGGGAGTCTCGCCAACCTCGGGCTCAACTTCGTGCTCGCCGACGTGCTCTCCGGACTGGTCAACCCGCTCCTTGGCCAGATCGACTCGCAGCTGCTCGGTCCCCTCACGAAGATCATCGGCGCCAACGTCACCGGCTCCGACCTCACGCCGGAGCAGATCGACTGCAGCTTCGGCAACGTCATGCTCGTCGGCTGACGCCGCTACGATCTCTCCGCCCCAGCCCGGGTGGTGGAATGGCAGACACGGCGGATTCAAAATCCGCTGACCTCACGGTCGTGCGGGTTCGACTCCCGCCCCGGGCACGGCAACCCTTCGGGTTGCATGACGAATGCTTCGCATTCGTCGGCGGCCGCGAGTGCAGATGGTCGGGCCATCGTCGCGGTGTCGGGGTCGGGTGTCTACGATCGGCTCATGAAGCGACTGATCCTCCTCGCGGCCATCGTGGGCTTCGTCGTGTGGCGGGGACGTCGACTCGAGCGCTACGACCGCGATCACGCCCACGGTGCCTACGCCCGCGTGGTGCCGGTCAGCGACACCTGAGACCGGTCGCAGCGAATCGGCAGAAATCCGCCGACGTGTGAAACGAACTCCGAAGACCGACGGTCCGACCACCGTTCTCCCCCGCCCCACCGAGCTCTGAGGTCCCATGCGCTGCTTCGTCTTCCCCGGACAGGGAAGCCAACTCCCCGAGATGGGATCGACGTTCGTCGGCTCGCCGGCGTGGACGCTGGTCGAGGAGGCATCGGATGCTGCCGGGCGTGATGTGGCCCACCTGCTCCTCGCCGCCGACGCCGACGAACTGGTCCAGACGCGCAACGCCCAGCTCGGGACGTTCGTGCACTCGATGGTCGTGCTGTCCGCGCTCCGATTCGACGGCGTCGACGCCGAGATCGTCGCCGGCCACAGCCTCGGCGAACTGTCTGCCCTGTGCGCCGCCGGAGTCCTCACGTTCCCGGACGCCGTCCGACTCGTGTCCGCCCGCGGCGACGCGATGCAGGCCTGCACCACGACCCGGACCGGGACCATGGCCGCAGTGCTGGGCCTCGACGACGATGCGGTAGCCGCGGTGTGCGAACGAGTCGACGACGACGTGTGGGTCGCCAACGCGAACGCTCCCGGACAGGTCGTCATCGCCGGTGACCCGGCCGCCGTGGAGCGAGCCGGGAACGACGCCAAGGACGCCGGCGCCAGGCGGATCATGGCCCTCGACGTCTCGGGTGCGTTCCACACGCCGTTCATGGCACCGGCCGGAGAAGCTCTCGCTGCTGCCATCGCCGAGACGACCTTCCACGACGCGGCCGTCCCGGTGGTCGCCAACGTCGACGCCGCCGTCCACGCCGCGGCGACCGAGTGGCCGGGTCTCCTCGAACGTCAGCTGACCAGCCCGGTCCGGTGGGCCGCTTCTGTCCAGACCCTCGTCGACCAGGGCGCAGACAGCTTCGTCGAGGTGGGTCCGGGCGCCGTGCTCACGGGAACGATCAAGCGCATCGATCGGTCGAGCCAGCGCCACTCGGCCATGACCCCCGACGAGGTCGCTGCCGTCGTCGCCGCGGCCGGAGCAACCGCATGACCTCGGTACCGAGCGGACGGATCATCGGCTGGGGAACCGCGCTCCCCGACGATGTGCTCACCAACGCCGACCTCGAGGCCCGCCTCGACACCACCGACGAGTGGATCACCGAGCGGACCGGCATCCAGGAGCGTCGACAGGGCGGGACGACGGCCGGACTCGCTGCCGAAGCGGGTCAGGCGGCGATCGACCACGCCGGCGTAGATCCGGCCAGCATCGACCTCCTGATCCTGTGCACGACCAGCCCCGACCGGTCGCTGCCCGCGTCGGCTTCGAGGGTGCAACAGATGCTCGGCCTCGACTGCGGCGCGTTCGACCTGAACGCCGCGTGTTCTGGCTTCGTGTACGGCCTGGCCGCCGCCAACGGGTACATCGCCATGGGCTCGAAGCGGGTGCTCCTCATCGGGGCCGAGACCCTCGACCGCATGACCGACCCCGACGACCGCAACACGGCGATCCTCTTCGGCAACGGCGGCGGCGCTGCCGTGATCGACGCGATCCCCGAAGGCGAGCCCACCCAGCTCCTCGGCTGGGACGTCGGCTCCGACGGCAGCCTCGAACACATCCTCTACTCCGAGGTCGGCGGCTACATGCAGATGGACGGGCGTGAGGTCTTCCGACGCGCCGTCCGGGTCATGGTCGCGTCGGCCAACAAGGCGATGGAGCGAGCCGGCGTCACGGCCGAAGACATCGCGCTCGTGGTCCCCCACCAGGCCAACATCCGCATCATCGACTCTGCCTGCCAGAAGCTCGGCTTCGCACGAGAACAGACGGCACTGGTGCTCCACGCCACCGGCAACACCTCGGCGGCCTCGATCCCCCTGGCGCTCGCCGACGCGCTCGACAACGGCCGAGCCCAGGACGGTGACCTCGTGCTCCTGGTCGGGTTCGGCGCCGGCATGACCTGGGCGTCGGCGGTGCTGCGCTGGTCCGACCCGGCCATGCGCAAGGATGCAGCTTCATGAGCGACACCCAGCCGCGCACCGTGCTCGTCACCGGCGGAAACCGAGGCATCGGTCTCGCCTGCACGACCTCGTTCCTCGAGGCGGGGCACCGGGTGGCGACCGTCTCCCGCTCCGGCCGCGAGGTCGACGGTGCCTTCGCCGTCGCCTGCGACGTGAGTGACGGCGCCGCCGTGGACGCTGCGGTCGCCGCGGTCGAGGACGAGCTCGGCCCGGTCGAGATCCTCGTGGCCAACGCCGGGATCACCAAGGACGGACTGATGGTCCGCATGTCCGACGACGACTTCACGTCGGTGCTCGACACCAACCTCACCGGCTCGTTCCGCTTCGCCCGCGCCGTCACCAAGAAGATGATGCGCGCCCGATTCGGCCGCCTCGTCTTCGTGTCGTCGGTCGGGGCATACATGGGGGCACCGGGTCAGGCGAACTACGCGGCATCGAAGGCCGGGCTGATCGGCCTCGCTCGCTCGATGGCCCGCGAACTCGCACCGCGCAACATCACCGTCAACGTCGTCGCCCCCGGACCCATCGAGACCGACATGCTCGCCGCGCTCGACGACGACCGTCGCGACGCCATGGCCGCCGCCGTCCCGCTCGGCCGACTCGGTGACCCCGCCGAGGTGGCCGCAGCCGTACGGTTCCTCGCATCCGACGAAGCCGCTTTCGTCACGGGGGCCGTGCTCCCCGTCGACGGCGGCATCGCCATGGGCAACTGAGCCGCCGGCCCGGCACCGACCACCCCTTTCGTTCCAACCCATCAATCAGGAGACAGCAGACCAGTGAGTGACGAATTCGCCCGATTCCAGAAGTGCGCCGTCGAGGTCCTCGGCGTCGAAGAAGCCCAGGTCACGATGGAGGCATCGTTCGCCGATGACCTCGACGCTGACAGCCTCGACCTCGTCGAACTGGTCATGGCCCTCGAAGAGGAGTTCGACGTGACCGTCGAAGAAGAGGAACTCGAGGGCATCGACACCGTCGGAGGGGCCTTCAACCTCGTCAAGGGCAAGCTCTAGGACGACGACCGAGTTCGAGGAGGACCGGGCCATGTCACAGGACCGCACCACGCGCCACCGCCGCCGCGTCGCGATCACCGCAACGGGGGTCGTCGCGAAGGCGGGCACCGGCATGGACGCGTTCTGGGAGGGCCTGTGCGCCACCCCGGACGACGGGATGCGCCAGATCGAGGACTTCGATCCGACGCTGTACTTCGACAACCCGAAGGAAGCACGCCGGACCGACCGCTTCGCACAGTTCGCGTTGGCGGCGGCCCAGCTCGCCTTCGAACAGGCCGGCATGCCCGACGGCACTCCGCCGTACGACCCGGCGCGGTGCGGGGTGTTCGTCGGCACCGGCATCGGGGGCATCGAGACCCTCGAAGAGCAGATCCTGGTGCACGACAAGAAGGGGCCCCGCCGGGTGTCCCCCTTCCTCGTGCCCATGATGATGCCCAACGCCGCCGGCGCCTCGGTCTCGATGAAGTACGGATGGCAGGGGCCGTGCGAGACGACCGTGACCGCCTGCGCCGCCGGCACACACGCCATCACCCGGGCCGCCGACCTCATCGCCTGGGGTCGTTGCGACGCGATGATCACCGGCGGGTCGGAGTCGTCGCTTACCCCGACCGGCCTCCAGGGGTTCCAGAACATGACCGCGCTGTCGAACGACGGCGTGTCACGCCCGTTCTCCGGCGACCGCAACGGGTTCGTGATCTCCGAGGGCTGCGGCATCCTGCTGCTCGAGGAGTGGGACATGGCCGTCGAACGTGGCGCCACCATCCTCGGCGAGTTCCTCGGCGGCGCATCGACCGCCGACGCCCATCACATCACTGCCCCGTCACCGGGCGGCGTGGGTGCGGTCACCTGCATGCGACTGGCGCTGGAGGATGCCGGCCTCGAACCCGGCGACATCAAGCAGATCAACGCGCACGGGACCTCGACCCCGCTGAACGACGCCGCCGAAGCCCACGCCATCGCGGAGGTGTTCGGACTCGACGGGCCTGCGGTCACCTCGACCAAGGGCGTCACCGGCCATGCGCTGGGGGCCGCGGGTGCGCTCGAGGCCGTGGCGGCCATCGCGTCCATCCAACACCGACAGATCCCACCCACGATGGGCACCGACGCCGTCGACCCCGAACTCCCCCAGATCGACCTGGTCATGGGCGCACCACGCGACTGGGAACCCGGACCCGTGCTGTCGAACAGCTTCGGTTTCGGCGGCCACAACGGCTGCCTGATCATCGCGCCTGCGACCTAGGAGCGCGAACGGTCGCCGCGACCGGTCACGGCACCCCCGAGCATCGCCCCCGAGCGGCGCCCCCGAGCGGAACGTGCCGATCGGTACGTTCCGCGACGAAAACGACGTGCAACGTGCCGATCGGTACGTTCCGAACATCAGCGTGGTGTTGGCGTACCGATGTGGTGTTGGCGTACCGACGTGGCGCCGGTGTGCCGGTGGCGGCTATTGGGCGTCGGCGACGACGAAGAGGAGGTCGGCCTCGCAGGCCTTGTCGCCGTCCACGCTGGCGACGCCGTGGCCCTTGCCGGCACGAGCCGACATGCGGCCCATGGTCATCTCGAGCGTGAGGGTGTCGCCGGGGAGGACCTGACGGCGGAAGCGAGCCTTGTCGACCCCGCCGAAGAGCAGGAGCTTGCCGGCGAAGCGCTCGTCCTGGAGTGCGGCGATGGCACCACACTGCGCCAGGGCCTCGAGCATCAGGACCCCGGGCAGCGTCGGCCGGCCCGGGAAGTGGCCGGCGAAGAAGTCCTCGTCGCCGGTGAGGACCCACGAGCAGCGGGCCGACTCCCCCGGCGTGATCTCGTCGACCGTCGTGATGAAGGCGAACGGATCTCGGTGCGGGAGGATCTCGCGAGGATCGAGTCCGGTCACGACTCGTCCAGCGCCTTCAGGAGGAACTTCGGCGTGTTCTTCGGGCTGATCTTGGGCCACGCCTCGATCAGCTTGCCGTTCTCGCCCACCAGGAAGGCCGACCGGATGATGCCCATGTACTTCTTGCCGTACATCGACTTCTCTCCCCAGGCGCCGTACTTCTCGGCCACCTTGTGCTCGGGATCCGACAGCAGCGGGAAGCCCAGCGAGTATTTGTCGTCGAACTTCTTCTGCTTGCCGGGCTCGTCGGGGCTGATGCCGAGGATCTGCACGTCGACGTCGTCCTTGATGGCCGAGAGCTCACACGACTGGGTCGTGCAACCGGGCGTGTCGGCCTTCGGGTAGAAGTAGACCAAGACCTTCTTGCCCTTGAAGTCGGTCAGCTTGACCTTGTCGCCGTCCTGGTCGACGAGGGTGAATGCGGGGGCACGATCGCCAGCAGAGAGAGCCATGCGCCGATGATGGCAGACCGGCGCAGCGCTGCGGATCACTCGGCGTTTCGCATCGCCTCCGCCGACATCGCGAAGTACTGGCGGATCTGCTGTTCGATCTCGACGTCGACGTCACGTTCCAAGCAGAGGCCGGTGAGGGCGGCGATCATGTGCTGGAACCACGCGTCACGTTCGGCCGGGCCGATGACGAAGGGGGCATGCCGCATCCGCAACCGCGGGTGGCCACGCTCGTCGCTGTAGGCGGTGGAGCCGCCCCAGTACTGGATGAGGAACCCGGTCATGTGCCGGATCGAGTCGGTGAGGTCGTCGGGATACAGCGGCCGGAGCAGCGGATCGGCCTCGACGCCTGCGTAGAAGCGCTCGACGAGCTCGGCGAAGAAGGAGTCACCCACGACGTCGTGCACGGTGGTCGGCTGCTCAGTCACCGGTGCGCGCCTCTGATGCCGTCGCAGCCGTGCCGAAGATGCCCTTCGCCATGAGCGACGACTCGCTGTCGCGGCGCTGCCGGTAGACCTCGGCCCGGTTGGCATGGACCTCGCTGGCGTCCCGACCGTCGTCCGACACGGCCTCCGCTGCCCACTCGGCCAACTGGCACGCCAGACGGAGATCACCGCACTCGGCCACCTCGACCGCCCGGACCGACAGCGCTGCCGCTCCCCCGGCCAGTGCCGCGACCTCGGACGCAACCGCCGCGTCCTTCGGCGGCTTCAACCGAGCAGGGTTTCCGTCGTACCAGCCGCCGTAGAGGCGCCAGATGTTGCGGACCACGAACTCGGGTTCGTCGTACGTGCCGCGCAGGTACGGGAGCTCGGCGTAGCGCTCGGGCACGGTGACGGTGTGGACGATCTCGTCGAGCGTCGCACCGCGGTTCATCATGGCGACCGTGTCCTCGATGAGCCCTTCGAGTGCCGAGGCGGTGTTGTCGAGCACGCTCGCGATGCGGTCCTTGCCCGCGATCGGTAGACCGTGCGCCGGCAGCAGCAGCTCGGGCTCGAGCGCGATCATCTTGCGCAGCGCCACCGCCCAGTCGGCCGCGTAGCGCTGCACCTTCTGCGGATTGCCAGCGTTGGGGAACACCCAGATGAACAGGTCCCCGGAGAAGATCGCCTTGTGCTCGGGCACCCATGCCCAGGCGTGGTCGTCGGTCTCGCCACGGTCGTGGTGGAGTTCGATGGTCGTTTCGCCGGCGTGAAGATCCAACTTCGAGCGGAACGTGTCGTCGGGACGGACGAAGTCGGCCGGAAACGCCATCCCGCCGCCGAACTGACGGGCGTTGATCACCTGGTTGTAGCCCTGCGTCCACTCGTAGCGATCGAAACGTGTGGGGGCGTTCTCGTGGGCGACGAGGCGCGGCCGAGGGTGGCCGCTCTCCGCGGCGTCGGCCAGGAACGCCGGCGTACCGGTCACGTGGTCGACGTGGCCGTGGGTGTAGACGATCGACGCGAACGGATCGGTCCGCCATCCACGCAATGCCGACACCGCGGCGGCGCCGAAAGGACCCATGGACGTGTCGAACACCGTCAGCCCGTCGCCGGCGTGCAGCGCCCAGACGTGCGAGAAGGCACAGACCATGCCGATGCCGTCGGCCACCTCGTGGAAGGTCGAGTCCATCGGGTTGTTGGCTTGGGGACCTTCGTAGACCCCCTCGTCGATGTAGCGCGCCGACCGCGCCAGTAGCTCTGTCATCTCGTCATCCTCTCAGAACCCGTAGAACTTTCCCTTCGGCCGGGCGTGGACGTGCCAGTGCCCGGGAATCGACCGTCGGTTGTCGTCGAGCCAGATCTCGCCGTAGCGCTCCGTCGCCACCGACTCGAGCCGCTCGATCATGTGCTCGCGGTCGGCCTCGGAGGGATCGATGCCATGAGGACGCCACACGACCATCGGCACACCGCACGATTCGCACTCGGCGACCCAGCAGACGTCGTCCTCGTGGAACCACGGCGACATCCTCGCCGCCTCGCACAGCTCGCAGTCGTCCACCCGCGACCCCGACCCCGACCTCGACTCCGGCTCCGGTCCCGTCTCGATCCCCACCACGCCGATCCTCCCACGTTCTGGGTGCACGATTCGCCCACCAGGCGTCCCGATCGCGCACCCAGAATCGACGGGGTGGGGTTCTGGGTGTGTCTTTGGCCATCAGGAGTACCGATCGCGCACCCAGAAGCCGAGGGGGTGTGGGGTGTGGGGTGTGGGGTGTGGGGAGGAGGGGTCGGTAGCGTCGGGCGGGTGACGTCGCACTCCACTGCTGCCTACGCCGACGCGCCCACGTCAGGTTCTGGGCCCGGCGTCCTCGTCCTCCACTCGTGGTTCGGGCTCACCGACGGCGTGAAGGACCTGTGCAACCGCCTGGCCGACGAGGGGTTCACCGCCCTCGCTCCCGACTTCTTCGGCGAGGTCGCGTCCGACAGCGAACACGGCGAGGCGCTCCTGGCCGCGGCCGACCCCAACGAACTCGTCCTCGGCGTGCAGTCCTGCGCCGATGCACTGCGACGCATGCCGGCGACCCCCGACGGGCCGATCATGGTGATCGGGTACTCGATGGGTGCGTCGCTCGGGCTGTGGCTGTCGGAGCGGGAACCCGACACCGTCTCGGCCGTCGCCGCCTACTACGGCACGCAGAGCATCGACTTCACCCAGACCCGGTCGCGCTACCTGCTGCACCTCGTCGAGGACGACCCCATGATCGACACCGACGAGCTGGCGCTGATGGAGGCCAGCCTCGGGCTGGCCGACCGGCCGATCGAGATCCATCGGTACGGCGGCGTCGAGCACTTCTTCGCCGAGGCCGGGACGCCGAATCACGACGAGGGGGCGGCGGACGAGGCATGGGTCCGCACCCTGGAGTTCCTCCGCCGACACCCGTGAGTTGGTTGCCGGCACCGGCGGGGCCCATCCGTTTCGTGCGTCGCCTGGCGCACGAATGGACGCACGACCGGATCCCTGATCAGGCCGCCATCGTCGCGTTCTATTCGATCCTCAGCCTGTTCCCCGCGCTGCTCGCGCTCGCCGCGCTGCTGGGCGCGCTCGACTCCGTGGTGGGTGCCGAGGTCGCGTCGCGCGTCGAGGACCAGGTCCTCGACGCACTGCGAACCGTCCTCACCGACGAGGCCAGCGGGACCCTCGACGCGATCCAGTCCTTGTTCGAGGACACCTCACCCGGCCTCCTCACGTTCTCCCTGATCCTCGCCGTCTGGACGATGACGCGAGGATTCGCCGCGCTGGTGCGTGCGCTGGACACGGCCTACGACCTCGACGACCATCGACCCTGGCTCCGCACCCGAGCAACGGCACTCGTCCTCGCCGTCGGATCGCTCGTCGCCGCCGCCGTGATGCTCACCCTGCTCGTGGTCGGCCCGCTGCTGGGGTCGGGCGAGGACCTCGCCGACCGATTCGGCCTCGGCGGAGCGTTCGTCTTCGCCTGGGACGCGCTGCGTCTGCCGGTGGCGTTCGTCGTGCTCGTGCTGTGGGCAGCCACGATCTTCCACATCGCGCCGGATCACCACACCCCGTGGCGTGCTGATCTGCCGGGAGCGCTGGTCACCGCCGTGCTGTGGATCGTGTTCTCCGGCGGCCTCCGCGTCTACCTCGCGATCGCCAGCGCCGGGAACGCCGTCTTCGGCGCGCTCGGTGGCGTGCTGATCGTCCTGTTGTGGTTCTGGCTGCTGTCGCTCGCTGTCCTGCTCGGCGGCGAGATCAACCAGTTGTTGATCGACCCCGAGGCGGGGTCAGCCGCGATCGAGGGCGGCGCGGAGCGTGGCCACGAAGGCGCCAGCTTCGACGGCGGTGCCGCCGTCGAGGATGATCCGCATGATTGCCGAGGCGACCACGACACCGTCTGAGGCCGCCGATGCGACGACGGCGGTCTCCGGCGACGAGATCCCGAACCCCATCACCACGGGAAGGTCGGACACCGCTTTGAGACGACCGGCGAGCTTGGCCGACCATTCGCCGATGTCGGCGCGTTCTCCGGTCACGCCGAGCACGTTGACGCCGTAGACGAATCCGCGGCTGCGCTCGACGAGCCGAGCGAGCCGATCGTCGGAGCTGATCGGGCTGGCGAGCATGACCGTGTCGAGATCGGCGTCACCGACGGCCTCCTCCCACGGGTCGAGCTCCTCCATCGGGACGTCGGGGATGATCGCCCCGCGGACGCCAGCCGCGCCGCACTCGTCGACGAAGCGGTCGAAGCCGAAGCGGAACGGCACGTTGGCGTAGGTCATGACGATGAGCGGCGTGCTGACGTCGAGGTCGCGCAGTTCGCTGAGGATCGAGATCGGCGTGGTCCCGCGTTCGAGGGCCCGGTCGGAGGCCGCCTGGATCGTCGGTCCGTCCATCACGGGATCGGAGAACGGGATGCCGACCTCGATGGCGTCGGCACCGGCGTCGTCGTAGGCCCGGATGATGTCGAGCCAGTCGTCGCTCACCCCACCGCTCACGTACGGCAGGAGGAGCTTGCGGCCGCTGTCTCGTCGAGCCCGGAGATGCTTCTCGAGCGTTCCCATCTCAGACATCCTCTCCGAGCAACTCGGCGATCTGGGCGACGTCCTTGTCGCCGCGACCCGACAGGTTGACCAGCACGGTCTTTCCGGCCAGTTCTCCGCGAGCCCGACTCACCCACGCCAGCGCGTGCGCCGACTCGAGCGCAGGGATGATGCCCTCGGTGCGGGCGAGGAGCTGGAATGCCTCGACGACCTCCTCGTCGGTGACCGGCTCGTAGCGAGCACGACCGATGTCGGCCAGGTGGGCATGCTCGGGGCCGACGCCCGGGTAGTCGAGCCCGGCGGAGATCGACTTCGCCTCCTGGACCTGACCGTGATCGTCCTGGAGCAGGAACGACGTCGAGCCGTGGACGATGCCCGGGACGCCGTGGCCGATCGCCGCTCCCCCGGCGGGTTCGATGCCGACGAGCTGGGCGTCGGTGTCGACGAAGCCACTGAAGATGCCGATGGCGTTGGAGCCACCACCGACGCACGCGACGACGACGTCGGGATCGCTACCGGTCCGATCACGCATCTGCTCTCGGGCCTCGTCACCGATCACCCGATGGAACTCGCGCACCATCATCGGATACGGATGCGGGCCCATGACCGAGCCGAGCAGGTAGTGCGTCGTCTCGACCGTCGCCACCCAGTCACGCATCGCCTCGTTGACGGCGTCCTTGAGCGTGCGACTCCCGGTCTCGGCCGAGCGGACCTCGGCTCCGAGCAGACGCATGCGGAAGACGTTGAGCTTCTGGCGCTCCATGTCGACAGCACCCATGTAGACCACGCACTCCTGGCCCAGCAGCGCGGCCGCCGTCGCGGTGGCCACCCCGTGCTGGCCGGCGCCCGTCTCGGCGACGATCCGCTGCTTGCCCATGCGCTGCGCCAGCAGCGCCTGCCCGAGGACGTTGTTGATCTTGTGGCTTCCGGTGTGGTTGAGGTCCTCACGCTTGAGGAACACACGGCAGCCGAGCGCCTCGGACAGACGATGGCACTCGGTGAGCGCCGACGGCCGACCGGCGTAGTCGCGGAGGAGGTCGGCCAGCTGCGTCCGGAATCCGTCGTCTGCCCAGGCCCTTCGGAACTCGGCTTCGACCTCCTGGCACGCTCCGACGAGCGTCTCGGGGATGTACTGACCGCCGAAGCGACCGAATCGGCCGTTCTCGGGATCTCCCATGAGGGAGGGGGACGTGGTGTCCGTCATCAGATCGTGGTCCTGTCTGGATCGGAGGCAGGGGCGAGGGGCGGGTGCAGGGTCGGCAGGTCGGCGCCGGCGGCGCGGGCCTCGCTGATGAAGCTCCGGAGCGCCGCGGGATCCTTCTTGCCGAACGACGACTCGGTGCCGCTGGCGACGTCGACCCCCCAGGGTCGGACCGCCGCGATCGCCGCTGCGACGTTTTCCGGGCGGAGTCCGCCCGCCAGCAACAGACGATGCCGAGCACCGAGATCGCCGACGAGGGTCCAGTCGAACGGCACCCCACCGCCCGGTGTCGGAGCGTCGACCAGCACCACGTCGGCCTCGTGCTCGTCGATCGTGTCGAGTTGCGGATCGCCTGCCGCCATGGCCCGGAAGACGAAGGGCACGTGCTGGCGGACCTGCCGGGTCGTGGCCGGCGTCTCCGACCCGTGGAGCTGGGCGACGTCGAGACCGACGGCACCTGCGATGTCGATGACCTCGGACGCGAGGTGGTCGCGGAAGACACCGACGGTGAGCACGTGGTCGGGCACGGCCGCCGCGATCTCGATCGCTTCGTCGACCTCGACCCGACGGCGCGACGGCGCGAAGAGCATGCCGATGGCGTCCGCCCCGGCATCGGCGGCCAGCGCGGCGTCGGCCGGATTGGTGATTGCGCAGATCTTCACGAACACAGCGGTGACGGTACCGGTCGGCACCGTCGTTCCTGCAGCGGGAATGCCGACCCGAGGGACGGATCAGACGGAGGAACCGGCCGAACGCAGCGCGGCCACGGCCGCCACCGGATCACCCGACGTCACGAGCGATTCACCGACCAGGACGGCGTCGTAGCCCGCCTCCGCGAGGGATGCCGCGTCGTCCGGCCCGCGTACGCCCGATTCGGCCACCGACACCACGTCGGCGGGGAAGAGCGCGGCCATTCGCCGAGCCCGATCGTGATCGACGGCGAAGGTGACCAGGTCTCGCTGGTTGACGCCGATGAGCGTCGCTCCGACCGCCATCGCCCGATCGAGTTCGGCTTCGTCGTGGATCTCGACCAACGCATCGAGTCCGATCTCGAGCGCCAGGTCGTGGAACGCCCGCAGCTCTCCGTCGTCGAGCGCCGCCGCGATCAGGAGCACACAGTCGGCGCCGATGAGGCGTGCGTCGAGCACGTCGTTCTCGACGACGGTGAAGTCCTTGCGGAGCACGGGAAGCGCACAACCCGCCCGGGCGGCGCGGAGATCGTCGGGCGATCCGCCGAACGACTCGGCATCCGTGAGGACCGACAGGCACGACGCACCGCCGGCTTCGTAGTCGGCAGCGAGTGCGGCCGGATCGAGTCCGGCTGCGAGATCGCCCTTGGACGGTGATCGCCGCTTGACCTCCGCGATGACGCCGAGACCGGACCCCATGGCGAGCGCCGCACGGAAGCCGCGGCAGGGCGGCATCTCGTCGGCCAGGCGACGAAGTTCGGCGGTCGTGCGGGTGTCGTTTGCGGCTTCGTCGCGATGACGGGCGAGGATCGCGTCGAGGTAGGTCGCCATCGTCAGAGCCGATCCGCGCGGCTCGACTTGGCGAGCGCGACCAGCGGGACGACGAGGAAGGACAGCGCGCCGCAGACGAGCAGGATGACGCCGACGCCGAGCATCGGGCCGAGTCCGATGGTGAACCCCACCACGAGTGTCGCCAGCGCCGCCACCACGAGCACCGACGGCAGGAAGGTCAACCCGCGGCGCATCGACGGGGTCCCCGTCGGCGTGTCGTCGACCAGGCGGGGGTCGAGCCCGTCGTCGTCCTCGTAGGGCGTCCAGGTGGCTCCGGCATCGCGCACGGTGGCCGACGAGCGCGACGGCAGGTCGAGCGCAGCGTCGTAGCGTGCTCGGCGGCCGTCATCGCCGAGAACGGTCCACGCGGCGTTGATACGGGCCATGCGCGCCGACGCCGTGGCGCGATCTTCCTCACCGGCGGTGGCCAGTCCGTCGGGATGGAAGCGGCGAGCGAGGGTGAGGTACGAGACACGGATCTCCGCCGTGGTGGCGTTCGGTGCGACGCCGAGTTCCTCGTAGTGCTCCACGAGTTGCATCCTAGGGACGGTCCCGGACCATGGATCGAGCCGGGGTCACGGTTCGGTCGTGGTCGAAGCATCGCCGGTCTCGGGCGCCGCAGTGGTCGTCGTCGGAACCGGCGCGCACGCGGGCACCTCGATCGAGAACGTCTCCTCGGCATCGCCGGACACGACGACGGCGGTCGCGGTCGTCGGACCGACACGCTCGCACGCCAACGAGAACACGATCACGCCGTTGGTGTCGGTGACGCGGCTCGTCACGACGGTCGTGGTCGTCGTCGAACTGTCGGGATCAGCGCTCGTGGTCGTCGTCGACGCACTCGCTCGGTCCAGCTCGGCGAATCCCGAGCTCCGCAGGCGGACCTCGACGCCGGGCACGGGCACCTCTCGTCCGATCCCGTCGCCGTCGACGGACCGCTGTGCCACCCGAATCGCGAGATTCACTCCCTGTCCCACGATCGGCTGGGCCGGGTTGGTGGCACCGGTCACCGCCAGACCCTCGAACACCTCGGTTCGGAGGTCGAGTTGCTTGTCTCCTCCGTCCTCCAGGAAGAACACCTCGGGGTCCAGCATGGTCAGACGAGGCGCGAGGAACGCACGCACGCGGTAGCGCCCACCGGGTACTCCCGACAGCACATAGCCGCCGCCCTCGTCGGCGACCACGTCACGCCGCTGGACGACGTCGCCGACCAGGCGCTCGACCCGCACGACCGCGCCAGCCGCACCACCGTCAGGACCGGCGACGCTGCCCCTGATCGTGGATCGGCCGACGTCGAGGGGCACCGTTGATGTCGTCTGGCCGGGGAACGTCTCGAGGGCGACGAGCGACTGGTCGATGGGTTGTGTCACGGGAACGGTCGAGGTGCTCGACGTGCTCGACGGCGGTGGGAGCAGGCCGGAGTCCGGAGCCCCGCAGCCGGCGACGACGAAGCCGAGGACCAGCCACACGACCACCAGCGACCGACGACGGCTCATCGGATCAACTCGCTCCGACGGGGACCAACGGCAGTTCGTGGACGATCCCCTGTGTCGACCCGACGACGACGGCGTTCCCCGGCTCGATCTTGCGGCCGCAGAACGCCAGGGCGACATTGCCGTGGGTGGGCGAGACGACTGCAGACGTGACCACGGTCGACGGCCCCTCCCCGGTCACCTCGTCACCGGCGGCGACGGGAGCGTCGCAGACGATGGCACGCAACGTCCGCGGCACGTTGCCGCCACGGCTGTCGATCCGGGCCACGAGTTCCTGACCCACGTAGCAGCCCTTGGTGAACGAGACCGACTCGTCGACGATCCATTGGCCTGCCTCGGCCGGGATCACGGAGTCGTCCAGCTCACGCCCCATTCGCGGGATCCCGCGTTCGACACGATCGATCTCCAGAGCGGTGGCGTCGGCCGTGGCGACCCCCTCTGGCACGTTGGCGCCGGGGCCGAGCAGGTCGTAGCCCGCCTGGAGCGGCGCGGGGAGTCGGAGCACGTCGTCGGCGATCTCGGGCCGGGGAAGATCCGCCCCACGGACGGCGTACCCGGTGAGGGTGACAGCCTCGATCTCGGCCTTGGTGCGGATGAGGAACCGGGTCAGACGCTGCTGGAGCTCCTCACCAGCACCCTGGTCGGTGTCGAGGAGGAAGACGTCGGCCGCGGTCTTCGTCAGACGCGCCCACGTGTGGATCTTCCCGTCGGGCTGGAGCACCAGCGTCCAGGTCGACGTCGCGACGGCGAGCGCATCGAGGTCCTGACTCAGCTGGCCTTGCAGGAAGGTCGCGGCATCAGGCCCGGACACCTCGATGCCGTCGCGTTCGATGGGTGTGGCGAATGTCGTCACGGTCGATCACCTCGTCGTCCAGCATGCCGCTCCGCGGTCATCCTCCGCGCCGCGGGCACCGCGACCAGGAGCGCACGGGCCTTGTTCTGGCACTCGAGGTGCTCGTCGTCGGGCACGCTGTCGGCCACGATGCCGGCGCCGGCCTGCACGCTCGCACGGCCGTCGTCGCCGATGACCATGGTCCGGATGGCGATGGCGGTGTCGATGTTCCCGGAGAAGTCGAGGTACCCGACGACGCCGGCATAGGGGCCTCGCTTGACCGGCTCGAGTTCGTCGATGATCTCCATGGCCCGCACCTTCGGCGCACCGGAGACGGTGCCTGCGGGCAGGGTGGCCCGCAGGACGTCGACGGGACCCTTGCCCGCCGCGAGATCGCCGGCGACCTGCGACGTGAGGTGCATCACGTGGCTGTATCGCTCGAGCGTCATCAGTTCCTCGACCTCGCAGGTCCCGAAGGTGACCACACGCCCGACATCGTTGCGTGCGAGGTCGACGAGCATCACGTGTTCGGCGACCTCCTTCGGGTGTTCCACCAGCTCGGCGGCGAGCCGACGGTCGTGGCTCTCTGACGACCCACGCTTGCGCGTGCCGGCGATGGGTCGGGAGATCACACGGCCGTCGAGCAGCTGGACCATCGGCTCGGGACTCGCGCCGACCAGGGTCACCCCGGGCACGCGCACGTAGTACATGTACGGGCTCGGGTTGACCTGTCGGAGCGCCCGGTAGACGTCGAAGGGTTCGGCCCCGAGGTCGAAGTCGAATCGTTGCGACAGGACCACCTGGAACACGTCGCCGGCGAAGACGTGCTCACGCGCCGCCTCGACGGCAGCCTGGTACTGACCTTCGCGCATCGATGACGTGACCTCGGGCGGTTCGTCGTCGGCCAGCGGTGGCCCGAGCAGTGGCTCGTCGAGGGGACGGGCGCCGTCGGCGGCCAACTGCTCGAGGCGGGCCAGGGCGTCGTCGTAGGCCGCGTCGAGCGTCGCCTCGTCGGCGTGGGGATCGACGATCACGTTGTCGATGAGCGTGACGCGCTGGCGCCAGTGATCGAAGGCGGCGAGCTGGCCGATGACCGACATGACGGCGTCGGCGAACCCTCGGTCGTCCTCGGGAACGTCGGGCAGCCGCTCGACCTCGCGCACCACGTCGTAGCCCAGGTAGCCCATCAGTCCGCCGTGCAACGGCGGGAGATCCTCGATCTTCGGCGAGCGGTACAACGCCAGGATGGACTCGATCGCGGCGAGCATCCCCCCGTCGATCGGGACGTCCGGATGCAGGTCGCCGTCGACGGTGATGACCCCGTCCTTCGACGTGAGGGTCGCAATGGGGTTCCGGCCGACGAAGGACCAGCGGCTCCACCGTTCGCCGTGTTCGACCGACTCGAGCAGGAAGCCCGGCTCGTCACCGACGATGCGGGCGTATGCGGCGACAGGCGTCACCAGGTCGGCCAGCAGCTCGCGCCACACCGGCACGACCGTGTGCTCGGCAGCGAGGCGATGGAACTCCTCGCGGCTGGGGTGGATCACCCGCTACCCGTTCGGCTCGACGTCGGCGTCCGCGAAGGAGCGGTAGAAGCACGAGTAGTTGGCGGTGTGACAGGCGCCGTCGCCCTCCTGCTCGACGACGAGGAGCAGCGTGTCTCCGTCGCAGTCGTAGTGCGCCTCGCGGATGTACTGACGGTCGCCCGAGGTCTCGCCCTTGCACCAGTACTCCTGCCGCGAGCGGCTCCAGAACCAGGTGCGGCCGGTGTCGAGGCTCTTGCGGAGCGACTCGTCGTTCATCCACGCCATCATCAGGATCCGGCCCGTGCCGGCCTCCTGCACGATGGCGGGGACCAACCCGTCAGCGTTGTAGGTGACGTTGGCCAGGTGGCCTTCGTCGTATTCGATGGGGGTCGCTACCGGCGATGCCATGGTGCGGCATCGTAGAGGGGTGACGGTCATGGCCCGAAGTGCGATCCGCCCGTCGGCGCTGGGCCTGGTCGCGTTGGGTGGTACCGCCGGAGCGGCTGCACGTTGGGCGGTCGTGGGTCTCGTCGGCACCGACGGCGGCTTCCCCTGGTGGACCCTGCTCGTCAACGTGGTGGGTTGCCTGCTCCTCGGGGCGTTGCTGGGCGTGCGCGAGGAGGTCCGTCTCGGTCTCGGCACCGGGTTCTGCGGCGGCCTCACCACCTTCTCGACGTTCACGGTCGAGACCGCGACGATGCTCGACGCCGGCCATTCCGCTCGTGCTGCCGTCTACCTGCTCGTCTCGCTCGCCGCCGGGGTCGCCGCGGTCGTGGCCGGTTGGCGTCTGGCACCGTCGCGATGATCACGATCGTCGGGTTCGTCGTCGCCGCCTCGTTGGGGGCATCGACCCGCCACCTCGTGCGGATCGCCACCGCGCACCGCCACCCGATCCCGGTGGGGACGCTGGCGGTGAACCTGGCCGGATCGTTCGTGCTCGGCGTCCTCGCCGGCTGGGACCCGCCGGGTGCGACCGTGGTGGGGACCGCCGGGGTGGGCGCGCTCACCACGTTCTCGACGTTCTCGGCCGAGGTCGTCGAGCTGCGCGCCGAGGGTCGCAGGTGGGTGGCGACCTACGTGGTCGCATCGGTCGGCGGCGGCGTCGCGCTCGCGTGGTTCGGCCTGCAGTTGGCCTGACCGTTCAGAGGTAGAGGCCGGTGGAGCCTTCTTCGAGGCGCTCGGCGGCGACCGCGTGGATGTCACGCTCGCGCAGGATGATGAAGTCCTCGCCCCGGACCTCGACCTCGTAGCGGTCCTCGGGGTTGAACAGCACCCGGTCGCCGATCTCCATGTTGCGCACGTTGGCGCCGGTGGCCACGACCTCGGCCCATGCCAGCCGCTTGCCCATCTGGGCGGTGGCGGGGATCAGGATCCCGCCCGTCGACTTGCGCTCACCCTCACCACGGTCGATCGAGACCAGGATGCGGTCGTTGAGCATCTTGATCGGGAGCTTCTCGTTGCTCCCGGTCGAGGACGAGGAGTCGGGCTTGACCATGGGCGAGCGACGCTACCGTCTTCCGTCGATGACGGACGATCTCGCGCCCCTCCCCGACCGCATCTCGACCTCCGACGGGGAGACGCTCGAAGCGACCTGGTCGACCGCCGACGATCCACGTGCCGTCGCGGTCCTCACCCACCCCCATCCGCTCTACGGCGGCGACATGCACAACATCGTCCCCGCCGCCCTCGCTCGGTCGCTGCCCGGACACGGGATCGCGACCCTGCGATTCAACTTCCGCAGCGTTGGGGCGTCGACGGGCCAGCACGGTGGCGGGGACGACGAGATCGCCGACGTCGTCGCCGCGATCGACGCAGCGACGACCACGTTCCCGGGTCTCCCGGTCATCGGTGTCGGCTACAGCTTCGGGGCCGACGTGATGCTCGCCACGGGCGACGGACGGCTGGCAGCAGTCGTCGCCGTCGCCCCGCCCTTGGCCGTGCTCCCGGCCGCACAGCTCGAGGCCACACGCGGAGCGTTCTCGACGTTGGTCCTGTCCCCCGAGCACGACCAGTTCCGACCGGCAGCCGACGCCGTCGCGGTCACGGCGGACTGGCCGGACACCTCGGTCGTCGAGATCCCCGGTGCCGACCACTTCCTGGCCGGCGCCACGTCGTTCGTGGCCGATCAGGTCCTCGGGCTCGTCGCCGCCGTCATCCGCCCGGGCTGACGACCCGGATGCTCTCGGTCACGGGTTCCGGAGGCCCGACGACCGACACGCTGACCGTGATGTCGTAGAACCCCGGCTCGACCGCCGTCAGGTCATCGGTCAACTCGATCGTCTCGACGGCGCCGGCAGCGATGGAGACCTCGGTCACCTGCTGCTGGAAGAACCGACCGTCGCTCCACCGGTGCACGGCTTCGCCGTCGCGGGTCAGCACGACGTCGCCCTTCTGCGAGTTCGGGAACGTCACCACGACCGCCTCGTCGGACGCGTTGGTCAGCGCGATGGCCCAGGTGTACGGCCCCGCAGGCACGCGCGACTCGCCGAGGAGGTCGACCTCGAGGGCCGTTCCTGCACCGGTCGGCACCCGCCGGTCGGAGAGCGCCGTCGTCGACGAGCTCGCGTCGGTGGTCGTCGTCGCCTCGGCATCGACGGCGAGCCCGGCATCGCCATCACCACAGCCGGCAGCAGCTGCCGTCAACACGACGGCAGCCACGAGGCGCCTCATGCCGGCCGGACGGTCACGCCGGCGTCGGTCATGTGGTTCTTCGCCTCGCCCACGGTGTGCTCCCCGAAGTGGAAGATGCTGGCGGCGAGGACGGCATCGGCGCCACCCTCGGTGACGCCCTGGACCAGGTGATCGAGGGTTCCGACGCCGCCGGACGCGATCACGGGGATGTTCACGGCGTCGACCACGGCCCTGGTGACGGCGATGTCGAACCCGTCGCGCGTGCCGTCACGGTCCATCGAGGTGAGCAGGATCTCGCCCGCGCCCAACTCCTCACACCGGCGGGCCCATTCGATCACGTCGAGACCCGTCGGCGTCCGTCCGCCGTGGACGAAGACCTCGAACCCGCTCGGCGTGGTGCCGACGATCCGCTTCGAGTCGATGGCGACCACCGCGCACTGCGAGCCGAACTCGGTGGCGATCTCGGTGATCAGCTCGGGTCGGTCGACCGCTGCGGTGTTGACCGAGACCTTGTCGGCACCGGCCCGGAGCAGCTTGCGCGCATCGTCGACGGTGCGGATCCCGCCACCGATCGTGAACGGGATGAACACCTCCTCTGCGGTGCGTCGGGCAACCTCGAGGATCGTCTCGCGGGCGTCCGACGATGCGGTGATGTCGAGGAACACGACCTCGTCGGCGCCCTCGAGGTCGTACCGACGGGCGAGTTCGACAGGGTCACCGGCGTCGACGAGATCGACGAAGTTGACGCCCTTGACGACACGGCCGGCGTCGACGTCGAGGCACGGGATGATCCTGGCGGTGCGCATCAGCTGGCTGCTCCGGTGCCCTGGGCGATGATACCGAGGGCCGACACGGCATCGTGCACGTCGAGACGCCCCTCGTAGATGGCGGTGCCGACGATCGCTCCTGCGAGACGTCGGCCTTCCTGCTCGATCCCGGCGAGTTCGACCAGGTGGGCCAACTCGCCGACTCCCCCGCTGGCGATCACCTCGAGGTCGGTCAGTCGGAGCAGCTCGGTCAGACCGTCGAGGTCCGGGCCCTCGAGGAGCCCCTCGCCGCGGATCTGTGTCACGACGACGGCTTCGGCGCCGGCACCCGACAGGCGGTCGAGCGCGTCGGCGATGTCGAGGCCGCTGCCCTCGGTCCAACCCTTGATCGAGACCTCGCGACCACGCACGTCGAGGCCCAGCGCGACCGGTTGGCTCGCTGCCACCTGTTCGACGAGCGAGGGGTCCTCGACCGCTGCGGTGCCCATGACCACGCGGGAGACACCGACGTCGGCGAGCGCTCGCGCCGCCGCCACCGAGCGGACACCGCCACCGGCCTGGACCGGCACGTCGACCGCGTCGCAGACGGCGGCGATGAGTTCGCGGTTGTGGGCCTCACCGGTGCGGGCGGCATCGAGGTCGACCATGTGGATCCACGGCGCACCCGCGCTGGTGAAGCCGAGGGCCACCTCGACCGGGTCGTCGGCGTGGACGGATTCGCGGTCGAAGTCGCCCTGGACCAACTGGACGACCTTGCCACCACGCAGGTCGATGGCGGGATAGAGGTCCATCAGCGCACCACCGAGTCGGATCGAACGAGCGAGACGAAGTTGTCGACGAACGTGAGCCCCGCGGACGACGACTTCTCCGGGTGGAACTGCGCGGCGTGGACGTTGTCGCGTTGCACCGACGCGACCACGGGACCGCCGTAGTCGCAGGTCGCGGTCACCAGGTCGGACATGGGCGCAGCGAAGCTGTGGACGAAGTACATCCAGATGTCTCCCTCGAGACCGGCGTACAACGGCGACGGCCGCACCACGTCGACCACGTTCCACTGCATCTGCGGGTGCTTGACGCCCGCGGGGATCCGTTCGACGGTGCCCGGGAGGATGCCGAGGCCAGCGCGTCCCGGAGTCTCCTCCGAGGCTTCGTACAGGAGTTGCATGCCGACGCAGATCCCGAGGAACGGCTTCCCGGCGGCGACCGACTCGTGCGCCAGCGCATCGACCCCGGTCCGTTCGACGGCGTCCATGCACGCGCCGAACGCGCCGACGCCGGGGAGCACGACGGCGACTGCGTCGCGGACGACTGCCGGGTCGGCCGTGAGACGAGCGTCGGCGCCGTGGCGTTCGAGCGACTTCTGGGCCGAGCGGAGATTGCCGATGCCGTAGTCGAGCACCGCGACCAGCGGTCGGCTCACAACGTGCCCTTGGTCGACGGGAGTTCGACGCCTTCGACGCGGACGGCGTCGCGCAGCGAACGAGCCACACCCTTGAAGGCGGCCTCGATCACGTGATGGGTGTTGACGCCGGCCTTGCGGGTGACGTGCAGCGTGATGAACGCCGACGCCGCGAACGACTCGAGGAAGTGTTGCGCCATCTCCGGGTTGAACGGCGGATCGCCGAGCGGGAGGACCTCACCGAAGGGCAGGTCGATGGCTGCGTGGGCGCGACCGGAGAGGTTGAGTGCGACCTCGACCAGCGCCTCGTCGAGGGGGAAGAGTCCGCTGGCGAACCGGCGGACGCCTGCCTTGTCGCCCAGCGCCCCGGCGAAGGCCTGGCCGACGACGATGCCGACGTCTTCGATGGTGTGGTGCCCGTCGACGTGCAGGTCACCGTCGGCCTTCACCGTCAGGTCGAACCCGCCGTGGCGGCCGAGTTGGTCGAGCATGTGGTCGAAGAACGGCAGGCCGGTCGACACGTCGACCGCGCCGGACCCGTCGAGGTCGATGGTGACCTCGACCGACGTCTCCTTGGTGGTGCGCGAGAGGGTTGCCGTGCGGGTCATGCGTGCTCCAGGGCGGATGCGAGGGCGGCGAGGAAACGATCATTCTCCTCCGACGTGCCCAGGGTGAGACGGAGGCAGCCGTCGAGGCGGGGCCACGACGCGCAGTTCCGGACCAGGACGGACTGGTCGAGGAGGGCCTTCCAGACCACCTCGCCGGAGATCGAGTCCGGCCGGAAGAGGATGAAGTTCGACGCCGACGGCCACACCGTCACGTCGAGGTCGGCGAGCACAGCCGCGACACGGCCCCGCTCCTCGACCAGGGTCGCGACCCGACGATGCATGTCGTCCTCGAAACGAAGCGCAACCCGCCCGACGGCCTGCTTGAACGCATCGAGGTGATAAGGCAGCGCGACCTCGGACAGCTCGTCGACCAGCCACGTCGGGCCCACGAGGTAGCCCAGCCGCGCCGCAGCCATCGACCACGTCTTCGAGTAGGTGCGGGTCACGACGATGGGTGCTTCGTCGTCGACCAACTCCAACGCGGACCACGGCGCGAACTGGCCGTAGGCCTCGTCGACGACGAGGAGGCCGGGCGCCAGTTCGGCGACGGAGCGAATCGTCTCCTCGGTCTCGACCATGCCCGTGGGGTTGTTGGGCGAGCAGAGGAACGTGATCACCGGATCGTGCTCGCCGAGCACGCGTCGGACCTCGTCGAGGTCGAGCGCGAAGTCCTCGGTCCGCTCGCCCGACGCGACCGCGGTGTTGGTGATCCGTGGGATGTGCGAGTGGAGCGCGTAGGTGGGCTCGAACGTCGCCACGGTGCGCCCTGGACCGCCGTAGGTGAGGCACAGGGTCTGGAGGACCTCGTTGGAGCCGTTGGCCACGAAGACCTGACCGGCCTCCACACCATGGTGGGCGGCGATCGCTTCCCGGAGGGCCATCGCGTCGCGGTCGGGATAGCGGTGCCAGTCGATGGCGGCGAGTTCGTCGGCGACCGCGGCGCGGAACCCCTCCGGCGGAGACTCGGGCGCCTCGTTGGTGTTCAGACGGACCTCGACGTCGACCTGTGGGGAGTGATAGCCGGGATGCAGCGCGAGGTCGTCCCGGACCGCGGGACGCTTCACGCCCCGACCTCGTTCTGGTGAACAACCGTGCCATCTGATGGTTGCATCTGGTCACCAGAACGGGTGGGTGGGTGGGTCATGGGCCCTCCTCGAGGCGGTCGACGCGCTGGCGGACCGACTGGGCATGTGCGGCGAGACCCTCGGCCTCGGCCATCGCCTGGACGTGCGGGGCGAGCGAGCGCAGCGCCCCCTCGTCGAGCGACACGACGTGCACGTGCTTGCAGAAGTCGTCGACGCGGAGGGCGCCACCGAAACGGGCCGATCCGTAGGTGGGCAGGACGTGGTTCGGCCCGGCGACGTAGTCGCCGACGCTCGCCGGGGCCCACGGGCCGCAGAAGACCGCACCGGCGTGCTTGACCCGGTCGAGCAGGGCGTCGGGGTCCTCGGTCTGGATCTCGAGGTGTTCGGGAGCGATCACGTTGGCGACGTCGACGGCTTCGCGAGGCCCGTCGACGACCACGGCGTAGCCGGCGTCGGCGAGCGTCGCCTCGATGTGGGTACGTCGGGGGCTGGCAGCGACGATGCGGGCGACGGCCTCGTCGACCTCGGCCCGGACGTCATCGTCCCAGCAGATCAGCCAGGCGAGCCCATCGGGTCCGTGCTCGGCCTGGAGGACGATGTCGATCGCGACGTCGTCGACGACCGCAGACCGGTCGGCGATGACGACGACCTCGGACGGTCCGGCGAAGCTCGACGGCACGCCGACGAGTCCCGACGACGCCACCTCGCGCTTGGCCTGGGCGACGCGGGCACTCCCCGGACCGACGATGACGTCGACCGGCCGGATCGACTCCGTGCCGAGCGCCAGCGCGGCGATGGCTGCGGGGCCGGCGACCCGGTAGACCTCGTCGACCCCGGCGATCGCCGCAGCGGCGAGGATCCCGTCGTCGACGTGGCCGTCGGGCCCGGGGGCCGTGCACAACACCGTTTCGGGCACCCCGGCGACCTTGGCCGGAACGGCGGTCATCAAGGCGGTCGACAACAGCGGGGCGAGGGCCGACGGGACGTAGAGCCCGGCGCGATCGACCGGACGGCGCAACTCGCGCACCACGAGCCCGTCACGTTCGTACCGAGCGGAATCGTGGAGCTGCGACCGGTGGTAGGCGGCGATGTTGGCGTGTGCGGTCTCGAGCGCCGCACGAAGCTCCGGCGACACCCGGTCGAGCGACGAACGCACGTCGGCGGGGTCGACACGGATCGCGTCGATGGTGACGCCGTCGAATCGGCGGGTGAGCTCGCGCAGCGCGGTGTCGCCACCGACCCGCACCTGCTCGATCACGTCGCGCACCTGCTCGATCGGTGGCTCCTCGGCCGCCTTGGGCCGGGGAAGGACGGCGCGAAGGGCATGAGGATCCGAGGTCTCGGTGCCTCGCAGGTCCAGCGTCGTCAGGGGTCCGCTCACCGGGGCGAGGGTACTGCCGTGGGTGTCGGGTCCCGAAGCGGGTAGACCGGAGCGATGAGCAGCACCGACGGCCCCGAACTCTCGTCGATCCACGGCACGTTGGAAGACCTCACCCGGCGCATCGTGCAGATCGCCGAGCGACGTGACCTCGATCCCGACGATCTCGTGTCGACCGGCCTCTTCGAGGTCGATCGGTCGCTCCGCAACGCGCTCCGCCAACTCGAACGCGTCCGCTCCCGCCTCTGAGCGTCCGGCCACCCGCAGAGGCGGCTCACCCCAGACGCGTCCGATCTGTGCCCAGACGCGGCGATGGCGCCCGGGTGGGTGGGCGCCATCGCGGGTGTCGTCAAGCGGCGGATCTCGACGACACCGTCAGTACCAGGTGGCGGGAACCTGGACTGCTCCGGACAGTATCGCCGATAACCGAGCCATTTGCATCGTCAAGCTGACTTTTGTTTCTTGTGCGGCGACGACGGCAGATCGGTCGTGCCGAATGACGGACAAAACCACGCTAGGGAGCACTCGCCGCACGCTGCGCGCCGCGCAGAGCAGACCCGCCGGCCGTGCAGGATCAACCGCAGACTGAAGCGACCCCGCTCTGCCGCCGGCACCATCCCGTTGAGCTCCAACTCGACCTTGACCGGGTCGGTCTCCTCCGTCAGTCCCAGCCGGATGGCCAGGCGCCCGACATGGGTGTCGACCGGGAGCCCGGGCTCGTCGAGGGCCACCGACCGGATCACGTTGGCGGTCTTCCTCCCGACTCCGGGCAGAGCGACCAGGTCGCGGAGCCCGTGCGGGACCTCGCCCCCGTGCTCGTCGAGCAGGCGTGTCGCCATGCCCTGCAGGCTCTTCGCCTTCTGGCGGAAGAACCCGGTTCCGTGGATGACCTCCTCGAGTTCCAGGGTGTCGGCGCCGGCCAGCGACTCGGCGTCGGGCCACCGCCGGAAGACCTCGGGGGTCGTCAGGTTGACCCGCTCGTCGGTGCACTGGGCCGACAGGATCGTGGCGACGAGGAGCTCGAAGGGATTGCGGTGGTCGAGCTCGCACAGGTCGACGGCGGACCCCGGGTAGTCCTCGGCGAGGAACTCATGCACGACCTTGCCCCTGCCGGCGGGCGTCCTCGGACGACGGCGCCCCTCAGGCGGATCGGGATTGGGAACTCGGGAGCGGGCCACGGCGGCGACGGTACCCGTCGATAGCCTCGGTTGGAGATGGCTGACCTCGTGATCAAGCGCAGACTCGACGACCAAGACGTCGCCGAAGTCGAACACCTCATCGAGCGCGTCCGAGCGGCCGACGGCCACCAGCCGATGGACGAGCACCGCTGGGTCGACGCCGCGCACGGCGGCCGGTCCGAGTTCGCCGGCCTCGTGCTCAGCGAGCCGGGGCACGACCATCTCCTGGCCTATGCCCAGGTCACGCAGGGCACGAAGTCCTGGGCCATCGACCTCGTCATCGACCCCCACCACCGCTACGACGCCCTTCAGATCGCACCGCTCCTGCTGGGCGAGGCCACCGACGTGATCCGATCCGAGGGCGGCGGGCACGTCCACTACTGGGTGTACGAGCCGACCGAGGCCCACGTCCGCATCGCCGCGGCAGTCGGTCTCGAGGCCGGGCGGGACCTGTGGCAGATGCGCGTCCCACTCCCCCTGGCCGAGACGACGGATCTGGTGACCCGCCCGTTCGAACCCGGCCGGGACGAAGACGCCTGGCTCGAGGTGAACAACGCCGCCTTCGACTGGCACCCGGAACAGGGCGACTGGACCAAGGACGACCTCGTCGCTCGCCAGCAGGAACCGTGGTTCGACCCCGCCGGGTTCCTCATCCACGAGCGCGACGGCCGGATGGCCGGCTTCTGCTGGACCAAGATCCATCCCGCCGATGAGCAACGGCCGGAGGCGCTGGGCGAGATCTACGTGATCGCCGCCCACCCGGACTTCCACGGCCTCGGGCTCGGGCGAGCGCTCACCGTCGCCGGTCTCGCCCACCTCGCGGAGTCGGTCAGCGTCGGGATGCTCTACGTCGACGCGGACAACGACGCTGCCGTGGCGCTCTACCGCAAGCTCGGTTTCGAGGTCCACCACACCGACCGCGCCTTCGTCGGCGACCTCCCTCCCGCGTGACGACATGGTGAACCGCACCACCACCCGCTACGACCTCGACCGCGACGCGTTCACCGCGGTCCTCGACGGCGAGCCCCGCTACCGGGTCGACCAGGTCTGGGCCGGCCTGTACGAGCACTTCGCCGACCCCGCCGACATCACGAACCTCCCCAAGGCGCTGCGCGAGCGACTCGACGAGGACCTCCCCACCGCGCTCACGAAGGCCACCGAGTCGATCAGCGACGACGGCGACACCGTGAAGTGGCTGTGGCACCTCGACGACGGCGCTGCGGTCGAGACCGTGCTCATGCACTACCCGGACCGGTCCACGGTCTGCGTGAGCAGCCAGGCCGGCTGCGCCATGGCCTGCAGCTTCTGTGCCACGGGCCAGGCCGGCTTCGAGCGCCACCTCACCGTCGGCGAGATCGTCGAGCAGGTCGTGACCGCGGCCCGCGTCGCCCGTTCGGGTCCCGAGCCACGTCGACTCTCGAACGTGGTGTTCATGGGGATGGGCGAGCCGCTCGCCAACTACGACACCATGTGGGCGGCGATCGAGCGGATCCACGGAGCGATCGGGCTCTCGGCCCGCCACATCACGGTCTCGACCGTGGGCGTCGTGCCGGGGATCGAGCGACTGACCCGAGCGCCGCTCCCGGTCAACCTCGCGGTCTCCCTGCACGCAGCGAACGACGATCTGCGCAACGAGCTGGTGCCGCTCAACCGCACGTACCCGATCGAACGACTGCTCGGTGCGTGCGCCGAGTACGTCGACACGACGCATCGGCGGCTGTCCTTCGAGTGGGCGATGATCGACGGGGTCAACGACCGCGAGATCGACGTGGCGCAACTCGCCGACGCCGCCCGGACGGTCCGGGCTCACGTGAACCTGATCCCGCTCAACCCCACGCCGGGCTATGCCGTACGTGGCTCGACGCCGGAGCGGGTGCGAGAGTTCCGCGACGGACTGCGGGCCGCCGGCGTCAACGCCACGATTCGCCAGAACCGCGGCACGGAGATCGACGCGGCGTGTGGTCAACTCCGCGCCAACCACGAGGCGACTCCGGTCGCTCGACCCCGACGCCGCTAGTCGCGGATCAGGACGGTCCGGCCGGTGTCCGTACGGATCGCCCGTTCGAGTTGCTCGGCGGCGTGGACCACGGCGCCGTCCCACACCACGCAGTCCACGATGGTGCCGTCGACCACCGCCCCGGCGCAGATCGACGAGCCGCCCGCGGCCTCGAGGTTCGCGGCGAGATAGTCGCTCGGGGTCGCGCAGTCCACGAACGGACCCTCGTGGTGCACCGACTCGATCCGCCCCTCTGCCAGCGCCGCACGCCACGACACCTCCCACAGACCGGTCGGCACCGCCTCGAGCCTCACCACGTCGGACCACGACAGCAGCGCTCCGGCGATACGGGAGCGAGGACCGAACGGCTCCCGACCGGCCACGAGGATGCGGATCGTGGTCCCGCCCCATCCGTCCACGAGCGCGTCGATCCCACCAGGGCACCAGGTGTCGCCGTTGACGACGACGGTGGGACGACCGTCGATCCAGGGGCGGAGCTGACCGAGGGCTCCCGCGGTCCCCAACTGCTCACCCGACTCGATCGACACGTGCACCCGACCGTCGAGGTGTTCCGAGAGTGAGGGTTGCGTGACGTGGGCGTTGACCGCGATGTCGGCTGTCACGGCTTCGAGCCGACGGATCGCGTGGTCGACGAGGGCGACGCCGTCGATCGGGCAGAGCACCTTGGGACGGTCGATGGTCAGCGGCCGCATCCGCTGTCCTGATCCGGCGCCGAGGGCGACGCCTGCGAGACTGTCAGCCATGGAGACCCGCCGGTGGATCAATCACTCGCTGCCCCAGGCGTTGGGCAATGCCGTGATGCTCTTGTACGTGAGCGCGGCGTTCGACGCGCTGTTCGGGGCCGTCTTCAACCTGTTCGGCCTGGCCATCGTCGTGGGCAAGGTCGCGGCGGGATACCTGATCGCCAACGAGCGCAAGGTCGGGTACCAACTGGGCCTGGTCATGGCGTTCTCTCCCTTCGTGCTGCGGTTCGTGTTCCTCGGTGGCCTGAATGGCGTGCTCGGAACCGGGATCCTGTCACTGATGTTCGAGGTCCTGCTGGTGGCCCTCCTGCTCCACGAACAGAGCCGTGAACACCAGCGCATCTGGTTCTCCTAGACCTGACACACCGTCAGGTCCGATTGGGTGACGTCGGACAATCGGTCATAGCGTCCCCCCGAACACAGCAGATCAGGGGGAAGTAGACGGTGGAGTTCAATCTCGCAGACGTGTTCGAGGGTGTCGCAGCAGCGGTACCGGACCGTGAAGCGATCGTGTGGGGCGACATGCGCCTCACCTACGCAGACCTCGATCAGCGGTCGAACCGGCTCGCGAACGTGCTGCACGACGCAGGGCTCGGTGCCCACACGTCGCGTGACGGTCTCGGCGGACACGAGACGCACCAGGACCATCTGGCCGTCTACCTCTACAACGGCAACGAATACCTCGAAGCCATGCTCGCCGGCTTCAAGGCCCGGGTCGCCCCGTTCAACGTGAACTACCGCTACGTCGAGGAGGAGCTCCGCTACCTGCTCGCCAACTGCAAGGCGAGCGCCATCGTCTTCGACGGCCGGTTCGCCGAGACCCTCGCTGCGGTGTTGCCCGACCTGCCCCAGCTCAAGACCCTGATCCAGGTCGGCGACGAACCGCTGCTGGAAGGTGCGATCGCCTACGAGGACGCCATCGCCGCGGCTTCGCCCGAACCGGCCGACGTCGAGCGCTCGCCCGACGACCTCTACATCCTCTGCACCGGCGGTACGACCGGCATGCCCAAAGGCGTGCTGTGGCGCCAGGCCGACATCTACATGGGTTCGATGGGCGGTCGCGACCTCGCCTCCGGGCAGGAGTTCGACTCGCTCGAGGCGGTCGTCGCGAACGCGGCGAACGGCGGCGGAGCCAAGATGCTCCCCGCTCCCCCGTTCATGCACGGCGCCGGTCACTGGATGGCGTTCAACGCGTTCAACTCCGGCAACACCGTCGTGATCCAGGACGAAGTGACCCGCCTCGAGCCCGACGAGGTCTGGCAGCTCGTCGAACGCGAGGGCGTGAACATCCTGCTCATCGTGGGCGACGCCTTCGGGCGACCGCTCGTCGATGCACTCGAAGCCGGCTCGTACGATGCGTCGTCGCTCCTCGCCGTCGTGTCCGGCGGCGCGCCGCTCAACTCGACGCTCAAGGACCGCTTCCTGGCCCAGCTCCCGACGGCGATGATCATGGACGCCGTCGGTGCCTCGGAGACCGGCTCGCAGATGAGCCATGTGTCCGCAGCAGGCGCCAAGGCCTCGACCGGGACGTTCACGCCCGGTCCTGGCGCCGTGGTGGTCTCGGCCGAGATGGACGCAGTCCTCACCGCGGGACACGAGGGCAACGGCTGGCTGGCGCAGCAGGGCCGGGTCCCGCTCGGCTACCTCGGCGACGCCGACAAGACCGCACGCACCTTCCCGGTGATCGACGGTGTGCGCTACGCCGTCCCCGGCGATCGCGCACGCCTGACGGCGGAAGGCGACATCGAGCTCTTCGGACGCGACTCGGTCACCATCAACTCCGGTGGCGAGAAGATCTTCGCCGAGGAGGTCGAACAGGCCCTGGCGCACCATCCCGACGTCTTCGACGTGGTCGTCGCCGGCCGTCCGTCGGAGAAGTGGGGCAACGAGGTCGTGGCCATCGTCCAGTGCCGAGACGGCATCACGCCCGACGAGGAGTCCCTGATCGCCGAGGCGTCGACGCACATCGCCCGCTACAAGCTGCCGAAGGCGTTCGTGTTCGTCGAGGCCGTCGTGCGATCGCCGGCCGGAAAGGCCGACTACCGCTGGGCCAAGGAACAGGCGACGCAGACCTGACCGGAAATTCGTTTGGCGCCGGTCACGGGAAGCGTGTTGTCTGCTGCGACGACCGCCCGCGACAGGAAGGAGCCAACGCACATGACGACTGTTCCGACGGCTCCCGGCTGCCCGGCGCTCCTGGTTCCCTGACGTCCTGACGTCGCCGAACCGCGCCGACCCCACGGGTCGTCCTGGTCCATGCATCCCACCGCTCGCGGTGAGGCGTGCCCGCGCACGGACCACGAGGAGGTGATCACCGTGCGAACCATCATCCGCGCCCGCATCGTGCGGGTCCGGAACCCCGAACGACGTACCGACCCTCGACGGTCGGCCGACGTCGACCGGATGCGTGCGGCGGTCGTGGCTGACGCCCGCCAACCGTTCATCCGATGAACGACGAGAGGTGGGTCCCGGTGCCGAGCACCGGGACCCACCGCGACTCACACCGCACTCAGTCGAGTTGCCCGAACGCATCGCGTGCCCGCCGGAGGTCTCCCCGACGCTTCTCGAACGTCGCACCTGTGGCCAGGAGACCGATGCCAGCCACGGCGAACACGACGTAGCGTGGGAGTTGATCGGCGACAGGGCCGAGGTGGCGGAGCGCCACGACGCCGAGCACCACACCCCCGATGGCGAGCGGTGCCTGCTCCCGAGCCATTGCTCCCCACAGCACGACCATGGCGCTCGCCGCGACGACCACAACCGTTCTCGCCAGGTCGTCGCCGGCCAGGGCGAGGACCGTGGTCGGCACCAGCGCAGCGAACAAACCAGCGCCGCTCCGGACCCACGACGACCGTGTGCCCGAGCCCACCACGGAGCCTCCGAGCAGGAACGCTCCGGCCAGCGGGAGCGTGTACGCCTCGAGGAGCGCCACGGCGGCGATCACGAGTCGCATCCAGGTCACGACCACGACCGCTCCGACCGCCACGCCCAAGAGGTGGCGGCGCCCTTCACGGAGTGCGTGGAATCCAGCCACCAGACCCACCAGTCCGACCAGAGCACTCGCCTGGTCGAGCGACGGGGAGGCGAGTACGGCGAGGACGAGGGCCGCACCGGTCACGACGTCCGCACACAGGGCTGCGCCGGTCTCGTCCTCCGGGTACCACCGTTCGATCGCCGGTCCGGTGGCCGACGCAAGTGCCGCGGCGATCGCCGCGACGAGCATCGGGGTATCGCCCGATGACCCCAGACGGATCACGTCGATCGTCAACCCGGCGAGGCCCGTCAACGACGTCGCCGCCACCCACATCGCGGCGCCCGACGACTGCATCCGCAGCGCCCGCTGGGTCAGGACGACCAACACGCCGGCGACGAGCACGGTCGCGACGACGATCAGCGGGGCCGAGGCCGTCGCCGCGCCGATCGACACCGGGACGACGAGTGCCAGCGCGAGCACCGAGATGAGTTCGTCCGGTCTGGCGACGAGCCGCCACCCCAGCGCAGCGACCACGACGAGGTAGGCGAGGACGGCCACACCGATCGAGGCACCGAACGCGACCGGCCCCACCAGGACCGCACTGGTGCCGACGGCAGCAGTGAGCCAGACCCCCCACCGACGACCGAGGACGATCCCTCCAACCCCTAGCGCCGCGACGGCCAGGAGCTGCGCCATGGTCATCGGCATGGGCAGGTCCCCAGCGACGATCGACGGTGCATCGGCGAGATGGTCGGCGAACGTGGCACCGGCGCCCGCATGCTCGGACTCTGCGACCACCTCGGCCAGCGCCACCGCAGCGACGCCGCTGGCGGCGAGTGGGACCATGCCCAGCACGCCGACGCTGACCGCTGCCGCACCCATCGCCGCCATCCAAGGGCGCTCCGGATCGAGACGGACCAACGACGCGGCAAGCAACGCCACGACCCCGCCTGTCAGGGCCACGGTCGTCGTGATCACGTCGTCGTTCGCGGTCGACCGAGCAAGGGCTCCCGCGATCAGGACGGCCAGCACCCCGCCGACCAAGACCAGCGATGTCGCGGCGCGCGACCAGCCGGCGAAGCGAGCACCGCCGATCGCCACCGCCGCCAGCGCGAGGAAGGTCGCCACCGCAGCGTGCGAGACCGACCCCCCGTCGGGCCACCACGAGCCGACGGACAGCAACACCGCCACCCCTGCGGCGCCGAATGCGGACACCACAGCGCCTGCGTCCAACACCTGGTCGAGGCTCGCTCGGGCGTTCGGAGAACGACGCCCACGAATGACCGCCGCGCCCGCGACCCCGGCGACCGTCTGACCGACGAGCACCGCAGCGATGCCCGAGGCGGCGCCCGCGCCCGCGACGAACAACACGGCCGGAACGAATGCCAGCGCCGAACCGGCCGCAGCGAGCGGCTGGACGCGGCGAGCGCGGCCGACGCCGACCGACCCTGCGGCGAGGGTCCCGAGCAGTACACATGCAGCCACGGGGGCTCGACCGAGGTCGACCAAGGGTCGGACGGCATCGGCGAGGCCGAGGACGGCAGCGAGTCCCCACGAGACGATCGACCCCGTCACCACGATCGATCGTTCGAGCGAGACGTCGTCGCCCTGTCGAGCGGGAATCGTGGAGATCGCGACGGCGAGCACCGCCTGCGCCCCGAGCACCCATGCGGCCGCGAGATCGTGGTGGAGGCCCTCCGCGAACAGCGGCGCAGGGATGAATGCGATCGCAGCTCCGGCAGTCGACATCCCACGAAGACCGAACCGCCTCCCGGCCACCAGCGCCGACGTGGCGACGACCGCGAGGCCGATCGACCAGACGGACCGGACCGAGACCACGCCGTCGAGGGCCGAACGGGCGACCTCGACGTCCGCCAGCGCCAACGTCGTGGCGACCGCCCCCAGAGACTCCCCTGTGGCGCGCAGCCCACGTCCGCTGCATGCGACCGCCGTTCCGAGCACGGCTCCGGTCGCTCCGACGAGCAGCGCTCCCTGCGCCCAGGCCGCGAGGTCCGACCACGCCACGGCGGCGAAGACCACGACCGCGGCGATCAAGCTCAGCCCGCCGAGCCCCACCAGGATCTCGGCGACGGTCCATCTCGACGCGTCCGGTGTCGCGCCGTCGGAACGCGCCGAGACGGGCAGTGACGGGGGCAGCGGAGCGACCACCCGCGGCGGTGGCGGCGGCACTGGCTCACCGGTCGCAGGAGCGGGCTGTAGGAGGACTCGGACGAGATCGCCACGCTCGATCGACAGCCGATGCAGCTCGCCGTCGACACGGAACAGCTCCGTACCCTCCGGACGGCCGAGATCTGCGCCGCACGCCGGACACGGGATCCCGGTGAGGACTCGATCGCACACCGGACAGACGTGGGTCGACGGGCTCGGAAAGGTCAGGGTCCTCGGCATTCCCCCACATTCCCGGCCACAACGGGGTCAGACGATCCGGCGCATCCCCCAAGAACTCCTGGGGGACGTCTCGCAGGCCAGTTGTTCAGCCGTCGCCACGCACCGAGCGCCAGCCCGGATGCCTGCGGGTGGACTCGAGATCCGGTTCGCCGTCGAGCAACTTGGGGGCTGCGAATCCGGCGGCGACGGCACGACGGATCCACTCGAGCGAGCGATCGGCGTCTCCGGCCCTCGCCCACGAACAGGCAGTGTCGAACGCGACCTGGGCGTTGGTCCCCGAGACGGAGAACACGACCTCCCCGACGGCGGCGGCGTGATCGAACCGTTCGGCGTAGTGGAGGTGGGTCTGGAGACTGGCGGCCGCCTCGAGGCCGTTGGACCCCTGGCCGGCGAGGAGTCGAGCGAGCGTCACCGCGTGACCCGAGTCCGCGGCGACCGTGGCCGGCACCAGGTTCGACGGGCCGGTCGGGTTGGCGAGGTACGCCCCGGCCAGGGCCTCGACGCCGGCACCGTTGGCCAACTCAACTGTGGGACCCACGAACGGGCCCACCGCCCCCGTCGACCGCTGCAACACCCGACGGGCGCCGGCGGCGTCGCCGCGGCGGAGCAGATTCCAGGCGAACGACTCGGCCGATGAAGGGTCGACGCCGCCGATCATCGGGGAGACCGTCTGGCCGGACCCCCGGCTGGGCGGCCCCGTCGGACGGCCGCCGTGGCGTGGGGTCGCTCCGCGTTGGATGCCGGAGCCACGCCCGGGCCGGCCGGTGCCGGGGTCGGGCGACTCGACGTCGAACGCCGACGGTCCCCCCGCCCCCTGCGTCGCCCGTCGGTACTCCGAGAAGTTGATGAACGCCAGGAAGGCGGCGAAGAGCGCTGCGTAACGGAACCCCTCGTCTGCGTGGAGGTAGGCCCAGATCGCGGCTCCCCCGCCCACGACGATCGACAGGATCCGTGCTCGTTGGATGCCGATCAACTCGGTCATCACGTTGCCGCCGTCGAGCGGTCGGATCGGGAGCAGGTTCGCGATCGACCACCAGATGTTGACGTAGACGGCGAACACGACCACCGGCCAGAGTCCGAAGCCGCCGCGGTAGGCATCCCAGAGTCCGAGGCCGTAGTCGCTGTCGCGGATCAGCAGTGCCGGGATGCCGAGCACGACCAACGCCGTGATGGGTCCGGCGAGCGAGACGATGATGCTCTGCACCTTGGTGAGCTGCCGCTGCGAGAGCGTCACGCCGCCGAACCCGTGCAGCACGATGCTCGACTTCTGGCCGTAGACCTTCAGGGCGAACGCATGGCCGAGTTCGTGGACCAGGATCGACACCAGGACCACGGCGACCCAGATGATGATGAGTCGGGCGTCCTGCAGGTTGAACGCCAGGAACACCGTGGCGATCCAGAACACGGGCTCGATCCGGACGGGGATCCCCGCGATGCGGAAATGGGCCTTCGCGGACATGCGACGACTCTACGGGCGGGCCGCCGACGCGATGGATCGAGCGATCGCTCCGTAGGATCGGGACGTGAGCACGCCGACCGCGCTTCCCGATGCCGACGACCTCCCCGAGGGTGACGAGAAGGCGGCTGCCGTCCGCGCGATGTTCGACACGATCGCTCCGCGCTACGACCTCGTCAACCGGATCATGACCTTCCGACTCGACGTCGGCTGGCGACGCAAGGCCATCCGGGCGCTCGACCTCGGCTCACGTGCGGTCGTGCTCGACCTGGCCTGTGGGACCGGCGACATGTGCCGCGACCTGACCGACGCCGGCTTCCGGCCCATCGGGGCCGACCTGTCGTTCGGGATGCTCGCTGCGGCCCGTACCGACGCCCCGCTGGTGCACGGCGACGGCCTCGTCCTCCCGTTCCCCGACGATTCGCTCGACGGGGTCACGTGCGGGTTCGCCCTGCGGAACTTCGTCGCCCTCGAGCCGCTCTTCGCCGAGCTCGCCCGGGTGCTCCGACCCGGTGGCCGGATCTCGCTGGTCGACGTGGCCGAGCCGCCGAACCCGGTCCTCAAGTGGGGCCACTCGTTCTACTTCGGCAAGGTCGTCCCCCTGATCGGCGGCATGCTGTCGAACAAGGCCGCCTACCGGTACCTGCCGAAGTCGGTCGCCTATCTGCCAGAGCCCGCCGAACTCCGCGACCAGATCATCGCTGCCGGCTTCATCGACGTCGAGCGCACGCTGCTCACCCAAGGCATCAGCCAGCTCTACACCGGGACACGCGTCCGGTGATCGTCGCTCGCACGAGGCGACTCGACACCGACGTCGACCTCCTCGATGTCGCGGGCGTCGACGGATCGGTCTTCGAGAAGGGCGCCGACGGTCTGGCCGGCCGGGGCGAGGCGATGCGCGTCGAGGTGCCGTCGACCGATCTCGCCGCGCTCACCGCCGTCACCGACGCCCTGGCCGCGATCACCGTCGACGACGACGTCGGTCGGCCCGGTACCGGCCCCGTGGCGTTCGCAGCGATCCCGTTCGACCCGGCTGCGCCCGCGACGTTCGTGGTGCCCCGCATCCTCGTCGGGCGGGCGGCCGACGGGACCCGCTGGGTCAGCCATGTGGGCGACGAGGACGACCTCACCGACGACGTGCTCGCTCCCCGCGTGGACGAACCCCGCGCGCGCCGCTTCGAGGTGCAGGCGGTCCAGGACCCCGACTGGTGGAAGGACTCGGTGCGCTTCGCCACCAAGCGCATCGCCGACGGCGCCTTCGACAAGGTCGTGCTGGCTCGCGAGATCCTCGTGACCGCCGACGCCCCGATCTCGCGCCTCGATCTCCTCCGACGGCTGCGGCGCAGCTTCCCCGGGTGCTTCAGCTTCGCTGTCGGCTCGATGGTCGGCGCGTCGCCGGAACTGCTGGTGTCGCGGTCGGGCGAGATGGTCCACGCCCACCCCATGGCTGGTACCGCTCCCCGGGGCGGCGACCCGACCACCGACGCCCGGCTGGCGGCCTCGTTGTTGGCGTCGACCAAGGACCGGGCCGAGCACCAGATCACCATCGACATGGTGTGGGAGACCCTCTTGCCGTACTGCTCGTACGTCGACTCGGAGCCGGAGCCCTCGGTCGTCGCCGTGGCCAACGTCCAACACCTCGCTTCGCTCGTCGAGGGCCGCCTCTCACAGCCTCCGGCGTCGATCCTGGAACTGGTCAGCGCCCTCCATCCCACACCGGCCGTGTCGGGTTGGCCGCTCGAGCCCGCCCTCGAACACCTCGCCGCCCACGAAGGACTGGACCGTGATCGGTATGCCGGTGCGGTCGGCTGGGTCGACGCCGCCGGGAACGGCACGTGGTCGGTCGGCATCCGGTCCGCTCTGCTCGACGGATCGTCCGCCCGACTCTTCGCCGGTGTCGGAGTCGTGTCGGACTCGGATCCAGATGCCGAACTCGCCGAGACCGACGCGAAGTTCCAGGCGGTGCTGTCGGCGATCCTGCGCCCCTGAAGCGACGTCAGCCGACGAGCGCTGCGCTCACCGCGTCGTCGAGTCGGCGATGCAGAGCGACGTTGGCGTCCCGTTCGCTCCGCACCACGAGCACGCGGACACCGGGTTTCCAGTCGAGTGCCTCGGGGACGTCGGCTTCGGACGCCTCGACGCCGAGCGAGCGGGCGACGTCGACCAGGTCGAGTCCGTGGGGCGTGCCGAAGAGTCGCTCGAACCGGTCGGCGCTGAGCGACGTGCGTTGCGGCAGGAACGAGAAGATCCCGCCGCCGTCGTTGTCGAGCACGACGATCGTCAGGTCGACGCCACGGTCGGCCAGGCCGAGGAGTCCGTTCGAGTCGTGCAGGAAGGCCACGTCGCCGATGAGCAGGGTCGTCTTCGCTCCCGTGAGCGATGACCCCACTGCGGTCGACACCACGCCGTCGATGCCGTTGGCCCCACGGTTGCTGACCACCCGGAGATCGCGTCGGCCGATGCCGAACCACTCGACGTCGCGGATGGGCATCGACGACGACGCAACGAGGACGCCTCCGGGAGGCAACGACCGCGTGAGGTGACGCGCCACTGCGGGCTCGGACATCGGGGCATCGCGGAGGACCTCGTCGATGGCGCCGGCGGCCTCTGCCGCCGCTGTCTGCCACGCGCCGAGCCACTCCTCGACCGGACGGTGCTCGTCGGACACCGCCGGCACCGTGTCGAGCACCACGGCAGCGCGCCGTGCAGGGTCGGGCCACAGCCCGGTCGGCGCGACGACGATCTCTTCGGCATCGGCTCGTTCGAGCCACTGGCCGAGCACCTTCGAGGCCGGGGCTCCGCCGGTGCGGAGCACGACGTCGGGGAGGACACGGTCACCGAACGGAGTCCGCAGCAGCGCGTCGAACGCGTCGATGCTGTCGCCTCCAGCGCAACCGGACGTCGGGTCGGCCAGGAGCGGCCAGCCGAGACGAGCAGCGAGATCGACGACGGCGTCGGGGTCGGGCGTCGAACGGCCGGCGACGACGACGCCGCGCGCTCCGGTGAGTGCGGGGTCGAGGACCGGCGCCGTACGGGCGCCACGCAGGCGGGTGTGCCACGGCCCGTCGCCGCGTGCCGTGGGCAGCGCTGTCGGCGTCCCCACCAAGGGCTCACGGAACGGCAGGTTGAGGTGGACGGGTCCGGGCCACTCGGCAGTGGCCTCGGCCCAGGCCCGAGCGGCGATCGACCGCCAGGTGCCCGCCTGGGACGCGTCGGCGACGCCGGGGTCGGTGAAGTGCCGGACCGATCGACCGAAGAGGTGGTCCTGGTCGACGGTCTGGGGGGCTCCCACGTCGCGCAACTCCGCGGGACGATCGGCCGAGCAGACGATGAGCGGGACGCCGGCCAGGTCGGCCTCGACGACCGCGGCATGGAGTTGGACGACCGCCGTGCCGCTGGTGGTCACCACCACCACGGGGCGAGCGCTGGTGACGGCGAGACCGAGCGCGAGGAACGACCCCGATCGCTCGTCGTGGTGCACGTGGACAGCGATGCGGTCGTCCTCGGCCAGGGCGATGGTGAGCGGAGTCGACCGGGAGCCCGGACAGACGACGGCGTCGGTCAGGCCGCATCGGACCCACTCGTCGACCAGCGTGGCGCAGAACGTCGCCTGGACGTCGGGGCTCCATCCGTGTTCGGGCGACCCGACATCTGCGTCCATGGGCGTCTATGTCACCATGCGCACCCATGTGGTTGCACGCGGACCGTGACGGCGAGGGCGATCCGGTCGTGTTGGTGCACGGTTTCACACAGACCCGCAACTGCTGGGGGCCCATCGCCGACGACCTCCGGCAGGACCACACCGTGGTGCGGGTCGACGCTCCCGGACACGGCCGGTCGGCGGAACTGATGGCCGGGTTGCGTGGCGGCGGACGCCTGATCGCCGACCAAGGGGGCGAGGCCGTCTACGTCGGGTACTCGATGGGCGGGCGATACCTGATCCACCTCGCGCTCGGGAACCCCGAACTCGTCCGCGGCCTCGTGCTCATCGGAGCGACACCGGGGATCGAGGACCCGGCCGAGCGCGCCGAACGCGCCGCCGCCGATCTGGCCACCGGTCGCCGGATCCGCGAGCTCGGCCTGCTCGACTTCCTGAAGGCGTGGATCGCCGCGCCGATGTTCGCCGGCCTGCCGTCTGAGCACCAGTTCCTCCTCGAACGCATGGAGAACACGGTCGAAGGACTCGAGAACTCGGTGATCCAGGCCGGCACCGGCCGCCAGGACCCGTCGTGGGACAAGCTCCATCGGTTCTCGATGCCCGTGCTGGTGGTCGCCGGCGAGGACGACGAGAAGTACGCGGCCATCGGACGCCGGATGGCCGACGCGATCGGCGCCAACGCGACGCTGGCGATCATCCCCGGGGCCGGCCACGCCGCCCATCTCGAACGCAGTGACGAGTTCCTGGCCGTCCTGCGGACGTGGATGACCGAGAACGGGCTCTAGGACGCGATCGACGCCTCGTCGTACCACTGGCGCCACTGCTCGAGCAGGGCCGTGGTGTCGTGGTCGTCGGGATGGAAGCCACGACGGTCGTAGTCCCGCAGCCGCTCGATCACCTTCCGGCTGAAGAACGGGTGGTGACGAAGGCTCCGCAACCCCCGAATGAAGGTGCGGGGACGACGTGCGACGGGGTCCAGCGCCACCGACGTCATCACTGCCGTCGCCATGCCGACGAAGAACCCGACGTGCACGGCCCACATCGTGCCGACACGGACGTAGCGCTTGCCACAGACCTCCTCGAACACGTCGAAGGCGACCGACTTGTGCTCGGTCTCCTCGAGGGCGTGCCAGGTGAACAGGTCGCGGACCTCGTCGGTCACGAACTCGTCCCGGGCCCCGCCGTCGGTGAGGATGGCCTCGGCGAGCGTTGCGGTGTAGTGCTCGAGGGCGGCAGTGACGGCCAGCTGGGTCCGCTTGGGGGCGACCTTGTTCAGGATCGCCATCCCGTGCTTCACGCGCCGATCGACGAACGTCGTCGGGTAGCCCAGCTCGGCGAGCGCCTCGTTGAACTCCCGATGCTCTCGACCGTGGAGGGCCTCCTGGCCGATGAACCCGGACACCTGCTTCTTGAGCTCGGGGTCGGTGATCTGCTTGCGGTAGTTGCGCACGCTGCGCACGAAGAAGTCCTCGCCCTCGGGGAAGACGGCCGAGAGCATCGCTGCGATGTGGGTTCGCAGCGGGTCGTCGGCCACGAAGTACTTGGGCAGCGTGGGCTCGACGTAGTCGATGTCGGGGCGACGAACAGAGATCGTGCGGGCAGTGATCGCGGTCATGAACGGATTCCTCCAGCGGGGCGGGTCACCATTATTTCTACTCGCCGTAGCCCAATTGGGCAAGGGTTCGTGCCCGATGTCACGCCGACAGCGCGAGCCCCACCGAGAGCAGCGCCCCGAAGGCCATCTGGACCTTGCCGGTCGCGGCCAGGACCGGGATCAGTGCCGGGCCGGCGGCGCCCGATCGGACCGCCCTCACCGGTGGTACGCCAAGGACCACCGCGGCCACGGCGACCAGCGCGAACGGCCGGTCGAGCGCGATCGGGACCACGAGGAGGAACGCCACCGCCAACATCCCTGTGTACACGGTGCGGGTCCGGGCGTCGCCCAAGCGGACGGCGAGCGTCTGCTTGCCCACCACCCGGTCGCCGGGGATGTCGCGCAAGTTGTTGGTGACCAGCAGCGCCGTCGCCAACAAGCCGACGGGGACGGATGCCAGGAGGCTCAATCCGGTGATCTCGCCGAGTTGGACATAGGTCGACCCGACCGTCGCGACGACGCCGAAGAACACGAACACGAACACCTCGCCGAGGCCCAGGTAGCCGTAGGGCTTCGAGCCACCGGTGTAGAACCAGCCGGCGGCGATGCTGATGGCGCCGACGGCGAGGAGTTCGGGTCCGACGGCGACGGCCAGCGAGAGCCCGACCACACCGGCGAGCGCGAAGCATGCGAGCGCGGCCTTCTTGACGGCGCTGGGCGGCTTGATGCCCCATCCGACCAGGCGCACCGGCCCCACCCGTGCGCCCGGATCATCGGTTCCCCGGATGCCGTCGCTGTAGTCGTTGGCGAAGTTGGTCGCGACCTGCAGGGCGATCGCCACGACACCTGCGGCCACCGCCCGCCACGCGATGAGCGGACCCTCGACCCCACGGGCAGCAGCAGTCCCCACGAGCACGGGTACGACGGCCGCAGGCAGCGTGCGGACACGCGCTCCTGCGATCCACGCACGGACACCGGAGGGAAGCGAGTCGGCCACGTCACGAAGGTTCGCGCACCCCACCCCTCCCCACCCACCCCCAACTCGTTCTGGGTGCGCGATCTGCCACTGAGCGTCCCGATCGCGCACCCAGAAGCATGGTTTGGGGGTCCGGGGGGGCGTTCGGGGTCGGGTGGGGTCGGGTGGGGGTCCGGGGGGGGTCGTGTGGGGTCGTGGACAGGTCGTAGCGTGGGGTCGTGGGTGTGCTGGTCGCGGTCGAGGCTCGGGGCCAGCAGTTCGTCGACGAACTGCAGCGGGCGTGGAGCCGGGGCGACGCCGTGGTGCCGATCGACCCTCGTCTCCCCCGGGCAGCCGTGACCGATCTGTGCGACCGACTCCGTGTGGGCGAGGCGGTCGACGACGGCGACGCCCTGGTGGTCGCCACCAGCGGGACGACGGGGGCGCCGAAAGGCGTCGTGCTCAGCCATGGCAACGTCGCGGCATCAGCGGCCGCGACGTCGAGCTTCCTCGGCATCGACCCGGATCGCCACCACTGGCTGGCGTGCCTTCCGCTTGCCCACGTCGGCGGTCTGTCGGTCGTCACCCGGGCGCTCCACGCGGGCACGGGTCTGACGGTGCACGATGGCTTCGACGCTGCGGCCGTGGACGCCGCCGCAGCCGAGGGGTGCACCCATGTGTCGTTGGTGGCGACGGCGCTGGCCCGTGTCGACGCCGGACGGTGGGAACGGATCGTGCTCGGCGGTTCCGCCCCGCCGCCGAATCGACCTCCCAACAGCGTGGCCACCTACGGGATGACCGAGACCGGCAGCGGCGTGGTCTACGACGGCGTCCCGCTCCCCGACGTCGAGATCCGGGTCGTCGACGCCGAGCTACAGGTCCGGGGGCCGATGGTCGCCGAGCAGTATCGCGACGGCACGCCGGTCGGTGACGCCGCCGGCTGGTTGCACACCGGCGACCTGGGTTCGTTCGACGACGGCATCGTCCACGTCGACGGCCGTCGCGGCGACATGATCATCACGGGGGGCGAGAACGTCCATCCCGACCCCATCGAGCGTCGCCTACGCGAGCATCCGGCCATCGCCGACGTCGCGATCGTCGGACGACCGGACGACACGTGGGGTCAACGGGTCGTCGCTGTCGTGGAACTCACCGACGCCTCGACCGAGCCGACGCTCGACGAACTACGGGACTGGGTCCGCGAGACCCTCCCCGTGTGGTGCGCGCCGAAGGCGCTCGAGGTCGGGCCACTCCCCCGCACCTCGCTCGGCAAGATCCGTCGCGCTGCGCTCCGCGGTCGCGACGTCACCCGTGAGGGCTGATCAGGGCTCCACCGTCGACGACCATCGTGTGACCGGTCATCCACGACGACAGATCCGATGCGAGGAACAACGCAGCGTTGGCGATGTCCTGGGGCACGCCGAGACGAGCGAGCGGCGTCCGGCCGGCGATGATCTCCTCGCCCTGCTCCCACAACGCCTTGGCCATGTCGGTCTTCACGAGCCCGGGAGCGATCGCGTTGACCCGCACACCCGGTGACAGGTCGGTGGCGAGGTTCTTCGTCAGGTGGATCAGCGCAGCCTTCGTCGTGTCGTAGATCCCGATGACATCGCTCACGGTCAGGCCACCGATGGATGCGATGTTGATGACCGCCCCACCGTTCTCCTTCATCGACGCCTTCCACGCCTCCTGGGTCCACACGAGCGGACCACGGAGATTGACCTCGAAGGTCTTGTCGTAGCGGGGCAGGTCGATGTCCACGGCCGCGCCGTAGTACGGGTTTGTCGCCGCGTTGTTGACCAGGATGTCGATCTGCCCGAACGCCTCCATGGTCGCCTGGACGCACGCCGCAGCCTGCTCGGGGTCGCCGGCGTTGGCGGCGAACACCGCGGTCTCGCCGTCGATGTCGGCCGCAGCCTCCTCGAGCGCATCCTGCTTGCGCGAGCTCAGCATCACCTTCGCCCCGGCTTCGGCGAACGTCTTGGCGATCTGCCTGCCGATCCCCTTCGAAGCGCCGGTGACGAGCGCGACCTGTCCATCCAGTCTGATCTCCATGGCGGCAACGTAGTGGCGCACCGGAGTCCGTCGTAGCGTCGGGTGCGTGAACCGCCTCGCGCAGGAGTCCAGCCCGTATCTGCGTCAGCACGCCGACAACCCCGTCGACTGGTGGCCCTGGGGCCCCGAGGCGACGGCCGAGGCCGAGCGCCGCGACGTCCCGATCCTGTTGTCGGTGGGCTACTCGGCCTGCCACTGGTGCCACGTGATGGCCCACGAGTCGTTCGAGGACGAGGCAACGGCATCGGTCATGAACGAGCTCTTCGTCAACGTGAAGGTCGACCGGGAGGAACGTCCCGACGTCGATGCCGTGTACATGGACGCGGTCCAGGCGATGACCGGGCGCGGTGGCTGGCCGATGACCGTCTTCCTCCATCACGATGGCCGACCCTTCTACGGAGGCACCTACTTCCCGCCGGAAGCGCGGCACGGAACACCCGCGTTCGTCGACCTCCTGACGGCGATCGGCGACGCGTGGCGGCACCGGCGGCCGGAACTGCTCGAGCAGGCCGACCAACTCACGGCGACCCTCGGGCGCGGCGGGCGGATCGGCGCGGGCGACGACATCGTCGGACCGAGCGTCCTCGACGACGCCGCCGCCCACCTCCGCGAGCACCACGACGACGAGTGGGGCGGGTTCGGCGGCGCACCGAAGTTCCCGACGCCGCAGAATCTCGACTTCCTGATCCGGGTGCTCGGTCGCACGAATTCCGACTCGGACCGGACCATGGTCGAGACGTCGCTCGACGCCATGGCCTCCGGCGGCATGTACGACCACCTCGGCGGCGGCTTCTCCCGCTACTCCGTCGATCCGCACTGGGTCGTCCCCCACTTCGAGAAGATGCTCCACGACCAGGCGGGTCTGCTCCGTCTCTACGTGCACGGCTTCCAGGAGACCGGCCACGACAGATATGCGCAGATCGCCACCGAGATCGTCACCTACGTCCTGCGCGACCTGCGCCTCGACGGGGGCGGCATCGCCTCGGCCGAGGACGCGGACTCGCTCGACCCCACCGGGAAGTCGGTCGAGGGCGAGTTCTACGCGTTCACGCCCGACGAGATCCGCGCCGCTGTCGGCGAGGAGCACGCAGAGACAGCGCTGACCTTCTGGGAGTTCGACCGGCCTGCGAACTTCGACGGCCGATGGATCCCCGTGCGGACGCACCATCGTGGCCAGTGGGAGCGCACGCCGGACGTCGACGTCGCCCGCCAACGCCTCCTGGCCCACCGCGAGGCACGCTCGCGGCCAGGCCTGGACGACAAGGTGCTGACCGAGTGGAACGGACTGTGGATCGCAGCGCTCGCCGAGGCGGGTGCCGCCCTCGATCGCTCCGACTGGGTCGATGCCGCCGTTGAGTCCGCGCAGTTCCTGCTCGACCACCTGCGACGCGACGACGGCCGGTGGCTCCGTTCGTGGCAGGCCGACACCGGCGCCAGACACCTCGCCTTCGCCTCCGACCACGCGGCGATGATCGACGCCTTCACCCGACTGTCGGAGGCGACCGGAGAAGCGCGCTGGATCCTCGGCGCCCGGGACACGGCCGACCGGATGCTCGCCCTCTTCTGGGACGATGCCAACGGCGGGCTCTTCACCACGGGGCACGACGGCGAGGTCCTCGTCGCCCGGGACAAGGACCTCCAGGACGGGGCGATCCCATCGGCCAACTCGAACGCCGCCCTCGCGCTCCTGCGCCTGGCTGCACTGACCGGCGACGACACGTACCGAGAGCGGGCGGAGTCGATCCTCCGCCTCGTCGGCGCGCTGGCCAGAGAGGCGCCCTCTGGCTTCGGCGTGCTCCTCGCTGCGCTGGATCTCCACCACCGTGGGATCACGCAGATCGTCATCGTCGGCGAACGCCACGACCTGGTCGACGTCGTGCACCATCGGCACCTCCCGAACGCAGTCATCGCGTGGGGTGAGCCGTATCCGTCGCCGTTGTGGACGGACCGCCCTCCGGGTGCCGCGTACGTGTGCCGCGACTACACGTGTGGTCTCCCGGCGCACACGGTCGACGACCTGCGCTCTCAGCTCGACTGAACGGTCACCAGCGGTCGCGGTGGACGACGTCGTCGAGGGCGACGCGTTCCCTGGTCGCACTCCGCCCGGGCTCGTCGGGAGCCGGATGTCCGAGGGCGATCGTGCCGATCGCACGACGGTCGTCCGGCACGTCGAATGCCGCCCGCACCGAAGGTTCGTGATCGAACTGCCCGAACAGGCAGGCGCCGAGGCCGGCAGCGGTCGCCGCGAGGAGCAGGTTCTCGACCGCAGCGCCCCCGTCGATCCACCAGTACGGGACCGGCCACGACCCGGGCCCGGCTCCGAGCCCTGTCGAAGCCTTGTCGTCCTCTGCGTATCGCTCGGCGTACGCGTCCGGGCGCACGTAGGGGATCACCAACACCGGTGCAGCGAGGAGCCCCTGCCACCGGAACCCGCTCGGATCGGCAAGCGTCGTCTCCCAGTAGCGGGCTACCCGATCGCCGCGCAGGACCAGGAGCTCCCACGGCTGCGTGTTCCCTGCCGACGGGGCCCGACGGGTGAGATCGAGCAGATCGTCGAGGAGGTCGTCGTCGACCGGGGTGTCGGCGAACGCCCGCACCATGCGGCGCCGCCGGATGACGCGGGCGAGCGGCTCGAGCCCGTCCCCGCCGGCGGTCACGACGGAACGAGCGCTCGGGCCTGCGCGAGGACGTCGCGTCCTCGGTCCGACTCGAGCTGCCGGGCGGCGGACTCGTACGCGATCCGGCACACGACGTCGTTGCCGTCGCGGCGCATCATGTTCCCGCCCATCGCCGCCAGGTCGTCCCGGCTCGGCCGGAGCAGCAGGACGCGAGCGCCCGCGCCACGCGCCTGGGCGACCTCTCGCACCAACTTGCGCTGGGCGAAACCGCGGAGGGCGAGGTCGACGCCCCGAGGAGGGCTCGTCGGATCGAAGGCCATCGGGACCGCGGCGATGATGACCTCGGGCGAGATCTTGGTCGTGAGGTCGAGGTTCGTCGTCGAGTGGATGCCGCCGTCGACCAGCGTCCGCCGGCCAACCCGCATCGGTTGGAAGAACGCCGGGATGGCGCACGACGCCTTGACCGCGGTCTGGAGATCGGTCCGGACCGGGTTACGACGTCCGAGCACCACGCGACGGCCGGTGCGGACGTCGACGGTGACGAGCCACAGCGGCTTCGACGGCCACTCGGTGCCCATGAACTGCGACAGGGTCTCCTCGGCGTCGGCGATCGTGAAGAACCCACCGGGGAACAGGCGGCGCAGCGCTGCGGGCAGCGGCGGGACCGGGATGCGCATGGCGGAGCGCTGGAGCACGTAGAGCGACCCGATGAGGCGACGCAGGGCGTCGGTCGGGCTCTCCCAAGCCGCGGCCCAGGGGCTCTCGCCCGCCTGTTCGATCGCGTACTCGTCGTGCTCACCGAGCGCGGCGAGCCAGAGGTCCTCCGTCGACAGACCGGATCGGATGATCGCCCCGACCATCGATCCGGCCGAGGTCCCGACGATCAGGTCGGCGTCGTCGGGTCGGTAGCCGCCGACCTCCTCGAGCGCTCGCAGGACACCGGCGTGGTACGCCATGCCGACCGTTCCGCCGGCTCCGAGAACGAGTGCTGTGGTCACCAGGCCAGTCTGACAGTGCGTCAGGCCCGATCACCGCATCGGAGATCAGTTGAGCTTGTCGAGATCCTCTGCCATGGCCCAGCCGAAGCCGATCAGGCAGTCGCCGTTGGCCGGGTCGACGTCCTCGAAGAACGGCGCGTGTTCGGCCACGCGCTCGGGCTTGGTCGACACGTGGTCGAAGACCAGCGCCAGGTTGCCGTCGCCCTTGATGCGGAACGCACGGTCTTCGTAGCGGCTCGGCACGACGCCGAAACGCTTCGCCAGGCGACGTCCCCACGCCCGCTCCTCGCCCGAGGCCTTGTGGCCCTCGCGGGGAACGATGTCGGAGAGCGCCTTGTAGGCCTCGAACGGCGATGCGTCGGACATGCGGGTCGCGACGAGCACGTCCTCGTCCGGGAAGGCGAGCACGGCACGGCGGAGCTCTTCGGCCATCAGCGCCCGCAGCACGGTGTCGCGCTTCGCGTTCTGCTTGATGGCGGCCACGCCGATGAGCACGCAGGGCGTGCCACCGATGCGCTCGAGAGTCGAGTAGGTGAAGCCCTTGAGCTTCCCGGCCTCGCGGACCTGCGTGACCAGGACCCAGTCCTCGGCTTCCTTGGTCAGGGTGCCGATCTCGTGTGGTGCCGAGCACTCGGCGCACAGATCTGCCAGTTCACTGAGCTCCACATCGCTCAGTCCCGTGCAGTCCTTGGTCTCGACCTCGATCGACATCCGTGCTTCAGCCCCCGTGAATCGCCGGTATGGGTATCGGATAGTCCAGTCCGAACGAAGCCCCGGGCGCAAATCCCCGTACGTCGCGCCAGTGGTTCCGGGGCTCGTCGGCCCCGGAACCATCAGCGACGATCAGCCGGTGAACGCCGGCTGCGCGGCGGTGGGCTGGGCGGCGGCCGCGGCGACCTTGCCCGTCGGCGGGGCCGTCGTGGTCGTGGTGGTCGTCGTCGAGGTCGTCGTCGTGACCCCACGCTCGGCCACGGAGAGCACCACGGGCTCGTACGAGAACGAGCCGGCGTCCTCGGTCCCGACACACGACGCATCGACGGTGTGGTCGCCGACGGCGAGGTCGTCGAACGTCGTGGTCCATGTCCCGTCGTCGCCCACCTCGGGGGTGTCGCTCACCGTCGTCTCCCCGTCGGACAGACGGACGGTCACCACGCCGTCACAGGGTGAGCTCGTCGCGTTGTTCACCGTGACCGAGTCACCCTCGGTCAGCGCGTCGCCGTCGGTCTCCAGGATGCCGTCGACCTGGATGGGCACGATGCTGGTGACGGTCTCCAGCGCGATGTAGTCCGGGAGATCGGCGGGATCGACGGCGAGCGCAGTGACGTCGAACTCGGGATCGACAGGAACGATGTCGGACACCGGCGAGGTGCCGGACACGAAGTCGAAGTAGGTGCACGTGATCTCGAGCTGGTGCACGCCGGGCTCCGTCGGCGCAGCGAACTCCAACACCCAGTCGTCGTCGAAGGGCTGGTGCTCGAGCGCCACGGCGGTCAGCTCCTCGGCGCCGAGGATCCCGGTGACCGTCGGGAACGGCAGCTCCTCCTCCACCACCTCGTCGATCGGCTCACCGAACGTCGGAGGGGGCCCCATGAACACGTCCTCGAACGCCATGAGCGACGTGATGCACCAGTCACCGGCGACCGTGATCACGTCGGGCTCCGCGCCCGTCACGTACTGCGTGGGCGTCGCCGTGGGAGCGAACTCCGGCTGGACGATGAGTTCCTCGTCGAAGAAGCTCCGGTCTCCGTCACACTCGGCGAAGATCGCGTAGCTGCCTCGGTCGGCGGGCGCGGTCACGTCGAGGGACCAGACACCACCGACGGCGGTCGTCTCGCCGAGCGACACCGGGTCGGCGTCGCCCGTGCTCGCGAACACCTCGACATCGCCGTCGCAGCTGCCGTCGAGGGCAGAGAGTTGGCCGCTCGAGATCGTGATCGTCTCGCCGGACCCCTCCAGGACCCGGTCGGGGCTGACGATGAGATCGCAGCCGCTCAGCACCAGGCCGGCCACCGCCAGCATCGCCACGCGCGTGAGTGTCTTCATGAATTCTCCTCTGTGTCCTGCCCCAGCAGGGCCGCCGCCGGGGACCGCTCGCCCCGTCGCAGGATCGTGCCATGAGGGTCCGCTCTCGTGTCCACATCCACCGGCTCCGGCGCCGAAATGAATCGGACGACCCACCGGGAAACCGGAGACATCGGACGATCCGGAACCCGAGCCGAGGCGGCTCAGCCGTGCTCGGTCGCCCCCGGCGGCGAGTCGACGAGCGAGTCGGGCCCGAGGAGCACCCGGATCTCGGCCATGAGGCCGCCGCCGGCGTCGACGCCATAGGCCGGCGGCAGACGCAGGATCTTGTCGGCGGCCAGGTGCATGAGCACCGGGTGGTCACCGGGATGGTCGAGCAGGAGTTCTTTCAACTGGTCGATCAGACCGGCGTTGAGGCGGTTGGGCGACACGGCGATGCGGAACGGCTCGGCGACGTCGGAGACACCCTCGACGACGTCGATGTCCATCGCGATCAGCTTCGGGATGTCGTCGCGCTTGTCGACCTTCCCGCGCACCAGGACGATCGCGTCGTCGGTGAGCTTGTGACCGTGCTCGGTCATCGTCCGGGGGAAGATCATCGTCTCGGCGTTGGCGCCGAGGTCCTCGAGGACGAAGACGGCCATGAGGTCGCCCTTCTTCGTCCACTTGCGCTGGAGGTTGGTGATCACGCCACCGAAGGTCTTGATCGACCCGTCCTCCATCTCGACCAGGTCCGAGAGCGTTCCATCGGTACGCCGGGCGAGGAAGTCCTCGGCGCCGAAGAGCGGATGGTCGGAGACGTAGAGGCCGAGCATCTCCTTCTCGAACGCGAGCTTCTGTGCCTTGGGGAACTCGGTGTCGGGGATCTCGTCGCGCTCGTCGAAGCTCACTCCCCCGGCCTCGGCCGCCATGTCGCCCCCGAAGAGGCTCTGGATGCCGGCGTCGGTCTCCTTCCGCCGGGCGATCGTGTGGTCGATGATCGACTCGAAGACGGTCAGCAGACCCTGACGCTTGTGCCCCACCGAGTCGAAGGCTCCGGCCTTGATCAGCGCTTCGACCGTCTTCTTGTTGAGGACGCCGGTGTCGACCCGCTCGCAGAAGTCGTAGAAGTCCTCGAAGGGACCGTTGGCGTCGCGCTCGTCGAGGATCAGCTGCACGAGTCCGGTGCCGACACCGCGGACCGCCGACAGACCGAAGATGATCTCGGCGCTGCCGTCCTCCTTCAGCTCCGGAGCGAAGTTCATCCACGACCGGTTCACGTCGGCGACCGTCACCGGGATGCCCATCGCTCGGCACTCGGCCAGGTAGATCGCGGCCTTGTCGAGGTTGCTCTTGACGCTGGTGAGCAGGGCCGACATGTACTCGGCCGGGTAGTTCGCCTTGAGATAGGCGATCTGATAGGCGATGAAGCCGTAGCCGTAGGAGTGCGACTTGTTGAAGGCGTAGTCGGCGAAGGGCTCGATGATGTCGAACCACGCCTTGCCCAACTCCCGGCCGTAGCCGTGCTCCTCGCAACCGGCCTCGAACTTCTCGCGCTCCTTGACGATGAGCTCGCGGACCTTCTTGCCACACGCCTTGCGCAGGTTGTCGGCATCGGCGAGCGAGAAGCCGGCGAACTTCTGAGCGATCCGCATCACCGACTCCTGGTAGATCATCAACCCGTAGGTCGTCCCCAGGATCTCCTCGGCGTCCGGATGCAGGTACTCGATCGGTTGTCGGCCGTTCTTCCGGTCGGCGTAGTCGTTGTGCATGTTGGCGGCCATCGGCCCCGGCCGGTACAGCGCCACGAGCGCAGCGACGTCCTCGAACTCGGTTGGCGCCAACGAGCGCATGAGCGCCCGCATCGGCGGCGACTCGAGCTGGAACACGCCGACCGTACGCCCCGCTCGGAGGAGCTCGTAGGTCGGTTCGTCGAAGAGGTCGACGTCGTCGATGTCGAGTTCGACACCCCGGATCTCCTGGATCAGCTCGAGCGCGTCGGAGATGATGTCGAGGTTCCGGAGGCCGAGGAAGTCCATCTTCAACAGGCCGAGGTCCTCGACGCCGTGCATCTCGTACTGGGTGACGACCGGCGCCTCCTCGAGCGGCTTGCCCGGCTCGGGCTTGCGCTGGATCGGGAGGTAGGTGGTGAGCGGCTCCTTGGTGATCACCACCGCGGCGGCGTGGATACCGTCGGAGCGACGCAGACCCTCGAGCCCCTTGGCGACGTCGATGACCTCCTTGGAGACCGGATCGGCGTCGTACATCTCGCGGATCTCGGTGGCCATCTTGTAGCCGTCGGTGTACTTCGGATGCTCCTCGAAGCAGGCGTACAGCGGCGTGTCGCGGCCCATGATCAGCGGCGGCACGGCCTTGGCGATGCGGTCGCCGGTTCCGTAGTCGTGGCCCAGCACGCGGGCGGCGTCACGGACGGCCTGACGGGCCTTGATCGTGCCGAACGTGATGATCTGCGCCACGTTCTCGCGGCCATAGCGCTCGGCTGCGTACCGGATCATCTCGTCGCGGTAACGCGTGTCGAAGTCCATGTCGATGTCGGGCATCGAGACGCGGCTCGGGTTGAGGAACCGCTCGAAGAGGAGGTCGTACTCGATCGGGTCGAGGTCGGTGATCCAGAGCGTGTAGGCGACGGCGCACCCGGCGGCCGAACCACGGCCCGGGCCGACCCGGATGTTGTTGTCACGAGCGTGCTTGATGAGGTCCCAGGTGATGAGGAAGTAGCTCGAGAAGCCCATGTCGCCGATGACCTGAAGCTCGTAGACGAGGCGTTCGGTGATCTTGTCGTCGAGGTGCTTGCCCCAACGCTTCTCGGCCCCCTCGAACACCAGGTGACGCAGGTACTCGTCGTCGTTCTCGAAGCCCGGAGGCAGCGGGAAGTTCGGGAGCTGCGGTTTGCCGAACTCGATCTCGACCTCGCACCGCTCGGCCACCCACAACGTGTTGTCGCACGCCGTCGGCAGCTCGCGGAACAGGTACCGCATCTCGTCGGCCGACTTGAGGTAGTGGTCGTCGCCGTGGAACTTGAAGCGGTTGGTGTCGCTCATCTGCGACGCCGTCTGTACACACAGGAGCGCGTCGTGGGCCTTGGCGTCGGCGCGATGGACGTAGTGACTGTCGTTCGTGGCCAGCAGCGGGGCGCGGAGCTTCTTGGCCAGCGCGGCGAGGCGCGGGTTGGACCACGTCTGCGCGGGGATGCCGTGGTCCTGGATCTCGACGAAGAGGTTGTCGCGCCCGAAGATGTCCTGGAGACGACCACCGAGCTTGACGGCGTTGTCGAAACGCTCGTCCTCCGACAGGTGATCGACCTGTTGCTTGTCGGGGTCCATGATCGCCTTCGGGACCATGGCCTGCAGGACGTGTCCGCCGAGGCAGCCGGTGGTGGCGATCAGTCCTTCGCTGTGCTCCTCGAGCAGCTCCCAGTCGACCTTGGGCTTGCGGTAGTAGCCCTCCATGAAGCTCCGTGACGCGAGCTGGATCAGGTTCTTGTACCCGACCTCGCTCTCGGCCAACAGGGTCAGGTGGTACCAGGGCTTGCGGCCGCCCTCGCCCTCGCCACCCGAGTCGTCCATCTTGCCGCGCGCGGCGATGCGCTCGGTCCGGTGGTCGTGGGCCATGTAGGCCTCGGTGCCGAGGATCGGCTTGACCCCCCGGTCCTTGCAGGCCCGGTAGAAGTCGAGGATCCCGTACATGTTGCCGTGGTCGGTGATCCCGAGCGCCGGCTGGCCGTCGGCGGCGGCGGCGGCCACCAGCTCGTCGAGTCGGGCCGCGCCGTCGAGCATCGAGTACTCGGTGTGGACGTGGAGGTGGGTGAAGGAATCAGCCACCGAAGTCCCCTCTCGCCGATGCCGGCGTGTCCGGGCGCGTGCGCGCCGATCAGCAGGTTTCCACACGTTCTCCACAGCCGCTCTCCACAGCTGTGGACGAATCACACAGGTGTGATTCGGTGTCGGGAGGACGGTAGCAGCCCTCCACCCCCATCAGGTCGTGGCGTGTTCGAGGGCATCGATTCGACGCCAGGTCTCCAGACGGGCCTCGAGGGCGTCGACACGACCGGGGACGGTGCAGACCTCACCGCTGAGCACGACCTCGACGTCGTTGGCTCGCAGGAACTCCCGGATGCGCTCCAGCAGTCGGGCATGGAAGATCGTCGCCCCCTCCTCTGCCGTCTCCGGGAGGATGGTCGCCACGTGGTGCGTCCGCCCGTCGTGTCCGTGCGCCACACGGTCGATCGTGCGGACGCCACCGTCGAGTTGTTGCCCCAGGTCGCGGAGCACGTGGCGGCGACGTCGAGCGGGAAGGGCGTCGATCTCGGCGGCGGGGATCTCGACGAACGAGACCGAGAAGACGGTCTGGTACCGCTCGGCACGAGCCCGTTCGAGTCCGACGTCGTTGATGAGGAACCGGGCGTTGTGCACGCCGGTCTGGTCGTCGATGGTGTCGTGGAGGTCGAGCTTGTCGAGCGAGAGCTCGAGCGTGGAGCTGGCCCAGCCTCCGGCCACCCCGAAGAGGAGGTAGCCGAGCCCGCGGGACACGACGACACCGGCGAACTCGCCCCACCCGACGGCGTCGATGGCATCGGACCGGAGCACGACGTAGGCCACCGTCGCTGCGATGCCGGCCACGGCACCGCCCGCGACGCCCCAGAACATCAGCGCCACGAAGATCGGGACGAACAGGAGCGTTCCGATCACCTCGACGTGGTCGACCGAACGGGCGAGCAGACCGGCGACGACCACCGCGAGGATCGCGATGCCCACGCCGATGAGCAGGCGTCGCGCCCGCGCGTAGCCGATCCGGGCGAGCTCGCCCACGACGTCGCGGTCGGTCGCCCCTGGTGCCGTCACCCGGCGAACAGTAACCACCGGGCCCCACCGGGTGTGGTTTGCTGACCACGATGTGGATGCTGCCGACGAGCCTGCGGGCCAGGATCGCCATGGTCGTGCTCCTCGGGATCTTCCTCATCCCGGTCGCCAACTCGAGCCTGCGGGGCCTGACCCACGTCCTCACCTGCCAGGCACGCGTCGAGGCCTCGCTCGAGATCGACACCACCACCGCCGACGAGACCGTCCTCCTTTCGGCCGACACCATCACCGCGGACGACGAGAAGGGTCTGTGCGGGGGCCTCGACGTGGACCTGCAGCTCGCGTCGACCACGACCGACGAGGCCTTCGTCGTCGTCGAGATCTCGAACGGGACCGACGTCGACTGGCAGGGCTCGGTCGAACTCGAGTTCTCCGGGACGGCGGTTCCCGTCGCCATCGGCGCGATCGACGCGGGCGAGACCGCCAGCGACACCGTGACGTTGCGCATCGAGCCCGGCCGGACCTACGAGATCCGCGGCACGCTCCTCATCGGACCCTGACGCCGGCAGCACGTTGACCTGCGTGGAAGGTTGAAATCGGCCCCGATCACCCAGTTCGGTGGAGGCGCCGGCGGCGACGGCCCACCGAACGACGCCACGTCGGGTCGGTCTGAAGCTTCCGGGTTGCGATTCCCCTCACCGGCGCGCGGATCCGCAGCCCAGAACCAGATCGAGCGCCGCAGCGAGTGCCTCGCTAGAGGTACGTGCCCGTCCCCGGGCCGGGGCCCTCGGGGACGTCCTGGCCCTGACCGGTGCTCAGTTGGTGACGCATCTGCTCCAGTTGCTGACGAGCAGCGGCCTGCTGGGCGAACAGCGTCGCCTGGATTCCGTGGAACAGTCCTTCGAGCCAACCCACCAACTGCGCTTGGGCGACTCGCAGTTCGCCGGCACTCGCCGGCTGGTCACCGAACGGCGACGCCAGCCGGCCCAGTTCGTCGGCGAGGTCGTCCGACAGCGCGCCGGACAGCTCGGTCACGGACTGGTCGTAGATCTCCCGGAGACGGTCGCGCCCGGCCTCGTCGAGGTCGGCTTCCCGCACCTCCTCGAGCAGTTGCTTGATCATGGCGCCGATGCGCATGACCCGGCCGGGTTCTTCGACCGCCTCGGTCGAGGACTGCTTCTCTTCGCTGGGCGACGACGGTTCGACCAGCTCGCCTCGCTCGATGGCGTCGTCGGCGTCGGTTCGGGGCGCGTCCATGGGACCTCCAGGGTTGATCGGTGCGTCAGGCCTGTGCGGCGATGAAGGGAACGAGCATCTCGGCTTCGGTGAGCGAGCCGTGCCGTCCGATCAGTTCGTAGGGGCCGGTGTCCTGTGCGTCGACGTACGACACGTCATCACGAGCGACGAGCGCGACGTCGCCGAGCCGGCTCCGCACCGTCTGGTCGACGCGGGGCCCGAACCAGCCCTCTTCGATCATCTGGTCGCGGGTCACGACCCAACCGGTGTCGGTGTGCGCTTCTGCCGCCTCGAGCAGCTGGCGGGTACGCCCGGGACGGGCGTGGAGCCACCGGAACCGACCTTCACCGGACTGCATCGAGAGGTGGGCCCGGATACCTGGATCGAGCTCGATGGTGTTGGCGCCGACCTCGACCTGGCCGTGGTCGGCGGTGAGGGCCAGACACGTGCCCCGCGGCAGCGTGCTGAGCAGCTCGCTCACCAGGTGGTCGACCCAACGCAACTCGTTGTCGTAGTGGGCGTCGAGGCCGTACTCGTGGGCGACCTTGTCGATGCCCTCGTAGTACGCGTAGACGAACGGCTCGCCCGACCGGACGAGGCGGTTCACCTCGGTCACGAGCGTGCCGAGCGTCCGGTAGCCGACGAAACGCGTGCCACCGAGATGCGCGTCGGTGAAGCCGGACCGGGCGAACTCGGCCTTGGTCACGACCGGCGGACGCTCGCCGCCGAAGGGATCCTGGCGCTGGAACTCGTGAGGCGGGATGCGGCGGCGGGCATCGCCCTCGTCGGTGGCCCAGCGCAGCACGTTGAGCACCTGGCCGTCGACGGCCATCCGGTAGCCGATCACGCCGTGCTCTCCCGGAGGGAGCCCACTGGCGATCGACGTGAGCGCGGTCGAGGTCGTCGACGGTGCCACGGTCGAGATGGGGCCACCCTCGAGCACGCCGCAGATCGTGGGCGCCAAGGCCGCTCGCGTCTCGAGCTGTCGCCAGCCGAGGCCGTCGATGACGAGGAGGACCGATGACTGCTCCGACTCCGCGACCGCTCGCGGGACCCAGTCGGCGACATCGTCGGGCGGGTGCTGCACCGTGGCCGCCACGTTGGTCACGCACGGGCCGGTGTAGTCGGGGAGATGAGGTTCGTCAGCCACCGACAGACCACGCTACCCACCGCGGTCGTACTCGTCGCATCGTGCGGAGGTTCGGGTGCTGGTCGGCACCGGCCAGGCCGTGGCCTACGATGCCCGACCGTGCGCGTGTCGACCAGAGGGGACTACGCCAGCCGGGCCCTCCTGTCGCTGGCGCTCGACGGGGGCGACACGCCCGTCTCGGTGCGAGACATCGCCACCCGCACCGGGTTGCCCCAGCCGTACCTCGAACAGATCCTCCTCGCGCTCAAGGGCGCGGGCCTGGTCCGGTCCAAGCGCGGCGTCGGTGGGGGCTACATCCTCGCTCGCGATCCGTCAGCGATCACCCTCGGCGACATCGTCTCCGCGGTCGACGGGCCGATCACCTTGGGCGACTTCGGGGCGCCGCACACCGACGGCGCCTGCGACCACGAGGGCCAGTGCGTCCTGCTCGCCGTGTGGGGGGACACGGCGGAGCACATGCGTCGGCACCTCGACGCGCTCCACCTCGACGACCTCGTGGCCATGGCCCGGGGCGAACGGGCGTGGCCCCCGCCGCCGCACACCGACGACGACTCCGCCTGACCCCTCAGGGGCGGAAAGCCGGTTCGCCGACCGTCGCCGTCTCCTCGGGCCGCAGACCCCGCACGGGGGCATCGCGGTCGAGACGGTCCGAATCGCCGACATCGACGAGACGGACACTCGCCCGAGAGGCGAGCGCCCGGAGGTCCGACGCCGAACCGATCACGACCACGCCGAACACGACGTCGTCTCCCTGGGCCGCGTCGAGGAGCCGGCGATAGCGCTCGATCTCCTCCGCATAGAAGGCCTCGTAGTCCGGGTCGCCTTCGACGGTGGGCGCGATCTCCTCGATCTCGGCCAACTGCGCGGTCGCGTCGTCGACGACGTCGGCCATCGTCGCAGCGACGTCGCGTGTCGAGATCGGCCCGCTCCCGACCGGGGCGACGAGGTAGCGATCGAACTCCAGGCCATCGAGCAGGTCGTCGACGGTGTCGACCGTCGAGTACCCGGTGAGCGACACGACCGCCGCACGGCGTCCCTCGACGCCCTCGAGCGCGACCCGACGTTGGCCGGCGTACCGGTCGACGCTGTCGCCGTCGGACGGGCCGATCCGCGCGGTCACCGCATCGCCGTCGTCCGCAGCGTCCTGACCGGCGACGAGGGAACCGCCGTCGTCGCCACGACTCCCGGACAACACCATGACGAATCCGGCGGCGGCGGCCGCGAGTGCCACCACGAAGAACACGAGTGATCGCCGTGCTGCCCGCAGATCGCGGTCGACGGCCTCGCTCACCGGGTCTTCAGGAGAGTCCGGCGATGACATCGCGGAGATCCTCGGGCATCGAGCTCTCGAAGGTCAGGGTCTCGCCCGAGCCGGGGTGTACGAACGCCAGGAGTTCGGCGTGGAGGAACTGCCGTGGAGCGGGCAGCGACTGCCGAGCGCCGCCGTACCGGGAGTCGCCGACCACGGGGTGACCGATGGCCTGCATGTGGACCCGGATCTGGTGGGTGCGGCCGGTCTGGAGCCCGCAGCGGAGCTCGGTACAGGGCACGGGGAGATCGAAACGGCGCTCGACCTCGTACTCGGTTCGAGCAGGACGTCCGCCGACCACGACCGCCATCTTCGTGGGCTCGCGTGGGGAACGGCCCATGGGGGCGTCGACGAGGCCGTGCGGTTCCTCGACGTGGCCCCACACGAGCGTGCGGTACCGACGAGTGACCGTTCGTGCTCGCAGGGCGTCGGTCAGCGCCGTGTATGCCCGAGCGGAGCGGGCGACCACGAGGAGGCCCGAGGTGTCGCGGTCGAGTCGGTGCACGATGCCCGGTCGGATGTCGTCCTCGCCCACCCCGACGATCTCCGGGTATCGATCCAGCAGACCGTGCACGAGGGTGCCGGTGGTGTTCCCTGCGCCGGGATGCACCACGAGCCCCGCCGGCTTGTCGATGACGATCACATCGTCGTCCTCGTGGACGACGACGAACTCGATGTCCGACTCGGGACCGAGTTCGTAGGCAGGCTCGGCCTCCGGCACCGCGAACGCGATGGTCTGTCCGTGCAGGACCCGAGTGGACCGGCGCGTGTGGACCGCACCGTCGAGGCGCACCTCGCCCGCGTCGACCAGACCCGCTGCCGTCTTCCTGGGCAGGTCGCACAGCATGGCGACCACCCGGTCGAGTCGCTCGCCGTCGAGCGCTTCGGGCAGAGCCGCTTCGAACATGGTCACGGTGTCGTCCCGTCGTCGGCTGGCTCGTCGAAGGCGTCGGTGAAGAAGCCGGCGATCAACAACACGATGATCCCGATGGTCAGCGCGGCGTCGGCGACGTTGAACACGGGAAACCACTGGAGATCGACGAAGTCGACCACGCCGCCGCCGAGGAGACCGTCGCCCTCACGGAAGATCCGGTCGACCAGGTTGCCGACCGTGCCTCCGGCGACCAGGCCGTAGCTCAACTGGACCCATGGCGATCGCTGGCGTCGACCGGACCGCAGCAACACCACGATCACGACCACGGCGATGACCGACACGACCGGGCCGCTGTTGTCGGTGAGGCTGAACGCGGTGCCTCGGTTGTAGAGCAGGTTGAACCGCAGCGTCCAGAAGAGGTCGATCACCCGCGGTGGGTCGGCGAGTGCATCGACCGCCCACCACTTGGTGAGTTGGTCGAGCAACAGGACCACGGCGCCGACGCCCACGATGCGGGCCACCGGACGTGACGGGTCGTGGAGGTCCGACGGGGCCGGACCGTCGGGGACGCGGGAGTCAGCGTCGACCGAAGCCACCGACCTTGTACTCCACCTTCTCCCGAGCCCACGGGATCGCCTCGAGGCGTTCCTTCGGGATCGGCTCCTCGGACACCTCGCAGATTCCGTAGGTGCCCAGGTCGAACTTCGAGAGTGCGTGGTCGATCTCCTGGATCATCTCGCGCGCCTTCGACGCCAGGGCCAGGTCGCGTCCACGCTCGACGGCGATGGTGTCGCCCTCGCCGGACTCCTCGTCGAACTGCACGTCGCCGGGATCGATGTCGGCCACGAGGCTGTCGGCCTCGGCCTGGAGCATCGTCGCCTGACGGTCGTAGGTGTCGCGCTCGGTGTGCAGCAGCTTGCGCATCTGCTCGAGGAAGCGCGACTCGAAGGGCGACTTGGCCTTCTTGGCCCGTGGCTTCGCTGCCGGGGTCTTCTTGTCGGTCGCCTTCGTCGCCGCCTTCTTGGCCGGCGCCTTCTTGGTCGACTTCGTGGTCGTCGCGGACTTCTTCGTCGCGGACGTCTTGGACCGGCTCGCCGGCGTCTTCTTGGTCACGGCCTTCTTCTTCGTCGATTTCTTGGCGGCAACGGACTTCGATGCTGCCTTCTTGCCGCTCTTCGAGACCTTCTTGGCTCGTGCCACGTTCGTGCTCCTCCCGCACAAAGGAGCCGGAAGGATACGTCGTCGCTGGCCTGGCAGCAAGGCACCCCGGTCACGATGCGCGCAAAGCATGGATCGGGCGCCTCGATCTCGATGAGGGCCACTGCGGCCCCATCCCTAGGATGGCCGGATGGCTGCACCGGACTCTGGCGCCTATCCCGACGTCGAACCGAACCCCTCGTTCCCGGAACTCGAGCGTTCCGTGATCCAGCGATGGGAGACGGAGTCGACCTTCGAACGCTCGATCGAGCAACGCGCCGACGCCGAGGAGTTCGTGTTCTACGACGGGCCGCCGTTCGCCAACGGCCAACCCCACTACGGTCACCTGTTGACCGGTTTCGTCAAGGATGCGGTCCCCCGCTACCAGACGATGCGCGGCAAGAAGGTCGAGCGACGCTTCGGATGGGACTGCCACGGCCTGCCCGCCGAGCAGGAGGCCGAGAAGCGTCTCGACGTCATGGGACGCAAGGCCATCGAGGAACTCGGTGTCGACGTGTTCAACGCCGAGTGCCGATCTCTCGTCGACGGCACCGCCGACGGCTGGCACAGCTACGTGACCCGTCAGGCCCGCTGGGTCGACATGGAGAACGACTACAAGACCATGGACACCACGTTCATGGAGTCGGTCATGTGGGCGTTCAAGACGCTCCACGACAAGGGTCTGGCCTACGAGGGCCAGCGGGTCCTCCCCTACTGCTGGGAGTGCGAGACCCCGCTGTCCAACTTCGAGACCCGGATGGACGACGCCTACCGCGAGCGGCAGGACCCCGCCGTCACGGTCTGGGTCGAGCTCACGAGCGGCGACCACGCAGGAAAGCGCCTGTTGGTGTGGACCACGACCCCGTGGACCCTCCCGTCGAACCTCGCCGTCGCCGTCGGCCCGACGCTCTCCTACGAGGTGTATCGCGACGCTGACGGCGACGAGTACGTCCTCGGTTCGAACACCGTCGAGAAGTACGCACCGCAGCTCGAGGGCGCCGAGCACGTCGGCTCGCTCACCGGCGCCGATCTCGGTGGAGCGACCTACACCCCCATCTTCGACTTCTTCGTCGGCACCGAGAACGCCCACCAGGTGCTCGTCGCCGACTGGGTCGCGGACGACGAGGGAACCGGGATCGTCCACATCGCCCCCGGATTCGGCGAGGACGACAAGGCTGTCGCCGACGCCGCCGGAATCCCGACGATCGCCCCGGTCGACGAGAAGGCCGCCTTCACCGACGAGGTCCCGCCCTACGCCGGCATGCAGGTGTTCGACGCCAACAAGGACATCGTGCGCGATCTCAAGGAGCGCGGCGTCATCGTGCGCCACGACTCCTACCTGCACAGCTACCCCCACTGCTGGCGCACCGACACCCCGTTGATCTACAAGGCGATGTCGTCGTGGTTCGTCGCGGTGACGCAGATCAAGGACCGCATGATCGAGCTGAACCAGCAGATCAACTGGGTCCCCGGCCACGTCAAGGACGGCAGCTTCGGCAAGTGGCTCGAAGGTGCGCGCGACTGGTCGATCAGCCGCAACCGGTTCTGGGGCTCCCCCATCCCGGTCTGGAAGTCGGACGACGACCAGTACCCGCGGGTCGACGTGTACGGATCGATCGCTGATCTCGAGGCCGACTTCGGCGTACCGGTCACCGACCTGCACCGGCCCATGATCGACGAACTGGTCCGACCCAACCCGGACGACCCGACCGGCCAGTCGATGATGCGCCGGATCCCCGACGTCCTCGACTGCTGGTTCGAGTCGGGGTCGATGCCCTACGCCCAGGTGCACTACCCGTTCGAGAACACGGACTGGTTCGAGAACCACTTCCCCGGCGACTTCATCGTCGAGTACATCGGCCAGACCCGTGGCTGGTTCTACACACTCCACGTGCTGTCGACGGCACTCTTCGACCGCCCGGCGTTCGAGACCTGTGTGGTGCACGGCGTGCTCCTCGGCGACGACGGCCAGAAGCTGTCGAAGCGTCTGAAGAACTACCCCGATCCCGTCGACGTGTTCGACACCATCGGCTCCGACGCCATGCGCTGGTCACTGCTCTCGTCCGCGGCGGTCCGCGGCGGCGACATGGTCGCGGCCAAGGGGCCCATGCAGGACGCCGTCCGGCAGGTCCTGCTCCCGATCTGGAACGCCTGGTACTTCCTGTCGCTCTACGCCAACGCCGGCGCCAAGAACGGCAAGGGTCTGCGGCGGGGCCGGACCGTCCCGGCCGACGCCGACCTCGAACAGGTGCTCGACCGCTACGTCCTCGCCAAGACACGGGTCCTCGTCGAGGACGTCACCGAGCGCATGGACGCCTTCGACCTCTCGGGCGCAGCCGGCGCCATCGGATCATTCCTCGACTCACTCAACAACTGGTACATCCGCCGGTCGCGTGAGCGCTTCTGGGGCGAGGACCAGGTCGCCATCGATGTCCTGCACACGGTGCTCGACAACCTCTGCCGCGTCGCGGCCCCGCTGCTCCCCCTCCTGACCGAGCAGGTCTGGGGCGATCTCACCGGCGCCGGGTCCGTGCACCTGGCCGACTGGCCCGACCCCGCCGCCCTCCCCGACGACCGCGCACTCGTGACGGCGATGGACGAGGTCCGCGACATCGCTTCCGCTGCGAAGTCGATCCGTGAGACCCGCGGCCTGCGTCGTCGTCTGCCCCTGTCGACGCTCACCGTCGCCGTGGCCGATGCTGCGGCTCTCGAGCCCTTCCGTGCGCTCCTCGCCGACGAGGTGAACGTGAAGTCCGTCGACTTCGCCGATGCGGGCGCCCTCGGAGCCGAGCGGTTCGAGGTCGACCTCCGCAATGTCGGCAAACGCCTCGGCAAGGACACGCCGGTCGTCGTCAAGGCCATGAAGGCCGGCGACTACACCTACGACGCCGAGGCCGACGAACTCGTCGTCTCCGGCCACCGATTCGGCCCCGGGGACTACGTGCGCAAGCTCGAAGCCGACGATCCGGACGCCACCGCCGCCATCCCGGGCGGAAGCGGTCTGGTGCGCCTCGACTGCGACGTCACCCCGGAACTCGAGGCCGAGGGCATGGTCCGCGACCTGGCCCGCGAGGTCAACGAGCTCCGTCGCCACGACGGCCTCGACGTCTCGGACCGCATCCGGCTCGTCCTCGACGTCGGTCACCACCAAGACGTCGCCGAAGCCGTCGACAACCACCGTGATCAGCTCATGGCCGCTGTGTTGGCCACGGAGGTCGTGATCCCGGACACCCCGCTACGCGATGCCCACCGCATCCAGCTGGCGGACGGCCGAGCGCTGCACCTCGCCGTCGTCGTCGTCTGAATTCGGCGGCACGAGGACCGAGGACCTCGTCGACGTCGAAGCCCGCTCGGCGTCGTCTGCGAGTTCCTCGATTCGGGTGTGACCTCAGCCGAGCGCGGCGATGACGTCGGCGGGCGCCTGGACCAGTTCGATCAGGACGCCCTCGCCCGACAGCGGGAACTCGTCGTTGCCCTTCGGGTGCACGAACACGATGTCGTGACCTGCCGCACCGGGGCGGATGCCGCCGGGCGTGAAGCGCATGCCCTGCTCGGTGAGCCAGTCGACCGCGGCAGGTAGGTCGTCGACCCACAGGCCGATGTGGTTGAGCTTCGGGTCGTGGACCTTCGGGCGGCCGTCGGGGTCGAGGGGCGACATGAGGTCGATCTCGACCGCGTGCGGGCCCTCGCCGAGGCGGAGGATGTCTTCGGCCACGTTCTCGGACTCGCTGGTGAAGTCACCGGTCTTGGTCACGCCGAAGGTGTCGACCCAGAGCCCTCGGAGGGCGTCGAGGTCGAGACCACCGATGGCGATCTGTTGCAGGCCGAGGATCTTGAAGGGGCGTTCGCTCACGGCGGGACACCCTAGGACGTCGTGCTGCTGACAGACTCGGCACATGACCGTGACAGCGGGTGGGGCGGCGACGTCGGACGCCGAACGCGAACCGGAAGGGGAACCGGACGACCGTCCGGAGAAGCTGCACCGCGTCGTGGTTCCCGTGTCGAACCCGCGCAACGCGCCGCTGCTCGTGTCGATCGCCCGCGCCATGCTCGACCCGGAGGCAGGAGAGCTCCTCGCACTCGCGGTCGCCACCGACGAGGCGCAGGCCGAGTCGACGTCCGAGTCGGTCGCACAGATCAGCGACGCGCTCGATGCCAGCTTCGGGCCCGACCACGGGATCGAGGTTCGACGCCGGCACGCCCCGGCAATCGCTCGCGGCATCCTCGACTTCGTCCGCGAGAACAACCCCGACCTCGTGGTCATGGGCATGGATCTCTCGGCCGACGGCCGGCACTTCAGCGTGGTGTCCGACGCCGTGATCGAGGCCGTGCACTGCCCCGTGCTCGCCATCCGCCCGAGTGACATGATCGGCGTCGAGCGGGTCCTCGTCGGCGTCGACGGCAGCGCAGAGTCGCTCGCAGCGTTGCGACTGGCCGTCCTGGCGGCCGACGGGCTGCACCTCCCGTTGCGGGCGATCCACGTCCGGGATCCGGCCCTGTCGCGCAGCTTCGCCGCCGCGGTCATCGCCGAGGCCGCGTACGAGGTCCCCGAGTGGATGGATGCCGACGGCCACGTGGTCGAGGCGCCCCACCCCACCCAGGGACTGGTCGAGGAGTCGCATCCGACCGACCTGTTGTTCCTGGCGTCGGCGCGTCGCCGAGGCATCGCCCGCTTCACCTCCGGCGGGACGCTCGACCAGACGCTTCGCCACGAGGACGCACACATCGCCGTCCTCGCCCGCCGGCAGAACTCGACCCGCACCCGCCGCACCCGATTCTGGTCGTGGTTCCGCGCCCTGCGACCGACGCTGACGCGACTCGAGCGCGAATCGGTCGGCTGGCGCGCCGGCGCGAACGCCCCGCTCACCTCCGACTATCTCATCCTCCTCGGCGTGGCGTCGGTGCTCGCCTCGTTCGGTCTCCTGCAGGACAACGTCGCCGTCGTGATCGGAGCGATGCTCGTCGCTCCGCTGCTCGGGCCGCTCGCCGCGGCGTCCACCGGACTGGCCTCTGCGCGGGTCGACGTGCTGGGACGGTCGCTGTTCACCCTGCTGGCCGGGACCGTCGGCGCGGTCGTGCTGGCGCTCGGGGTGGGCGCGCTCATCCCCGTCGATCGCCCGACCGACGAGATGCTCGCTCGCGGCAGCCCCTCGCTGATCGATCTCGGCATCGCGATCTTCGCCGGAATCGTCGGCGCCTATGCGACTGCCCGCAAGGACATCCCCGCCGCCCTGGCCGGGGTGGCGATCGCCGCTGCGCTCGTCCCGCCGATCTGCACGACCGGTCTGGCGCTGGGCCTCGGCGACACCGAGCTCGCCGCCGGGTCGCTGCTGTTGTTCACCGTCAACACGGTGTCGGTGGTGGTGGTCGGCTCGATCGTGCTGTGGTGGATGGGCTTACGCCCGACCGACGGGCACCGGCGTCCGGCCAGTTGGTTCGCCGCGGTGCTCGGCACCGTCCTCGCGTTCGTCCTGGTCGTCGCCGGACTCGACGCGTTCGCCGAGGCCCGCCGGGCCAGCGTCGCCGCCGACGACCTCGAGCGGCTGTTCCCCGACGACGAGATCATCGACTTCGACGTCGACGACCAGGACCCGATCGTGGTCACGGCCGTCATCCGCACCACGGGAACGATCGAACCCGACGACGTCCGGGCGGCGGCCCGGTCGCTCGGCGACGAACTCGGCCACGACGTCGTGCTGCGCGTCGTGGAGGAGCGGGTCGTCACGTCGGACTGATGCCAGTCGGCCGGCCCGTGCGGCGACGGGTCGAGCAGAGACGAACTCGACGCTCCAGGCGTCGGGGACCGACGACTGTGACGTCGAGTTCAAGAGCGCTGCCGGCTTCAGCCGAGACGGTTGTCGATGTCCTTGAGGATCGTCTTGCGACCGGCGCCCGACAGCTCGCGCTCTCGGACCTGGGCCAGCTGGCCGTCGCTGAGATCGGTGAGCCGGGGCCGGATGTCGGCCACGGTCAACTCGTCGTAGTTGGCGATCGGGAAGCGGGGCGCCGCCTTCTTCTTCGCCGCCTTGCGAGCCTTCTTGGCCGGCGCCTTCTTCTTCGCCGCAGCCTTCTTGGCCGGCGCCTTCTTCTTGGCCGGTGCCTTCTTGGCCGCGGCCTTCTTCTTGGCCGGCGCCTTCTTGGCCGGAGCCTTCGGTGCCGGGGCGGGCGCTGCCGCTGCGGCCGGCGCGCCGCCGACCAGTCGGTCGATCTCGGTGAGGATGGTCTTGCGACCAGCCCCGGTGAGCTCGCGCTCGCGGACCTCGGCGAGCTCGTCGGACTCGAGCTGCGAGAGCAGTGGCGTGATCTGCGAGACGCTCAGGTCGTCGTAGTCCGCGATCGGGAAGAAGTAGCCGGTGTCGTCCTCGTCGTCGACCAGTGCGGAGACGCCGCGCGAGGGGACCGGTGTGGATGCCGGAGCGGGGGCGGGAGCCACCGGAGCGGCCTCGATCTCGGCGTCGGCCTCGGCGGCGTCGGCCTCGGTGCCGAGCTCCTTGAGCTCCTCGAGACGAGCGATGATCGTCGAACGGTTCTTGCCGGCCTGCTCGCGGGCGATGACGTCGTCGAGTTCGTCGGAGTAGAGCTGCGGCAACAGCGGCATGATCTCGCCGACGGTCAGGTCGTCGTAGTCGGCGATCGGGAAGTCGACAGCCTCGTCGTCTTCCCAGTCGGCGTCGGCCATCCAGTCGGCATCGGCGCTGGATCCGGTGTCGGTCGCCACCACGGCGGCGGGCGCCGGAGCCTCGGCGGGCGACTCGACGACGGGGATCGCCGCCGTCTCGTCGATGGGCTGCGGAGCGATGTCGTCGGCCAGCGGCGCCGGAGCGGTGGCCGCGTCCGGGTCCTTCTTGGGCTTCGACTTGCGGAACGCGACGTAGAGCACCACCGCCGCGGCAGCGCTCGCCGCGATCGACAGGTAGATGAGGGTCAGCCCATCGTCATTCAGGAGGCCGACGACCAACAGGATCGTCGCCAGCAAGACGAGACCGAAACTCACGAGTACCAGCACAGAATTTACCTTCCGAAAGCGGTGCAGCGGCGGGCCATCCTAGGCAGACCGCTGTACAGAGGGACGAACAATGCGGACATCGGGGGACGCACCGCGCGATGCCGAAGAGCAGTTCAGGACTCGGGATCCGCCCAGGGGTCGGGGTCGGCGGACGCATCGTCGACCATGGGTACGGCCTGCGTGGGCTCACCGGCATCGGCGCCGAACGGTTCGAACGACTCGGGCTCCGGCGAGGCATCGACCGGGTCCACCGGGTCGACGGCGGGGACATCCGGGGCGCTCTCGTCTTCGACGAGGTCGTCGACGCCGGTGGTCGGCGTGCTCACGTCCGGGACGGCGACGTCCTGGAGCGCCGAGGGGTCCTCGACCAGTCGCTGCAGCTCACGGGCCGTGGAACGCATGCGCGTGCGCTGCTCGTCGAGCCAACGACGCAGGGCGCGGATGTCGTCGGAGAGTCCGTCGCGGTCGCGGCGAAGTGTCAGCACCTCGGCCTGGATCGTCCGCTTGGTCTCCTCGCCGGCTCGGCGGGCTTCCTCTTCGGCCTCGGCTTTGGCGGTGGCCAGCATCGTCTCGGCCTCGGTCCGCTGGCGGGTGGCCACCGACTCGGCCTCGGACCGGATCCGCTCGGCCTCGGCACGGGCGTCGGCGATCGCCGCTTCGGCTGTCCGCTCGGCGTGGACCAGGATCCGCATGGGCTCGTCGACCGCCGGAGCGGCAGGCGCTGCCGCGACGGGCTCGGGTTCCGGCTCCGGCTCCGGAGTGGGCTCGGCCACGGGGTCGGCGGGCGCCGGCGTCTCGATGATGGTCGCATCGACGGGAGTCGCAGCGCCGCCGGAGGCGAGCGCGGCCAACTGGGCTTCCGCGGTCTCGGCCCGCTCGAACTCGGACCGGAGTCGGGCGAGGAGCACGTCGAGGCCCTCGGCACACCGCTCGAGGAAGTCGTCCACCTCGGCCATGTCGTACCCGCGACGTGCGGGCCCGAACTTGGCCTCGAGAAGGAGTTCTGGCGTCAGTTCCATGGCGGCGATCGTAGGTCAGGACGGGGTGCGGTCCGGTGATGCCCGGACCACTCGCCGGTCGGGCTCAGCAGATGAGGCCGCGGAGGAAGATGATCCCGAACATCACGATCATCACCGAGAAGTCGATGCCGCCGAAGCTTGCCCCGATGGCACGTCGCACGGGCGCGACCACGGGCTCGGTGACCGAGTAGATGACGCGTCGGACCTCCGCGAGTCCACTGCCCGGCTGGGTCGGGAACCACGAGAGCAACGCGCCGGCGAACAGCACGAGGAGGTACGCCTGCAGCAGCAGGCAGACCAGGTCGGTCACGGGATCTCAGGCCCCGTTGGACGCGAGGCGCCGCTTGTCGTCTTCGGAGACCTCGACCCGCGCCGGGGTGAGGAGGTACCCACCCGGACGGACCCGCTCCATGTTCCCGCCCAGGGCGTAACAGATGCCCGAAGCGAAGTCGATCAGGCGCCGAGACAGTTCCTTGTCGAGCCCGGCGAGGTCCATGACCACGGGCTGGTCGGCCTTGAACCGGTCGGCGATCTCCTTGGCGTCGTCGAACGACTCCGGCTTGGTCACACTCGGGCGGGCGGAGGTCGGTCGCATGGCACGGACCGTAGGCGTCTCTTCGACCCGAGGGGAACGCGGGTCGTTCTGGAGGGCGCCCTGCGCCGGCAACTGCCGGACGGTGCCCGGCGAACGGCTCGGTCGCGGCGCGAGGTACGGGTCGTCGTACTCGTCGGCAGGGCCGGGGCCCGTGCGGGGTTGCGGACGCCGTGCCGGACCGGGAGCACCGGGCCCCGGGCGACGTTCAGGGGCGCCTCGAGGGTCGCTCGGAGCGCCGTAGCCAGGGCGCGACGCACCACCGCCGGGGCGCCCGGGCGCCTCGTACGGATAGTCGTCGTACTCGTCGTCGGGCGCCAGGCCCAACCACACCATCGCCTTGTTCAGAACCCCTGCCATCAGACTCCTCCTCGGATTCTTTCTTCAGTCTCGCACGACATCGTCCATCTCCCGCGAATGCCTCGGGGCGGCACCGTCACCGGGCCACCGTGGGCCGGGGCCCGAACAGCGCTCGGCCGACGCGTACCTGCGTCGACCCTGCTCGAATGGCTGCGCTGAGGTCCGCCGACATGCCCATCGACACCTCGGTGAGGCCGAGGTCGTCGGCCAGGCCGGCCACGCGTTCGAACGCCTGCGCCGTCGCTCGGTCGTCGTCGTCGACGCCGACGGTCATCAACCCCTCGACCGCCAGTCCTGCCTCGGTCGCCAGGGCCACCAGGTCGGCGACATCCGGGACGGCGCAGCCACCCTTCTGGGGCTCCCCGGAGGCGTTCACCTGGATCAGGATCCGGGCGCCGGGCGACCGTTTCGCGATCTCGGCGACCAGCGACGACCGGTCGACGGAGTCCCAACGGGCGACGAGGTCGGCGATGAGCTTCACCTTGTTGGACTGCAGCCGCCCGATGAAGTGCCATTCCGGGGCCCCGACGACGTGCGGTGCCTTCTCGGCCAGCTCCTGGGCGTAGTTCTCGCCGAGTTGCACGAGGCCGGCAGCGAGGGCGGCAGCCGACGCATCGGGCCCGAACCCCTTGGTCACGGCGAGGATCGACACGCGGTCGGGGTCGCCCCCGGCATCGGCGATCTGTCGGCGGACGCGATCGGCGTTCTCCGCCACGACGGCGGCGTCGGCGGTCACGGAACCAGGGTGATGGTCGAGGCGTGGCGGCCGCGGTCTCGCCGCGCACGGTGCGAGAAGAACTGATCCGGCTCACATGCGGTGCAACCGCTCTCGAACTCCGCAGCGACCTCGAGCCGTCCGAGGACGGAGCGGACCGCCGCCGTCAGGTCGAGCGCCGGCGATCCGGCCGCCGTGGTAGCGCGGACATCGTCGCCGAGACGAGCGGCGACATCGTCGAGGTCCGCGGCTCCGAAGTCGTAGCAGCGACCGCGGATGTGGGGGCCGACGAACGCGAGGCGAGCGGTGCCGCCCAGGCCGGCCATGGCCTCGACCGTCCGGTCGATCACACCGGCAGCGAGGCCACGCCACCCGGCGTGCGCGGCCCCGATGACGCCGGATGCAGGGTCGTGGAACAGGACCGGCACGCAGTCGGCGGTGTGCACGGCGAGGACGGCGCCCGGGACGTCGGTCACCGCGGCATCGGCCTCAGCGCCCGCGCTCGCTCCGGGCTCGCGGACGACGACCACCTCGGAACCGTGGACCTGACGGAGCCATGTCCACGCTCCCGGAGAGAACCGGGCGCGACGATCTCGGAGCGCCGCTGGTTCCGCGTCGATGGCGAAGTCGCCGTCGGCGCAGCGTGAATGGAGGACTCGGGCGGCGTGCACCGTGGCGTCGCCGCCGAGTGCTACTTGAGGAACGACGGGACGTCGAAGTCGTCGTCGCCGTCGTCGCCGAAGAGGTCGTCGTCGTCGCCGAGGACCTCGGAGAGGTCGCCGGAGCGTCCACCAGCAGCCATGCCCGCACCGGACGGAGAGGAGACCTCGCCGTCGAAGCGGTCGAAGCCGGCGGCGATGACGGTGACCCGCACCTCGTCACCGAGATCGTCGTCGACCACGGTGCCGAAGATGATGTTGGCCTCGGGATGGGCGACGCCGTGGATGACCTCGGCGGCCTCGTTGACCTCGAACAGGCCGAGGTCGCTGCCACCGGAGATGGTGAGCAGGATCCCGCGGGCTCCGTCGATCGAGGCCTCGAGCAACGGGCTCGAGATCGCGTTCTTGGCAGCCTGGAGCGAGCGACCCTCGCCGGAGGCGTAACCGATGCCCATGAGCGCCGAACCGGCGTTCGACATGATCATCTTCACGTCGGCGAAGTCGGTGTTGATCAGGCCCGGGGTCGTGATGAGATCGGTGATGCCCTGGACGCCCTGGAGCAGGACCTCGTCGGCCATCTTGAAGGCGTTGAGCATCGACGTCTTCTCGTTCGACACGGTGATGAGCCGGTCGTTCGGGATGACGATGAGGGTGTCGACCTTCTCCTTGAGTCGCTGGATGCCCTGTTCGGCCTGGACCGAACGGCGACGACCCTCGAAGGCGAACGGTCGGGTGACCACACCGATGGTGAGGGCGCCGAGGCTCTTGGCGATCTCGGCCACGACAGCAGCGCCGCCGGTACCGGTGCCGCCACCCTCGCCCGCGGTGATGAAGACCATGTCGGCCCCCTTGAGGACCTCCTCGATCTCCTCACGGTGCTCCTCGGCCGCCTGACGACCCACGTCGGGGTCGGAGCCGGCGCCCAGGCCTCGGGTGAGCTCACGACCGATGTCGAGCTTCACATCAGCGTCAGACATCAACAGCGCCTGCGCGTCGGTGTTGACGGCGATGAACTCGACGCCCTTGAGGCCGGCGTCGATCATGCGGTTGACAGCGTTCACGCCGCCACCGCCGATGCCGACGACCTTGATGACGGCCAGGTAATTCTGCGGGTTCGCAGCCATGGGACCGGTTACTCCTCTGTGGGGTGGTGACGCGAGCTGGCGGTGTGGAAACACGGATGGCCGGGCAGCAGAAGGCCGCCCGGCATGAAGTTCGACTGGAGGTAGAGATGAACCTCGACCTCAGCTGTGGGGTCGAACGCTACGAGCACGGCTCGTCCCGGGTCAACACCGGACGGGTGGGAACCCGCAGGTCGAGGACATCGATGCAGGTCTGGTCGACCCGGGCGTGGATGGTGCGGAACGCATCGATCTTGGCGTCGATGCCGTCGCCGTCGCCGAAATCGACGATCCCGCCGCCGGCGAGTTCGAGGCGGAGCGTCGGAGCGAGGTGCACGGCGGCGACGACGTTGGCCGGGTTGCCCCGCACCCGTTCGGCGATGGCGATGGCGTCGAGCAGCGACGCATCGACCCGGCCACCGGGTCCCGGCAGCGTCGCGGCCTCGGGAGCATCGTCGACGACGACCCGGACGAACGGGGGGAAGGTGGGCACGGCGTCGGGATACCTGGCCGGGTCGGCGACCGACAACACGTGGCCGTCCGGATCGACGAGGACCGCAGAACCACCCGAGGCGACGACGGCCGAGGGGGTGCGCTCGATCACGTCGACCACCACGCCGCCGGGGAGGTCGCGGCTCACCGTCGCCTCCTCGATCCACGGCAGGGCCTCGATGGACCGCTGGGCTGCTTCGAGGTCGGCCAACAGGAGCGCCGAACCGAGGTCGACCCCGGTCGCGTCGGTGATCGCCTCGACGCTGGTGGCCTGGGCACCGTGGATCTCGATCTCGTCGACGTCGAGAATCGGGCTCTTGAGCACGATGACCGTCGTCAGCGCCAGCGCCGCCGCGACGATCAACACGATCAGGCGGTGCAACCTGCGCCGACCCACGTCGCGACGAACGGCGATGCGACGGGCCCGCAGTCGGGGGTCCACGACCACGTCGGCCAGGTCGTCCGGCGTGCCGGTACCCGTGTCGGGAGTGGGGGGCGTCATGCGAAGATCTGGGAGTCGAAGCCCACGAGCACGGTCTCGGGGTGCAGGCGGACGCCCGTCGCGTCGGCGACGGCGTCGCGGACCTCGACCATCAGGGCGAAGACGTCGTCGGCGCTGCCGTCGGGGTCGGCCTGGATGAAGTTCGCGTGCTTGTCGGAGACCATGGCCGTGCCGTGCCGGCGGCCCTTGCAACCGGCGACCTCGATGAGACGCCCGGCGGAGTCGTCGGCGGGATTCGTGAACACCGATCCGGCGTTCTGCCCACCGGGTTGGTTGGCGCGACGCCACCGGACGATGTCGGACAACTCGTCCTCGCCCGCCGCTCGATCGCCGGGTGCGAGCCCCAGTTCGACCGACACGACGACCTGGTCACCGGTCAGCGACGAACGGCGATATCGCAGGTCGAGATCGGCGGGTGGCACGACAGCATCCTCCCCCGTCCGGAGGTCGAAGACGCGGACCCCCCGCAACGAATTGGCCATCTCGGAACCGTGGCCACCGGCGTTCATCCGCACCGCTCCACCGATGGATCCGGGCACGCCCACCGCCCATTCGAATCCGGTGAGCCCAGCTCGGACCGTCTGTCGGGCGACCACGGGGAGCAGCGCGGCAGCGCCGGCCACGACCGAGGTCCCGTCGATGGCGATCTCGGCCATCCCGTCACCCAGTTGCACGGCGATGCCGGGGAAGCCGCTGTCGGCCACGAGCAGGTTCGAGCCGTTGCCGACGACCAACACGTCGACCCCCGTCGCCCGGACGACATCGGAGAGAAAGACCAGGTCAGCGACATCGTCTGCCACCAGCATCGCTGCCGCGGGACCCCCCACCCGGTAGGTGCTGGCCGAGGCGATCGACCAGTCCCGTTCCCCACGATCACCGAGCAGTTCCAGGGCGTCGGCGACGACCTCGGGGCGACTCATCGGGCGCCCCCGAGCCGCTCGATCACCAGGTCGGGGACCGTTGTGAGGTCGCCGGCGTTCAACGTGATGCAGCAGTCGCCGGGTCGGAGCGCCTGCTCGAGCCAGGCCACGGCGGCATCGAGGTCGGCGAGGTAGCGGACGTCGGCCTCAGGATGGGCGGCGACCACGGCATCGTGGACCAGCTGTCCGGACACCCCCGGGATCGGGACCTCGCCGGCCGGATACAGATCGGTGATCCCGAGGACGTCGGCGGAGACGAACGCGTCGGCGAAGGTCGGGGCCAGGTCACGCGTCCGGGTGTAGCGGTGCGGCTGGAAGACGCAGACGACACGATCGAACGGACCGGATCGGGCAGCGTCGAGCGCGGCGGCGACCTCGGTGGGGAGATGGTCGTAGGAATCGACGAAGGTGACCCCTGCGGCGGTTCCCCGGACCTCGAAGCGTCGTGCCACGCCGGCGAACGACCCGATGGCCCGCACGGCGTCACCGAGGTCGATGCCTGCGGCGACAGCGGCGGCGATGGCACCGGCAGCATTCCGGGCGTTGTGGATCCCCGGTGCCGACGGGACCGTCACCGGCAACCGTCGTCCGGCGTGCTCCAACTGGAAGGCCACGCCGATGCCGGCCGCTTCGACGTCGGTGACGTGGAAGTCGGCGTCGGCCGACGTCCCGTACGTGAGCGATCGGGTTGCGTGTGGCAGCAGGGACCGGGAACCCGGATCGTCGAGGCACAGGACCGCCGTACCGGTCAGCGCGGCCACGAACCGCTCGAAGCCGTCGTGGAGCGCCTCCTCGCTCCCCCAGAACGACAGGTGATCGGGCTCGAGGTTGGTCACGACGGCGTCGGTCGCCCCGAGACGGAGGAACGTGCCGTCCGATTCGTCGGCCTCGACCACGAAACCGGGCCCGGCCCGCCAGTCGGCATTCGTTCCCAGGCCGGTGATCCGGGTGCCGACGAGGTATCCCGCGCCATTTTCCACACCATCGAGGATCGTTGCGATCATCGCGGCCGTCGTCGACTTGCCGTGCGTGCCGGCGACCGCGGTGACCCGGCGCTCGGCGCAGATGGCAGCGAGGGCATCGCGACGGTGCACCACGGCGGCGCCACGAGCCTCGGCCGCGACCACGTCGGGGTGGTCGGCAGGCGTGGCCGTCGAGGTCACCACCAGATCAGCCGATGCGGCCGAGGATGCCGATGGCCCGATCGTCACGTCGACCCCGAGGGCTCGCAGCGGGGCCACGAACGGCGTGTCCTTGTCGTCGACGCCGGTCACCCGATGTCCGCGTTGGGCGAGCACCGTCGCCACCGCGCTCATGCCGGCGCCACCGACGTTGACGATGTGGATGGCTCCGATGCCCGCCAGGTCGACGACGACGTCAGATCCTGCGGCCATGGCGCTCCACCAGGTCGGCGACGGTGGCCGCGGCGTTCGGCGTCGCCAGCGTGCCCATGCGCTCGGCCATCTGCTCGAGCCGGGCGGGGTCGGCCAGGAGTTCGTCGACGACCGCGACGAGGCGGTCGCCGTCGAGTTCGTCGTCGCGGATCACCACGGCACCACCCACGGCGGCGACGCGCTCGGCATTGGCGATCTGTTGTCCTCCCGTCGTGACCATCGACGGGATGATGACTGCGGGTCGCGACGTCGCCGCCAACTCGAAGCACGTTCCCGAGCCGGCCCGACAGACCACGAGGTCGGCGGCGGCCAACTGACCAGGCATGTCGTCCTCGTACTCGACGGCGCGGTACTCGAGCGCGCCAACGGACGTCGGTCGTTCGAGCGTCGGCCAGTCGCGGTGGCCGACGACGTGGTGCACGGCCAGGTCGGAGCGGGTCGCCCACTGCTCGGCTGCCGCGACCGTGGCGCGGTTGATCGACAGCGCTCCGAGTGAACCGCCGAAGACCAGCACCTGGCGGCGCCCGTCGCTGCGAACGACGTGCGGACGGTCGAACAGTTCGGCGCGGACCGGGTTGCCCACGACGGTTGCCTGGGGCAGCGGCGTGTCGGGGAACGACACCGCACTCGCTGCGGCGAAACGCGCCAGGAGTCGGTTGGCGGCTCCGGGCACGGCGTTCTGTTCGTGCACCACGAGGGGTACACGCCACAAGACGGCACCCAGCCCGCACGCCACGCTGGCGTAGCCGCCGACCGCGACGACCGCCGACGGGCGGAGGCGGCGCACGAGGCCGATCGCGGTCAGGAACGCCCGGACCAGACCGATCACGGCCCCGACGTTGTCGACGATCTTCGCCGGACGGAGGCTACGAGCGATCCCGCGACCGGGGAGCAACGTCGAGTCGAACCCGGACTCGGGGAACAGGCGGGTCTCGATCCCGCGGAGCGAACCCACCATGTGGACCCGATGACCGCGTTCGTCGAGGGCGGTGGCGATGGCGAGCGCAGGCAGCACATGGCCGGCGGTGCCGCCGCCCGTCACCAGGACCGTGGAGACGTCGGACATCAGGGAGTGACGGTACGCGAGGAGGCCGACGTGGCCACGTTCGCCGCGCGACGGGCGGCGATGCGTTCACGCACCGGGCTCTCCGGTGCCCGGCTCTGCAGCGCCACGTTCACCAGGACCCCGGCAGCGAGCATGGTCGCCAGCAGTGACGAGCCGCCGAAGCTGACGAACGGGAGGGGCACGCCCGTGATCGGCAGGATCCCGAGGACTGCGCCGACGTTGACGAATCCCTGCACCGAGAACCACGCGCCGACGCCGACGGCGAGCATGGATCCGAACGTGTCGCGTGAGCGAGCGGCGATCCGGAGTGCGCATCCGATCATGGCGGCGAAGAGCCCCACGACGATGAGCGAACCGACCAGGCCGAGTTCTTCGCTGATGATCGAGAAGACGAAGTCGGTGTGAGCCTCGGGAAGGAAGCCCCACTTGGCCCGGCTCTCACCGAGACCGGTGCCCGAGATGCCACCGGAGGCGACGCCGATCAGCGACTGGATGGTCTGGTACCCGGTGTCGCCGGCGTCGGCCCACGGATCGAGGAACGCGGTGACACGAGCTCGGCGGTAGTCAGCCGACAGCGCGAAGACCAGCCCGGCACCAGCGCCCAGCGCAGCGAGCGACGACAGGACCCGGATCGGGAGACCACTCCACAGCAGCATGCAGCCGACGGTGGCGCAGAGGACGGCCGACGTCCCCAGGTTGGGCTGGAGCATCAGCAGGGTCAACATGACCCCGAGCACGATCAAGACCGGGCGGAGGACGACCCGCAGGTCGAGAATGCGGTGTTGCTCACGGGCGACGAGGGCCGCCACGAACACGATGAGTGCGAACTTCGCGGGCTCGGCGGGCTGGAGCTGGAAGCCGCCGGCGCCGATCCACCGCTGCGCACCGTTCACGTTGATGCCCACGCCGGGCACCAGGACGAGCGTCAGCAAGCCGACGGAGCCGATCACGAGCAGCGGGACCCGATCGGCCCACCGGTGGTAGTCGGTCCGGGCGCCGATGCCCATGGCCGCCAGGCCGGCGACGAGCCAGAGGCACTGCTTGAAGAAGACGCTGAACGACGATCCACCGAGGTCGATCGCAGCCACCGACGACGCCGAGAGGATCATGACCGAGCCGATGAGACTCAACAGCACGACGAGGACGACCATCGACACGGCCAGGCCGGTCTGGAGCTCGCCGTCAGCCGTCCGAGGCATCGACACCAGCCGGAGTCGGGCGCGGGCGCCGGCACGACGCCCGGTCGCGCCATCGCGTCCCGTACGAAGCGTCCGTCGCTGCGGGTGGTTCCGGCGGGAACGGGAACCGGTCACGAAGTCAGCAGTGACGTCGCTCATGTGTGGGCCTTCCGTGCGAGGACGTGGGCGGCGAAGTCGTCGCCCCGTGCGGCGTAGTCGGGATACCAGTCGAACGAGGCGCAAGCGGGAGAGAGGAGGACGGCGTCGCCGGGGCGAGCCAGCCGTGCCGCCGATGCCACTGCGGTGGCCATGTCGCCGGCCTGCTCGACCGGGCGGATGCCGTCGAACGCCGCCACGATCTCGACGGCGGCATCGCCGATGGCGACGACAGCACGGATCCGGTCGGCGGCCGATGCCAGCGGTGTCAGGTCGAGGCCCTTGTTGCGCCCACCAGCGATGAGGACGACCGAGTCGAACCCGGCGAGCGCGGCGATGGTGGCGTGGGGAACCGTGGCCTTCGAGTCGTCGTAGTAGGTCACGTCGTCGACTGTGGCCACCGGCTCGACCCGGTGGGGCAGCGGAAGCGATCGTCGCAGCACGCGGGCGACCGACTCGTCGTCTGCGCCGGCGGCCGATGCGGTCGCAGCAGCGGCGAGCGCGTTGGAGAGGTCGTGGGGCAACTGGCGCGGGAGCTCGGCCACCGGGAGGACGACGCCACCGGGGCCCATGAGGGCACCGTCGACGATCGAGAACGGGGCCTCGGGATCGGTGGTCGAGAACCCGACTCGGCGACCGGGGGCCGAGGCGAGGCGCCGAGCGACGACCTCGTCGTCGAGGTTGCCGATGGCGACGTCGTCGGGACCCTGCGAGGACCAGATCCTGGCCTTGGCCGCTTCGTAGTCCGCGTGGGTGGCGTGGACGTCGAGATGGTCGGGTGCGAGGTTGAGCCACGTGCCGACCCGCGGGGCCCAGCCGTGTGTCCGGCCGAGGCGGAACGAGGACGCCTCGACGACGAACCAGCACGGAGCGGGATCCTCGATCGCCGAGACCAGCGGCAGGTCGTTGTTCCCGGCGTCGATGCAGGCGATTCCGGCTTCGTTGAGCATCGCCGTCACCATCGTCGTCACCGTCGTCTTGCCGTCGGTACCCGTGATCGCCACGATCGGGCGGTCGTCCCATGCTGCAGCGAGGTCGAACTCGGTCAGGACCGGGGTCCCGTGATCCTCGGCCAGGGCGAACACGGGGTGTCGATCCGGGAGTCCGGGTGCGGGGACCACGGCGTCGGCGAGGTCGACGAGGCGGGCGAGCGCCGTGGTGTCGGGCGCCTCGATCAGCGTCACACCAGCCGACTCGGCGGCGACTCGGGTCGCGTCGGTGGGCCGGTCATCGGTGACCGACACCGTGTGCCCGCGGGACAGCAGCGCACGTGCCACCGCCCGGTTGGCGAGGCCGAAGCCCACGACCAACACCGTCTCGGGGACGACGAGCGGGGATCGCGTCGTCAATCGAGCGCTCCGGTGCCGATGAAGTCCGCGTAGAAGAGACCCAACGCCAGTGCCGTGCCGAGGCCGGCCATGATCCAGAAGCGGATGATGACCGTCGTCTCCGGCCAGCCGCCGAGTTCGAAGTGGTGATGGATCGGGGCCATTCGGAAGAACCGCTTGCCCGTGAGCTTGAAGCGCCCGACCTGGAGGATGACCGAGACGGTCTCGAGCACGAACAGGCTGCCGATCACCGGGAGGAGCAGTTGGGTGTTGGTCGTCAGCGCCAGGCAGGCCAGCGCAGCGCCGATCGCCAACGAGCCGGTGTCGCCCATGAAGATCCGCGCCGGGTTCGCGTTCCACCACAGGAATCCGGTGACACCTCCGAGCATCGCCGCGGCGACGGTCGCCAGGTCGAGTGCATGGGGGACGTCGTAGACGTCGGGATGACGGAAGGCCCAGAACGCCATGAACACGAACGACATGAAGGCGAAGATCGACGAGCCGGCAGCGAGCCCGTCGAGCCCGTCGGTCAGGTTGACGGCATTGGTGGTGCCGGCGATCAACAGGATCGCCCAGATCGCCCAGACGAGCGGCGGGAGGCCGAGACCCGGCGAGTTGAAGCGCGTGAAGGAGACGGTCTGGTGGACCTCGGTCAGCGTCAGCATCGCCACGGCGAATCCGATGGCCACGAGCAGCAAGCCGATCATCTTCGCCCGGCTCGACAGTCCGAGGTTCCGCTCGCGGCTGACCTTGATCCAGTCGTCGACCGCGCCCACGAGCGCAGCGCCGATGATCGCCGCCATCACGATCAATCCGGTGCGCGTGAACAACAGGCCGGATCGGATGTGCGCGGCCAGGTACCCGATCGTGGCGGCTCCGACGAAGGCGACCCCGCCCATCGTGGGCGTCCCGGCCTTGGTGACGTGCCCCTGGGGGCCGTCTTCCTGGATCGGCTGACCGACGTGGTGACGGGTCAGCCACTCGATCAGGTAACGGGTCCCGACGAGCGATGCCACCAGCGACGTCCCGCCGGCGAGGAGGAGAGCGATCACGCCGCACCACCACCCGTCAGGGCCTCCAGGGCAACGGCGCGATCGTCGAACGCGATGGTCACGTCCGCGAAGGTCTGTGTCGTCTCATGTCCCTTGCCGGCGACCACCACGACGTCATCGTTCCGCGCCGCGCGCGCAGCGTGGTGGATGGCTTCCGCTCGGTCCTCACTGACCAGCACCCGCCCCGCGCTGATCGCGTCGGCGGGGATGCCGGCGACGATCTCGGCGATGATCGCGGCCGGGTCCTCGGAGCGCGGATTGTCCGACGTGACGATCACCAGATCGGCCGACTCGGCGGCGATCCGCCCCATCTCCGGGCGCTTCGCCCGGTCCTTGTCCCCGCCACACCCGAACACCACGATGACCCGGGTGTCGTCGCCCGATCCTGCGTCGGCGATCTCCCGGGCGGCCTCGAGGACCGTCGCGAGGGCGTCGGGCGTGTGGGCGTAGTCGACCGCGAGCGTGAAGTCCTGTCCCCCGTCGACGAGTTCGAACCGGCCACGCACCGGCCCCACGTGTTCGAGACCGTCGACGATGGCGTCGACGGGCACGTCGAGCCAGTCGGCGATGGTCGCCGCACACAGCGCGTTGGCCACGTTGTGACGACCCGACATCGGGATCTCGACGTCGCGATCCCGCCAACAGAATCGCATGCCGGCGGCGCTGGTCGAGAGCGTGCCGGCATCGGCGATCTCGAAGGGCCGGACCTCGACGCCACCCCGCTGCAGGACCTCGTCGAGGAGACGGGCTCCCCAGACGTCGTCGCGACGGATGACCGCCCTGGCGGTGCGGGTCGGTTCGAAGAGGCGCGCCTTGGCCGCGAAGTAGTGCTCGACATCGTGATGGAGATCGAGGTGGTCGTGTCCGAGCATCGTGAACCCTGTCGCCTCGAACCAGACTCCGTCGACGCGACCCATGGCGAGCGCGTGCGACGACACCTCCATGGCGACCACGTCGACGCCGTCGTCGCGCCATGCGGCGAGCTGGGCCTGGAGTTCGGGCGCGTCGGGCGTCGTCGGCGGTCCACCAGGCAGTGAGGTCAGCGTCCCGACCATCTCGCATCGCTTCCCAGCCGCCTCGAAGATGGACCGCAGCAGGCTCACCGTCGTGGTCTTGCCGTTCGTGCCGGTGACCCCCACGACCGCGAGATCTCGGCTGGGGTCGCCCCAGAAGCGGGCGGCGATCGGGCCCATGGCGGCACGGACCGAGGGGACCACGACCTGGGCGACGTCGAGCGGGAGACGGCGTTCGACCAACAGCGCGACGGCGCCGGCCGCCACGACGGCTTCGGCGTGGTCGTGGCCGTCGAAGCGCGACCCGGGCACACAGCAGAACAGCGAACCCGAGAGGACCTTGCCGGTGTGGTGGACGACGCCGCCGATGTCTGCATCGCCGAAGACCTGGTGTTCGATGCCGGCGTCGGTGAGTCCGCCGGCCACGGATGACAGGAGCATCAGTCCTGTGTAGCCGGGGCGCTGGCGACGTCGGCAACCGGAGCTGCCGTCGGGGGGATCCGGAACCGGCTGAGTGCGAATCGAGCCAGGTCGGCGAACACCGGCGCAGCCGCTCCGCCGCCGTAGATGGTGGCGGTCGGCTCGTCGATGACGACGATCACGCTGAGCTGGGGATCCTCGGCCGGGACCATGCCGGTGAAGGCAGCGACGTAGTGGTAGTTGCCGCCGAGGTCCTCGTACGTCCCGGTGTCCTGCGGCTTGCGGGCGGTTCCCGTCTTGCCGCCGACGGAGTACCCGGCCACCTGGGCGTTCTTGCCGGTGCCGTCGTTGACCGCCTCGACCAACATCGCCCGGACCTGCTCGGCCGTCGTGGCCGAGACCACGCGGCGACCCTCGCCGACGGGGATCTCCGTCCGGGTGCCGTCGGCGGCCACCGTTGCCTCGACCAGTCGGGGCTCGACGTAGACGCCGTCGTTGGCGATCACGTTGTAGGCGCTGAGCATCTGCATCGCGGTGACGGCGATGCCCTGACCGATCGGGATCGACCCGATCGACGTGCCCGACCACTTGTCGGTCGGCAGCAGGAGCCCCCCGGACTCGTTGGTGAAGTCCAGCGCCGTCCGCTCTCCGAACCCGAACTTGCGCAGGTACTCGTCGATGCGTTCCTTGCCCAACTCCTGGCCGAGCATGATCGTGCCCACGTTGGACGACTTGGCCAGGATGTCGGTGACGGTCATCGGCTCGGTCGGGTGGGTGTGGTCATCGGAGAACTGGTGGTCGGACACCTGGTAGCGCCAGGGCACGACACGCTCGGTGTCCGGCTCGACGAGGCCCTCCTCGAGGGCGGCGGCGATGGTGATCACCTTGTTGACCGACCCCGGCTCGAACACGTCGATGACCGCGCGGTTGGCGCCGGCCGTGATGATCTCGTCGTCGGTGTTCCGGGTGATGTTCGCCAGCGCCAGGATCTCGCCGGTCTCCGGCTTCGAGATGACGACCATCCCGCCCTTGGCGTCCATGTCGGCGACCTGTTCCGACAGCACACGCTCGGCCTCGTACTGGAGTGACCGGTCGAGGGTGAGGACCACGTCGTTCCCGGCGACCGGCGCCACCCGGGTCTGACCTGCTGCTGCGATGGTGCCGCCGTCCCGTGCCCGTTCGTAGCGGACTTCGCCAGGAGTGCCGGTGAGGACGTCGTCGTAGAGGAGTTCGATGCCCGTCGAGCCGGTCTGATCGTCGGCGACCTTGCCGATGATCGACCTCGCCAGCGCCTCCGACGGCGTGAAGCGGGCCGGCTCCTCGAGGAGGTGGATGCCGTCGAGTTCGAGCTCGACGATGGCGTCGACCAGGTCGTCGTCGACCCGGCGACCGAGGTAGACGAACTTGTTGTCGCCGTCGAGCTTGTCGGCCAACTCGACCGGGTCGACGTCGAGGACGGGCGCCAGTGCCTGTGCGGTCGCCATCGGATCGTCGATCTGGCTCGGATCGGCGAACACGCTGGGCCGCGACACCGACAGGGCGAGGTCGTGGCCCTCCCGGTCGAGGATGCGGCCGCGGCTGGCCTCGAGCGCGACCGTCCGGAGGCGCTGATCCTCCCCGACGGCGACGTAGGTGTCGCGATCGAGGACCTGGATGTCGACCAACTTGCCGACGACCGCCAGCAGCAGGATCCCGAGGACGACCTTCAGCGCCAGGCTGCGGCGTTCGGGGCGAGCGAGGCGGGGACCCCGCGGGCGTTGCGGTGGGCCGCCACCGGGAGGGCCGGTGGGCACCGCACGCAGGCGGCGAGGCGCAGGGGCACGCTCCTCCGAGCGAGGCGCGACCTGGGGCTCGGGGCGTGCCGGACGCTGTGGCCGCTGCGGGGCCGTCGGACGCGGGGCCGTGACCGAACGGTCGAGTGGGACGCCCCGGCGACCGGTGCGATCTCGCGGCACCCGAGCACGCGGCATGCGGGTCACGGTGCCGCGGGTACGACGAGAAGACGAGCCCGCAGGCTCGTCGGAGAACGGATCGTTGTCGAAGTCCTCGAATCCTTCGCCCCACGAGGGGTCGATGGGGCCCCAGCTCACTCGGTTCCTCCGTCGGGTGCACCCTCGGACGGGGTGGCGGTGGTCGGTGAGTCCGCGGTCACGGTCGAGTCGGTCGAGTCGGATGTCGAGCCGTCGGGGGTCTCTGCGCCCTCGGCGAGCGGCGGGCCGGTCAGCGAGCCCGCGTCGACCTCGGCCTGTTCGGGCGAGACGGACTCCTCGACCGGAGGCGGCGGCGGGGGCGGAGTCGTGGCGGGGTCGACCCGCACCGGGCCTTCGTCACCACCGGCGACGCCGACGGGCAGCAGGTAGCCGACCTCGCCGGGGTCGACCATGCCGAGACGATCGCGAGCGACGTCGAGGACACGGTCGGGGGCCTCCAACTCGGCGACCTCCAGCCGGAGCTGGCGGACCTGCTCGGACTCTGACGCCTGCTCGCGGCGGAGATCGTCGAGGCGCAACTGCCCACCGATCAGCAGGGCGTGCATGGCAGCGAGCGCGAACAGCGCCACGATGACGATCCCGGCGCCGACGACGACAGGGACGGCCGGGGACCGCCGCTTCGTCGGCTTCTCGACCGGTCGGAGGTGACGGCCGGCGCGACGGCGCGGACGGCGATCCGGTGCCGGCTCGATGACGACGGCCAGATCCGCTGATCCGGCGTCGATACCCGTGGTGCGTACGGTCGCAGTCATACGGCCTCGCCGAGTTGCTCGGCGACACGCAGGCGAGCGCTGCGGGCGCGGGGGTTGACGGCGATCTCGTCGTCGGAGGCCGTGATCGCCTTCCGGGGCACGAGCTTGATGCTCGGAGCGCCGTCGCAACGGCACGCGCCCACGCCGGGAGGGCACACGCAGCTGTCGGCAGCGGCATCGCGGAATCGACGGGCGACGATCTTGTCTTCACCGGAGTGATAGGTGATGACCGCGGCGCGACCACCGGGAACCAGCAGGTCGAGGGCATCGCCCAGGGCCCGCTCGAGCTGACCGAGTTCGTCGTTCACGTGGATGCGCAGACCCTGGAAGGTGCGCGTCGCGGGGTGTCCCCCGGTCCGGCGAGCAGCCGCAGGGATCGCATCGCGGACGATCTCCGCCAGCTGTTCCGTGGTCTTGATGGGTCGCGAGGCGACGATCGCCTTCGCGATGCGGGGGGCATGCCGCTCGTCGGCGAAACGGCGCAGGATGCGCACGATCTCGGACTCGTCGGCGTGGTTGACGATGTCGTCGGCGGTCGGACCGGACGTGGGGTCCATCCGCATGTCGAGCGGGCCGCCCTGGCGGTACGAGAACCCTCGTGCGGCTCGGTCGAGCTGGTGCGACGAGACGCCGAGGTCGAGCAGGACGCCGGAGACACCGTCGGGGAGCTCTTCCGTCTCGGGGATGCCGGTGTCGCGGTTGCGTCGGCGGAGGATTCCCATGGTGTCGTGCAAGCGATCGAAGGGGGCATGGACCACGTGGGCTCGGGGCCCGAATGGTGCGAGTCGTTCCGTGGCCACCTGGACTGCCGTCGGATCCCGGTCGAACCCCAGCACCGAGAGGTGCGGGTGCGCTTCGAGGATGGCGATGGCGTGTCCTGCGCCGCCGATCGTTCCGTCGATCACCCAACCGGGTGGGACAGGAGCGAAGGCAGCGACGACCTGATCTCGCAGCACGGGAACGTGCTGGAAGTCCGGGCCGGCGTGACCGGTGGTCGGAGGTTCGGAGCCGCTCACCGGCAGCCCCCCGGGCAACGAAGTCCCGCCAGGTTGTAGGCCCTGGTCGGGCAAGATGAAAGAGCGGGCGGAGAGTAGGGGCCTTCCATCTCGTTGTCCGGGAGGCTGCGAGTGAGCGGCAGCCGGACTCGTGTGTTCATGCGCTCGTCCGTTGCTCGCGCTCCCTTCGGTCGTGGATCGTGGGACACATTCAGAAGTTCGCCCGATCGAGGGCGTTGACGATCGAGTCGTGGACACCGAAGAGCGAGTCGAGGTCCTCGGTGCCGGCGGGGAGGAGTTCGATCCGGGGGCCCGAACCCAGCACCAGGACCTGGCTCTGGAGATCGGCCTCCACTCGGACGGCGGGCGGGATGACGATCCGGCCCTGACTGTCGAGGCTCACCGGATGGGTGCTCGAGACGAAGCCACGGATGTACTGGTGGGTGATCTCGACGCCGTCGACGATCGAGACGAGGTGGTCGACGGCCTGTTGGAACGTCTCCTCGGTCCAGATCACGGCCCGGCCGTCGAGGACGACGAGGTTCCCGCCGTCGAGGAGGGGGCGCCGCATCTGCGACGGGAGCGTCAGCCGACCCTTGTCGTCGATGCCGTACTGCCCGCGTCCGCGGAACAGGGAGGGAAGGTGAGGTCCGACGAGGTCGGCCTCCCCACGAATCTCCTCTGCGAGCGTCTGCGTCTCCACCACGTAGGGGACACTACGCCCCGTCTAGGTAATGGTCAAGCAGTTCAGGTCACGACAGGTCGATGGGACCATCGGTCAGGGATCTGTCACCCCATCGGCCCCACGGCGGGTCAGCCGAGGGCATCGACGAATGCGGCCACCAGGGTCTCGGCGTCGACGTCACCGACGCCCGTACCCACGGTCGCCAGCGCAACTTCCGGCGGCGGAGTCCGCAACACCGAGCGCAGCGGCTCGGGATCCCAGTGGCGTGGGATCGCGCACTGGAACCGGGCGTGGCCCCGGGTCCGACGCTGGCTGATGCCGACGAGCTTCCGGCCGGCCCGGAGAACCTCCCCCGGCCCGGTGCCCGAGAAGCACACCAGGTCCGACCACTCCGTGCGGACGAGGGGCCCCTCGTGCACCGCGGTGTCGCCGATCCCGATGGATGCGAGCGCAGACGACCACGCCCGACCGATCGGGGCGAACGCGTGGCCCACGTCGTCGGTCCAGAGCGGGTCGAGGCGCGGGATCACCACATCGACCCAGAGCGGTTCGCCGGGGGCGACCCAGACGGCCCCACCACCACTGCGACGGCGGACCACGTCGACCCCGGCCGCGTCGGCGACCTCCCGGTCGACGACATCGAGCGACTGGGTCGAGCCCAACACCACGGCGGGGCGGGTGGCCTCGAGGATCCACAGCCGACGGCGACCGTCGGCGGGCACCTCCATCGCATGGAGCGCCGCGGCAGTTCCCCGGTGGTGCTCGACGATCATCCCGACGAGCGTACGACCAACCCCGATCCGACCCCCGACCCCACCGTTCTGGTGAACGGATGCGTCATCTCATGGTCACCATCGTTCACCAGAACGAGAAGGGGGGGGTCAGGCGGTGAGGGCGGGTTCGGAGCCGAGGAACTCCTGCCAGTCGCTCGGGACCGCGCCGACCATGACCGAGATCCAGGAGAACCCGCGGGGAGTCGTCGGCGTCGACAGCAGCGACATCGACGTCTCGTGCAGGAGTCGGTCACGCTTCTTGACGTTGCAGCTCCGACAAGCCGCGACCACGTTCTCCCAGACGTGCTGGCCGCCCTTCGCCCGTGGGATGACGTGGTCGATCGACTCAGCCGGACCGGCGCAGTACTGACACCGATGGCCGTCACGGGCGAAGACCGAGCGGCGGTTGAGCGCCGCCCGGCGCCGGAACGGGACCTTGACGAACTGGCGGAGTCGGACGACGGAGGGCACGTCGACGACCAGGTGCTCGGAGTGGAACTGCTCGCCCGACGGCGAGACGAGCACGGCCTTCTCGCTGAGGAGGAGCACGGTGGCCCGCCGGGACGAGACCACCGAAAGTGGCTCGTACGTGGCGTTGAGCACCAGTGCCCTCGACATCTCGGGTACCTAACCCTCGACCCCGGCCGTCGATCCCGTGGACTTCGACCACCGCAACCAGGTCACGACGTCGTCGGCGACCAACGGGGCGCCGGGATCGCCGTACGCTGTGGTCATCCGGAACGCCATCCAGTCCCGGTCGGGCACCGGGAGGAACGGGCGCTTCGCCCACCACCGGGTCGGGACCAGGATGCGGAGTTGTCGCAACGCCGCCCGCCACAAGTCGGGGCGCACGACGACAGCGACCACCGTGGCCAGGGCTCCGCGCGGGATCAGCGCGACTGTTGGTCTCGCCATGACGCCCCTGGCTCTGCCGCACGCGGCTCCTTGGGGAGGCCGAGCACCATCTCCCCCAGGATGTTCCGCTGGATCTCACTCGACCCGGCGTAGATCGTCCCGGCGCGAGCGTTCATGAACGTCCCGACCCACGACGCCGAGTCGTTCGGTGCGCCCGGGTCGTCGGTCTGGAAGCTGCTCGCCGGCGCCCGGCCGCTGGGCACGGTGGCGTCGACCCCGAAGAGGTCGAGCGCGAGCTCGGTGGCCCGCTTGTGGTACTCGGACCAGAACAGCTTGAACATCCCCGCCTCGGGGCCGGGCGAGCCGCCGTTGAGGTAGGCGGTGAGCGTCCGGAGGCCGCTGTAACGCATGATCTCGACGACCGAGTACGCCTCGGCGAGGCGCTGACGCACCACCGGATCGTCGTCCTTGCCGCGATCGCGGGCCAACTGCTCGAGGCGGTCGTATTCGATGCGGAACATGACCGGGAAGGTCGCCGCGGCCTCGCCCCGTTCGTAGCCGAGCAGCGTCATGGCCACGGCCCAGCCGTTGTTGATGCCGCCGACCACGTTCTCCTTGGGGCAGCGAGCGTCGGAGAAGAAGACCTCGTTGAACTCGGAGTCGCCGGTCATCATCTCGATGGGGCGGACCTCGACGCCCGGCTGGTCCATGGGGACGAGCAGGAACGTGATGCCCTTGTGCTTGGGCTGGTCGGGATCGGATCGGGCGACGACGAAGATCCAGTTGGCGAGATGACCGGCCGACGTCCAGATCTTCTGGCCGTTGATCACCCATTCGTCGCCGTCGAGGACGGCCCGGCAGCCGACGTTGCCCAGGTCCGAGCCGGCGTTGGGCTCGGAGTAGCCCTGGCACCACTTGTGCTCGCCGCTGAGGATCTTCGGGATGAAGTAGGCCTTCTGTTCCTCGGTCCCCCACTGCAGGATGGTGTTGCCGACCATCTGGATCGAGAAGACGTCGTTCATGCCGCCGGTGGGGACGCCTGCCTTGGCGAACTCCTCGGCGAGGATGACCTGCTCCTCCTCGGAGAGACCCGGACCGCCGTACTCCTGGGGCCACGAGGTGGCGAGCAGGTCGTTGTCGGCGAGCGTCTGACGCCACTGCTCCATCCACGGCAGGACGTCGTCGTGCGGAAGCGCACCGATGCCCTTCCAGTTCGACGGGAGCTTCTCGGCGAGGAAGGCCTGGACCTTCTCTCGGTACTGCTCTGCGGACTCGCCCCACGTCGGTTGCATGGTCGGAGATTCTGCCAGATCGACGGGTCCCCACGGCCGCAACGGGGCTCGTCGAGCAGCGACGTCACGTCGGCGAAGAGCGCCTCGGCCGACCCACGAGCCGCCGTCGGACGGCGTGAGCGGGCCAGGATCTCACCGTCGTCGTCCACGACCCCCGCCTCGAGCTGGGTCCCTCCGATGTCCAGCGCGAGCGTGACCTTCCGACCACGGTAGGCGGCTGCGCCGCAGGCCCCGGCCGGTGGGACCTAGTCTCCGCAGTTCAGCCCGCTGTCCCCCACAAGAACACGGAGCACTGGTGGCCACGAGTCAACGTCCGGCACCCCGCACCGCCCCGCCCGCCGGCAGCTTCGCTGCCGCGTGCGACCGTCTCGCCGATGCCGTCGAATCGGTGATCTGCGGCAAACGCGACGTCATCGAGCTGGTGATCGCTGCGCTGCTCGCCGATGGCCACGTCCTGCTCGAGGACATCCCTGGCGTGGGCAAGACCAGCCTGGCGAAGGCCTTGGCTGCCTCGATCGACGGCGAGTTCGGTCGTGTCCAGTTCACGCCCGACCTGCTCCCGACCGATGTGTCCGGTGTCAGCATCTTCCATCGCGGACGTGACGAGTTCGAGTTCCGCCCGGGCCCGGTGTTCGCCAACATCGTCCTCGCCGACGAGATCAACCGAGCATCGCCCAAGACCCAGTCGTCGCTGCTCGAGGCGATGGCCGAGCGCCAGGTCACCGTCGACGGGACGACCTACGAACTCACCGCCCCGTTCCTCGTGATCGCCACGCAGAACCCGATCGAGCACGAGGGCACCTTCCCCCTCCCCGACTCCCAGCTCGACCGGTTCCTCATGCGGATCGACGTCGGCTACCCCGGCGCGGCGGCCGAACTGGCGATGCTCGACAGCCACGGCCAGACCAATCCGCTGGACGCGGTCACCCCGGTGATGACCACGGGCGAGATCCTCGCGTTGCGCGATGCCGCCACGGCGCTCCACGTCGCCCCGCCCCTCAAGCAGTACCTGGTGCAACTCGCCGAGGCGACCCGGGCGCACCCCCAACTCGAGCTCGGGATGTCGCCACGGGCGACGCTCAGCATGCTCCGCGTGACACGCGTGTGGGCCGCCATGGCCGGGCGCGACTACGTGACGCCCGACGACGTCAAGCGCCTCGCCGAACCCGTCCTGGCCCACCGCCTCCTGGTCACGCCCGAGGCCGACCTCCAGGGGATCTCTTCGAGCGCGATCCTGGAGGACGTGCTCGACTCGGTTCCCGTTCCCCGGCCCCGCACCGCCTGACCGTGCGGCCGACCAGACATGGCCTGCTGGTCGCCGTCGGTGCTGCGGGCCTGGTCGCGGTCGGCCGGTTCCTCGGTCTGCCCGAACTGTTCGCGATCGGCGCGGCGATCGCCATGCTCGTCGTCGCCTGCGGCCTGTGGGTGAGCACGCGGGCCATCGACGTCGTGGTCGCCCGGAGTGTGCGGCCGAGCCGGGTCCACGTCGGGAACCCGTGCACGGTCGAGGTCCAGGTCCGCAACCGTGGCCGCCGCACCTCACCGGTCCTGCGCCTCCACGATCCGGTCACCGGCACGGCCGGAGCCGACCTCCTGCTCGCCCCCATCCCGCTGCGGAAGGTCGCCAAGGTCGCGTACCGGTTGCCGACGACCAACCGCGGTCTCGTCACGGTCGGCCCGATGATGGTGGAGGTCACCGACCCCTTCGGTCTGACGACAGCACGCAACCGGGCGAGCGGGCCCGTGGAGATCACCGTGCTCCCCCGGATCGACGAGATCCCACCGCTCGCCCGCACCGTCGGCCCCGACCCCGACGGCGGCGCCGAGACCGGATCGCTGGGTCGCGTCGGCGAGGACTTCGCTGCGCTGCGCCCCTACGTGATCGGTGACGACCTCCGCCGGGTGCACTGGCCGTCCTCGGCCCGCACCGACGACGACCTGCTCGTCCGCCAGGACGACATCCCGTGGCAGGGCCGGATCTGCGTGGTGCTCGACCTCCGCCGCGAGAACCACGACGTCGACACGATCGAGCGAGCGGTCTCGGCCGTGGCGTCGATCCTGCGTACGCACCTGCGGCGTGGCGATCACGTCCGGATGGTCTCGACCACCGGCGTCGACACCGGCTACGGCACCGGGGCCTCGCACCTCGACGGCATCCTCGAGTACCTCGCGATCGCCGACCGTTCGGGACGCGGCACGATGCACGGCGCGCTCGATCTGGCCGAACGTGGAGCGACCGGCGCCCTCGTCGTCGTGACCGGACGACCGAGCGGCCCCGATCTCGATGCCGTGGAGGCGATCGGGCCGTCGATCAGCCTGCGGCGCATCGTCCGTCTCGACATCGCCGACCGCTCGTCCACGTCGCGCCGCACGCAGGTCCTGGGCGTCCCTCCGGGTGCGTCGTTCGCCGACGCATGGATCGAGGCGACGCCCTCGAGTGGTCGGACCTCGGCGACCCGACGGGCGAGCGTCCGGCGACGGACGGCAGCCCGATGACCGCCGCGACCGAGACCTGGCCACGACGCAGGACGGCGAGCGAGACCGGCGAGTTGCCGCTCCTGCTGCTGTCCGAGATCGCACTCACCGCCGTGACCCTCGCCGGGGTGCTCGGCCTCCGGCGCGCCTTCCTCGGCACCGAGTGGTTCCCGGCGCTCGCGGTGCAGGTCGTCGCTGCCCACGGACTCGCAGCGTTCCTGCGTCGCCGCGGCGTCTCCATCGCCGGTTCGGTCGCGCTGGTGCTGGCCGCCGGCTTCATCGCCGTCACGTGGGTGCACGCCGGGGACACGACGGCGTTCGGCATCCCGACTGGCGACACCTTCGAGGCCATCGCAACGGCGTTGAACGACGCGGGCACGATGTTCTCCGAGGTCAAGGCACCGACCGACGCGCTCCCGGGCTTCCTGATCGCGTCGTCCGCGGCGGTGTGGTTGGGCGTGGCGCTGTCCGACTGGGCGGCCTTCCGGATCGGCGCGTCGCTCGAGTCGACGTTGCCGTCCGCGACGCTGTTCCTCCTCACGGCGGTCCTCGGCGCCGACGTCGATCGGGTCCTCGTCGCGACGGTGTGGGTCGTGACCGTGCTGGCGTTCCTCCTCCTGCGGCGCGCCGACCGCCTCGGCCACACCGCGACATGGGTCGGCGACCGGAAGCGCACCGGCCCACGGTCGATGCTGATCCTCGGCGGGGCACTGATGGCCGTCGCGGTGCTGGTCGCAGCCGTGATCGGGCCGCGGCTCCCCGGCGCGGAGAGCGAAGCCATCCTCTCCCTGACCGAGATCGGCGACGACGGACCCGGGACCAGGGTCACGGTCAGTCCGCTGGTCGACATCCGTTCGCGGCTCGTCGAGCAGGCCGATGTCGAGGTGTTCTCGGTGCGCAGCCCCGTGCGTTCGTACTGGCGTCTGACGTCGCTCGACCGCTTCGACGGGCGGATCTGGTCGTCGAACGGTTCGTACGGATCGGCCGACGGAGACCTCGACGACGGCGTGCCCGTCGCGTCGGAGCGGGTCACGTTCGAGCAGTCGTTCTCGATCAACGCGCTCGCCCAGATCTGGTTGCCCGCGGCGTACGAACCGCAGTCGGTGGCCACCGCCGTCGACCTGCGGTACGACGAGGTGTCGGGCACGATCATCGTCGACACCGACATCCCGACCTCCGACAACACCGACTACCGGGTGACCTCGGCGCTCCCGCAGCACGACGCCGCAGCGCTGGCGACCGCTTCGTCCGAGATCCCCCGCGACATCGCCGACCGGTACCTGGGACTCCCCGACGACTTCCCCGTCTCCGTGCAGTCCCTTGCACAGGAGATCACCGGCGACGCGACGTCGACCTACGACGCGGCACTGCGCCTGCAGGACTTCTTCCAGGACAACTTCACCTACGACCTCGACGTGGGCGCTGGTCACAACGAGGAGGCCATCGAGCAGTTCGTCCTGGAACTGCGGCGTGGCTACTGCGAGCAGTTCGCCGGCAGCTTCGCGGCCATGGCCCGCAGCATCGGCATCCCTGCCCGGGTCGCCGTCGGGTTCACCCCGGGCAACAGCAACGCCGTCGACCCGACGCTCTACCGGGTGCGCGGCGAGCATGCGCACGCCTGGCCCGAGGTGTTCCTGGGCGAATACGGCTGGGTCATGTTCGAACCCACACCCGGTCGCGGTGCGCCGTTCACCGAGCAGTACACGGGCGTCCCCGAGGCCCAGGTGTCGTCGGGCGGCAACGGAGCCACCGCCACGACTGCGGTCTCCCCTCCCTCGACCGAGCCGACGACGTCCCCCGACACGTCGCAGCCCGGACGCGACACGGTGAACCCCGACGACCTCGAGTCCGGCGGCATCGACGGTGCCGAGACCGAGCCGGCACCGAACCCGTGGTTCGGTCGGGTCGCCTGGGGTGCGGGGATCCTCGTCGCGGCGGTGGCTCTCTATCTGCTCACGGTGCTGGTGGTCACGGCGCTGCGACGTCAGCGCCGGCGCCGCGCTGCGGTCGAACCCGGCCAACAGGTCGCCCTCGCGTGGGATGACTCGCTCGGAGCCGTCCGGCGTGCGGGCGTGCCCATCCGCGACGCCCTGACCCAGACCGAGGTCGCCGAGCGGGTCGCCCAACGCCTCCCGGGCGCGGCCGAGCCGATGGAGATCCTGGCGATGGCGGTGCAGGCGACGGCCTATGCACCGGTCGCGCCGTCGACCGACGACGGCGCCGACGCGCGAGTGCACGCGAGCGAGGTCGAGCGCGTCGCCAAGGCATCGATGTCTCGGACCGAGCGACTCCGGACCCGATTCGACCCTCGGCGCCTCCGGGACGGCTGACCGAGGAACCTGCTGTCGGGGACTACTGCTCGTCGCGCTTGAAGCGCTCGCGCATCTTGTCCGACGACGATCCGAGCACCTCTCGGAGGCCGTTGCCCGCCTTGATGGTCTTGGTGACCGACTCGAGGCCCGCTCGGCCCATCTTCCGGGCGTTGCGTTCGATGACCAGGGCGCACGCCAGCATCACCAGGAAACCGCCGAAGGCGAGGTACCAGACCGGGAGCGCCAGCACGAGGGCGGCGAGTCCGACGACGAAGCCGACGAGCGAGAGCTTGATGTTGCGCCACGCGTGCTTGTAGAGCGTGGTCTCGCCCACTTCGCGGGCGAAGGCCGGGTCGTTCTCGTAGAACTCCCGTTCGATGTCCTTGAGGATGCGCTCTTCGTCTTCGGAAAGCGGCACCTGACACCCCTTCTCGGCCATTCGTACAGCGGGTTCGCTCCGTCGCGTCATCTTCGCACACGTCGACGACGGCAACAACGCGCTCCTCCACTCTACCGAGGAGGCCGCTTCGTGGGGCTGGGTGGTTCGTTCTCCCCCGACTCCGACGTGGCGTCGGGACCCCACGGCCGTTCGCCCGGTCGAGAAGCCCGCGAATCGCCGAGGAGGGTGGCCGGACGGAGTGCATCGGTCCCGAACCGCTCTCGTACGGCATCGACGGCCTGGGTCACGGCTTCCCAGGCCGCACCGTCGGCGGCGGGGGCGGTGTCGGGCGTCCGGGCGAGGTCGTCGAGGGACATCTGGCGCGGTGCATCTTCTGTCAGGTTGGTCAGCGAGACGCCGAGCAGTCGGACACCCGAACTGATGTCGACCTGATCGAGCAACGCGGACGCGGCCCGGACGATCGAGGGACCGGAGTCGACGGGCCCGGGCTGGGTCGCCGACCGCGAGATCGTCGAGAAGTCGCCGAAACGGACCTTGATGCTGACCGTCCGTCCCGGGAGTCCGTGGTGCCGGACACGGTCGGCCACGGCATCGGCCATGCGGACCAGGTGGACGTGGAGTCGGTCGCGGTCGTCGATGTCCTCGGCGAAGGTCTCCTCGTGCCCGATGGACTTCGGACGTGCGTCGGGCACGACCGGGCGCTCGTCGATCGCGTGGGCCAGCGCGTGGAGGTGACGACCGCTCGCCTCGCCCACCGCGCGGACGAGGGTGTCGAGTTGCAGTGCCTCGATGTCGGCGACGGTGCGGACACCCAACCGTTGCAGCTTCTCGAGCGTCTTCGGCCCGACCCCCCACAGCGATCCGGCCGGCAGCGGCCGGAGGAACGCTCGCTCGTCACCGGGTCGGACGACCGTGATGCCGGTGCCCGGGATCGGCCCGTCGACCGACGGCCGGGGCTTGCCGTGTTCGGTCGCCAGCTTGGCGAGGAACTTGTTCGACGCGACCCCGACCGAACAGGTGAGTCCCTCCTGGTCGAAGATCCGGTCGCGGATCCCTTGGGCGATCCCGACACCGTCGCCGTGGAGTCGACGGCTGCCGGTCACGTCGAGGAACGCCTCGTCGAGGCTCAACGGTTCGACCAGGGGTGTGATCCCCCGGAAGATCTCCATGATGCGGCCCGACACCTCGCCGTAGAGCGCGTGGTCACCTGGGAGGAAGACCGCGTCCGGGCACAGCCGCTTGGCGCGGAGCGACGGCATCGCCGATCGGACGCCGAACGCCCGGGCCTCGTACGACGCCGCGGCGATGACCCCTCGGGCGCCGGTTCCGCCGACGACCACGGGTCGACCGCGCAGCTCGGGACGCCGATGTTGTTCGACCGACGCGTAGAACGCGTCCATGTCGACGTGCAGGATCGTCCGGACGGTCGCCGACACCGTGGACCGTCAGTCCAGACGGATGACGGACGACCCGGTACGCGTGTCGCCCTCGACCCGGTAGCGGAACGATCGAGGGTCGGTCCATCGTTCACCGAGCCACGCGAGCATGGGTTCGCGAGCCGGCACCCACGAGGTGTCGAGGCACTCGCGACATCCGTCGAGATCGAGCCATGCGGCGTCGACGACGATGCCGTCGGGGTCGTCGACGGTGATCTCGCCCTCGAACCCGATGGCTCGGTGCACCTCGACCTCGAGCGTCCAACCCATGTCGGGCGCCTCGGCCTCGACCCGCCACAACGGACCCTCCCACGCTGCGACGCGCAGCCCGGTCTCCTCGTGCACCTCACGGGTGAGCCCCTCGAGGATCTCCTCGCCCGGGTCGACGACCCCACCGGGCGTGGTCCAGTCGAGGGAACCGTCGCGCCGCTGGTTCTTGACCAGCAGGAGACGACCGTCGAGCTCGATCAGTCCCCCGGCAACAGTCCATGCACGCACGGTCGCAGTCTGTCACCGGCGGAGACGGATCGGGCACGATGGACGCATGCACGCGAACGCGAAACGGGTCGTGGCCGGTGCGGCGGATGCCGGCGTGACGATCGAGGTCGTCGAGTACCCCGAAGGGACCCGCACGGCACAGGACGCAGCCGATGCCGTCGGGGGTCCGGTCTCGTCGATCGTCAAGTCGCTGGTGTTCCTCCTCGACGACCACCCGGTGATGGCACTGGTGGCCGGCCACAACCGCCTCGACGAGGCGAAGTTGGCGGCCGCGCTCGACGGTTCGACGGTGGGTCGCGCCGACGCCGATGCCGTCCGCGCCGCCACCGGCTACCCGATCGGTGGGGTCCCGCCGTTCGCGCTGGCGACCGACCTGGCGACGGTCGTCGACCGCGCGCTGCTCGACCACGAACAGGTGTGGGCTGCAGCGGGCACGCCGAGACACGTCTTCGCGGTCGCCCCCGAGGACCTCGTGCGCCTGTGTGGCGGTTCGGTCGCCGACCTCGCCCAGTAGGTCAGCGCATCCGGAGTTCGGCAGCAAGTTTGGATGAACGGGTGGCTAGAAACCGTCCGGGAGCGATAGGTCGTGGTCGGAGCTTCGAGGCGCGGTTGCGACGCCGCTGAAGAACCGGCAATCTTCCGCTGGTGGACTGGGCGAACTACCGCGATGCCTCGGAGCGAGCCTGGGCGCGCAACAGGCCACGCACGTTGCTTCTCCACCTCGTCCCTTGGCCATGGGCCGGCCGCGCTTGGGCGAAGACAGTCGCCTCGCGGCTGCGAGCGGTCGTCACCGACCTGGACCGATTGGAGCCTCCCAACGGGCATCGCCACGAGGTGGAGCAGCACTATCTGGACCCCCTGCGTCGGGCGGCAGTGGCGGCAACCGAGGCGGCGGCATCCATCCAACTTCGGACAGGAATGGTTCAGGCGGTGCTGCAGCAGAACCAGTCGATCGGGACCTTGTACTCGGACGTTGACCACGAGTTCGTTGTGACGAACGGTCTACCGCAGTGGTGGCTTCCCCGGACTGAAGCCTGGGAGCCTCGTTCGACCGGTTGAGATTTGGATCAGGTTGATGAGGGAGCACGGACGCCGCGGGCGCCCGCGCTATGTGCCGTTCTCTGGCGGCGACGCATGTCCCGGTGCCACACAGAACGTGCCCCCGGAACGTTCTGTTGACCAACCGTTGCTGCGGGTACACAAGAGAACGGCACCTCGGTGCGGGTTCTCCGTTCCGGGTTGCGATTCCACTCACCAGCGCGCGGAATCGAAGCCCAGAACGGATCGCCACTGGTTCTGGGTTGCGATTCCCTTCACGGGCGCGCGGATCCGCAACCCAGAGTCAATCCGGGCCGTACCGATTGCCGGGTCGCGCGGGCCGTGTCCAACAGCTATCGGGAAAACAGAGCGGTCGGCAGTCGTCGGATTGGTATCCGGCACCCGCAGTGCAACGGCACGTAGACGCTACTCGCCTCCCGGCGGATACCACCCCTCCGGTGGCCTCTGGACCAGCCTGCCCGGCACCGTCTCGCGCCGAGCCCACCGCTTGCGGGCCGCCCGGTCCGAGACAATACGTCCGGTGGCCAAGAGCCCGTCCTCTGAGACCAGGCCGACGCCGCCGAGCACCGCTGGCTCTCCCGGCCCGGCTAGCCACCCGAGGACAGAGCGTGTCATGTCCCGACGAAGTGGCAGGCGAATGACGACATCAGGGTCGCCATCGTCTGGCCCGTAGAAGAGCGCGTAGTTGCAGCCGTCAGGAGGCCGCGTCCATCCATGCGCTCGAACTTCTCGGAACTCGGACGCCCGAATTGCTTGGCGGGCACACGTCGCCCGCCTCCACGCGATCCCGTAGAGAGCGCCGAACATCAGACCGAACCCGCAGAGAAGCAGCCCGATCTGCGGAACCGCTGCCAAGCCGATGACGACGCTCAGGGCAATCCCTACAGCACACCCGGCCATGACCGCTGCGCAGGTTCGAGCGAGGCGAGTCGCATCACGAATCGCCTGCTCGACTGCTGCGTTTGGCGGCCCTGCCATGCGCTGGAGCATGCCGAGTGAATCGCGTCGGCGTCAACGAAGACGTGAACGTCGGGACGGTCGCGACCTACACACGGCTACGTCGCCACCGTTTCCAAAGGTCCGCGACGCCCGCAGCCAGAAGAAGGAACGAACCCGTGATCATGACCAGCGTGAGGACGTAGGCGGGTCGGCTCTGCGGCTGCTCCTTCGCCAGGGTGGCGCTTGCTGGGTCATCGGGATCGACGAAGACGGCGACAGCCTCCCCCGCGTCGTACGAGTTGCTGCCGAAGATTTCGCCGTCGAAGTCACGTCCGTTGAACGAATAGCGAAACTCAACCGAACTGGGACCGCGGATCGGGTCGCGTGACTTCGTCACTACGCCGGGCACTTCCACGCCAGCTTGAACGAGCGCGTCCTGCCGGTCGGATGCTGGACCGAGCAGGAAGCCCGCAGCCACGAGTGTCAACATCCCGAGGGCGATGAACGTGATCCCACGGCGGACGGTCGGCCGACGCCATCGGGACCAACGGGACGGGTCGGCCATCGCTGGAGAATGCCGGTTCCTGAGCGCAGCGTCCAGCCGCCAACCGATGATCGGTGCGGTCAGCGTCATCGACCGGGGTCACAGAGTGGGTGGCGAGTAGCGGCACGAACGCCTGTCACGAGCCGTGGATTCAGCCTTAGGCCGAGGCCGACGGATGCGTCAATCGGAGAACCGTCGGTGTGCCGCGGACTCGTATTCGATCCTCGCTCGGCGCTCAACCAGAAGCGCGATTGCGAAGAGGATGGCCATGACCAATACGAGGAGCGCATCGCTCCCGATCAACCCGAGGCACCAAGCCTCCACCAAGATCAGCGGCAAGAAGAAGAAACCAGCGTTTGGAAGAGGCTGCCGGGTAAAGCGATTGCGGACCATCAAGAATCCGGTGCCCAAGAACAACGAAAGGCTTACAGCAAACGACACATCCGAGAGTCCCACAGCCTTCGAAGGATGCCGGGTACATCGCAGTCCAGTCAACGGATAGCTGGATGATCGGTGCGGCAAGCGTTTCTGAGCTCGACCTCGATCAGGCGAGGACTACCGGCACGTAGGCGCGGTCAATTCTGGTGCTCGTAGGCTGTCGGTCCTGGCTGACGAAACCACCTCACTCCCGCTGCGGCTCTGGATCACCGTGCTGTGTGCGGTCACTGGCTTTGTCCTTGGCAGCGTGGTGACACTCGGGGTCTGGCTCGTGGTCGTGGAGTCGCCCCCCGTGGGAACGGGCGTGGAACGAAGCTCGGCCGACGCCGTTGGCATGGGCGGCGCGGTCGGAGCCATCGTGCTTGCCATCATCGGGAACGCGAAGATCCACCGACGGGGCGAGTAGCGCCGACTGCCGGATCCCGGTCCCGTCCCGCACGCCGTACTGGAAATTGCGGGCAGGACCGACCTCGACGGCGTGTCGGTCGACGACCAAAGAGAATCGGACCTCGGTTCGGCTACAAGCTCGGAGAACCCGAATTCAAATAGCCGATCACTCACGCTCCCCACGGAGAAACTGGCGCAACATCTCGATCCAAAGCAGCGCACATGCGGCACCGGCTGCGCCGAGCAGCAGGACCTTCCATGTTGGGTTGCCCCCACGGATCAGTCCGATCACCGATGCGGGCAGGAACATCGTGCCCACCAGGACATACCAGGTGCCCGACGAGACGGCCCACTTCACGGCATCACGGCCGCCTCGTCCTCCGTGTCCAGCCCGCATGCCCAATCACCCATCCGATACATGTCGCCACTCAAGGTGGCGTCGGCGCCGCATTCTGCCGGACGAGCACCGCCCGCGCTATTGAAGAATGGGTCTTGATCGGTGCGGTTGGCCTTCTCGACGGCGGGGTGTTCGAGGCCACCAACGAGCGGCACGTCGGCGCTGCCCCGGGGCTGCGACGCAAGTCAGCAGCGGACCAAGCGAATCACGAGCAACCCGCATCCGATTGCGATCGCCGTCAGAGGCACCAGCGTGAACGTGAGGCGGAATCCCCAGTCAGTGGCCATCATGCGGAGCACCTTGGGCGAGCGCCCGGACAAACGAACGCGATCAAAGGCGTTCCGCAGTTGCGGACGAGCCAGTAGCAATGTGCACGCGCACAACACGTAGATACCGACCGCAAGAACGGTCGCAACGTCGCAGAAGGCGGAGGCGGAGGTGGAGGCGGGAGTGTCGTCCACGGGTTCGTTCAGGGTCGCCGCCGAGTCACATCCGTCACCACAGAAGACTGCAGGATCTCGCTAGCCCTTGTCACGCAGAACCGGTCAATCGGCGCGCCTAGCGGCCTTCGGGCTCGACCCACCTCACCCGCTGGGCAACAGCACGTCGGAGCGGTCGGGTCACGTTCTCACTTCAGAAGCTCAGCACGAGGACAACGAGTGCACCCATGGCAAGTGCGGGAAGCGCCGAGCCAGCGAGTCCCCGTGCCCCATCCGAATTCGGGGTCGAGCCTGCGAGCCCGATGAGAAGCCCGGCCGTGGGCAGGAGAACGAGCGCCGCAAGTACCCCGACGAGCACGGTCGGGATGAGAAACGAGGCCGTAGCGAGCGACAGGAGTCCCCAACGGGAGGCCGAACGCAGCGGGTCGGATTGTCGTAGAAGCCGCGTCCAGAGAGTTCCAGCGGCTGTCGCGAGGATCGCGAGAACGATCGCGAACTGAGTAATGCCCAAGAGGCTGTCCTCCGACGCCTCGCCGCGGTTGTTGATGTACACCAAGATCTGCCCGAGGAGCATCCACGGAGCCGTGGAGAGAATCGCTACCCCGACGGCAGAGTTCTCGATCCGGCCAAGCATGCGCTGGAGAGTGCCGGGTCGCGCGGGCCGGCGTCCAGTAGAACTGAAATGCGAGCGAGCCGTCGATCGAGAAGTCGCTCCGAGGTGGCGCTTCGCCTCGGCACCACCGACGAGCGTCACATCTAGTGCGGAACACTCGGCTCCGAGGCGGGCAAAGGTGGCAGGCTGAGCCAGGTGGTCATCGAGAAGGCAAGCGATCGGTGGGGACCGGCAGACCAGGCCCCGAATCGGCTCCAGCGCTACGTCGCAGCCAAGTTGCCAGGGTTCGTCTTCTTCCCCCTCGCTTCGTTGGTCTTTGCCGTTCCAATGACCTTGATCTACGCCATGCAAGACGTAGGCCGGGGGAAGCTGCTGGCACTGTTCCTGTTGTGCGAGATCGGGTTCTCGTTGTCGATGGCGTTCTTGGCGCGCCGGAGCAACTGGACCGAGAACCGAAGGGAGCGTCGGATCTACTACTTCTGACCGACGTCCGCGCGCTGGTCCCGACTGGGCCGCCCGCCGTCCCTAATGCCGGTTCTGGCGCGGTTCCGCAAGGGGCCAACCGCACCGAACGTTCAGCGCCGTCGTTCTGTTGCATGGGAGCTCCACGCCGACGCCGCGCTATCGGCACCTATGGGCGGTTGTCGGGGGAGACTGTCGGGATGGATGCGCTCTGGGGATTGTGTTGGAGTCGGTTCGGGTCGCGGTATTCGTGGGCGGTTCTCGTCGTGCTCGCGTTGACGGTGCTCGTGGGAGTGGCCGTACCGATGTACGTCCTCGTGCTGTTGGCCGAGGGTGACGCGGTCGTGGCCTATGGGACTTCGAAGGCCGTGGTCGTCGCACTGGTGGCGGGAACGTTGGCGAGTGTGTTGGCTCCGTGGGCGGCCATCCTGCCGGGGTCGTCGGCGTGGCGGGATGTGGAGCGGTGGGCGGCCGGTGCCGAGGACGTGTCGGCGACCGCAGCCTTGGCTGGCACCTACAGGTTCGCTCGCCAGATGTTTCGCCGGGGCCTGCTGACCTCTGCGCCCGTGTTCGGCCTCGTCGGACTGGTGCCGCTCACGCTCGTCCTGGGGGACACGGGCCGGGTAGCCCAGTGGACGGTGATCGCCGTAGTCGTCGGGATCCTGATCGTAGTGACGGGAGGTCACTTCTGGACCGAGGCGGCGATGCGGCCGGCTCGGCTGGCCCTGGCCGAGGGAAACGACGTTGGTGATCAGTTCCCGAAGTCCAGTCCGACGTTCGGGACGTGGTCGACCATCGTGATCATGACCCAGGTCGTGTGGATGTCGATGACGGCTGCGTTTCTCGCTGGGGTGGCCGGGGTAGCCGAGCATCCCATTCGTGCGCTGCCGATCGCGCTCGGCGCCGCCGGGTTGTCAGCATCGGTCACGGGATTCTCGGTCATTCGTCCGGGTCTGGCGCCGCTGCGTGATCTCGCCGCCGCCACCGGTCGGGTCGAGGCCGGTGACTTCACCCAACGGCTCCCGGTCGTCCAGGACAACGACCTCGGCGTCTTGTCGGCGTCGTTCAACCGGATGCAGACCGGCCTCGCCGAACGAGAACGCCTGCAGGCGGCCTTCGGGTCCTACGTCGACCCCGCCCTCGCCAAGCGACTGTTGGCCCAGGGTGACGACGTGTTCAACGGCGAACGCCTCGAAGTCACCGTCATGTTCGTCGACATCCGTGACTTCACCCCCTTCGCCGAAGCGAACACCGCCGAGGACACCGTCACCCACCTCAACTCGGTGTTCGAGATCGTCGTCGACGCCGTCGACACCCACGGCGGACACGTCAACAAGTTCCTCGGCGACGGCGCCATGGTCGTCTTCGGCGCCCCCGAACTCCACCCCGACCACGCCGAACGTGCCCTCGCCTGCGCCGGGCTCATCGACGCGCAGGTCACGGCACGGTTCGGTGGCGACACGCGGATCGGGATCGGGATCAACACCGGCACCGTGATCGCCGGAACCATCGGCGCCGCCCGCAAACGCGAGTTCACCCTCATCGGCGACACCGTCAACGTCGCCGCTCGCATCGAGCAACTCACCAAGACCACCGGCGACACCACCCTGGTCACCCAAGCCACCCTCGACGCCCTCACCACCGCACCGACCGGGCTCACCGACCGCGGCACCCACCACCTCAAGGGCAAGACCGCACCCGTCAACGTCCACGCACTCACACCCCAACCGACACCCGTCTGACCCGCACCGATTGCCGGGTATCGCGGCCTCTTGTCGAACAGATCGGGGTGATCGGCGCGGTCTGCGCTCTTGACAAGGGACGCGCGTCGTCCCGAGCGGCGATCGCCGTTCAGCCCCAGACCCGTGTCTCCGAGATCGGTGCAACGTTGTGCACCGTCTGCACGACTATGTAGGTGTGAGAGCTGAGGCAGAAGAACAACTCGGCGAGTCGCTCGAAGACCTGTACTCCGAACGGTACGAAGGACTTGCACGGCTCGGCTATCTCCTGACCGGTAGCCGCAGCGACGGCGAGGATCTCGCCCAGACAGCCTTCGCGTCACTCGCCCAGTCCTGGAGAGAAGTCCGATCCCCACGCGCATACCTGCGGCGCACCGTCGCGAACCGCGCCGCTGACATTCACCGGCGAGCGCACCGACAGCTGCCGGCACGTCCCGAACCACTCGTTGGCGAACCCGTGGTCGACGAGACATGGGAGGTCGTGCAACAGCTCTCGACCATCCAGCGCACCGTCGTCGTCCTTCGCTTCTACGAAGACCTTGCCCTCGTGGAGATCGCTGACCTGCTCGATCGGCCCGAGAGCACCGTGCGGTCCGACCTCCGACGCGCGCTGATCCACCTACGCAAGGAACTCGACCGATGAGAGACGATCTGGACACTCTGGAAGCCGACCTCGGCGACCATCTCCGGCACACGCTTCGCGTCGTCGCCGACCATGCCGACGTTCCCGAGGCTCCGCCGCTGGCCCGTCGCCGCTGGCGTCGGCTCGCGACAACCGCAGTCGCTGCGATCGTCGCGGTCGGTGCGGCGTCGGCGTTCCTCGCTCAAAACGAGGACGCGATCGTTCGCATCCCCGTCGAGGAGGCGTTGATGTCGGGGCAGGCAGCGTCTGGTGAGTGGTGGTTGCTGCCCACCGACGCAGTCGTTGACGGCTGTGCCGCCGATACCGGCGGAGTCGTTCTGGTCGCGGAGCAGATCAACCGTCCCGGGAGCGAACTCAACGCCGGAGGCTCGAACTACGGCGAGCCCTCCGGCTCCATCTACTCCTGCGCGCCTGCCGACGAAACGTCGTGGCTCGCAGACCCGACCCGCTCGTCGATCGGACATTCCCGACTGGGCTACGAACGTGACGACACACCATGGGGCGTCTACGGCGCATTTCACCCGACCGTCGAAGCGATCCGCGTCAACACCGACAACGAGTCATTCCTCGTCGAGACCGTGGCACGCGACGACCGTCCCTCGGGCCCCCGCTACATCGCCTTTACCCTCCCAGCCGACACCTCGACCACGGAACTGGAGCTGGTCGACACCGACGGCAACACCATCACCTCCGTGATCCGCACATTCCCCTGACCATCGAGCCTGCACCACCTCGACGGCTCTACTCCGCCTGCCAGCTGCGCAGCGCCGACATCAACGAAGAACAGATCTTCGGTGCGGTCAAGTTTCCGAGAACGCCGCCCGCGCAACCGCCGAGAAACGGCACGTAGGGGCGGGGCGCGTCAGGTGCGGCAGTGACCTACCAGAACGAGCGCTCGATGCACTGTTCCGTGCCACCCAATCCCACAGCGATCGCGAAGCATTGGTAATCGCCGATGCGGGCAATGAATGGCGCTTGATGCTCGGTTGTGTCGACCACCCAGAGGTGGGGGGTCAGCATCGTTGCGGAGAACTCGTCACCGTTGGACTCTCGGACCGCGATTTCGGTCTCGGTGGTGGGTGGTCCGAGGATCGCCACCGAATCAACGGATTGGCTCACCAGGATGATCTCTTCTCGCTCGCCCGAACTGCAGAGAGGCTCACCCTCCGGGTCACTCTCGAACAACACGCAAGTGACGCCGCCCTCGTAGGTGACCTCGTACGGAGCTGGAAACGCATCGTTGCCGAGATCAACGACCCCGAGATCCATGGGCGCGAGCGTTCTGATGTCGGTGGATGCCGATGACGCCGCTGGGTCTTGCGGCGTCGAGAAGTCCACGCCGAGGTCGCTTCGTGGAGGGAACGAGTCCTTGCAGGTGAGCGAGACCAGGGTCAACGCGTTCACAATCGACTCCTGTTCATCATCCGTGTAGGCGGCTGGCAGGGAGTTCAGGTCGACCGGTGCCGCGTCCACCTCCTCGAACCGCTTGACGGCGGCCTCGGCTTCGACGAGCTTCTCGCGGTCCGCTTCAGTCGAAGCGACGCTGACCAGCCGCTCCAGAGTCGATCCAACGAAGAACGTCTCGTTTTGGTGAAGCGTCTCCCGATAGGCATCGGAAGCCTCGTCGCAGAACGTCGCCTCGTCAGGGAGCTCGGTTGAGCCGGACTCAGTATCCGGCCCGGATGTACACGCAGCAGCCGTGACGCCGAGCGCGACCACTATCGAGATCGAAGCTCGTCCATGCGAGAAGGACCGCCCTGTCGACGCTTTCCGGAACACCGCGGGATACTGCCGGTGTTGTCGCGGCCCTGTCCAGCCCTATCTGGATGATCGGTGCGGACGGCGTGATCTCGACGCTCGATATCGGACCCGTCCCGAGCGGCACGTCGGGGCGGCCCGCTGGAGCGTCTGCGAGACTCGGCTCTGTGAAGAGCACGGCGAGGATGGTCTGCTGTTTCTGCGGCGAGCCCACCAAGACGGACGAGGTCGGTCCGTGGGACTACGTGCAGCTCAGCGTGACGTTTCCCGAGATCGAGGACACGGCTACCCAAGGACTGGGAGCGCATCGCGAGTGCTTGAAGTCTGCCCTCTTCGACGGGTTCCCTCTCGACGGGCCGGTCTGACGAGACCCGCGCGATGGCCGGTTGACCAGCGCCTCGCAGCCCTATCTGGATGATCGGTGCGGTCGACGTCCCCATCGAGCTCAAGCACGGATCCGTCCCGAGCGGCACTTCGGCGCTCGTTAGATCACTGATTCCCGAGCCGGATTGCTGAAGTCTGTGTGGGCTTCTTCCAGCTTGGATTCGAGAGCCTCCAGCCCATGGGCCGCCTTGTACTCGCGCTCAGCCTCGGTGATCGGGATGAGGGAGAGGAGACGCGCGTGGCCGTCTAACCATGAACAAATCTCCAGGTCGGGCCCGTACGCGTATGGCAACGAAACCAACAGATGATCGCAAGCGGAACCCGGCGTCCATTCTTCGCCAATCGGAACGGTGTGTCCCAGATCGAGTCGCTGACTCTCAGGACCCGAGTGGTAGTAGGCGTTGATCGTCATCAGTTCGACGTGTCGGTCACTCCCGTCTGGCGCCGAGAGCACGAACTCCAATCCGTGCCCGTCCTCCTGCGTAGCTGACCAGCAGCCGCGGGTGATGTAGGTCCATCGGTTGAACCGAGGCCCAGGTGCAACAGCAAGCACGGAGAAGTCCGGGATGCGCTCAGCAATCGGCCCTCCGGGCCATTCGCGCTCCACGATGTCGTGACCAGCGAAGAACAGCTCAGCATGTTCCCGGAGGGCTAAACCTGGGTAGTCAGTGGAGTACTGAGGCACAGACCAGTTCTACCGAGTAGCCGCACCGACTGCCGGTTCTTCAGCGCCAGCGCAACCCCCACGACGACGACATCGCGCGTCGTATCGCTCGCCATTGCTGGAGCTCGGCCACACCGATCCGACCGCGCCGAGGAACTCAGCGCATTCGGAGCCGCACCCGCTGCACGTGGTGGTCGACGGCCTTCTCGAGGACCAGGTCGGCGCGATCACGGGTCGGTTGGACGTTCGCGTGCAGGTTCGGGAGGTTGATGCTCGTCCAGATGTCCCGGGCCAGATGCTCGGCCTGGTCGTCGTCGAGGCTGGCGAACCGGTGGAAGAACGCTCCCTCGTCGGTGCGCGCGGCTTCGACCAGCGTGAGGAATCGTTGGAGGTACCACTCCTCGACGTCGCCCTCGTGGGCGTCGACGTAGATGGCGAAGTCGAAGAAGTCGGACACGAACACGGCGGGCCCGCCGGTCGAGATGGTCGGCGGCACCTGGAGGACGTTCAGTCCTTCGACGATCACGATGTCGGGTTGGTCCACGACCTGGTGTCCCCCGGGCACGACGTCGTAGACCTCGTGGCTGTACACCGGCACCCGGAGATCGGGGCGACCCGCCTTGAGATCGGCGAGGAACGACACGAGCGAGGGGGTGTCGTAGCTCTCCGGGAATCCCTTGCGCTGGAGCAGCCCGCGTCGCTCGAGTTCGGCGTTCGGGTGCAGGAAGCCGTCGGTCGTGACCAGGTCGACGCGCCGACGCTCGGGCGCCCGCGCCAGCAAGGTCTGCAACACACGGGAGGTCGTCGACTTGCCGACGGCGACCGAGCCGGCCACGCCGATGACGAAGGGGACGTGGGGCCGGAACCGACCGAGGAATGCCCCGGTGGCGTCGTGGAGCGAGCGGGTGACCCCGGCACGGAGGTGTAGGAGCCGGGCCAGCGGCACGTAGACGTCCTCGACCTCGCGCATCGAGAGGTCCTCGTTGATGCCGGCCAGCGCCTCGAGGTCCTCCTCCGCGATGGGCACCGACTCGTGCGCTCGCAACGCCGCCCAGTCCTCGCGATCGAAGATGCGCTCGCCCCAGCGGTCGGACGTCTCGGGTGTCGTCACGGGTGCATCCAAACCGCCCCGCCGCCGCCGAGGCAAGATCGCAGCCCTCCCACCCCTAACCTCGTGCCGTGGCCGATGTCTCCCCCACCGACGATCACGACTACTCGCCGTCGGCGCTCCCGTCGACCGGCGCGCGGGTCCTGGCCTTCGCATCGATCCTCGTCGCCGGCGCGTGCGGAGGTCTGATCGGCTACGCCGTGGTCGACCTCCAGTGCGAGGGCGACTGCACCACGCCTGCGGGCATCGGCGGGCTCACCGGTGCGGTGATCTTCGCCGTGGGCGTCGGCGTCGTGGCTGTCCTGGCCCTGCGGGCCATGGCCGAGTGGCGGGTCATCCAACACCACAAGGCCACAGCTGAGCGCGACGACCGCTCCTGAGCCGCCGGCTACTCGAGGATCTGGACCGGCACGCCGAGCGGGAGCCCGACCTCTTCGACCAACTCCGAGATCACGTCGTTCTCGACACGGATGCAACCGTGGCTGACGTTGGTGCCGATGAGCTCCGGCTGGTTGGTGCCGTGGATGCCGATCACGCCGTTGCCGCCGCCGAAGCTCTCGAGCACGTTCGAGAAGCCGGACAGGCCGTAGGCGTAGGTGCCGTAGGGCCCGGTCGGCGTCGGGGGCTGCAGCAGCTCCTTGATGTAATAGGTGCCGCCGGGAGTCGGGGTGTCCTGGGTCCCCACGCCGATCGGCGTGGTGAGGAGGTTCTCGTCGCCCTTGTAGACACGGAGCTCGAAGGCCGCCAGCTCGATCTCGATGCGATAGTCGTGGACGCTGAGCGAGACGTCGGATGCGTCGACCCAACCGGTCGAGCCGTTGGGACGGACGGGGAGCTGCACCTCGTGACGGCCGTCGGCGCTCGCCGCCTCCTCGTTGACGACGAAGACCAGGTTGCCGGTGGTCTCGCTCCGGCGGTCGAGCTGCATGGCGGGCTCACCACCCTCGGGGGTGTCGAAGACGTCGATGACGTCGACCTCGGAGCGAGCGACGAGCGTCGATTCGGGGGCCGGCGCCGTGGTGGTCGTGGCTTCCTCGGTCGTGGTGGTCGCTTCGGTCGTCGTCGTGACCGGAGCGGCATCGTCGTCGTCGCCGGAGCAGGCGAACGAGACGAAGACGACAAGTGCGAGCGCGATCCGCGCGGGAGTCCTCATGCCCCAGACGGTAGCCACCGGCACCCACCGAACTGCAGCCATCCGACGATGGGTACCGTCGGGTCATGACGTGCGACGCAACGCTGGATCGCGACCCGGCGGTGCTCCGCGACCTCGCCGTCGACATCGCCGACGCTGCGGCCGACCTGCTCGCCGATCGACTGGACGACGAACGATCCGACGTGTCGACCAAGTCCACGGGGACCGACATGGTCACCGAGATGGACGCCGCCAGCGAGCGCCTGATCGTCGACCGGATCCGCTCGGCCCGGCCGGACGACGAGATCATCGGCGAAGAGGGCGCATCGGTGCTCGGGACGTCGGGCGTGCGTTGGGTGATCGATCCGCTCGACGGCACCACCAACTACCTGTACCGACTCCCGGGCTGGAACGTCTCCATCGGGGTCGAGGTCGATGGGACGCCGGTGGCCGGCGCCGTCGTGGTGCCCTCGACCGCGGATCGGTTCGCTGCGGCGCTCCGTCACGGTGCCACCCGCAACGGCCGACCGATCGGGGTCCCGGCACCGGCACCACTGGCCACCGCGCTGGTCGGGACCGGGTTCTCGTACGAGGCAGCGGTCCGAGAACGACAGGCTGCCAACGTCAGCACGCTGATCGGCCGGGTCCGCGACATCCGCCGCTTCGGCGCCGCCGCCGCCGATCTGTGCTCGGTCGCCTGCGGACGGCTCGACGCCTACGTCGAGTCGGGCCTCGCTCCGTGGGACCACTGCGCGGGCTCGGTCATCGCCCGCGAAGCCGGTGCAGTGGTCGAGATCATCGACGACCACCCGCTCCCCGGGACCCTCGTGATCGCCGTCCATCCCGGCCGTCGCGACGAGTTCGTCACCCTCCTCCGGGATGCCGGAATCGTGCACCCGGCAGATCCGGACTGAGGATGCCCACGGTCGGGGCTCTCCATGAGGCACGATGGAGGACGTGGCCACACGAATCCTCACCGTCGAGGATGACGAACGCATCCGTACCGCGGTGAAACTGGCCCTCGAGGACGAGGGCTGGAACGTCGCGGAGGCGGACACCGGCGAAGTCGCCCTCGAGTCCTTCCAACGCGAGCCCACCGACGTGGTGCTCATCGACATCATGCTCCCGGGCATCGACGGCTTCGAGGTGTGTCGGTCGATCCGACGCATCTCCGACGTCCCCATCGTCATGGTGACGGCGCGGGCCGACACCCATGACGTCGTGGCCGGCCTCGAGGCCGGGGCCGACGACTACCTGACCAAGCCGTTCGCCCCCAAGGAACTCTCCGCCCGCATCCGGGCGCTGCTCCGGCGCACCCGAGCCGGCGAGCCCGGCCATGCGCACCTCCGCTTCGGTGATCTCGAGCTGATCCCCGACGAGGGCGTCGTCAAGCGCGAGGACGAAGAAGTCCACCTGACGAAGACCGAGTTCCGGCTCCTCACCGAGTTGGCGTCGTCGCCGGGCCGGGTCTTCTCGCGCGAGGTCCTGCTCGAACGGGTCTGGGGCTACGGCTACTTCGGTGACGGTCGCCTCGTCGACGTCCACATCCGGCGTCTGCGCACCAAGATCGAGGCCGACCCCGCCAACCCGAAGCACGTCGTCACCGTCCGGGGGCTGGGCTACAAGCTCCAGGCCTGACATGCCGGCGCCCCAGACGACTGCGGGCACCGCCGCGTCAACCGACTCCCGGCTCCGACTCGTGCCCCGGCTCGGGCTGCGCGCACGTGTGATCCTGGCGTTCTCGATCGGCGCGCTCCTCCTCGCCCTGGTCCTGTCGGGCCTGGTGCTCGGCGTCACCCGGACCAATCTCCTCAACCAGCGTGAGGCGAACGCGGTCGTCCGCGTGTCGACCAACGCGAACATCGTCCGTTCGAGCATCGGACCGGATGCCGACACCATCAACCTGTTGGCCTCGCTCCAGACGCCCGAGGGCTCCCGTCCCATCGTCTTCCAGCGGGCGCTGGCGGCCGAGGACGGGTCGTGCGGTTCGGGCTGGAGCGCCCAGGACCCGGAGTTCAGCTGCGAGACGCTGCCGGCCGAGATCCGCGAAGCCGTTCTGGGCGGCACCCCCGCCAAGATGCGCTTCGTCCACCGCAACGACACGAAGAGCCTGGTGGTCGGCACCCCGGTCGCCGACATCGACGGCGCCTACTTCGAGATCGTGTCGCTCCGGTCGCTCGACGACACCCTGTCGTCGATCTCGTTCACCCTCTTCGGGGCATCGATCGCCACGGTGCTCGCCGGCGCCGCCTTCGGTTGGTACTCGGCGCGGCAGATCCTGCGACCACTCGACGAGGTCGGCAGCGCCGCGCAGTCGCTCGCCGGCGGCGACCTCGACGCCCGTATCCGCGGGCTCGTCGACCCCGACCTCGAACCGATCATCACGTCGTTCAACGGCATGGCCGACGCGCTGGAGTCGCGCATCGAGAAGGACGCCCAGTTCGCGTCCGACGTGTCGCACGAACTCCGTTCTCCGTTGACCACCTTGCAGGCGTCGATCGAGGTGCTCGACAACAACCGGACCGACCTGAGCGAGCGAGCCCAGGCGGCCCTCGACCTCCTGGCCGAGGACCTGGATCGGTTCCGAGAGTTGGTCGAGGACCTGCTCGAGATCTCCCGGTTCGATGCCGGTGTGATGCATCTCGACCTCGACGAGGTGCTCCTCTCCCAGTTCGTCGGGCATGCCGTGCGGTCGGCGGGCTTCGACACCCCCGTCGTCCTCGACGAGAGCGTGACGATCGACGAGGAGTTCGGCGACATCGTCACCGCCCTGGACAAGCGCCGGATCGCACGAGTCGTGGCGAACCTGTTGACCAACGCCGCCAAGTACGCCGAAGGACCGACGGCGGTCCACGTCGACGCCGATGCCACCGCGGTACGGATCATGGTCGACGACGCGGGCGAGGGCGTGCCCGAGGAGGACCGCGTGCGGATCTTCGAACGCTTCAACCGCGCCGGGCAGGCGAGCCGGCGCGGCACGGGCACCGGGGTCGGCCTGGGCCTCGCACTGGTCGACGAGCACGTCCGACTCCATGGTGGACGGATCTTCGTCGCCGACGCTCCCGGTGGGGGCGCCCGCTTCACGGTGGAACTCCCCCGCGTCGAACTCGACCATGACGAGAGCGGGGAAGCATGAGACGTCACCTCGTCACCCTCCTCGTGCTGATCGCCGTCTCGGTGGGCGCCTGCGCGGTCTCGACGAACGACGAGCCCATCGAGCTGAGCAGCGACCTCTTCGAGTCGCTCCTCGAGACGACGAGCACGACATCGGCGACCTCGACCCCCTCGGAGGTCACCAAGACCGAGGACGTGTACCTCCTCCGGGTGCGCAGTGGATCGACCTCGCTCGAGCAGGTCCCGCGCGAGGTCGACGTCGATGCCGGCATCCAGGAGGTGCTGGGCAACCTGTTCACGGTGCGTCCGGACTCCGAGGGTGTCGACCGTCCCGAGGAGGCCGGACTGACGACTGCGATCCCCGAGACGGCCGAGCTCGTCGGTGCGACGCTCTCCCCGGGCACCACGACGCTCGTGGTCGACGTGCGTGGCCTCTTCGGCGCCGGCGGCATCCAGGGCAGCGACCTCCGCGACGCCCTCGCCCAGATCGTCTGGACCGCCACGAACGGCGAGGTCAGCAAGGTCGTGTTCCGCAACGACGGGAGCCCGGTCCCCGCGGCCATCGACAACGGCGAGACGACCGATCAGCCGGTCGACCGCAACAGCTACTCGGCGCAGCGGTAGATCCCGGCCGCGTCAAGCGGCGAAGAACACCCGTGCGACGTCGTAGAGCTGTGGATCGACGGTCTTGAGACCGCGGGCCTTGGCCTCGTCGAGCGTGATGCGCCCGATCCGCCCCGACTCGAGGCAGACCATCTCGCCGTAGGCGAGGTCGTGGACCGCGTCGATCGCGGCGACGCCGTACCGGGTGGCCAGGACACGGTCGAAGGCGTTGGGCGTGCCACCCCGCTGGACGTGGCCGAGGATCGTCACCCTGGTCTCGTAGCCTGTGCGCCGTTCGATCTCGCCACCGAGCGTCGTCCCGATGCCACCGAGGCGCTGATGGCCGTACTCGTCGACCTCGGGCTCGGGGAGGACCAGGGTCCCGGGTCGGGGCACCGCGCCTTCAGCCACCACCACGATGGAGGCGAACCGGCCGGCCTGGTGGCGGCGGAGGAGTGCCTCGCACACCGAGTCGATGTCGAAGGGCTCCTCCGGGATGAGCGTCACAGTCGCTCCCCCAGCGATCCCCGACCAGACAGCGATGTGTCCGGCGTGGCGTCCCATGACCTCGACGACCATCACCCGGTCGTGCGACTCCGCCGTGGTGTGCAGGCGGTCGATCGCGTCGGTGCAGATCTGCACCGCGGTCTGGAAGCCGAAGGTCATCTCGGTGCCGGCGAGATCGTTGTCGATGGTCTTGGGCACGCCGATGATCGGGAATCCGGCCGCGGCGAGGTCGCGGGCACAGCCGAGCGTCCCCTCGCCACCGATGGCGATCAGCGCGTCGATCCCCTGGTCTCCGAGGCACGTCCGGACACGATCGACACCGTCGGGGTCCATGAACGGCTGGTAGCGGCTGGTCCCGAGGATCGTTCCGCCGATGGGGAGCTTGCCCCGCAACGCCGTCACGTCGAGCGGGATGAACCGCTGGTCGACCACGCCCTGGTAGCCGTCGAGGAACCCGATGATCTCGTCGCCGTGGACGCGGGTGCCCTTGCGCACGATCGCTCGGATCACAGCATTGAGTCCGGGACAGTCGCCGCCTCCGGTGAGGACACCTACTCGCATGCGCAGAACCTACAGTCGCTCAGCATGGCTGTTGTCGTGGCAATCGATGCAGGGACGACCGGGGTGCGCTCGTTCGCACTCGACCCGTCGGGCGTGCCCGTCGGCATGTCGTATCGCGAGTTCACCCAGCACTTCCCGAGGCCGGGTTGGGTCGAACACGACGCGATGGAGATCTGGGAGGCGGTCCGCACCACGCTGGTCGAACTCGCGGCCACGCTCGACCAACCGATCGCCGCCATCGGGATCACCGATCAGCGAGAGACGGTGGTCGCGTGGGACCGTCGCACCGGCGAACCTCGTCATCGCGCGATCGTGTGGCAGGACCGGCGCACGGCGGGCCGTTGTGACGAACTCGCCGAAGCCGGCCATCTCGACCTGGTCCGGTCGGCGACGGGACTGGTGCTCGACCCGTACTTCTCCGGATCGAAGATCGAGTGGCTCCTCCGCTCCACCGCCGACGGCGGCGGCGGGGTCGAGGCCGACGAACACCTCGCGGTCGGCACCATCGACACCTGGTTGATGTGGCAGCTGACTGGCGGTGCCGTGCACGCGACCGAACCGTCGAACGCCTCGCGCACCATGCTCTTCGACATCCGGACCCTGGCCTGGTCGGACGAGCTCTGCGACCTCTTCGGAGTCCCCACGTCCGCCTTGCCCGAGGTCCGGCCGTCGTCGGGGCGCTTCGGCACCACGGCGGTCGGCGTCGGCGTCCCGGCCGGCATCCCGATCTCGGGCGTCGCCGGCGACCAACAGGCCGCGCTGTTCGGCCAGGCGTGCTTCGAACCGGGCATGACGAAGAACACCTACGGCACCGGCTCGTTCGTCCTCATGAACGTCGGTTCCACCTGCCCCGAACCGGTCGAGGGACTCCTCACCACCGTGGCCTGGTCGCTCGATGCCGTCGATGCCGCATCGACCACCTACGCCCTCGAGGGGGCGATCTTCTCGACCGGATCGGCCGTCCAGTGGCTTCGCGATGGTCTGGAGATCATCGACGAGGCAGCCGAGACCGGACCACTGGCCGAATCGGTGCCCGACACCGGCGGCGTCGTGCTCGTTCCCGCCTTCACCGGCCTCGGATCGCCCTGGTGGGATCCGTACGCCCGGGGAACGATCGTCGGCATCACCAGAGGGACCACACGCGCGCATCTGGCTCGCGCCACGGTCGAAGCGATGGCGTTCCAGACCAGGGACGTCGTCGACGCCATGTCGGCGGCATCCGGGCGCGAGGTCAAGGCCCTGCGCGCCGACGGAGGCGCTTCGGCGATGGGGCTCCTCCTGCAACTCCAGGCCGACCAACTCCAGGTCCCGGTGTCGCGACCCGAGGTCCAGGAGACGACCGCGCTCGGCGCCGCGTACCTCGCCGGCCTGGCCGAACGCGTGTGGGACTCCCCCGCCGACGTCACGACCAACTGGCGACTCGACACCGAGGTCCACCCGTCGGCGTCGAGCGACGACGCCGACGCCGCACACGCGGTCTGGCTGCGTGCGGTCGAGCGGTCGCGAGCATGGACGACGGAGTGAAGCCTGCCCGGCCCTGACGACCGGGTTCGGGCTCAGGACCGGGCGCTGGGGTGTGCCCGACGGACGAAGTCCACCAGCCGTGTGTCGGCGACCCGTGCCAGCGCCGCCACCTGCCGCCGTTCACGGGCCCGGAACCCCGAACCCACACGCCCGACGACCACGGCGAGTCCCGTCGCCGGCATCGGCGCCCAGACCACGTCGTCGGGTCCTCGATCTCCCGGATCGGCGGCGCTCCCTGCTGAACGACTGCCCTCGACGAACGCGACCAACCATGCGGTCGACGGCGCATCACCGTCGACCGCGTGCACCGTGTCGTCGGAGAGGTGGACGACGGCGGCCCACGCCCCGCCGAGCACACGCCGGCCGTGGCTGACGACAGCGTCGAGCAGGTCACTGCGATCCGCAGCGCCCACGATGATCGCCGCGGTCTCGAGCGCGTCGGCACGGGGATCGTGCGTGAGGCCGTCCACCGGTCGGACCTCCTCGACGTCGACGCCATCGACGGCGCGGATCTCGTCGACCAACAGGTCCAGGAGACCGGCCTCGGGGAGCTGCACGGCGAGTTCGTCGATCGCCCGACCGCCACCGCGTTCGAGGATGTCGATGCCGACGATCTCGGCGCGGACGGCGCCGATCCGGCTCGCGACCTGCCCGAGCGCACCAGGACGGTCGGGCAGCCACACACGGACGATGTAGGTCTCCATGGCGATGACGGTACGGATCGATCGTGAACGGCTGGTTTCCGCTCGTGGACGGGCCGAAGACGTTTGCTCGACGGGCGGCACCCCCAGAGTTGACCGTTCAGTCAAGTACGCTCGCCGGCATGGCCAGGCAACTGACCCCGCGTGGTGCCCAGCGGCGGAACGAACTGATCGAGTTCGCGACCTCACGGTTCGCCACGAACGGTTACCACCCCACGTCGGTCGCAGAACTGGTCGACGGGCTCGGGGTCGGCAAGGGCGTCTTCTACTGGTACTTCGAGTCGAAGGAGGAGCTCTTCATGGAGATCCTCCGCGATGGTGAGCGGGCGCTCCGGCGAGCGCAGTGGGATGCCATGGGCGACGAGGAAGACCCCCTCGCCCGCCTCGAACTCGGTATCCGGGCATCGATGGAGTGGTGGAGCGCCCACGGCGACCTCTACGTGCTCATCGAGTTCGCCCGGACCGAGGCGAGCTTCGCATCGGGCATCCGCAAGGGCGAGAAGGTCGCACTGGGAGACACCCAGAAGCTGGTGCAGGAGGCCATGGACGCCGGCACCATTCCCGACGGGAACGCGATCGTGATCTCCCAGGCCGTGCTCGGAGTCAGCTCCGTTCTGGCCCGGACACAACTGCTCGGCCGACGCCGCCCTCCGGCTGACGTGGCCGACGAGGTCATCGACTTCTGCCGCCACGGCCTCGGCGGCTCATCACTGCCAGAGCGAGCCCAGCGCTCGGCCTGAGTCAGTCGCCCTGGTCGGTGCCCTGGAGTTCGGGCATCGCCCGCTTGAGTCCACGCATCGCCTGGTGGATCCGCTGCTCGTTCTCGATGAGCGCGAAGCGGACGAATCCCTCGCCGCCGGGACCGAAGCCGACGCCGGGCGAGCACGCCACGTGGGCCTCGGTGACCAGCATCTTGGCGAACTCGACCGATCCGAGGTGCTTGTAGGGCTCGGGGATGGGCGCCCAGGCGAACATCGTCCCCTTGGGCCGAGCCATCTCCCAGCCGATGCGGTCGAGGCCGTCGCACAAGGCGTCACGACGCGACTGGTAGATCGCGTTGACCTCCTTGGGGTACTCGGTGGCCTCGTTCAGCGTCACCGTCGCCGCGATCTGGATCGGCTGGAAGGTGCCGTAGTCCAGGTAGCTCTTCAACTTGGCGAGGGCGCCCACGACCTCGGGGTTGCCGGCCATGAACGCGACCCGCCAACCGGCCATCGAGAACGCCTTGGTCATCGAGTAGAGCTCGACCGCGCACTCCTTGGCGCCTTCGGCCTGGAGGATCGACGGCGGCTGGAACCCGTCGAAGCCCAACTCGGCATAGGCGTTGTCGTGGACGATCACGACCTCCTGTTCCCGGGCGAAGTCGACGAGGCCCTGGAAGAAGTCGAGGTCGACGCAGGTGGTGGTCGGGTTGTGCGGGAACGACACCACGATCACCCGTGGACGGGGCCACGAGTACATGAACTGGTGCTGGATCCGCTCGAGCAGGTTGCCGTCGCCGTACATCGGGATCTCGCGGATGCTGGCGCCGGCGAACAGTGGCCCCCACAGATGGATCGGGTAGCTGGGTGAGGGGACCAGAGCGGAGTCGCCGGGACCGAGCAGCACCCAGCACAGATGCGAGTACCCCTCCTTCGCGCCGATGGTCGACACGATCTCGGTGTCGGGGTCGAGCACGACACCGAAACGGCGCAGATACAGGTCGGCGGCGGCCTGGCGGAGCTTCGGGATGCCCTTCGACTGCGAGTACCGGTGGTTCTTGCCGAGCCGTGCGGCCTCGGCCAACTTCTCGACGGCGATGTCGGGTGACGGAAGGTCGGGGTTGCCGAAGCCGAGGTCGATGACGTCCTCGCCTGCTCGCCGCGCTTCCTGCTTCAGTCCGTCGATGATCGTGAACACGTACGGCGGCAAGCCGGTGATGCGGCGGAACTCCATACCGCCACCGTATCGTTCACCCCCCACCATCCCAGGAATGCAATTGTGTGGCCATGAACACTGTCGAAGTCGTCGTCGAGATCCCCCGTGGTAGCCGCAACAAGTACGAGTACGACCACGACCGTGACGTGTTCCGCCTCGACCGCCGCCTGTTCTCGGCCACCGTGTACCCGGCCGACTACGGCTTCATCCCCGACACCCTCGGCGAGGACGGCGATCCGCTCGACGCACTCGTGATCATGGAGGAGCCCACGTTCCCCGGATGCTGGATCACCGCACGCCCCGTCGGGGTGTTCTGGATGACCGACGACGCCGGACCCGACGCCAAGATCATCTGCGTTCCGGCCGGCGATCCGCGGTGGGAACGGGTGCCCGAGATCGAGGACGTTCCCAGTTACCTCCGCGCCGAGATCGAGCACTTCTTCTCGATCTACAAGGACCTCGAGCCCCACAAGTTCTCGTCGACCAGGGGCTACGAGGGGTCCGAGGCGGCGTGGACCGAGATCCGCGCCGCACTCAACCGCCACGAATCACACTGAACGGGCTGCGATGAGCGCGGCGCCGACGGCGCCGGCACGCTCCCCCGCCTTCGCGGCGACGACCGGCACGATCGGTCGATGTCCCGATCCCATCACCTCCGCGGGAAGCGCGGCATCGACGCGGTCGATCAACACGTCGGCGGCGTCCATGACCCCGCCGCCGAGGACCACGATCGACGGGTCGAGCACGTCGACCAGGTTGGCGATGCCCAGAGCGAGCCACCACGCGAACTCGTCCAGTACGAGTCCGGCTTCGCGGTCACCGGCCCGCGCCGCGGCCACGACGTGTTCGCCACGGACGGACTCGGCGTCGCCTGCGAGGGCGACCGCAGCACCGAGGCGCTCCGCCACGGCGGCCTCACGCCCGAGCCGTCCGAGGCCCGAGCCCGAAGCGAACCGCTCCCAGCAGCCGCGGCGACCGCAGGGACAACGGGGGCCGGCAGGGTCGACGACCATGTGACCGGGCTCGCCGGCGAAGCCGTTGCGGCCGCGCCGGATCTCGCCGTCGACGACGATTCCCGCGCCGATCCCGGTCCCGATGGTGAGGAGGACGCCGTCGCTGTGGCCCACCCCCGCGCCGAACGCGAACTCCGCCACGGCAGCGCAGGTGGCGTCGTTGTCCGCCACCACGTCCCGGCCGAGTCGGGCGCGGAGCAGTCCACCCAGATCCACGTCGACCACGCCGGGGAGGTTGGGCCCGTAGCGGAAGCGATCGCTGCGGTCGACCAGTCCAGGGAGTCCGATGCCGAGCGCAGCCGATCCGCCGGGGTCGAGGTCGTCGACCAGGGATGCGACGGCGGAGACGAGGGCCTCGGTCCCTTCGGGAGTCGGCGAGCGCACCTCACGCAGCGGCGTCGCGGGGCGCGCCGGATCGATGACGACACCGAGCAGCTTGGTGCCACCGACGTCGATCCCGATGCGGGCACCGGGACCGCGTGGCTCAGTATCGGAGGAGTGCACCGATGCGACCGAGCACGTCGAGGTCGGCGTCGCCGCGGCACACCTCGACGGTGCACGAGTGCGTCAGCGCATGGTCGACGGCGTACTCGACCACGTCGTGCACGTGTTCCATCGCGCCCCCGCATCGACAGGTCCGCCCAACGGTCGCCAGGCGCCCGCAGGCCGGGCACTGCCAGCCCTCGACGGCGTAGCCGTCGGAGACGAGGAGGCGACGGACCCGCTGGTCGGCCAGCGAATCCAGGACGTCGTCGAGGCCGGCCACCGCCCTGTCGCCCGCCCCCAACGACGAGCGGAGCTCCTCGACGGCAGCATGGGCGCGATCGCGTTCGATCTGGTCCTCCAACTCGACGACCGCCTCGCGGATCACCGCCAGCGATGCCGACGGCTCGACGCGCAACGACCCACGGAGTCGTTCCTGGAGGTACGGGTGGAGGTCCTCGTGGAGCTCGCCCGCGAGCTGTTCCGGGACGGCGATCGCCACGTGGTCGAACCCACGCGTCTGGTACGCCGACCAGAGGAGCTTCGCCGCGTTGCGGAGGTGCTGGTGCTCCATCTCCTCGCGGTGATGGTCGACGCCGCCCCGGTCGTGCTCACCGATGGTGTCGTAGTCCCGACCGAGCTCGTCGATCACCTCCTCGTGTTCGACGAGTTCGTCGAGATCGAACACGAAGACGCGGGCCCGGACCTTGTCGGCCACGAGGACACCGATCGTGATGCTCTGCTGGACGACGCCCTCGAGCTGGCCGACGGCCGGCGCTGCGTTGGCGACCAGTTGCGGTCGAACGGAGACCGGGAGCTCGACGACCTCCCACAGGTCGTCGGCCACGCAGGAGAACACCGCGACACCACGGACCCGCGACCGATCGAACCCGCCCCGGACCAACGCCTCGATGCGGTCGAGGTCGGCGGCGGCGGGTCGTACCGACTCGTCGTGGCGCGTCTTTCGTACCAACCCCTCGAAGACTCGCTCGTAGTCCGCCTCACGTACGTAGCGACCGCCGTCGACGTCGAGATAACACGACGTGATGACGTTGTCGCTCCGGATCTCCGCCAGCGAACGGATGGCGTCTTCGGTGATCACGGGCACGAGTGCGCTCCCCCTTGAGGCCTGTTGGTGTGGTCGCCTCGCATCGTAGGTCCCGGGCACGACAAGGCTGCGTCCGGAGCGCGAGCGATCCCGCGAGCGCAGGTCAGGAATCGCCCACGATGGCCGACATCGGGCGCACGACCGCTGCACGGTCGTCGTCGAGGGCATCAGCCCACCCGATGATCCTGGGGTCGTCGGTGATGTGGACGATCTGCACCGCCCCGGCCATCCGCTCGAGCCGATCCAGCAGGTGCTCGAGACCTTCGTCGTCGTCGACCTGGTCGAGCGCGCCCGTGATGACGAGCGGCAACGAGCCCACGAACGACTGCTGTCGCTGGGCGGCGAGGCGAGCGAGCAGGTACCACTCGATCTCGCTCACCGGTGGCGGCTCGGGAGCGACCTCGGCCATGGTCTGACGAACGACGGCCAACTCCTCGACGGCTCGGTCGTACTCCGGGCTCGCCTGCTCGATCGCCTCGGAGAGCTCTGCGATCGCAGCGCGGGCGCTCGCCACGGCCGCCGCAGTCTCCGCTGCTGCGTCGGCGGGCTCGGCCGCGTCGCCAGCAGCGGGACCCTCCGCCAGCGTGGCTTCGAGCGCGTCGAGCGACGCCTCGATCTCGGTCAACGCCGCCGACGCCGCCTCATGGGCGATCATCCGTGCCTTGGCGGACTCCACGGCCGCGCGGGCGTCGGTGACGGGATCATCGAGGTGGAAGGCATCCTCGGTCGCCTCGGGCACCGTGACCGGCGGCGGTGACACGCCGTCCTCCAGCGCCTCGATCGCGAGGGTGAGCCGGGTCTCGGTGTGCTGGTACTCGGCGAGCCAGTCAGCCGCCATCGCCTCGACCTCGGCGGGTGGGATCTCGAGACCACGCACCGACAGACCGACCGAGTCGAGCACGTCGACCAGGGTGTCGGTCGCCCCGGACTCGTCGGCCGGGACCCGCAGCCGGAGCAGCCCAACGGCGATCGCCTCGTCGGGCAGGTCGGGCTCACCGAGCAGTTCTCGCGCCTGGTCCCGCGCTCGACGCCGGTCCTCGACCAGTTCGGCCTGCGTGAGCGACGCCTGGACCCCGCTGGTGAGTCGAGCCAGGTCGGCTTCGGCCGCCGCGACATCGGCGCGAGCGGCGTCGACCTCGCGAGTCGGCCGCTGACCGGGAGCGGCGGACCCGCCGAGCGTCAGGAACTCGGTGTAGGACCCGAGACCGAGCCGGCCGAGGATCTCGGACTCGGCGCTCAGCGCCTCGTCGAGACGGGCCTGCGCCCTGCCCTTCCCGAAACGCCCCTCGAGCGACTCACGTGCTCGTTCCACGGCGGCGTGCGCTTCCTCGAGGAGACGGATGTCGTCCTCTCCCCCGCCCTGTGCATCGAGGCTGCGTTCGCACTCCAACAGGCGGAGACGTGCCTGCTCGACCCGATCCTCCGCCGCCTCGACCTCTGCCGGCCCGGGCGCGAGTTCGACATCGGCGTCGAGCGCTGCGATCTCGCGGTCGAGCGCATCGAGGCGGTCCACGAGGCTGAGCGCCTCGGTCGACGGCGACATCTCTCCGGCCGATCGCCCAGCCCGGACGTCGTCGAGCGCCTCGCGTACGGGAGCCGGATCGTAGAGCCGGTGCAGCGACAGGGCGGCTCGCAGGTCGCCGAGACGCTCCTCGTCGGTGAGGGAGTCCGAGTCCGACTCCGAATCGACCGGACCCTCGGCGACCCCGCCGTCGCCCTCGTGCTGCGCGGTGGCCGCTTCGAGTGCCGCGAGCGCTTCGTCCATCGCGATGCTCGCACCGGGATCGAGGGCCGCGAAGAGCCGATCTCGTTCGAGTTGCAACTCGGCTCGGCGTGCGACCAACGCCTCGCGTTCGTCGTCCTCGACAGCGGCATCGGTCGCCGCGGGTCCTGCGGCGGCTGCCTCCTCTGCGGCGAGGGCCATCGCCAACTCGGTCTCGGCGGCTTCGAGTGCCATGCGTCGATCGCGATGTGGTTGCTCGAGTGCCTCGAGTCGAGCTTCGGCCTCACGGACCTGCCGCCCGACGTCTGCCGAACTGCTGCCGGGGAGATCCTCGGCGGTGACGCAGATCTCGATGTCGTCCACGTCGAGGTCCAGGAGACCCAGCGCCCGATCGTCGAGGTCGAGGACCACACCGTGCACCTCGATCAGTCCACGCAGCACGGTCGATCGACCGGCCGCCGCCTGCTCGAACGCGGTGACGATCGCTTCCCGATGCTCGGCGGTCGCTTCGGCCACGACGGTGATGTAGGGATGGAACTCCACCGCATAGCGGTCCGGGTCGACGAGGCGGAGGACGCGCATCAGCCGACCGAGATGTGTTCGAAGCCGTCGCCGGGGCCGTCGTCCGAGTCGTCGCCGGCGTTGCGTACGGGCGAGGATGCGAACCCGGCGACCGCGTCGGACGCGGTCTTCGCGACCGAGGTCACCGTCCTCACCATCGCCTCGATCGCTGCCGGTTCCTGGATCACCGACTCGGCCGCGTCCAACAGCGCTCGTGCCGCACGGACCGCATCGAGGGCCGCTCGTTGGAACTGCTCGACGGCCGCGCCGCCCAGTCCCTCGGCGGCGGTGGCGCCGGTTCGTTCGTGAGCGTCGTCCGGGTCCTCGTTCACCAGAACGACATCGTGCCAAAGAATGCGGACAGAGTGGTCAATGTCCGAACAGGACCTGCAGCGCACCGTCGCGGAGCGCGGCATCGATCACCTTGCGGCCACGCAGCGAATCCGGCAACAACACCGAGCGGCGGTACGGACCGACCCGTACCAGGAGCTCGTCGCGGCGGCGTCCGAGGGCGAGCTCGTCCTTGTCGGTGAAGGGCAGATCGATCACGAGGAGGTCCCCGTCCGCCACTCGCTCCAGCCGGAGCGGCTCGACGTCGGCCATGCGTTCGGCGGGGTCGGCATCGCCGTACAACACGGTGCCGAACTCCCGGAGGCGATCGATGCCGACCAGTTCATGTGGGGCGAGCGATGCCCGGAGGATCGGCAGTGGAGCGAACCCCTCCTCGATCGTCTCGAGGTGCTCGAGGTGGCGCTGCTTCCACGACTCGAACCACGGATCCTCGATCTCGTCCGGGAGCAGGCGGTTGGCGATGACGGCGTCGACGGCATAGCCGAACAGCGAGAGGTAGGTGTAGGTACGCCGGGCCTCGGCGACCACCATGCGCTCGGGATTGACCACCAGGCGAGCCGAGGTCACCTCGCGGTCGGTCAGGATCTCCTTGACGCCGTCGAGACGGTCGTAGAAGCGCTCCACGGCGCCGAACACGTCGTCGTCGGGCACGGGGAGCCCGGTGACCTGCCCGAGCAGCGGGCTGACCACCTTGTTGACCCGCCGCCCCATCGGGAACAAGCGCTCCATCCACCACGCCAGGACTGCGGGCAGCGACAGGAGACGGATCGTCTCTGCGGTCGGGGCGCAGTCGACGACGATGACGTCCCACTCACCGCTGGCTGCGTAGCGCTTGATGTCGGTGAGGGCGAAGATCTCGTCGAGCCCGGGGACCACCGAGAGCTCCTCGGCCTCGATCTCGTCGATGCCGCCCCACCGGAAGACCTCCTGGAGGTACGTGCGGATCTGCTCCCACGAGTCCTCCATCCGGTCCTGAGCGTCGAGCTGTTGTCCCCACAACCCCGGGGAGATCTCCACCGCCAGGTCGCCGAGATCGACGTCGAAGGCATCGCTGAGCGAGTGCGCCGGGTCGGTCGACAACACGATGGTGCGATGTCCGGCGTCGGCACACCGCAGCGCGGTGGCGGCGGCGGTTGTCGTCTTGCCGACCCCGCCCTTCCCGGTGAACAGCAGGATGCGCACGACTAGCCCGTGAGGTGGTCGCGCAGGTCGCGCAGCGCCGTGCTGACGATCCGGGCCTCGGCCCGTCGCTTGACGAACCCCGGCAACGGCACCACGAGCTCGACCCTGAGGTGGTAGGTCACGTCGGTACCGCCGTCGCGCTCGGCGAACTCGTACGCGCCGTCGAGGACCCGCATGATGTCGCCTTCGACGAGCTCCCACGGAAGGCGGTTCGGCGCATCGTCCCAGCGGTAACGGAGCGTGTAGCTCGTCGATCGACCCATGCCCGCAGCCCGGTAGTGCACTGCGGTCGCTCGACCCTCGTCGTCACGCTCGACGACGCGGACCTCCTTCAGGTCCCACGCCCAGTCGGTGTAGTGCTCGAAGTCGGTGAGCACCTCCCAGATGGAGGACAGCGGGGCCTCGATGTGCAGGTGCTGGGTCGTCTGGTCAGCCATGGACGTGGATTCTCCTCATCACCTTCGGGATTCTGGCAGTCATCGGGGGCTGCCGGGCATGTTTCGCTTGATCACCACGAAGTAGTACCCGAGCAGGATGCCGTATCCCAGCAGGACCGGGACGAGGAGGATCGCCACGACGAGCCAGCGGATCCAGGACGTGCGGTCCTCGGCACCACCCTCGAAGTGATCTGCGGGACGTTGCAGACAGTCCAACATCGCGATCATCGCCGGGAATTCGATGCCGATGAGGACCAGCCAGAACGGCGGCGTCACCCGTCACGCCCGTCGTCCCGCGGGAAGAACGTGCCGAAGCGGGCACCCCACAAGGCGAGGAGACCCAGGCCGTACATCGGGGCCAGGACGGCGAACGCCACCGCCGTGTACGGACGGACCGATGCGGCGATGACCGCCACGACGACCTGGATGCCGAGGGCAGCCCGGAGTCGGAAGCGGACGACCGCCGGGGCGGTGTGGGAGAGGAAGAACAGACCACCCAACGTGATCTTCTCCTCGCGGGAGCGGACGACACCGTTGGCGTAGCCCCACAGGAAGGCGACCACGCCGACGGCGAACAGCGCCCCGGCGACGACCGCGGTGAGCGCTCCCAGGGAGTCGGGCGACGCCACGCCCGCGCCGGCGGCGGCGATCAACGCACCGGTGCCGGCGAACGCGGCGTTCACGACCCCCGGGCCCTCGTGGGCGGAGTCGGTCGTGGTGCCGGTGGGATCGTCGGCGATCTCGTCGGTCTCGTCGGTCACGTGCCCTCGATCGCCGCCGCCAGCCGCGGGGCGAGGCGGTCGTAGTCGAACTCGTCGATCGCTCGCTCGCGACCCTTCGCAGCCATGTCGGACCGCAGCGCAGGATCTGTCAGGAGGCGTTCGAGCGCGTCCTCGACGGCGACGACGTCATGAGGGTCGCCGACGACCAGGCCGGTGACACCGTCGACGACGGCTTCTGCCGCGCCTCCGCTGTTGCCGGCGATCTGGGGCACACCGGCGGCCGCTGCCTCGAGGAACACGATTCCGAAACCTTCCTGCTCGAGTCCGGCCCAACGGTTGCGACACAGCATCGCGTAGACGTCGGCTGCGCCGTACACCGAGGCGAGATCGTCCTCGGGCACCCGTCCCAGGAAGGTGACGGGAGCACCGGTCCGAGCGGCGCGGGTCTCGAGACGACGCCGGTCTCGACCCGAGCCGCCGATCGCGACCTGGAGGCCGGGGATCCGGTCGGCCAGTCGGGCGCTGGCGTCGATCAGGACGTCCATGCCCTTGCGCGGAACCAGGCGGCTGAGGCTGAGCACCAGCGGTCCGTCGTCGAGGCCATGACGAGCGCGCACCGACGCACGCTCGTCGGCATCGAGCGGTCGGAAACGCGCGGAGTCGATCCCGCACGGGACCACCGTCATCGGCAGCGGACGCCCGGCGGCTCGTTCCGCCTCGGCTGCTGGGTAACCACCGAAGGCGATCACCCGCGCAGCGCCCCGGAGCACGCGTCGGATGGCGACGTTCGATCCCGGGAGTCGGCCGGGCACCGTCACCTCTGCTCCGTGGAGCAACACCGAGTACGGGCGTTCGAGGTGCGGGCCCACGAGGCCCAGGGGGAGCGCGGGGTCGAGGACCACGGTCTCGGCCCCGATCTCCGCCGCGAGACGGTCGATCTGACGGACGAGGCCCGGATGCGGCAGGAGCACCGGTTCGCGGGTGCGCTCGACGCGGAACGCCTGCTCGGCGTCCCACTGCGACGACCCCTCGTGCGGCGTCGTGAGCACCGCGAACGTGCTCGGATCCAGGCGTCGCCACAGTTCCCACAGCAGCGTCTGAATGCCACCGATCTTCGGTGGGAAGTCGTTGGTCACGAGCAGATGGGTCATCGTGTGGATCCCGCCGGGACCAGGCTCGAGGGCGACGGTGGAACGGTCGGCGCCATGGCGACCTCGGCCCGCACCGCGGCGTCCGGGTCGTCGGCCGCAGACGCCACCAGGTCGACGAGGCCGAGACGAGCACAGGCCCACACGGCGTGGGCGCGCAGCAGACGGTCGTCGTGGCTCATGAAACGCCGCAGCATGTCGACGACGCGCTGGTTGCGCGGGTCGCCGACGTTGCCGAGGACCACGAGTGCGTTGCGTCGGAGATACCGGGGCTCACGCCTGGGGATGTACCACCGACCGTGACGGTCGAGCAATGTCTCGTCCGGTGCGTCGAGCAGGTCGAGGACGTCGACCCAGGCATCCGGCGGGCCCCCGGTCGGTCCGAGCGAGACGGCCGAGCCCACGGTCGACCGCCCCGGAGGGCAGACGTCCTGACAGTCGTCGCACCCGTAGAGTCGGTCACCGAGCGCGACCCGGTGCGCACGCGGGAACATCCCGGTGTCCTGCACCAGCCACGCCAGACAACGTCGAGCGTCGATGGTGCCGTCGTCCACGATGGCCTCGGTGGGGCACGCAGGGATGCACCGACGACAGGTCCGGCAGCCGTCGGCCACCGGTTCGGAGGCCGGCGGGAGGGCGGCGTCCGTCACGATCGAGCCGAGCACGAACCAGCTGCCGGCCCCGGGGATCAACAGGTTGGCGTTGCGGCCCCACCAGCCGATCCCGGCGCGATGCGCAGCCGCACGGTCGACCAGACCGTTCTGGTCGGCGATGACCATCGCCCGGTGTCCAGCGGTGCGCAGTACTCCGGCACCGGCGTCGAGCGCGGCCCGGAGATCGGCGTAGTGGTCGCGCCAGGCATAGCGGGCGATCCGGGCGCTGGTGGACGACGGGCGAGCCGGGCGCTCCTCGACGTAGGAGAGGGCCCCGACCACCATCGACGCGGCATTGCGCAGCAGACGGGAGGGCTCCGTCGATCGGCGCGGGTTCGAGAACGTGAACGACATGCCGGCGTGGAAGCCACGCGCTCGCCGATCCTCGAGCGACCGTCGGACCTCGTCGAAAGGATCGACGGTGGTGACGCCGACCGCGTCGATCCCGTGGGATCGCAGCGTCCGTTCGATCTCGTCCCGCAGCTCGGTGCCGGTGAGCGTGCTCACCGAGCGCGCAGCTGGCGGGTCCGACGAGGCCGTCGCCCGTTGGGTTCCGCGCGCGCTGCCGGCCGCTCGGCGGGCACGGATCGCGTGTCGACCTCCTCCACCGGCGGCTCGGTCACCGGCGGGCGCTCGGCGCGGCGCGCCTGTTCCGACGCTCCGGCTTGGACGACGGCGCCGCTGCGGAACTCGGCGGTCGGACGACGGACCCGTGCTGGTGCCGGCGCGCGGTCACGATCGGACGACTCCGGACGAGCGGTCGGACGCCGCGACGGTGTGCTCGTCGGCTCGGGACGGTGCACGCGGACCCGGTTGTCGGCCGGTGCGGTCGATCCGAGGGTCGCCGCGGGTGGTGCCGTCTCCGCCTCCGGCTCTGGCGCCGGTTCAGGCTCGGGTTCTGGCTCTGGTGCGGGCTCGGGATCCGGCTCTGGTTCTGGCTCGGGGTCTGGTGCCGACTCGGGCTCTGGTGCCGGCTCCGCTTCGGCGGTGTCGGGAGCGTCCATCGACTCATCGACGACCGGGTCGTCGGCCACGGGATCAGCTTCGACGACTGCCGTTGGGGTGGCGGTCTCCTCGGTCTCGGGACCGACCGGGGTCGGCTCGGCCGGGCGATCCTCGGGAACGGCTGCCGTCTCGGGCGTCGCGTCGACGAGGGATGGCGCCTCCGCCTCCACGACGACCGACGGCTTCTCGACGGTCTTCTTCGCCGCAGGCTTCTTCTTCGCCGCAGGCTTCTTCTTCGCCGCAGGCTTCTTCTTCGCCGCAGGCTTCTTCTTCGCCGCAGGCTTCTTCTTCGCCGCAGGCTTCTTCTTCGCCGCAGGCTTCTTCTTCGCCGCAGGCTTCTTCTTCGCCGCAGGCTTCTTCTTCGCCGCAGGCTTCTTCTTCGCCGCAGGCTTCTTGCGCTTCGCCGGACGCGACTCGAGCGCCTTCTTCGTGGTGGCCACTGCGGTCTTCACCGCCGCCGTCGACTTGACCGAATCAGGCCGTCCGTCGCCACGCGTCGAACGCTCGCCGGGTTCAGTGACGGCTTCTCCCCCGTCGCCGGGCGTGGACTTGGCCTTCGGCGACGGCGTCGCCGTCTTCGTCGCCCCGGCCTTCTTGGTGGTCTTCTTGGGCGACGGGTCGGGCTCGGACGGAGCGACGTAGCCGATCTGCGATGCGGTGCGATCACCGGTCGTGATCCGTCCGTCGCCGACGTCGTAGGTCCAGCCCACGGTGCGCTTGCGTCCACGCTGGGTGAACGTGAACTCGATCACCCAGCGGTCGCGGCCGATCAACCGGGAGCGCCAGGCCTCGGCGAACCCGTCACCAGTGAACGTGACGCCACGCTCGGCCATGGCCGACGCGACCGCTCGACGCAGCGTCTCCGCCGACAGACCGGCGCGAGGCCGCTCCATCCGCAGTCCCAGCGCCCGCTCGACGATCTGTTGCTGCTCGGCTCGAACCGGCGGAGCGAAGCGCTCGACCCAGTCCTCGGCCACACCGGCATCGGCCGCGACCTCGGCCGCCGACTCACCAGACCGCAGCCGCGCCTGGACCTCACGCACGCTGAGCTTGGCGTCGACCCGCGGCGGTGGCGGCGCCACGACGGCTTCCTCGACCGCGTCGTCCTCGACCCGCGCCGGGTCGTTGGCGAGGCTCTCGACGGCTGCGAGGAGGTCTTCGTCCACGGGCACCAGAAAGCCCCCGGACTTCGCTCCCTTTCGGGCGCTGAAGATCAGGTGGCGGCGATCAGTGGTGAATCCGACGAGGTGGAGGTCTTGCATGCGGGTGCGCAGCGGATCAGACAAATGCCGCCGCGGGGCACGGTACCACCGGCTGGCTCCGTCACCGTGTACTCACGCTCCGCGTTCAACCCGTCGGTGCCGGAGTCGGGGCGCGAGATCGGCGTCGGCGAGCAGCCGCAAGGCTCGGGCCTCGTTCACGTCGATGACCACGGCGTCGTCGGCCTCGCGCTCGCACAGGAACGTCACGACACAGTCGTCGCACGCACCGATCGAAGGGCCGATGCAGTCGTCGCAGTCGATGACCAGTGGCTCGTGGGATGTGGGCATGATTCCTCCTCCGGCCACGGACGTGACCACTGCACGAACCGTACGGAGGGGGTCTGACAGGAACTGCCGGCGCGGCCTCGGGCCGTCAGACCTCGGGCCGTCAGGCCTCGGCCGGTAGCAACTCGACGCCCACGTCGGAGTTGCACCAGTGGCAGACCACCGACTCGATCGACTCGGAGAGGGTCTCGGTGTCCTCGATCTCGAGCTCGCCCCCCACCGTGTAGTGATGGAACGCCTTCACGGTCCGGGTGGCGGTGACGTCGAACCTCGTGAGGTTGCCGCAGGACGTGCAGCGATACCTGTTCATGGCTCGGATCGTACTCGGAGCCTCCGCCCCGGCCAGATGCCCGGAGGCGGCCGAGGTCTCAGGGCGTCTCGGGGCTGTGGCCGAGCGCCTCGACCAGCTGACGGATCAACTGCTCCCACGGCGCGGCCGCCGGCTGGTCCATGTCGATCGCCCCGAAGAACAGGAAGCCGAACCCGACGGCATGGCAGAAGCGGACGATGGCCTCGGTGTCGAGCGACTCGTGGACGAGGCCGGCGGCCTTGGCCTCCTCGACCAGCGCAGCGAAGGTCTCGGCTCGCTGTGCGACCAGGCCACGCATCAACTCGGCCACCTCCGGGTCGCGACGGGCGGCGACGAACGCCTCGAGGAGCAGTGCCTGACCATCGTCGAAGGGGTCGGTCACGAGGTGCGAGCCGACCGTGGTCAACACGTCGGTGACCTTGCCCTCGAAGCGGTGCTCGGCGAAGAGCTGGTCCAACTCGTCGTGCGAATGGGCTTCCATCGCCGCGAGCAGCAACTCGGCCTTGCCCCGGAACCGCCCGTAGATCGCGCCCGTGGTGAATCCGGCACGTCGAGCGATCTCCTGCACCCCGGCGCCGTCGTACCCCTTCTCGGCGAAGACCGCTGCCGCGGCTTCGATGAGCCGATCTCGCGTGGGGTCGTCGGTGGCCGCCGACGCGGACACGGGATCACTCATGACCAGGAGGATAACGCCCGTTATCAGCCCGGAGCAACGACCCTGCTCCCGAGCGGGTCACGCGGAGACGGTCACGAGCCGCTCGAGCGTCGTCGCAGCACTTCCCGCGTCGATCGCCGCCCGTGCGGCATCGACGCCGTCAGCGAGGGAGTCGACGATGCCGGCCACGAAGAGGCCAGCACCCGAGTTGAGGGTGACGATGTCTCGAGCAGGGCCCTGGTCGCCGGCGAACACCGAGCGGGCGATCGCTGCGTTCTCCCCCGGCGTCCCGCCCGGCATGTCGTCCTCGGCCATGACCGTGAGCCCGAACGCCGCCGGGTCGACCTCGTAGGACCCCACGATCTCGCCGTCGCGTACCTCGCGCACGAAGGTCGGGCCACACAGCGACAGCTCGTCGAGGTGATCGGCACCGTGGACCACGAGCGCGTGCTCGGCACCTCGCGTCGCGAGAACACCGGCCACCAGGTCGAGCAGGCGCGGATCCCCGACACCCAGGACCTGGCGACGCACGCGCCCGGGGTGCGACAGCGGGCCGAGCACGTTGAACACCGTCGGGATGCCGAGTTCTGCGCGGACCGGGCCGGCATGACGCATCGCCGGGTGGAATGCACGTGCGAAGCAGAACCCGACGCCGACCTCTCGGACGATCTCGCCCACGCGCTCCGGAGGCAGGTCGAAGTTCACGCCGAGTTCGGTGAGCAGGTCGAACGAGCCCGACGTCGACGACGCCTTCACGTTGCCGTGCTTGCAGACCGTGGCTCCGGCTGACGCCGCGACGATGCTCGACATCGTCGAGACGTTGAGCGCCCGGGTCCGACGTCGCGGCGATCCGCCGGTGCCGACGATGTCGATCGTCCCGGGAGGCAGGTCGAGGGGTGCTGCGGCGTCGAGCATCGCGCCGACGAGCCCGGCGAGTTCGTCGACCGTCTCCCCCTTCTGCCGCAGGGCGACGATGAAGCCGGCCGTCTGCGCGCCGGTCGCGTCACCGGCGAGGATCGCGGTCAGCGCGACACCGGCCTCGTCAGCGGTCAGGTCCCTGCCGTCGACCAGGCGTCCCAGCAGTGTCGGCCAACCGCCGACATCGGTGATCGTCTGCATCCTCAGGACGCGGCCCGGCGTCGACGACGGATGATCCGCCGCCGCTCACGCTCGGTGCAGCCACCCCACACGCCTTCGCGCTCCCGCTCCCCGAGGGCGTGTTCGAGACGCGACTCCCGGACAGCACAGGCACCGCAGACCGCCTTGGCCGACCCGGCTTCCTCGTCCGTGGGCGGGAAGAAGATCACGGGATCGAGACCGCGACACGCAGCTCGAGTGCTCCAGGAGGTCGTCATCGAAGGGCTCCGTCGAGGGGTTCAGCTCACAACGCCGACGACAGGGGGTGCCGCCCGCAGTGGGCGACTCTGGCACCCGCTCACCCGGGATGCAAGAGACCTTCCGAGCGGCCTCGGGGCGGTCGTCCTAGATGCCGCGCTGCTCGTCGAGCAGGAGGCGCGCCACGGCGTCGGCCGGGTAGCGCCGATGTCCACCGGGGGTCCGGATGCTCGGGATGCGACCGCGGGTGGCCCAGTCGGTCACCGCACGCTCGGACACCTCGAAGAGCAGCGCCACCTCGCGAGTGCGCAGGAGGCGACCGCTGAGGGCCGCCGACTCGGCGCCGCGCACCAGTTCCTCGACCAGACGCTGCCGCTCTGTCTCACTCTTCGTAGTCGTCATGCTCCCGAGAGTACAGAGAAGTCGGAACTACTGCAAGTGTTTGTATGTTCACGGAACGTAGGGATGAGTCGGAAGACCCAGAGATTCCTGCAGCAGACCCGGTGATCCACGCAGAACCAGAAGCACCCTCGAGGGTGGCGGGGCGCTTCAGGGACGCAGATCGGCGAGCAGTTCGGCCACCGTCTCGTCACCGAGCGCGGTCTCGTGCGCGTAGTTCTCGTGCTCGACACCGAGCGCCACCGGACCCGCCGCGACCGCTTCGATCTGCTCCGGCGTGAGGTGGAAGTGCAGGTAGTGCACCGACGCCGTGATCTCGTCGCGTGTCAGGTTGGCGGCGTGCGCGTCCTCCGGCGTGGCCGCGACGACCTCGGCGGTGTCACCCTCCCCGATCCGCAGGACCAGGGACCGCTCGATGCCCACGAGCTTCGGCAGCCAGGTACGGAGGTCGGCTTCCGAGGTGAGTTCGATGAAGAGCGTCATCGCAAGCTGACCCGGTTCGGGGACGAGCGGGTTGTAGGTACGCAGCTCGGTCTCGATGGCCTCGTCGGTCAGCAGGCGCTCGACCCTGGCCATCTCCTGGATCTGGAAGCGGATGGTGTCACGGTTCTCGAACACCACGGTGACGAAGGGCCCGATGCCCACCCGGCGGCGGGCCTTGAGCTGGATGACCTGGGCCCGGAAGTCCTCACGCTCGCGTTCGTAGGCGCGGAGGTCGGCGATGTCGTCGAGGGTCAGCTTGCGGCTCATGGGTTGCTCCAACGAAGGGGATGTGGGTGGTTCGGTGACGAGCGGGCGCGGAAGGGGCCGGGCAGGACCCGAAGGTCGAGCGCCCGGCCCCCACAGCGGTGCGACAGTGCTACGAGACGGACTCGAGGCCCTGCTGGAAGCGGCCGGCGTGGCTCTTCTCGGCGCGGGCGAGGGTCTCGAGCCATTCGGCGATCTCGACGAAGCCCTCGTCGCGAGCGGTCTTCGAGAATCCCGGGTACATCTCGGTGTACTCGTAGGTCTCGCCGGCGATGGCGGACTTCAGGTTGGCGTCGGTGGGACCGACGGGCTCACCGGTGGCGGGGTCGCCGACCTCGGCGAGGAAGTCGAAGTGACCGAACGCGTGCCCGGTCTCGCCCTCGGCGACAGAACGGAACAGCGCGGCGACATCGGGGTAGCCCTCGACGTCCGCCTTCTGCGCGAAGTACAGGTAGCGGCGGTTGGCCTGGCTCTCGCCGGCGAACGCCTCCTTGAGGTTGGCTTCGGTCTGGGAGCCCTTGAGCTCGGCCATGGGGTGTTGCTCCTTGGATGATGGTTACTGGTTGGAAGGGGACGTGGTCTGACAGCCACCGCAGGTGCCACGGAAGACGATCTCGGTGGAACCGACCGCGAAGTCGAACTCGTTGTCGGCGGGAAGCGACACGTCGGGGAACCGAGCGTCGACATCCTGGACAGCGCCGCAACGTTCGCACACCAGATGGTGGTGTTCCTCGACGTTGGGGTCGAACCGTGCCGAGCCGGTACCGAGCTCGAGTTGCTGGAGCTCCCCCATCTCGGCGAGTTCGTGCAAGGTGGCGTACACGGTGCGAAGGCTGACGGACGGCATGTCGGAGACGATGCGAGCGTGGACGGCCTCGGCGGTCGGGTGCGTCGGGTTCTCGTGCAGGACCCGGAAGATCCCCTCACGCTGAGGGGTCACCTTCCGTCCCGATGCACGGAACGAGGCGACGAGTTGGTCAGGGCTGCGCATCTCCACCGACCATAGGCCGCCGATGGCTTGTTGACAACGATTGTCGATCACCTTTCGATGACGTACACCGACAACGCCATCGGGCGCTTCCCCACCGTGAACGAAGCCGGCCCGTCGAAGGTCTCCCCGTCGGCGGCGAGACGAGAGGCATCGTCGGCGACACAGTCCACCACGACCCGGTCGGTGAGCCGGCGCTCGTAGACGCGGCTCCGAGCGAGCGCTCCGAGGAGCAGGGCTGCGACCAGACGGGCTCGCGAGAACGGTGCGGATGCATCGATCAGGCGGACGTCGATCGATCCGTCGACCAGGTCGAGACGGGTGGACGGGGCGAATCCCGCCGGCTCGTAGGACCCGTTGCCGAAGAACACCATCCAGACCGTCCGCCGGTCGCCGTCGAGCGTGATCTCGAATCGCCGTCCACGGCGGAGCACCCGGACCAGCGCCACCACCATCGCCGGCCATTTCCCGAGCCGGCCCTCGAGGCGCTCACGCTCGTCGACCAACTCGGAATAGCTGCCGATGCTCGCGTTGTTCACGAACGTCCGCTCGGCGATCACCCCCATGTCGATCGCGACGACCTGGCCGTCCCGGACCGCGGCGATCGCATCGCCCACGACGTCGAGCCCGAGGTCGCGAGCGAAGTGGTTGAGCGTGCCCCCGGGGAACACGACGAGCGGGACACCGGCATCGAGCGCCGCGCGTGCGGCGAGGTTGACCGTTCCGTCGCCGCCGACCACGCCCAACGCCACGCCCGCAGCGGCGGCGTCGTCCATCATCGCGACCAGGTCGTCGTCGTCGTCCGGGTCGAACCGTCGGATCGTCGCTCCGGGGAGTCCATCGATGATCTCGTCGAGCGCGTCGGCAGCGGTCCCCGACCCGGAGCTGGCGTTGACCACGACCACCAGCCCGGTCCCGTCCGGGAGCGGGTCGACGTATCGTCGGTCGGCCACGGCGATCCCCCGGGCCGGCTCCTCGACGATCCGCGGGAACACGGCAAGGCTCGCCAGCGCGCCCGCCACTCCCATGCCGACGGACCCCGGATCGCTCATCGAGGCCGAACGCGCCCGACCGGCGACGGCGATCACGCCGCCGACAGCGAGCGCGGCAGGAACCGATTCGACAGCGGCCGACGTCAGACATGCGCCGGCGACGACGGCTGGCCACGCATCGCCGCGCCCGCGCACTCGAAGCGCCACCAATGCCGGTGCCGCACCGACCCCGGTCCGCAACAGGACCCGGCGGATCGTCCGACGATGTCTCGGCGCGAGGAGCGAGGTCAGGCGAGGAATGGGCGGACGCTACAGCCGACCGCCTCGGTCGGGAAGGATGACGCCATGACCGCTGCGAGTCCCCCACCCGTCCTCCACCTCCGGCGAGAGGATGCCGACGACGGCGACCTCGTCCGGATCGGCACCGACGCCCACCCGGACTGGCTCGGTCCCGGTTCGATCGACCTCGTCGACGGGGTGACGCTGGCGGTGGACGTCGTGGACGGCTCGACCGCCACACTCCAGATCCGGGCGACCGATGCCGTCAGCGTCCGGTCCGACGGCGGATTCGCCGACGTGGCCTGCGGCGTGCGGTTCGAGCCTGCCCGCCGCCGGCCCGATGGACATCCGGCCGGTTTGCGAGCGTTCGGGCATCAGTACACCGAGTTCGGCCTGCCGACGCAGGCGGGCGAAGCGCTCGATCGGTGGTTCCTGTTGCCGTTCCGACCGAGCGTGGTGTTGCCCATGTGGCTGTGCGACCCCGACGGCGCCACGCTCCTCGTGGCGCCACTCGACAGCTTCCACGAGCAGGTGATCACCGTCCCGACCGCCGACTCGACCGACACGCGGATCGTGTGGGGATGGCACGGGGACCTCGACGAGGTGCCGGCCGGGTTCACCTCGACGCTGGCCGTCCTGGCCGGGGACTCGCCACGCGACCTCCTCACCCGGTGGGCAGCGATGCTCGACGTGGCACCTCGACGACCCGTCGACCACGACGCGCTCGGACGCAGTGTGAGCTACTGGACCGACAACGGGGCGGCCTACTGGTACCGGACCGAGGCGCCTCGCTCGGTCACCGAGACACTGCGCGACGCCGTGATCTCCGTCGAGGAGGCCGGTGTCCCCGTCGGCTCGCTCCAACTCAACTCGTGGTTCTACCCGCACGAGACCACCCGGCCGTTCGACACCGACGAGTGGGTCGTCCCGCCGTCGGGCCTCCTCGACTGGGCACCACGATCCGACATCCTCCCCGAGGGCCTCGAACCGATTCGAGACGCCGTGGGCGGACGCCCGCTGATCACCCACTGCCGCCATCTCTCGAAGCAGTCCCCGCTCGTCGACCGCTTCGACTGCTGGGTGGACGAGGAGTACGCGCACCCGTCCGGTGACGACTACTACGAGGAGTTCCTCGACCGGGCCGCGTCGTGGGGCGTCGAGACCTTCGAACACGACTGGCTGGTCGAGTGCTTCCTCGGCGTACGCGGGCTCCGAGCAGCACCGGGTCGGGCACGTGCGTGGCAGGAGGGCATCGACCGTGCCGCCGCCAAACGGTCCATGACGCTGCAGTGGTGCATGGCGACCCCGGCCGACTTCTTCCAGACCGCGACCCTCGGCCAGGTCACCTCGATCCGCACCTCCGGCGACCACGGCTACCTGGTCGGCCCCGGATTCCTCTGGGCCTGGTTCTGCTACACCAACGCGCTCGCCCGGGCGCTGGGGCTCGCTCCGTTCAAGGACGTGTTCTCCTCCGGCGGCGACCACGCCGAGGTCGAGGCGCTCCTCTCGGCACTGTCGACCGGCCCGGTCGGCGTGGGCGACGCGATCGGCACCACCGACGGCGACGTCGTCCGAGCCACCTGCCGGGCAGACGGCACGATCATCCGACCCGACGTGCCCATCGCCGCCGTCGACGCGTGCTTCCGTCGTCACGCCGTCGCCCAGTCGGTCCCACTGGTGGCCGAGACCCACACCGACCACGCGGCCGGGCGCTGGACTCAGGTCTTCTGCGCCAACACGTACCGCGCTGACGAACCCATCTCGGGCACGATCGACCTGGGACCGGCCTGGCCGACGAGCGCAGTGGTCGCGCTCGACCTGCGGACCGGAGCGGTCCACCACCCCGAGACCGGCTGGGACATCGCGCTCGAGCCGGCCCAGTGGACCCACCACCTGCTGGCTCCCCGCCTCGACGGCCTGGCGGTGTTCGGCGACGTGTCGAAGCATGCGCCGGTCGGCCGAGCTCGCATCGCATCCGTCGACCGTGTCGACGGTGCGGTGTCCATCTCGGTGGTGGGCGACGGCGAGACCGTCACCGTCGACGGCTGGGCAGATCACCCGGTGGTCACGACCGTCGACGGGTCACCAGCAGAGGCTCGGCAGCGGGACGACCGCTGGCAGGTCGACGTCGTCGGCGGTTCGACGATCGTCGTGCGCTGACCGAGGGGGCCGGTCGAGCGCGGTCGATCGAGCGACTGCTCAGTCGAGGAGGGCGTCGCGGTCGAGCCAGGCCTGCTCCACCGCATCGAGGCGCCCGCCGGCGTCGTCGCGGAGCCGTGCTGCGGTCTCGGTCACCAGGAGATGCAGCAACGCCACGACGCCGGTCGCGCTCTCGAACGGGCCCGGGCTCCCGACACCGACCACGAAACGATGCGCGGCATCGGCGAAGAGCGGCGACGTCGGACCGTCCGAGACGGCGATCAACGAGACACCGTTGGTCACCGCCTGCTGCGCTGCCTCGACCACCCAGCGTTCGTAGCGACGGACGTCGAGCGCGATGACGACGTCGTCGTGACCGAGCATGGCGATCTGGCACGCCACGCGAGGAACGGGTCCGTCGAGGACCCGGACGTCGTCTCGGAGTTGGGACAGATGGCCGGCGAACAACGCCCCGACCCCGACCCACGAGTCTGCGGCCAGCACCGCAACCGATCGGTCGACGTCGGCCAGCAGGTCCACGGCAGCGGCGATCGCGTCCGGCGCGACGTCGAGACTCACCGCGAGGTTCCCCGCGTCGGCCGCAGCCACCTCGCCACGGAGGTCCGAGCCGGGCCGTTGACGAATGCGCGATGCCGCCGGAGGGAGGCGGGCGACCAACTCGCGACGCACCTCGTCCTGGAGTCCGGGGAATCCGTCGTGTCCCAGGCGTGCTGCCAGGCGTAGGACCGTCTGCGGTGACGTTCCGGCCTCGTCGGCGACGGCGGCGACCGTCCCGAACGCGACGACGCTCGGAGCCTCGTCGACGAGTCGCGCCACCGCGGCCTGCGCTGGCGACAACGACCCGGCCACGTCGGCAATGCGATCCCGCAGGGGGATGGACCCGTCGTTCACCCGCATGGGGCGACCCTACCCCGGAACATGCATTCCATCGATCATCGCAACCCGGAACAGATGTACCATCTCGAGCAACCCACGGAACGCTCGTCACGAGGAGACGTCATGGCCATCGCCGACCATCCCACCCGCACCGAGTCCGACCTCGCGAACGCTCCCGTGCCCGATCTGCGGACGGACCTCCCTGGACCGCTCGCGACCGCGGCGATCGAGCGCGACCGCCGCTTGGTGAGCCCCTCGATGGGACGGGTGCACGACCTCGCTCCTGCGCGGGCGGCCGGTTGCGTGGTCGAGGACCTCGACGGGAATCGGTTCCTCGACCTGAACGCCGGCATCGCCGTCACGGCGACCGGCCACTGCCACCCCGACGTCGTCGCCGCCATCGACGCCCAATGCCGTGACTACCTCCACTACTGCTCGTCCGACTGGTACCTCCCCGTCTACGCCGACGTCTGCGAGCGACTCATCGCCGACGCGCCGGTGCGCGGAGAGGGTCTCCGGGTCTTCCTCGGCAACTCCGGCACCGAAGCCGTCGAGGCCGCGCTGAAGCTGGCCCGCTTCCACACGGGGCGACAGAACGTCATCGCATTCCTCGGCGCGTTCCACGGACGCACCGCCGGCAGCCTCTCGCTCACCGCGTCGAAGGCCCACTACCGCAGCGGGTTCGGAGCGCACGTCGCCGGCGTCCACCACGCGCCGTACGGCGACTTCGACTTCATCGAGGACACGATCTTCCGGCACCTCTCCGAACCGAGCGACGTGGCGGCGATCGTCGTGGAGCCCATCCAGGGCGAGGGCGGGTACCTCGTTCCACCGGACGGATGGCTCGCACATCTCCGGGCCATCTGCGACACCCACGGCATCGTGTTCGTCGTCGACGAGGTCCAGTCCGGCATCGGACGGACGGGGAAGATGTGGGCGATCGACCACGAGCCCGACGTCGAGGCCGACATCCTCCTGGCAGGCAAGGGTCTGGCATCCGGCCTGCCGCTGTCCGCGCTGATCGCTCGCGACGAACTGCACACCTGGACGGCCGGGAAGCACGGCTCGACCTTCGGCGGGAACCCGGTGGCGTGCGCGGCGGCGCGCGCCACCGTGGATCTCGTGCGCAGTGGACTCGCCGACCATGCGGCAGCGATGGGCGAACGGTTCATGGCGGGGCTCGCCCCGATGCTCGACCGCCATCGGGCCCTCGTCGACGTCCGTGGACGGGGCCTGATGATCGGGCTCGAGTTCACCGACGGCGACACCGCGAAGGCCGTCGAACAGGCGGCGTTCCATCTCGGTCTCCTGGCGCTCACCTGCGGTCCGGCGGCGATGCGTCTCGCTCCCCCACTGGTCATCCGACCCGACCAGGTCGACACCGCCCTCGCCCTCCTCGACGCGGCCATCACCGCCACCCCCACCTCCATCCCCACCTCCACCCCCAAACCCACTGTTCTGGGTGCACAATCGGGATCCCCAGTGGCAGATCGCGCACCCAGAACGGGAAATGGAGCGGGAGTGTCGGAGGTCGGCCGGTGATGAGCGACGATGAGGGCGTGACCACCGTGTACGAATCCCGAAACCCCGCCGATCTCTCCGACCTCGTCGCGAAGGTCCAACTGGGGACAGCCGACGACATCGTCGAAGCCGCCACCGCGGCGAGCGCTGTCCAACGCGACTGGGCTGCGGTCCCTGCACCGGTCCGCGGGCAGTCCATCGCGGCGCTGGGCCGGCTGCTCGAGGCCAACAAGGAGACCCTGTCGGCGCTCGTCACCCGCGAGGTCGGCAAGGTCCATGCCGAAGCCCTCGGCGAGGTCCAGGAGGCCATCGACACCTGCAACTTCTTCCTGGGTGAGGGACGCCGGCTCTACGGACAGACCGTGCCGTCGGAGATGCCCGACAAGCAGTTGTTCACCTTCCGGAACCCGGTCGGGACGGCGATGATCATCACGGCCGGGAACTTCCCCGTCGCCGTGCCGTCCTGGTACCTGGTACCTGCGCTGCTCTGCGGCAACGCCGTGGTCTGGAAGCCGGCCGAGTACTCCGCCGCCATCGCTGAGGCCTTCGGCGAACTCCTCGCCCACGCCGGGTTCCCGGACGGCCTCGTCCGCCTGGTGCACGCGGATGGTGCGACCACCCACGAGGGCCTCGACCGAGCCCTCGCCGCCGGCGTCGTGCACAAGGTGGGATTCACCGGATCGACCGAGGTCGGCCGGGAGATCGGCGCGCTGTGCGGCCGTCACCTCCAGACACCATGCCTCGAGCTCGGTGGCAAGAACCCGATGATCGTCGCCGCCGACGCCGACCTCGACCTGGCCGTCGAGGGTGCGCTCTTCTCCGGCTTCGGCACCGCGGGCCAGCGATGCACGTCGCTCGGCACCGTGTTCGCCCACGACGACGTCCACGACGAGTTCCTCCGCCGGTACACGGCAGCGGTCGAGGCCGCGGTGGTCGGCGACCCGATGGCCGACGTGCTCTACGGACCGATGATCAACGAACGGTTCCACGAGCGGTTCCTCGGTTGGCTCGACCTCGTCGAAGACCACCACGCGATCTCTGGATCGACCGCCACCGGCACCATCGACGCCGACCACCCACGGGCAGGCTTCGTGGGCGACCCGGCGTCGGGCCTGTTCTGCCATCCCACGATCGTCGACGGCGTCCGGCCGGGCGACGCGCTCTACGACACCGAGACCTTCGGCCCGCTGGTCGGCGTCGGCCGGTTCGGCGACCTCGACGAGGCCATCGAGGCGGCGAACGGCCACGGCTACGGACTGTCCGCGGCGATCTACACCACCGATCCGTTGACGGCGTTCCGCTTCCGTGAGCGCGTGTCGGCCGGCATGGTCTCGATCAACAACTCGACGTCGGGAGCCGAGGCACACCTGCCCTTCGGCGGCAACGGCAAGTCCGGGAACGGGTCACGTCAGTCGGGGGTGTGGGTGCTCGACCAGTTCACCCGGTGGCAGTCGATGAACTGGGACTACTCCGGGCGGCTGCAGAAGGCGCAGATGGAGGTCACCGAGATCGTGAGCGACGTCGATTTCCGTCTCTGAGCGAGAATTTTCTCGGGGATGTTGCATGGAGACCCGCTCCATGGGATACGAAGTGAGCCATGTCTGACTACGAGATCCCGAAGCCCGAGCCCAAGGAGATCGACTCCAAGATCTGGCTCGAGGTCAAAGACGTCATGGACCGGGCAACCCTCAAGGGCCACCCGTACCCCAAGCCCGACGGCGAAGACGAGCGGTGTGACAACTGCCTCTACTACCTCGACCCCGACGAGGAGATCTCGTACTGCTGGCACCAGACACTGCGCATCCTCGTGGGCGGCGACTGGTGGTGCCAGTGGTGGGAGCCCCGCGAGGACGAGTGATCAGAGCGGTCGGGCGAAGCTGACCTCATGACCGTCCGGGTCGCTGATGTGGAAGTAGCGCTCGCCCCAAGGGGCGTCTGACGGCGACATGGACGGTGTGAGGCCGGCGTCGATCGCCCGCTGGTGCAGCGCGTCCACGTCGTCGACGTGGACGATGAATCGTCCCCACCGGCTGTCGACAGCGTCGATGGCCTGCAGGTTCAAGAAGTTCGGTCCCACCCGGAAGCTGATGAAGCCGACGGCGGGCGTGCCGTGCGCAACATCGAGGAACCCGAGCGCGGTGTAGAACGCGTGCGAGGCGACGAGATCGGTGCTGCCGAGCGTGACCGCGTTGATCGACTCGGGATGCCCGCTCACGAGTCGACCCCGCCCGTCGCGGCCCCGCCCGTCGCGCCGTACGTCCGGAGTGCGTCGCGCACCTGGGCCTTCGCGGCGTCGAGGTCGTCGACGACCGCGTCGACGGCATCGGCTCCTCGGAGGAAGAGGAAGTGCGCCTCGGTCACGGGACGGCCGGTCGCCGCTTCGACGGCCACCGCGTACGCGGCGCCCTGCGGCGTGTACCGGTCGAGGGCCGTGGCGACCGCGGCGTCGTCGGTGACGGTGTCGGTCTTGTAGTCGACCACCACCAGGCCGGCGTCGGTCTCGAACAACAGGTCGATGAAGCCCTCGAAGAGGTCGACGGGACCGGTCGTGCTGACGTCGACGATGGAGGCGACCGGGACGCCGACGTGCACTTCACGCCACCAGCGTCCACCGACGGCGCGCCGGACCAGCGGACTCACCAGGGCCGCCCGGCTCTTCGCCTCGATCTCCGAGGCTGCGCCGCCGACGCCCTCGACCTGGGCCTGCCACGCGGCGAGCGACGCGATGTCGGCGCCGGACGCATCGCGGAGATCGGCGTGTTGCAGCACGGCGTGGACTGCGCTGCCGATCGACGTGCCGGCACGGCCACGCCGCCATGGCTCGGTCGTGGGTTCCGGTTGCTCGCCCTCGTCGTCGATCGACGAGGGCCGGAGCAGACGACGAAGCGCTGTCGCCGAGAGCGAACCGCCCGATGCGGCCCGCTCCACGAGGCGTTGCCGAGCATCGACCCACCGGGCGGTGTCTTCCTCCCAGGCGTCCACCGCTGCCGGTGACACGTCGGCACCCACCGGACGCACCTTCTCGAGCGGTCGAGCAGTGTCGTCGGCGTGGTCCGCCGTGTGCGACGACGTGCCGTCGCGCCGTTCGACACCATCGGGCAGCGCGTCGTCCTCGGCGATCTCGTCGAGCACCTCGGTGATCCGATGGGCGTGACAACCCACGTTCTTCGCGGCCTTGTGGTGGAGGCTCACGATGAGATGGTCACGTGCGCGCGTGAGCGCGACGTAGAGGAGACGGATCCCCTCGTGCTCGCCCATCACGTCTTCGACGGTTCGCCGAGCGTCGAACTGCGCGGTTTCGAGCCCCTGCTTCATCCGGACGTCGAAGCCACCCTCGGGCCGGAACCGCACGGTCGCCCCGCGCGTCGAACGCGGGAAGCCGCCGGAGAGTCCGGAGACCGCGGTGATGGCGAACTCGAGGCCCTTCGCGCCGTGGACGGTCATGATGCGGACGGCATCGACGTCGGCCTCCGGCAACACCGGGGAGGTGGAGCGGAGCTTGTCGTCGGCCTGGAGCGCCGCCCAGCGGAGGAACTCGCGCAGGCCACCGGACTCGCCATCGGCGAACTGGCGGGCGTGTTCGACCACGACCCGATAGAGACGCCACGCGTCACGGTGCCCGGCCACCGCCATCGCGGACTCGAAGAGACGTCGTTCGCGCACGACGGCAGCGACCACCTCCGGCACCGTCTGGAACGGACGCGCGCGATGTCGGGTCCGGAGGTCATGCATGGCGGCGGCCACGGGACCGACGGACTCGTCGTCGTCGCCCTGACCCAGGTAGGTCCATGAGCGACCGGCGCGCTTCCATGCCAACAGGTCGTCATCGCCACAGCCGTAGGCCCGCGATCGCAGGGCTCCGAGCAGGGCGACCTCGTCGCCCGGATCGTCGATCGACCGCAGGACCGAGAGGAGTTCACGGACCTCGCTGGTCGCGTACACCAGGCTCCCGGTCTCGAGCCGATAGGGCACGCCAGCGTCGCCCAGGGCACGCCGGAGGTGTGGCAGCGACGTCCGGCTCGGCAGCAGGATCGTCATGTCGCCCCACTGGCACGGCCGCGGCTCACCGCCCTTGGGATGGACGAGCCAGCCGTCGTTGCGTGCCTCGACCAACGCCGCCGCGATGTCGGTCGCCTCGGCGACCCGGAGCGTCTCGGCTCGGGACTCCTTCTCTGCGTGCCCGACGAGCAGGACGGGGGGTCCCGGATCACCGGCGATCGGGTCCCGCCACGGCGACAGGTCGGCGTAGTCGGGCTGGGCGATCTCTCCCCCGTCGCCGTCGCCGCCGACCACCGTCCGGGAGATGATCGTCCCGAACACGCGGTTGCAGAACTCGACGATGGGGGCGACGGTCCGGAAGTTGGTGTCGAGTCGGGTCGCTCCCGACGGATTGCGCTCCGACGTGCGAACGAAGAGGTCGATGTCGGCGCGGCGGAATCGATAGATGGACTGCTTCGGATCGCCCACGAAGAACAGCCGTCCGGGATCGACGGGGACGTCCTCCCACGGACACGTGGTGTCGTGGCCGGGATCCGCGGCGATGCGCACGGCGAGTTCGACCTGGATCGGGTCGGTGTCCTGGAACTCGTCGATCAGCAGGTACCGGTACCGCTCGTGCATGCGCTCCCGGACGACCCGGTCGTCGCGGAGCACCTGGCGAGCGAGGACCAGGAGGTCGTGGAACTCGAGACGACCCTCGCGGCGTCGACCGGCCGCCTCTCGCAGCGTGAAGTCGACCACCTCGACCGAGAGACGCCGGACGACCTGATCGGCGATCGCTGCCCGGTGCTGGGTCAGCGCGTCCCGAGCGTCGTTCCACAGGGCACCGATGCGGGCCTTGGTGCCGTCCGGCCAGTTGGCTGCCTTCCCGTTCCTCGTGATCTTGGGCGGGTCGGCAGTGGCCTGCAGGAGCGCGTAGGGGTCGCCCGCGGCCGCCCGCAGCGGCTCGAGCGCTGGCCACATCGAGTCGCCGATCCACCGTTTCAGCAGATCCGTCTCGTCGTCGCACACGACGGCCAGCGACTCGATCTCGAGCGCCGCCTGGACGATCGGCTCGACCGAGACCAAGAGCGACTCCTCGTCGAGCATCAGCGAGCGTTCTGCCGTGAGGTCGAGGTCGACGAGGAGGTCCCAGTTCTGGTTGCACGTCGCAGCGACGGCGGCCAGGTGGTCCATCCGGATGTCGAGCGCCAGCGCCGCTGCGAGAGGGACGGCGAGGTCGTCGTCGTCGACGAGCCCGCGGACGAAGACGCCCCATCGGTCCTCGGTCCGGAGCGAAGACGAGATCTCGTCGTGGACCTCGACCCGCGGTGGCAGCCCGGCCTCGATGGGTGAGGCGAGGAGCAGCCGCTGTGCGAAGGCGTGGAGGGTGGAGATCGCCGCTCGATCGAGCTGGTCGAGCGCGACGCGAGCCCGCTCGCGCCCGCGATCGTCCGGGTCGAGTCCGAGCACCTCCCTTCCGGCGATCACGTCTTCGAGCGTCTCGCGTACACGCGCTCGCAGCTCGGCCGCTGCCGCCTCGGTGAACGTGATGGCGGCGATGCCGGCCACGTCGGCGCCGGCGAGGACGAGCGAGACGAAGCGACCCACGAGCGACGAGGTCTTGCCGGACCCGGCGCCCGCCTCGACGAAGAGCGTGTTGTCGAGGTCGGTGACGATGCGCTCCCGCGCCGGAGCATCTGCGGGAAGCCGGCTCATGCCTGGACCTCCCCGGACGGGGCGGTCACCAGGAACGCCGGCGAGCCCTCCTCGGCCAGTCGCACGAGGTCGGCCAGCGCCGGATCGGCACGCACGCGCTCCCATTCCTCTTCCCGGTCGGCCGGGCAGATGTCGTTGAACTCGCAGTAGCCGCAGTTCTCGTTGGTCCCGGTGAACCAGTTGTCCGAACCGCTGTGGGCGGGGAATCGCCCGCTCCCCACTCCGTCGACCAGGACGCCCAGCGTCTGGCGGAACAGCCGCCGGTGATCGGGGGTGACGTCGTAGCCGATGTGGGTGCCGGTGTGGCCCGGCTTGAGGAACCAGTACCAGGCACTCGCCTCGTCGACACCGCGCTGGGCGGCGGCGGCCTCCGCGTAGGCCACGAGCTGCAGCCGACGGCCTCCGTCGAGCGGATCGCCGCCGTCCTCCAACGACTTCTTGATCGAGTTGTAGGGAGTGGCGCTCGCGTACTTGTAGTCGTAGACCCGGACACCGCCGGGCACGATGTCGACGCGATCCGCCTGGCCTGCCAGCGGCACCGTTCGGCCGTCGTCGAGCACGACCCGTAGCGGCTCGACGCCGTCCCGGCCGAATGTCAACTCGACGGCGGTCGGCGTGGACTGCGTGGCAGCGCGCAACACGTCGTCGTGGTGGATGGTGGCGACCAGTACCTGGAGGATCTCCTGACGATCGAACTCCCACCACCGCGGGTGACCGGTCAGTCCGCGTCGTTCGAAGTCGCAGAACTCCTCGTCGGCGACCGTCGCGAGACGGCGGAGGTCGTCGTCGCCCCACGTCTCCCCTGGCGCCGGGACGATGTCGGCTTCGATCGCGTCGCCGACGAACCGCTCGAGGATCCGGTGGGTCAACGTGCCCTTGTCGCGTGGTTGGAGGCGGTCGACTTCCTCCGGCCGATCGACCTCACCGATGCCCAGCCCGTTCCGGAAGAACCACTTCCGCGGACAGGTCGCGTAGGTCTCGATCCCCGTCGGGGAGAGGTGCCGTTCGTCCTCCGCGAGCACGTCGATGCCGTCGCCTTCGAGGTTGCCGTCGAAACGCGTGAAGGCATCGGCCAACCGATGCCGTGCCAGCGTCGCTCCCGACGCAACCACCGGATCGAGCGCTGCCGGATGCGCGTCGAAGTCACCTTCCGCGAGTGCGGCGATCTGCCGCTCCGACTCGTCGAGCGCCAGCGCGCCGGCAGCGACCCGGCTCGTCGCCGCGGCGTGGCTCGCGATCACCTCGACCCCGGGGACCTCGGCACCCTCGAGCAGGTGCTCGGTGCGCGGGCGGTCTCCGCTCGTCGCCTCGATGGCGTCCACCAGCCAACGGCTCGGGACCTGCCGCCGGCCCGATCGCTGATCGCACCGCGCGTAGGTCAGGACCCGGACCCGATCTGCGGCCGCCAACGACGTGGCGAGCGATCGGCGCTGGTCGAGCGTGTGGTCGTCGGCGACGGGCAGCCCGATGGCACGACGCAGGGTGTCGGAGAGGAGCACGTCGTCACGGACCGGACGGGGCAGGTGGCCCTCGGCCAGTCCGACCACGGCGACGGCTCGGAGCGGGACGATCGGCGGATGGTCCAGCGTCGTGACCAACAGGCCCGACCCCGTCCCCCCGCGGCGCGGTGCGGGCATCTCGAGCACCGAACGGACGGTGTCGATCACGACGGCGAGCGGCGGTGACGGGTCGACGTCGTCGAGGGCCGCGAGGCGACCCAACGCTGTCCGGATCGCGGTGTCGGCATCGAGTTCGTGTGCAGGCCACTCGGTCCGCCGGGTCGACGGGCCGCACAGTGCGTCGAGGGCTTCGCTCACCCAGTCGGCCAACGCCGTCCACTCCGGAGGGATGGCATCGATCAGCGAACCCACGACACCGACCGCAGCGTCGATCTGTTGCAGTTCAGCGAGCTCGGTGGCGCGACCGCGTCGACGCTGCTCCGTGCGCACGGGATCGCTGGCGACGGGCTCGACCGGGTGCTCGTCGAGCCAGGCCCGCCGCCCCTCCACCCGACTCTCCCAGTCGTCGCGACCTCCCAGGATCCCCAGGCGTCGCGACCGATGATCGAGCGCGACCGAACGCACGAGCGTCCCGTCCTCGCCGATCACGACACCGGACGACCACAGGTCGACGATGCTCTGACGCGAGAAGCGCTGTGCCGCCACGTCGAGCACCCCCAGGACCACTCGGCCCGGGGCGGTGTGGCCCAACGTCTCGGTGCTCGGCCCCGAGAACGGGATGCCGGCGGACCGCAGCGTCTCTGCGACGGATCGCGCGTAGGGCGAGGCGGACGGATGCACCAGCGCCATCGAGTGGAGCGGGGTCGTCTCGTCGACCTGGGACAGGAGCGCCCGGACGGCGGCGCGGACCTCGTCGTCGATGTCGTTGGCGCTGACGATGTCGGTCGCGGTGACCGGAACGGGGACCTCGTGGTCCGCCGGCCCGGTGCCACCGACCGCCACGACGGTCTCGATGCTGGCGCGATCGACATCGGCCACGCCGGTGATTCCGGCGATCACCCGGACATCGCCGACCTCACCGAGGCAGCGCAACAAGGAGAGGGCTGGCGCATCGAGACGCGCCGGGAGGTACACGATCACGGGTCCGAGCGGAGCAACGGCGGAGGGCGTCGCCGTGACCCGCCGAAGTGCGGTCTCGAAGACCTCGACGCGCCCACCGATGCCGACCGACGAGGCGATCGCGTCGTGGAGTCGGACCACCTCGGCACCCAGTCCTCCTGCGGTGGCCACCTTCGACCGCTCGGCCTCCGGGAGCGTCGACACCTCGCCGACGGTGCGCGCCAACGTCTCCCAGGTCGATCGATGGTGAGCGATGCCCTCGAAGCGTCCGGGCGACCGGCTCAGCTCGGCCCGGATCGCGGCGAGCACCACCTCGCGGTCGACGCCCACCACCACCTCGGCACCCAGGTCCGGTGCGGCGATCTGTTCCGCCAGGGCGTCGAGCGACTGGAACGCGACGACCGCCACGCCACCGGCACGCCGGGCCAGTTCGCGGCGGAGCCCGACGGCGGCGGCGGGACTCGGCGTGACGACCGAGACCGGGCGCAGCGGATCGTCGTCCTTGGCGCTCGCGACGAGGCGAGCGAGGACGTCGAACGCCGGTGCACCGAGGGGACTCCAGGTCGTCTCGACAGGCATGTCCCGAACGTACTCGGGGGGTGTGACGGTCTCGGACGTCATCGGTCCGCCGTCCGGGTCCACCGTCGACGGCCGAGGCTCTGTCACGATCGATCCGATGGCCGACCGTCCCTCCGATCAGCTGCTCGCGCTCGCGGACGAGTACTGGGACGGGACGATGGCCCGGGCGCCCTTCGTGGCGACGATGTTCGGCGACCATCGTTTCGACGACCAGGTGCCCGACCTCAGCCCGGACGGACTCCAGGAACACCGCTCGTTCGTCCGCGACATCGCCGTCCGGGTGCACGCCGTCGACGGAGCGGAGTTGTCGCCGAGCGAGCGGGTCACCCGAGCGCTGCTGCTCGATGCGTGCGACACCGCCGTGGAGGAGATCGACTCCGACGAGATCCAGCTCTCGTCCGACGGCTTCACCGGCTATCCGGTCTCGTTGTTGCGTGCGGCGTCGCGGCGCGCTGCTCCGGACGCCACCAGTGCCGAAGCGCAGCTGCGCCGCCTCGAGGCGCTCCCTCGCGTGCTCGACGACGTGGTCGGACACTGGCGTGCCGGCGTCGAGCGTGGATGGACACCCACGTCGACGATCGTCGCCCGGACCGCGGCCATGGTCGAAGGACACCTGGCTGGCCCCGTCGCGACCGACCCCTTCGTGGCGCTGGAACTGCCGGACGGCTGGACCGGCGCCGACGACTGGCGGGCCCGAGCGTCCGCCATCGCCGAGACCGCGGTACGCCCGGCATACCAGCGGGTCGCCGACGCACTCCGAGACCTCGAAGCACTGGGCCGAGGCGACGACTCCCCCGGACTGTGCCACCTGCCCGACGGCGACGCTCTGTACGCCTCACTGGCCCGCCGAGCGACCACGACGACGCTGACCCCCGACGAGATCCATGCGATCGGGATGGAGGAGCTGACCGACAAGCTCCCCGCCGAATGGGCCGAGATCGGCGCTCGCGCCGTGGGCATCTCGGATCGCGAGGTGCTCTTCGACCACCTCAGAACCGACCCGTCGATGAAGTACGAGTCTGCCCGGCAGATCCTCGATGCAGCCACCGCCGCCATCGAGCGAGCGCTCGCGGTCGCACCGCGGTGGTTCGCGCACCTGCCCGGCACCGACGTCGTGGTCGAGGCCGTGCCCGACTCCCTCGCGCCCGGGTCGCCGCCCGCCTACTACGGCGCGCCGCCCGCCGATGGTTCGAAGCCCGGCGTCTACTACGCCAACACGCACGAACCCACCCGACGCAACCGCTTCGAGGCCGAGGTGTTCGCCTTCCACGAGGCGGTTCCCGGCCATCATCTCGAACGAGCGAGCGCCGTCGAACTCAACGTCCCGATGTTCCAGCGTCGGGGCGGCTACATGGCCTACAGCGAGGGGTGGGGTCTCTACACCGAGCGACTCGCCGACGAGATGGGGATCTACTCGTCCGATCTCATGCGCCTCGGCATGTTGTCGGCCGATGCCTGGCGGTCGGCCCGGCTCGTGATCGACACCGGCCTGCACGCCATGGGCTGGACGCGGTCGCGGGCGATCGACTTCATGACCGCCCACGTGCCCATCGCCCACGACGAGGCCGCGGTCGAGGTCGACCGCTACATCGGGATGCCGGCGCAGGCGCTGTCGTACAAGATCGGCCAACGCGAGTTCTTCCGCCTCCGTCACGACGCCGAGCGCCGGCTGGGTGACGACTTCGACATCCGCGGGTTCCACCACGCCGTGCTCGCACACGGTGGCGTGACGCTCGGCATCCTCGGCGACCTGGTCGACGCCTGGGTGCGTTCGTCGCAGGCCACCTGACCGCCTCTAGCCTGCGGCCATGAGCGTCGGACCCTTCGACCGAGGCACGAGCCTCGCCGCACTCGCAGACCAGACGTTCGACGTCCTGGTCATCGGCGGCGGTGTCACCGGCGCCGGCGTCGCCCTCGATGCCGCGAGCCGGGGACTGCGGACCGCGCTCGTCGAGAAGGGCGACTTCGCGTCGGGGACGTCGTCGAAGAGCTCGAAACTCGTCCACGGAGGCCTCCGTTACCTCCAGCAGGGCGACATCCGTCTGGTCTACGAGGCGCTCCGGGAGCGGCAGCGACTGCTCCGGAACGCTCCCCACCTCGTCGACGTCATGCCGTTCCTCATCCCCATGTTCGGCAAGGACGGGGTCATCCATCCCAAGCTCGCCCGGGCGCTCGGCTCGGCCATGTGGATGTACGACCTCACCGGCGGTGCGCGTATCGGCAAGATCCACAAGCGGATCTCGGCCGACGAGACGATGGCGCACATGCCCACGCTCCCGCCGGGTCGGGTGGCGGCCAGCTACCTCTACTACGACGCCCAGGCCGATGACGCTCGGCTGACGATGACCATCGCTCGCACTGCGGCCGTGCTGCACGGCGCCGTCTGCGTGAACCACGCCCCGGTCGTCGAACTCCTGCGCCGAGGCGTCCACGTGACCGGTGCCGTCGTCGAGGCCCATGGCCGACGTATCGAGGTCCGAGCTCGACAGGTGGTCAACGCCACCGGGGTCTGGGCAGACGAGGTCCGCACGCTCGACGAAGGTCGTGACCCCGACTCGATCCGGCCGGCGAAGGGTATTCACCTCACCGTCCCGTGGTCGCTGGTCCAGAACGACATCGCCGTGGTCGCGCCGGTCCCCAAGGACAAGCGTTCCGTCTTCGTCGTGCCGTGGCCGGCAGCGCCCGGTCAGGACCCGGAGTTCACCTACATCGGGACGACCGACACCGACTACGACGGACCGCTCGACGACCCCCAGTGCACCCGCGATGACGTCGACTACCTCCTGCGGGCGATCAACCACTCGACCACGACCGAGATCACCGTCGACGACGTGGTGGGCACCTGGGCCGGACTCCGTCCTCTGGTGAAGGCGACCCCGGGGTCCGGCGGATCGGGCCGCACCGCCGATCTGTCACGCCGGCACTCGGTGACGGCCTCGAAGTCGGGGATGATCACCGTCACCGGCGGGAAGCTGACGACGTACCGTGAGATGGCAGCCGACACCGTCGACGCCGTGGCCGATCGCCTCGACCTTCCACGCGGCCAACGGAAGTCGCGGACCAAGAAGCTCCGCCTCCTCGGCGCGGACGGATATGACGCCGACGCAAGCGGGCGCTCGGGTCACCTGCAGCACCGCTTCGGCGGCGACACCGCACTCATCGAGGCCATGATCGTCCGCGACCCGACCCTCGGCGAGTCGTTGGTGCCCGGACTCCCCTACCTGCGCGCCGAAGCCGTCTACTCGGCTCGCTACGAGATGGCGGCAACGCTCGACGACGTCTTGAGCCGCCGTACCCGCGCACTGCTCCTCGGCCGGGACGCGACCGCCGACGTCGCCGGCGACGTCGCCGACCTGATCGGTGACGAACTCGGCTGGGACGAGGCGACCCGGAAGTCGGAGACCACGGCCTTCCGAGCCAAGGCCGCGCAACAGCGCGACCCGCTCGAACTCGTCGACTGAGGCTGGCGGCCCACCCCACGGTCGCCGTCCCGGCGTCACGACACCTGCGTCGACACCGGGATCACCGCGACCGATCGCAACGTACCGATCGGCACGTACCGCGTCGTTTTCGATGTGCAACGTACCGATCGGCACGTTCCGAACAGATCTCGGGCCTGGACGCCGCTCCCGATGGCGACGATCGGTCGACGTCCCGACGGACCGGGTCGTCGTATGGTGGTCGGCCGTGCCTGCTCCCTCCGAACTCCCCGCCGCCGGACCTGGCGCCCCCACCGCACCCATCGAGATCGAGGGCGGGGCGGCCAACGCCACCGCCCACCTCTCGGGGATGGTGCCGGTCCCCGATCCGTTGATCGATCGGCTCCGCAAGACCGGCGCCGACGTCACCACCGACCACGCAATCCGCGCCGAAGCCAGCCGGGACTGGTGGCCGGGCGCGATGTTGTGGGCCACCGATGGCCAGGTCCCCGGACTCGCCGGCGTCGTCGTACGACCGGCCGACGCCGACCAGGTCGCTGCTGTCCTCCGACTGTGTGACGCCGCCAAGGTGCCGGTCACGGCCACCGGAGGACGCTCGGGCGTCTGTGGCGCATCGGTCCCGGTGTTCGGCGGCGTCGTCCTCGACACCACCGCACTCACCGGCATCGTGTCGATCGACGAGGAGTCGCTCGTCCTCGACGTCGCTCCCGGCACCTTCGGCGACCATCTCGAACACGACCTCCGCAGCCGCGGTCTGACCCTGGGTCACTGGCCGCAGTCGGTGGCGCTCTCGACCGTCGGCGGATGGCTCGCATGCCGTGGCGCCGGCCAGTTGAGCAACCGCTACGGGAAGATCGAGGACATGGTCCTCGGACTCGACGTCGTGCTCGCCGACGGCACGGCGATCTCGACCGGCGGGGCGCCGCGTGCGGCCGTCGGCCCGGACCTGACCCAACTCTTCGTCGGGGCAGAAGGCACGCTCGGCATCATCACGGGCTCCCGGCTGCGTCTGCACCCGGCTCCGGCCCACGAACGCTGGGCGGCGTTCTCCTTCGACACGTTCGGCGCGGCCAACGACGTCTGCCGTCGCATCGTCCAACGTGGAGCGACACCCGCGGTCCTCCGCGTCTACGACGCCGTCGAGGCCGACCGCAGCTACCAGACCGGCGACCAGGCGGTCCTGTTGGTGATGGACCAGGGCGACCCGGTCATCGTCGACGCCGCCATGACCGTCGTCGAGCAGGTGTGCGCGGACCCCGACGCCGGAGCGTCGCCGCTCGACGAAGGCCTCGTCGGACGCTGGTTGTCCCACCGCAACGAGGTGTCGGCGCTCGAGGCGCTGATCTCGAAGGGCTACGTGCTCGACACGATGGAGATCGCCGCACCGTGGTCGAGGCTCGAGGACATCTACACCGCGGCGACGACCGCGTTGCGCGAGGTGCCCGGAGCGATGGCAGCGAGCGCTCACCAGTCGCACAGCTACGCCGACGGCGCCTGCCTCTACTTCACCTTCGCCGGCAAGCCGGCCGAGGGAGACCCCGAGGACCGCGACCGGATGTACCGGGCGTTCTGGGATGCCGGACAGCGAGCCGTCCTCGCCAACGGCGGCGCCCTGAGCCACCACCACGGCGTGGGCCTCAACCGCAGCCGGTTCGTCGAGCAGGCCCTCGGCGGCGGCTTCGGCGTCCTCCAGTCGGTCAAGGACGCCCTCGACCCCAACGGGATCCTGAACCCGGGCAAGTTCGGGCTCCGGTCACCGTTCGGCGAGGTCTCGTACCCGTGAGTGCACTCGGTCGGTTGATCCACGCCCCGGCCGTGTTCGCCGGCGCGCTGGTCACGCTCGCCGTCGCCGTACCGACCGCGCTCCTCGCCCAGGTCCTCGACGACTCCGGCTCGGTCGACGACGACTCGCCGTGGCTGGTCGTGGCCTTCCTGGTCATCCTCCTGGCGATGGCCGCCGGCGGCTACGTGGCAGCCGTCCGCCGTCCTGACGCCCCGCTGGTCAACAGCGCGGTCGCTGCCGTCGGTGCCTACCTGACCGTGCAGGTCATCGGCGCCATCAGACTCCTGGCCACCGACGGCGACGTCACCTGGGCCGCCATCCCCTTCTTCGCGCTGCTGGCAGCAGCAGCAGGGATGACCGGGGGCCTCGTCGCCGACCACCGAGCACGCGCTCCTCGTCGATGAGCGTCCTCGTCATCGACGTCGGGACGTCGAGCGTACGGGCGCTGGTCGTCGGCGACGACGGACGCACCTCGCACGAACAACACGTCGAGACACTTCCGACGTCGCCCCATCCGGGGCTCGTGGAGTTCGACGCGACCGCCATCGCGACCGCCGCGATCGGCCTGGCCGCCCAGGTCGTGTCGATGGCCGGCACCGTCGATGCCGTCGGCGTGACGAACCAGCGAGCCTCGACGGTCCTGTGGGACGCCCGCACGGGCCAGCCGATCGGTCCAGGCCTCGGGTGGCAGGACCTGCGAACGGTCGGACGGTGCCTCGAACTGCGCGCCGAGGGCATCGCCGTCGCACCGAACATGACGGCGACGAAGGCCGAGTGGCTGCTCCAACAGACCGACGTTCCTCGGACGCACCTGCGACTGGGCACCGTCGACACCTGGGTCGTGTGGCACCTCTCCGGCGGGATGTGCCACGTCACCGACGCCACCAACGCCGCAGTGACCGGGCTCTACGACGTCGCCACCGGCGACTGGGACGGCGAACTCCTCGAGCGTCTCGACGTCCCGCGTGATGCGTTGCCGTCGGTCGTCGACACGATCGGATCCGTCGGCGCCGCGACCGCCATCGTCGGGACGCCACCGGTGACCGCCGTCGTCGGTGACCAGCAGGCCTCGTTGGTCGGCCAGGGCTGCATCGAGCCAGGCCACGCAAAGATCACGTTCGGAACGGGAGCGATGCTCGACCTGTGTCTCGACGCACCTCCCCCGGCCACGACACCCGCAGGCACCTTCCCGATCGTGACCTGGCAGCAGCACGGCCGTCCGTCATTCGGTCTCGAGGCCGTGATGCTCGCCGCGGGATCGGCGGTCGAATGGCTCCGCGACGGACTCGGCATCATCGATTCGGCAGCGTCGTCAGCCGACATCGCAGCGACCGTCGACGACGCCGGCGGGGTGGTCTTCGTCCCTTCGCTCTCGGGCACGGGGACCCCCGACTGGGACCACGGAGCGCGCGGCCTCCTGATCGGGATGACGCGCGGGTCCACCCGCGCCCACGTGGTCCGGGCAGTGCTCGAAGGCGTCGCCCACCGAGGCGCCGACCTCGTCGAGGCCGTCGAGGCCGCGACCGGACACGTCGTCGACCGTGTGCGGATCGACGGCGGCATGAGTCGCAACCCGATCTTCGTCCAGGCGCTGGCGAACACGACGGGTCGAGCCATCGACGTCTCGACCGAACGCGAGGCCACCGCCCTCGGCGCCGGTCTGCTCGCCGGCACCGGGGTGGGCATGTGGCCCGACCTCGCTGCGGCCGTCGGATCTCGACCGGCAGCCACCGTGGTCGAGCCCTCCAGGACGCTGGACCGCGAGCGGTTCCGCGAGGCCCGTGCTCGGGCGGGTCACTGGATCCCAGCGTTGAGCGACCTCGACCTCTAGCTCGCAGGCGTCGCCGAACGACGTCGGGAGAATTTCTCCTCGATCCGTCATCCGCATCGACGCGGGGGTCCGTAGAACCCCTCGATGACACCAACACGGACCATCGCCGCCCTCCTCGCCTCCGGCGTCCTGCTCCTGGGAGCGTGCGGCGACGACGACACCACTGCGGAACCGTCGACCGAGACGACCGGCGCCGCCGAGACCGACAACGGGTCCGAGACCGCGGCAAGCGAGACCGTCGACGTCATCGAGATCGCGGAGTTCGAGTTCGCCCCCGTCGACGCCACGGTCGCCGCCGGCAGCGAAGTCACGTTCCGCAACGCAGACGGCACACCGCACACCGCCACCGCATCGGACGGGTCGTTCAACACCGACTCGGTCGCCAGCGACAGCGAGGGAACCATCACGGCCCCCGACGAGCCGGGCTCCTACGCCTACATCTGCAGCTTCCACCCCTTCATGAAGGGCTCGCTGATCGTCGAATGATCGACCGACCGCGACTCTCATCCCAGTCCCAGCCAGTCCCCACAACCCAGCAAGCAGGAGGTAACTGCGTGCAGACCAGTCCGAAGGAGCTCCGCCAGATGGCGGGCGACATCGACGACATGCATCGAGACAGCATGCGGACGTTCGCCGACGAGATCGGTGAACTCCACTTCGGTGACGAGTTCAAGGCGGGCCGACGTGCCTTCCTCAAGAAGGCCGCCGTCGGCGGTGCCGCCCTCACGGTCGGATCCGCCCTCGTCCCGGTCGGCAGCCTGCTGTCGGCCGCCGGCGCTCGCCAGCTCGACGACACCGCCATCGCGGTCTTCGCCGAGTCGGTCGAACTGGCTGCGGTCGAGGCCTACAAGGCCGGCGCCCCGTTGCTCTCGGCCGAGGTCCTCCCGGTCGCCGAGCTGTTCCTCGGTCACCACCAGGAGCACGCCGGTGCCTTCGGCGCCCTCGCAGGCGACGCCGCCACCGGCAAGCCCAACGCCGCGCTCATCGAGGCACTGACCCCGATGATCGCCGAGTTGTCCGACGAGGCAGGTGTCCTCGCCTTCGCCAAGACCGTCGAGAACCAAGCCGTCGCCACCTACGCATTCGCCCTCACCGCGCTCCAGAGCGTCGAGGCAGCGCAGGGCACCGCGACGATCCTCCCCGTCGAGTCCGCACACGCCGCCGCACTCAGCCTCGCGCTGGGAGAGGGACCCGATCAGTGGTTCCCCAACGGTGCGTTCGAGTCCGCCGACATCGCGCAGGGCATCAACCCCGCCGACTTCCCGGTCTGACCGGCCGAACGAACGAAGGAAGGAATCCCATGGAAACCCCCAACAACGACTTCAGTCGTGACGAGTTCAACCGCCAGATGCGTGAGGTGGAGGCCCAGAACAAGGCCGCCATGCCGAAGTGGCGCGAGACCCTGGACCGAGTCTTCAACGGTGGCGTCGACATGACGACGGCCGAGAAGGCCCACCTGCTCGGCGTGCCGGGCCGGCGCCAGTTCTTCAAGATCGGTGGCGCCACCATCGCCGGTGCAGCGCTCCTCGCTGCCTGTGGCGACGACGACGACACCGCTTCGGCGCCCACCTCGGGCGACGGCGGCGGATCGAACGAGGGCGACGACCCCAACATGGACATCGTGTTGGCCAACACCGCCATCTCGCTCGAGATCCTGGCGATCGACACCTACCAGGTGGCGATCGACTCCGGTCTGGTGACCACGCAGGCCGTGGCCGATGCCGCTGGCCTGTTCCAGCAGCACCACCAGGAGCACGCCGACGCCCTCAAGGGTGTCGTCGGCAGCGGCGCCTACGACCAGGCCAACGCCGCGGTGAAGACCGCGCTCGTCGACCCGGCCGTCGAAGCGGCTTCCGCCGAAGGCGACATCATCAAGCTGGCCTTCGACCTCGAGACTGCAGCAGCGCAGACCTACGTCTTCGCCGCCGGCGCCTTGAGCACCCCGGAGCTCCGCTCGACGATCATGACGATCGGTGGCGTCGAGAGTCGCCACGCCACGATCCTCGGCCAGGTGGCCATGTACGACGCAGCGACGGTCTTCCCGTCATTCTACAAGTCGGACAACCCGCTCCCCGAGGGCGCGGTCATCACCGAATAGCAGCCGACCCGCTCCGGCGGGACACGCGAACACGTCGAGGGCCGCTCCCGCCGGGAGTGGCCCTCTTCGCGTCCACCCGGGGGGCCTACTGGACGAGCTTGATGACCACGACCGAGTCGGGGTCCGGGGTGGAGGCGCCGCCCTGACCGCTCGACGCGTTGGCCGCGCCGACGAACGTGCCGCACACGAGTCCGTTGGCTCCGTTGCCGTCGTTGCACGGCGGCGTTCCGGAGGAGTGCTGGTTGTACGTGATCACGAACGCACCGAGCTTCACGCAGTAGAGCTTGAGCCCGACGCCGGTCCCCCCGTTGCTCTTGGGACACAGCGGGAGCGCGAGCCGGCATCCGATGATGTCGTCGACGTTCCCCTCACAGGCGTCGTCACCGGTCAGGACGCGTGACAGGTGTCCGTTGGCGTTGCCTGTCTTGACCTCCCACCAGTCGCTCTCGTCGTTCGGGTCGGGTGACGGGATCGGGAACGAGCCGCTGAACGAGACGAACCCACGCCATGACGCCGATCCACCGCCGCACTGCCGTCCGCCGTCCTTCATGGCGTTGCCGTGGAGCACATAGCTAAGGCCGATCGCCGCAGGATTCACCGAGTAGCCGGTGGGGTCGGAGGCATCGGGCAGCAACGCCTGCGCCGGGTGACCGGTCGCATCCGGCGACGTGCAGACCATGAACGGGGCTCGGCCTTCGAGGACCGGTTGGATCGTGGCGGCGGCGACCGCACCAGCGCGGATGGTCTCCTGATCGACGAACGCACTGAACGGCACATCCTTCGTTTCGGTCGTGCGGACCCGCACCCCGGCGGCATCCACGGCGAACTCGTTGCTCCCGTCGCACCCGCCCACGACCTCGGACTCGGCGTGGGTGAGCGCGTACGTCGCGGTGACGACGTCACACTCGACCGATCCCGAGGTGGCGCCGTTGGCCTCGGCGACGGAGACTGCCGTGGCCAAGACACGCGACGACGGAGCATCTCCCTGCTGCACGTTCCGGAGCACCGATGTCGCGGCCAGCGCCGCGGCGTCCGACGCGTTCTGCGCCTCACGGACCGCGCTGTACCCGCGGCTCCCGCCGAGTACGAGCGCGGCCACGGCCAACATCGCAGAGACGGCGATGGCGAAGACGACTGCCGTCGCTCCTCGATCGCTCTTCCGGTTGTCGGTCATCACGGATCGCATGGGTCCTCAGTTCACGGTGAAGGTCGTCGTGGCCAGCGTCGCCACGCCCTTGACCACGCGGACCGTCGCCTGACCGGCGGTCCAGAAGTTGTCGCTGTTCTTGCCGTAGCTCCACGTGCGGATCGCGCCGCTGCTGCACCCGCAGCCATGGGTCGCGGTGCCGCCGCCCGGGGCGACGATCTCGACGCTCAGGCCGACACAGGGGTCCGCTCCCGAGATGGAGAACTCGATGTCCACGTTGTTCTGCAGCGCACCGCTCCTCTTGGCCGAGTTCGGCGAGGGCGACACCGACAGGCCGGTCACCACGCATCCCGATGTGGTCGTCGACGTCGTGCTCGTCGTCGACCCGGGAACAGAGGTCGTCGTGGTGGTGGTCGCCGTTCCGCTGGGCGCGAGCGGCTTGCCGACGATCACCATCGTCGCCACTCCGCGCACCTCGGCCGACGGCACCCCGACGATCCCGGCGAGCGGTGTGATGAAGCGCTTCTCCCAACGGGTCGTGACCCGGATCCGGTCCCGATCGATCGTGGCCGCAGCGCACCCTCCGGCAACGAGGTCACCGTCGGGGTCGACGCACTCGATCACGATCTCGTCAGCGGCCAACGTCCGACCGGGCAGATGGGCCTGCACCGCGTCGACGACCGCTGTGCGGTCGCCACCGGACGCGGCATCGGCGACGCGATGGCTGATCATGCCTGCGCGGGCGCCGTCACGAGCCGCGTTCGCGGCCTTGTTCGACTCCAGCGTCCAGGTTCCGAGGTCGATCAGGGCCAACACGAAGAGGAACAGGATCGGCAGTGCCACCGCCGCTTCGATCACGGTGACCGCTCGTTCGTCGCGTCGAGGCCGCCTCACGACTGCACCTCGATCTCCGACGACCCGGTCAGGTCGATCGAGCCGCCGACCACCCTCTCGACCATCGGGGTGATGACGTCGAACGTCGCGGTCACCTCGACTCGTACCCGTTCGCCCGACGATGCCGTCGATCCACCGCAGCCCGTCACCGGAACCGTGAGGTCACCGCTTGCGTCCTCGGCGAAGACCACGACCGAGAGGCCGGCATAACCGGCGAGGTCGCCGCTCTCCCCCATCACCCGATCGATGATGTCGTCCTCGCCCGCGCACGACACGTCGTTCGGGGCGATCTGCGCGTAGGCCGCGCCTTCGCGTGCCGCGTTGGTCAGTCCGATCTGCATCTGATGTCCGCGAGCGAGATCGAGCACACCCATCACGATCAGCGCCATCACCGGGGTGATCAGCGCCAGTTCCAGGATCGATGCGCCGCGTTCGCCGCCAGGCCGTCGCACGGTGTTCTACCTCTCGCCGTCTTGTCTCTCCTCAGATTCGACACGGCCGCGCGGACTCTTGAGACGAACAACTGGCGGCTCTTCGCCATATTTCGGCCCTCCTCGTTCGCCCGCTGGTGACGACGACTGGTGGCAACGTCGCCGGCCGCTGGATATGGAGCCGCCATGGCCGAGGACACCACATGGGAACCGAAGACCATCGAGCCGACGTGGCTCACCGCCGACCGGCGGCCCAACGGCGTCTCCGACGAGACCGTCGAGGCCCTCGGGAAGCTGGGCGAGGCCGCCGAGTGGTTGGAGCGGGCACGCGGGCGCCTCTACGACTTCCACCAGATGTCCGGTCGGGTCGATCTCCTGCTCGGCGAGGCAGCCGAGGAACTCCGAGATGCCGGCCACGCGTCACTCGCCGACGCGCTCGAGACCCATCTCGTCGGGCGCAATGTGCTCGACGGACGGTGGAGCTTCCAGCTCGTCGAGGAGTACGACGCCACCTACTGGGAGCCGATCCGCGAGTTCCACCACTTCGCCGAACGGGAGCTCGTCGACGGCGCCGCGCACGTCTTCGAGTCGGAGATGAAGGACGACCGACGGACGGAGGGCCTGGAGCACCACGAGCGGCGCCCGTCCGGGTGAACGCCGATCAGGCGAGTGCGGTCTCTTCGCCTCCGTCGTGTGCGGGTCGGAACGCCGACGGCAGGTAGTTCGACCGGATCTCCTCGAGCAGGTCGCGGATGTCGCTGGCGACATCCTCGGCCTCCGGCGACGCAACGATCGTCCGATGGTGGTCGGCGTCGAGCGCGACGGCATCGCTGAGCACGCTCGGCCAGTCCGCCGGCGGCGGCCATCCCTCGACCACGATCTCGCCGGCGATGACGTCGTGGTCGGGCGTCGAACCCAGCACGACGGCCACGAAGCGAGCGCCGGCCGAAGCGACGTATCCCAGCGTCCAGAGCGTCGGAACCCCCACGACGACGTCGGCCCGCTCGAGTCGGTCGGCGAGGTCGTCGGGCGATGTCCGATGTCCGGCCACCATCGTCGGTGGTCGGACCGGGGTCTCCGGTCCGTGGTACTCCCAGTCCCATCCCGTCGTGGCCAACGCCGCGGCGTCGAGCAACGGCCCTGGTGGTGGCGGGTGTTCGGGGTCCCAGAGCACGATCACCTGTCCACGTCCCGTCATGTCGACAACCGTACGAGCGTGTGAGGTGGACCACTCCACCCCTAGGGGTGAATGACCGAACGGACGTCGGTCGTAGGATGCACGGCGTGGAGCCGATCCGACTGGCGATCGTGAACGACTACGAGCTCGTCGTCCGAGGGCTCGCCGCGCTCGTCGAGGGGAAGGACTGGCTGGGCGTGGTCGACCTCTCGACCGACGACCAGGTCGACAGCAGGGCCGACATCGCCCTCTACGACACGTTCGGTGCCGCCGACCCGGACCTCGAGTCCGTGCGGGTTCTGCTCTCGTCCGGTCGGGTCGAACGAGTGGCGGTGTTCACCTGGGCATTCGACGACGAGCACATCGGGAACGCCATGGACATCGGCGCCTCGGGGTTCCTGTCCAAGTCGCTCGCCGGCGACGATCTCGCCGACGCGCTGCGAAGGATCCACGCCGGCGAGATCGTGGTGTCCGACCCGCCCGAGCCCCGAGCGTCGATCTCGACCGGCCGTCGGTGGCCGGGTCAGGAGATGGCCCTCACGGAGAAGGAGGCCGACGTACTGGCGCTGATCACGCAGGGTCTCGACAATCGCTCGATCGCCGACCTCCTCTACATCAGCCCGAACACCCTCAAGACCAGGGTCCGCGGCCTCTACCGCAAGATCGGCGCCGAGAACCGCGTCCAAGCCGCCCTGTGGGGTATCGAGCACGGGTTCCAGTCCAGCGACCAGGACGTCCGGACCAGGATCTGACCTTTTGGTGACGTCAGCCGCGCTTCTGCGCGTGCTCGACTCCGTGTTCCTATTCGACCGAGGCCTTGAATGCACCCAGGTCGTACTCGATCGCAGACTCGACGAGCTGGAGCCCGGCAGCGATCGTCTCGGCGACACCGTCGGGCTCGAAGTCGAGCTGGAGTCCGATACGGCTGCGGTGTTCGTCGATCCGGTGGAACGTGATCACGCCGGCGTGCTCCGGGCCGGTGATGCTCTTCCACGCGATGCGCTTCTCCGACTGCACCTCGGTGACCCTCGCATCGAACTCCCGGGTCACCGGGCCCAGCGTGATGGTCCAGTGCGAGATCTCGCCGTCGTCGGTGTCGATGCGATCGACGACCGAGAGGAGGTCGGGAAGGTTCTCGAGCGATGCCCACTTTCGATAGGCCAGCTCCACAGGAACGTCGAGGTCGATCGTGGTCTCGGTGCTGCTCATGTCGCCGTCCCTACCCCACGTCTGAGGTTCTCACTCCTCCGGGCTGCCCGAGCCGTGGCAGGCTTCCGTCCATGTAGACGAGACACGATGGTGAGTCGGACCGGTGACCGCGGTCGTCCGTTCCCCGAGAGGTGGACGGGCAGTCGAGGAAGGTCGGGGCTCCACAGAGCAGAGCGCTGGCGAGAGCCAGGACGGGGCGACCTGTCGGTACAGGGCAACAGAGAGAAGACCGCCGATGGCTGCGACTCCTTTCGGGGAGACGCAGCACAGGTGAGGGTGAAACGGTGCGGTAAGAGCGCACCAGCGTCGGTGGCGACACCGGCGGCTCGGCAACCCCCGCTCGGAGCAAGGCCAAGCGTGCCGCGGGCTGCTCGCTCGATCGGCCAGGTGGGCTGCACAGATGGATGGTCACCCACGGGACTTCGGTCCTGGGACAGAACCCCGCCTACAAGCCGGCTCACCATCGCCACTCGTCTGACCAGGGATTCTATGACCCCTGCTGCTACCTCAGCGGTCGCCAGTCCTCAGCACCTGCGGGATCGTCTGACCCTGCCCTGCAGACGCTCCGCCTCTCTCAACTTCGCGACGATCTGCTCCGCTGTGTATCTCTTCCCGGGCATCAGTTCACATCCGCCGGATCGCCAACACAGGAACTGGACCGACCTACGGGGGGCCGGACAGTTCCCCCTCGGCCCAGGCCAGAAGCGCTGGCTCGCACCTCGCCAGCGGCGTCGTCGTCAACGGCAGCACCATGATCGTCCGACCGCTGGAGATGTGGATCCTCAGCTGATGACCGAACCGGCCGAACCAGATCCGCCAGACCTCGACACCAATGATCTCGCTTCGGTGCACGGCTCTGAGTCGACACAACGGATACGAGTCCACGCCGTTTACACACGCGATCGGACAGACCCACCTGCAGATGTGGCCGACATCGCGGCGCTGGGCAGGTTGGTCGCTTCACGGACGTGATTTGGGGACAGCCAGGCCATCGAGATAGCGATCGAGCTGCTCGTGGGCAATAGTCCGCTCGTCGTCGGCGTCGAGGCCAACTGCCAGGGGTCGACAGAACCGAATGGCGGCCAGCGCGATGTCGGTTGCGGTGTGTTCGTGGTCGATCGCTCGATCGCGAGCGGCAGCCGCGACGAGTTGATCGAGGAGGTCGCGTGCATTGTCGCGTTGCTCGGGCCAGTCGTGGTCGTCGAGGAGCGGGTACACGACGTTGACGGCGCCGAGGCCGCAGTCGATCGCCGCGTGCAGATACCGACGCAGCGCTGCTCCTCCGGTGGCGGCCTCTTCGAGGGCGGCACGACCCTCGCTGATCGCACGGTCCAAGGCCTCGACGGCGACGGCTCGCAGCAGCTGTAGCTGGTCAGGGAAGTGACGGTACAGCGTGGCGATCCCCACGCCGGCACGCTCGGCCACGGCATCTCGCGATGGTTCGCCGCCGATCTCCAGCACCAGTTCGATCGTCGCGTCGAGGATCGACTGCCGGTTGCGTCGAGCGTCAGCGCGCATCGAACAGCACCAAGGAACTCGTCTCGACTGCGCCCATTAACCGGAGTATATTCCTCCACTTGGTTGATGGCATTGGACGGAGGCGCCGTGGGGAACGAACAGCAACCAGCGCACACGAAGTCGATCGCCGACGCGATCGAGGCATCCGGGAACACCGAGTACGTCCCGGTGACCTTCGACAGCTGCGAACACGTCGACGGACCGTTCTTCCACGGAACGAAGACCGAGTTCTCCATCGGTGACGAACTCGTTCCCGGGCATGGCTCGAACTACCACGAGGGCCGCGTGGCGAACCACATCTACTTCGCCGCGCTGCTCGAGCCCGCCATCTGGGGCGCGGAACTCGCCGTCGCTCTCGGGGGCGAAGCCGGCCGGGAACGGATCTACATCGTCGAACCCATGGGTCCGTTTGAGGACGACCCCAACGTCACCAACAAGAAGTTCCCCGGCAACGTCACGCAGTCGTACCGGACACGCCACCCCATGCGGATCGTCGGCGAGGTTGAGAGCTGGGAAGGCCACCCGCCCGAGATCCTGCAGGGCATGCTCGCCAACATTGCCAAGCTGCGAGCTGACGGTCTCGACGTCATCGAGGACTGAACCTTCGACCCGAACCCCGGTAGCGATCGGCCGACCGTCAGCGCCAGCGATCGCAGCCTGGGGCGCGATTTGGTGGCACCTCAGCGACCTCGCCCGCATCGGCACCTTGGTGTCAGCCTCCACGCAGACAGGGCGGAGTGGTTGGGGAGACATCACCGTCCTCTGGGCCGACATGACCCTCCTCGTGGTTCTGGGCGCCGTCGCCGGCATCCTCGTCTGCACCCGAGCACGTACAGGTCATCCGCGTCGGACGAGACGAGCGTGTCGAGCGCACGCGACTGAGGCATGAAACCAACGATTCCGTCCGGGTCGGGCAGGGGTTGGGGGGCAGTTCGAGATCAGTGCGGGGGGATCATTCGTCGGATCAGGGGCACCTGGGTCGCGGCGTTGTGGAGCGCGTGACCGAGCTGCGCTCCGAGAGCCTGTGCGTTGGCGATCTCCCCGGAGAGCGCGGCGTTCTGGATGTCTCGTGTGTCGAGTTCAGGTATCGCCGGGATCGGTGTGGTCGCTTCGATCTCGATCTCGACCTCCATCGTGCCGTCCCGACCGCCGACGTCGAGTACCGAGTGCGGAAGGAGGACCGGGATCGTGCCGGTCGGGTCGGTGAAGGTCCCGAACGACGCCATGGCGCCGCCTGGGGCGAAGGACCCTCCACCCTGGCTCCGGAAGACGCCGACGAGCCGCCCGGTCAGCGGAGATGTCGCAGCGGCTTCTGCGAAAGCCCGCACGGTGTGGGTTGCGCCCGCCGGCTTCAGCGCCGCGCTGTCAAGTCCTTGTGCGCGTTGCCAATGGTCCGGCCACTCGAGCATCGGATCGATGGCGACACGCCTTTCACGTGTGCCGTGCGCCGAGGCAGTGAAGTGGCGTTCCACGATCGCGTCGAAGGTCGGGCCGTCGAACAGCGGGGCATACACGGCGTACCGATCGTTGTCGTGTGATGGCGGTCGCGCTCCGGCGATCTCGACGGCCTCGGCGCAGGCTCTGAACAGGCTCGCCAGCGATGGGTACGTCAGGACGAACGCCTCGTCCGCGTACGCGTAATACCAGATCGGCGCGGGCTGCTCGTACGCCTCGCTCATCTCGACGAGCAGGAAGCCGTGGCTCTCGTAGGCCACGGGGAACAGGATCTTGGGATGCCCGGACTCCAATGCGTCCTGCCGCCAGCACTGCAGCGCGAAGTCCGGACGCGTGAGCCGCGGATACGGCAGGTCGGTGAATCGCGTCGGGTCCCACGTGCGCCACAGCCACACGACCTCTGGGGGAAGCTGGAACGGTGAGATCGCAGATCCGGCCTCGAGGATCGTGGCCTCGACTTCTGCGGGGCTCGGCGGCGGTTGGAGCGGGACGAGCGACCCGGCTGGCACGGCTTCGACGTACCAGTCGATCGCGTGTCGAACGTCGTCCACCGTCGCGCTCACGATCCTGAAGTCTGGCGCGTCGCGGCAGACTTGGTCGTGAAAGCAGCCGGTCTCACATGCCCCATCACGGCTTGTTGATCGCTCCCGTCAGCTGGCGACCTCGCCCATGTCCTCGGAGTTCGCTGCATCGGAAAGCCACTGTTCGATCGCGTCCCCGACCAGATCGAGGCGCGACGCGCTGAACACCGCTCCCGTGGCGACCGCCTCGACCCAGACGGAACCGTCGGGCGTGAGGTGGACGAGAAATGTCGAACGCTGTGCCATGTCCGCCGCGCTCAGTGACTGCGGCGACGACGGATGCCGGCGGCGAAGAGACAGAGCAGGAGACCCCCCGCCAGCAGCAACAGGCCGAGCGACCCCGTGCGATCGGTGCTTGCACCGCTGGCGGCGAGATCCCGGACCGGTGAGTCCGCCGAGGCCCCGAGACCAGACGGCCCTCCGAGACTCTGTGCGGTGACGCTCCCGCTGGGCTCGGACGTGCCGGACTCCCCGGACGCCCCGGACGCCCCGCCGGCGGAGTTCACGGTCGTCGCCGAGTCCGAGCTGGCGAGGAAGTCGTCCGTGCCGTCGAAGACGGCCTCGATCTCGCCGTTCCGGAGCATGAGGCGGCGCATCTGTTGCGTGAGCGCCACCTGGCACGTCGCCCGACCGTCGGCATCGGTGACCGCGGTGCAGGTCGGTGTCCCGTCGGAGAACCGGAAGGCGACTTCGGCACCTTCGATCCCCCGCCCCGTGGCGTCGGAGCGCAGCAATGCCGAGAACTCGATCGACTTCGTTCGCAGTGACTCGACCTTCGACAGGTCGTCGAGCTCGAGGACGGTCGGTGCCCGCGTCACGGTGATCACGCCGTCGACCGCGCTGATCTCGTAGTCCGGGTCGCTCGCCCCCGCGCAGCTCGACACGTACGACCCCGCCGGACTCTCGTCGGTACTCGTCGACGTGCAGGTGGGCGCCACATCGAGGTCCGTGACGTCGTCTCCCGCAGCGAACCCTTCGAAGATGGGCGTGACCTCTGGCGGCGGCGTGCCGAAGGGATGCGACCCCGACGATGCCGTGACCTGCAGCGCCTTCGGCAACACCGTGATCGTGACGGTCGACGTCGCAGCGTCGTATCGCTCGTCGTCATCCGGCTCGAACGTCACCGACAGGGTGTGCGTACCGGCACCGAGCCGAGTCCCCGCAGTGGGTTCGTAGGAGAACGTGCCCGCAACGTCTGCGGTCGCATTCAGCAGCTCGGAGGTGAGCGTCGTCCCGTAGACGATGTCGGCTGGTTGCGGCCAGGTCAGCACCGGGACGCTCGGGTCGAGCGCCACCGTCGCGACATTCGACCACTCGTCTCCGTCGAAAGCCTGGAAAGTGAACTCGTCGGGGCCGCCGAATCCGGTGGCCGGCCGGTAGGTCCGGTCCGGCCCCGCGCCCTCGAGGAGGCCGTGCTCGGGCTGGTCGACGATCCGATACGTGATCGGATCGTCATCGACCGCGTCGAGCTCGATGGGCGTGCCCTCCGGACCGACGCCGTACGTGACCATCTGGTCCTGCGCGACCGGGGCCGAGTTCACGATCGTCCACACATGGGGTGTTGCCGTCCCCGTCGTGCCCGACAGAGTTGCCCGGACCTCGAAGCGATGGGTCCCGTCGGGCAGACGCTCGAAGGTCGTCGGCGACGTGCACGTCTCGAAATCGGCGTCGTCGAGGCGACACTCGAAGGTCGCACCCGGATCGGACGAGAAGATGAACGACGGCGTTCGGTCCGTGCTCGGATCCTCCGGAGCGCTCAGGATCTCGGCCCGCGGGTCGCTCGGTGTCACCGACCACTCCCACGTCGCCGGCGAGAGATCTTGGTTTCCGGCGGAGTCGACGGCCGCCACCGCCACCCGGTGGGGGCCGCTGCTGAGTCCGTCGACCGTCCACAAGCCGGGGCACGGCACCGGAGCACCACCATCGAGACTGCAGAGCAGGGACACGGCCTCGTTGCTGCCGGCGATCTTGGTGATCAGGAACGACGCCGACTCCGACGCCGTCTCCGCGGAGGGGCCGACGACGATGACCGTGTCCGGTGCGACGAAGTCCGGGGAGTCCGGGCCGAGGTCGACGGATGCCGAGTGGGAGATCGCTGCCGATCGTCCCGCGAGGTCGAATGCTCGGACCTGCACAGTGATGTCGGTGCCGTCGGCTTCGGGGACCGTGAGCGCGCCGCGCCAACGGTCGCCGTCGACGATGACGTCGGTCCAGTCACCGTCTTCGACCTTGACCTCGACCGAGGCGATCGTGCCGTCGTCGACGACGTCGCCGTGGAACCGGATGGTGTCGCTCCCGGCACCCCAGGTGTCGAGGGCGGTGATCACGGTCGAGTCCAGGGAGACCGTCGGCTCCTGCGTGTCGGCGAAGAACGTGACCGGAGCCGAGGTCTTGCTGGTTCCCGCCCAGTCCTCGACCACGATGCGCGCCGTGTGGGCTCCGCCGACCACGTCGACGGGGACACGAGCGTTGAACGTGGTGACCGCGCCGTCGGCGAAGTCCCGCCGCTCGACCTCGGATCCGTCCACGACGAGTGCCAGCGATCGGATCGATGCAGCAGCCTCGGCGACGATGCCCAGGTCGATCGGTCCGTCGACGGCGACGTGTCGGCCGTCCGTCGGGTCCACGACGGCAGCGCTCAGATCGGCAACGGGGATGCCGCCGTCGTCGACGAGGTGGTCGAGCGTCGTGCAGTTCCCGAACACGTCGCAGGCGGTGAACTCCACCTCGGACTCCGGGCCGCGCTCCCAGCGCGTGAACTCGGTCGTCATCCGCTCCAACTGGGGAAGGTCCGGGAACTGGGACTGGAGCGCCGCGTCGTCCTTGAGGACCTTGACGGGTGGCGCATCCGAACCCTCGTCGCAGTCGAAGGAGTCCGCGTCGAGGAACAGGTCCTCGGCGTCGCAGTCGTAGCGGACCTCGAACCGGGTACCACCGGTGTGCAGCTCTCCCGTGGCTGCGGCGTCCAGCACCAGTCGAGGGGCGGTCGTGTCGATGACCCCACGCCAGACATTGGGACGCACCGCTTGGTTCCCGAGCGCATCCGTGGCGCGCAGGTCGACCTGGTACGAATCCTCCAGGAGACCGTCGATCTCGAACGTCCACGACGTCTCGGTCACACCCGGACCCGACTCGGCCAGATCGACCGGGGCCCAGGTGAGCGGGTCGGGAAGGTCGTCCGTGCTCGCGCCGTCGGGTAGTGCGAGCAGCGTGGCGAGTGGTGTCAGCGAGATCTCGAGGGCGGTGATGCCCGCGCCGTCGGCGTCGGTCACCTGCCCCGCCAACTCGAGGACGTCGTCGCCGCCGATGGCGCGGCGGTCCGCGTCCCGGAGGCCGATCTGCACTTCGGGAGCGTTGGCATCGAGTCGGAGCACGGCCGCGACGTCGTCGTGGGCCGACACGTTGCCGACCCCATCGGTGGCGCGCACCCGGACATCCCACGCGCCGCTCACGTCGATGGCGGTGGTGGAGAACCGGTAGTCGAGCATCCATCGATCGCCGTCGAGTGTGGCGGGCTGCCAGTTCTCCTCCGTCGCTGCCGCTCCGGACGGCGAGGGCACGAGCTGGACCTCGACGCCGCCGGTCGCGATGCCGGAGACGGCGTCCGATGCCGAGCCCGAGAGCTGCACGATCGGCGCCCCCGTGGCGGGGTCGGACGCGGGCGCGACGGGGGTGTCCGGCAGCGCATCGAGCGAGACCTCGGGCGCCGTTCCGTCGACCACGACCGTGTGGAACCGCGCTCCGACGTTGCCGACCGCATCGGTCGCACGGATCCGGATCCCGTAGGACCCATCGACCACGGGCAACGCGAACGACCAGGTGTCGAGTCCGTCGGCGAGGACGTAGGGGGCGTCACCGACCTTCACCTCGACGCGGGCCACGCCCGAGCCGGAGTCGATCGCGTTGCCACTCAGGATGAACGTCCCCGGAGCATCGTCCGAGCCACCCGGCACCGGGCCGGGGACCGGCGCGACCGACACGAGGGGCGCGGCGCCGTCGACCTGGAGTCCGAGCTGTGCCGATGCCAGCAGCAGCGCCACCGGGTCGTGTGGTGTGAGCGTGAGCTCGGCCCACGGGTACCGGCCATCGTCGGCAGTTGCCTCGCTCTCCACGGCGACCAGGGCGCAGCGGTCGAGCGGCGTCTGCGTCATCAGCGGCTCGACCTCGTGCGGCGCAAGCGCACGGTCGAACATCTTGAAGTCGTCGATCAGGACGCCATCGCCGATGATCTGCACCTGCCCGAGTGCGGGATCGTCCATTGCGAATCCCTGCCCCCACGGCGTCCCGTCGACGTAGATCGCGCCGGAACCGGCGGCCGAGCGTGTGACGACCACGTGGTGCCACTCGTCGTCGAACAGCAACGGACGGGCGCCCCCGTCAGCCAGCTCGGTGCGGTGCGTGCCGCCTGCAGTCCACTTCACGCTGCTCGTCCGGACATCGAGCTGGTAGCCGTCGGCTTGTGGATCCCGGACCATCAGGAAGCGTTGGGAGGTGGTCGAGCCGGGGTCCTTCTTGACCCACAGCGCGAACGACGTGGACTCCCCCGTCGAGATGGGCAGATCGATGTCGGCTGGGAGACGCAGCGATGCCGCGAAGTCCGAGTCCGGCGCCGGAGCGGCGGCGAAGCCTGCGGCGGGCAGCGCCCCGGCGGCGTTCGTCCCGTGGTTCCCGAGCCGCGACGAGTCACGGAACTCCGTCGCCCCAGGCAGCTCCTCGAAGCGCAGGTCGACGACCGGCGTGGCGTCTCCGGTCTCACAGGCCAGCGAAGGACGCAGCGCGAAGCCCGCGTCGAGCTTGAGGAGTTCGCCGGGGGTCGCCGGCGCCAAGGGGTTGCCGCGCGGGGTCTGGCTGGTCAGGGCGTAGGCGTCGGAGAAGAGGCCGGCGACGACGTCGGCGTTGTCCGGGCCCACATAGCGGGCACCGATGAGCCATCCACCGACACCGGGGGCTCGGGCCACCACCGGGCTCTGGACGGAATTCGAGTTACCTTGCCCGACCATGATCACCCGTCGGGTGTCGAGCGCCGCCGACACCTCGGTGGCGTCGGCCTGGAACCGGGTGGCATAGATGCCGTCGACGGTCTGGTGGACGGCCGTCGCCACACCCGACTGGGTGTCGATGGCGAGATCCACGGCGTCTGCGGCACTCACGGTCGAGGGCAGCGGCTTGACGAAGTTCCAGGTCTTCCCCGCGGGCAGGCCCCGGTTCGCGACGATCACCGGCGCGCGCCCGCGCGCCCACGCCACGTCGAGCGTCGGAATCGGGTCGGTCGGTTGCTGGAAGTACGCCGACTCGACCAGCAGTTCGGACCCCACGGGCGCTCCCGTGCGGTCGTACTCCTGCGCCTTGAACTCGACCGCGACACGGCCGTCGGGCATGTCGGTGGTCCTCGTCCACACGAGGAGGAAGCGGTCGCCGTCGCTGGCGATCGCCGGTGCGTGCTCGTGCACCGTCGCGTTGACGCCGGGGACCCCGAACTGCGCGCGCGTGATGTTCGTGACTCCGTCCGTGACCGCGCCGGCGAGGCGATCGACCTGCCCGTTCACTCCTGCAAAGCCAGCCTTGAGCGTGTAGTTGAGCACCACCTCGTCGCAGTCGGCCGGGCAGTCCTGGAACTTGAACGTCGCGTCGAAGGTGCCGATCTTCGGCGACTCGCCGAGGAGCGTGAGCTCGAGCAGTTCCAACTGGCCCGACGGTGACCGGTGGAGCAGCGGCTTGCAGTTGGTGTCCTTCGGCGCTTCGTTGTCGCAGTTCCCGAGCCCGACCTCGCTCTCGCCGTCGGTCTCGACGACGGCCAGGTACCCGTGGGCGCAGAGGTCGGTCTGCTCGTTGATCGCGGTGGTGGAGCCTGCGCCGAGCGAGCCGGGTCCGTCGGCGACCGAATGCCACAACTGCTCGAACCTGCCGATGTCGAAGCCCGCCGTGGTGCGGTTCAGGTACACGCCGAACTCCGCGTTGTTGTTCTGGTCGCTGACGTCGACCACGCGGATCGAGTTCACGGTGACCGCCATGCAGTTCTGCGCGAATGGCCACACCGACATGCAATCGGCGTCGTCGGTGCACGCGGTGGTGACGCCACCGCTCTTGCGTTGCTTCCAGTCAGGGCGTGCAGGGCTCACCGTGGTGTCGGTGTCCCGGTCGAGTTCGAGCCGCGAGTCGAATCCGGTACCCAGGAGCCGCGGCCAGATGGACCCGAATCGGTTCCAATCGTGCGCTTCGTCGACCATGGCGTAGCTGTTGCGGGTGTCGACTCGCAGGGGAGCGACATCGACCGACCCGCGGAGGTCGGAGGACGGCATTGGCGTCCGCTCCGTCAGCGTGAGGTCCGGGGGCAACGGGTCCTGCACGAGCCGACCCCGCACTTCCGCGCCGATCCCGAGGTCGCCCGTGGCCCCGTCCGGGATCTCGACGGTGTCGGCCCGGGTGATGGTCTGGCGGTCCACGAAGGTCTCGGGATCGAACTCGACCGCGACCGGCAGCGGATCGTCGGCGGGCGTGTCGAGGTCGAGCACGCTGGCGGCCAGTGGCGCAGTGGCCTCGATCGTGGTCTCGACCTCGACCTGGTCGCCGGATCGGACGAACCCACGGGGCGCATCCGAGGTCATCGTGACCGACAACGGAGGAACGTTCGCCGCGCGGGTTGAAGGCGCGGTCGTCCTCGTCGAAGAGACCGTCCTCGGCGAGGAAGCGCTCGGCCTCGTCACCGATGCCATCGAGGTCGGTGTCGGAAGAGAGGGGGTCGGAGGTCACGTGGACCGTTCGTCCCGTGCCGCCGAGGGTGATGCTCCACCCCTCGACCTCCTCGGCGTCGGACAGTCCATCGCGGTCGGTGTCGATGACCGCCGGATCGGTGCCGGCACGGAATTCGGCCGCATCGTCGAGTCCGTCACCATCGGTGTCCGCGCTCGTGGCCGAGAAGGCCAGTCCGGCTTCTCGCTGCGCGAACTCGAACGCGTCGCTCATGCCGTCGCCGTCGGTGTCCCACGCTCGGTCATCGGGGTCGAGTCCGCCACTGGCGGCGGAGCGGAGTCCGTCGCCGTCGAAGTCGTCCATGGTCTCGAACGCCGGGTCCCATGCGAACCGGTTTCCGGTCGGGGTCGTGGCCAGGAAGGCGTCGATCGTCGCGGGGAGGACGTCGAAGTGGACGGGATCGAACGTCGTCGCGTTGGAGCCGGTGAAGGGCTCGACGTCACAGATGAACGGAAGCAGGTATGGCACCCAACATTCCAGGGTCGGGACGGCGTACGCCATGTTGAGGTGATATTGGAACGGTCGACCGATTCCGTGCTCGGAGAACGGAATCGCCGCAGGAGCGTTGACACGCTGGGTCGCAGACGACTCCAGCAGATTCGCGAAGGCATAGGTCGAATCCGACGGCCTCGGGGAGTCCCACTCCGACTTCATGTCGCCGAGTTCGGCCTCCAGTCCTGCGGTCGACGGTTCCGGCGACGTCACCGAGTACTCGAACGTCGCCGACGTGAGGGTGTCGGCGGAGAAGTAGTACGGCTTGATGTTGAAGTCGTTGTCGGGAGCGAGGTGTTCGAGCTTGGAGGTCACGTCGAGGGCGACGTCGAGACTGTTCCCCACCGCGTAGCCGAGGCCCGGCGTGTGCAGCGCGAACATCGGCTCGTCGTCGGGCGCGGCGACGGACACGAGATCGCTTCGTCCGAGATCGACCAGGGGTTTGTAGCTGTAGAGGAAGTCGGCGAAGAGCGTGATGACGCTCCCCCCGATGGTGAAGCACTGTCCGTCGACCGTCAGTGCGTCGCGGTCGTCGTCAGTGCCGAGTTCGCAGATCAGGCTGAGGATGCCATCGATCACCGAGATGACGGCCACGAGGAGGGCGCCGGCGACACTCAGAGTGAGCACGGCGAGCAACACGATGAAGATCGACGTCGCCAGGACCGTGCTCAGCGCGGCGTTGAACGCGGGTGTTCCGGCCACGATGCCGTTGCCGACCATCTCGGCGATGAAGAACCCCCACACGACACCGAGGATGATCACCGTCCCGATGGCCGTCGCGTTCTTGGTTGTTCCCAGCACCTTCGAGCTGGTCGTCATCAACCCCATCGTGGTCTGTCCGAGCGCGAGCGCCTCTCTCGCGACGTTGGCGAAGGGGACGAACACGAAGAGCGAGGCGACCGTGCCGGCGACCGACGCCGCCACACCGAGCGCGAACTGTGCATCAGGGTTGCCGTCGAGTGCGTAGGCGACGGCAACACCGACGGCGGCGATGCCGACCACTGCTGCACCGACAAGCAAGCTCTTCGGCACGGCCTTCCGTAGCGTCGAGAACGTCCCCCGGCTGCCGATCTGTTGCCAGATCTTCGCCGCCGAGTCCCCCGCGTTCTCGAGCCGCTTGAGATGCACGGACTGTGCGACGATCTTGGCGGCACGAGCAGCACCGGAGGCCGCGGCCCGGAGATCCTCGTCGCTCTCCGGAACGAACGGCGCGATGTTCGTGGTGGTTCCGCCGGCGTCGGTCGTGGACAGCACCGTGCTGATGCCGTTGGCGACCGCGAGGTAGTACCCCATCATCACGATGTTCTGACCTCGCACGATGGCGGGGTCGAGTGGACCGTCGACCGACTCGTCGTGGAGCTGCGTCGGGTCGTTCAGATCCATGTTCACATCGGTGTACCGGTCTTCGAGTCGGTCGCCGACCTGCTCGACCTCACAGCGGGACCAGACCGGAGCGCTCGCGTCACCACCGCAGTACGAACTCCATGTGATGCCGGAGATCCGGGAACGTTCGATCGCAGGGACGAGCTCGACGCGCAGGTCGTGCCCGGCCCATCCGACCCGCCCGTCGGCGACGCTCACCTCATCGAGGCTGACCGTCCGACTGTCCGACGCATAGGCGGTCATCACCAATGGCATCGGCGAGGCGACGGGATCCCAGGCGGCAGCGGCTCCGTACCGGGGCAGCACATCGTCGTAGATGTCCTCGGTGACCGCGCGCATGGCGTCGTCGAACGTGGCGTGCGAGCGCTCCTCCACCGAGAACACATCAGGAAGGCCGTAGCGCTCGTCGATGGTCGTCGCCGAGTCGTGATCGAATCGTGCCGCCAGGCTGTCGATCTGGAGTGCATAGACGTCGCCGCCGGCGCCGTCGGGAACCGCGGTGAGCAGGCGCTCGCTGAGCACCTCGGCCAGCGCCCACGTCGGACCGTTCTCGAGTGCATCGTCGTCGACGGCCGGGTCCTCGTGGATCACTGCGGTCTGCGCGCCGTGCTCCTCGGAGACCTGGAGGCCGGTGAGCGTCCAGTCGCCGAAGTAGGTGTGCACGGTCTGGGGCCGGTCGTAGCGATAGCCGTCGGAACCACAGACCGAGTCGAGCGGGACGTCCGGGTCGCTGGGGAGCGGGTCGGGGTCGCCTGGGGTGCAGGCGATGTCGTTGTCGACGCGCACCGCCCACGTCAGTCGGACCTCGTGGGCGTCGCCCCAGGTCCGCCCGGCGGCCGGGGACTGATAGCGCATGCGACCACCGAACGCGACCTTCTCCCCGGACCGCTCGTCGGAGATCATGCTGAGCGGCACGTACGCGGTGTTGGGGTTCTCGGCGTCGTTGAGCCGCACCGAGTACGGCTGGAGGGCATCGGCGTCCGGCACGACCGGCGCGTTGGTCGGGAAGCGGATCTCGAGCATCGGCACGAGGCTGAGGTCGTCGGGGCTGTCGTTCACGTCTCGGATCTGCCCCAGCGAGTCGCTGGGCCAGTCGAGCGGACGGAGCGCGTACTGGAGATGGTCGGCGTTCCCCGGCCGGAGCTGGAACTGCACGAACGTCGTCACGCCACCCGGCGTCAGCCCGTCGAGCGTCAGCGCCAGCGGGTTCGCGTCGTCGAACGTCGCGGCTCCCGCAGTGAAGGGTGAGATGTCGCGATGGTCGGGAACGTGGTCGTCGTCGTTGTCGGTGTCGAACAGATCGGGGACGCCGTCGCCGTCGGTGTCCGACGGAGCGCCGCTGTCGGTGATGTCCCACTCGAGCGAGTCGGGGATGCCGTCCTCGTTGCTGTCCGGACGGTTCGGGTCCGGATACCAGACCGTCGTCCCACCCGCGAGCGTGAAGCCCTCGAGTTCGACCAGATCGGAGTAGCCGTCACCGTCGGTGTCGTCGGTCAGCGGATCGGTGTCGACCTGGACCTCTTCACCGTCGGTGAGTCCGTCACCGTCACTGTCCGGTAGCGCTGGGTCGGTCCCGTACTCGTGCTCCTCCGCGTCGGTGAGCCCGTCACCGTCGCCGTCCTCGGTCTGGAGCAGCTGCGGGATCGCCACCGACGACCGCCGATCCACGTGGGGATCGGCGATGTTCGCACCTTCCAGCTGCACCGCTCGGGTGAGCTCGGCGATCTGGTCGGCGTCCGTCGTCGCCGCCGCCGGCGCGACCGACGGTGCTGCCATCGCGGTGCCGGTCATGGCGGACGAGGTCGATGCGAGGGGGCCGGCGATGAGCACGGCCAGGGACACGGTGACGATCAGGGCTGTGCGCGCGACGTCGGGCCGACGGCGAGCCACCAGGAAGACCGCCACGGCGAGCAGGGCGATCGGCGCCAGGTCTTCCGCCAGTCGACCGGCAGCACCCAGCGGCTCGAGAACGATCCGGGACACGAAGGTCGACTGCGCCGAGCTCGCGTAGCCGTAGCGGGAGAAGTCGGTGGTGATGTTCGCAGTGACGACCGATTGGCCATCGGGCGGGAACTGCACCGTCAGCTCATGCCGGAGTGGCCGCCCGCTCGACGCATCGACCCACAGCTCGCCGGTGCCGGTCATGTCGCGGTACTGGGCCGGAATCGCCACGCGCGCTCCGGCCGGCAGCTCACCTCGGTCTCGCTTCGCCGCCGTCACCTCGCGTCCCAACGCCGCCGCGAACTCCGCGCCGTCCAGGTCGAAGCCGTACCGGGTGGCGTCGATGCCGGCGACAGCACCCAGGTCCACGACATTGGTGGCGCCGAGGAGGAAGCTCAGCTGGTCGCCCTGCGGGGCGAAACCCGGGACGTCCTGCGCGGACTCCTCCCATCCCCCGTCGCCACGACGCTGGTAGGTCGCCCCGTCGGCCATACGGAAGCCGGCGGAGGCGTCTGCCGCGTAGCTGCTCGCCTCGTTCAACCACATCGAGAACTCGGTCTCGGACCGTTCGAGGTCGGCTGCACCCTCGAGGTGGAGGTGATCGGTGTGGCTCGACGAACCGGCGTTCTGTGCGTTCGCCACCGGCGCCGTGACGGCCTCGACGTCACTGGTGAACCGGTACGAGCCAGACTCCCGGGCGCGCTCGAACGCTGCAGCGACGGGGTCGGGGTCGGGCGAGGCCAGCAGCGACGGTGTCACGGCCAGGAGGCCGATCACCACCAGGACGAGCGCCCATCGCCGCCCCATCGCCTTCGTGTGTCGGCGCGATCCTCGAGTCATACCCACAGCGGCGAAGGGTACGAATCGCCCCTCATCACCCCGTCATCACGACCCCCGACTCCCGTTCTGGTGAACGCTCGCGCCATCTGGTGGTCGCATCGACGTACCAGAACGGGGTGGGGGTGGCGGGTCAGCGGCGCTTGGAGAGGTATTCCTTCCAACCCTCGGCCGACTTGCGCAGATCGGGGTCGGCCTTGAAGCGAGGCTCGAACTTCTCCCATGCCTCCTCGACCTTGTACGGGATGTACTCGCGGGGGAAGTAGCCCTCGTGCGGGCGGTACCCCTTGAGCACCCGTCGGGCGACGGTCGACTTGTGGACCTCGTCGGCACCGTCGGCCAGGCCCATCGTGGGGGCGGCGGCGTACATGTCCTGCAGCGGCGTGAGGTTGGTCGTGCCGAGGGAACCGTGGATGTGGAGGGCGTCGAACGACACCTCCCGGAGCACCCGCGCCATCGTGAACTTCACCGCAGCGATGTCGGTGCGGGCTTCCTGGGTGGAGGTCTGGTCGATCTTCCACGCGGTCTCGAGGACGTAGAGACGCAGCATCTTGAGTTTGGCGTAGCTCTCGGCGATCTTCTCCTGCACCATCTGGTGCTCGCCGATGATCGCGCCGTGCGACTCACGCGACAGCGCCCGCTCGCACATCATGTCGAAGGCCAGGGTGCACTGGGCGATGGTCCGCATGGCGTGATGGATGCGACCACCACCGAGTCGTCGCTGGGCCAGGACCTTGGCACCGTCTTCCGGGCCGAGCAGGTGGTCGGCCGGGACGCGTACGTCGACGTACTTGATGTGGTTGTGGTTGCGGGGCTCCGGCATGATCTCGACGCCCGGGGTGTCGCGGGGCACGACGAACATGCCGTTGGTGCACATCACGAAGAGGATGTCGGCGACGCGACCGGCGCTGGTGAACCACTTCTCGCCGTTGATGACCCACTCGTCGCCGTCCTTGACCGCATGGGTCTTGAACAGGTTGGGGTCCGAACCGCCCTGGGGCTCGGTCATCGAGTACGCCGAGAACATCTCCTGGTTGATGAGCGGCGTCAGCCACCGCTCCTTCTGCTCGTCGGTGCCGTAGGCCGCGAGCATCTCCATGTTGCCGGTGTCGGGGGCGGCCGCGCCGAAGAGCTGTGGTGCCGCCGGGTACTTGCCGAGGATCTCGTTGACGAGCCCGAGCTTGAGCTGACCGAAGCCGGGGCCGCCGAGTTCCTCGTCGAGGAACAACGCCCAGAGGCCTTGGTCCTTGACCTCCTGCTGGAGCTCGCGCACGAGCTCGCGAACCTTGGGGTCGGGCAGTCGGACCGCGTGGGGGAACACGTAGTGCAGAGGACCGACCTTCTCCTCGCAGAACTGCTGAATCCAGTCCAGCTTCTCCTGGAACTCGGGTTCGGTCTGGAAGTCCCATGCCATGGCGAGTCTCTTCTCCGTACGTTAGATGATGCGGTCGACCCAGAGAGTAATACAGATGCGGTAACGTTGCGAGCAGCATGGAACGCGACACCACCACCGGTCGGGAGAAGCTCCTCACCGCAGCGCGCGAGCTCTTCGCCACGCAGGACATCGAGACGGTGTCGCTCCGGGAGATCACGCGGCGGGCCGGCCAGCGGAACACGAACGCGGTCCAGTACCACTTCGGCGACCGCAAGGCGTTGCTGCTCGCCGTGCTCGCGCCCCACCACGAGCTGGTCGCAGCACGGCGATCCGCGCTGCTCGACGCTCTCGACCGCGACTCCGACCCACCGCTGCGGGTACTCGCCGACGCACTGGTGCGGCCGTCGGCGGCGATGCTCGCCGAGCCCGGCGGTCGCGAGTACCTCCAGATCGTGGCCCGGCTCGTCCGCGACCCCGCGGCCATGCGCGAGCGTGGCATCGCCGACGGAGCCCTCGGCCGATGGGACCGCATCGCGCAGGCCGCCATGCCGAAGGAGACCCTCCCGCTGCATCGGCGCTTCTCGGCGATGCAGTTGTGCTTCAACGAACTCGGCCGACGAGCGGCGACGGGTCGGCGCGCCGATCACCGACTGTTCGTCAGCGACCTGGTCGACCTTGCTGTCGGTGTGCTCGGCGCCCCGGTGTCGGACGAGACACTCGACCTGCTGACGGAGCGCGACTCGTCGTCCGGGACCTCGGCGGCCCGCTCCCGCTCCTGAGGCTCACGGCAGGGTGCGGAGCACCCAGTCGGCGAGGAGCGGGTCGACGATGACCGTGTCGCGCTCGCGGGTGACGAGGTGACCGGCATCAACCAGCGCATTGCGTGCCGCGGTGATCGACGAGGTCGACAGATCGTGGAAGCGACCCTCGGCTGCGGCGAACGGCGCTCCGGTGCGCGCCACGGCCCGGAGAACCGCTCGCTGTGACGACGGCAGGGCGCTGAAGAAGTCGCGCATCGACGTGGCGGCCCGCGATCGCACCCGCTCGATGGCGCGCTCCCAGACCTCGGGGGTCGCCTCGGTCCCCGGATCCGTCCGCCACCACACAGCATCGGCCAGCTCCATCGAGCGCTGCGGGTGTCCGTTCCCGAAAGTGGCGACGGCGTCCGCGGCCATCCCGGCAATTCGCCCCGTGGACCGGAAGCCGTCGTGGACCAACTCCCCGACCAACGACTGGTCGAGCGGACCCAGGTCCATGCGCTGGGCCTGGCTGTAGAAGGGCTGATCGGTGTCCCCGAACAGGCGAGACATCATCGTCGGTTTCGATCCGGCGAACGCGAGACCCACATCGCGGTATGCGGGCTGCAGGTGGGTCCGGGCGACCTCGAGGACGTGATCGACCCCGACCGCGTCGGCCACCTCGTCGATGACGATCACCGTCGACTGCCGACTCGCGGCTTCGACGAGGGTCTCGAGCAACGTATGGATGGTCGCCACCGGATCCGGGGCGTCAGGACCCGGTCGCCGGAGCTCGGCGGTCACGACACCGAGATGCAGGCTGAGCGAACCGGCGATCCGGTCCACGGCCTCGCGGAACGGCCCGGTCGAGGTCTGCAGTGCCGCTCCGAGACGGACGGCGAAGTCGGCGGCGGACGACAGTCCGTAGAGATCGAGCCAGACCGTCGTCGTCGGCTCCACCTGGTCGAGCAGCCACACGGCCCGGCGCAGGAGGCTGGTCTTGCCGTAGCGGCGCGGCGCGATCAACGCAACGGGCTGTCGACCCCCGAGCAGGCGCACGAGATCGCCCGCCTCCGCGTTCGCGACCCCGCACCTCGTCGGCTTCGAGTGGCCCGGCGTTGGGGAATGGCGTTCGCTCCACGTTCGTATACTACCTCGGCGTAGTAGCCGACCACTACCATTTCGTGGTAGCGGTCCGCTGACGCCGACAGGCACTCGGCAAGGGGTTCGTCGAGCGGCGCACAACCCGATTGCCCGGGCGGCGCCACGCCGACAAGGTTGCGGGCCATGGGCGACCTGGGGGAAGACACGATCATCGAGCGACTCGACGAGTTCCACTTTCGTGGGACGCCGTCGGCCGACTGGGAGATCTGGGGACCGATGGGCGGCTACATCGCGAGCTTCGCCCTCCGAGCCGCCGGAGTGTGCACGACGATGCCCCATCCCACCTCGTTCTCGTGCCACTACCTCGGGGTGGCGCGCTTCGAACCGATCGACATCGTCGTCACGCCGCGACGCCAGGGCCGGGCAGCAGCCTCGCACCGCGTGGAGATCTCGCAGGACGACCGGTCGATCCTCGACGCGATGGTGTGGTCGGTTGCCGACAACGAAGGGTTGGACCACGACGAGTTGAGTCCACCCGACGTGCCGGGTCCCGACGACCTGCCGTCCACCGAAGAGTTGTTGCCCGATGACGCGGAGCCACCATTCGCCTTCTGGCGGAACCTGGATGCCAAGCCGATCGCGTTCGAGGCCGAGTGGCCACCGCCCGATCCCCGACCGGCGATCTGGCAGGAGTGGCTGCAGTTCCGCCCCGCCGCGACCTTTGCCGACGAGTGGGTGGACGCCTCGCGATCGCTCATCCTCGTCGATCTCCCGAGCTGGCCCGCGGCCCATCGTCCACATGCATGGAAGAAGCCCGCCGTGATGGCACCGACACTCGACCTGAACGTGGCATTTCACCGACCGGCGCTCGACCAGCCCTGGTTGCTCTGCGACGGCGCAGCACCGTTGTCGACCCGAGGGATGTTCGGATGGACCGCGCGTGTGTGGTCACCGGGCGGTCGCCTCCATGCCTCGGGCGGCGGGCAGTGCCTCTACCGACCTCTGCCCGCTGCAACAGACTGAGCGACCTCCGTCACCCCGGAAGCGTCAGACGGAAACAACCGCCGTCGCCGGGTTCGTACTCGAGGTCACCGCCCATCGCCCGGGCGAGGTCGCGGGCGATCGACAGTCCCAGACCGGTCCCCCGCTTCGAGGGGTGCCGAGATCGCGACGCCTGCGAGAACCGGTCGAAGAGGACAGGGATGAACTCGTCCGGGACGCCGAGACCGTGATCCCGGACCACGAGCGCCACACGGTCTCCGGTCCTCGTTGCCGACACGACGATCGGCGGGGCGCCACACTGCTCGGCGTTCGCGAGCAGGTTCCCGAGGATCTGCGCGAGTCGCCGACGGTCCACTCGAGCAATCAGGCCGCGGTCGATGTCGAGTTCGACACCATCGAGGCCGCAGTCGGTGACGCTCGACTCGACCGCATCGAGCAGGACGATCGGCTCGACCATCAGCCGGAGCATGTCCGCGTCGATCGTCTGTACCGCCAACAGGTCCTCGATCAATGCGTCGATCCGACGGATCTGTCGCTGGACCGTCTGGGCGCTGTCCTGTCGCTCCTCGTCGGAGATCACGACCGACTCGTCGACGAGGAGTCCGACGTGCCCATCGATCGCGACCAGTGGATTCCGCAGATCGTGGATCACCATCGAGAGCATGCGGTCCCGCTGCTCGAGTGCCGACTCCAACGTCGCGATCCGCGCCGCGGCACCCCAGATCGCCGTCGGAGCGGCGCGGCGCTCGTTGGACGACGGCGGCGGACGGCCACAGACGACACAGGTTTCGGCTCCGACACTGTCCATCACGGTTCGTCCTCGCTGAACGATGGATCGTGCGACCGGGGTCCGGAGCCGCTTCTTCCCGCGAATCATACACGGGTACCGAATCGGTGCGTCCGAGGGGGGTAGCGTCGGCTCGTACCTCTCGCATCGTCACCGACCGATCGACCGGGTCGATCAAAACTTGTCGGAGCCCCACCCCACGCCCTGTCCAGGAGCCATCGCGATGCACGCAGACCGACTCGCTCGAGTGGCCGCGGTCCTCACCGACCAGGACGACCGTCCCGTGCTCGAGCGTCTTCTCGACGCCAGCGTCGAGATGCTGGACGCCGACGGGGCGGGAATTGCGATCATCAGCGAGGGGCAGCACCAGGGAGCGCTCGCCCTGTCGGCCGGCACCCTCGACGGGGTCGACGAGCTCCAGTTCACGCTGGGAGAAGGACCCTGCCTCGACGCCGATCGATCCGCGAGGCCCGTGCTGGAGGGCGACCTCGCAGCGTGCGCAGCCCGCTGGCCGGTGTTCGTACCCGAGGCGATGGCTCGGGGCGTCTACGCCGTGTTCGCGTTCCCGATGCGGATCGGATCGATCCGAATGGGCGTCTACAGCATCTACCGTGACCGCCCGGAACGACTCGCGGATGAAGACATCGGCGACGCACTCGCCATCTGCCAGGTCGCGACCCACCTCCTCCTCGACCTCGAGGAGGACCTCAATGCCGACGCCCTCCCTGCCCAACTGGAGGACGTGATCGGCCAGCGGCGGGAGATCCACCAGGCCACCGGCATGGTCGCGGCACAACTCGGTCTGTCCCCCAACGACGCGATGGCCCGCCTCCGGGCCTACTCGTGGGCGCAGGAGCGAACCATCCACGAGGTCGCACTGGACGTGGTGACCGGTGCGCTCCGATTCACCGACCAATGAACGAACGAACGACACGGGCTCGAACGACCTACATTTGGAACCGATCCCGGAGGGAAAGTCATGGATGACCCGCGTCGCATCGCCTCGGTCTTCGTCGAACTCGCCGACACGCTCGTCACCGACTTCGACGTGGTCGACTTCATGACACTCCTCGCCGATCGATGCGTCGAGTTGCTGCACGCCGACCAGGCGGGCGTGCTCCTCGCCGACTCCGACGGGCGCCTCCACTCGGTTGCGTCGTCCGACGACTCCGCGCAACTCCTCGACCTCTTCGAACTCCAGAACCAAGAGGGACCCTGTTTCGACTGTTTCCACTCGGGCGAAGCGGTCATCAACCAGGCCATGGACGATCCGGCGGGACCGTGGCCCCTCTTCGCTGCCGAGGCGACCCGCCTGGGCTTCTCGGTCGCGCACGCGATCCCGATGCGGCTCCGGGGCGACGTCATCGGCGCCGTCAACGTGTTCTCCGCCGGCTCGGATCAGATCCCCGCCGAGGATGCGGCGCTCGGTCAAGCGCTCGCAGACGTCGCCACGATCGGCCTGCTCCAGGAGCGGACCATCCGTGAAGCGCTACGACTCAGCGAGCAGTTGCAGGCCGCGCTCACCAGCCGGGTCGTGATCGAGCAGGCCAAGGGGATGCTCGCCGAGCGGCTCGACGTGTCGATGGACGTCGCCTTCGGCCTGCTCCGGGGGTACGCGCGGAACGAGAATCTCCGACTCTCCCTCGTCGCCGAAGCCATCCTCGAGGGCGACATCTCCGCCGACCGCCTCGACCCCGGCGGGACCGATCCGACCGCACGCTGAGGTCAGTCGCCAGCCGAACGGCCGAGGAGCGCTCCGGCACGCAGCACGGTGACCGGCCCGTCCTCGCTCACGGCGATGACCACGGCATCGGGGACGTCGTAGCTGAACCGTCGAGCCGACGTGTGCCGGGTGCCCCCGATCGCCCGTACCTCGGCCTCGGCCGCCCGGCTGGGGATCAGTCGGACGCCCATTCGACGAAGCGTCCCCGTGTGATCGAACACCGTCGCGCCATCGGTCTGCGCGAGGGCGTGACGCAGCGGAGCCAGGTCGTTGGGACGATCGATCTGCAACGCCGGCGGAATGGGCATCCGTGTCTCGTGGCCGACGCCGAGGTCGCCGCTCTCGTGCAGGATCAACAAGGACCCGACGCCACGAGCGCCGAGGTCGTGCACCGCGAAGTCGAGGAGGAGTCCGAGAATCGTCAGCCCGGCATCGGAGCGACAGCCGGGGATGTCGACGAGCCAGCTCTCGAGCGGTGGCTCATGGTGCCAGCCCGACGCATCGCGACGAATGACCCCACCCGGGCCGACGACGCGGACCACACCGCTCGGGTGGCGTTGGACGACGAGCCCACCCGATGCGCCGGCGAGGATGACGATGTCGCGCTCCGAGCTCGCCGACCGGTCGAAGACCACGAGTTCGTCGACACCGCCACCGTCGCGGATCGCCCAACTCGATATCCCGTCGGCGAACCGGCGGATCTGTGCGTCGCCGAACTCGGTGGTGGGCCGCCGCTCGGCATCGAGTTGCGTCGTCGTGGCCCAGGTCTCGACGGGCGACGTGGGCCCGATGATCGAGCCGTAGCTCGGGACCCGACGCTCGTGCACCGGAGGTCGCAGCGCATAGTCGAGTTCTTCGAGCACGGTGTCGGCTCGCTCGTCGTCGAGCACGAACCCCACGCCCTCCTCGACCATCTCCTCGCCCAACCGACGGAGACGGGGTTCGGTCGGTTCGGCACGGCCACGGTCCATGCCGAAACGATACGTGCGAGTACCGTCGATCACTCCCGACCCGGAGTCCCATGAACGACCTCGATCCCCTCGCCGCCCTCCCGGGCCCGGCCGACCGCCGTGTCGCCGCCCGGATCACGAAGGACGCGCTCCGCCAGGTCCGCAGCGGGCATCCGTGGATCTTCGACGGGTCGATCACCTCGGTCAGCCACGACGGGGCGGCGGGTGATCTCGCCGTCGTCTTCGACGACAAGCGCAAGTTCGCCGCCATCGGCCTCTACGACCCCGACTCCCCCATCCGGATCCGGGTGCTCCACGTGGGCCCACCACGAGCGATCGACCAGGCGCACTGGACCGAACGCATCGCATCGGCGCTCGACCGTCGCCGCTCGCTCGTCGACGACGCCGCGACGACCGGGTATCGCTGTGTCCACGGCGAGAACGACGGGCTTCCCGGCCTGGTCATCGACCGGTACGACGAGACCGCCGTCGTCAAGGTCTACAGCGCCGCGTGGATCCCCCACTTCCGCGATGTCGTCCGGGCCTTCGTCGACCTCACCGGTGTCGAGCGTGTGGTGGCACGTACGAGCCGTACCGTCGCCACCGGCCCCACGGCCGACCTCCAGGATGGTTCGGCGTTGGTCGGCACCTTGCCGGTCGGACCGGTGACGTTCCGCGAACACGGTCTCGCCTTCGAGGCCGACGTGGTCCGCGGTCAGAAGACCGGCCACTTCCTCGACCAACGCGAGAACCGACGTCTCGTCGGCGAGCGCTCGGCGGGGGCACGGGTCCTCGACGTCTTCTGTTGCACCGGCGGGTTCAGCGTGCACGCCGCCGCCGGCGGCGCCTCCGAAGTCCACAGCGTCGACCTCAGCCAACCGGCCCTCGACACGGCGAAGCGCAACATGGCCGCCAACCGCGACCGACCGGCGGTCGCCGCTGCTCGCCACGCCGTCACGTGCGGCGATGCATTCGAGGTCCTCGAGTCGCTGGCATCCCGGGGCGAGCGCTACGACGTCGTCGTGATCGATCCGCCGTCGTTCGCCTCGAGGTCAGACCAGGTCGATCGGGCGCTCCGCGCCTACGCCCACCTCACACGCCTGGGGCTCGCGGTGGTCCGCCCCGGCGGCATGCTCGTCCAGTCGTCGTGTTCGAGCCGCATCGACGAGCAGGCGTTCCACCGCACGATCCGCGAGTCGGCGACGGCGCAAGGCGCCGTGCTCACCGAGTGGCGACGCACCACCCATGCCGTCGACCATCCGGTCGGCTTCGCCGAAGGGGCCTATCTCAAGACGCTGTTCGCGACGGTGGGCCGGTGACCGGAGCGCCGGTCCACGGGACGTGGGCCGACCGCTTCAGTCCGGTGGTCGACGCGTTCGCACAGAACTTCGTCGACCACGGCGAGGTCGGCGCGGGCGTCCACGTCATCGTCGACGGGACGCCCGTCGTCGACATCTGGGGCGGCCACGTCGACGCGGATCGAACCGTCGAGTGGGCAGCGGACACGCTCGTGAACGTGTACTCGGTCGGCAAGGCGTTCGCGGCGACCCTGGTGCTCCGACTCGTCGACGAGGGGCGAATCGATCTCGACGCCCCGGTGGCCAGCTATTGGCCGGACTTCGCCCAGAACGGCAAGGGCCGGGCGACGGTCCGCCACCTGCTCTGTCACCGGGTGGGTGTCCCCGCGATCCGCGAACAACTGACGGACGACGATCTGTTCGACTTCGAGACCATGGTCGACGCGGTGGCGCGCACCGAGCCGTGGTGGACGCCCGGCGAAGGGCACGCCTACCACACCAACACCTACGGCCATCTGACCGGCGGTCTGCTGGCGGCGGTCACCGGCGAGCGACCCGGGATGCTCCTGCGTCGTCATCTCGCCGAGCCCCTGGGCGCCGACGTCCACGTGGGCGTGGCCGATGCCGACCTCGATCGCTGCGCCGACGTCGTCTGGGCCGGCGGCATCATGCGCGTCGACTTCGACGACATCGAGCGACTCGGTCCCGACCAACAGTTGGCCGCACTCAGCTACGTCAATCCGCCTGGCTATTCGTCGATGGGCGTCGTCAACAGCCGTGCCTGGCGACAGACCGAGGTCCCGTCGACCAACACCCATGCCACCGCTCGTGGGGTCGCGCGCGTCTACGGCGGCATCATCGACGGCAACGTCCTCTCCGACGAGGTCCTCGCCGAGGCCGTGCGGGTGCAGTCGGCCGGCTGGTGCCCGCTGCTCGGCCAGGACGTCAGCTTCGGTCTCGGCTTCCAGCCATGGACCGAGGCGCGCCCCCTGGGGCGGACGCCGGGCAGCTACGGGCACTTCGGGTCCGGTGGGGCGCTCGGATTCGCCGACCCAACTCGGCGGATCGCGTTCGGCTACGTGATGAACCACGTCGTCCCTCGATGGCAGAGCCCGCGCAATCGGGCGCTGGTCGACGCGGTCTACGACTGCCTCTGAACTCGTCGGCAGCGAGTGCTCAACGACCGTTGGCCGACACGTGCATCCAGTCCTTCGACGACTGCCACCGTCCACCCCAACCCCATCCCCCGGACACGAAACCCTCGACATCGTCGCCGGTGACAACGCCCGGCCGCTCGGGCCGGTCGACGTACCAGGACGCCAGTTCGGGGATGACCACGTCGTCGCGTACGTAAGGGTTGTGGAAGGGGTTGATGTCGACCGCCCGCCCGAACGCGTGCTGCGACCACGACGTCGACCCGACCGAGGGGCGGCAGACGAATGCCGACGTGTTGTTCCCGTCGCCCGTCGGTGGAACGTCGAGCTCGTCGGCGCGGACGACACGCATCTCCTCGATCGGGAACCGACGCCGGAACAGGGCCTCGAACCCGGACACCATCACGTCGACGGCGTCGCGGTGGACCAGGAGTTCGCCGGTGTGGGCGAGACCGTCGAATCCCCAGAACGACACGGTCAGGTAGCGCAGGTCGGCCACTGCGACCGGGCAGGCGTCGGTCCAGGTCGACCGGGCGATCACGTCGGCGGGCGGTTCGGTGACCGAGGACGAGAAGTCGTCGTCAACCGGCGGAGGCAGGAGGTCGATCGTCGCGAATCGTCGGTCGACCAGTTCCGGTGGTGTCGGCTGGATCTCGCCGAGGCCATCGGGGCGGAGCGGGAGCGCCCGCCGGCCCAGCCACGCAGGACGCGGACTCGTCGACAGCGTCGACGTGGTCGTCTGGGCGATGCCAGTCGTCGTCGAGGTCGCGGTCGCGGTCGGCGCCCGCCCCGCAACCGATCCGCCGTCCGGCGAGGCGCACGATGCCGCCGCCAGGGCCAACGACAGCGCGAGCAGGGGACCCCGGCGCATGTCAGGTCCGCAGGTCGGCGAGGTGATCCACGATGTTGAAGGCATGCAGGCTCGGACCTCGCTCGGACACCGCGATGCGCGTGACCGACGCCGGAGCGACGTACATACGCCAGGCCACTTCGTCGCCGACGCCCAACGCCCACGCGGCCGATGCCTTGATCGGCGACACATGGGTGACCACCACCACGTCGGTGTCCGTCGCGGCCTCGACGAGGTCGGCGCAGGCAGCGCGTACCCGCTCCCCCAGCGTGCGCATGCTCTCGCCACCGGGTGGGGCAAACGACGGATCGGCGCGCCAGCGCGCCCAGACGTCCGGGTCGATCTCGGTCATCGGGACGCCGTCGAAGTCGCCGTAGTCGAGCTCCACGAATCGGTCGTCGACGTCGACGCTCTGGCCCCACGCAGCGGCGGTCTCCCGCGTCCGGGCCAGCGGTGAAGCGACGATCCGGTCGACCGGCCCGACGGCGGCGGCCATGGCGGCGGCCTGCTCGCGTCCCACCTCGTCGAGCCCGACGTCGAGGCGACCCAGGAGACGCCCCTCGCGGTTCGCCTGCGTGCGTCCGTGACGTACGACGATCAGCACTGACCGACCACCGGTGGTGTCGTGGCGCGAGGCAGTTGACCCGTGGCCCGGAACTGTCGTCGATTGCGCGGATCGTCGAGGCCGACTCGCCGGTACCACCAGAGGCCGAGACCGACGCCGGCGACCTCGAGCAGGATCGAGACCGCCCCACGATCCAGTTCGGGCGCACCGGCATCGCTGAGCCCGAAGCCCGAGAGCGGCCACCAGAAGGCCTGGGTGTCGGCCCATGTGCCGGAGAACACGAGGTACGCGAACAAGCCGATCGGGATGCCGAGCCAACGGCGCCGCACCAATCGCCGACCCTGGGTCGACAGCATCACCGCGGCGAGGACCACCACGGCGGTCACCAGCGAGTGCAGCGGACCCGGCCGGCCGAGGGCGACCTCGGCGACGGGCAGGACAGCACCGACCATCACCAGGCGGTAGTCGAGCGCAGGGCTGTCGAAGACCGCCCACACGCCGACGGCGGCGGTCGCGACGTACCAGAGGAACACGTCAGGAGCGGACGAGGAAACGCCCGCAGTCCTCACACTCGATCTCGGCATCGGGGTCGAGGTGCTGGATGCGATCGTGTTCGACTGCCGACAGCTTCATGTGGCAGGCCCCGCAGACGCCACCCTCGAGCCGCGCCACGGCGATGCCGCCCATGCGGCTGCGGGCCGTCTCATAGCGCGCCAACGCATCGGGATCGATGTCCGTGATCAGCGCGGCGCGGTCGGCCACGGCCACCGCTCGCTCCGCTTCGATCTCAGTCTCGACCGTCGCCAACGCTGCGGTCGCCTGCGCGGCCTGCTCGTCGACGGAAGCCCGCTGTTGGGCAAGTGAAGCGAGCTGCTCGTCGATGGGTTCGACCTGCTCCATGAGCTCGAGCTCTTCGTCCTCGAGCTTCGAGATCTGCCCCTTGCGGGTCTCGATCTCGTGCTGCAGTGACTGGAGGACGCTCGGGTCGGAGCCTCCCGCGTACAGCTGCTCGTTGTCGTGCTCGATCTTGGCCTCGATGTCGGCGATGTCGACCTCGAGACGCTTCTGCGCCTTCACGAGATCGGCTTTCGCGGCCTCGGCATCCTCGATGCGCTTGCGGAGCGTCGCGAGCTGCTCGTCGAGCGCCGCGAGCTCGGCCCGCTCGGGGATCTGGTCGTGCCGGTGATCGAGTTGCTGGATCGTGGTGTCGAGTGCCTGGACGGCGAGCAACTGTTCCCACTGCGTGGTCATGTATTGAAGTCTCCGGATGTCGGCGGGGGTGTGCCGCCCGACGTCGTCGGGGGTGTCGTGGAGTCTGCCCCAGTCGTGGGTGTCACCTCGTCTCCCTCCGTGGTCGGCGTGGAAGCGGGCCCCGTCGTGGGAGTCGTTCGGCGTGGCGTGGGGCGTGGCGCGGGGGTCAGGTCGACGTCGTCGTCGACCTCGAGGAGCTTGCCCGTGGACTGCCGTCGCGGCGGGTCGGCGAACCGAATGTTCTCGAGCGCCTCGTGGAACGGGTTCATGAACGCCCCGAAGATCCGCGCCGGATACGAGCCGCCGGTGACGCTGCGTCCACCGACCGAGGTCATCGGCACGTTGCCGTCGATCGCCCCCATCCAGACCGCTGTCGACAGGTGCTTGCTGAAGCCCACGAACCAGCCGTTGGAGAAGTCCTGCGCCGTGCCGGTCTTGCCGCCGACGTCGTGGCCTGAGACCCGCGCAGCGGTCCCAGTACCGCCGGTGACGTTGTCCTTGAGGATGTCGGCGGCGAGCTGCGCCGTCTCGATCGAGAACGCCCGGAATCCTTCGTCGACGTGATCGAACACCGTCTCGCCCCGACGGTCGATCACCCGTTCCACGAAGTACGGCGGGTTGTAGTAGCCGTCGTTCGCGATCGCAGCGTAGGCAGCGGCCATCCCGATCGGCGTCACGCCCTGCGTCCCCAGCGGAGTGGAGAAGATCGAGGGGCTCAGGTCCACGATCTCGTTCGCCGAGCTGCGGGTCTTCAACCCGAGGTCGCCGGCCAACTCGACGACGTTGTCGATGCCGGCGATCTGGCCCAGCCGCACGTAGCCGCAGTTCGACGAGTTCGTCGTCATCGAGGTGATCGTGCCGGTGAACCCACGCGACTTGCCGAAGTTGTTGACCTCGTAGATGTCCTCAACGCCGGGGATCTTGAATCGACACGGGCCTGCGCCGGAGATGCGGTCGGACGGGGAGTACCCCTGCTCGAGGAGCTCGAGCAGGACGAAGGTCTTGAAGGCCGAACCCGGTTGGCGGTAGCCCTGCGTCGCCAGGTTGAACTTGTAGTCATCACCGAAGCCAGGGCCGCCGACGAGGGCACGCACGGCTCCGGTCGTCGACTCGACCGATGCCATCGCCACCGTGCCCAGTGCCTCCTGGCCGGCCAAGGGCGTGTTGGCCTTGTGCTTGCCGGCGATGAACAACGCCGGCTGTCCCTCGAGGGCGAATGGTGCCAGGACCTCGTTGCGCGCCAGCTCGGCGAGGAACTGCGCACCGAGGTCGAGTGTCGTGTGGATCTCGAGCCCACCGCGGAACACCGCGTCGTAGCGCTCGCTCTTCGTCTCCCCGAGCCGCTCGTCGGCCAGCAACGCCTGCTTGACCTCCTCGACGAAGTAGTCGTCCGGCGGCGGGATGTACTCGACCGCGACCGAGGGCAGGGGCGAGGCGTTGGCATAGGTCGCCTCGTCCTCGGTGATCGCACCCTCCTCGACCATCCGACGCAGCGCGATCCGGCGGCGCTCGCGGGCGACGTCGGGATAGAGGAGCGGGTCGTAGTCGATCGGGTCGCGGATCATGCCGGCGAGGAGGGCGGCCTGCGCGAGGTCGAGTTCGTGCGCAGCCACGCCGAAGTAGGTCTCGGCGGCAGCCTGGACGCCATAGCTGTGATTGCCCAGGTAGATCGTGTTGAGATAGCGCTCGAGGATCTGCCGCTTCGACATCTGCTTCTCGAGGCGCACGGCCAGGAACGCCTCGCGCGTCTTGCGGTCGAAGTCCTGTTCCGACGTCAGCAGGCTCTGCTTTACCAACTGCTGGGTGATCGTCGAACCACCCTGTTCGATCTGGCCGGACTCGACGTTGGAGAGCAGTGCCCGGACCGTCGCCCGGACGTTGACGCCCTTGTGGACGAAGAAGTCGGCGTCCTCGGCGGCGAGGACCGCGTCGATGAGGTGGTCGGGCAGATCGTCGATCGACACCGGCGCCCGGTTCTCCTCCTCCTGGAGCGTGGTGAGGAGGGTGCCGTCGCTCGCATAGACGTACGACCGGATCGAGAGGTCGTCGAGCAGGACGTCGCCCGCCACTCCGTGCGAGGCCGTGGTGAGCTTGGCGAACTGCGGCGCGAGCGCGAGACCGGCCGTCGTCACGATGACGGAGCCGAGCGCGAGGAGCAGCAGGAGGCGCGGGAGGGCGCGCGCGAGTCGGAACACGATGGCGAAAGCGTACCGGCGACATCGCTCCGTGGCCGGTCACCACGCAGGCCGACGTCGCCTAGGTTCGACGATCCGGGCGCACCGCTCGCCGACACGAGGAGACAGCCATGGCCCATGACCGCCGATTCCGTTTCGGGGTGCAGATCAGCACCGCGACCTCCGCCGATGAATGGGCGACCCTCGCCCGACGGGCCGAGGAGCTCGGCTATTCGAGTGTGTTCATGCCGGACCATTTCGGCGAGCAACTCGCGCCGGTGCCCGCGCTCATGGCGGCCGCCGACGCCACGACCGACCTGAAGATCGGCACGCTCGTCTTCGCCAACGACTACAAGCACCCGGTGGTCCTCGCCAAGGAGGTCGCCACCCTCGATCTCCTCTCCGGCGGTCGCTTCGAGTTCGGCATCGGCGCCGGCTGGATGAACACCGACTACGAGCAGTCCGGGATCCCGCACGACCGAGCCGGCGTCCGGATCGACCGCCTCGCCGAGTCGTTGACCATCTGCAAGGGGCTGTTCGGTCCCGACCCGGTCACCTTCCAGGGCGAGCACTACGAGTTGACCGGCATGGTCGGCATGCCCAAGCCGATCCAGACCCCGTATCCCCCGGTGCTCATCGGTGGCGGCGGGAAGCGGGTCCTGTCGCTGGCTGCGCGAGAGGCCGACATCGTCGGGATCAACCCCAAGATCGCGAGCGGGGCGGTCGACACCGAGACCGCACAGAACGGCGCACCCGAACTCACCGACCAGAAGATCGATTGGGTGAAGGAGGCCGCCGGCGACCGGTATGCCGACCTCGAGCTCAACATGTTGGTGTTCGCCGTCGTGATCACCGACGACAAGCAGGGCGTTGCCGAGATGATGGCGCCGATGTTCGGCCTCGACCCCAGCCTCGTCGCCGACTACCCGCTCGCATGGATCGGCACCGAGGACGAGATCGTCGAGACGCTGCAGGTACGACGCGATCGCTGGGACGTCAGCTACCTCGTGATCCAGGCCGATGCCATGGAGGCCGCAGCGCCGATCGTCGCCCGCCTCGCCGGCACCTGAGGGGATCACCATGGCCGACTACGCCCTCGCCGGAGCCGGATGGATCAGCGCCGTGCACGGCCTCGCGATCGCCGCACAACGCGACAGTCGCGTCGTCGCCGTGGCCTCGCGCACACGGCAGACGGCCGACGCGCGTGCCGTGGAGGTCGGCGGCGTGGTCGTCCCCTACGACCAACTCCCGGCCGGAGCCGACATCGTGATCGTGGCCACGCCACCCCGTCGTCACGCCGTCGACGCGCTGCGAGCGATGGCGGCGGGAGCGGCCACGGTTGTCGAGAAGCCCCTCTGCGCCACCCTCGACGACGCCGACCGCCTGGTGCGCGTCGTCGAGGCCGGGGGCATGCTCACCTACGCCGAGAACCTCCTCTTCGCAGAAGCGCCATCGCGTGCGTTGAGCGAGATCGCGACACTCGGGACCCTGACCCATCTGTCGGCCAGGGCGATGCAGCCCCGGCCGACCTGGGGGTCGTTCACCGAACGGAGTTGGGGCGGTGGTGTCCTGTTCGACTTGGGTGTCCATCCGCTGGCGCTGGTCCTGCGGGCCGCTCGCTCCGCCCGCCCGGTCGCCGTGTCGGCGGCGTTCGAACGCAGCGACGACATCGAGGTCGAGGACCGGGCCTCGGTCCAGTTACGGTTCGACAACGGCCTCGTGGCCCAGGTCGAGGTGTCGTGGCGGGAGTCCGACACCATCTGGGACCTCCAGGCCGCGTCCGAATCCGGTGTCGTCGTCCTCGAACTGCTGCCCGAGCTGTCGCTCGAGCGGGGTGGCGAGCCGATCGAACTCCCGCCTCCGCCCGTCGACGTCGAGTACCCCCCGCAGTTGGATCAGTTCGGCTACGTCGAGCAGCTCCGCGACGCCGAGGCCTCGGCGAAGGTCGGGCGGTCGTCCGCGATCAGCGACGTCTACCTCGGGCGTGACCTGCTCGAGATCGTGTGCGCCGCCTCGATGTCCGCGGCGAGGAGCAGCATCGAGATCCCGCTCCCCTACACCGGGCCACGGGACAAGACCCCGATCGAGCTCTGGGACCCGCAGGACTGAGCGCATCGCGGCCTAGCGTGGCGCAGTGACATCGCCGACCACCGACCTCGACGCGCCCGAAGGGCGGACCGTGCTCCGACGCGGCGTCACGTTGCTGGTCGAGATGATCCGCACCAACCCGTGGCCGTTCGCGGGCGCACTCACCGGATCGCTCGTGTTCTCGGGGGCCTCGGTCGCCGGCGCGATCGTGCTCGGCCGAGTGGTCGACGACCTGATCGTCGGGCAGACCGAGACGCCGACGACCCGGGCCGCGATCCTCGCCGGCGCCGTCATCATCGCGATGTCGACGGCACGGGCGGGCGGCGTGATCGCCCGCCGCTACTTCGGCATCATGGCGACCCGGCGGATGCAGATGGAGTGGTTCGACCGGCTGTCGGACCACTACCTCGACCAGCCGCTGCGGTTCTTCCACACTCAGCCGACCGGCAAGCTCCTCGCCCACGCCGACAACGACGCCGAGCGGTCGTCGTTCGTCATGCAGCCGCTGCCACTGTCGCTCGGCGCACTGGTGCTCCTCGTCTTCGCGTCGATCAACCTCGCCGTGCTCGACCCTCTCCTCCTGGCCATCGGCCTGATGCTGTTCCCGACGCTCATCGTGATGAACCGCCTCTACACGACTCGGGTCGAAGGACCGTCGGCGAGGGCGCAGGCTCACGTCGGCGCGGTCAGCTCGGTCGCCCACGAGAGCTTCGAGGGCGCACTGGTCGTCAAGCTCCTCGGTCTCGAGCAGCAGGAATCCGAACGACTCCGGGTCGCTTCGGACGATCTGCGCCGCGAGCGCCTCGTGATCGGGCGACTCCGAGCGGCATTCGAACCCGGACTCGACACGCTGCCCGTCCTCGGCACCATCGCACTCCTGGCCGTGGGCGCCTCCCGTGTCGACTCCGGCGCCATCACCACCGGCGATCTGGTGCAGGCCATGACCCTCTTCGGGATCCTCGCCTTCCCGATGCGCGTCGTGGGATTCCTCCTGGAGGAACTCCCCCGGTCCGTCGTGTCGCGTGACCGCATCGTCGACGTCCTCGACACCGACCATGCCGACGACGCCGTGCTCGTCGCCGACGCCGCCTCGCGTCGCCGACTTCCCGATGGCCCCTTGGCCCTCACCGTCGAGGGCATCTCCTTCGCCTATGGCCCCGAGCGGGTGCTCCACGACGTCGCCTTCGACGTCGCCCCGGGAGAGATCGTGGCCGTGGTCGGGTCGACGGGATCGGGGAAGTCGACCCTGTGCACGCTCCTGGCAGGGCTCGCTCGACCGACGTCGGGCGAGATCCGCCTGGGTGGCGTGCCGCTCCGGAACGTCGACCCCACCGACCTGCGCGATGCCGTCTCGCTCGTGTTCCAGGAGACGTTCCTCTTCGCCGACACGGTGCGAGAGAACCTGACGATGGGCAGCGACATCGGCCCCGACGCCCTCGCGTGGGCCATGGACATCGCGCAGACCGACTTCATCCACGAACTCGCCGAAGGCCTCGACACGGTCGTCGGCGAACGTGGGGTGACGCTCTCCGGTGGGCAACGCCAGCGGGTGGCGCTCGCCCGCGCCATGATCCGCCACCCCCGCCTGCTGCTCCTCGACGACGCGACGTCGGCCATCGACCCGGTCGTCGAACAGCGGATCCTCGACGGGCTGCGATCCGAACTCGACACGACCACGATCGTGGTCGCCCATCGGGTCGCGACCATCCGTCTCGCGGACCGGGTGATCTTCGTCGACGACGGCCGAGTCGTCGCCGACGGGGCGCATCCGGAGCTGCTCGCCACCAACGAGTCGTACGCCGCGCTGGTCCGGGCCTACGAACAGGACGAGATCTCGTGAGCGAACCCGAGGAACTCGACGGGGCGATCGCCGTCCTCAAACGTGGGATCGCGGCGACGCCCGAACTCAAGATCGGCATCGTCGCCACCATCGGCATGGCAGTCGGCAGCGGTGGCGGCCGGTTGGCCGTGCCGATCCTGATCCAGCAGATCCTCGACCGGGGCGTCATCGGCGACGACGGGTTCCGCCCGGGATTCGTCTACCCGGCATGCGCCGTCGCCGTGCTGATCGTCATCGGGTTGTTCTGGTTGAGCCGGGCCACCTACCTCCGCCTCATCTCGGCCGCCGAGAACAGCCTCTACGGCCTCCGCGTCCGCACCTTCGAGCACATCCACCGGCTCTCGATCGCCGACCACAGCGAGTCGCGCAGCGGCGAGATGGTCGCTCGGGTCACGTCCGACGTCGAGACGCTGGCGCAGTTCACCCAGTGGGGGGCGGTCAGCTGGATCGTGAACTCCTCGATCATCGTGGGAACGATCCTGGCGATGACCATCTACTCGTGGCAGCTCGCGCTGATGGTGATCGCGGTCTTCATCCCGCTGATCCCGGTCATGCGACTGCTCCAGCGGCGGCAGCTGGCGGCCTACGACCAGGTCCGCACCACCGTCGGGACCAGCCTGGCCGAGGTCTCCGAGGCGGTGACCGGGGCATCCGTCGTGCGGGCGTATGGCCTCGAGCAGCGCACACGGGCCCGTCTGCGAGGTGCCATCCGCAACCAGTACCGGGCGCACCTCAAGGCGGGGATGTACTTCTCGCTGTTGTTCCCGCTCGGCGACATCTTCGGTTCCCTGGCGCTCGCCGTGGTCGCCGGCGTGGGTGCCATCCACGGCGACGCGCTCGGGGTGACGCCGGGCGAACTCGTCGCCTTCCTCTTCCTGGTCAACCTCGTGCTGTCGCCGGTGTCGGAACTCTCGGAGGTGTTCGACCAGACCCAGACCGCGATCGCCGGGTGGCGCAAGATCCTCGGCGTACTGGCGATGCCGGTCGACGTGATCGATCCTGATCCCGGGCTGGCGGTGCCCGACGGTCCGCTCGGGATCTCCGTCCGCGGCGTCGAGTTCGCCTACCGGACCGGACCTCCCGTCCTGCGCGGTGTCGACCTCGACATCCCGGCGGGCACCAGCGTCGCCGTCGTCGGCGAGACCGGGTCGGGCAAGACCACGTTCGCGAAGCTGCTGTGCCGGCTGGCCGACCCGACCGACGGCGTCGTGCGGGTCGGAGGCGTCGACCTCCGCGAGATCGGAGCGGCCGAGCGCCACCGATCGATCCGGATGGTCCCCCAGGACGGCTTCCTGTTCGAGGGCTCGGTCGGCTCGAACGTCCGACTGGGTCGCGACGGCGCCACCGCCGCAGATGCCCGAGCGGCGTTCGAACGACTCGGGCTCCGCTCGTGGCTCAACGGACTCCCCGACGGCCTCGAGACCGAGGTCGGCGAACGGGGCGGCAACCTCTCGGTCGGCGAGCGGCAGCTCGTCGCACTCGCACGCGCACAGCTGGCGGAACCCGGCGTGTTGGTGCTCGACGAGGCCACCAGCGCCATCGATCCCGAGACCGAGCAGGCGCTGGCCATCGCCCTCGACCGACTCTCGTCGGGTCGGACGGTCGTGAGCATCGCCCACCGGTTGTCGACGGCCGAACTGGCCGATCTCGTCCTGGTCTTCGATGCCGGCCGTCTGGTCGAGCAGGGCTCCCACGCCGAGCTCGTCGGAGCCGGAGGCGTCTACGCCGGCCTGCACCGGTCCTGGATGGGCGCAACGCGCGACGGCGATCCCGCACCGCTCTAGGGTCAGCGCCGTGGCGCTTCCCCTGACCGACAGCTCTGCGTGGCACGCGCTCGCAGCGCATCACCGCGACCTCGCCGACCGGCACCTCCGGGAGCTCTTCGCCGACGATCCGGAACGCGGTTCACGGCTCACGGCCTCGGCCGGCGACCTCTACGTCGACGTCGCCAAGCATCGGGTCACCGATCAGACTCTGACGCTGCTCCGGGACCTGGCCGAGGAACGCGACCTCGCCGGTCGTTTCGCTGCGCTCTTCGAGGGCGCCCACGTCAACACCACCGAAGGTCGACCGGCGTTGCACACCGCGCTTCGCCGACCCCGTGGCGACTCGCTCGTCGTCGACGGCGTCGATGTCGTGGCCGAGGTGCACGACGTGCTCGATCGCATGACGGCGTTCGCCGACCGGGTCCGCAGTGGCGCCTGGGTGGGATCGACGGGCGAACCGATCCGCTCGATCGTCAACATCGGCATCGGCGGCTCCGATCTCGGCCCGGCGATGGCGGCGACCGCCCTCCGCACCTGGGTCCGCAGTGACCTCGACCTCCACTTCGTCTCCAACGTCGACGGCGACGACCTCGCCCATGCGCTCGATGCCGTGCACCCTGCGACGACGCTGTTCATCGTCGCGTCGAAGTCCTTCACCACGCTCGAGACGTTGAAGAACGCCGAACACGCCAAACGATGGCTGCTCGACGAACTCGGCGACGACGCCGACGTCGCCGCCCACTTCGTGGCGTTGTCGACCAACGCCGATGCCGTGGCCGGCTTCGGCATCGACCCCGCCAACATGTTCGGGTTCTGGGACTGGGTCGGCGGGCGGTACTCGGTCGACTCGGCGATCGGGCTGTCGCTGATGCTCGGCATCGGCCCGCAGGCGTTCGGCGAGTTCCTCGACGGGTTCCACCAGATCGATCAGCACGTGGCGAACGACCCGCTCGGCAGTGTCCCGGTGACGATGGCGCTGCTCAACCTCTGGTATCGCAACTTCTTCGGAGCACAGACGCAGGCGGTGCTCCCCTACAGCGACGTCCTCGCTCGATTCCCCGCCTACCTCCAGCAACTCGAGATGGAGTCCAACGGCAAACGGGTCACCCTCGACGGCCACATCGTCGACCACGACACCGGCTCGATCGTGTGGGGCGAGCCCGGGACCAACGGTCAGCACGCCTTCTACCAACTGCTCCACCAGGGAACCACGCTGGTGCCCTGCGACCTGATCGGCTTCGCGCATCCGACGGACGACTCGCCCGGCGCTCCCGACCACCAGGATCTCCTGACCGCCAACCTGTTGGCGCAGTCCGAGGCGCTCGCCTTCGGACGCACGGCCGAGGAGGTCGCTGCGTCAGGCGTCGACGCCGCCCTCGTCCCCCATCGCACGTTCCCGGGCAACGTCCCGACCACGACGATCTTCGCGCCGCGGCTCACGCCCTCGGTGCTGGGACAACTGATCGCGCTCTACGAGCACAAGGTCGCCGCGCAGGGCTTCCTGTGGGGGATCAACAGCTTCGACCAGTGGGGCGTCGAGCTCGGCAAGGCACTCGCGACGACCATCGCCGACGAGATCGCCGAGGGGCGCGACGGCGATCACGACTCGAGCACCACGGCGCTGCTGCGCCGCTACCGCGACCTCCGCGGCTGAACTACGCCGCGGAGTCGTCGGGAGCGTCGGCCTCGGCGGCGTCAGCCTCGGCGTCGACGGCCGGCTCGGCCTCCTCGACGGGTGCTGCTGCAGCCTCGGCGTTCTTGGCGAGGAATGCCCGGACGGCCTCGTTGAAGGCCTGCGGGTTCTCGATGTTCGGCAGGTGCGAGCTGTCCTTGATGATGACGAGTTCGCCATCGGTCACCAGGCTCGAGATCAGGTTCGACTCGGCCAGAGGCGTCACACGATCGAGCACACCGGCGACGACCAGCGTCGGGTTCGCCAGACCGCGCAGCGCGCTCATGGCGTCGGGACGGTTCTTCATGGCCTCGAGCGCAGCGATCCAACCCTCGGGCAGGTTGTGCTGCATGAGGGCCAGCACGTAGTCGGCCAACTCCGGGCGATCGAGCGACGCCTGCGACAACAGGTTGTCGACCATGCCCTTCGCGAGGGTGGCGATGTCCTCGCCACCGGCGAGCGCGTTCTGCTGCTCGGTCCGCTTCTCCCAGGTGTCGACGTCGTCGGACTTGGAACGTGTCGCGACGAGCACGAGCGGGCCGAGGAGGTCGCCGTGACGACGAATCAGTTCGAAGGTGAGGTAGCCGCCCATCGACGCCGCGACCACGGTGGGCCGCTCGAGACCGAGTTCGGTGATGACGCCGGCGACGATCTCCGCCCAGCCACCCATCGTCGCCGCCTTGGGGTCGGCGGGTGCGGGACTGGATCCGAAACCGGGCAGGTCGATGCCCACTACTCGGTGATCGGCCTCGAGGTCTGCGTACTGGTACTCCCACATCGCCGCATTGAACGGAAAGGCATGGAGGAACAGGACGGGATCACCGCTGCCGCGATCGACAACGTGCACCTCTTGGCCGGCGACGTTCACGGTGGGCATTGCGTTCCTCCGGGTGGATCTTCGCGGGCTGGTTCCGAGTTTCTCCCGCGGCTGACAGTCGTCGCAAACCGACAGGGGGACGAATGCGTCACACCGATGCACATCGACCGAGGTCGGCGACATCTGCGCGAAGATCGGGGCCTGATGGGGGCACATCTGCGCATCCGACCGAGGTTGCCCCGGTCATTTCGCCGCCTGCTCGGGTCCGCATGGGTGTCGAACACCGGCGACGGTGTCCGCAACGCTGCGCTCCCGCTGATCGCGGCGAGCCTCACCACGTCGGCCTCGACGGTCACGATCATCGCTGCCGCAGGGACCTTGCCCTTCACCTTGTTCGGCGTGGTCGCCGGCACGATGGCCGACCGGAACGACCGCGTACCGCTCATCGTCCGGGCACATCTTTTCCGCGCGGTGGTCGGCGCGGCCCTCGCGGCGATGCTCTTCGCCGACGAGATGACCGTGACGCTCCTCGCTGCCGGCGCGTTCCTCCTCGGCTGCGGTGAGGCGCTGGCCGACTCGGCCGCACCGGCGCTCGTTCCCGACCTGGTGGACGACGAGGAACTCGAGCGCGCCAACAGCGAACTCGAGACCGCTGAACTGGTGGCGAACGACCTCATCGGCCCACCGGTCGGGGGTCTGCTCTACGCGACCGCCTCGGCCGTCCCGTTCGCGCTCGACGCGGTCTCGTTCGCGTCGTCGGCGGCGATGGTCCGCTCGATCGACGGGTCGACCGAGCGTCCCGATGCCATCGAGACCCGATCGTGGCGCGAGGACCTCGCCGAAGGCATCACGACCGCCTGGACCAACCGGGTGTTGCGATCCACCGGGTTGCTCGTGGTCATCCTCCAGGTCGGCAACCTCGCAGCAATCGCTCCCATCGTGCTCTACGTGACCGATCGTCTCGGCGTCGCCCCCGCGGCGTACGGGATCTTCCTCGCCGTCGGGTCGGTCGGCGGCATCGCCGGGTCGAGGATCGCGCAGCCCGCCATCCGCCGGCACGGGTCCTACACCACGTTGATCGCCGCGATCGTCGTGTCGATCCTCTCGTTCCTCGTCATGACGATCGCGTGGGTCCCCGCAGTCGCCTTGGGTTTCGCGACGTCCTTCGGCGCCGTCGTGGTCGGTCGGATCGTCGTGATCACGGCCCGCCAGCGCAGCGTCCCGTCGCGCCTCCTGGGGCGCGCACAGGGAGCGATGCGCACCATGGTCTGGGGCGCAGCCACCGTCGGAGCGCTGCTCGGCGGTGTCCTCGCCGACGCGGTCGGCGATCGCGCCCCGTTCGTCTTCGCCGCAGCCTGTTATGTCGTCGGCGGCGCCGTGAGTGCGCGATCGCTGAAGCAGGTCCTCGTCGACCCGCAGCGCCGCTGAGACCCCGGCTCGGTCAGGTCGTCGCGAGTCGCTCCGGGATCCAGGTCGTGAGCCGCTCACGGAGGATGTCGCCTGCGCCCGCGAGCAGGTGGCCCTCGCCGGGGAGCACCACGAGCTCGCCGTGACCGCCGGCGAGTTGGTGCACGACCTCGCTCGCGAACGGCGGCAGGATCTCGTCTCGGTCGCCGTGGAAGAGCAGCAACGGGGTCTCGCCGAGACCCTCGGCGTCCTCGCAGCCGGCCGACTGGGTGGCGAGCGTGACGACACCGGCGGCGAAGTCGCCGATCGCCATGCCGAGCTGCACCGCCACCGCTCCCCCGAACGAATGACCCATGGTGACGAACCGTCGCGCTCCTTGGCGGGCGGCCACGTCGGCGGCGGCCAGCGCGTCGTGGACGCACCGGTTGAGGTCGTTGGGCGCGCGGTACGAGACCCGCAGCGTGGCGATGCCCTCGTCCGCGAACCGAACGCCGAGATCGTGATAGAGGCCGTCGGCGGGCCCGAGTAGACCGCCCATCGCTCCACCGACGGCGACCACGGCACGATCGGCATCGGGCGGACCGTGCCACAGGATCGTCAGCAGACCCTGCATGGTGAACAGCTCGTGGTGCACGAGACCGTCACCGATCTCGACCGACTGCTTGGCCAGGACTCCGAGCCGCTCGTAGGGGCCCTGCGGCGCCTCGGGGTCGCTCATCTCACTCCGCCCAGGCTTTGACCTTCTCGATGATCTCGAGCGGCTTGTCGCCGACCGGCGTGATCTGGAGGTGGGTCACACCCGCGGCGCGGTACGCCTCGATGCGCTCCTTGACCCAACCCTCGTCGCCGACCATCGCGGTCGAGTCGAGGAAGTCGTCGGGCACGAGCGCCGCGGCTTCGTCCTTCTTGCCCTCGAGGTAGAGGTCCTGGATCTTGGCCGCCTCCTCCTCGTAGCCGTAGCGCTGGAAGATGTTGTTGTAGAAGTTCTTGCCCTTGGCACCCATGCCGCCGACGTACAGCGCGGTCATCGGTCGGGAGAACTCGCGGATGCCCTCGGCGACCGACTTGTCGTCGGTGATCGCCACGGTGCCGCCGGCTGCGATCTGCAACGGGCCGAGCGAGTCGTCCCGCTTCGCCATGCCGGCGTCGAGATCGTCACCCCACACGTCACGTGCCTTGTCGGGATGGAAGAACACGGGGAGCCAACCGTTCGCGACCTCAGCGGTCATGGCGACGTTCTTGTGGCCGAGGCTCGCGATCCAGACCGGGATGTCTTCGCGGACCGGGTGGTTGATCAGCTTGAGCGGCTTGCCCAGCCCGCTGCCCTCGGATTCGGGCAGTGGCAGCGTGTAGGCGCTCCCCTCGTAGCTCAGGCGCTCGCGCTTCCAGACGATCCGGCAGATGTCGATGAGCTCACGGGTCCGCGTCAGCGGCTTGTCGTACTTCACGCCGTGCCAGCCCTCGATCACCTGCGGGCCCGAGGCCCCGAGGCCGAGCACGAACCGTCCACCGCTGACGGCGTCGAGGCCCGCGGCGGTCGACGCGGTGAGGGCGGGCGTCCGGGAGTAGATGGGGAAGATGCCCGACGCCAGCTCCATGCGCTCGGTCTTGGCTGCGAGGTAGCCCAGGATGCTGACGGCGTCGAAGCTGTACAGCTCCGCCACCCAGATCATGTCGACGCCGGCGCGCTCGTAGTCGGCGGCCGTGGCGGCGGCGGCGACCGGATCGCCCGAGTAGTTCAGTGTCATGGAGAGCTTCATGCCCTCCTTGCTAGCACCTCGGCGGGCCACGATCCGGTCCGGACCGTGGCGGTCGGTCACCCCGCCGACAGGGCGAACAACCCGCTGAGGCCGGGCAGCACGAGCGCGGTGTAGAGGTCGGCGAGTTCGGCGGCGGAACGGTCCTCGTGGTCGTGCCACCATCGCCCCAGCGCCTCGAAGGCGCCGTTCATCGCGGTCGCCACCGCACCGGCGAGTTCGACGTCGACGTCGACGCCCCGCTCGGCGGCACCGTCGATCAACTGCTGGGCGACGAAGCCGTCCTGCCGGGAACGGATCGCCTCGACCGCGTCGGTGGTGGGTATGTCGCTCGACGAGAGCAGGGCTTCCCAGAGCGCCCGCCGCTGGCCGATGAACTCGAACCACGCCAAGGCCCCGGCGCGCAGGCCGGCCGCCTCGTCCTCGGGATCGGCAGCGACCACCGCCTGCGCGACCTGGGCGGCCAACTCGTCGGCGACTCGCTCCACGCAGGCCTCGAAGACCGCGTCCTTGGCACCCACGGTCTCGTAGATGACCGGCTTCGACACGCCGACGCGTGTTGCCAGGTCGTCCATCGACGTCGCCGTGTAGCCCCGCTCGACGAAGAGTTGTTCGGCCACCGCGACGATCTGACGGCGGCGCAGGGCGCGGGGAACCCGGCCGTGTCCGTGTTCGTCGATCGCTCGTTCGATGGCGTCGAGCGATTCCTCGGCAGCCGATGTGGCGGGAGTCACGGTGCAAACCTCTTGTGGACCTACTCAAAGTAGGTTACTACTGGTAGGCATGCAGGACAAGGGGACCACTCACGCGAGCGTCGTCATCGTCGGAGCCGGGTTCTCCGGCATGGGGATGGCCGTCGGCCTGCTCGAGGCCGGACGACGTGACTTCGTGATCTTCGAACGCGCGGCATCGGTCGGCGGGACCTGGCGCGACAACAGCTACCCCAACTGCCGATGCGACGTGCCCTCGCACCTCTACTCGTTCAGCTTCGCCCCCAACCCCGACTGGCCCGAGACCTACTCTCCCGCCGGCGAGATCCACGCCTACCAGCGCCGGGTCGCCGAAGAGAAGGGTCTGTTGCCGTTCATCCGGTTCGACCACGAGGTGCTCGGCGCCGACTGGGACGACGACGCACGGCTCTGGCGGGTCGAGACCAACCACGGCAATTGGACCGCCGACGTGGTGGTCGGCGCGTTCGGTCTCCTCGCCGAGCCCGTGACGCCCGACATCCCCGGCATCGAGTCGTTCGCCGGCGAGATCATGCACTCGGCCCGGTGGAACCACGACCACGATCTCCGAGGCGAACGGGTGGCCGTCATCGGCACCGGCGCCTCTGCGATCCAGTTCGTGCCCGGCATCCAACCCACCGTGGGCCACATGACCGTCTTCCAGCGCACCGCTCCGTGGGTCCTCCCCCATCGCAACCGACGGATCTCTCGGATCGAGCGGGCGCTGTACCGTCGGTTCCCGACGCTCCAGCGCCTCGTCCGCAACGGCGTCTACTACAGCCGTGAACTGGTCGCCGCCGGGATGATCCGCAACAAGGGCGTGACCGAGGGGGCCAAGAAGCAGGGCCTGCGCCACATCGAGAAGTCGATCAGCGACCCCGCATTGCGCGCCAAGGTGACCCCGGAGTTCGAACCCTTCTGCAAGCGGATCCTGCTGTCCGACGACTACTACACCGCCCTCGACTCCCCGAACGTCGACCTGAACGTCGACGGCATCGCCGAGATCCGTCCCCACTCGGTCGTGACCCAGGCGGGCGACGAGATCGAGGTCGACACCATCGTCCTCGGAACCGGATTCCACGTCACCGACTCCCCGATGATGGAGCGGTTCCGCAACGGCGACGGGCACTCGATCACCGAGATCTGCGCCAAGAGCCGCCTCGGGGCCTACAACGGCACCGTGATCCCGACGTTCCCGAACCTGTTCATCATCCCGGGCCCCAACACCGGGATCGGCCACACCTCACTGATCGTCATGATCGAGGCGCAGGTCGGCTGGACGATCGCACTCCTCGAGGAGATGGACCGACGGAACCTGTCGAGCGTGGCCGTCAAACAGTCCGTCCACGACGGCTGGTGTGACCTCATGGACGCCAAGACCGAGCCGACGGTCTGGAACTCCGGTTGCTCGTCCTGGTACCTCGACAAGGACGGCCGCAACTCCACCCTGTGGCCTGGACTCACCACCGAGTTCCGCAAGCGCCTCCGCACCGTCGACCTCACCAAATTCCACACCACCTGATGTTCTGGGTGCGCGATCGGGACGTCACGAGTCCCGATCGCGCACCCAGAACCGAACTTTTGGGTGTGTGTGTGTGGGGGGGGAGAGGGTCAGTTTTGGACTCGGAGGGCGGTCACCTCGGCGCCCGACGCGCTGGGTTCGTCCTGGGGCTCCGGGAGCGCCCGTTGCGCCATGAAGCCGCGTGCCGTGCGGTGCTGATCCCAGAAGGGCGCCCAGACGACGAACGAATCGGCGTCGATCGCCTTCATGACGTGGTTGCCCTGTGCGACGTCCACGCCGAACTCCTCGAGCAGATTCCACGCCTCGTTCGTCTCGACCCCTTCCGCCACGACGCGGAGGCCGAGGCTGTGGCCGAGCTCGACGATCGATCGCACGATGACCGCGTCGTTCGGACGGATCACCATGCGCTCGACGAACGACATGTCGATCTTGATCTCGTCGAGGGGGAAGCGTCGCAGGTGTGACAACGACGAGAACCCGGTGCCGAAGTCGTCGATCGCGAGCGTCACGCCCATCTCGGACATCTGCGGGAGCACCCCGAGTGACTCGACCTCGCGGGTCAGCAGCGCTGTCTCGGTGACCTCGAGCGTGATGGCCCCGGGGTCGAGACCATGGCCGGCCAACACGGAGCGATAGCGATCGGGGAGGTCCGGGTCTGCGATGTCCCGCTCGGTGAGGTTGACGGCGATCGGCACCGCGCATCCGACCTCCGTGAGCGCCACGACCTGACGGGCAGCACGCTCGAGCACGAAGTCGGTGAGGTCACACAGCAGCCCGGCATGCTCGGCGACGTCGATGATCTCGCTCGCCGGGACATCGTTCAGCGTCGGATGCGTCCATCGGATCAACGCCTCGGCCCCGACCAGCGCGCCGTCGAAGAACGCCACCTTCGGCTGGTAGTACACCTCGAGTTGTTCGGCCGCGAGCGCAGCTCGCAGGTCGGTCGCCAGGCCGAGGCGGCGGCTGCGGTGCCGGTCGAGTCGCCCCTCGTAGGCCAACATCAAGACGCCGCGCGACTTCGCCGCGTACATGGCCACATCGGCGGTACGGAGGAGTTCGCCCGGCGTCTCTCCATGGTCGGGGAACACCGCCATGCCCACACTGATCCCGATGTCGAGCACCAGGTCGCCGTGCACGATCTGCTCGCCGATGACCGACGCCAGCCCGGTGGCGACCTCGGTGCCCTTGGCGACGAGTTCGTCGCGGTCGTCGGCAGCGATGACCACCACGAATTCGTCGCCACCGAGACGTCCGACGGCATCCACCGAGTCGGCGATCGTCCCGATCCGGCGTCCGATCTCTGCCAGCACCACGTCGCCCGTCTGGTGCCCCAGCGTGTCATTGACGGCCTTGAAGCCGTTCAGGTCGACCAACATGACCGCCATCCAGCGATCCATGGCCCGGACGTCGGCCATCGTGTTCTCGATCGATGCCTCGATGCTGATCCGACTCGGCAGCCCCGTGAGCTCGTCGAATCGGGCCTGCCGCTGGTAGCTGGCGAGTCGGTCGCTCGCGTCGACCGAGGCGGCGACCATCGGCGCCAGTCGTTCGAGTCGGCGCCGGTCGGACAGCGCGAACGAATGGCGGTCGGTCGTCTTCCTGACGGCGACGAGGGACACGTCGCCGCCTCGCCCCGTGACGGTCGAGCACAACACGAACAAGGGGTCATCGCCCAGGTCACACAGTGTGCGCAATCGCTCGAGCTCGTCGGACGAGACGAAGAACGAACCCGCTCCCGACTTGCACTGGGAGACGATGGGGGCGAGCGCAGCCGAGGAGGCGTCGACGACCCCGCCCGACGTGGTGACGACGACCGTTCCGGAGTCGAGGCCCACTGCGGCGACATCGGCCTGCATCATCGAGCGAACGGCAACGGCAGCATCTGCGAGGACCATCCCGCTGGCGATGCCCGACACGACCGACTCCTGCGCGTCGGCCAGTTGGTTCGCTTCCGTGAGACGTCGGCAGGCGCGGATCTCCATGAGCTCCATCGCTGCGAGAGAGACCATGCCGGCCCCGCCCACGACGGAACCCCATGGCGCCACGGCGGCGAGGCCGACGCTGCCGATGCCGATCGCCGTGCCCGTCGTGATCGCGCCGACATCGGCCAGGACTGCTGCAATGTCGGCCGGTTCCGGTGAGCGGTCACTCAGCCGTTCGACGCCCCACGCGGCCACCCCGCGGACGATGACACCGAGCGCGACAGCGAGCGCGATGACGCCCCACGTCTCGACATTCCCGAGTCCCCCCTCGACCAACAGTCGGAAGACCACGACGGCCACGCCAGCCTCGAGTGTCCACAGCGCAGTGTCGGTGATGACCCGCAACGGATGCTCGTGCTGCAACCACAGGAGCACGAGTCCCGATGCGGCCGCCGTCACCATCAACATGGTGGACGGTGCGAGATGGACGACACCGACGACGAGCGGGATGGCGCGCGTCGCCGACGCCAGCCGGCCGGACGTGTTGTCGACGGCCATCCACAGCGTCGTCGCCACCAGGAAGCCGAGCGCGACCACCACCCATCCACCGGGCGGATCGGGGTGGTACGAGCCTGCGCCGACGACCACCGACGCGAACACCGCACACGCGACCACCAGCGCGGCAACGACGGCAGCGACATCGGACGGTTCCTGGGCCACGTTCGACCGAGGCCGCACCGATCCCACGAAATCGGTGATCGCGTCGCGTGCTTCCATGCCTGCCCCTACGTGCTCGTTGGTTGCGGTCCCTCTGCCCCTGCTCGCCCAATCGCACCAAACGCACAAAGCGTCCAATTGGCTACGAATCGTAGCTTGTGCGCAGCAATCGGTCCATGGGGAGTCGCTCGTCGTGCCGAACCTGGTCCGCGAGACTGCGGTCGTGGAAGACCTGCCGATCATCGATCTGCGAGCACGCGACGCAGCGAGTCTCCTCGATGGAGCCTGCCGTCAGCACGGGTTCTTCGTCATCGTCGGCCACGGCGTGGACCGGCGTCTCTTCGATCGCCTCGACGCCTCCGCTCGCGAGTTCTTCGCACGCCCCTCCGACGAGAAGTCCGCCATCGACATGTCGCTGGGCGGCACCTCGTGGCGTGGGTGGTTCCCTCCCGGAGGAGAGTTGACCTCGGGCGTACCCGACGGCAAGGAGGGCATCTACTTCGGACGCGAAGACGGGCCCGACCATCCGCGAGTCCGCAGTGGCACCCCGCTCCACGGCCGGAACCTCTTTCCCCCCGACTCCGACCTCGACGCCATCGTGCTCGAGGTCCTCGACGTGCTCACCGACCTGGGACACCGGCTCTGCTCGCTGATCGCCCAGGGACTGGGCCTCGACCCGTCGTGGTTCGCCGAATCACTGACCGCTGACCCGACGATCCTGTTCCGAATCTTCCACTATCCGAAGGCAGGCACCGTCGGTGGAGCCGAGTGGGGAGTCCAGGAGCACACGGACTACGGCTTGCTGACCATCCTGCGCCAGGACGAGGTCGGCGGGTTGGAGGTCCGCGGGCCCGACGGTTGGAGTGCGGCCCCACCGGTCGAGGACAGCTTCGTGTGCAACATCGGCGACATGCTCGAGCGCATGACCGGCGGCGTGTACCGGTCGACGGCGCACCGGGTACGCCAGCCGTCACGCAGTCGCCTTTCGTTCCCGTTCTTCTTCGACCCGTCATGGGATGCCGAGATCGTCCCGGTACCCGGTCTCGGCGACACCGGAGCGTCGGCACCCGCCCGGTGGGACGGGCGGTCCGTGTTCGACTTCGACGGAACCTACGGCGACTACCTGACCGAACGCGTGGCCAGGGTCTTCCCGGAACTCTGGCGGGTCATCGACCGACCCTGACGTCGCTGATGGTTCAGACCTCGACGTCGCTCCCCCGGAAGCGGAGTGCCCGTCGTCGCAGGGTCGCCGAGCGGAGATCCCGGACCTGGGCGTGCGAGCCGAGCGCGATCAGCACGTCGCCGGCACCGACCCGCACATCGGCCCCGGGATTCGCCAGATAGCTCCCACCATCGCTGCGCACGGCGAGCACCAGCGCACGGGCGCCGCTGCCGCTGAGGTCCCCGATCGGTGTCCCGATGAGCGGCGAATCGGCCGGAACCGGCACCTCGATGATCTCGACGTCGTGGCCGTCGTCGTGGAGCACCTCGTCGAGGAACTCCGCCACCGTCGGGTGCATGGCCAGCGCGCCCATGCGAGAACCGCCGATCTCGTGTGGATTCACCACCCGATCGGCGCCGGCCTGGAAGAACTTCCGCTCGTTGCGCTGGTCGGCTGTCCTGGCCACGAGGAACAGCTCCGACTGCAGCGACCGAGCGGTGAGCGTGAGTGCGAGGTTCCCCCCATCGGTCTCGAGTGCGGCGATCAGCACCGAGGCGCGCTCGATCCCGGCAGCGACCAGCGTGTCGTCGTCGAGCGCGTCGCCGGCGACCGATGGGAGATCGCCGGTGTCGAGATCGGCGTTGCGATCGACCACGACCACCTCCGCCCCGTGCCGGGTGGCGTAGGCGGCGATCGACCTCCCGACCCGTCCCCATCCCACCACGATCACGTGGTCGGCCATGGCCTCGATGTTCTTGCTCATGCGTCGTCTCCGAAGTCCGTCGTTGAGGCTTCCCTCGACCAGCGTCTCCATGAGCACGCTGACCGTGAACACGGCTGTTCCCGCGCCGAGGAGGACCAACGCGAGCGTGAACGCCCGATAGTCGGTGGCGTCGACGTTCTCGACCCCGACCTCCGCATAGCCCACTGTCGTGATGGTGATCGCGGTCTGGTACACGGCGTCGAACAGTCCCAGCCCGAGCACCATGTACCCGACCGTTCCGAGAGCGAGGACCCCTCCGAGCAGTGCCAACCCGACCCGGAACCGGTGCCACGGATCAGCAGCGGCCGCCAGTCGTCCCTGACGTCGTCGACGCCTCCATCGCTCGATCATCCGATCCGTTCCTACACCGGCACTGTTTCCTCGCTGTTTCCGGGTCCCGACGACCGGTCCGTCACCTGCCCGTCGCGGAGCTGGACCACCCGATGCGCGATCCGGACCACCGGGTCGTCATGGGTCGCGATCAGGCACGCCGTTCCGTGTTCGGCCAGCTGTGCGATCGCCTCGATCATGGTCTGTGCCAAGGCCGGGTTCTGATGCGAGACCGGCTCGTCCGCGATCAGGATCGACGGCGAGACGATCACCGCGCGGGCCAGGGCCGTGCGCTGCTGCTCTCCCAGCGAGATCTCCGACGGCAACCGTCTCGACAGGTGCGCGAGCGAGAGTCGCTCGAGGGTCTCGTCGACGGCGGCCTCGTCGGCCTCCCCAGCGAGGACGAGCGGGAGCGACACGTTCTCCTCCACCGTGAGCTCGTCGAGCAACCCGAGCGCCTGCGGGAGCAAGGCGATCCGGTGCCAGGCGGCGTCGGTCGTCGCCGGCCGCCCCGAGACCAGCACCTCCCCCGAGTCCGGTGCGTCGAGACCCGCGGCGATGGTGAGCAGCGCCGACTTGCCCGAACCGGAGCGACCGAACAGCGCCACCACCTCGCCGCCGGCAACCGACAGGTCGACGTCTCGTAGCACCGTTCGTCGGTCGCCACCGGCGCCGAACGACCGCGAGACCCGGCGGAACTCGAGCACCTTCTCGGTCATGCGCTGACCACCCGCCCGTTCGCGAGCCGCACCACGTCGTCAGCGGCATCGATGACCGCTGCGTCGTGCGAGCTCACGATCAACGACGTCCCGCGACCGACCAGCGACCGCATGGACTCGATCACGGACGACGCCGATCGTCCGTCGAGTTGCGCGGTCGGTTCGTCGGCGAGCAGCACGGCGGGCGAACCGACCGCAGCTGCGGCGAAGGCCACCCGCTGCTGCTCGCCACCGGACAACTCGGACAGCTCCATGTCGGCCTTGGCCGCGAGCCCGACCGCGTCGAGGACCGATGCGGCCTCGGCAGGGTCGGTTCCTCGGAAACGTGCGGCGACCTCGACCTGCTCGATCGCCGTGAGGTAGTCGAGGAGGTTGTCGGAAGGTCGTTGGAGGACCATCCCGACGGACTCCCGGCGATGGCGTCGTCGGGCCCCGGATCGAAGTCTCCCGAGGTCGACGCCGGCGACGTGGACGGTCCCCCCCGTGGGTCGGTGCAGCCCCGCCAGCACTCGGAGCAGCGACGACTTCCCCGACCCGGAGGGCCCGGCGACCACCGACAGGACTCCCGGCGCGAAGGACGCGTCGACGCCGTGGAGGGCGACCGACAGGCCGGCGACCGCCCGATAGGACACCTCGAGGCCGGCGACGAATGCTGCGGCACCGGCGCCGCCCACCTCGACCAGGGACACGGGTTCAGGCGCCGGCACGGAGCACCTCCACCGGATCGTCGCGCTCGAGTCGTCGCTGCGAGACCAGCGCCCCAGCGGCCACCAACACGACCGCCACGACGGCGGACGCCGCAAGCACCGTCACCGCCGGACGCAGCACGGGGGCCGGCTCGAAGAGCGGCACCGGATCCATTCGTCCGTGCGCGGCAGCAGCAGCACCCACGGCGATGACCAGGCCGGTCCAGCACCCGATCAGGACGCTGGCAGCCAGTTCGACTGCGAGCGCCGCGGCGTGTTGGCGCTCACCCAGCCCCATGCGTCGGAGGAAGGCGTGGGCCAGGAGACGTTCGCGATGCCGTGCATCGAGGTGGACGAACACTGCACCCACCACCAGGAGGCCGGCGAAGACGCCCAGCACCTGCATGAACCCGAACGTCCAGGTGACGGTCCGGAACGACGCCCCGTCGGCCACGTCGGATGCCCGTCGGATCTCCTCGTGGACGGTGCCGGCGCCGTCCAGCAGCCGCAACGTCTCGTCGTGGTCGCCACGGATCCACAGTTCGGTCCGAGCGCGGAGGCCGAGATCTGCGAGGGACTCGGCGGCGACCACGACGGTGATCTCGGCCCGCCTCATCCCGGGGAACGCCTCGACGCCCTCGAGCGGAGCGACCGACAGTTGCCGCTTCTGGCCTTCGTTGACGCTGACCTCCGCGGTCGAGCCGACGTCGGTTCCCAGCACCACGGCAGGGATGCGCGAGTCGCGCCCGGGCGTGGTGAGCTCGGTGACGAGATCGTCGAGCGATCGATCGGCGAAGGTCGTGTCCCAGAACGCGACCTGCGCAAACGTCGCCGGGTCGACGGCGAGCACCGCGGCCGACTCCTGTTGGCCGTCGACCTCGACCCAGGCACGCGAGAGGAACATCAGGCTCGTCGTGCGCTCGGTCAATGCCGCCGGCACTTCGGTGCCGGCGGGAACACGGACGGCGGTGTCGGCGCCCACGAACGCCGCCGCCTTGGTGTCGAGCGTGGCGTGCATCGACCGTTCCATCGTCGCGGCGTAGCCCAACACGCCGGCAGCGATTGCGGCCGCGGCGAGCAGTCCGGCTGTCGCTGTCCGACCGAACGCCACCCGCCGGACGGCCAGGCGTACCGCCATCGGCGCCGAGCGGGTGACGAACCGGGCGGGACGGGACAGCGCGAGCACGAGACGCACGAAGAAGGCGACTGCCGTGAACATGGCCAGCACCGGGAACAGCAGCCCGAACACCTCGACGCGTGACACCTCGCCGCCATGGTCGACGGGCACCCCCCACTCCCCCAGCCGCCGGTACGCCGCCAGCGTCACGGCCGCAGCCGCGATCTCCCACGGGATCAGGCGGACGATCGAACGCCCGGTCCGGTGCCCTCCGCCGCGGGCCCGAAGCGCGACGCTCACGGCCACGGTCACCGCAGAGACCACGCCGGCGACCACCGTGAGGGCCACCGCGTCGCGGATCGCCGAGTCCTCGAAGACCGGGGACGGGCCCAACACCGTGACCGCCCCGAACGCGAGACCCAGGCCGATTCCTGGAGCGACCACCAGGGCAGGGACGAGCTCGAGCACGGCCTTCAGCCCCAGGGCGGCCGGCGACGCGCCGCGAACCGTCAACAGGACCACCTCGCGTCGGCGACGGTCGAACCACAACGACGACGAGGCGACGACCAGCCCCATTCCGGCAACGGCCGCGAAGCCGGCCACCGGCCACACACCGCTGCCGACCGAGACCTGGATGGCCTTCGTCCGGTCGATCACGTACGGCAGCGAGGAGTCGAGATGCGAACGGAGGAAGTGCGCGTCGTCGCGCGCCGCCGACCCGCCGCGCAGGAGGGGCTGACCCGACGTGCACCACGGCAGGGCGCCGCTCCGCTCCCCGCGGCAGGCGAGGTCGGCGGCCAGGACCTCGGCCTCGCCGACCTCGAGGTCGGGGCGGAGCGGCGCCTGCCACGCGGCGAACACGTTGGCCGGGCGACTGGTCTCCAGGAAGTCGGCGAAGGTGTCACGGTCGACCAGAACCAGCGGTGGCGGCGGGACGAGCTCGCCGTTCCGCTCCTCGACCAGGACCAGGGGTGCATTCGAGCACCAGTAGTCGTCGACCGTGAGCGCTGCGAGGTCACGGTAGATCGCCGCCACCCGCACCTCGGAGGCGCCGACCTTCCCGCTGTCGCCCAACGCGAGGCCGCTCTCGTCCGCCGCGCGGTCGCTGATCCACAGCCCGTCGCCCTGGGGCCCCTCGAGCACCTCCACGTGCGTCATCGCCTCGTCCCGAGCCATCACGGAGACCTCGGTGACCTGTTCAGGGTCCGATCCGACGAGACCGACGCCGAGCGCCTGGACCCACCGATCCGTCGGTCCCAACTGACCCGAGACGGCTTGGAAGGGACCGGCACCGGGGTCTCGGACCTCGGACGGCCGCGCGCCGGACAAGACCGTGGCGCCGGTGTCCGGGCCACAGCGTTCCTCGGCCTGGACCTCGTTGGCGGCCGTCCCCACGGACGACACGAACAACGGCACCGAGGCCGCGGCCGCCGCCATCACCGCACACGCGCCGGCCACGGCGGCGAGCGCGCTCGGGCGACGCAACAGCAGGCGATGGGCCCGCCGCCACGGGGGCGTCGCCAGGGTGGCGAGTGCGGCGCGTGACCGACTCGGCATCGATCGCGGATCGTACCCGGATGGGCGACGCCCGCGGGGCGACCCGAACCGCAGTCCGGACGCGCCACCGAGTTGACCTCGTTCAGATATGAGGCAGCGGGCATCACGCGCGGCCACGACCTAGATGTACTCGGCCAGGACGCCCTGGGTTCGTTGGAGGCTCTGAGGTCTTCTCGCGAACGGCGCGTCGGCCGGTCGCCCCGATTCTTCGGCGCCTGAGTTGCGCTGGTGCAACTCAGACGCCGAGGAACGAGAGGCTCTCGCCGATCCGCGTCGGATGCCGGATCTTCGGTGCCCGCGCGATCGAGGCCCCGGAACTCGTGTTCCGGGGCCTCGATCCGTTCAGGTCTGGAAATGTCCGGCTGACCGATTCTCGGTCATTCCTGACCGAGTTGCGGACATTCGTGACCGAAACTCCGTGACATCGAATGACCGTCAGATCAGCTGCAACCGCTGGTCGAGCCGCAGCTCGGGCAGGCGTGGCAGCTTCCGGATCGCATCATGGCGACGCCGCAGGTCATGCACATCGGCGCATCGTGGCTCGACGAGGCGGGCGCCGGGATGCCGGCGGTGTCGGGCACGTCGAGCAACGTGGACGCCGAGGGGATCGAGATGGGGTCCGGTTCCACGTCGTGGCCCTGGACCGTCTCGGTCACCGACTCCTCGACACCGGGCAGCGTGGGCTGCGACCGCTCGTCGATGGTGAGGATGTTCAGCTCCACCCGCTCCTCGTAGGTCAGGTAGTCGACCGCCAGACGGCGGAAGATGTAGTCGACCAGGCTCGAGGCGAAACGCACGTCGGGATCGTCGGTCATGCCGGCGGGCTCGAAGCGCATGTTGGTGAAGGTCTCGACGTAGGCACGCAGCGGCACGCCGTACTGGAGGCCGTAGCTCACCGAGATGGCGAAGGCGTCCATGATCCCGGCGAGGGTGGAGCCCTGCTTGGAGACGTTCATCCAGATCTCGCCCGGGCGGCCGTCCTCGTACTCGCCGACGGTCACGAAGCCCTTGCAGTCGGCCACCCGGAACTCGAAGGTCCGGCTGGTGCGGTTGCGGGGCAGCTTGACCCGGGTCGGGACGTTGACGACCTTCTCGATGACCTTCTCGACGACCTCGGTCACTGCTTCGACGGCAGCTTCCTTCTTCACGGTCGAGAGCGGCTGGGCCACCTTGCAGTTGTCGCGGTAGATGGCGATGGCCTTGACACCCATCTCCCAGGCGTCGATGTGGAGCTGCTCGACGTCTTCGACGGTCGCCTCTTCGGGCATGTTGACCGTCTTGGAGATGGCACCGGAGATGAACGGCTGGACCGCCGCCATCATCTTCACGTGGCCGGTGTAGTGGATCGTGTTGTCACCCATCGAGCAGGCGAAGACCGGCAGATGGGCGGCATCGAGGTCGGGGCAGCCGAGCAGCGACTTGTTCTCGTCGATGTAGGCCACGATCCGCTCGATCGCCTCGGTCGAGTAGCCGAGACGGCGCAGCGCACGGGGGATCGTCTGGTTGACGATCGACATGGTTCCGCCGCCGACGAGCTTCTTCATCTTGACCAGACCGAGGTCGGGCTCGATGCCGGTGGTGTCGCAGTCCATCATCAGACCGATGGTGCCGGTGGGAGCGAGCACCGAGGCCTGCGAGTTGCGCACGCCGACCTCGCCGGCGAGCTCGCAGGCGTTGTCCCACGCCTCCTGCGCTGCGGACAGCAGCGTCTCGGGGACGAGGGTCTCGTCGATGTCGGCGGCGGCCTGGCGATGCTGGTCGAGGACCTGCAGCGTGGGCTCACGGTTCTCGGCGAAGCCGGCGAAGGGGCCCATGCGCCCGGCGGTGCGAGCCGAGGTCTCGTAGGCACGACCGGTCATCAGCGCGGTGATGCCGGCGGCGACGGCCTGACCCTCGTCGGAGTCGTAGGGAAGGCCCATGGCCATGAGCATGGCGCCGAGGTTGGCATAGCCGAGGCCGAGCTGGCGGAAGCGCCGGGAGTTCTCGGCGATGGGCTCGGTCGGGTAGTCGGCCCGTCCGACCAGGATCTCCTGGGCGGTGAACACCACGTCGACGGTGTGCTTGAAGGCCTCGACGTCGAAGTCGATGGTCGTCTCGTCGGCCGGGAGGTACTTGAGCAGGTTGATCGACGCCAGGTTGCAGGCCGAATTGTCGATGTGCATGTACTCCGAGCACGGGTTCGAGCCGTTGATCCGGTCGGTGTTGGCGCAGGTGTGCCACCGGTTGATGGTGGTGTCGTACTGCATGCCGGGGTCGGCGCACTCCCAGGTGCTCTGGGCGAACTGGCGCATGAGGTCGCGAGCCCGGACGGTCTTGACGACCTCGCCGGTGGTGACGGCCCGCAGGTGCCAGTCGTCGTCGTTGACCACGGCCTGCATGAACTCGTCGGTGACGCGAACCGAGTTGTTGGCGTTCTGGTACTGGACCGACGCCATGTCGGCGCCGTCGAGGCTCATGTCGAAGCCGTTCTCCTGGAGCACGCGGATCTTGCGCTCCTCGCGGGCCTTGACCCAGATGAACTCCTCGATGTCGGGGTGGTCGACGTCGAGGATGACCATCTTGGCGGCGCGGCGGGTCTTGCCGCCGGACTTGATGGTGCCGGCCGAAGCATCGGCGCCCCGCATGAAGCTGACCGGGCCGGAGGCGGTGCCGCCGCCCTTGAGCAGTTCCTTCGAGGACCGGATCTTGGAGAGGTTGATGCCGGCGCCCGAGCCGCCCTTGAAGATCGTGCCCTCTTCGACGTACCAGTTGAGGATCGAGTCCATCTCGTCGTCGACGCGCAGGATGAAGCACACGCTGGCCTGTTGGGGGACGCCCGGCACGCCGATGTTGAACCACACCGGCGAGTTGAACGCCGCGTTCTGGTTGACCATCAGGTACTTCAGCTCGTCACGGAAGGTCTCGGCCTCGGCCTCGTCGACGAAGTAGCCGCCGTCGATGCCCCAGTCGGTGATGGTGTCGCACACCCGGTCGATGACCTGGCGGAGGCTGTCCTCACGCTCGGTGGTCCCCGGGGTGCCGCGGAAGTACTTCTGGGTGACGATGTTGGTGGCGTTGAGCGACCAGGACTTGGGGAACTCGACCCCGAGCTGTTCGAACGCGACCGATCCGTCCTGGTAGTTGGTGAGTCGGGCGTCGCGCCGTTCCCACTCGAGCTCGTCGTACGGGTGCACGCCGGGGCGGGTGAAGAACCGGTTGATGCCGATGCCGCTGCGATGCGTGCGTTCCGGGGCGATGGCCATGTGGGAAGTCTCCAGAGTTCTCGTGTGTGCTGTTCGGGCGGTTGAGAGGTGGGTCGCTGTCGCCAGACCCTCAGGCCCTGAACGCTTCCCCCTGCACCATGTCGTCTCGTCGGGCCTCTGCCGCCGTGACTGCTGTTTCGTGGTCTGACCACTAGGTCTTGTGGTCGTCGACCCCGTTGAGCGGGGCCACCACAAGATGTAGGGAGTATTACAGCACTGTAGTTACAACGATGTCAACGGGTACCGCAGTACGAAACAGCAGGTCAGAGGGCGTTCGCGATCGTTTGCACTCGTGCATGAGTGCACAACCACGTTCACCCCCAAGGTTTCGTCCAGCCCACCACAGACACGACGTAACAACCACCGTCCGCGTCACGCACTGCAGTACCCGAGCACGAGAGTCAACGTACGTATGACTCCCTGTGGAACGGAAGGGGAACAAGCCTGTGAATTGTCGGCCGAGTTCTCCACAGGGGTGTGCAGTCGTGGGGAGGAACGACGCCGGGGCCTCGGTCAGGTCGCGGCAGGCGACACCTCGACCGGGATGCCGTTGAGGACCGCGGTGCCCGAGATCGGGTCGATCGCTTCGGTGTCGGCGAGGACGTTGGAGTTGACGCCTGCGTGCTCTGCGGCGACCGACAGACGGGCACCGTCGGCGTCGTGGCCCCAACCGTGCGGGAGGCTGACGACCCCGGGCATCACCCGATCGGTCACCTCCACGGGAGCGATGACGACGCCGGTCCGTGAGCGGACCTCGGCCGACCCCCCGTCGACGAGTCCCCGCTCGCTGGCGTCGTCGGGGTGGACCTGGAGCGTGCACCGTTCCTTGCCCTTCACCAGGACCTTGATGTTGTGCATCCACGAGTTGTTCGAGCGCAGGTGCCGGCGGCCGATGAGGAGCAGTCCGTCGCTGTCGTCGTCCAGGACCGGCACGAGACGGTCGGCGACGTCGGCGACCAGCACGTCGGGCGCGAGGTCGATCATCCCGTCGGGCGTGCGGAGGATGTCGGGCATGCGGGGCTGGAGCGCCCCGAGGTCGATGCCGTGGGGGTGCTGTTCGAGCACGGCGAGGGTCAGACCGTCAGGAACCGTGCCGAACGCGTCGCCGTAGGGTCCGACGCGGAGCATGAAGTCGAGCATCCGCTCGGGACCACGGCGCTCGGCCAGGGCGTCGAGGATCTCGTCACGGTCCCGGCCACCGATGGGTCCGGACTCGTCGGCGACGGCCGAGTCGACCAGGCCGGCGACCGTCATGTCGTCGACGACGGCAGGATCGGCGTCGCCGGGAGCGACGCCCTGGAGGATCATGCCCAGGGTGCACAGGATCTCCCACTCGTCGGGCTGACCTTCGTCGAGCGGCAGGACCGGCGCGCTGTAGTTGGTCACGTTGCGGATCGCGAGCTGCAGGAGTGCGACGTCGTAGTGGCTCTTCTGGAGCGCCGAGGGGGCCGGGAGGATCACGTCGGCGTGTCGCGTGGTCTCATTGAGGTAGATGTCGATCGCGACCATGAAGTCGAGCGAGGCGAAGGCCGCGTCGAGCCGGGCCGAGTCGGGGGTCGAGAGGATCGGATTGCCGGCCACGGTCACCATGGCCTTGATCTGCCCCTCCCCCGGCGTCTCGATCTCCTCGGCCATGCACACGGCGGGGAACTCGCCGAAGGTCTCGTCGAGTCCGCGGACCCGGCTCTGCCGTCGCCCGAGCCGGATGCCCCGACCGACGCGCGGCGTGCCCCGGGTGTTGCTGGCGCCGGCAGCGGCACGCGTGAACATCGCACCGCCGGGTCGATCGAGGTTGCCGGTGCAGATGTTGAGGACGTCGACCAGCCACGACGTGACGGTCCCGAAGGGCGACGTCGTGGTGCCGATCCGGGCGTAGACGGCGGCCGACGGCGCCTCGGCCAATTCGCAGGCCATCTGGCGGATGGTCGCCGCCGCGATGCCGGTGCGGTCCTCGACCCGCTCCGGGGTGAACGGCGCCACCGCTGCGGCGACGTCGTCCAGCCCGGCGACGTAGTCGCGCACCGTGCCGAGGTCGACGAGGTCGTCGTCGAAGAGCACCTGGACCATCGCGGCCAGGAGCAACGGGTCCGAACCCGGGCGGATGGGCACGTACTGCGAGGCCTCCTCGGCCGTCCGCGTGCGACGCGGGTCGACCACGACCAGACGTCCACCGCGGGCGACCAGCGCCTCGATCCGGCCCGGCCAGTCCGGCGCGGTCGCGAAGCTGCCGTTGGACGCGTAGGGATTGGCACCGAGGATGAGCAGGTGATCCGTGCGGTCGATGTCCGGGACCGGCGTCGACAGCGCCTGACCGAACAACAGCCCCGAGGAGATCTCCTTGGGTCGTTGGTCGACCGTCGACGCCGAGAACACATTGGTCGTGCCCAACGCCTTGAGGAGGACCCGGTTGTAGAGCAGAGCCCCGAGATTGTGGGCGTTGGGGTTGCCGACGTAGGCCCCGAGGCTCCCTCGGCCGTGCTCGTCGATGACCGCGCCGAGTCCGGCGGCGATGGCCTCCCACGCCTCGGGCCACGTCGCCGGCTCGAGGCGGTCGCCTCGACGGATCAACGGCTGGCGCAACCGGTCGGGGTCGTCGTGCAGTTGCCGGAGGGTCGAGCCCTTCGGGCAGATGTAGCCATGGCTGAACACATCGAGCATGTCGCCACGGATCCGAGTGACCTGCGACCCCCGGACGGTCACCGCGAGACCACAACCCGCCTCGCACAACGGACAGGTACGGGTGACCGTGCGTTCGTCCTCGTCCGTCCCGGAATCGGACTCCGTCCCGGCCGCGGTCGTCGGTTCCTCGGTGAGGGTCATGTCCGCCATGGTGACATCCCGTCGACGACGGCGCGGTCGCTACCGTCGCCTCGTGCGCCAACTGCTCCCCCACGACGACACGGTCGATCCCCTCGAGGCCTACCTCGCGGCGCCACGGCCGACGGGGCGCGACCGTCCGTGGGTCACGGTGGGCATGATCTCCACGCTGGACGGCGGGACGACGACGGCGGGTACCTCGGGGGGCCTCGGCGGCCCGGCCGACGCCCAGATGCTCCGCGCCGTGCGGGGCATCGCCGACGCGGTGATCGTGGGTGCCGGCACGGTCACGGCCGAGGACTACGGGCCGCTGCGCCACAGTGACGAGGTCCGGAGCGCCCGCGCTGCCGTCGGCCGCTCGAGCGAGCAACCCCGACTCGTCATCGTGTCGGGTCGGCTCAGCATCGACGCCTCGGCCCGTGTGTTCGTCGACGCCCCGGTACCGCCGCTGGTCTGCACCACCGTCGGCGCTCCAGCGGAGGCGGTGGCGGCGCTCGAGGGCGTGGCCGAAGTCTTCCAGGCCGGCGACGACCACGTCGATCTCCCTGCCATCCTCGCCCGGCTCCGCTCCGACGGGGCCTCGGTCGTGGTGTCGGAGGGCGGACCGACCCTCAACGGCGCGCTGGTCGATGCCGGCGTGGTCGACGAGTGGTGCATGACCATCGCTCCGCTGGTGGCCGGTGGCGACAGCCACCGCATCGTCCATGGCGCGGTGCCGACGACCGACGATCTCGAGATCGCCTCGCTGCTCACCGAGGACGGGCTGCTCTTCGGACGCTGGACCCGTCGCTGAACCGACGGGCACCGGCGGTCAGGCGCCGAGTTCCTCGGCCCCCTGCTGGAGCAGGTGGATCTCGCGCTCGAAGTCGCTGATCGTGTCGAAGCCCTTGTAGACGGACGCGAACCGCACGGCGGCGACCTCGTCGAGGACCCGGAGCCGACTCAACACCGCGAGTCCGACCTGGTCGCTGTCGACGTCGCGACCGATCGCCCGGAGGGCGTCCTCGACCTCACCGACCAGGACCGCGATCTGGCCCGGCTCGACGGGACGGGACTTGCAGGCCGCGCTGACCCCGGCGGCGACCTTCGATGCGTCGAAGGGCTCGCACTCACCCGTGCGCTTGCGCACCTGGAGCGGCACTTCTTCGAGCCGTTCGAACGTGGTGAATCGGCTCTTGCACGACTCGCACTGCCGGCGACGCCGGATCGAGCTGCCGTCGTCGGTCTGTCGGGAGTCGATGACCTTGTCTCGGAGGCTTCCACAGCCCGGGCAGCGCATGCGCTCACGATACTGCTGGTGCTCCATCGGCCGAATCGCCGCTCGCGGTGACGAGAGCTCGTCGGGGCCGTCGAGTCAGGGAACCGGGACGGTGAGCACCTGCCCGGCCGCCACCGAGGCACCACCGTTGGCCTCGACGAGGCGCTCGACGTAGGTCGCGGCCTCGCCGGCCGGAGCGACGTCTTGCGCGATGGACCACATCGTCTCGCCCTCGACCACGACATGGGGATCGAGGGTGGCTGCGGTCCCGGCCGACATCGCCGGCGAGGCGATCAGGAGGCCGATGGCGAGGGCCAGGACGGCAACGAGTACGGCGGTTCCGATCCAGGACCGGCGACCGATAGCGACCCGGTCCGGTACCGCATGCAGGCTGCGGGCCGGGGCGGCGGCGAGGTGGCGGACGGGGCTCGAGGTGGTGATTGCGACCATGGGGACCATTCTCCGGAGCGGGGGTGACAAGAACTCCCGGCGGCGCAGACACGCCGGTCTCGGGGCGATCGAACGGATCGAACACCCGTTCTCACGAACAACTGTTCGCACCATGACACGAACAGTCGTTCGAGTCAAGTTCGATCGAACGGGTGTTTGCCTTCCCCTGCGACACGTCGTATGGTGCAAACACCTGTTCGATCACGACCGTTCGCGCGGCGAGGGAGTCACCATGTCCGAGGACATCACGAAGCGGCAGCGCCAGATCCTCGAGGTCATCGAGGAGCACCAACGGACACGGGGCTACCCCCCGTCGGTCCGCGAGATCGGCGAGAGCGTCGGCCTCACGTCGCCCTCCTCCGTCCACGCCCACCTGGCGACCCTGCAGCGACTGGGCTATCTCGTCCGTGACCCCGACAAGCCCCGGGCCATCGAGGTCCGCTGGGACCCGAACTCCGGCGCCGCCGTCGAACGGCGCCCGGTCCGCCACGTCCCGCTCGTGGGCGAGGTCGCCGCCGGTACCGACGTGCTCGCACACGAGAACATCACCGAGACCATGCCGCTCCCGTCCGACCTCACCGGTGAGGGCGAGCTGTTCATGCTGCGGGTCCGCGGCGACTCGATGATCGACGCCGGGATCCTCGACGGCGACTACGTCGTCTGCCGTTCCGAGACCACGGCGCGCAAGGGCCAGATCGTCATCGCGGGCATCCCCGGCGAGGAGGCGACGGTGAAGACGTTCGACACCGACGGCGACCAGGTCGTCCTCATCCCGTCCAACCCGGCGCTCGAGCCGATGCGGTTCGACGCCGACGAGGTCCAGATCTTCGGCGCTGTCGTCACGGTGATGCGCAAACTCTGACCCCGGCGCGTCCGCCGCCGACCGCCGCGGTCCTGCACAATGCACGAGTGCACGAGCGACGAGCATCCGGTCGGTGGTGGACCGCCGCGGCCACGGCCGCGACGGCCCTGGTCGCGCTCGCCTCGTCGGCGGGTGCCGGCGGGGTCACCACCGGCGACGTCGCCCACGACGCCGGGCTCCAATGGGGACTCGACCGCATCGGTGCCGTCGAGGCGTGGGACACGGCGAGGGGCGACGGCATCGTCATCGCCGTGGTCGACTCCGGCGTCGCGCTGGACCACGAGGACCTCGCGGCGAACCTGGTACCGGGAACGGCGTGCCACGACACCGCCGGCGACGCAGACCTCTGCACCGGATCGCCCCAGGACGACGACGGCCACGGCACACACGTCGCCGGCATCGCCGCGGCCGTCGACGGCAACCGGGTCGGGATCGCCGGCGTGGCGCCGGCGGCGCAGATCATGCCGATCAAGGTGCTCCACCGTGCGTGCCCCGACTGCGACTCCGCCGGGAGCGCTCCCGACGTCGCTGCCGCCGTCCGTTGGGCCACCGACCACGGCGCGGACATCATCAACCTCTCGTTGGGATCGACCACCAACAGCGTGTTCGGACCCGGATTCGTCGATGCCGTCCGCTACGCCTGGGATGGCGGCGCCATCCCCGTGGTCGCCGCCGGCAACCAGTTCGTCCTGACCGCCGACTTCGGCGACGCACCAGCCGTGGTCGTGTCCGCGATCGCCCGCGACGACACCGTCCCCAGCTATGCCAACGGGGTGGGCCGCGCCCGCTGGGCCGTCGCCGCACCCGGCGGAGAAGGTGGCGACACCGCGGAGAGCTGCGCCCAGGACGGCGACCCGGTCGGCATCTTGTCGACGTATTGGTCGTCGGGAGACACCGGCGCGTACGCCTGCCTGTCGGGGACGTCGATGGCGGCGCCACACGTGTCCGGGCTCCTCGCGCTCCTACTCAGCGCAGGACTCGACCCGGCGTCGGCGATCGAGACCATGCTCGCCACCACCCACGATCTGGGCGACCCCGGCGTCGACGCGACGTTCGGCACCGGCCTGATCGACGCTGCGGCCGCGCTCGCCGTCGCTCCCTCGGTCAATCCCGCCTCGGCCACGACGCTCCCTACGGCCGACGACGATCCGACGGTGATCGAGCCTGGACAACCCGGGGAGACGTCAGCACCGCAGCCGTTCGTCATCGACGACGGCGACGACGTGCCCGGTCTCCTCGTCGTGGTCGCGGTGGCGGCGATCCTCGCCACCGGCTCCGCCGGGCTCGCGCTCCGGCGTCGGTTGCTCTGACTCAGGCGGTCAGCAGCGCCAGGAGGGCGTCGTACACGCGCCCGATCGATTCCCGATGGACGTGTTCGTCGGCCGTGTGGGCCACGGTCGCGTCTCCGGGACCGAAGTTGACCGCCGGCATGTCGTGTTCGGCGAAGCGAGCCACGTCGGTCCAGCCGAGCTTGGCCCGGACCGGGGCACCGTCGGCGATGAGCCGGGCGAAGAGCGGGTGCGTGAGCGACGGTGGGGCGGGCGAGGCGCTGTCGACCACCACGAACCGGTCGTCGGTCTCGAGCGTGTCGCCGAGCACGTCACGCAGGCCCTCGAGCGCCTCGTCGACCGTCCGGTCGGGAGCCACGCGGAGGTTCACCGTCAACGACGCCTCGTCGGGGACCACGTTGCCTGCGACCCCACCGTCGACGAACACCGCCTGCATCGCCTCGCGGTACTCGCAGCCGTCGATGACCGGGGAACGGGCCTCGAAACCGTCGATCCGGGCGATCGCTGCACCCAGACGATGGATGGCGTTGCGCCCCATCCACGGCCGCGCCGTGTGGGCACGAGCCCCGCGGAAGGTGAGCACCACGCGGACGGTGCCCTGACAGCCGGCCTCGAGCCAACCGTCGGTCGGCTCGCCGAGGATCGCAGCGTCGCCCTCGAGCAGGCCGGGACGTTCGCGGTACAACTCGAGGAGACCCGAGTGTTCGGCTGCGATCTCCTCTGCCGCATAGAAGACATAGGTGACGTCGACCGCAGGAGCGTCGACCGACTCGGCCAGTTCGAGGAAGACCGCCAGACCGCTCTTCATGTCGGCGGAGCCCAGACCCCAGAGGGTGTCGCCCTCGATCCGTGCCACCTCGTTGCCGTTGGCCGGCACCGTGTCGAGGTGGCCGACGAGGAGGAGCCGCTGGTCTCGACCCAGTTCCGTGCGGGCCACGACGTTGTCGCCGACGCGCTCCACCGTCAACCAGGGGACGGCCCGGAGTCGTCGTTCGACGTGGTCGGCGAACACTGTCTCGTCGAGGCTCGGCGACGCGATGTCGACGAGCGCTGCCGTGAGCGCGAGCAGGTCGACGTCGCGCATGTCCGGGCCGTCAGACGGTGGCGCCGTTGTCACGCAGGATCGAGTTGAGCTTCGACTTGTCGTGACGTTCGCCGGGCTCGAGGCGCTTGACCACGAGCACGCACGGCAGGCCGAACTCGCCGCCGGCGAACGACCGTGGCCGTGTCGCGGAGACCGCAACGCTCCATGCCGGGACCGAGCCTCGGCTGATCTCGTCGCCGGTCTCGGCGTCGATGACCGGGATCGACGCGGTGAGGATGCTGCCGGCACCGAGGACCGTGCCCTCGCCCACCTGCGCGCCCTCGGCGACGATGCAACGACTTCCGATCATGCATTCGTCACCGATCACCACGGGAACGGCGTTGGCCGGTTCGAGGACGCCACCGATGCCGACGCCACCGGAGAGGTGCACGTTCTTGCCGATCTGGGCGCACGATCCGACCGTCGCCCACGTGTCGACCATGGTGTTCTCGCCGACGTACGCACCGATGTTCACGTACGAGGGCATCATCACGACGCCCGGGGCGAGGTGGCTCCCCCAGCGGGCCGAGGCGCCGGGCACGACGCGCACGCCGGCCGCCTGGAAGTCGGACTTGAGCGGGATCTTGTCGGCGTACTCGAAGGGACCGAGCTCGACGGTCTCCATCGCCGACAGGCGGAACAGGAGCAGGATCGCGTGCTTCAGCCACTCGTTGACGGTCACGCCGTCGGGGCCGACCTCGGCCACGCGGGCCTCGCCGCTGTCGAGCAGGTCGATCGCCTCGCTCACCGATGCCATCGCATCGGTGTCGGCCGGCGTGAGTTCGTCACGGCGGGCCCACAGGGCGGTGATGGTCTCTGGCAGCGTCGACATGACGGCGAATCTAGCCCGGGGCTCCGTGCGTCCCCGCAGGCCTCAACTCGCCCGGAGTCGCGCCACCACGAGGTCGATCCGCTCGTCGGGCTGCACTGCCGCGACACGCACGTGGTGGCGGCCGGCCTCGCCGTAGAACTCACCCGGCGCGACGATCGCTCCCCCGCGGACCGCGAGGTCCTCGGCCAGCGCCCAGGCATCGCCGTCGGGCGCCGGAACCCAGAGGTAGAAGGCCCCACCCGGCATCGCGACGTCGATGTCGAGTGCGTCGGCGAATGCCTGGCGCAGTGCCTCGAGGCGCGAGCGGTACCGCTCGCGCTGGACGTCGACGTGTGCTTCGTCGCCGAGGGCCGCGACCGCCGCGGCCTGGATCGGCGACGGCACCATGAACCCTGCGTGCTTGCGGACCTCGCGCAGATAGCCGACCAGCTCACGGTCACCGGCGTAGAAACCGACGCGGCCACCAGCGAGATTGGACCGCTTCGACAGCGAGTGGACGGCGATGACGCCGTCGGTCCCGTGCTGGAGGATCGAACGCGGCGGGCCGTCCCAGGTGAATGCGACGTAGCACTCGTCCGACAGGACCGGGACGCCGTGCGAACGACCCCAGGCCGCCGCTGCTCCGAGGTCGTCGAGACCGCCGGCCGGATTGCCCGGCGAGTTCACCCACAGGCACAACGCACGCTCGGCGTCGGCGGGCTCGATGGCGTCGAGGTCGATCGTCCAGTCGTCCCGGACCGGTACCGGCACCGGTCGGCACCCGGCGAGCGTGGCGCCCATCTCGTAGCTGGGGTAGCTGATCGCGGGATACAGCACCGTGTCGCGGTCGGGGGTGCGCAGACGGAGCCACTGCGGGACGCCAGCGACGAACTCCTTGCTGCCGATGGTCGCCGCGACGTCGTCGCCGGTCAGCTCCACACCGAGGTACCGAGCGCTCCACTCGCACACGGCGGTGCGGAACGCCGGCGTCCCGATCGACGCCGGGTACCCCCGCGGGTCGGCCGACGCCATGGCGTCGACGGCGATCTCCGGTGCCGGATCGAACGGTGTCCCGATCGACAGGTCGACGACACCACCGGGGTGCTCGTCGGCACGCTCACGAAGCGGGTCGAGGCGGTCGTAGGGGTACGGGGGCGGTCGGAAGCCGGACACGCCTATGCCACCTCACCGGTCTCGAACTCGCTGAAGGTCGCCCTGGCCGCATCGTCGAGCCGAGCGTGGACGGTCGTGCCGTGCTCGCCGTGGGTCTCGACGAGGACCTCACCCTCGCGGTGCACCGCAGCCAGCGCGTCGCCACGGTCGTAGGGAACCAACAACTCGATCACCGGCTGCATCGCGCGGAGTTGCGTGCCGATCGCGGTGAGCAGGTCGTCGACGCCCTCGCCGGTGGCGGCCGAGAACGGGACCGCACCCGGGTGTCGGCGCACGAGCGTCGCCGCCGATTCGGGGTCGAGGTCCATCTTGTTGAACGCGAGGATCTGGGGCACCTGCCCGGCGTCGATCTCTCGCAGGACGGTGTGGACGGCCTCGATGTTGCCGGCCACGTCCGGGGCCGTGACGTCGACGACGTGGACGAGGAGATGCGCGTCGGCAGCGACCTGCATCGTCGACTTGAACGCCTCCACCAGTTGGTGAGGCAACTTCCGCACGAATCCCACGGTGTCGGTGCACAACACCTTCTCGCCGCCGGGGAGGTCCAGACGGCGGGTGGTCGCGTCGAGCGTGGCGAAGAGCCGGTCCTCGACCAGGACACCCGCGTCGGTGAGCCGGTTGAGCAGGGTCGACTTCCCGGCGTTGGTGTAGCCGACGATCGCCACCCGCTGCGTCCGACTCCCGTGCCGCTGCTTGCGCTGGGTGTCGCGGTGGTTGGCGATCTCCTTGAGATCGGCCTCGAGCTTGTGGATCCGTCGCACGAGACGGCGACGATCGGTCTCGAGCTGGGTCTCGCCCGGTCCGCGCGTGCCGATCCGGGCGCCTCCGCCCGCCGACATCGCACCGCCCTGCTGGGAGAACGAACCGCTGCGCTTTCGCAGACGCGGGAGTCGGTAGCGGAGCTGCGCGAGCTCGACCTGGGTCTTGCCCTCGATGCTCGACGCGTTCTGGGCGAAGATGTCGAGGATCACGGCGGTGCGGTCGATCGCGGTTCGGCCGAGCATCTTCTCGAGGTTGAACTGCTGTGCCGGGGTGAGCTCGTTGTCGAAGACCACGGTGTCGCAGTCGGTCGCGAGCGCGATCTCCTTGAGCTCCTCCGCCTTGCCCTTGCCGACATACGTGGGCGGATCGGGAGCCTGCCGACGCTGGGTCAATCGGGCGACCTCCTCGGCACCGGCGGTGTCGATCAACGCGCTCAACTCGTCGAGACCCCGCTCGGTCTCCTCCTGGTCGTCGGGCGGGAGCGTCACGCCCACCAGGACGATCTTCTCCCGGATCGCCCGTTCGATCAGCGCCATCAGAGCGGCCACTCGATCTCGGCGATGGCCACGACCGGAACGGTGAGGTGGGCCGGCTCGCCCAACTCGACCTCGGCATCGCCACCGGGTTGCGTCACCCGGACGTGCCTCGGGGCCAGGCCCCAGTCGTTGGCGGCAGCGGCGGCGGCGACGGCTCCGGTGCCGCAGGCGAAGGTCGGCCCCACGCCACGCTCGTACACCGACATCACGATCCCACCGGTCTCGCCCGTCGTCACCAACTCGACGTTGGTGCCGCCCGGAGTCGACGCGTTGACCCGCTCGCCGAAGGCCACCAGGTCGGGGGCGTCGTCGGGATCGGCGACATGGCACACCACGTGGGGGTTGCCGACGTCGACCTGCACCGCTCGGAGGATCCGGTCGCCCTCCCACTCGGCCAGGCGTCCGACGATCTTCGGCGTCCCCATGGCGACCCGCATCCGATGCTGATGTGATGCGGTCTCCTCGACCACCGTCACCAGCCGCTCGCCGGCATCGGTGTCGATCGGCACGACCCCGTCGGGCGCGTATCCCGCCATGGCGATCGCCTGCGCCATGCACGAGATGCCGTTGCCGCTCATCTCGGCGCGGCTGCCGTCCTCGTTGCGCAGCTCCATCCGGAACGGTCGGCCGGCGGGCTTGGTCACCCGGATCAGGCCGTCGGCTCCGACGCCGCGATGACGATCGCAGATGGCGATCGCGATGTCCTCGTCGATGGGGGTGTCGGCATTCCTGTCGAGGAGGACGAGGAAGTCGTTGCCCAGTCCGTGGTGCTTGGTCACGCGCATGTGCCCTCCATTGTGCCCGGATCTCCCGCCGCTTCCGGCACCGGTTCCCTCCCGCTCAGCCCGGCGTGACGGCGGCGACCACGGCGTGCGCGATCTGCGGGGTCGACTCGGCGTCGGCATCGACCCAGACGATCCGGGGATCGCGTCGGAACCACTTCTCCTGGCGCCGCGAGAAACGGCGGGTGCGCAGCGCCGCCAACTCGACCGCCTCGTCCAGGGCCATGCCGTCGACCACGTGCATGGCGAGCTCCTTGTAGCCCAAGGCCTGACCGGCGGACCGGGACAGGCCCCGGGGTTCGTCCAGGAGCCGACGGACCTCGTCGAGGAACCCTTCCTCCATCTGCGACGTCAGCCGTGCGTCGATGCGGGCATCGAGCGCCGCCCGGTCGCGCCGGAGGGCGACGAGGCCGAACGGCGTCGGCGGATGTTCCCCCAGACCCGGTCCGAACGACGAGAACGGCGAGCCGGACCCGATGGTGACCTCGAGCGCGCGGACGACCCGGCGGCGGTTGCTCGGCTCCATCCGCCCCGCGGCCACGGGGTCGAGGACGACCAGCCGACCGTGAAGTGCCTCGGTGTCGACTTCCGCCTCGAGCTCGGCCCGCACGTCGGGGAACTGGCCCGGCAACGTCAGGTCGTCGACGATCGCCCGCAGGTAGAGCGCGGTGCCGCCCACGAGGAGCGCTCGCTTGCCTCGCGTCTCGATGTCGACGATCGCCGCCTTCGCGACCTGCTGGAAGCTGGCGACGTCGAAGTCGTCCCACGGGTCGGCGAGGTCGAGCGCATGGTGCGGCACACGTGCCTGTTCCTCCACCGTCGGCTTCGCCGTACCCAGGTCCATGCCGCGGTACACCTGCATGGAGTCGACGACGACGATCTCCCACGACTCGTCCGACTCGGCGATGGCCAGGGCCACGGACGACTTCCCGCTCGCGGTCGACCCGACGAGGGCGACGTGTCGTCCGGGGTCCACCTCAGCCGGCGGCGACGGGGATCCGCGTCCGGTGCGCTGCGACATGGATCACGTCGCGCAGTTCGCCCCGGAGGTGGTGTGGCGCCGCCTCGGTGACCTCGACGGTGGCGTACGAGCCGACTCGGATCGGGTCGGAGGCGAAGTGGATCAGCTTGTTCTGGCCGGTGCGCCCGGTCAACACGTTCGGGTCCTTGCGGCTCGGCCCCTCGACCAGAACCTCCTCGACCTTCCCGATCCGGGCTTCGTGGCGTCGGAGGGCGCTGCGTTCGACCACCTGTCGCAGGCGTTCGAAGCGCTCGGCGACGACCTCGGGGGCGACGAACTCGTCGACCATCTCTGCGGCTTCGGTGCCGGCACGGGGCGAGAAGATGAACGTGTAGGCCGAGTCGTACTCCGCCTCGGCCGCGACAGCGAGGGTCGCGGCGAAGTCCTCGTCGGTCTCGCCGGGGAAGCCGACGATGATGTCGGTCGTCACTGCCAGGTCGGGCATCTCGGCCCGAGCTCGGGCCAGGCGCTCGAGGTATCGCTCGGCGGTGTAGCCGCGATGCATGGCGGCCAGCACACGGTCGGACCCCGACTGGAGTGGGAGATGGAGGTGGTCGCACACCTCGGGGGTCTCGGCCATGGCCGCGATCGTCTCGGTCCGCAGGTCCTTGGGGTGCGGGCTCGTGTACCGCACCCGCCGGATGCCCTCGACGGCGGCGACCGATCGCAACAGGTCGGCGAAGAGCGGGCGGACACGCACGTCGTCTCCGGCCTGGCGGGCGGCGAGCGTGAGGTCGCGCCCGTAGGAGTTGACGTTCTGGCCGAGAAGGGTGACCTCGGTGACGCCGTCGGCGGCCAGTCGGCGGGTCTCGTCGACGATGTCGTCGACCGAGCGACTGATCTCCTCGCCCCGGACCGACGGGACGATGCAGAAGGCACACGAGTTGTCGCAGCCCACCTGGATCGTGAGCCATGCGGCGTACGGGAGTTCTCGACGAGTCGGGAGCGCGCTCGGGAACGAGGCGTGGTCGTCCGACATGGCGTCGAGGATCTCGGTGATCGGACCTTCGGTCCGCGACCGGTGCAACAGGTCGACGGTCCGGCCGACGTTGTGGGTACCGACCACGACGTCGACGTGCGGTGCCCGGGCCTGGATGTCGTCACGGTCCTTCTGGGCCAGGCAGCCAGCCACGACGATCTCCATGCCGGGGTTGGCTTCCTTGACCGACTTCAGGTGCCCGAGGTTGCCGTAGAGACGGTTGTCGGCGTTCTCCCGGATGCAGCAGGTGTTGAGCACCATCACGTCGGGCACGGCATCGTCGGACGCGGCCTCGAGACCATCGGCCTCGAGCAGACCCGCGATGCGCTCGCTGTCGTGCTCGTTCATCTGGCACCCGTAGGTGCTGACTCGGTAGGTGCGGGCCACGGCGCCCCAGGCTACGCGGCCATCCGCCCGCTGGAGCAGTGCAGGCTCCTCAGACGATCGACGGATCCGGGCCGATGGCCGCCGGCTCCGTCGCCGGCACGGCGGCACGGTCCTCGATCGTCAGTCGGATCGCCGTGCGCCGCTCACCGTCGATGACGATGTCGGCGAAGTGCGGGACGCACACCAGGTCGACGCCCGACGCGGCGACGTAGCCCCGGGCGATGGCCACGGCCTTGATCGCTTGGTTGAGCGCGCCGGCGCCCACCACCTGGACCTCGACCGCACCGTGGGTGCGGACCACGCCGGCCATGGCTCCAGCGACGGAGTTCGGGTTCGACCGGGTCGAGACCTTGAGCTGTTCCATGGGTCGCCTCCGGGAGGCAGGCAGTCGTGACGCAGAGTGCGGCGTGGTGTCGGTTGTCTTCGACACCCCCGTCGTCGACTCCTCCCCCGGGCGCGTCGCCGCCCCGGGCTCCGTGGTGGAGACAGCCGGGGCGGGTCGCGTTCGCTCCCCTACAGGAGCTCCTCGATCGAGTTAGTCGTCGAGGCTGATGGGTGCGTCGAGATCGATCTCCTCGTCCGCTTCCTCGGGGACGTCGTCGCCGATCCCCATCTGTGTGCGGATCCGATCCGACAGCTCGACCATGATCTCGGGGTTCTCGGTGAGGAACGTCTTGGCGTTCTCCCGGCCCTGGCCGAGTTGCTCGCCGTCGTAGGTGTACCAGGCACCCGATTTCTTCACGAGCGCCAGGTCGACACCGATGTCGATCAGCGAGCCCTCACGGGAGATGCCCTTGCCGTACATGATGTCGAACTCGGCCTGCTTGAACGGCGGGGCCACCTTGTTCTTGACGACCTTCACCCGGGTCCGGTTGCCGACGACCTCGACCCCGTCCTTCAGCGCTTCGATGCGACGGATGTCGAGTCGGACCGAGCTGTAGAACTTCAGCGCGCGCCCGCCGGGCGTGGTCTCGGGCGAACCGAACATCACGCCGATCTTCTCGCGCAGCTGGTTGATGAAGATGCAGATGGTCTGCGACTTGGACAGGTTGCCGGTGAGCTTGCGCAGGGCCTGGCTCATGAGTCGGGCCTGGAGGCCGACGTGGGTGTCGCCCATGTCGCCCTCGATCTCGGCACGGGGCGTCAGCGCGGCGACCGAGTCGACCACGATCACGTCGATGGCGGCGGAACGCACCAACATGTCGACGATCTCGAGCGCCTGTTCGCCGGTGTCGGGCTGCGAGATGAGCAGCTCGTCGACGTCGACGCCGATGTTGCGGGCGTAGACCGGATCCATGGCGTGCTCGGCGTCGACGTAGGCGCAGATGCCGCCGTTGCGCTGGGCCTCGGCCACGACGTGCATGGCGAGGGTCGACTTGCCCGAGGACTCGGGCCCGTAGATCTCGGTGACACGACCTCGAGGGAGGCCCCCGATGCCGAGGGCGAGGTCGAGGGCGAGGGCTCCGGTGGAGATGGAGTCGATGTTCATCGACGTCTTGTCGCCCATCTTCATGACGGCGCCCTTGCCGAACTGCTTCTCGATGTTGCCGAGCGCCATGTCCAGCGCCTTCTCACGATCCATTGCGGCCATTTCGGTGGTCCTTTCGAACGTCTCGGTCTTCGGCTGCGGGGTGCAGCGAGTACGTGTGTCGAACTTACGGAGGGGGTCTGACAAGAACCCCGGTGGCGAATGACAGCAGCGTAACTCCGAACAACCGTTCGATCAAGCACCCTCGCGTTCGAGGAGGCGGTGCCGGAGGCTGTCGAGGGCCGAGATGCAGGCGAACTGACGGACGCGCTCGCGGTCGCCCGGGAGTCGGACCTCGCGGACCTCGACGTCGCCCTCGATGTCGGTGGCGAAGAAGACCGTGCCCACGGGTTGGCCGTCCTGTTCGTCGGGACCGGCGACGCCCGTGACCGCCAGGCCGATGTCGGCGCCGAGGACCCGCCGAGCACCCGTCGCCATCTCCGAGGCCGCCGACGCGGCGACGACAGGACCCTCGGTCACGTCGAGCACGTCGAACTTCACCTCCGACGCATACGACACGACCGAGCCGCGGAACCAGGCACTCGCCCCGGGCACCGACACGATCCGCGACGCGATCAGACCACCGGTCACCGACTCGGCCAGACCGAGCGTGAGTCCCCGTCGATGGATCATGGCGCCGACACTGTGCTCCATCGTCTCGTCGTCGACCCCGAACACGAGGTCGCCGAGCAGCGCGCGGAGTTCGGCCTCCTCGGCGGCGATCACCACGTCGACCGAGCGGGCATCACTCCCCTTGGCGGTGATCCGCAGCCGCAGCCCTTCGATGCCCGAGGCGTTGAACGCGAGGGTCACGTCGCCCCGATCGTCGAGGTCGCGCAGGTGGTCGTCGAGGCGTTCGGCCAGGCCCGACTCGGACTCACCCCACGTACGCAGGGTGCGCGACACGATGGTCGCCGGCTCGCCGGCACGAGTACGGAGGTCGGGCAGGACCGCCCGCTCGACCATGTCCTTCATCTCGTGTGGGACCCCGGGCACGGCGTAGATCACCTTGTCGCCGATGGGACAGATCAGCCCCGGCGCCGTCCCCCGCGTCTGGTGGATGACCGTCGCGCCGGCCGGAACGTCGGCCTGGCGCAGGTTGTTGTCGGGCATGCGGCGTCCACGCGACGAGAACATCTTCCGGATCGCATCGGCGACGACGTCGTCGCGTACGAGGTCGACTCCCATGATCTCGGCGATCGCTTCCCGGGTCACGTCGTCCTGGGTGGGACCGAGCCCACCGCAGCAGATGACGGCGTCGGCCCGGTCGAGCGACTCGCGGATGCAGGCGACCATGCGGTCGTGGTTGTCACCGACCCGCACCGACCGCAGACAGTCGACGCCGCTCAGGGCGAGTTGCCCGCCGATCCAGGCCGAGTTCGAGTCGACCACTGTTCCCAGCAGCAACTCGGTTCCGATGGCGACGACCTCACAGCGCATGGGCGTTGAGGCTACCGGCGGTCTCCCGTGCGGCTGAGGGCCTTGCGCCCGTCGGTGATGTAGGAGACACCGGTCCAGACGGTGAGCGCGACCGCGATCCACAACACGGCGGTGGCGACCCACGAGGCGTTGTCCGCCGTGATCGGCAACAGCGCGAAGCCGATCGCGACCTCCTGCACCACGGTCTTGACCTTGGCGGCGTACCGGGCCGGGATGGCGATGCCCTGGCGGCCGTAGAACGACCGCAGCACCGAGATGCCGAGCTCGCGGGCCGTGATGATCACGACGGGGAGCCACCAGAACGTGCCGTGGGCGACCAGGGCCCACGCGGCGCCGAGCACCAGGACCTTGTCGGCCAGCGGATCGAGGAAGGCACCCGAACGGGTGGTGCCGTGCTTCCGGGCCAGGTGACCGTCGAGTCCGTCGCTGCCGGCGAGGACGATCCAGGCGGCCAGCGCCCAGTAGGAGGCGCCGTCGACGGCGACGAACGCCAGCAACGGGAGGGCGAGGATCATCCGCGTGATCGTGATCGCGTTGGCCGGGGTCGCCAGGGCAGAGGCGCCGTAGCGGCTCGCACGGACCGTTCGTTCCGGCACCGTGCTCACCGGACCGGCTCCTGGGGCGCGTCTGCGGGCAGGACGGCATGGACTTCGGGTCCCTCGGCGCTGGTCACGACCACGTCGTGGAACGTACCCATTTCGAGCGAGGCGGGCACAGTGATGATGCCGTCGATCTCCGGGGCCTCGCGATGTGAGCGGCCGACACCCGGCTCGTCGACCAACACCGAGACGGTCGAACCGACCAGTGCGTCGCGGCGCGTCGCCGTGATGTCGTCCTGCATCCCGCGCAGTTCGGCCAAGCGGTCCCGCATCAACGCCGCGGGCACGGCGCCGTCGAGGTCGGCCGAGTAGGTGCCCTCCTCCTGCGAGTACGAGAAGAAGCCACACCAGTCGAGTTGCGCCTCCTCGACGAACGCGAGGAGCGAGTCGTGGTCGGCCTCGGTCTCGCCGGGATAGCCGACGATGAAGTTGGAACGGAACGCTGCGTCGGGCTCCCTGCGGCGGATGGCGTGGATCCGCTCGAGGTACTTGTCACCGTCGCCCCATCGGCGCATCCGGCGGACGAGCGGACGGGAGACGTGCTGGAGCGAGAGGTCGAAGTAGGGCACGCCGGTCCGACAGATGGCGTCGATGAGCGCGTCATTCAACTCCGACGGGTAGAGGTACAGCAGCCGGACACGGTCGACGATGGACGCGATCTCGTCGATCAACGGCACCAGGCCGCGCTCCCCCACGCCCTGATCACGGCCGTAGCTGGCCAGGTCCTGGGCCACGAGGACGATCTCGCGGACGCCGCCGTCGGCCAGGGTGGCGGCCTCGGCGACGATGTCGAGGGCGTCGCGAGATCGCTGCGGGCCGCGGAACGACGGGATCGCGCAGAACCCGCACTTGCGGTCGCAACCCTCGGCCACCTTGATGTAGGCCCAGGGCGCCGTGGCCGGCGGTCGCGGCATGTTGAGGAGATCGAGTTCGGGCACTGCGGGTTCTGACCCGCGCGGACCGCCGATCGTCACAGGGACCCAGCCGGTCTGGTCCGACACCACGGGCCCGCCGAAGCCGACCACGCGATCGACCTCGGGCAGCTCGGCCGCCAACTCGGCGCCATAGCGCTCGGCCATGCAGCCGGTGACCACCAACTCGGCGTCGGCCTTCCGGGCGTCGCTCAGGGTGAGGATCGTGTCGATCGACTCCTGCCGCGCCTCCTCGACGAACGCGCAGGTGTTGACGACGACCAGGTCGGCCGCGTCAGCACTCGCCGCCGGCACGTAGCCATCGGCGAGCAGCGACCCCGTCACCTTGTCGGAGTCGACCGCGTTCTTGGGGCATCCGAGCGTCTCCACCCAGAATCGACGTTCTGCCACGACTGCGAGGGTACCGATGGCACCCTCGCACGACCCCTATCGGCGCCGGACTACCGATGGAACGCCAGTTGCAGCCCGGGACGCGGCCACGGGAGACGCACCAGACGGCCCGTTCCGGAGAGCGTCACGTATGCCGTGCTGCCGTCGTCCCCGCCGAAACAGATGTTCGTGACGAGCGGATCGTCGAAGGCCAAGTGCTCGACGGTGGCGCCGTCGGGCGAGACCGACGTGATGCCGCCGTTCGCCAACGTGGCGACGCAGACCCACCCGTCGCCGTCGACACCCAGGGAGTCGAACAGCTGGTACCCCTCGAGCCCGGCCAGCAGGTGTCCGCCGCCGGGGCCGAGCGGGTTCGCCTGGGTGGCGTCGATCTCGCCGGGACCCGAGAGCGGCCACTGCCAGACGCGACCGGTGTGGGTCTCGGCGGCGTAGAGCGTCGATCCGTCGGGCGACAGACCCACCCCGTTCGGCGCGTCGACGGGATGGATCTTCTCGACGCACGACGAGCCGTCGACCGACGCGTAGTGGAGTCCGGTGATGTCGGACGAGCGGTCGTGACGAACGCCGTGATCGGTGAACCAGAAGCCGCCGTCGGTGTCGAAGACGATGTCGTTCGGCGCCCGGAGCGGGATCGTCTCGCCGTCCGGCGTGGTCGATGTCGTGTAGATGGTCTCGACCGCACCGCTGTCGAGGTCGACGCGTTGGATCGATCCGCCGGTCCACGTGCTCGGCACCGGCCCGGGGAACGTGAACCCCATGACCTCCTGCCAGTCGAAGCAGCCGCCGTTGTTGCAGACGTAGACCATCCCGTCGGGTCCGACGGCGGCGCCGTTGGGGCCTCCGCCGAGGTCGAACCGCTGTCGCACCGCGCCGTCGGCTTCCAACCACGTGAGCGTTCCTCGCTTGATCTCCACCAACAGGATGGAACCGTCGTCCATCGCGATGGGCCCCTCGGGGAACTGCAGGTCGGATGCGATCTCGGTCACGTCAGCCATGCCGCGCATCCTGCCAGAGGGCGGGTGTCCGTGGTCGGCGGACGTCAGCCGGCGAGCAGCGGCACGGTCACCGCATACGCGGCGAGCAGGGTGATCGCCTCGTTGCGGTTGATGCGCTTGCCGGTGAACATGAACACCCAGGCCGCGAGGGCCACCCCGATCATGATCACGGTGCCGGAGCCGGCCAGGACATCGCTGTCGAGTTGCCCCGGACCCAACAGTCCGGCGGTGGCGCCGACGGCGAGGCTGTTGAACATGTTCGACCCGAGCAGGTTGCCCACGATGAGGTCGTGCTCGTTCTTCCGCGCGGCCGCGACGGCCGTGACCAACTCGGGGAGCGACGTTCCCAGCGCGATCAGCGTGAGTCCGACGAAGCCTTCGGCCAGGTCGAGGCGAGCGGCGATGTCGGAGGCTCCCCACACTGCGAGCTGCGCCCCACCGATCACACCGACGAGCCCGACGAGCGTGCGGAGGGCCTCGCGAGCGGTCGAGATCGACTCCTCGTCCTCGAGGTACTCGTCGACCTCGCTGACCAGCTCGTCGCTGCCGTCTCGGGACCCCAGGAAGAGGAAAGCCAGGGCCGCGACCAGGGCGAGCAACAGGACCACGCCCTCCCACCGCTCGAGGCCGTCCTGGATGAAGAACGCGAAGAGCAGCACCGAGGCGACCGAGAGCGGCGCCTCCTTCCGCAGCACCGACGATGTGACCGTCATCGTGCACAACAGGGCCGAGACGCCGAGCACCAACGTCAGGTTCGCCACGTTCGAGCCGATGATGTTCCCGGCGGCGATGTCGAGCTTGCCCTGGGTCGAGGCGATGCCCGAGACCACCATCTCGGGCGCACTCGTCCCGAACCCCACGACGACGGCCCCGATGATGACCGGGGGGACGTTCAGGGCCGACGACAGCCGGGCAGCGCCGGCGACGAAGAGGTCCGCCGCCTTCGTGAGGAGGACGAGACCGACGACGACGGCCAAGAGGGCGAGGGGCACGGTGGAGAGATTGTCGCATCCGACTCGTCGGCGACGAACCACCGACCCCGACCCATCGGGAACCGCCCTGGTGGAGAGGTGCGTGAGCCCTGGTGACGATCAGCGCCAGCGCAACGAGGGAACCACCTCGTCGGGGCGTCGAGATGCCGCACGCAGGACGTGGACCGTGGCCTCCGGATCGCCAGCCCGACACAGCACTGCGTCCGGGACGCGCTCGGCGAGGGCTGAGGCGAATGCCTCGGCAGCGACGCGAGTTGCACCGACGACCCCAGGTACGCGCCACGCCTCATCGCCGGCCGCCACCAACCAGCGCGGCGTGCCGAGCGGCCCCAGGACCTCGGTCATGGCCGCGCTCCAAGCGGCGGCGGCGTCGTCGTCCACCTCGTTCACGACGACCGTCACGCCCTCGTCGGATCCCTCGGCGTCCACGACCGCGCCGTCGAGGCCCGGGACTCCCACCTCCCGCAAGCCGGCCGCGACGGCTTCGCCGAGCGCGACCAACGTCTCCTGGTCGGCTCGCATGCCGCCGCGCGCACGCATGGCCATGGCACCGGACGCTGCCGCGGCGCCCAGGGCCAGCGGCCACAGGAACGGGGTCACGGCCACGGACGCGACGGCCGACGCAGCAGAGAGTCCAGCGCCCGAGGATGCGCCGGCGATCCAGTGTCGCCACCGGCGCGTCCGGGTGCGCACCCGACGCGGGGCACGCCGCCGACGGACGGCCACGGCGGCGGTCGCGACACCGCCGGCGTCGATCGATCCCCACGCGTCCCTCGTGGCGTCGCGATCGAGAGCGCTCGAGCGATTGACCGCGTTGATCGCGGCGATGGAATCGAGGTCGGGCGGTTGGCTCGAACCCATCACCGGGTGCAGCTTCTCCGGCCCCGTGCGGAGGACCCCGTCGGCGTCCGGCCCCCACCAGTGCTCGTGCCGACGGCGGACGCGTCGCCAGTCACCGTGCGATGTGGGATGCGCGACCGCGACGTCCCAGAGCGACGCCACCTTGTCGGGTTTCGCGGGGTCGATCCGCAGTGCCCGCCCCCGAAGCTGGGTCGCCGCCGTCCGGCTGGCCACCTCGGAACAGTCGACGAGGACGTCGAGCGCGGGGTGATCCCATCCCTCACCGACGAGGCCTCGCGTCGCGACGAGCACCTGGATGATGCCTGCGTCGAGCGCCCGCTCCGCGGCATCCAACCAGTCGGCGGGGCTCCATGACGCGCCATCGACGGTGAGGGCGACCGCGCCTGGCGTGTCGCAGCCGTCGATCGACACGCTGGCGCCGTCTCCGGACGCGACGACCGCCACCTCGGCGGCATGGACCGCGTCACACCATGCCCCGCTCCCGGTCACGGCCATCACCCCGGCATGGACCACCGTCGCTTCGCCGCAGAGCCGTCCGAGCATCGTCGCCGCCGTCCCCGCGTCGTCGCCGAGCACCTCACGTGCCTCCGCCGGCGGCGTACCGGCGCGATCCCGCTCCACGACCACGAGCGCCCTGGCCGGGGCGCCGCGCGATTCGAGTTCGAGCGCGACGACCGATGCTGCGGCATCGGCCTTGGCAGCGGACCGGGCGCACACGACGTCGGCCACCGACCTCCCCCAACGCACGCCCGCAGTCGTGATCGACACTCCGTGGCGACGCGTGACCGACGCGACGGCCTCCCGATCGTCGGTGCTCGCGGTCGACGTCTCGTCGTGGATCCAGGCATCGAGCAGGGCAAGCCGGTCGTCGAGCCGGAGCTCCGCCGTCACGTCCGCACCGTCGGGCGGCGAGAAGTCGGCCGGCAGCGAGAGCCCCCGGCCTCGCCACCATCGCGCCATCGCGACGGCCACGATCGGATCCCGGTCCCAGAACTCGTCCCACCGCGCCGCTCCCTCATCGCCATCGTCCACCGGGCCGCGGTTCACCAGCTCCGCTCGGTGGTCCAGCGCGGCCGATCCGAGCGACTCGACCGCCCAGGTCACGAAGGTCTCCCGCGCGGTGATCGCGTCGAGCGCATCGGTGAACGCTCCCACCCATCCGTCCAGGAACTGCTGTTCGCCGGGTGTCACCGGCGTCAGGCGGACGGCGTCGCGCCATGGCGCCACCGACCCCTCGGCCACCAGAGCCGCGAGATGGAGCTCGGCGTCGACCGGGCCCAGCACCCGGGTGTAGTTCTCGGCCTCGCGTGCTCCGTCGGGTTCCGGCAACGTGGCGGTGAGGCCGACGACCGCAGGATCGATCCGCTCGACGAGCGCTGCGACGACGAGCGCCCACCAGTCGAGGAGGTGGTGGCACTCGTCGAGCACGACACACCCGATGCCCCGTACCGCCAGCCGGTCGACCACGTCGTGGGCTGCCGGGCCCAGGAGCTGTTCCACCGGGATGCCGAGATCGTCTCCGGTGGCCAGCGCTCGGCGGAGCACCCGCACGTGGCGTCGGAGATCCTTGGCCGCGCGTCTCGGGTCGGCCGCCTCGACCGCGGCCACCCGTGCTTCGGCGCCGTCGACCCCGAAGTCGGCTTCGAGTTCGCTGCACCACAGTCGACGGGCAGCGTCATGCAGTTCGGCGGTCGCCTGACCCGGGTTCCCGATCAGCTGGTAGGTGATCGACAGCAACGGCGCGTCGACATCGGGATCGTCGGTGGTGAAGGTCTCCGGGTCGCCGCCGAAGAGCCGGATGGACTCACGCCACTGCTCCCGGATCGCCGACGTCGGCGAGAGCACCAACGTGGGACGGTCCAGCCGACGGGCCAGCTCCAGACCGATCAACGTCTTGCCGGCGCCGGGCGGAGCGCAGAGATGCCATCGCTCGTCGGCCACGCGCGTGGCGAGGTCGAGCAGGTGCCGCTGCGATGGTCGCCAGTCGAACGTCGGCTCCAGCGATCGCCAGAGGCCCGTGGTCATGCCTCGTCGGGGTCGTCGTCCGTCGGGAGTTGGTCGGACTCGCCGGGATCGAGCGCCTTCCACTCGTCGTCGATCCAGCGGAAGCGGTCACCTGCGGTCGGGGTGATGCCGTGCTCGCCCAGCAGGTCGAGCAAGGGGGTGGGCACGTCGGTCTGGTCGATCTCGTCGTAGGTCTTCCAGACGGTCGACCACTTCTGCCAGCGGTCGCCGGTCCACATCCACGTCGAGTTCACCCGGCGCGGGAGCTCGGTCGCCTTGCGGCGTTCCTCACGATCGCGGGCCTCGCGCAGGATGCCGGCGCGGAACTCCATGCCAGCGTCGTGACGGACCACGACGTCGTCATCGGCGGCGCCGGAACGCAACAGCCGATCGAGGAACCCCACCGCCGACGGGCCTCAGGTCCTCGACAACAGGTCGTCGAGTTCCTCTTCGGTCATGAGCACGTCGCGTGCCTTCGAGCCGATCGAGGGACCGACCACGCCTCGCTGTTCGAGGATGTCCATGAGCCGGCCGGCTCGGGCGAAGCCGACCTTGAGCTTGCGCTGGAGCATCGACGTCGAGCCGAGCTGCGACCGCACGATCAGCTCCATCGCCTGGAGGGCGAGGTCGTCGTCGTCCTCGTCGCCGGTGCCGCCACCGGGAAGGACCGCTGCAGCGCTCGCGCCCTCGGCGCCACCCTGGACCTCTTCCACGTAGGAGGTCTCGGGCGACTGGCGCTTCCAGTGCGCCACGACCGCACGGACCTCGTCCTCGGTGACCCAGGAACCCTGGATGCGAGACGGGCTCGAGCTGGTCGGGCCGAGGAACAACATGTCGCCCTTGCCCACCAGCCGCTCGGCACCGGTCTGGTCGAGGATGACCCGCGAGTCAGTGGCACTCGACACGGCGAAGGCGAGGCGTGCGGGGACGTTGGCCTTGATGACGCCGGTGATGACGTTCACCGACGGGCGCTGCGTGGCGATGATGAGGTGGATGCCGACGGCACGCGCCATCTGGGCGATGCGGCAGATCGACTCCTCGACGTCGCGGGCCGCGACCATCATGAGGTCGGCGAGCTCGTCGACCACGACGATGACGAAGGGAAGACGCGAGTAGCGCTCGGGAGCGCCGTGCTCAGGCGCACTCGACGAGGTGACGAGCGACTCCTGGTAGGCGTCCTCGACGTCGTTCAGGTCGCCGCGGTCGTAGGCCTCGTTGTAGCCGGTGATGTCGCGCACCCCGACCTCGGAGAGCAGGTCGTAGCGACGCTCCATCTCCTTCACCGCCCACGACAGTGCGTTGGCGGCCTTCTTGGGGTTGGTCACGACCTGCGTGAGCAGGTGCGGGAGCCCGTCGTACTGGCCCATCTCGACCCGCTTGGGGTCGATGAGGATCATGCGCACCTGGTCGGGGGTGGAGCGCATGAGGATCGAGGTCAGGATCGAGTTGAGGCAACTCGACTTGCCGGCACCGGTCGCGCCGGCGATGAGGATGTGCGGCATGGCAGCGAGGTTCATCAGGTTGGACTTGCCGGCGATGTCGCGGCCGACGGCCACCTCGAGGGGATGGTCGGCGTCGGCAGCTTCCTGGCTCGCCAGGATGTCGCCGACGGCGACGAGCTGGCGACGGGCGTTGGGGACCTCGATGCCGATGGCCTGCTTGCCGGGGATCGGCGCCAGGATGCGGACGTCGGGGGTGGCCATCGAGTAGGCGATGTCCTTCGCGAGGCTCGTGACCTTGTTGACCTTCACGCCCGGACCGAGTTCGAGCTCGTAGCGGGTCACCGTGGGACCCACGACCATGCCGACGAGGCGGGTCTCGACGCCGTGCTGTGAGAGCGACGCCTCGAGGCGACGTCCGTCCTCCTCGACCGCCTTGCGATCGACCTCCTGGGTGCCCGAGCGGACGAGCAGCTTCGACGGCGGGAGCGTCCAGTCGCCCGCCGCGGGGGCGAGCTTCATGTCGAGTTGTTCGGGGTCGATCTGGTTCTCCGGCGGCGGCAGGAGGAACTCGGGTGGTCCGGCGTCCTCGACCGGAGGCTCCGGCGGGAGGGGCTCGTCGAGGTCGTCACCGCCGTCGTAGAGCTGGGTCTCGCCGCCGATGGTCACGTCGATGATCTCGTCGTCGACCTCCGCTTCGTCGCCCAGGTGGAAGAGCGACCCGAAGGCACGCTTCACGGCCTCGTTCAGGGGCCGGACGGTCGAGACGGCACCCTCTGCGGCAACGCGCACCGGGATCCGGGTGATCACGAAGAAGGCGATGAGCATCACCGTGGCGAGCAGGACGACCGCTCCGGGTTCGGCGGCGATCTTGATCAACGGCGCCCCGACGGCCATGCCGATCAGTCCACCGGCACTCCCCCACTCGTCGAGGCCGTCGGCGTACGTCGGCGCACCGCGGGTGACGTGGAGCATGCCGGCGACGGCGAGGCCGAGGAGCGTGCCGCCGACCGCGAGGTGAGCGCGACCGAAGAGGCCCTCGCCGGTCTCCGGGTCGTTGTCACGGACGAGCGCGATGCCGATGAGCACCAGGACCGGGGGGACGAACACCCCGGCGAGGCCGGCGAGGCCGCTGGCAGCGTCGGCGAAGAGACGGCCGATGGGGCCGGCGACGTCGGCGTAGAGGCCGGCGCCGGCCACGATGGCGGCGCCGATGAGCGCCAGTCCGGCGACGTCGGCGTAGCGGCCGTCGAGCGCGGTCCCGACCGTCGCCGTCATCCGCTGGGTCGCGGTGGGCGGTGGCGCCTTCTTGCGACTGCGCGTGCCCTTGGCGGGCGGCTTGCGGGACGCGCTGGCGCGTGCCGGCTTCTTCTTGGTCGATTTCGTCGTCTTGGACGTCGATTTGGGCGTTGAGCGCGTGGCAGCCACAGTGCCAACAACGCTAACACCAGCCACACCAGCCTCGTGGGAGGCTGTGTGGCAGGGGCGTCTACGCCTCGATGACCACCGGGACGATCATCGGGCGACGCTTGGTCTCCTTGTTGACGAAGCGTCCGGCGGCCTTCCGGGCCGCACGCTGGACCGCCTCGATGTCGGTCGGGTCCTTCACCTCGCCGATCGCCTTCTCGACCACGTTCGCGCAGTCGGCGAGCAGGCCTTCGGCTTCCTTCTCGTAGACCCAGCCTCGGGTCACGATCTCGGGCGAGGTGATGAGCGCTCCCGACTCGACGTCGACGGTCACGATCACGACGACGACGCCCTCTTCGGCGAGGACCCGCCGGTCGCGCAGGACACCGTGTCCCACATCGCCGATCGTGCCGTCCACGTAGAGGTACCCGGCCGGGACCTTGCCGACGGCCTTGAGCCCGTCGTCGGTCAGTTCGAGTTGGTGACCGTCCTCGCAGACCCAGACGTGGTCCGGGGCGATGCCCATCTTGCGGGCGAGCTTGGCGTGGGCCACCAGGTGGCGGTACTCGCCGTGGACGGGGATGAACCACTCGGGCTTGACGATCGAGTGGTACGTCTTGAGCTCTTCGGCCTTTGCGTGACCGGTGGCGTGCACGTCGGCGATGCCGGAGTACACGACCTCGACGCCCTGGCGGACCAGTCCGTCGATCACCTTCGAGACGTTCATCTCGTTGCCGGGGATCGGGTGCGAGCTCAAGATCACGGTGTCGTCGGGCGTCAGCGTCAGCCAGCGGCTCTCGGTCGCGGCCATCAGCGCGAGGGCCGACATGGGCTCGCCCTGGCTCCCCGTCGAGATGATGCAGATCTTCTCGGGCGGGTAGTCGTCGATCTTCTCGATGTCGATGAGGTTCCGCTCGGGGATGTTCAGCAGACCCATGTCGCGGGCCAGCTTCACGTTCTTCTTCATCGACATGCCGAGCGTGGCGATCTTGCGGTCGAACGCGATCGCCGCGTCGGCGATCTGCTGGACGCGGTGCACGTGGCTCGCGAAGCAGGCGGTGATGATACGGCGGCCTTCGTGGGCGTGGAACAGGTCGTAGAGGACCTGGCCGACGCTGGTCTCGCTGGCCGAGTGACCGTGCTCTTCGGCGTTGGTCGAGTCGGCGAGGAGGAGGCGGACGCCGGGGTCGTGGCCGAGTGAGCCCATGCGGGACAGGTCGGTGAGCCGGCCGTCGACGGGGGTGAGGTCGATCTTGAAGTCGCCCGAGTGCAGGATCACGCCCTGCGGCGTGTGGAACGCCGTGGCGAAGCCGTGCGGCACCGAGTGGGTGACGGGGATGAACTCGCAGTCGAAGGGGCCGATCTGGCGGCGTTCACCGTCGGTGACCGGGATGAACTCGGTCCGGTCGAGCAGTCCGGCTTCCTCGATGCGGTTCCGCGCCAACCCGAGGGTCAGCGCCGAGCCGTAGAGCGGGAAGCTGACGTCGCGCAGGAGGAAGGCGAGGCCCCCAGTGTGGTCTTCGTGACCGTGGGTGAGGATCGCACCCTCGATCCGGTCGGCGTTCTCGTACAGGTAGCTGAAGTCCGGCAGGACCAGGTCGACACCGAGCATGTCGAGGTCCGGGAACATCAAGCCGCAGTCGATGAGCATGATGCGGTCGTCGACCTCGACACACGCACAGTTGCGGCCGATCTCCCCGAGACCGCCGAGGAACGTGATCTTCACGGGTTTGGCCATGCGGCAACCCTACGACCCCCACCCCCAAAATCTCGTCCCCGCCTCACGGCAGGTGTGAGCGAGCGACGGGATTTTCAGTCTTGGAGGGAGTCCCACAGTTCCTTGGCCGCGACCTCGAGCCCGTCGGGGGTCGGACCCATCGGGGGACGGCACTCGCCGGCGGGGAGCCCGAGGCTCCGCAGCATCGCCTTGGTGGGCACCGGGTTGGGGGCCTCGGGCGTCGACTGGAACGCGTACGACGACAGGAGACGCTGGTTGATCCGGCAGGCCTCGGCGGCCTCACCGGCGTCGAAGGCGTCGAACATCGCACGGATCTGCTCGCCGGCCCAGTGCGACGCCACGCTGATCACGCCACCGACACCGACCGACAGGAACGGCAGGGTGAGCGGGTCGTCGCCGGAGTAGACGTCGAAGTCGTCCGGAGCATCGGCGACCAGGCGGGCCGTCTCGGCGATGTCGCCGGCCGCGTCCTTCAGCGCGACGATCGTCGGAACGTCGCGTGCCAGGCCCAGGATGGTCTCGGTGTCGACTTTCCGGCCCGTGCGGATCGGGATGTCGTAGAGCACGATCGGCAGGTCGGTGGCGGCGGCGATCATCCGGAAGTGGCGATCGAGGCCTGCCTGGCTGGGACGGTTGTAGTACGGCGCGACGACGAGGAGCCCGTCGACGCCGATGCCGGCCGCCGCCTCGGACTGGCGGATCGCATGGGCGGTGTCGTTCGAGCCGGTACCGGCGATGACCGGGGCATCGACGGCCTGGCGCACCGCGCGGAACAGGTCGATCGACTCGGCCGACGACAGCGTGGGCGACTCGCCGGTGGTGCCGTTGACCACCAACCCGTCGCTCCCGTGGTCGATCAGCCAACGAGCGAGTTGTTGTGCGCCGTCGAGATCGATGCGGCCGTCGGAGTCGAACGGCGTGATCATCGCGGTCAACACCCGGCCGAATCGTGTGCTTGGCAGGGTTCCCATCAGAGGATCTCGCTTTCGGTGGCGCGTTCGGTGCCGAGGGTCGCGAGCAGGTCTTCGTGGAGCTCGAACCAGACAGAGTGGTAGCTGGGGAACATGGGTTTGGTGAACCAATCGTGGTCCCCCGCCCGGACGTGCGCCAAGGCAGTTCCCAACCGGTCGCCGTGCCCGGCGAAGCGATCGAGCGCACCGGTGAGGGCGTCGAGCACGGGAACGACGCGTTCGTGGAGGGCCTCGAGCCGATCGTGGACGGCGCGGTCGTGCTCCGGATCGCTGTGATCGTTGATGTGGGTCTCGCCGTCGACCTCGCGGAGCTGCCACGCCGTGCAGACCGCCAGGAGCTGGCCGTTGAACTCCAGGAAGTCGCCGTACGCCGCCTCGACCACCGGTCGAACGCCGGCCTCGGCCAGTTCCTCGGCGATCAGTCGTTCGTCCAGGGTCTTCCCTGCCGGCGTCAGCGCGTAGCCGCCGATGCGACCGCGTCGAACCCGGACGAGGTCGGCCACCTCGAGGGCGGAGAGCTCGCCGTCGACGACCTCGGGGGCGAGGCCGACGTCGCTTGCGATCGCCTCGGCCTCGGCGACGCCCTTCAGCCGCAGCGTGTGGAGGACGAGCAGCCGAGGTGACGAAGGATGGCCCACGAGCTCAACGTACTTCGCTGGCGGATCGCGCTTCGGCGGTGGGACCGCGCAGCAGCCGGCCCGGGAGCGCCCCCGTGAACTCGTCGTCGGTGACGGTCACCTCACCGGCACAGATGGTGTGGCGGTAGCCGTGGGCCTTCTGGAGCAGCCGACGAGCGCCGGAAGGGAGGTCGTGCACGATGCGGGGGGCCTCGACACCCAGCGCCTCGTAGTCGATGACGTTCACGTCGGCTCGCATCCCGGGGGCGAGCAGCCCACGATCGAGCAGGCCATAGAGCTCGGCTGTCTCCCGGGTCTGGCGCCGGACCACGAACTCGAGGGGCAGCGTGCCCTGGCCCTGTTCGCGGTCTCGGGTCCAGTAGCTCAACATGAACGTGGGCATGCCGCCGTCGCACACCGCGCCGCAGTGCGCGCCGCCGTCCGAGAGCCCCATGCGCGTCTGCGGATGGAGTTGCAGCTCGCGGGTCAACTCGAGGTCGCCGTAGCTGTAGTTGAAGAGCGGGAAGTAGAGCATCCCCGAGCCGGGGCCGTCGCCGGCGTCGGACGCGAGCACCTCGTAGGCGATGTCTTCGGGACGACGTCCCGTGGCCTCGGCGATGCCGGCGACGGAGTCCTCGGGGCGGGGTTCGTAGCTCTCGTCACCCCGGAACGGGAACATCTTGTCCCAGCTCGTGGTGACGAAGCGGGCGAAGTCGCCGCCGAGTTCGATCGGATCCTCGTCGATGAACCGTTGCCGGTACTCGTCGGTCAGCGCCTTGGCGCGTCGTTCAGCCGGTTCGAGCAGGGCCAACTCGCCCCACGACGGCTTGAACAGGAACGGGTGCAGCGTCAGGTCGAACGCGAACAGGATCCCGATGGCTCGTCCGGCCACCTGCGAGTAGATCGGGAGGCCGTCCGCCGCCGCCTCCTCGAGCAGTCGCAGGCTCGTCTTCCAGTAGTCGGGATCGGTGTCGGGCTGGTTGAGGTTGAAGCTCACGGGTCGGCCGGTGATCGCCGCCAACTCCCGCATCCAGCCGAACTCGTCGCCGACCTTGACGTGATCAGGGCTGTACTCGAACACCCCGTGCCCCGCCGCAGCGATGGCCCGGCCGATCCCGAGGATCTCGTCGTCGGACGCCGACGTCCCCGGCACCAACTCGCCGTCGATCGACTTGTGGATCGGGGTGCGACTGGTCGAGAAGCCCAACGCCCCGGCGCGCAACCCCGACTCGACGAGCGCGGCCATGGCCTCGATGTCCTCGGGTGTGGCGGGCTGGTTGTCGGCGCCTCGCTCCCCCATGACGTACGTCCGCAGCGCGCCGTGCGGCACCTGGGTTCCGACGTCGCAGACGAACGGACGCCGGTCGAGTGCGTCGAGGTACTGCTCGAAGCTCTCCCACTCCCACTCGATGCCGTCGCTCATGGCGGCACCGGGGATGTCCTCGACGCCCTCCATGAGGCCGATCAGCCAGTCCCGACGTTCCTCGGCGACCGGAGCGAACCCGACACCACAGTTGCCCATGACGACCGTGGTCACGCCGTGGAAGCCGCTGGGCGTGAGATACGGGTCCCAGGTGGCCTGCGCGTCGTAGTGGGTGTGGATGTCGACCCATCCTGGGGTCACCAGCAGCCCGTCGGCGTCGATCTCGGTCGTACCGAGGCCGAGGCCGACGCCGACGGCAGCGATGCGGTCCCCGTCGATCGCCACGTCGGCCACACGAGCGGGTGTCCCCGTCCCGTCGACCACCGTTCCCCCACGGATCACGATGTCGTACATGCGGCCGATCGTAGGTCGGCCGGGGGCGGTGCGCTCCCGCATGGCTGTCTTCGAGGCGGACAAACCGGTAGATTTCCTGTGCTTCGACGAAGGCAAGGCGGTCCAGTGATGAACAGGTCAACGATGCCGGTGAGCCGCGCACGGCCCGTCCGTCGCCTGGCGGCGGCCGCAGTGATCGCCTCGCTCCTGAGCACGGCCGTCGTGGCCGAACACGGATCCGCTGCCGATGCCCCCAGCGGGTTCGCCGGCGGCTCCATCACCGAGCTCAACCCCTCGGGCGCGTGGTCGTGGTTCGAGGGTCCGAGGGCGATCCACACCGACTGCGAGCTCCTGGTCGGGTCGGTGTCGGCGACCGGCATGATCGACGTCTCGACCATGGATCTCTCCACTCGTTCGACGCGTGTCGACCACATCGGCGGCCCGGTGGAGATCGACGACCACAACTCCCCCGGGCTGGTCGAGTTGCCCGACGGGCGGATCAGTGCGGCATGGAGTCGCCACAACAAGGACCGCACGGTCCGCAACGTGGAGCGACCTGCGTCGATGTGGAACTGGTACCAGACACCGTCTGTCCTGGCGACCCAGGGTGTCACCTACTCGAACCTCGTCCGGCTCGCCGGCGCGGGAGTCGACGAGGAGACCGACCAGGAACCCGCCGGTCGCCTCTACAACTTCTTCCGTGGTGACGGCTACCGCACCATCTTCAGCACCTCCGACGACCTCGGCCGCACCTGGTCGACACCGTCCACGCTGCTTCGGAAGCAGAGCCAACGTCCCTATCCGGTCTACGACGACGACGGTGAGTCCCGTATCGACGTGGCCACCACCGAGGGCCATCCCCGCGAGTACGCGCCAGGAACCAGCGTGTACCACGGCTTCATCGAAGACGGTGCCATCCGACGGTCCGACGGGTCGGTCATCGCCGACGAGGACTTCGGCATCGCTCCGGAGGAACTCACGCTCGTGTACGAGCGCGGCGAGGACGAACGGGCTTGGACGCTCGACGTCATCACACCGACCGAGACCTCACCCGCGACGATCGTGCTCAGCGTCCGCGACCTCGGCGACGATGTCCTCTCGCACCAGCGCAACCGGTACCTGTACGCGACGTGGAACGGCGACGACTGGGTGGTCAACCCGCTGGCGTGGGCGGGCGACTCGCTCTACGAGGCCGAGGAGTTCTACACGGGCGGCGTCGCGCTCGATCCCACCGACCCCACGCACGTGGTGCTGTCGACGAACGTCGACCCCACCACCGGTCTGCCACTCGTCCCCGCCGTGGGACGCACGGTCGCCGCCCACGAGCTCTACGACGGCTTCACCGCCGACGGCGGTGCCTCGTGGACGTTCCAACCGATCACCGTCGCGTCGACCGAGAGCAACCTGCGACCGGTCATCGCCGATCCCGGCTCCGACGCCCGCAGCCTGGTGTGGCTCCAGGGCACCTACGTCTCGTACCGCCAGTACGCGACCCGCGTCGTCGGCATCGTCGAAGGCACCGCGACCGGCCCGTGCCCCACGCCACTCGCCACCGACGGAGCCGAGGCGTTCGCCGGCGACTTCGACGGGGACGGACTGACGGACTGGCTCGACTACCGCCCGGGATCCGCCCCCGACGTCGTGCACTGGGGCGACGGCGACCGCACCGTCACCTCGGTCAACGGCCAGTACCGCCCCCAGGTCCGACGCGTGGCCGACGGTCGCGACGAGATCTTCTGGGCCAACCCGGCGGCCAGCTACCGGTGGGTCGAGCAGGGGCACCAGTTCGTGTCGTCGGCGATTCGGCACGCCGCGAACGTCGAGTTGTTGGTCGGCGACTTCGACGGCGACGGACTCGACGACGTCTTCCACTACCGCCCGGGTACCGAGAGCGACCGCATCTACTGGACCGACGGCACGAGCACGCCGCTGCGGGTCAACGGCGTCTACCGACCCATCGTCGGCGACTTCAACGGCGACGATCGCGACGACCTGCTCTGGTACGCGCCCGGCGGCGCGGCCGACTACTACTGGCGCTTCGATCCGGGTCACCGGTGGACGTCCTTCCGGACCGGGGTCAGTGGCCAGTACGAGCCCGCCGTGGGAGACATCGACGGTGACGGCACCGATGACGTGTTCTGGCGACGGAGCACCGGCGGCGGCTACCAGTGGCTCCACGCCGTCGGCGCCATCCCGCAGCCGACGTCCTTCGCTGTCGGCTGATCGTTCCGCTGCTCAGGCCGCGGCGCGCAGCGCCCGGTAGAGCAGCCGTGGATCACCGAGTCGACGTCGGAGCTCACGCTCGAGACCAGCGATCGGATAGAGGTTCTGGGGAGCTCGGCTGTCCTTGTGCGGCTCGGAGGCGAAGCGGGGCAGCGCCAGGGTGCAGGCGTCGGCCAGGGCACGCACCTCGTCGACCGAGCGATCAGGTCCCGCCTCGCAGCGGACGACGGACGCCCAGGTGTGCGAGCGAGCGCCCGGGAGGCAGAGATACCAGGACCACCGCGGGAAGGGCTCACCGATCAAGAAGACCGGGGTGCGCTCGCCGGCGACCAGTTCGCCGACGATGTCGGAGACGACGGTCGGCAGGTACCCGACGTGTTGCCGCTTCACGAAGCCGACAGCGTGCTCCATCAGCCGCCGCTCGCGAAGCGGGCCGTCGACGACGAGCAGACAGTCGTCGGGCACGTCGGTCGACACGTGGTGTTCGAGCTCCCCCATGGCCGACTGCAGGGCGAGCGACAGCGCGTCGGGAGAGTCGCCCGACACCTGGCGCACGCCGAAACGTCCGTGCCGGGTCTCGATCGGGACCAACGAGGCACCGTCGCAGAAGAGGCTGCGCCGGACCTGTGCGTCGACCACCGTCGCCGCCCCGTTGCAGCGGACGACCCCTGCCGCGTAGCTGGCGCAGAGCCCCATCCGGGACGGCCCCTCGTCGTCGGCCACCCAGACCTGGGCCTCGACCCGTCGGACCCCGTCGACGAAGGCGATCTCCGCCGGGGCCGTGGTCCCGTCGGCCGGGGCGACCGGCCGCCACTCGTCCGCCGGCAGTTCGAGACTGACGTCGACGGTCGACTGCGACTCGGCCAGTTCGGCCCCCTCGGCCGAGGCCCCGTACTCGGGCGCCCACTGCTCGACGACGTACTTCATGCGTCCACCCGTTCGATCGTGCTGGTGCCCGGCGACTTCGAGACCTCGAAGCGCACCGGCACGCGTTCGGCGAGGTCGGCAACGTGGGAGATGATCCCGACCATGCGTCCGGTCGCGCCCAGCTCCTCGATCGCCGTGGCCACGACGTCGAGCGTGTCGGGATCGAGGGTGCCGAATCCCTCGTCGAGGAAGATCGCATCGAGCGTGTTGCCGCCGGTGGCCGACAGTTCGCTCACCCCCTCGGCGAGCGCGAGCGCCAGCGCCAGCGACGCCAGGAAGGTCTCGCCGCCCGACAGGGTCCGAGCGATCCGCCGTTCGTCGGCGTTGGCATGGTCGATGACCGCGAACTGCTTCTTGTCGTCGACCGCCATCGCATAACGACCCGACGACAGCAGTTCGAGCCACGTCGACGCCCCGGCGAGCAGCGCATCCAATGCCTCGTCCAGCAGCCAGGCCTCGAACCCGCGCGCGCCGAGTTGCTCGGCGAGCAGGTCGTGCACCTGTCGACGCTCGTCGAGCAGCGCACGCTCGTCGCCCAGTTGGGTCGCGAGCGTGACCTCGCGCTCGAGCTGTTCGTGACGGCTTCGCTCGGTGGCCAGCGCAGCCACGCAGCGGTCGCGGATCGACGAGGCCGGCGCCCGTGCGACGCCGGCCGTCTCGGCCAGGGCTCCGAGGGCGTCGCGTCGCTCGTCTCGGGCGGCGATCGCCGTGGCCCGGGCCCGGGTCCGGTCTTCGAGCGAGCCCTGACGACGCGCGCGCTCCTCGTTCGACCACTGCACGAGTGCATCCCAGTCCGCCGCCAGGTCGTCGGTCACCGGGGGCGGGCCGAAGGCCGCGACGTTGTCTCGTGCCGTGACGAAGTCGGCGCGGGCACGGGCCATCTGGCGAGCGGCGGCATCGGCGGCCGACCGGCAGCGTGCGACGTCGGCGCGGGCCCGCTCGTCTTCGGTCCGGGCCGTTCGTAGCGACTCCTCAGCGGCGGCGATGCGCTGCAGCGTCTCGGCGATCTCCTCGGGCGACGGGGCCTCCGCGAGTCGTCGGGACAACTGGTCGCGTTCGGCGATCCGTTCGTCGAGCTTCGCTCGGTAGCTGACCTCGGTCTTCTCGACGTCGGCGAGCTGGGTCGTCGCCTCGCGCAGTGCCCGCGTGGCGACGTCGAGGCGCTGATCGGCAGCGGCGAGTGCCCCGCCGTCGGCGGACGGGAGTGCGTCGATCGTCGACCCGCACACCGGGCAGTCGTCGCCGAGATGCAGGTGGCGGGCCAGGTCGGCGGCGACGTCCGCGGTTCGGGCCTGGTCCCGGAGTGTCTCGGCGTCGCGGACGGCGAGGGTCGCCTCGTCGACGCGGGATCGGGCCACGCTCAGGGACTCCTCGACCTCGGCGACCAACCGGGTGCCCTTGTCGATGCTGGCCGCGATCTCGCCCATCCGCTCGTGGTCTGCGGCGAACGACCGGAGCACACCGGCATCGGGGAGCGCCTCGACCGCGATCGACGCGGCCGCCACGGCGTCGGCTGCCGCTCGTTCCACGGTCTCGGCGTCGCCCACGGCCTCTGTGGCCTGGTCCGCCTGTCGCGCGGTCTCGTGCAGGTCGGGCGGCGTGGCCACGGTCGCCAATGCCGCCGACGCTCGGTTCGCCTCGGTGATGCTCTCGTCGGCGAGGCGGATCTCGTCGTCGAGCCGCGCCAGCTCGGGAGCAGCGGCATCGAGTTCGGCGACCACCGCTGCGAGGGCGTCGACACGCCCCGTCGACTCGACCACCGCGGTCGGGGTCGCGTGCGCCGACCGGGCGAGCTGTTCGTCGAGGAACTCGATCCGCTGGGCCGCCCGCTTCGTCTCGGATCGGGCCGCAGTCGCCAGCCGCTCGTAGAGACCCAGATCGAGCAGCTTGACCAGCAGGTCCTGTCGCGTCGCCTTGGTGTCGTGGAGCAGCGTGGCGAATGCACCCTGCGGGAGGACCACGCACTTGGTGAACTGCTCGAGTTCGAGACCGAGCAGTTCGGCCGCCCCTGCGGTGACGCCGTCGGCGTCCTCGGCCAGCACCGTGGTGTCCGCCTCGGCCTCGCGGCGCTCGAGTCGCGCCTCCTTCGTCGTGGCTCCCGTCTTGGTGCGACGCACGACCCTCGTGGCGATGTAGTGGTCGTGGCCGACGGTGAAGTCGAGGCGGACGCGTGCTTCGAGCGCGCCCTGGGTGATCACCGGGTAGACGAGCCCCTTGCTCCCGTAGCGGGGAACCGAGCCGTACAACGCGAACACCATCGCGTCGATGACAGTCGACTTGCCGGCACCCGTGGGGCCGACCAGCGCGAAGAGATCGATGTCGGCGAGATCGACGACCGCCCGCTCGCGGAATGCGGCGAATCCTTCGATCTCGATGCGTACCGGTCTCATGCCTCACCGCCGGCGGTCGTGGCCTCGTCGAGAAGGGCCTCGAAGGCGGGCACGAGACGGTCGTCGTCCACGCCCCGCTCCGCGAGATAGAGCGAGAAGAGCTCGGACGGCGAGGCGTTGTCCGGTCGTCGGTTGCGCTCCGGGACGATGTCATCTGGCAGGCGGACCTGCACGTCGACCACGTGCTCGAACCACGATCGGATCTCGTCGGCGAGGCCGGCCCGCCGGGTGTCGGCGACGACGATCCGCAGGTGGTCGTCGCCGGTCGTCCCCCGCGCAGCCTCGAGCTCGGCCAACGTGCCTGTGAGCGTGCGGAGGCGACGTCCCTCGGTCAGCGGGACCTCGCGGACGGCGGCCGGCGCGCCGGGTTCCAGGTCGACGACGGTGACCGACTTGGCGTCTCCCGTCTCACCGAAGTCGAGCTGCAGGGGCGAGCCGCTGTAGCGGATCCTGGTCGACCCCGGAATCTCCTGCGGCCGGTGGAGGTGACCCAGGGCCACGTACTGGGCGGTCACCGGGAACGCCAGCGAGCCGACGCTGTAGTCCATGATCGTGTGGGCCGAGCGCTCGCCGCCTCCCATCGTCCCGCCAGCGGCGAAGAGGTGACCGCACACGACGTTGACCGTGTCCGCGGCGAAGCCCGACGTCAGACCGGTGATGATCGCCCGCATCCGTTCGTCGTAGGTCTGGTTGAGCTCGAACGCTGGGTCACGCATCAACTCGTCGGCCCGGACGATGCCCCGTTTGGACACGAAAGGCACGAGCGCGAGCCGCAACGTGGTCCCGTCGACGTCGATGTCGATCACGCCGCCGTCATCCGGTCGGGCTGCCTGCGCGAGGAGATGGACCCGGCCGAGCGACAGCAACGGCGCCACCGCCGCCAGGCGTCGGGGGTTGTCGTGGTTGCCGCCGACCACCACGACCGGGGCCACGCGGGCGAGGTCGAGCAGCGCCTGGTACACGATCTGTTCGGAACCCGGGCCCGGCGCCGCCGTCTCGAAGAGGTCGCCCGCGACGAGGACCACGTCGACCGACTCCGCCTCGGCGATCGATGCGATCTCGCGCAGCACGGCACGGTGCTCGTCCGCCCGACTCGCCCCGCGGATCAGCTTGCCGACGTGCCAGTCAGAGGTGTGCAACAGACGCATGGCTACAGACCGGCGAACGGGTCATCGGGAACGGCGGACTCGGCGCCGGCACGGGCGCCGGTCTCGGAGACCCGCGTCGCCCAGGCGGGGAACGGGAACTCGATCACCACCGGCACCGGGAGCTGCGGCTGGCTCACGATCATGGTTCCCGGCTTGATGATCGTCGACCGCTGGCGTTGCACCGCCGGCAACCAGCCGTACTCGCCACGCGAGGCCTCGGCCGAGTCGAGACGGCCGACGACGCGGATCGCCGAGTTGGCCACGACACGTCGCTCGACCTCGCTGGCGGTCTGCTGCGCTCCGATCAGGATGATGCCGAGCGAGCGGCCGCGCTCGGCGACGTCGAGCAGCAGTTCCTTGATCGGCGACGAACCCTCCCGAGGCGCGTACTTGTTGAGCTCGTCGAGCACGACGAACTGGAGGGGTTCGGCGGTCCCCGACCGCTCCTTGGCCGCGAACGCCTGCCGCAGGACCACGCCGACCACGAACCGCTTGGCGCGGTCGTTGAGGTTGTGGATGTCGACGACCGTCACCTGGTTGGCGTCGAGGTCGACCGGATGCGAGGTGGTGCGTTCGACGTCGGCACGGATGAGATCACCGAGATGGTCGACGGCGCCGAACAAGCGCCGGACGAAGGCGCCGACGGTCCCTCCACCGATGGCCCGACCCGCCCACTCGGTCACCGTGAGGTCGTCGTTGAGCCGGTCGTCGATCAACTCGACCAGATCGCGGAACGACCGGACGGTCTGCCCCTCGATCGACACCGCTCCGGTCCCGGCCGGCACCGCCTCCTCGAGGCGGCGGGCGACGTTGTGGACGACCATCGTGTACTGCTGACGGTCGTCCTCGGCGTCGGCGAAGAGGAACGGCAACAGCCGGTCCTTGCAGAACTCCTCGAGCGTCCAGAAGAACGGCTTCACGCCGGTCGACCGTGCACCGACGTTGGGCTGCGCGGACGGGTCGCCGGGGCGCGGCGGCGCCACGATCCCCACGCTGGTGAAGGGCCCGACCGGCAGACCGAGCTTCCCGTAGCGGGCTCGCTGTGTGTCGTCGAGGTTGGCGTTGTGATGGTCGAGGAACAGCAGGTCCTCGCCCTTGACGTTGAAGATCAGCGCCTTGGTGTTGGCCTGCGCTGCACCCAACACACCCGAGTGGAACAGCGAGTAGAGGAGGAAGGTGGCGTACGTCGTCTTGGTGGCCACGCCCGAGACGCCGCTGATGTTGACGTGCGCTCCCCGCGTGCCGTCGAGGAACTCGGCGTCGAGGAAGAACGGCTCGTCGTCACGCGAGAGGCCGGCCGGGACCTTGGACGCCATGTCGTCGAAGTGCAGGGCCCTCCCCCGCTCGTCTCCCGTCGCCTTGCGCACCGCGGCACCGGGCAACGGGGGCACGAACACCTCGGGCTCGACCCGGGTCGTCATCACCTTCGCCGCCCGGGAGACCTGCGCCGGCAGGACACCGTCCTCGATCAGGAACACGTCGCTGTCGAACTGCGCCCCCTCGTGGCGGGCCCGGACCTGTTCGACCATCCCGAAGAGCTCGACCTTCTGCCCGTCGGGGAGGATCCGATCGGTCGCCACGACGTCGTCCAACTGGAGGAACTGGTCGTCGGCGATCGCCACCCAGTACTCGAGCGGGGTGGCGTCCTCGGTCCCGATCACCCGGCCGGCGGGGAGGGGATCGTGGGGGTTCGGGGAGTCGTCGGACATCAGGACCGACGGTACTCATGCGGGGTGACAACTAACGCGGAGGCTCCGACGCTCGCTCGTCGTGTCCGGGCGACTCGTGGTCGAGCACCAGGCCCATCGTCACGGCGTCCCAGAGCGAACCGTCCTTGCGGCGCCAGTGGCGTCGCCGATAGCCCTCCTCGACGAACCCGAACCGTTCGTACAACGCCCGGGCACGGTGATTCCACGGCCAGTGGTCCAACTCCATCTTGTGCGCACCGGCGGAGCGGGCCCACGCCACGGCCGCCTCCATCAGGGCCGCGCCGACTCCCTGGCCGCGGTGGCCGTCGGCGACGTTCATGCCCAGGTGAGCGATCCCCATCGGGTTCACGAGATCCAGGTTGCCGACCGCCTCGCCGTCGATCTCGGCGACGAACATGACGGCGGTCTCGCCGTCGGCGATCGTCGTGGCGAACCGCGTTCGATCGCGCTCCTCGTCGAGCGGGAGTTCGGCGCCGATCCAGATCCCCTCACGGGCGACCTCGACACGGAGAGCGATCAAGGCGTCGAGGTCGGTGAGCTCCGCTCGTCGGATCGTGACAGCCATCGCCTGATTGTGGCCCACCGCGGGTCGAGAACGCAGCGGGTTACCGTTCACCCATGAGCAGGAACCTCCGGGACTTCACCAAGGCCGTGTACGGCTTCGACGCCGTCGTCCGCCGGAACCTGACCAAGGCCGGTGATGCCCTTCGTGTCCCGGGCATGTTCGGTCCCGAGGTCGAGGCGCCCGCCGACGCCACGCCGGCCGAGGCGTTCATCGCCTTCGCCGGCCGCAACCCGCGCTCCTGACCGCACGTTCGGGGCCCGTACTCCCCCGAATCCCCCGTAGGCGCGCCATCGTTGCGATTTCTGCGACCCATCGACCTCCTGTGGCGCGCGTGACGTCGCAGGAATCCGGGGCGCGGCCGTCGGCACTACCCTGAGCACTGCTTCCCCCAGCGCCCACCGCGCGGAGGAAGCTCATGCAGATCACACCCGTCGCTGCCCGGTTCGCCGTCGACCAGCTGGGCTTGGTCACACGGCGGCAACTGCTGACCAACGGGGTGTCCCGGTCAGCGATCCACAAGGCCGTCGGTTCGGGACGCCTCGTCCGACTCGAGGTCGGTGTCTACGCGTTGCCAGGTGTCCCGCTCACCGCCGACACGAGGCTGCTCGCCAAGGTCCTCGCTGCCGGTGACGGGGCGATGGTCTCCCACCGCTCGGCGGCGAAGCTGTGGGACCTCGTCGACGACGCCCCACCGAATCCGGAAGTCTCGGTCCCCCGCGGCCGCAATCCGAGGAAGGCAGGAATCGTGGTCCGTTCGTCGACGGATCTGGACCTCGTGATCCCCGGGCGTGTGCGTGGCATCCCGGTGACCGACGTCGGTCGCACGATCCTCGACTGCGCTGGCGTACCGGGCGTGGACATCGAGCTGCTGATCGACGAGGCCAGACGACGTCATGACATTTCGCGCACCTTGCTCCCGTGGATCGTCGCCACCCATGCCCGGTCGGGTCGCCGTGGCATCGACCGCCTCCGTCGCCATCTCGAGATCGACGAGTTGCCGGACTCGGACTTCGAGCGACTCGTGTGTCGCTGGCTCGATGCGGAGGGCGTCGGCGGTTGGACGCTCCACCATCGGATCGTCGTGCCCGGCTTCGGGCCGATCGAATTCGATCTCGCCTGGCCGACGTGTCGGCTCGCGCTCGAACTCGAGGGTGCGGACCACCGTGACCGGAGCGGTGTGCACGACCGGGACACGCGACGTCAGAACGTCGCACACCTCGCCGGGTGGGACGTGCTGCGGGTGACCTACCGGCGGTGGATCCGATCGACGGCAGCCGTGCTCGCCGAGATCACTGCCGCCATCGCCGTTCCCGTGACGTGAAGCGCACCTCTGGCGCGCCCCACGTCACAGAAATCACGACGAAACGCTGGGGAACGATTCGTTGACGAATCGTTGCCCAGGACTCCTGGACTGCGGTCGGGTCAGCTGGTGGCGGCCTGGCCGCCGACCTCGCCCTCGGCCAGCTGGAAGATGGCCATCTCCTCTTCGGTGTCGGCCCAGTCCTCGAACTGGATCACGCCGAGCTCGGTGAACTTCTGGCGCAGCCAGCCGTCGTTGCGGTCGAGCAGACCCAGCTTCTTGCAGTTCGGCACGATCTTGGCGAACAGCATCGATTGGAACATCTCACGCTCGGGAGCGGCCATGACCAGCGGGAGGACCTCCTTGACGTCGAGACCCATGCGGGCCCAGACCTCTTGCTGGAGGAAGCGGTCACGCATGCGGACGGCGGCCTCGAAGGCGAACTCCTGGCGGACCTTCATCTCGGCGTCCGACAGCTCCTCGTAGTACTCCTTGAGCGACAGCACACCGAAGGCCACGTGGCGGGCCTCGTCCGACATGACGTAGCGGAGGAGCTTCTTGAGCAGCGGCTCGGTCGTCATCTGGTGGATGAAGCCGAAGGCGGCGAGGGCGAGACCCTCGACCATGATCTGCATGCCCAGGTAGGTCATGTCCCAGCGGGAGTCCTCGATGATGTCGTCGAGGAGCAGGCCGAGGTGGGCGTTGAGCGGGTAGTGACCCGAGAGCTTGGTGTCGAGGTACTTGGCGAAGACCTCGACGTGGCGGGCCTCGTCCATGACCTGGGTGGCGGCGTAGTACTTGGCGTCGATCCACGGGACGGTCTCGACGATCTTGGCGGTGCAGATCAGCGCACCCTGCTCGCCGTGCATGAACTGCGACAGCATCCAGTTCTGCGACTCGATGCCGACCTGCAGCCATTCCTTGTCGCCCCACTTGGCGAACGGGGTGCCGGACAGGTCCATCTCCGGGCCGAGGCCGGTGGCGCCGCCACCGTTGGCCATGACGACCTGCTCCTGGTCGACGTCGATCGACCAGTCGAGGTCGGTCTCGCCGTTCCACATCGACGTCTTCGACTTCTCGTAGAGGCGGTTGAGCGCCGGGCGCTCGCCCTTCTCGTAGTTCCAGGTGAAGAGGGCGTCGGCGTTGTCCTGGACGGCGCGGATGGTCTCGCCCTCGTCGGTGCCGACGACCGAGAGGATGGCCTCGATGTCGTGGAGGTCTTCGCGGCCGACGATGGCCTCGTTCTCGGTGCTTGCGGTGTCGGTCATGGTGTTCCTTCTGTGTCGGTGACGGTGGATCCCGGTGTCAGACCGGGGAGGATGTGGTGGCGGACCAGGCGCCGGATCGAGGCGTCGTCGAACGGGTCGACGGCCGGGCTCGGGTGCATGGCGTAGGAGAGGATGATGCGCACCAGGTGCTCGGCGGCGGACCAGGCATCGGCCGACGAGCCCACGTGGGGTTCGAGGTGCGGAGCGGCGAAGCCGGCGGCATGGAGGAGGACGACGTCGAGGCGGTGGAACGCGAACTGCGGGAGCAGCAGACCCGGCTCCATCTGCACGATCGTGCGCAGCGCCGCGTGCTCGAGGAGGAATCGCATGCTGGCGCCGAGGCCTGCGGTGACGATGTCCTCGAGATCGTCGAGCGCAGCGACCGTTGCGTCCAACTCGGCGAAGAAACGGTCGATCTCGCGGACGATGACCGACTGGAACAGGACGTCGCGACCGCCCGGGAAGCGGCGGTAGATCGTCGCTCGGGAGACGCCGGACTCGCGAGCGATGTCGTCGAGTGTGGTCTTGGTCAGCCCGAAACGAGCGATGCAGCCGAGCGTCGCCCTGCGGACACGTTCGTCGGTGTCGACCGAGTCGTCGACCGCGTCGTCGATCCGGTTCGCCCCGTTCGCGTCGATCGTCAGCAATGCCCCCATCTGAGATGAGACACTAAGGCCGAATCTGTCTCACTGTCCACGTGTCGTTCGTCACACGATGCCGGCGAGGATCCGGGACCGGACCATGGCATCGACCTGGGCCGGGTCGTCGAGGTCCCAGGTGCCGGCCGCTCCCACGTACGACAGCACCATGCGCGCACAATGGTCGGCGGCCAGGTCGACGTCGGCCGATCGGCCGTCGACCGCGAGTTCTGACCGCAGGACGCCGACCAGCGCGTCCTGGATCATCGGATGGACGGTGGCGAGCGACGGGACCAGCGCCTCGGCTTCGTCCTCGAGCAGCCGTTGCAGGACCTCGTGTTCGCCGAGCAGCCTGCGGGCCCCGACGACGAGGGCCACGACGCGGGCCACGAGATCACCATCGGCCGGGACCTCGGCCGACAACGTCGTGAAGAAGCGCCCGACCTCGCGCCGGATGGTCGTCTCGACCAACTCCTCACGTCCGCCGGGGAAGTGTCGGTAGATCGTGGCTCGTGACGACCCGGCCCGGGTGGCGATCGCCTCGACCGTCAATCCACCCAACCCGTTGTCGGCGACCTCGGCGAACGTGGCGTCGAGCACGCGGTCGCGGAGGTCGTCGCTCATGGCGAATCGACCGGTTCGTCGGTGGGCGCGGCCGCTTCGTGCGCCTTGTCGTTCCCGACCTTGCGGATGACCAACGGGTACCCGATGAGGCCGATGGTGGCGAAGATGAACCACTGCACGGCATAGCCCCGGTGGGGACCGGAGTCGAGCTCGGGCAACGGCACAGGAACGAGGCCCTGATCACCGGCCGACGAGACCTCCTGCTGGATGGCGAGGGGTGCGACCGGCCCACCCGCGACGGCCTCGACCGCGGATTCGTCCATGCATGCGGCGCCGATGACCACGCCGGCATCGTCGGTACGTTCGCCGCAGCTGTCGCGCCACGGCAACGCCGTACCGGTCACGGTGACGGTCCCGGACGGCGGGGCGGGCGGCGTGAGCTCCCCTCCCTCGAAGCCGAGGAACCCTCGACTGACGGCGACGACCGTGCCGTCGGCGGTGCGCAGCGGCGTGACCACCCACGATCCCGGCAGTCCGTCGTTGGACCGGTTGTCGACCAGGAGATCACTGCCCAGGGCGTACTCGCCGGTCACGGTGACCGGTCGATAGCGCGTCGACTCGAGGTCGTCGGTCGATGCCACCAGGTCGTCGAGTTCGGCGACCGGCGCCTCGCTCCGAGCGATCACCTGAGCGTTGCGTTCGGCCCGCTCGTCATGGCGACGCAGCTGCCAGAAACCGAGACTCACGCACATCACGACAAGCAGCGCGACGAACACGTGCGACACGATCCACAGCGGACGGAGGGCGAAGCGGTACACCGCTCCGGAGCCTACGGACCGCCACCTCCGCCCCGAAGCCGGGGCCTCCGCCTAGCGACTCACGAAGTGCGAGTTGCAGAACGAGTTGCGAGCGGACTTGCCCATGCCGAGCAGGTTGTGGAGCGACGTGTACCGGAAGGTCGTACGGATCACGAGCGCTTCGAGCGCTGCCGTGAACTCGATGTCCTGGGCGACCGCGTCGCGAGCGGCCGGCGTCGTGGCGGCGGCCAGGCGTTCGGCGTTACGCCATGCCTGCTCCCGCCATCCGACCAGCGCCTGCACGGCGACCGAGTTGTCGAGGGTGATGCCGGGGATGTCGCCGTCGTCGACCGTGGGGTCGAGGTACTGGGCGGCCTCACTCAGCAGGTACTGGTTCACCGCGGCCAGGAAGTCGTTGACCCGATCGTGATCGGGCTTGCGGCTGGTGCCGTCGGGCTTCACCAGGCCGATGGACTCCAGCACGAAGGGCAGGTCACGGTTCACGTGGGCATTCATGCCGAGGAACACGTTGCCCATGCCCGAGACCTTCTGGTCGTTGGCCGTCTGGAAGGCGATGCGCCAAGCCGGCGAGACCTGCTCGACCCGTCCGGCATGGAAGTCGTCGTACTGGTCGAAGTAGAAGTCGGCGAAGACGGCGTCCTGATTGTTGATGAAGGCGTTGTCCTCGAAGAAGTTCGGGTCCTCGACCGCCTCGCGATACTCCTCGGTGGTGAGGAGATACGTGAAGGCGAACGTCGAGTCGTGGTCGCAGCGCAGACCGTTGAAGCGACGGGTCATCTCACGGATCACCTTGTCGACGCAGTTGTTCTTCCCGCTGTGGCACTCGACGTCGTTGGACACCGTGTAGGTCGTGGCCGAGGCCGGGAGGAACTCCGGCCAGTTCAGGAAGAACGGATCGTCGTAGTCGCCCGATCCCGCACTTGCCGGCTGCATCGCCGCGAATGCGACGACCGCCATCACGATGCCCATCACTGTCAGTGCTGCCCTGCGCACGGGTGCCCCTCTCCGTATTCTGCCCGGCACCCAGCGTCACATCTGAGGATTCGTGGGGCCATGGCCCGATCGGGGGGTTTTCCCACGGGTCCGACCGGGCGGGCCCGTGGCCCACGTCGGTCGAGTGGCCGCCTGACAGACTCCCCTCGGTGAGCGACGACGCCGACAGCCGCGACGCCGGAAACCCCGGTCCAGCAGCCCGGACCCCACCGAGCCCCCACACGCTGAAACTCCTCGTGGCGCCGGTGATCTTCCTGGTAATCTGCTCGAACGTGGCCAACGTGATGTGGCCCACGCTGCAGGAGGATCATCCGCTCCTGCTCATCGCGCTGAGCAGCATCAACCGCTACCTGATCCTGGTGTCGGACCAGCTCGGGGCGGTCGAGTACTACGTGGTCGGGACGATGCGACTACTCGTCTCCGACCCGCTGTTCTTCCTGCTCGGCTACTGGTACGGCGACCGTGCGCTCGAGTGGATGGACCGCAAGGCGCCCACCTACGGACCCATGCTGCGCAAGTTCCAGGGCGCGTTCGGCAAGGCGGCCTGGCCGCTGGTCGTCATCGCCCCGAACAACTTCATCTGCCTGTTCGCCGGCGCCGCCGGCATGCGCATCGCCTGGTTCTTCGCCCTCAACCTGACCGGCACCGTCGGCCGGCTCTACCTCATCCGCGTGCTCGGCGACGCGTTCTCGTCACCGATCGACACGTTCCAGGACTTCGTCGCCGAATACCGCTGGTGGTTCATCGCGGTGAGCGCCATCGCGGTGGCGATCAGCCTCCGCAATGAGTTCGGCGGGCGCGGCGGCGAGATCGACCAACTGGTCCACCTCGACGACGAGCTGGCGTCGGACGCCGACGATCCGGCGTCCGACGCAGACTGACGTCAGCGGAAGGTACCGCCAGTCACACGAGGTTCACGAGGCGATGCCCCACCAGACGTGGTCGGACGCCGCGCCCGGAGCGTGCCAGAGGAACAGGAAGTCCGTGGTACGAGGCGAACGGACGGCCGGTACGTAGTCGCCGTTGATGGTCGCCGGGATCGTCACGACCTGGCTGCTCTCCTCGTCGACGTCGATGATCGCGAAGTCCGCGGCCGACCCGGGCCCGTAGAGCAGGATCGTCCCAGGCCCAGCGAGCGGCACGTACGAGCCGTTGATCTGGACAGGGATGCTGCTCTCGGGTGCGGTCGCTCCCGCGAGCACACCGGTCCAGATGTAGTCCTGGCCGGCACCGGGCTTGTGGAACAGCCAGGTCGACGAGTAGGTCGCTACCCGGTAGTCCCCGTTGACGCTCGGGCCGATGTGACTCGTGAACGTGCGGTCGGCGTGACCGTCCCAGATGTACTCCTGACCGGAGCCGGGGGCATACCAGAACACATCGTCGGTGGCATCCTCGCTCATCCGCTCGACCACGGGCTCGTAGCTTCCGTTGACGGTCATGGCCTTGGAGGTGAAGCCGTCGACGCTCCCGTACCAGATGTAGTCGCGTCCCGAGCCAGGTGCGTACCAGAAGATGTCGTCGCAGCCATCGCCGTCGAAGTCACCGACGAGCGGCTCGTAGACGCCGTTGATCGGGAGGGGTTCGGACGTGTGCCCGGAGATGTCTGCGGATTCGATGCGCCACAGGTAGTCAGCCGCCGTCCCCGGGGCGTACCAGAGGATGAAGATCGATTCCGAATCCTCCACACACGACGTGAGGCCGACCAGCGGCTGGTACGAACCCGACACCTGGAACCCTTGCGCGTGGATGCGTTCGTTGTAGTTGTCCGGCGGCGCCGAACCAGCCGGAGCCGAGCTCACCACCAGCCCGCCGATGAGGGCTACTGACGCGAGAAGCCCCGCGATGATCCGCCGCATGTCCTACCTCTTTCTCTGCCCGAAGGCGTCGCCGTACACCTGTCCCGAACGGAACGGATCGCAAAGTACCAGTCCCGTTCCGTGGACCGCCGCTGTCTAGCCTCCATCCATGTCCCACGCCCCCGTCGCCGTCGTCAGTGGTGCCAGCTCCGGCATCGGTGCTGCCACCGCTCGCCTCCTCGCCGCCGACGGCTGGGATGTCGTCGTCGGAGCCAGGCGCACCGACCGCATCGATGCCCTCGCCGACGAGATCGGCGGCCGTGCCCATCCGCTCGACGTGACCGACCTCGCGTCGGTCGAGGCGTTCTGCGACACCATCGACGAGTGCCGTCTCCTCGTGAACAACGCCGGCGGCGCGGTCGGGGTCGAGCCGCTCGCCGACGCCGTCGACGAGAAGTGGCAGACCATGTTCGAGACCAACGTCCTCGGCCTCATGCGGATGACACGGGCACTGCTCCCCCGCCTGATCGACTCGGGAGACGGCCACGTGGTCAACGTGACCTCGATCGCGGCGTTGCAGGGCTACCCCGGCGGTTCGGGATACAACGCCGCCAAGTTCGGCGCCCGCGGGGTGACCGAGTCGCTGCGCCACGAGTTACTGGGCCGACCCGTCCGCGTGACCGAGGTGCTGCCGGGGATGGTCGAGACCGAGTTCAGCGTCGTCCGACTCGGCGGGGACCAGGAGCGGGCCGACGCGGTGTATGCCGGCCTCACCCCGTTGACCGCCGTCGACGTCGCCGAGTGCATCCGGTGGACCGCGTGTCTTCCCAGCCACGTCAACATCGACCAGATCGTGGTCAAGCCTCGCGACCAGGCCGACGCGTTCCGGTCCCATCGCAGTTCCGACGGCCCCGAGCCGCGCTGACCACCGCCCGGACGCGACGGTGCCGGGCCTGCGATCGCAGACCCGGCACCAGCACACGCGGGTGGGACGTCAGCGGGACGTCACGTCGTCACCGGCCGCCGAACTCCGGCCGAGGTGCCGACGCGTCGAATGCGTCAGCCGCTCCGCCTTCGGCCCTGCTCGGGACCCAGAGGTAGTCGGCCTGGGGGCCGGGCGCGTACCAGAGATGCACCAGGGTGCCCCTCGGCGATCGGATCCCGGTCTCGTACGTGCCGTTGATGGTGGCCGGGAAGGTGTACGGGGTCCCGTCCTCCTCGATGCGGACGAGAGCGTAGTCCTTGGCCGGTCCGGGTGCGTACAAGAGGAATCCGACCAGCGAGGCCTGCGGCTCGTAGGTCCCGTTGATGGCGGTCACCTGTTGATCGTGCGCGCCGGTCTCGGACTCGACGTCGGTCCACAGGTAGTCGGCTCCGGGACCGGGGCGGTGGAACAGGATCGCGCTCCCGACCGCAGCCACTCGGTAGGTGCCGCTGACCGCGGGACCCGGCGTGCTCGTGAACGAGCGATCCGCAGCACCGGTCCAGAACGACTCGGAACCCGAGCCGGGGGCGTACCAGAAGATGTCCGCGTTGTCGTCCTCGCCGAAGTACCCGACCACCGGCTCGTACGTGCCATTGATCGTGAGCGCCTCCGAGGTGAAGGTGTCGTCGGGGCCGCCCCACCACACGTAGTCGGCGCCGGGACCGGGGGTGTACCAGATGATGTCGTCGCAACCGTCACCGTCGAAGTCCCCGAGCAGCGGCTCGTACACGCCGTTGACGGTCTTCGGCGTCGAGGTGTACGCGATCGGATCCTCGGAGGTGAAGTGCCACAGATGGTCCGGCGCCGACCCGGCGCCGTACCAGAGGATCGAGGCCCCACCGTCTCCGGCGTCGCAGAAGAGGAACAGCGGCTCGTAGTCGCCGTTCACCGTGAGGGGGATGCTCTCGAAGTAGTCGTTGTAGAGGAATCCGGGTGGGGGTCCCCCGGCCAGTGCGGTACCACTCGTGGCGATCGTGCCGGCGAAGATGCTGGCGAAGATGCTGGCGACCGCGACGATGGCTGCGAGGATTCGCTTCATCGTTGCTTTCCTTCCGTTGATGCCGGAACCCGGTGGTCCCGGCGGAATGCTCCGTGCTCCCGGATGATCATCGGTTCAGGATCCAGAAGTGGTCCGAGGCCGCGCCCGGCGCATGCCACAGGAACCCGAGGTTCAACGCCGCCGGCGAGCGCACCGCCGGGGTGTAGTCCCCGTTGATGGTGGCGGGCACCGTCGTCAGGTCGCCGTTCTCCTCGATTCCGGTGATCGCGTGGTCCTGGGCGCTGCCCGGGGCATACAGCAGGACCGAGAGCGGTCCGACGAGGGGTGTGTACGAACCGTTGATGTCGATCGCGATCGTCTTCGGCGGCCCCGACAGTCCCTCGGAGAAATTCCCCCAGATGTAGTCCTGTCCCGGCCCCGGCTTGTGGAAGAGCACCGACCCGTTGGATCCGGCGGCCCGGTAGTCGCCGTTGACCGGCGGCGCGAGCACGCTGTCGAATGTCCGGTCTTCCTGACCGGTCCAGAAGTACTCGTTGCCCGATCCGGGGGCGTACCAGAGGATGTCGTCGGCACCCTCGTCGAAGTTCGAGACGACCGGTCGATAGGCGCCGTTGACCGACACCGCTTCGGAGGTGAACGTGCCGTCGCCGTCGTTGTACCAGACGTAGTCCACGGCGCCGCCGGCGGCGTACCAGAAGAGGTCGTCACAGTTGTCACCGTCGAAGTCACCGATCAGCGGCTCGTAGGTGCCGTTGATCGTGACCGGTGCGGACGTCCAGGTCAGCGGCTCGAGCGAGTCGATGGTCCAGAGGTGGTCCGGCGCCGTCCCCGCCGCGTACCAGAGGATGAACACGGTCTCCGTCTCGCCGCAGTCGGACACGCCCATGATCGGCACGTAGTCGCCCATCACCTGGAAGGCCTGACTGGTGAACAACTCGTTGTACGAGTCGACGTCCGGGAATCCCCCGGCACCAGCCGACGAGTCTGTCGCCAGGACCCCGGCCACCATGGCCATGGTCGCCAGGAGTACGCGAAGAAGTCTCTTCATGATTACCGCCGTTCCGCTCGCTTCGTCGAGGTCCGCTCCTCGATCGTCGTTGAACATACCAAGAGGTACAGATGCCGCGCGGCGATGCGGCCAGCGACCGTGCTCCCGTGGCGCCCCTAGGGTCAGGCCGTGACCACGACGAGCCCTCGCCGCACCTCCGCTCATCCTCCACTCGGCGCCCGTACGCCGGCGCGCACCGAGGACTTCTTCGACGAGGAGCAGCTCGCCGATCTACGTGCCTACGCCCGGCCGGTCAAGCGGGTGCGGTTGGCGGGTCGGGTCCTCGGCACGGTCATCGACCTCGTCCTCCTCTTCGGCCTCGACCTCGGCCCGAGTCTCGACGACTCCGTGTCCGGTGCGCCGTGGCCGGTCCGGATCCTCGTCGTCGCCGGTGTGTTCGGGCTCATCACCCAGGTGCTCCAGCTCCCGTTCGACTGGTGGGCGACGATGGTCCACGACAAGCGCCACGGCCTGTCCAACCAGACCGCGGGGTTGTGGATCGGCGACCAGGTCAAGGAGGCCGTCCTCGGCGTGGTCCTGGTGGGCGCGCTGCTCGTACCGGTCTACGCCGCGGTCCGGGGCATCGACACGTGGTGGCTCGTCGGCGGCCTCATCTTCTTCGCCATCTCACTGGTCCTGAACTTCGTGTACCCGGTGGCGATCATGCCGCGGTTCAACAAGTTCACACCGATGCCCGAGGGCGAGTTGCGGTCCAGGATCGAGGAGATCGCCGAACTGGCCGAGACCTCGATCGAGGGCGTCTACACGATGGACGGGTCGAAGCGGTCCCGCCGGGGCAATGCGTTCGTCGCCGGGTTCGGCCCGACCAAGCGGGTCGTGGTATTCGACACCATGCTCGAGTTCCCGCTCGAACAGATCGCCCAGGTCGTCGCCCACGAGATCGGCCACTACCGGCTCAACCACATCCCCAAGACGTTCCCCCTCGCCGGGTTGCAGATGCTGATCTCGCTCGCCTTCGTCCAGTACGTCGGCGGGAGCGACACCGTCCTCGGCTGGGCCGGCGTCGACGACCTCGGCGAGCCGGGCGCCGCTCCCCTGTTCCTGCTCTCCTTCGGCGTGCCGTCGCTGGCGCTCGGTCTGGTCTCGGCATGGGTCTCGCGGCGCAACGAGCGTGAGGCCGACCTCGAGGCACTGCAACTGCTCGGCGACCCGACCAACTTCGTGTCGATGTGGCCGCGGTTCGTCGCCCTCAACAAGTCGGATCTCGAGCCGGGTCCGTGGGAGCGATGGAATGCCTCACACCCCGCGCCGGCGGAGCGGATGCAGTTCGGCATCGACTGGGCGACGATGAACGACGTCGACGTCGTACCCCCGGAGGCAGCACCGGTGCCGCCCGTGACGGCCGATCAGCCCTCGTCCGACTGACGGGCGCGCACAGCGTCCGTCTGGGTGGGATCGAAACCGCGGACGTCGGCGAGGATCGCCTCGTCGACCGGGCCGTCGCCGTGCAGCACGCTGACCTCGCCCGTCGTCTCGAGGACCACGACGCGCACATCGGCCATCCGCCGGACGTTGGCCTCGCGCAGCTTGGCGTAGACGTCGGCTTCGGTGACGCGTGACGACGTGAGGTTCTCGGCGATGAACTCGCCTTCGAGCATCAGGACCACCGGCTGGTTGTCGACCAGGTCGGCGGCCGACCGGGTACGGCGGCGGAGTTGGGCCACGATCCACTGGCAGGCGTAGAGCACGACGAGCGCGAGGACGCCGTTGGCCAGCGAGGTCGACGATGCGGCCACCGACGCCATCACCGAGCCGGTGGCGACCGTGACGGCGAAGTCGAAGCTCGACATCTTCGAGAAGGCCCGCAGACCCACGATGCGTGCGACGACGACGACCGCCACGAAGATGGCGACGGCGGAGACGACGACCAGCCACGCCTGGTGGAGGTCGGTGGAGAGCCAGCGCTCGGTCACAGACCCAGTGCTTCGTCCAGGCCGATCGTCAGGCCGGGGAGATCGGCGACCTTCTTGATGCCGACGAGCACGCCGGGCATGAACGACGCTCGGTCGTAGGAGTCGTGTCGCACGGTGAGCGTCTGACCGGTGGTGCCGAGGATGACCTCCTGGTGGGCGACCATCCCCCGCATGCGGACGGAGTGGACCGGGATCCCGCCCGGGCCCTTGCCGCCGCGGGCGTGCTCGACGACCTCCGCCTCGGTCGGGTCGTCGGCCCAGTCGTCCGACGCTGCAGCGAGGCGCTCGACCGTGAGCATGGCCGTGCCCGACGGCGCATCGACCTTGGCGTCGTGGTGGTACTCGATGACCTCCGCGGTCTCGAAGAACGGCGCCGCCATCTCGGCGAACCGCATCATCAAGACGGCACCGATCGCGAAGTTCGGAGCGATCAGACAGTTCGACTTCGTGAACGTCGACCGGAAGCGTTCGTGGTCGGCCTCGTCGAATCCGGTGGTGCCGACCACGGCGTGCACGCCGTGCGAGGCCGCCCACGCCAGGTTGTCGCGCGCGGCATCGAGACGGGTGAAGTCGACCACGACGTCGACGCCGGCGCGCTCGAACGCCTCGACGCCGCCGGCGACGGTCAGGTCGGGCATCGGAGCACCGCGCGCGACGAGGTGGAGGTCGATCCCCTCGTGGTGCGGGTCCACGGCGGCGACCAACTCGGTCGCACTGTCCGAAGCGACAGCAGCACACACCGTGCTCCCCATGCGCCCACCGGCGCCAAAAACTCCTACTCGAACGGTCACCTCCGGAAGAGTAGGAGACGGCGGCACGAAACGCGGCGGGAGGACCGCACCGGCGCTCCCAGCACTTGGGTACCGTCCGAAGGGTTCGGCTCGACGACGGATGGGAGTGACCATGGATTTCGAACGCAAGCGATGCCGCATTCGACCCGCCACCCGCGGTCAGCGACCCAACTGCCGAGTCCGACGACGCGTGCGTCCGGTCGGCCACCAGCACCCACGACGGCCACGGATCCACACTCGTCCCACTCCCTGACGGGAGACCGGACGCCGGTGATCAGACGGCGGAGGCGAGCGCCCCGGCGTCGACCGGTCCGACTGCGGCCACGGTGCGCGGCGTCGCCAGGAGGCGAGTGAGCAGCGCGTCGACCTCCTCGATGGTGACGCCTCGGAGGCGCGCCAGTTGCTCGTCGAGGTCGACGACGGTGTCGGTCGAGAGCAACATGCGGCCGATTCGGCCCATCCGACTCCCCGAATCCTCGAGTCCCAGTTCGGTGGCCCCGGCGAGATAGCCGACGGCCACGCGGAATTCGTCGTCGGTCACGCCGGTCTCGGCGATGGTGGCGAGTTCGGCTTCGAGCGTTTCCAGGACCTCGGCCGACCGGCCCGGCGAGGTGCCGACGTAGGTCCCGAGCATGCCGGCGTCGGAGTGGGCCTCGATCCACGAGTACACCGTGTAGGCGAGGCCGCGGTCTTCGCGGATGGTCTGGAACAGTCGTGACGACGATCCGCCACCGAGGATCTGGTTGGCGACGGCGAGCGCATACCGGTCGTCGTGACCCGACGGGAGCCCCCGCCAGCCGAGGACCAGGTGCACCTGTTCGCCCGCCCGTTCGTGGGTGTGCAGCGGGACGATGTCGTCGCCCGGCGTCGTGCGCCCAGGACGTTCGCCACCGGCGACGAGGTCGAGGTGGGTGGCGACCGCCTCGCAGAACTCGTCATGGACGACACGACCGGCGGCGGCCACGACCAGGTTGGCCGGACGGTAGTGACGCTCGAAGAACTCGACGATGTCGTCACGACGCATGGCCCGGACGGTGTCGGCGTCGCCGAGCACCTCGCGGCCGAGCGGGTGCGACGGGAACATGCCGTCGGCGGCGAGCATGTGGACGAGGTCCTCGGGGGTGTCCATCGCCGCCCACAACTCCTCGAGGATCACCTCGCGCTCGGCGTCGATGTCGACCTGGCGCAGGGCCGGCGCCGAGAGGATGTCGCCCAACAACTCGACGCCGAGGCGCCACTCGTCGGCGGGCAACCGGGTGTGGAACGCCGTGTGCTCCCGGGACGTGAAGGCGTTGAGGTCGCCACCGACCGCGTCGACCGACTCGGCGATCTGACGGGCAGATCGACGCTCGGTGCCCTTGAAGAACAGATGCTCGAGGAAGTGGCTGACCCCCGCGATGCTCGGTGCCTCGTCGCGGCCGCCGACGCCCACCCAGACCCCGGTCGTGACCGATCGCGCCTCGGGCATCGGATCGGTGACGACACGGATGCCGTTGTCGAGGGTGGTGATCTGGGGGCTGGGACTCGTCATGGGAAAGGTCTCCGGGAACGACACGACCCCCGCACCGGCAGGGCCGGATGCGGGGGTCGAAGCGGATTGCTGAGGTGGATCAGCGACGACGACCGCGTCCGCGGCCACCACCGCCACCGTTGCCACCGGTGGGCTTGTTCTCGGGACCGAGGTCACCGAACTCTTCCTTCAACTCCTCGTCGAAGGCGTCTTCGAAGGAGACGAACTCGGTGTCGCTGGCCTTCTCGCCCTTGTCGTCGTCGGAGCCCTTGTCGGACTTCTCGGAGCGGGGCTTGCGGTCACGACCGCCACCGTCGCGGCCACCACGGCCACCACGATCACGGTCACCGCGCTCGCGGCCACCACCGTTGGAGGAACCGTCGGAGTCACCGTCGTCGGCCGGCTCGGACGCCATGGAGAGGCTGACCTTGCCGTTGGGATCGATGTCGTCGACCCGGACCTCGACCTCTTGGCCGAGCTCCAGTTCGTCCTCGACCTTGTCGATGCGGCGCTTGCCACCGATCTTCGAGATGTGGAGGAGACCGTCGCGGCCCGGGAGGATGTTGACGAACGCACCGAACTTGGTGATGTTCACCACGCGGCCCATGTAGACCTCGCCGACGTCGGCCGCCGGCGGGTTGACGATCAGCTCGATCTGGCGACGAGCCTCTTCGACGGCGTCCTTGTCGGTGCCACCGATGGTGACCGTGCCGACCGCTCCGTCGTCGTCGACGCCGATGTCGGCGCCGGTCTCGCCCTGGATCGTGTTGATCATCTTGCCCTTGGGGCCGATGACCTCGCCGATCTTGTCGATCGGGATCTCGAAGCTGACGATCTTCGGGGCCGTGCCCTGGACGTCGTCGCGGGGCTCCGGGATGCACTCGTTCATCACGTCGAGGATCGCGGTGCGAGCTTCCTTGGCCTGCTGCAGCGCCGAGGCCAGGACGTCGGCCGGGAGGCCTTCGATCTTGGTGTCGAGCTGGAGGGCGGTCACGAACTCACTCGTGCCGGCGACCTTGAAGTCCATGTCGCCGAAGGCGTCTTCCGCACCGAGGATGTCGGTGAGGGTCGTGTACTTGCCGTCCTCGTAGATGAGGCCCATGGCGATACCGGCGACCGGCGCCTTGATGGGCACACCGCCGTCCATGAGCGACAGGGACGACGCGCAGACCGAGGCCATCGAGGTCGAGCCGTTGGAGGCGAGGACCTCGGACACCAGACGGAAGGTGTAGGGCCACTCTTCCATGTTGGGGATGACGGGGAGCAGGGCGCGCTCGGCGAGGAGGCCGTGGCCGATCTCGCGACGCTTGGGGCTTCCCACGCGGCCGGTCTCGCCGTTGGCGTGCGGCGGCATGTTGTAGTGGTGCATGTACCGCTTGCGTTCCTGCGGCCCGAGGTTGTCGAGCAGCTGGTCCATCTTCGGCATGCCGAGCGTCAGGACGTTGAGGACCTGGGTCTCGCCACGCTGGAAGAGGCCGGAACCGTGGGCGGTGTCGAGGACGCCGACCTCGGCGGAGACCGGGCGGAGATCCGCCGGGCCGCGACCGTCGATGCGGATGCCCTCGTTGACGACGCGCTCGCGGATGACCTTCTTGAAGACCGACTTGATGGCGCCGCCGATCTCCTTGTCACGGCCGGGGAACTCGTCGGCCAGTTCGGCGCGGACGGCGTCCTTGAGCTCGCGCTCGGCGGCCTCGCGCTCGGCCTTGACGGCGATGGCGCCGACGTCGCGGAGACGGTCGGTGGCGACCTCGGCGACCTTGGCGAGGACGTCGTCCTCGTAGTCGGTCGCTGCGCTCCACTCGATGGGCTCGCGGGCGCCGTAGGCGGCGACGAGCTCACGCTGGAGGTCGATCGAGGCCTTGATCGAGGCCTTGGAGTCCTCGAGGCCCTGGGCGATGGCTTCCTCGGTGACGAAGGGAGCGCCGTTCTGGTAGTGCTCCCACGCACGCTCGGTGCCGTTGGCCTCGACCATCATGATGGCGATTTCGCCGGCGTCGTTCTCGCGACCGGCGACCACCAGGTCGAAGGTCGACTCCTCGATCTCGTCGTGCTCGGGGTGCGGGACCCACTCGCCGTCGGTGTCGAAGGCCATGCGGACGGCGCCGATGGGGCCGTCGAACGGGAGGCCGCTGAGCATGAGCGCGGCGGACGCACCGTTGATGGTGAGGACGTCGTAGGGGTTCTTGCCGTCGGCGCCCATGATCGTCGAGACGACCTGGGTCTCGTGGCGGTAGCCGGCCGGGAAGCTCGGCCGCAGCGGGCGGTCGGTCAAGCGGCAGGTGAGGATGGCGAGGTCGGTCGGTCGGCCTTCACGGCGGAAGAACGAGCCCGGGATGCGACCCGCGGCGTACATGCGCTCTTCGACGTCGATCGTGAGCGGGAAGAAGTCCATGCCTTCACGGGCCGACTTGGCGCCGTTGGCGGTGACGAGGGTCTTGGTGCCCCCGATGGAGGCCAGGACTGCGCCCTGGCTCTGCTGGGCCAGCTTGCCGGTCTCGAAGACCAGTTCCTTGTCGGCTCCAGGGATCGCGGCAGAGACCCGCGTGGGTTCGGTTGTCATGTTTGGGAATTGCTCCTGTGTATGGCCCGGCGCCCGTCACGCCCCCTCTGGGCTTTTCGTGTGACGGGATGTCCGGTACGAGGTAGCAGGGCCAGTTCCCAGTCGGCGACTCCCGAAACTCGTGTCTCGGAGGTGGGCGACTGGCAGCTGACCTTGAGGCTGCTACCGATGGTTGGTTTGGTCTATCTGTCTGGCTACTTGCTCTGGATGAGCAACGGACGGCCGTCAGGCCGTCCGTTCCCCGAGTGTATTAGCGACGCAGGCCGTGCGTGGCGATGATCGTGCGGTAGCGCTCGACGTCGTTCTTGCGAACGTAGTCGAGGAGCCGCCGACGACGACCGACCAGCTTGAGCAGGCCGCGGCGCGTGTGATGGTCCTTCTTGTGGGCCGCCAGGTGCTCGTTGAGGTGGCTGATGCGCTCCGTGAGGAGTGCGATCTGGACCTCGGGCGAGCCCGTGTCGGTGTCGTGCTTGCGATGCTCGGCGATGACGTTCGCCTTGTTGGCATCGATCTTTTCGGACATACGTGAAGAACCTCTGGTGTTTGGTGGGTATCGGACCCGGCTGCCCCCGCCGTGTCAGTACGAGAGGGGGAAGCGGCGACCCCGTTCGCCCCACGGACGTGGGACGGCGCGAAGCCAGATGTCACTCTACCCCGGGATCACGAGAACGGTGCGAATCCGCCCCCACCCCCGAAAATTGCGTCACTTGCTCAGGTCCCTCCTGAGCGGGTGACGAGATTTTCGGGGTGATGGGCGGGTCAGGACTCGCGTGCCGGCTTGATCGAGTACTTGTACGCCGGCTTGCGGCGCCGGGTGCCGACCTTGGCGAACTCGAGCGGCGGCGTCATCTTGCGGATGGGCGCGTGGGGCACGAAGAACGCGTCGTCGACCTCTTGCAGCGTGGCCACGTCGGGGTCGAGTCCGTGATCGCGGACGGCCTGGCGATAGGCCTCGCCGAAGGGACCGTCGAGGAGGTCGCCGACGATGGCGGGCAGGGTCTCGGGGTCTCGGAGCGGCCAGCAGTGCCTGGCACCCTCGACGATGACGAACTCTCCCTTCGCCCGACGCGCCGCGTCCTTCGCCGTCTGGAACGGCACCGCGAAGTCGCGGGTCCCGTGGATCGCCACCACCGGGACCTGTTCCTGCGCGAGGCGCTGGAGCATCCACCGACTGCCGCGGCTGCGCAGGATCGACACCGCCGGCCCGAGCAGGCGCCACGGGCGAGTGACGTGACCGACCACGGTGGGCAGGAAGAGCTTGCCGAGCTTGACGGCCTGTTCGGGGTTCTTGAGCACCGGCGGCGTGCTCATGGCGTCGAGGGCGAGGAGGATGACGACGCCGGCCATGGCCGGAGGGAAGATGCGACCGAGGTTGACCAGACGGTCCCACGAGTCGCCGACGATGGCGTCGATGAGGATGACGCCGAGCGCCCGCTCGGGCTCGTTGGCGCACAGCTGGGTGATGACCCGGCCGCCCATCGAGTGCCCGGCGAAGAACGCCCGCCGGATGCCGAGTTCGTCGAGGACCCGGCCCAGCAGCTCGGCATACTCGGAGAAGTTGGCGCCACCCGATGGCAGACCCTGGGTGCTGCCGTGGTTGGCGGTGTCGATCGCGATGACCTTGAACCCCATCGACACGAGACGCGACAACGTCTGGGCGTAGAGGAATCCCTCGGCCGTGAAGCCGTGGACCAACACGAGCGGCACGCCGACACCCGACACGGCGACCCCGACCTGATGGCCGTCGGAGAGCGTGAAGACGTGGCGAGCCAACCGTGGTGCCGCGACCTCGCCGGTGGCGACCTCACCATCGGATTCGGGGCCGACGACCGGGGTCTCGGTCTCGGGCAGCAGGCGGAGCAATGTGTCGGTGGCGCGGTCCCGAGCCTCGGCCGCCGACGGGATGTCGTCCCGACGGATCGGGATCACCACGGCGTCAGCGGGGAGATCGTTCGGCAGTCGCACCGCCTCGGTCACTCGACACGCCCCACTCTCCGCATGCACCGAGTATGCCAGGGATCACTCTGCATTCCGGCCATTCCGGCCGGTCAGGAGGCCGATTGATCCGGACGACCCAGGACAACTCGGACATCGTCGCAGTCGTGGCCGATCTGGTCGACCAGCGCTTCGACCGAGTCGAACTTCACCTCGCCACGGATGCGCTCGACGAAGCGGACGGCGACCGCTTCGTCGTAGAGATCGCCCGAGAAGTCGAGCACGTGGGCCTCGAGCAGGCTCGCGTCGGCGGTCTCGTAGAAGGTCGGTCGACGACCGAGCGAGATCGCCGTCGGGAGGACCGCACCCGGCGCGTCCGCAGTGACTGGCCGCTCGAACCAGCCGGCGTAGATGCCGTCGGCGGGCAGGAGGATGCTCCCGGGAACCGAGACGTTGGCCGTCGGGAACCCGAGCTCTCGGCCACGAGCGTCACCGTGTGCGACGACGCCGCGCACCTCGTGGTGGCGACCGAGCATCGCCGATGCAGACGCGAGGTCGCCCTCGGCGATGGCTCGGCGGATGGCCGTCGACGACACACGATCGCCGGTGGCGGCGGGGCGACCGTCGGCACCGACGAGATCCATGCCGAGCACGTCGAAGCCAAGACCGGGGCCGAGGCGATCGAGGAGCTCGACGTTGCCCCCGCGGCCCTTGCCGAAGTGGAAGTCCTCTCCGACGATGATCGAGCGGGCGCGCAGGCAGTCGACGAGGACTTCCTGGACGAACTCCTCGGCCGTCTCGGAGGCTCGTAGTTCGTCGAAGGTCACGACCACGACGATGTCGATGCCGGTCGACTCGAGCAGCTCGAGCTTCTGGTCGAGGTCGCAGAGCAGTTTCGGTGCCGACTCGGGCCGCACCACCGATGCAGGGTGTCGGTCGAAGGTGACGACGGCCGACGCCAGTCCACGTTCCGCCGCCACGGAGCGGACACGCTCGATCACCGCTCGATGGCCGAGGTGCAGTCCGTCGTAGGCCCCGATGGTGACCGCGGTGCCGTCGCCGACGGCGGGTCGCGCCTGGGTGTCGCGAACGATCTGCACAACGGGAGGCTACGACCGCGCTGGCCGCCGCCGAAACTGCGTCAGAACGTCGTGCGGATGTTCAGGGCCGCCGGGCCGAGGATGACCACGAAGAGCGACGGCAGGATGCAGAACACCAGCGGGAACACGATCTTCACCGGCAGCGAGGCTGCCTTCTCCTCGACGCGGGCCCGGCGCTTCTCGCGGAGCTCCTGCGACTGCACGTTGAGGATGCGAGCGATGGGCAGACCGTGCTTGGTCGACTGGCGGACCGAGACGACGAACTGGCGCAGGTCGGCGACGTCGGTGCGTTCGACCATCCGATCGAGCGCCTCCTGGCGGGGCACCCCCACCTGGAGATCCTGCAGGACACGGGTCAGTTCGTCGGCGAGCGGGCCGGAGCGCCCCTCGGCCGAGCGGGCCATCGCTGCGTCGAAACCGAGGCCGGCCTCGACGCTGACCGAGAGCTGGTCGATGATGTCGGGGAGTTGCTTCTCGATCAGGGCCTGGCGCTCGGCCACCTTGCGATCGAGGAACGCGATCGGCGCGGCGTAGCCGACACCGAACACCATGATGGCGATGAGCACGGTGTTCCGCTCGACGCCGGCGTTGGCCAGGATCCAGAACGCACTGAACCCGCCGAGGAGCAGGGACAGCACCCGGACCACGAGCATCCGCTCCACCGTCCAGCCGGTGTCGTAGAGGCCGGCGAGGTCGATCTTGCGCTGCGTCGCCGCGGCGGCACCCGACCCCGTGTACTTACGGGCAGCGCGAGCGATGCCGGCGAAGAACGGGTCGAGGAGGCGGTCGCGTGCGGACGCGCTGAGTGCGATCTGGCGACTGTCGCCGATGTTGCCTCCGCGTGCCAGGTTGGCCTGCACGGTGTCGATCGACTTCTCCCCGGCCAACGCCCAGACGAGGACGACGACGGAGAAGGCGACGAGCGCGGCGCCGATGATCACGATTGCGGTGCTCATGAGGACTCCTACAGCTCCACGTCGATGAGTTTGCGCAGCCAGACCACGCCGGTGATCAGGAGCGTCACGGCGACGCCCACCATGATGAATCCAGCCGTGCTCTCGAAGAGCGGCTTGAGATAGTCGGGGTTCGTCGAATACAGGACCAGCGCCATGCCGATGGGCAGCGAGCCGAGCACGAGACCCGACAGCCGGCCTTCCGCCGTGAGCGCGTCGATCTGACGACGGAGACGGTTGCGGGCCCGGATGGTCTCGGACACCTTGTCGAGGATCTGCGCGAGGTCACCGCCGACCTGACGATGGATGCGCATGGCGTCGACGACCCACTCGAAGTCCTCGTTCTGGACACGGCCGGCGATGCCGTCGAGGGCATCTTCCATGTCACGGCCGAGGCGGGTCTCGAGGACCGCTCGCCCGAACTCGGCGCCCATCGGGTCTTCCATCTCCTCGGCGACGCTGTCCATGGCCTGGCCGATGCCGAAGCCAGAGCGGAGCGAACCGGCGATGAGGAGGAGCGTGTCGCTGAGCTGTTCGGCGAACTTCTTGTTGCGTCGCTTCGCCAGGAACTTGAGCGCCGTGGGTGCCCCGAGGGTCGGGACGAGCACGCCGATGGCGAGCCCGACGATGCCCATGAGCAGGAACAGGAGGAATCCGGCGACGATGGCGATGCCGATCACGGCGGCGACGAACTCGCCGGCTCGCATGACCAGACCGGCACGGTCGAGTGCAGCGTCGATCGTCGATCCCTGCTCGGACCGTTCGACGGCACGGGAGGTGAAGCGGGTGGCCGACTCGCGCACCGATCCGACCAGACGCTGACCGGCGGACGACCCGTCGTCGACCGGCACGCGATCGCTGCCCAGGGAGCGGCGTCGCGGACGATTGCCGGAATCGGGGAGGACGACATAGGCGGTGATCGCGAGGGCGACGGCCACCAGGAGTGCGCCGGCCCACAGGGCCCAGCTCTGTTCGAGCGCTCCCGCGGTGCCACGACCGGTGAGCGGCGTGACCTCTCGCACCGCGGCTTCGGAGGTCGGACTCGCACCGGTCTCCCGATCGGGCAACGCGACCTCGATCGACGCCTCGGTGTCGCCGACAGCGACGGCGAAGGTCGCGGTCGGTGCCTCGGTGACCGACTCGAACACGATGTCGTACTGGTTGGCGATGCGCTGGCCGAGATCGACGTAGGCAGCGGAGAGCGCGTCGGGGTCCGTGGCGGCGACGACCGAGCCGTCGGCCGCGTCGGCGAGCGTGTTCAGTGCGACCTCATCGGCCTCGCCCGACTGGAGCGACACGGCGAAGAAGTCGGTCTCGGTTCCGGACAGCGACTCGGCGGCACCCTCGAGATCGGTGTCGGAGATCGTGTCGCCGCCGTCGCTGAGGACGATGACCGACGAGCGGCTCGCGTCCGAGGCCCCGATCTGCTGCGATGCGAGGACGACGGAGTCGTAGAGCGCCGTCTCTCCCCCGCTCGACAACGCGTTGACCGCGTCGCGACTCGATGCGCGATTGGTCGTGAATCCGGACACGAGATCGGCGCTGTCGCCGAAGCTGACGATGGCGACGCGTGCGTTGTCCGGGAGTTCGTCGATGAACTGGAGCGACGCGACCTTCGCCTGCGCGAGCGGTTCTCCGGCCATGGACCCGGAGACATCGATCGCGAGGACCACGTCGAGGGTCTCGTCCGAGAGTCCTTGGACTTCGGCCTCGACCACTTCGCCGTTCTCGGTGACGACGACGTCGTCGGCACCGATCGAGGTGACCGCAGCGTCGCCGGAGAGGGCGACCGAGAGGCGGACGGTGGGGAACTCGCTGAGATCGGTCTTGATGATCTCGGCGTCCGGGACGGCCTGGGCACCGACGGCCGATGCCGAGACCAGGACCGTAAGGAGTGTGATGAGGACGGCGGCGAGCGCTGCCCGCGGCGTCGACGACCGGCGACTCACCGGCGGCCCCGATTCGCGGCGATGGCTTCCTTCACGACGGCGTCGTCCGAGAACAGCACGGCCGGGAGGAGGAAACCCTGGTCGGACAATCGCTCCGAGAACGACGGGCGGATGCCGGTCGGCTCCGGGAGGCCACGGAAGCGCCCGTTGTCGTCGACGCCCTTGCCGAAGTCGAAGTCGAAGAGCGTGTTGGCCGTGATCGTGTCGTTCTCCATGCCCACGATCTCCACGACCTGCGTGATGCGGCGCGAGCCGTCACGGAGTCGGCTGATGTGGACGATGAGGTCGATGGCGCTGGCGATCTGCTCGCGAATGGCCCGGATCGGCAGTTCGAGGCCGGCCATGAGGACCATGGTCTCCATGCGGGAGAGGGCGTCGCGTGGCGTGTTGGCGTGCAGCGTGCCCAACGAGCCCTCGTGGCCGGTGTTCATGGCCTGGAGCATGTCGAGCGCCTCACCGCCACGACACTCGCCGACGATGATGCGATCGGGGCGCATGCGGAGCGCGTTGCGCACGAGGTCGCGGATGGTGACCTCGCCGCTGCCCTCGATGTTCCTCGGGCGAGCCTCGAGACGGACCACGTGGCGCTGGTTGAGCTTGAGCTCGACCGCGTCCTCGATGGTCACGATGCGCTCGCCGCTCGGGATGAAGTTCGAGAGCACGTTCAGCAGCGTCGTCTTGCCGGTGCCGGTACCCCCGCTGACCAGGATGTTCAGCTTCCCCTCGACGCACGTCGACAAGAAGTCGACCAGCACGGGGGTGGCGGCACCGGTGCGGATGTAGTCGTCCTCGCCCAGCACGAGCTTGGAGAACTTCCGGATGGTGAGCGACGGACCGTCGACCGCGAGCGGCGGGATGACCGCGTTCACGCGGGAGCCGTCGGGAAGGCGGGCGTCGACCATGGGCGAGGCCTCGTCGATGCGTCGGCCGATGGCGCTCACGATGCGATCGATCACCCGGCGGAGGGTCTCGTCGTCGCCGAACGCGACACCGGTGTCCTCGAGGAGGCCGCGTCGTTCGACCCAGATCCCGTCGGTGTTGTTGGCCATCACCTCGGAGACCTCGTCGTCGTCGAGGAACGGCGTGATCGGCCCGTAGCCGATGACGTCGGCACTGATCTCGTCGACCAGCCGAGCCTTCTCGTCGGCCGACAGCGCGGTGTCCTCGGCGTTCATGATCTCTGCGAGCGTGTCGCGCGCCAGCTCGAGGAGGTCGTCGTCGCTCATCTCGGCGTCGTTGTGCCGAGCGGCGATGCGTTCCATCAGCGCGCCGGACACGACGCTCTTGATGCGCGCGTACGGATCGGTGCGTGGTCCTGGTTCAGCCGTGGCGGCGTCGACCGGGTCGTTGCCGCTCGCCTGCTTCAGTCGGTCTCCGAGTCTCATCTAGTTCCGCCTCCTCAGGAGTCCGCCGGACGGCTTCCTCCCTGCATCGGACTCGTCCTTGTCGCCGTCGGGATCCGGGAGGAACCGATCGACGAGCTCCCACAGCGGCCCGGCGGCCGGCGAGGGATCTTCCATCTCGAGGATGGGCGTGCCCTGGTTCATCGAGACCGGCAGCGAGCGATGGCTGGGGATCATGACGTCGGGATCCATGCCGATGGTGGCCGCGATGTCGGAGATCTCGAGGCCGACCTTGGCGTCGCTCCGGTTGAGCACGAAGTGTCGGGTGTGGCTCGTCATCCCGATGCTGTCGAGCGCGTCGATCGTCTTGTGCAGACCGCGCACGCTCGCCACGTCGGTCGCCGCGACGAAGACGAGGTCGGTGGCATGGTCCATGACGGCCAACGTCCGCTCGCCGAGACCGGGGTCGGTGTCGACGACGACGAAGCGGAACTCGTCGCCGAGCATCGCCACGGCCCGAGTGAAGGCCTGGGAGGTGATCTCGTCGGCGACGCCGGGCAGGTCGGGGGCGCAGAGTGCGAAAAGCCCGGACCGGTGCGGTGTCAGGTGGACCTTGACCTCGGTGACGTCCTGGAGGCCACCGGCGATGGCGTCGCGGATGTTGGTCTCGGCCAACAGGCGCAGCGCGTTGCCGACGTCGCCGAACTGGAGGTCGCCGTCGATGAGGGCGACCTCCTTCGGTGCCCGCTTGGCGAGACCGACGGCGAGGTTCGTGGCGATGGTGGTCTTGCCGGCGCCGCCCTTGGGCGACATCACCATGATCAGGCGGTTGTCGGTCGTCGCATCGGCTCCCCGGATGGCTTCGCGGCGACGATCGGCCACCTCGATGGCGCGCTTGACGGCCTCGCGGATCCGGTCGTCACTCGATCCCGGTGCAAGGAGGTCACGCACGCCGACCTGCATGGCGCGGGCGACGACGTCGCTGTCGAAGGGCGCGCCGAGCACGACGGTGACGTCTTGACGACGGTCGTCGAAGTCCTTGGCGATCCGCAGTGCCTGATCCAGGTCGCGGGCACCGTCGATGATGACGACCGCGAGGTCATCGGCATCGACCCGGACGCCGGTCGACAGTGGAAAGGTCTCGACCGCGACGCTGTCCCCAACCGCTGCGCGAACTGCCTCCTCGAGGCTGCTCGCATCAGAGAGGACGACGATGGTCATCCGACCGGCGCCTCAGGGTTGATGATGTTCTCGACGCTGATGCCTTCGCTGGTCACGAGCGCATCGCCGTTGTGCAACGCCATGTGGAGGTTGGCATTGAGCGACTGCGAGTCACGCACGTAGAGCAGGCGCTCGGTGTCGGGGCCGTTCAGGGCCAGCGTCACGAGGACCGATCCCTCGGCCGCCGCGACCCGATCTTCCGCCGAACCACTCACGGCCTGCGGGAGGGGGTTGCCCTGCACGTTGGTGACCAGGGCCTGCTGGAGGATGATCTTCGTGACCGTCAGGTCGGTGCTGCTCAGGTTGCCCGAGTTCGGATCGTCCGGGTTGGCGCCCTGCGCGAGCGGATCGGTGTTCTGCGGGATGAAGTCGACTCGCCGACCGTTCGCGATCAGCGCGATGTGGTCGCCCGGGGTCGGGATGCCGCCGATGAACTGCTCTTGCGACATGGCCACCGTGACCTCGAGGAGCCCTTCGGGCACCTCGACCGATCCACGACGAGCGTTGAAGTTCTCCGGCTCGACGAACCGGCCGGACAAGAGCGTCTCGCCGGCGAGGAAGTCGACCGAGTTCACCAGACCCTGGACCTGGACGAGGTCGGAGACCACGCCGTCCGGGGCGATCTTGGCCGGGATCTGCTCGGTCGTGACCAAGCTCTCCATCTGTGCCGCCGGCGTGCCGGCGGGGATCTGTTGCTCGGTCACCAACACGGTGACCAACTCTTCGCCCTCGAGGGCTCGGTCCTCGGCGCCTCGGACGAACACCACGAGGATGACCGTGCCGATCACCGCCATGACCGCCGCGGCAATGATGCCCACCACTTTTTTGTTCACGTTTGGAGATCCTCTCTCAGGATTCGATGTGCCCGGAACAGTACCGAGTTGACATTTGCAGTGACAGGTCCGGCGTACGCCCTTCGACTCTTCGCCGGCGGCCGATGCCTGCCAAATTCAGGAGACGACCACGCTTATGGGGCCGCCGTAGTTGAGTGGTCCGCCGTTGTGTCGGACTACCCAGTCGTATGTGCCGGGGTCGAACTTGTCAGCATTCTCTGACTCAGTCCCAACGAAGACGTTTCCACTACCCGACATCTGCGACAGGTTGATCACCACGCCCTTCTGCAGAGCCGACTGGATACCTGCGCAGTGGCTCCCGTTGACGACCTCAATGGTCAGCGTGAGATCGTCCTTCAACTTGCCCGACCCGTTCGTTGCCACCGACGTGCGATTCGCTGTCACCCGAGTGATTTGACACAACGGCGCGACAGTCGTCGATGAGGTTGAAGTCGTACTTGATGTCGTCGTCGTACTGGACGACGGAGCGACGGTGGAGGTGGGGCCGGCGACGATCTGCGGGCAGCCGGCAGCGATGGCCGCTGCATCGTTCTCCACTGCGCACAACCGTGGACGCTTCTGATTTGCATCATCCGTGAGCGGCGGACCGGCCTCAGCGAACGGCAGCATCCGAGATACCCGGAAGTCGAACCACGTTGCTCCGTCGAACTTGCAGGCATGAGCACCGAAGCAGTGGTTCACCATCTCCATCTGCACGAAGTACAGGAGCGAGAAGTCCGCATTTCCGCCGTTGCCCGCAAGCCCGAGGAACACCGGTGCCCAGAACTGTCCGACGTTCTGTTCCAGGTTCAGAGTCGAGTCCTCGTTGGCGTTGTTGCCCCAGTTGTTTCCGGTGTCGCCCTTTGTCGGGTTTGTGAGCGTGCCGTAGTAGCCATCTGCATAGTCCTTGCAGAAGTGTCCGATCTCGGTGCAACTTGTGCTCGTACTGCCACCGAAGTCGAGCTTTCCGAAGTTGCCAGAACCGCCACCTGAAGCTCCGGTGCACTCGCCACCCTTGACCTTGTCAATGGCGAATCGTGCCGTAACGGTCGTACGAGTGGTGTCCCCGACAGGGACCACGTAGCCGTCGGCGTCGAGGTCATAGCCAGCGCTGGTCGTGTTGTACAGATCGTTGAGCGTGATCTCTGGGTATCCCGAAACTCCCGCCATGGTCGTCGTGAGTGCGCAGATCCCGACGGGACGCAGTCCGCCACCGGAGTTCACCTCAATCGCAGCGACGCTCGCGCCGGCGACATCGCCCTCATTGATTCCGATCGCGGGAGCGAACGCGTACTCGACGATCTCATCCGCAGACACAACGACATATCCTTCGCGGAACGAAGTCCGGACAACCTTGCAGTCGACGTAGCTCGAGCCACCGTTGCGAGACAGATAGTCGTCCACAGCAGCGCGAACGGTACCGAAGCTCTCCGGGTTGGCTGCGTGCGGCGAAATCCCGACCTGATCGCAGTCGACGAGGGTGCCAGCCGAGACGGCGAGAAGGTCCGGATCTTCGGTGTCCGCGAGCGATGCCGCAGCCAGGGCCGCCGCGTCAGTGGAGAGCGTGACCTCCTTGCGTTCCTGTCGTTGTCCACCGAGGTCCACGACTGCCGCCATCATGATCACGGCGACGATCAGGAACACCGACACCATGATCAGCGTTGCGCCACGATCAGCGCGGCGACGGCGCGTCAGGCCAGTTCGCATCGGAACTCTCCTCTTCCCTCGAGCGTGATGTCCGGGGCTCCGTAGAACGGGATCGTCAGAGTGTGATCTACCTGGGCGACTACGACGACGGTCAGCCCAGCATTGCCCTCACACGGTTTGGCGGTCGGGTCGAGGATCGGCGCACCGCCGTTCACGGTGATCGTCGTCGACACCGTTCCGTCGAGGATGCCGTCGAAGCCGTTCTCGACGGAATCCTCGACCTGAGAGACGGTGCTGACCGGGATCGCAGCGGTGCGCGAGCCCTCGCGGGCAGCAGCATTAATCGATTGCTTCATGTCGAACGCCAACCCGAACTGCACGATCCCGAAGAGGAACAGCACCAGCAGTGGCAAGACCAGCGCGAACTCGACCAGCGCTGCGCCGTCTTCGTTTCTTCGTCGCAACTTCATCGCCCTGATTCCCTCTGCCGCCCAACCTCACGAGCGTACGTCTTCCGCAGCGCGCGAGGTCACGGAGTCTGCCGCATCTGCCGGAATGGCGACAATACGTCCCGGTCAACATACGTTGCGCGGTCAGATCCATACTCTGCGGGGCTTCACCAACACCGAGAGTGGTGGCTGCTGACCGTCCTACGGGGCGACGACGACTTCGGGCTTGACCGTTCCTTCGCGGTGGGGGCCGTAGACCGCCAGCAGCACGCCGTCCTGCGACTGGACCGCCCACGGCCCGTCGTGGTCGTCGGGCAGGCCGAGGCGGGCACGTTCGAGCGGCTTGCCGTGGCCGACGTCGACTGCGGTGGCCTGGTCGACGACGACCGTCGGTAGATCGCGCAGCGCCTCGGCGGGCGACAGCACGTGGTCGGGAGCGATCACGTCGTCGATGCGGTGGGCGTCGGACACGTCGTGCGACCCGGCTCGGGTCCGGCGCAGGTTGCGCAGGTGCGCTCCCCCGCCCAGTGCGGTCCCGACGTCGGCGGCCAACGTCCGGATGTAGGTCCCCGACGAGCACGTGACCTCGATCGGGAACACGCCGTCGTCGACCGGCTCGCCGACCGTGAACTCGTGGATCGTGATCGGCCGCGGCTCGCGCTCGACCTCCTTGCCCTCACGTGCGAGTTCGTGCAGCCGCTTGCCGTCGATCTTGATGGCCGAGACCATCGGCGGGATCTGGAGGATGTCGCCGGTCAGGTCGGCCGCAGCCGACCGGACCTCGGCCAGCGTGACGCCAGCCATGTCGTGGGTGGCGGTGACCTCGCCGGTGTCGTCGAGCGTGTCGGTCTCCGACCCGAGGACGATCTCGCCGACGTAGGTCTTCGGCAGCGCCGTGAGGAACCGGAGCAACCGCGTCATCGAGCCGACACCGACGAGCAGGAGTCCGGTCGCGGGTGGGTCGAGCGTTCCGGCGTGGCCGACCTTGCGGGTACCCAGCACGCCGCGCGACTTGGCCACGACGTCGTGGCTGGTCCAGCCCGGCTCCTTGTCGACGAGCACCAGCCCGTTGTGGGGCGAGGGCTTCGTGCGGCTCACTCGGACTCGGTGTCGGCGTCCGCGTCAGCGTCGCTGACCGCATCCTCGTCGTCGGCCGGGATGTCGAGATCGCGGAGGATCTCCTCGATGCGGCTCGCCTCGCGGTCGACCGTGTCGACATGGAACGACAGGATCGGCGTGCGACGGAAGTGCGTCTGCTTGTTGACCTCGGCTTGCAGGCGCGCACGGTGCTCCTGGAGCACCTCGAGCACGGTCTCGTCGGAGGCACCGATGTCGGACCAGTAGACCTTGGCGTGCTCGATGCCGGGGTCGACCTCGACCGCGGTGACGGTGAAGAAGCCGAGGCGCTCGTCGTCGATCCGCTCGATCTCCTCGGCGACGATCTCGCGCACGACCTCGTTGAGACGTGCCGTCCGGGGATAGCGACGGGCACCGGTCTGTCGTCGTCGAGCCATGGTCGCAGCCTGCCACAGGACTTGTCGTTTCCCACCCGCTCCGGCAGACCTGACGCGCCGTCAGATCCGATGCGCGATCCTGTGACATGACCGCCGGCACCAGCGCACCGCCAACCCCCTCGACCGACGAGCTGCTCGAACGGGCTCGGGGCCTGCGCTCCCTCCTCGTCGACGAGGCAACGGCGTCAGACGAGTCGGGCCACATGAGCCGGCCGGTGGCCGAGGCGCTGTTCGACTCCGGCCTGATGACCGCCGCGCTCCCCCAGGCGTGCGGCGGCGCCGAGGCCGACCTCGTCACCCAGGTGCTCCTGTTCGAGGAGCTCTCCGCTGCCGAGCCGGCCGCCGGTTGGAGCCACATGGCGTGCGCGACCTCGACGGCCTTCGCCGCCGCGTTCATGGCCGACGCCACCGAGATGTTCGCCGACGGTCGATCGGTCTGCGCCGGACAGTTCGCGCCCCGGGGCAGCTTCCAGGCCGTCGACGGCGGCTACCGCGTGACGGGCGAGTACGGCTTCGCCTCCGGATCGGGCCACGCCGCGTTCATCATGGCCGGAGGCGCCGTGCTCGACGCTTCGGGAGAGATGGTCTTCGGTGACGACGGCATGCCCGAGATGCGGGTGGCGGCGATCCCCCGCGACGAGGTCACCCTCGCCGGCGGTTGGCACGTGCTGGGCCTGCAGGGCACGGGAAGCCAGGACTACTCGGTCGACGACGTGTTCGTGCCCACCGGGCGGACGTTCGAACTCTTCAGTGAGTCGCCGCTGCGGGGCGGACCGCAGTTCTCGATCGGGATCATGCCCATGACGTCGGCCGGCCACGCCGGGTGGGCACTTGGCGTGTGCCGACGAGCGCTCGAGGAGATCGCGTCGCTCGCCGCGGTGAAGCAGCGGATGGGAGCCTCCGACGTCCTCGCCGCGCAGCAACTGTTCCAGAAGGAGTTCGGCGAGCAGACCGCGCAGTTCCGCTCGGCACGGGCCTACGTGCTGGAGGCCTTCGGCGCGATCCAGGCGGCAGCCGAGACCGACGGGTCGGCCACCCTCGAGCTCAAGGCCGACGTCCGGGTGTCGACCACGCACGCCACCCGTGTCGCCGCCGACGTCATCCTCTGGTGCTACCGACTCGGTGGCGGCGATGCCCTGCGCGACGGCCACCCGCTGCAGCGATGCATGCGCGACATCCTCGCCGGGACGCAGCACATCTTCGTCGACGACTCGACGTACGTGACCGCTTCACAGGTCTGGCTCGACCGGGTCGAGGGGTTCGTCTTCCTCTGAGGCCACGGTCGGCCCGCCGCCGTAAACGGATCACCGTCCTGCGGTGTGTGTGAGGGTGTGATCGTCGTGGCCGAGGTCTCCACCTTCGAGCAGTTCTTCCGAGCGCAGTACGCGTCGCTCGTCGCACTCGGCGCTGCGCTGACCGGCGATCGGGCGACCGGTGAGGACCTGGCGCAGGAAGCGCTGCGCATCACCCACGAACGATGGTCTGACGTCTCGAGATACGAACTCCCCATCGCCTTCACGCGCCGAGCGCTGATCGGTCGGGCGTCGAACGAGCGCCGACGGCGGGGGCGAGAGGGCCGGGCGCTGCGTCGGCTGGGAGCGATGCGGGGCGGCAGCAGCGGTCGGTCTGGGCCCGCTGTGCTCGATCCGCTGTGGTCCGAGGTCGCGTCGCTGCCGGCGCAACAACGGGCCGCCGTCGCGCTCCGCTACGTCGAGGACCTGTCGACAGCCGAGATCGCCGAGGCCATGGGCTGCGCCGAGGCGACGGCTCGTGTCCATCTGCACCGAGCCCACCGCACCCTGGCCGAGCGCTTGGGCGACACGTACGAATCCGACGACATCGAGGACGAGTCATGAGGATCCAGGACCGACTCCGTAACGAGGCCGAGCGCCTGCGACGTGACGTCGAGGCAGACGTCGACATCGACCGGGCATCGGGGTCGACGCCTTCCCGGGCCGCTCGTCGGCCCCGACCCGTCCTGCTGGTCGCTGCGGCGGCAGTCATCGCCCTCGTGGCGGTGATCGGAGTCGTCGTGGCCGGGGGCGACGACGAGCAACTCGTGGCTGATGGCGGCGAGGAAACGTCGACCAGCGCACCTCCTGTCCCGGTCGATGAGGCCGACGTTCCCGGGGATTCGCTCGGCGCGTTCCTCGACGCCTCGCAACTCGGCTCGATCGCGTTCCTGGGCATCGAGGACGCGTTCGTCGACCAATGGACAGCGTTCGGGTCGCCCGAGGAGATCCCGTCCGTCGACTTCACCGAGCGGGCGGTCCTGTCCTTCACGGTGTCAGCAGCAGCACGGTGTGGCGGCGCAGTCAGCGGCCTGGACCGCGACGGAGATTCGTTTCGCCCACACTTCTCGGAGCCCGTCGAGGCCTGTGATAGCTCGCTGTCGCCCGGCACCATCCTGCTCGCCGTCGATCGGGCCGACCTGCCGGCGACCTTCGACTTCGTGCTCGGCCAGACCTTGCTCGACGGCGAGGGCCCGTACGTCCTGATGGTCGACCAGTCCGAGAACTTCGCCTCGTTCACCCCGCCGCAGCCCGGGTCGAGTGGGTTGCCCGCCCCCGAGGGCCCCGACCTGGCGGCGCCCGAGCCCGGCCGGGAGATCACGTTCGACGGAGTCGGCGACGTCGCCCTCGGGCAGACCTTCGGACCGTCGGACTTCCAACGACACGAGAGTCCTGAGGCGACGTGCGGCTACTGGGGGCCGGGCGAGCCGACGCACGACGGCGACCAACCCCCCGGCGGCCTGGTGTCGATCGAGGGCGACGTCGGCACCGTCATCAGCATCGAGGTCTGGGAGAACCCCCGCTACCGGACCGCTTCCGGCGTCGGCGTCGGGACGACGCTCGAGAGTCTCCAGCGGATCTACGGCGACGACCTCGTGGTCGATCGGGCCGACGGCTGGGACGCACCGACCGACGGACTGCTCGCCTACTACCGCGACGTCGCTGCCGTGCAGAGCGGCGACCGGGCGCTGACCTTCTATCTCCAAGGCGATGCCGTCCAGACGGTGAAGGTCAGCGACGCCTCGTTCTGGGGCGACGACGAGGGGTGTGCCTAGGGGAGGGGAAATATCTCCAGAAACCCTTGCAAGGGTTGAAATGCACTGCTATTCTCGAACTCATGTTCGAGTCTGGCGTAGGCGTCCGAGATGTGGAGGTGCAGGAGCAGGCGATCGCCCTGCTCTGCTCCTCGCTCGATCCTGCGCTGATCCACGCCGATGACGTGTCCACCGTCTTCGATGCGCTGGTCCACATGCAGAAGTTGGTGACCGGCGCCGTGGTGCGGATGTCCGCCCGCTTCGACGAGGTGGGTGACTGGAAGCGCAACGGGTCACGATCCGCCGAGGACGAGATCGCCCGCAAGACCGGAACGTCCGTCGGGCGGGCCCGGCGTTCGCTGCAGACCAGCAAGAACCTGACCAACACCCCCGGCGTCGACAACGCGCTGCGGCAGGGCGACCTCTCCCCCGACCAGGCCGACGCGGTGTCGTCAGGGGCGTCGGCGTCCCCCGACGACGAAGACGAGCTCCTCCGCACTGCGAAGAAGGAGTCGCTCCAGACCTTGAAGCAGCGGGCCGCCGACGCACGAGCCCGAGCTGACAAGGATCGCGAAGCGACCCGCCGGCGTCACCACGCTGCCCGCCGCCTCCACCGGTGGAAGGACGAGGACGGCATGTACAACCTGCACCTCAAGCTCCCAGGCGAGATGGGTGCCGAGGTCGACGCCGCCTTGAAGCCCGGCATCGACCGTGCGTTTGCCGACGCTCGCGATGCCGGACGGTTCGAACCGCTCGAGGCCTACGCCGCCGACGTCGTCCATGGGCTGCTGACCGGGGCATCCGGTGGCGCCAGGTCCGGGTCCTCGGCTGTCCGGCCCGAGCGCAAGGTGATCGGCATCGTCGACGTCGCCGCCCTGAACCGTGGGCACATCCTCCCTGGCGAGACCTCGGTCATCGCCGGCGTCGGGCCGGTCTCCGTCTCCGCCATCCGCGCCATGCTCGCCGACGCCTTCGTGACCATCGTGTTCACCGACGGCAAGGACATCCGCAACGTCACCCACCTGGGTCGACAGGTCACCGCGCACCAGCGCACGGCGCTCGAACTACGGGGCTACTGCTGCGAGATCGACGGGTGCGGCAGCACCCACCATCTCGAGATCGACCACGTCACCGGCTGGACACTCACCCGCAAGACCGAGTTGGACGATCTCTGCTGGCTCTGTCCGCATCATCATCGGATCAAGACCCGGAAGCGACTCCGACTCGTCGGCCCGATCGGAGCCCGGCGCTACGCACCACCCGATCCCATGACCAACGACCCGCCACCGGGCGTGTCGATCCAGGACGACCTGTTCACCACCGCCCGCTGAGCAGGACAATCGATTCCGTCGAAGTACTCGGCCCGATCCGGGTGCTTCGACGCGTGCTGGCTGTTGTGCCGGTCGCTAGGCGGTGTCGACCCAGTAGCGCTCGGTGGCGACGACGTCGACTTCGGGGAACGACCACACGAAGCGGTCGACCGAGTCGAGGACGTCGTTCACCTGCGACACCGAGCTGGCGACGGTCGAGAACGCGAGGACGGCTTCGTCCCAGTCGCCCTGACGATCGACCTCGGCCGACGACACACCGAAGCGTCGGTGCGCGCCGTCCAGGATCGGCCGGATGACCGAGCGCTTCGCCTTCAATGAATCCCCGAGCGGGATCCGCAACTCGACCTCGAGCACGGCGCTCTTGAGCCCCATCAGGTCGGAGCGATTTCCTTCTCGTCGAAGGTCTCGATGATGTCGCCAGGCTTGAGGTCCTGGAAGTCCGACAGGCCGATACCGCACTCGAAGCCGGCACGGACCTCGGTGGCATCGTCCTTGAAGCGACGGAGCGACTGGATCGTGCCCTTCCAGATGATCGTTCCCTCACGGAGGAAGCGCACCTTGGAGTTCCGGGTGATGACACCGCTCTGCACCATGCAACCGGCGATCTTGCCGATGCGGGGCACGGAGAAGATCTCGCGGACCTCGGCGTCGCCGGTGACGACCTCTTCGTACTCGGGCTCGAGGAGACCGAGCACGGCGGCCTCGATGTCCTCGATCACCTTGTAGATGATCTCGTAGGTCCGGATCTCGACACCCTCGGCATCGGCGAGCTGGCGGGCCTTGCGGTCCGGGCGCACGTTGAAGCCGATGATGGTGGCATCGGCCGCAGCGGCCAACTGGATGTCGTTCTCCGTGATCCCACCGACACCGCGGTGCACGAAGCTGATCTTGACCTCGTCGCGTTCGAGCTTCTTCAGCGACTCGGTGAGTGCCTCGAGCGCACCGCTCACGTCGGTCTTGATCAACAGACCGAGGGTTGCGGCTTCGCCGGCCTGGATGGCCGAGAAGATGTCCTCGAGCTTGGCGCCGCCGCCGAGACCGGCGGCCTCGCGGCCGAGGTTGGCCTGACGGTGGTAGTGGTCGCGCTTGCCCGCGACATCCTTCATCGTCTTGTCGTCCGGAGCGACGACGAACTGATCGCCGGCGTCGGCCACATCACTGAGGCCGAGGACCTGGACGGGCACGGACGGGCCGGCTTCCTTGACCTGGTTGCCGTGATCGTCGATGAGGGCCCGGACACGACCGAAGGCCGCACCCGCCACGAGGGGGTCGCCGACCTTGAGGGTGCCGCGCTGGACGAGGACGGTGGCGACAGGGCCGCGACCGACGTCGAGATGCGACTCGAGGACGGTGCCGGCGGCACGACCCTCGGGATCGGCTCGGAGGTCTTCGACCTCGGCGACGAGGAGGAGGCTGTCGAGCAGATCGTCGACGCCGTCACCGGTGAGGGCGGACAGCTTGGCGAAGATCGTGTCGCCGCCCCACTCCTCGGGGATCAGGTCGTGCTCGGAGAGCTGCTGCATGACCCGCTCGGGGTTCGCACCCTCACGGTCCATCTTGTTGACCGCGACCACGATCGGGACCTCGGCCGCCTTGGCATGGCTGAGGGCCTCGAGGGTCTGGGGCATGACGCCGTCGTCGGCGGCCACGACCAGCACCACGATGTCGGTGGCGTCGGCGCCGCGAGCACGCATGGCGGTGAACGCCTCGTGACCCGGAGTGTCGATGAAGGTCAGCGCCTGGCCGTCCTTCGCCGCCTGGTAGGCGCCGATGTGCTGGGTGATGCCACCGGCTTCGCCTTCGGCAACGTTGGCCTGACGGATGTGGTCGAGGAGCTTGGTCTTGCCGTGGTCGACGTGACCCATGATCGTGACGATCGGGGGCCGATGCGGCGTGTCGTCGTCCTCGTCGTCGTCGTCTTCGCCCGATGAGCCGAAGAGCTCGTCGACGCCCAGACGCTTCTGGAGCTCGACCTCTTGTTCCTCGCCGGGATCGACGAGGCGGACCTCGGCGCCCAGCTCGGCGCTGAACAACTCGATCATGTCGTCGGTCAACGACATGGTCGCGGTGACCATCTCGCCCTGCTCCATGAGGAAGCGGACGACGTCGGACGCCGTGCGGTTGAACTTGGGACCGATGTCCTGCGGCGTGCTCGATCGCTCGATGACGATCTCGCCCTCGGGGATCGGCGCGTCGGCCGGCGTGAAGCTCGGAGCCTCGATCGGCTGGAGCTCGTCACGGTTGCGACGGCGACGACCACCACGGCGCTTCGGTGGGCGGCGACCGCCACCGGGACCGGGACGTCCACCACCGGGACCGCCACCGGGGCCACCGCCGGGGCGGGGGCCGCCACCGGGAGGCGGCGGGGTGTAGCGGACCTGGCCGGCTGCGCCACGACGGGCGGGACGGTTGCCGGGGCCGCTGGGCGACACCGGACCGCGACCGCCGGCGCCGGGGGGCGGCGGGATCGGCTTGCCCGACGCGGAGCGCGGGGGCGGCGGGATCGGCTTGCCCGACGCGGAGGTCGGAGGCGCCGTGGGCGACGAGGGCTTGGCGCCGGGATCGGCATGGGCCGCGGCGGGGCGCGACTCGGCCGGCTTCTCGGCAGCAGGAGCCTCGGCGGGCGGCGCGGGGGCGGCGGCCGGAGGCGGCGTCGGGGCGGCGCTCGGCGGCATCGGGGCAGCCGACGGCGGACGCGGTGCCGCAGCGGGCGGACGCGGAGCCTCGGCGGCGGGCGCTGCCGGCGGAGCCGGCGCTTCCTCGACCGGCCGGGGCGGCGGGCCGCTGCTGCCGCTCGATCGGACCATCTTGGTGGGCCGGACCGCAGGCGGGCGCGGGGCGCTCGACGGGTCGGGCCGCGGGGCGGCGGGCGCATCGCCGGCGGCGCGTGCCGGCGGGGCGGGAGCCGTCGGCGCAGCGGCGGGCGGGGCCGGCGTGGTGGGTGCCTCGGCGGCGGGCGCAGCGGCGTCGGGAGCGGGGCTCGCCGGTGCCTCGGACGCCGGAGCGGCCTTCTTGGCCGCAGCGGCCTTCTTCGGCGCCGCCTTCTTCGAGGACGCAGCCTTGGCCGGCACCTCTTCCTTGGCCGGTGCCGCTTCGGGCTCCGGAATCGGCTCCCGGATCAGGCCCTCGCGCTCGGCCTTGCGGCGCGCGCGGTCAGCCTGGGCCTCCACGATGCTGGAGGAGTGGCTCTTGACGCCGATCCCCAGGTCGTTGCAGAGGTCGACGGTTTCCTTGTTGCTGAGCCCGAGCTCTCGTGCGAGCTCGTACACCCTGATCTTCGATGCCAAAAGTCTTCGTTTCGCTGTGTTTCGGTTTGGGCGGTTACATGCGGTGAGATGCTGTCTGTCTGGGCGGGCCGTTCGGTGAGACCAGTCGCCGGTGCGTGACATCGGCCCGGGTCCTAGGAACCGAGCCGCAATTGATCATCCTCGCGCGTTCTGGGGCGGGGGACGAACCGAGGTGGCTGCGGTCTGGACTGCAGCCTCGACGGAACCAGGAACGATCGGACACCGGAATGCCCGTTCGAAGGCCTTGCGACGCACCGCTGCTTCCGCGCACTCGACGAGTGTCGCGGCACACAACCATGCGCCTCGTCCCGGCAGTGTAGGACCGAACTGGACGGTTCCCTCCTGCTGGACGAAGCGGGCGAGCGTGTCGGCGTCACCGATCCGGTGACACCCGACGCACGTCCGCTGCGGTGGATTCAGGTCGTCTCGTCTTCCGTCGGCTCCGCGGGCTCGGCCGCGACTGCGGCCTCCTCGGCGGGTGCAGGGGCGTCCTCGTCGGCAGCTTCCTCGGTCGAGGCCTCCTCAGCGGGAGCTTCCTCGTCGGCAGCAGCGACGTCCTCGGCGGGGGCTTCCTCGGTCGAGGCCTCCTCGGCGGGAGCTTCCTCGGCCGGCGTCTCCATGTACTCGGTGGCCGACACGGCCGGGCCGCCCTCGGCAGGCTGCCAGACCTGTTCGCCGGTCTCTTCGTCGACGACCCACTCGCCCTCGGCCCAGTCCTGCTCGGCGTAGGCGGCTTCGGCCTCGGCGAGCTGGGTCTCGGACTTGATGTCGATGGCCCAACCGGTCAGGCGGCCGGCGAGGCGGGCGTTCTGGCCCTCCTTGCCGATGGCCAGGCTGAGCTGGTGATCCGGAACGATCACCATGGCGGTGCCGCTCATCTCGTCGATGCGGACCTCCTTGACCCGTGCGGGCTGGAGGGCCTTGGCGACGAACTCGAAGTGATCCTCGGAGTAGGCGACGATGTCGATCTTCTCGCCCCGCAGCTCGGTCACGACCTGACGCACGCGGGAACCGCGGGCACCGACGCAGGCGCCGACCGGGTCGACGTTGGGCTGGTTCGAGGCCACGGCCATCTTGGTGCGGTGTCCTGGCTCGCGGGCGCAGGCCTTGATCTCGACGATGCCGTCGGCGATCTCGGGCACCTCGAGCTTGAACAGCTCGAGGATCAGGCCGGGGTGCGTGCGGGAGACGACGATCTGCGGGCCCTTGGCGGTCTTGCGGACCTCGACGATGTAGGCCTTGAGCCGGGCGTTGTTCTCGGGACGCTCGTGCGGGACCTGCTCGGCCTGGGGCAGCAGCGCCTCGACCCGACCGAGGTCGAGGAGGGTGTAGCGGCTGTCGTTCTGCTGGACGATGCCGGTGACGATGTCGCCCTCGCGGCCGGCGTACTCCTCGTACTTGAGCTCACGCTCGGCCTCGCGGATCCGCTGGGTCATGACCTGGCGGGCGGTCTGGGCGGCGATGCGACCGAAGTTCTCGGGCGTGACGTCGAACTCGTCGCCGATCGGCGTGCCCTCGATCTCGTCGAGTTCCTGGGCGAACACCCGGATGTCGAACGTGCCGGGATCGATGGTGACCCAGGCGTACTCGTAGGCATCGGGCATCCGCTTGTAGGCGGACTCGAGGGCATCGGCCAGCGCGGCCATGAGGGTGTCGACGGAGATGCCCTTCTCGGCAGCGAGGGCCTGGAGGGCGTCGAACATGTCGGAGCTGCTCATGATCGTTCTTTCTTGTTCTGGGATTGCTTCCCGGATCCGGATTTCCCCGGACGCGAGTTGGGCTTGGGCTCGGGGCCCCAGGAGAAGGTGGTGCGGGCCCGTTCGATGGTGTCGAGGTCGAGGGTGCGCTGCCCGCCGTCGTCCTCGAGTTCGACGGTCACCGTGGTCTCGTCGGACGCGATGATCGTGCCGCGCACGCGGCGCTCGCCCTCGGTGTCGGGCGTCGTGCGGATGGTGACGTCCTCGCCGACGGCACCGGCGTAGTGGCCGGGCGTTCGGAGCGGGCGTTCGAGGCCAGGACTCGTGACCTCGAGCGTGTAGCTGCCGCTGATGACGTCGCGTTCCTCGAGCTGTTCGCCCAGCTCACGGCTGATGGCGGTGAGCGTGTCGAGGTCGATGCCGCCTTGGCGGTTGATGGCCACGGACAACTTGCCGCCGTTGAAGGTCACGTCGTAGACGTCGGCACCCTCGGCGGCGGCGAGGGGTTCGGCCATGGTGTGGACGAGATCGGTCTTGGCCATGGGGTGAACTCCCTTCGAACACTCGGTGGACACGAAAGAAGCGTGGGCCCGAGGCCCACGCTCCGAGACTGGAACGAATTGCTGCGACGACTCTACCGCCTCCGTCCCAGCTGCGACGACCGCTAGTACGAGCGGGCGCAGATCGCGACGAGGTCGGCCTCGTCCTCGTTCGCCGGCACCGAGCCGTCGGCTCGCTGGATGCAGCGCACGGTGACGGCCTCGGCAGCCAGTTCCTTCTCGGCGTCGGCCACGACGCTCCAGGGCACGCGGGCGAACCCGGACTTGGCCGCAGCCAGGACCTCGGCCACCGACGTGGTGTCGGTCGTGTGGGCGTCGCGGAAGGCCAGCGCCTCGTCGTAGAGCGAGGTCTGGATCTCCTCGAGGAGACCCTTGATGGTCGCGGCAGCCATGTCGATCGGGACCGGACGCTTCTCGCCGGTGTCGCGACGGACGATGGTGACCTGGTTCTCGGCCACGTCGCGCGGGCCGATCTCCACCCGGACGGGGACACCCTTGAGCTCCCAGTCGGTCGCTCGACGCCCGAAGGGTGAGTCGACCTTGGCGTCGAGGCGCGACCGGATGCCGGCCTCGACCAGATCGTCGTGGAGCTTCGCCGCCACCTCGCCGGCGCCGTCCTCGTCGCGGATCAGGAGCACGGCGGCCTGGATGTGGGCCAGTGCCGGAGGGACCCGGAGGCCGTTGTCGTCGCCGTGGCACATGATGAGGCCACCGACCATGCGCGTGGAGGTGCCCCACGACGTGGTCCACGCCATCTCCTCCTGCCCATCGACACTCTGGAACTTGATGTCGAAGGCCTTGGCGAAGTTCTGGCCGAGCTCGTGCGAGGTCCCCATCTGGAGGGCCTTGCCGTCGCGCATCATCGCCTCGCACGCCATGGTGTTGATGGCGCCGGCGAAGCGGTCGTAGCTGGGCTTGATCCCGAGGAAGAGCGGCATCGCCAGGACGTTCTCCATGAAGTCGGCGTATGCCTCGTGCAGGATCCGGGTGGCGTAGGCGTTGGCGTCCTCGCGGGTCGTGTGCGCGGTGTGACCCTCCTGCCAGAGGAACTCGGTGGTGCGGAGGAAGATCCGGGGCCGCAGTTCCCAACGCACGACGTTGTTCCACGAGTTCAACAGGAGCGGCAGATCGCGGTAGCTCTGGGTCCACTTCGACATGAACTCGCCGATGACGGTCTCCGACGTCGGCCGGACGACGATGGGCTCCTCGAGCTCCTTGCCGCCGCCGTGGGTCACGACCGCCAACTCGGGAGCGAACCCCTCGACGTGATCGGCTTCCTTGGTCAGGTAGCTCTGGGGGATGAAGAGGGGGAAGTACGCGTTCTCGGCGCCGCAGGCCTTGATGCGATCGTCCATCTCGGACTGCATCCGCTCCCACAGGCCGTAGCCGTAGGGGCGGATGACCATCGTCCCGCGCACCGGGCCGTTGTCGGCCAGCTCCGCCTTGTTGATGACGTCTTGGTACCAGCGGGGGAAGTCCTCCGACTGGGGCGTGAGCACGGGTTTGCGAGCCATGGCATGCGAGGTTACGTGGCAGGGGCGGGCGGACCGGGATCGGTTCGGGGTCGGCCGCGGAGGTGGCAGGATCACCCGTCACGAGTGAGGGGTACCCCGGAGTCCATGTTCCAGATCCACCGCAGTGCGCGAGCCGATGCACTCGTCGACGCGCTCGTCGACGTCGTCACCGCGCCCACGGGCGATCCCTTCACCCCGGAACTGATCGCCGTCCCGACCCGGGGCGTCGAGCGCTGGCTCACGCACCGGATCGCGGCTGCGGCCGGCACCGGACCCGGGCGCGAGGACGGCGTCTGCGCCAACGTCGACTTCCCGTTCCCCGGGCGGCTGGTCGGCGACGTGCTCGCCGAAGCGAGCGGGGTCGACCGTCGCGAGGATCCGTGGCGTCCCGAGCGGCTGGTGTGGCCGCTGCTCGAGGTCATCGACGAGTCGATGGGGCAGGAATGGCTCGCCCTCCTCGCCACCCACCTCGGGTACGGGACCGGTACGTCGGCGGGCGACGACCTCCGCCAGGACCGACGCTTCGCCACCGCACGGCACCTCGCCGACCTGTTCGACCAGTACGGGATCCATCGCCCCGACCTCGTGCTCTCGTGGCTCGACCACCGCGGCGCGTCGCACCATGACGGGGTCGCGGACGACGCCCAGTGGCAGCCACGGCTGTGGCTGGCGCTCCGCGATCGGGTCGCCACGCCGAGCCCTCCGGAGCGCATCGCCCAGGCATGCGCGCGTCTGCGGGCCGGCACGATCGAGGTCGACCTGCCCGATCGGATCTCGCTCTTCGGACTGACCCGGCTGCCGGCCACCTACCTCGACGTGCTCCGCGCCATCGCGGTGAGCCGTGATGTGCACCTCTTCGCGCTCCACCCTTCGTCGACGTTGTGGGACCGTGTCGCAGCCACGTCGGTCCCCCCGCTCCCCCTGCCTCGCGCCGACGACCCGACGGCCGGCCTGGCCGAGAACCCGCTGCTGCGGACCTGGGGCACCGACACGCGTGAGATGCAGTTGGTGCTGACGGCGGCCGCCGACGCGGTGCACGCACATCATCCGATCGACGACGGCCCGCCGACATCCCTCCTGCAGCGCGTCCAGGCCGACGTCCGCGACGACCGAGCACCGGTCGGCCGGCCACGACCTGGGGTTGACGACGAGCGGCACGTGCTCGACGACCGGGATCGTTCGATCGAGGTCCACTCGTGTCACGGCCGGGCGCGCCAGGTCGAGGTCGCCCGCGACGCCATCTGCCACGCGCTCGCCGACGACTCGACGCTCGAGCCGCGCGACGTCATCGTGTTGTGTCCCGACATCGACAAGTTCGCGCCGCTGCTTCACGCCACGTTCGGTGCTGCTGCGCCGCGGCCGGACCCCGGCGCGCCGGCACCGCCCGAGCGCGGCGTCCCGTACCTCCCCTACCGCCTCGCCGACCGGTCGCTGCGTCAGACGAACCCCCTGCTCGCCTCGCTCGACACGCTCCTCGCGCTGGTCGACAGCAGGCTCACCGCCCCCGACCTCATCAGCTTCATCGGCCGAGAACCGGTGCGGACCCGGTTCCAGTTCGACGACGACGCGATCGAGCGCATCGCGGAGTGGACGTCGACCAGCGGGGCGCGATGGGGGCTCGACGGTGCACGTCGGGCCCGCTACCAACTCGCCGACGTCGACGCGAACACGTGGAGAGCGGGACTCGACCGCGTCCTGCTCGGCGTGGCGATGAGCACCGACGGATCGCGGTTGTTGGGCGGACGACTCCCCCTCGACGACGTCGAGAGCGGCGACGTCGACCTCGCCGGACGGTTCGCCGAGGTGCTCGACCGCATCGACACCGTCGTCGGCTCGGCGGCGGAAGCGCACCCCATCGGTGAATGGGTCGAACTGCTCGGCCGGAGCGTCGATCTCCTCATGGCCGCACGACCGGCCGATGCCTGGCAGCGCGTGCAGGTCGACCACGTCCTCCGCGAGGTGCTCGACGAGGCGACCGCCGACGGCGAGTCGGCGCAGGGGCCGCTGTCGTTGGCCGAGGTCCGTGCCCTCCTCCGCGATCGGCTGCGCGGCATGCCCACGCGCGCCGACTTCCGGACCGGAGCGATCACGATGTGCACCCTGGTGCCGATGCGGGCGGTGCCCCACCGCGTGGTCTGCATCCTCGGGCTCGACGACGGGACGTTCCCTCGTACGGGTCGCGCCGACGGCGACGACCTGCTGCGGCGACTCCCCCACGTCGGCGACCGCGACCCTCGCACCGAGGACCGCCAACTGCTCCTCGACGCACTCCTCGCGGCGACCGACCGGCTGATCATCACCACGACCGGCGCCGACGTGCGCACCAACGAGCCTCGACCGCCGGCGGTCCCGCTGTCGGAGTTGCTCGACGTGATCGACCGCACCGCGGTCACCAGCGACGGGGTCGACGGCGGTGCTGCCGTCACCACATCGCATCCGCTCCAGCCGTTCGACCCGGCGGCGCATCGCGTGGACGGAGACCGCGGTCCGTGGGCGTTCGACCTGGTCGGCCTGGCCGGCGCCCGTGCCGTACAGGCCCCCCGCTCGGCCGCGCCACGGTTCCTCCCCGTCACGCTGCCGCCGGCGCCGACCACCGCCGTCATCGCCCTCGACGACCTCGTGCGCTTCGTGCAGCATCCGGTGCGCGAGTTCCTCCGGCAGCGCCTCGGCCTCAACGTCTGGGAGGACGACGACGCGCTCGACGATGCGATCCCCGTCGAACTCGACGCGCTCCAGCGATGGGCGATCGGTCAACGCCTGCTCCAGCGACTGCTCGCCGGCGACGAGATCGAAGCGGCCGTCGAGGCCGAACTCGCGGTCGGGGCGCTCCCTCCGCAGGCGATGGGCCGGGCGACGATCGAGTCGATCGAGGGAATCGCCAGCCGGATCCACGCTGTCGCCGAGTCGGTCGACGCCGCCGGGGTGACGTCGTCGGTGGAGATCGACGTCCCACTGGGTGAGGTCGACGCGCTCGGAAGCGTGTCGCTGGTCGGGACGGTGACGGGCATCCGGGGAGACGCCACCAGCCAGGTGTCCTTCAGCAGCATCGGCGCCCGCCAGCGGCTGGTTGCGTGGGTCCGGCTGCTGGCGCTGTCGGCCGCTCGACCGGAAAGCCCCTGGCGGGCGCTCACCGTCGGCAAGCAGCGCAACGGCGGCGGCGTGGTCGAGGTGGGGCCGATCGACGGACCGCCGGATCGACGGCGAGAGGTGGCGATCGGCCACCTGACCGACCTCGTGCGACTCCGCAGCCAAGGCCTGCGCGAGCCGCTCCCGATCCCGTGCAAGACGGCCGGAGCGTGGGCCGAGGCACGTGCTCGCGGCCGGGAGCCCGAGAAGTCCGCGGCTCGTGACTGGGAATCCAACCACCGGTTCCCGGGCGAGGACGCCGACCGCAGCCACCAGATCGTGTTCGGCGGCGTCCGTCGTCTCGACGAACTGGTCGCGATGGAACCCACGGCAGCCGAACGAGGCGAGGGCTGGGCCGAGGACGAACCCTCCCGACTCGGACGCCTCTCCCGTCGACTGTGGGATCCGTTGCTCGCAGTGGAGCGTCGGCGATGAGCACCACGACGATCGCCGGGATCGCTCCGGGCATCACGGTGATCGAAGCCAGCGCCGGCACCGGCAAGACCCACCGGGTCACCTCGTTGGCCGTCGAGGCCGTGGCCGACGGACTCCCCGTCGACGCACTGCTCCTCGTGACGTTCACGCGTGCGGCGACGGGCGAACTCCGCGACCGCGTCTGGCAACGGTTGGTCGCGACCGAGGCGGACCTCGCGACCTTCCTCGCCGTCGGGGTCTTGCCCGCCGACGAGGTGAGCCAGCGGCTCTGCGAGGGCGACCCGGCCACCGTGCAGCTCCGCCGCGATCGACTCCGCGGCGTCGTCGCCGAGTTCGACGCCGCCACCATCGCCACGATCCACGGCTTCTGCGAGCAGGTGCTCAGCCGTGTCGGCTTCGCCGGCGACGTCGAGCGCGACGTCGAGTTCCTCGAGGACCCGAGGGACCTCACCGAGCAGGTCGTCGACGACCTCCTCGTGCAGCGGTTCCACAAGGACGTGGCGTTCACGTTCGAGCGTGGCATCGCTCGCCAGATCGCCGACGAGGTCATCACCAACCCCCACGCTCGGATCGTCCCCGGCCCCGACGACGAGAGCCCCTGGGGAGCGATGCGCTCGCGCTTCGCCGCCGCCGTCCGCAAGCGACTCGAACAGCGCAAGCGCGAGCTGCGGGTCATCGGCTACGACGACCTGCTGACCCGCCTCGAGCGAGCGCTGTCGGGGCCCCAGGCCGACGTGGTCCGGGGTCGTCTCGAGGAGCAGTACCGCCTGGTCGTGGTCGACGAGTTCCAGGACACCGACGTGGTGCAGTGGCACATCCTGCGCGATGCCTTCACCGGGTCCCGCACGTCGCTGGTGCTCGTCGGCGACCCCAAGCAGGCGATCTACGCGTTCCGGGGTGCCGACGTCCACGCCTACCTCGCCGCGAAGGATGGCGCCGAGAAGACCGAGGCGCTGACCACCAACTGGCGCAGCGACGCCGGACTGCTCCGCGGACTCGATGCCGTGTTCGGCGAGTCCACGCTCGGGCATCCCGACATCGCCTACGTGTCGACGAACGCTGCGCCCCATCACCAGGAATCGCGCCTGGTCGGCGATCGCCGGACCACGCCACTGCGGATCCGACACGTCCGCCGCGACGTGGGCGGCGCGGCGCACACCCCCAACAGCGGCGACCTCCAGATGGACTGGGCGCGCGCGTTCGTCGCACGCGACCTCGCCACCGACGTCGTCCTCCAACTCTCCGGCGATGCGACCCTGATCGAGCGCCGGCCCGATGGCTCGGAGTCGACACGGCCGATCCGGCCTGGCGACATCGCCGTGCTCGTCCAACGCCACAAGGACGCCGACCTCGTCCGCGACGCGCTGGCCGAGGTCGGTGTGCCCACGGTGGTCAACGGCGCGGGAAGCGTGTTCGACACCGTCGCCGCGCGCGAGTGGCTGGCGTTGCTCGAGGCCATCGAGCAGCCCGCAGCGACGACCCGGGTGCGGAGTGCCGCGATGACGGCGTTCTTCGGGTGGACCGCAGAGCAGGTCGCGACCAACGACGACGCCGCCTGGGACCAGGTCCACGGACGGCTCCACGAGTGGCGTCAGGTGCTGGCGGCCCATGGCGTCGCCGCGCTGTTCGAGCAGGTCAACGGCAGTGAGCAGCTCCCCGGGCGCCTCCTCGGTGTCCTGGGGGGCGAGCGCACCCTCACCGACATCCGCCACGTCGCCGAGTTGCTGCACCAGCACGGGACGGCGGCCGACACCGCTCCGTCGACGTTGATCGCGTGGTTGCGCGAACGGATCCGGCACAGCGAGCGAGAGGGAGACGCCGAGGCGCAGAGTCGTCGGCTCGACACCGACGCGCAGGCCGTGCAGGTGTGGACGATTCACCGCAGCAAGGGACTCGAGTTCCCGATCGTGCACGTGCCGTTCCTGTGGCGTCCTGCGTGGATCCCGCCCGACGCCCCGCCGCTGTACCACGACCCCGTCGACGGCGAACGCTGCATCGACGTGGGTGGGAGCCGCCGCGGGCACCAGGAGAACATCGATCGACACATCGCGGAATCACGTGGCGAGGAACTCCGTCTGGCCTACGTGGCGCTGACCCGGGCGAAGCACCAGGTCGTGGTGTGGTGGGCATCGACGTACGGAGCGTTCGAGTCGCCGCTGGGCGCACTCCTCCTCGACCCGCGACGGTCCTCGGGAGAACAGCCCCGCACGCCGGACGACGACAAGGCGCGCACGATCCTCGACCTCGTGGCGGCGTCGGCGCCCGGCGACGTGGCGATCGAGGTGGCCAGCGGCGGAACCGGGGTCACGTGGCAGCCGGCCGACGAGACCGCCGATTCCCTCGGCGTTCGCCGGTTCGGACGGGACGTCGACACGTCGTGGCGCCGGACCTCGTACTCGGCGCTGACGGCCGCGGCCTACGAAGCCCATGCCGGCGGATTCGCCCCGGAACACGACGACCGTGGGATCGAGGACGAGCGCCTGACCATCGACACGACCTCCCCCGCCGGGTCGGACGACGACCGCGAGGAGACGCTGCGCTCCGTGCCCTCGGTGTTCGGGGAGATGGCCGGCGGCGCCCGCTTCGGCACCCTCGTCCACGCCGTGCTCGAGGAGGTCGACTTCACGGCCTCTGACCTCCCGGGCGAGATCCGTTCGACCCTGTCGGCCGCCCACAAGAGCGGCCACGACGAGATCGACGCCGACCGCCTGGTGGCCGGTCTCGTCGCCGCCGTCCACACCCCACTCGGCCCGATCATCGACGATCTGGCCCTACGGGATGTCGCGCCTGCGGACCGTCTCGACGAGATGCACTTCGAACTTCCCCTCGTCGGCGGCGACCGACCGAACGGCGCCGACCGGTTGTCGGTCGACGCCATCGCCGATGTCGTCGCCCGCACGCTGCCCGACGACGACGTCCTCCACGGCTACGACGAACACCTGCGAGCACCGGAGCTCGACCAGACCGTCCGGGGCTATCTCAGCGGCTCCATCGACATCGTGCTCCGCTCCGGCTCCCGCTTCTACGTGGTCGATCACAAGAGCAACTGGTTGGGTGTCGACGGGGAAGAACTGTCGGCGTGGCACTACCGCCCCGACGCACTCCGCGATGCGATGGTGGCCGCCCACTACCCGCTGCAGGCAATGCTGTACTCCGTCTCGCTGCACCGGTTCCTCCGCTGGCGCCAGCCCGACTACGACCCGGCGACGCACCTCGGTGGGGTCCTGTACCTGTTCCTGCGCGGCATGGTCGGCCCCGACACCCCTCGGGTCGACGAACAGCCCTGCGGGGTCTTCGCGTGGAAGCCGCCGGTCGCGCTGGTGACCGGGCTCTCGGACGTGTTGGACCGCGGCCGCGACGAGGCGGCCCGATGACGCAGCCGCTGACCGTGGTCGACCTCGATGGTGCTCGGCGAGCGCACGCAGCCGCTGGGCTCCTCGGAGCATTCGCAGAGGCCACGGTGCTCGATGCCGCCGACGTCCACGTCGCGCGTGCCCTCGTCCGGCTCGCGGAGTCGGAGGACGACACTGCGGGACTGGTGGCGCTCGGCATCGCCTTCGCCGTGCGTGCCGTGCGACTCGGAAGCGTCACCGTCGACCTCGCCACCATCGCCACGACGGCCACGGTCGACGAGGGCGTCGACATCGATGTGACGGCACTCCCGTGGCCCGACCCGGTCGCATGGGTCCGGGCGGTCGAAGCGTCGCCGCTGGTCGCGGTCGGTGACGACGCCCCCGATCGAGTCGAGGCTGACGCTCGTCCAGTGCGACTGCTCGGGACCCGGTTGGCACTCGACCGGTACTGGCGCCACGAGCGAGCGATCGTCGCCGACGTCCTCGGCCGGATCGAGACGACGGTTCCCGAGATCGACGGCGCCGCGCTCGCCCGCGGTCTCGCTCGCCTGTTCCCCGACGACGGGCCGGACGCGCAGCGAGCCGCAGCCGAGACCGCTGTCCGGCGCTCGTTCTCCGTCATCGCCGGCGGACCGGGCACCGGCAAGACCACCACGGTCGCGGCCGTGCTCGCGCTGCTGCACGAGCAGGTCGCTGCCGGCGGCACGCCACCGCGCATCGCGCTCGCCGCGCCGACGGGCAAGGCGGCGGCTCGCCTCACCGAGGCGGTGCACGCCCAGGCGCTGCGACTCGACCTCGAACCGGCGATCCGTGACGCCATCCTCGCCACCGAGGCCTCGACGATCCATCGCCTGCTGGGTCGGGCGCCGGGGAGCAACAGTCGGTTCCGCCACGACCGGACGAACCAACTGCCGCATCAGGTCGTGATCATCGACGAGACGTCGATGGTCTCGCTGTCGTTGATGGCACGTCTCATCGAGGCCGTGCGCCCCACCGCCCGACTGGTGCTCGTCGGCGATCCTCAGCAGCTCGCGTCGGTCGAGGCGGGCGCGGTGCTCGGCGACCTCGTCGGTCCGGCGGTCGACGACGACGACGCACACGGCCCGTTGGCCGAAGGCATCGTCGTGCTCCGGACCGTGCACCGGTTCGCCGGCGGCATCGGGACCCTCGCCCGCGCCATCGAGGGCGGCGACGCCGACGCGGTCGTCGGCCTCCTCACCGAGGGAGCCGAGGGCGTCACGTGGCTCGACCACGATGCCGGCACCGACGCGCACGACGGCCCGGTCGACTCGGCCGTCCGAGCGGCGATCGTCGGTCCCGCGACCGACGTCGTCGAGGCCAGCCGCCGAGGCGATGCAGCGGCAGCGCTGGCGGCCATGCGGCGGGTCCAGTTGCTCTGCGCCCACCGCCGGGGACCCCACGGCGTGTCGACATGGCGCAGCCGGATCGAGGGGTGGCTGACCCAGTCGATCGACGGGTACACGCCCCACGGCTGGTACGCCGGGCGGCCGCTGCTGATCACCGCCAACGACTACAACCTCGGGCTGTTCAACGGCGACACCGGCGTGGTCGTGGCCACCGAGACCGATCGGTTGGCCAGCGCGTTCGAACGGCGGGGCGAGATCGTCCACGTGTCCCCCACCCGACTCTCCGCCGTCGAGACGCTCTACGCGATGACCATCCACAAGAGCCAGGGCTCGCAGTTCGAGCAGGTCGTGGTGATCCTCCCCGACGAGTCGTCGCCGATCCTGACCCGCGAACTCCTCTACACCGCCGTGACCCGGGCCGAGACCTCGGTGACCCTCGTCGCGACGGAGGCATCGGTACGGGCCGCGGTCGACCGCCCGGTCAGCCGAGCCTCCGGCCTCCGCGACCGCCTCTGGCCCTGACCCCTTGTTCGTTCCGGGTGCGCGATCGGGACGCTGAGCGTCCCGATCGCGCACCCAGAACCAGAAATCAGGGCCAGAACCAGGAACTGGGGTCAGTCACGGTGCTTGCGGATGAGGTCGACGACTTGTTCCGACATGTTGGCGTCGTCGCCCTGCTCCTCGAGCAGGAGGGCTCGATCGGCCTCGGCGGCCTCCTTGGCGGCGGTGAGGTCGGCCTTCGCCATCGCCTTCTCGACACCGTGTTCGTGCATGAAGGTCGCCCACTCGACCAGCGTGTCGACCATCTCGTCCTCGGGGACGACCGCCACGTTGGTGCCGCGGACGAAGAGGTGGCCACGCTTGTTGCCGGCGGCGATCCCGATGTCGGCGTCGCGTGCCTCGCCCGGCCCGTTGACGACACAACCCATGACCGCGACCTGGAGCGGGATCTCGAGATCACCGAAGGCGGCTTGCGCTTCCTCGGCGACCTTGTAGACGTCGATCTCGGCCCGACCACACGACGGGCAGGCGATGAGGTCGACGTTCTTGCGCTCACGCAGACCCAGCGCCTCGAGCAGTTGGCGTCCGGCCTTGGCTTCCTGCACCGGGTCGGCGGTGAGCGAGTAGCGGATGGTGTCGCCGATCCCCTCGGCCAACAGGGTGGCGATGCCGGCCGTGGCCTTGATGAGGCCACCGGGCGGCGGACCGGCTTCGGTGACGCCGAGGTGGAGCGGGTAGTCGACGGTGTCGGCGAGGAGGCGGTACGCCTCGATCATCAGCGGCACCGACGACGCCTTCACCGAGATCTTGATGTCGTCGAAGCCGACGTCCTCGAAGTGACCGATCTCGATCTTGGCCGATTCGACCATGGCCTCGGCCGTGACCTTGTCGCCGTACTTCTCGTAGAGCTCCGGATCGAGCGAGCCGCCGTTGACGCCGATGCGGATCGGCACGCCCCGGTCCTTGGCCTCCATCGCGACGGCCTTGATGTGCTCCGGCTTACGGATGTTGCCGGGGTTCAGTCGCAGGCAGTGGACGCCGGCCTCGAGCGCCTCGAGCGCTCGCTTGTACTGGTGGTGGATGTCGGCGACGATCGGCACCGGTGAGCGCGGGATGATGCGTGCCAGGCCCTCGGCGGCCTCGGGCTCGTTGCACGTGCAGCGGACGATGTCGCAACCGGCCGCCGCCAGCGCGTAGATCTGCTGGAGGGTCCCGTCGACGTCGGCCGTCTTGGTGATCGTCATCGACTGAACGGTGATCGGTGCGCCGCCCCCGACGGGGACGTCGCCGACCATGATCTGCCGCGTCTCGCGACGCGGGTAGGACGATTCGCCGATCTCCACGGGCGCCTAGACCGCGTCGAGGATGTCGAGGTAGGTGGTCGTCACGAAGACGAGTCCCAGCAACACGAACATCGCGTAGGCGACGGGGATCAGACGGCGGTAGTCGATGATGTGGCGCTTGCCGCGTCGTCCCTCACGGATTCGCTCGTACACGGCGACGACCACATGGCCTCCGTCGAGCGGCGGGAACGGCATCAGGTTGATGATCCCGATGGTGATGTTGATCTGCGCGTAGAAGAGGAGGAATCCCCACAGGCCGGCGTCGGTGATGTCGGAGCCCAGACGGACCGCGCCGACGAGCGACATCGGTCGATCGGCGACGTCCTCGGCGACGGCGCTGCCGCCGGTGACCGCGGACACGGTGTCGTTGCTCGTGTCGGCGTTCACGACGACGTCACTGAAGTCGTTGAGGCCGGAGGGCGAGAAGAACCGACCGAGGAACCCGAAGACCTCACCGCCGATGTACTTGAAGTCGGAGGCGGCGTCGCCGACCGCGTCGATGGGGCCCACGGTGGCGAGCGGTCGCTCCGGCGGGACCCGCGACACGCCGAGGGACCCGCGCGTTCCGCCGTCAGGGTCGGCGATCTCCTGCAGGTCGACCTGCACGGTCGAGACGGCCCCGCCGCTGAGGATCGTCAGTTCGACCTGGTCGTTCGGCTGCTCCCCGATCTCGGCCCGGAACTGGTTCCAGTTGTCGACCGGCACGCCGTCGAGTTCGAGGATCGTGTCGCCCGGCTGGAGGCCGACGGCGGCTGCGGCGGAGTCGCCGAGCACGCGGTCGATCACCGGGGCGGGCTCGACCACCGTGTCGGGATCGAAGTCCCGTCCGCCGGGGATGCCGACGATCGCGAAGACCACGACGAGGGCGATGAACGCCTGGGCGAAGTGCATACCCGAGCCGGCGACGGCGAGGATGAATCGCTTGGGGAACGAGGCCTGACGATAGGTCCGCGGCTCGTCGGCGGGGTCGTGGGTGTCGTCGAGGCTGTTCATCCCGATGACCCGGACGTAGGCACCGGCGGGGATCGCCTTCAGCCCGTACTCGGTCTCGCCCCGCTGGAACGACCAGATGCGCGGCCCGAAGCCGATGAAGAACTCGGTGACCTTCATCCCGGCCCAGCGAGCGGCGAGGTAGTGGCCGAGCTCGTGGAGGAAGATCATCACCACGACCGAGAGGATCACGATGACCATCGACAGCCCGCCGAAGTAGCCGGCGACCGCGAGGAGTGCCGCGAGGATGCCGAGCTTCGCCGGCGAGGATCCCTCGGCAGCGGGCTCCGCCGGTCGACCCTCGGGGGCCGGCGGCGTCGGCGGATGCTCTGGCTTCTGGAGATCGGTCACGAGCGGAACCCTGTGTCGGTGAAGCGGGCGTCGATGATGTCGGCGGCGACCCGTCGGGCAGATGCGTCGGCGTCCAGGACCTGGTCGAGGGTGTCGGCGCTCCCTCCATCATGCCGGTCGAGGACCGCATCGAGTACGTCAGGGATGTCGACCCAGCGAATCCGCCCGTCGAGGAACGCCTGGACGGCCACCTCGTTGGCGGCGTTCAACGTCGCCGGGGCCGATCCTCCGGCCCGTCCGGCCCGGTAGGCCAACCCCAGACACGGGAAGGCCTCGAGGTCCGGTGGCTCGAAGTCCAGTCGCCCGACCGCGGTCCAGTCCATGGCACCGAAGGGCGTCCCGATGCGATCCGGGTAGGCCAGGGCGTAGGCGATCGGCAGGCACATGTCGGGCATCGAGAGCTGGGCGATCGTGGCACCGTCGGTGTACTCGACCATCGAGTGGACGATCGACTGCGGGTGCACGACGACGTCGATGTCGTCGTAGGAGACACCGAACAACTCGTGGGCCTCGATGACCTCGAGCCCCTTGTTCATCAGCGTCGACGAGTCGATGGTGATCTTGGGGCCCATGCTCCAGGTCGGATGAGCGAGGGCGTCGTCGATCGACACCTCGGCCAGTTCGTCACGGGTCCGGCCACGGAAGGGGCCGCCCGACGCGGTGAGCACCACCCGCTCGATGCGCTCGTCGTTGTCGTTGGCCCGCAGGCACATGTGCACGGCGCAGTGCTCGGAGTCGACCGGCACCAACTCGGCGCCGGGGGTCTGGCGGGCCTGTTGCACCACCGGCGCAGCGGCGATGAGCGACTCCTTGTTGGCCAACGCGAGCCGCTTGCCGGCGTGGAGCGTGCCCAGGGTGACGGGGAGGCCGGCGAAGCCCACGACACCGTTGACACACACGTCGGCTGCGCTGCTGATGTCGGCCAGCGCGTCGGGCCCGGCGTGGACCTCGGTACCGGGAGGGACGGCATCGGCGAGCTCGGAGGCTCGCGAGTCGTCGGCGATGGCCACGACCTTGGGCCGGATGGCGTGGGCCTGCTCGGCCAGCAGCTCGACCGAGCTGTTGGCACCGATGGCGACGACCTCGAACCGGTCGGGTTCGGCGGCGACGACCTCGAGTGTCTGGGTGCCGATGGAACCGGTCGAACCGGCGATGGAGACAGTCGTCGTCACAGCCACGAGGCTACCGACGTGACGGCGACACGATGCCGTGGCCTAGAGGAAGAAGTCGCTCAGCTTGGCGCTGAAGTAGACCGCCGGGAGCACGAAGAGGAGGGCATCGAAGCGGTCGAGCAGCCCTCCGTGACCGGGGAGCACCGACCCCATGTCCTTGATCCCGAGATCACGCTTGATCATCGACTGACACAGATCGCCGAGCGGGGCGACGATGGCCACCGTCAGCCCGAGCACGAATCCGTCCCCCAACGTCCCGAGCGGCTCGGAGAGGAAGCCATAGATGATCCCGACCGAGAGGGCGCAGACGAAGCCGCCGATCAGCCCTTCGATGGTCTTGTTCGGGGAGGCTGCGGAGAAGGTGGACGTCCCGATGCCCCGGCCCACGAAGTAGCCGCCGACGTCGTAGCCGACGGTGGCGAGGATGGCGCCGAAGAGGATGCCCTTGCCGGCGTAACCCACGCCTTCGCCGCCCTGCACACTGAGCAGCGCCGCGGCGAAGGAGCCGAAGACACCGACCCACACGAACCCGAGCAGCGTCACACCGATGTTCAGCGTGGCCTGTCCCTTGCCGGCGCCGATCAGGAACCACAACATCGAGCCGGCGAGCATCAGGAACATCGCGACGGGGATCGCCGCCTCGCCGCGGTGATAGGCCCCGATGACGACACCGGCGGTACCGACGACGCCGAGGAGCGTCGCCGGCTGGTAGCCCAACTCGGTCACCTTGGTGAAGAACTCCGCCGCGGCCAGCGTGACCACGGTGACCACGAGGATCGTCGCCCATGCCGGTCCGAGGATGAACAGGATCGCGGCGACGGCGATGAGGCCCACGCCGACGATGGCGGCTTGGCGGATGTCTCGATCGCCCCCCACGCCTGCGGCGGCGGTGCCACGGGCTCGGGCCGGAGCGCCGGGGGTCACCCGTCCACCACCGACGACGATCTTGCGGGGATCGCCGGGATCGTCGATCTCGTCGTCGTAGTACTCGGCGGCGTCGTCGTCGTAGAACTCCTCGGGAGCGCCTTCGTCGAAGACCGACCGGCCTGGTGTCGGATCGGCGATCTCGTCGAAGCTGAAGAAGTCCTCGGGGTCGGGGCGATCCGACTCGTCGAGTGCGCCGATACGGGTGTCGTCGTCCCCGAAGGTGCGGACGTCCTGCTCGTCGGACCAGGCGTCGTCGCCGTCGCGCCACCGCGGCGCTCCAGAGGAGAGTGCGGACCACTCGGAGTCCGAGGTCGCGGCCGGTTCGTCGTCGAAGAGGCTGCCGCCGATCGCGCCGAACTCGCCCGTGGGCGGGTCGGACCAGTGTGGGAGGTCGGGCGCCGGTTCCTCGACGTCACCTGCGGTCGACGAGAGCGGGAACCGGAGCACCGGCTCTGGTGCGTCGGCTGGTGGTCGGCGCGGCCGATCACCGGGCCGGGGATCGTCAGGTCCGCGGCGACGAGCGATGTCGTCGCGTTCGAGCGCGGCCTCGGCCTCGTCGGCGCCGATGATCCGCACGCCCTCGGGATCGGGGCGACGGGGCTCGTCAGGGTTTGCGTCGTCAGTCATAGGGGGTTCACCTCCGGCGACTCAGACCTCGAGAAGCTCCTGCTCCTTCTGGTCGAGTGCCTTGTCGATCTCGGCCTCTCTCGACTGCGTGACCTTGTCGAGCTCCGCTTCGGCTCGACGCAGGTCGTCCTCGGAGAGGTCGCCGTCCTTCTGGAGTGCTTCGAGTTCCTGGCGCGCCGCCCGACGCTGGTTGCGGATCTGGACCCGGCCGTCCTCGGCCTTCTGCTTGACGACCCGTACGAAGTCCTTGCGTCGTTCCTCGGTGAGCTGCGGGAAGAGGAGGCGGATCACCGCGCCGTCGTTGGCGGGGTTCAGACCGAGGTCCGACTGCTGGATGGCCCGCTCGATGTCGGCCATCGCACCCTTGTCGAACGGCGTGATCACGAGCGTCCTGGCCTCGGGCACGCTGAATCCGGCCAGCTGTTGCATCGGCACCTCGGACCCGTAGTACTCGACGGTCATCTTCTCGACGAGCGCCGGCGATGCACGGCCGGTACGGATGGTCGAGAAGTCGGCACGGGTGTGCGACACGGTCGCGGCCATCTTCTCGCGGACGTCGTCGAGGATGAGCTCCACCATCTCGTCACTCACGAGACACCTCCGGCGGCGAGTTGCGAGGCTCTGCCGAGCAACTCGACAGAGAGGAGGCCCCCCAGGGGCCGACGAACGACGGTCACGAAACCAGCGTACCGATCGCCTCACCCGACAAGATGGACCGCACGTTGCCGGGCGTCATCAGGTCGAAGACCAGGATCGGCAGGTGGTTGTCCATGCACAGCGTGATCGCCGTGCTGTCCATCACGGCGAGGCCACGATTCAGCACGTCGAGATAGGACAACTCGTCGATCTTGGTCGCGTCGGGATCCTTGTGCGGATCGGCGGTGTAGATGCCGTCGACGCCGGAGTGCGAGCCCTTGAGCACGGCCTCGGCCTCGATCTCGACGGCACGGAGCGCCGCCGTCGTGTCGGTCGTGAAGAACGGGTTGCCCGTGCCTGCGGCGAAGATGACGACACGGCCCTTCTCGAGGTGCCGGATCGCCTTGCGACGGATGTAGGGCTCGGCGACCTGGGCCATGTGGATGGCGGTCTGCACCCGGGTCGGCTGGCCCTTGCGCTCCAGGATGTCCTGGAGCGCGAGGCCGTTCATGACCGTCCCGAGCATGCCCATGTAGTCGGCCTGGGCACGATCCATGCCCTTGCCGGCACCGGTCATGCCACGCCACAGGTTGCCGCCACCGACGACGACGGCGACGTCGACGCCCATGCGGCGGCAGTCGAGGACCTCTTCGGCGATCTGGCCGACGGTGTCACCGTCGATGCCGAACCCGGCCTCTCCGGCGAACGCCTCGCCCGACAACTTGAGCAGGACCCGCTTCCAACGGGTCTCGGGCACGGGTTCGTCGGGCGTGGGGGCTGGCGGCAGATCGGTCGAGGACACGATCAGGCGCCGATGACGACCTGTTCGAACTTCACGAGCTTGGCGTCACCGAGGAGCTTCTCGATCGTCTGCTTCTCGTCACGGACGAACTTCTGCTCGATGAGCACCTGATCCCGGAACCAACCGCCGAGCTTGCCTTCGACGATCTTCTCGAGCGCCGCCTCGGGCTTGCCCTCCTTGCGGGTGATCTCGGTGAGCGTCTCACGCTCCTCGTCGATCGCCGCCTGCGGGACCTCGTCGCGGGTGAGGTACGCCGGCTTGGTGAAGGCGATGTGGATCGAGATGTCGTGGGCGAGGTCGGCGTCGCCGCCCTCGAGGACGGTGATGACACCGTTGACGCCGCGTCCGTCCTGGACGTGGACGTAGGTGTCGATGACGGTCTCGGCCGACTTGGCCACGTGGGTCACCGAGCCGAGCTCGATGTTCTCCTTGAGCGTGACCTTGAGGTCGTCGATCCGGCTCTGGAGCCCGTCGGCGGCCGAAGGGCCACCGGCAGCGACCGCGTCGGCGATCGCCTGGGCGAGAGCGACGAAGTCGTCGGACTTGGCCGAGAAGTCGGTCTCGGACTTGAGCTGGATGATCGCTGCGCCGGCATCGCTGTCGGCGACCGCCACGACGCCTTCGACGTTGTCTCGGTCGGCGCGGGTCGCGGCCTTGGCCAGACCCTTCTCACGCAGCTTCTTCGCGGCTGCATCGAAGTCGCCTTCGGCCTCGACGAGCGCCTTCTTCGCGTCCATCATGCCGGCGCCAGTGGCCTGGCGGAGCGCCTGGACGTCCTTCGCGGTGAACTCGGCCATCGAACTCAGGCCTCCGTGGTGTCAGGGGTGGTCTCGGGAGCGGCCTCGGCCGGCGCCTCATCGGCGGCGGGGGCCACGGCAGCAGCCGTCTCGGCGGCAGCAGCCTGCTGATCGGCCGCGGCAGCCGCGACCTCTTCGGGAGCGGCGTTGGCGACCGACGGCGCGGTGGGAGCACCGGCGAGGCGGGCTTCACGGGCCTTGGCCTCGGCCAGGGCGAGGCGGCGGGCCTCGGCCTGCTCGGCCGCGACCTTGTCCTCGTCGAGCAGGCTGCGGGCCTGGTCGGCCTCGGCCTTGCGCGACGCCATGTAGCGACCCTCGGCGACGGCGTCGGCGATCACGCGGCACATCAGGGTGCCCGAGCGGATGGCGTCGTCGTTTCCGGGGATCACGAACTGGACGGTGTCCGGGTCGCAGTTGGTGTCGACGACGGCCACGATCGGGATGCCGAGCTTGTTGGCCTCGGTGACGCCGATGTGCTCCTTCTTCGTGTCGAGGATGAACACGGCGTCGGGCTGGCGCTCCATGCCGGCGATGCCGGACAGGTACTTCTCGAGCTTGTCGAGCTCGCGGCTCTTCTGGAGGGCCTCACGCTTGGGCATGGCCTCGAACTCACCGGAGACCTTCATGCGTCGGTATTCCTGCATCTTGGCGACGCGCTTCGACATGGTCTGGTAGTTGGTGAGCATGCCGCCGAGCCAACGGTGGTTGACGTAGGGCATGCCGCACTTCTCGGCGTAGGACTGCACGGCGTCCTGCGCCTGGCGCTTGGTGCCCACGAACATGATCGTGCCGCCGTCGGCGACGAGGTCGCGGACGAAGGTGTAGGCGGTCTCGATGCGATCGAGCGTCTGATCGAGATCGATGATGTAGATGCCGTTGCGCTCACCGAAGATGAAACGCTTCATCTTCGGGTTCCACCGGCGGGTCTGGTGACCGAAGTGGACTCCGGCTTCCAACAGCTGCTTCATCGTGACGACGGCCACGGGTACTCCTCTTGTTGCCCCTCGGTTGAACTGCCGCCAGGCCGGCGCACCGGCCCCGGAAGGGACGCTGCGACCGTGGGGTGACCCGACGGGAGGATTGGTTGCTTCGTTGCGGCTCGGGCGGACGCCTGGGCCGACGGGCCAGTGTAGGGACCCCCGGGCCTGCGGGGAAACCGGGTCGGGTCGGCGCGACCGGATCACGGCGGCGTCGAGGCCACCATGGAGGCGAGGACGGCGTTCTCGACGAACGAGATCGTCTGCGGAACGAACGCGCCGACGACCGACTCCCGGAACCTGCGGCATCCGGGATCGCGACCGGCCAGGGCGAGGGCGAGTTCCCGGGTCGTGGACGCCGCACCGGGCAGGTCCCCGTGCGCACCGGGCCCGCGGAGATCGACCAACGCTGCGGGGTGACCCGGAACCGTGGTCTTGTCGCCGGTGACGACCAGGTCGCCCACGGCGCCGATCGTGCGGAAGTCGACGCCGTCGGGCACGCCGTCGCGCTCGAGTTCGAGCATCACGGTCGACGTCTCGGCCATCTGCAGGACCGACGGCGCATCGGAGTCCACGCCACCGTTCGTCCACTCGGCGACCGGAGCGAGCAGGCCGTGCACGAGCGGGTCTGCGAGGAGCGCCCCGGTGCCGAGGTCGACCCCGCGATGTGGTGACCCGATGGTGACGACGGACCCGAGGAGGTCGAGTCGACCCCGCTCCTCCAACTCGAGCAACGCCAACCGGACCACGATCCCACCCTGGCTGTGCGCGAGCAGGTCGATGGGGGCACCGGGGCGGGCGGCCGCTGCGGCCTCGACCAGGTCGGCCAGCGCGACGCCGTGGAGACGGAGGTCGGTGAAGGTGTCGTCAGCCGTGTAGTCCCTGGTCAGGAGGGATGTGAGGGCGCTCCCACCGGGTTCGTCCGGCGGCGTACGGCCGCCCGCATAGCTGAACCGGGCGACGTCGTCGTCGGCGTAGCCGAGCTCGCTGGTGGCGATGTCGTCGACGGCGGCCGAACGCGAATCCGACCCGTAGCCGGCCACGAGCAGGGCCACGTGGTCGGCGGCGGGGCGCACCGGCGTCTCGATGGCATCGTCCGTACAGTCCTGCAGTCGCTGCTCGAGGAGCGACCGCATGCCGTCGACGACGATGCTCGACGGATCGAGTTGGCGCAGGACGTGGACGGTGCCCAACGCCCGCTCGACTCGACGTTCGGCGAGGTCGGTGCCCCACTCGACGGCACGGCGGACCAGTCCCTTCTCCCGCACTGTCCGCGTGAGGGCGATCCGCTCTCGGAGCAGCCCCTCGTCGGTCGGCGGCCGCGGTTCGTCGTGAGGCACGAGCCGGACGCGGACCTCGACGACGCCGAACAACGATGCCGGGTCGAGGTACACGTCGCCGTCGCGCACCCCGAAGTGGAACCCGACTCCCCCGGTGCCGACGATGTCGCCGGCCGACACGTCGACCCCCCGACGTACGACGACCGACTCCAGGAACGAATAGCTGGTCCGCAGCCCGTCGGCGTGCAGCACGGTCACATGTCGGGTCCCCGCCACCCAACCTGCGAACACCACACGGCCGGGCGCCGCCGCATGAACCGGCGTCCCCGGCGGGAGTTCGTAGGTGAGGCCCCGATTGCCCGGCCCGTAGGCCGACTTCGGCGGGCGGAACGGGTCACTGATCGGTGCGTCGACCGGCGGTCGGTACGTGACGACGTCGTCGGCTCCTGCCGGGACGGCGCTCTGGACGACGACTGCCGCCACGAGCGCGAGCACGCACGCTCCACTCCGGATGCCCATGGGGCTTCCTCCTGCTCTGATGCCGGGGGAAGCGGAGTGGGTCTAGGCGAGTTCGCGGTCGGCGGCGGCCATGCGAGAGCGCAGCTGCAGGATCGCCTTGGTGTGGATCTGACAGACGCGGCTCTCGGTGACGCCGATGACATCGCCGATCTGCGCCAGGGTCAGGCCCTCGTAGTAGTAGAGGGTGAGCACGACCTTCTCGCGTTCGGGCAGTCGCTCGACCGCCTCGCTCAGCAGGCCGCGCATCTCCTGGACCTCGAACAGGTCGCCAGGGCCTTCGTCGTCGGCGGCAATCGTGTCGCCCAGCGTGGCGCCGCCCTCGCGGTCGGACGATCCCACGAACTCGTCGAGCGCGATGACGCCGACGAAGGAGATCTTCGACAGTGAGGTCTGGAGTTGATCGACCGTCATGTCGAGTTCGTCGGCGACCTCGTCCTCGGTCGGCGCACGGTGGAGCTTGGCCTCGAGCTTGGCGTAGGCGGTCTCGATCTGGCGGGCCTTGGCCCGCACCGACCGTGGCACCCAGTCGATCGAGCGGAGCTCGTCGAGGATGTTCCCCTTGATCCGGGAGATCGCGTAAGTCTCGAACTTGAAACCACGCTCGGGCTCGAACTTGTCGATGGCGTCGATCAGCCCGAACAGTCCGTAGGACACCAGATCGGCCTGCTCGACGTTCTGGGGCAGGCCGACGCCGACACGACCGGCCACGTACTTCACGAGCGGCGAGTAGTGGACGATCAGTTGGTCGCGGGCGCGCTGCGATCCGCCGGCCTTGTAGGTCGCCCACAGACGATCGACGTCGGCAGTCGCTCTGGCATGTACTGCGGAGTCGGTCACGAACGGCCCTCGGCACGGGGATGTGTTGCTGCCAGCACCGCGCGAAGGCGGCCAGCACTGACGTGAGTGTACCGCTGTGTGGTCTGCAGGTCGCTGTGACCCAACAGTTCCTGCACGACACGCAGATCGGCGCCCCCGTCGAGCAGGTGCGTGGCGAACGTGTGTCGCAGTGCGTGGGGGTGGGTGGGCTCGACAGCACGACGGTCGAGGATGCGACGACAGTCCCGTGGCCCGAGCGCGCGGCCCCGCAGGTTGAGGAAGACCACGTCGGTGGGTGATTCCGGCGTCTCGAGCTCGGCACGGCCGCGCTCGAGCCACGCGGCCAGCGCCGTCGCCGCCGACGGGGTGATCGGGAGCTGGCGCCAGTTGCTGCGCTTGCCCAACACCCGGATCGCGCACGCGTCGAGGTCGACCTCGGACCGCAGGAGCCCACAGACCTCGGCCACGCGGAGTCCGCTGCCGTAGAGCAGCTCGAGCACGGCGTCGTCACGGAGTCGACGGTGCGGCGGGTCGTCGTCGCCCTCGGCCCGGGGGCCGTCGAGCAAGCCGTCGATCTCCTCCTGCCGCAGCACCCGCGGCAGCCGACTCGACCCGGCCGGTGGCCGCAGGCCGAGCGTCGGGTCCACCACGACGTGGCCGCGACGCACCAGCCAGCGGAAATACCGCCGCAGCGCGGCGACCCGGCGGGCGATCGTGGAACGGGCGTAGTCGCGGGTGCCCAGGTGCGCGACGTAGCGGCGCAGGTGCCGGCGGTCGATCTGGCCGACGTCGTCGACCCCATGGCGCTCGGCGAAGCCGATGAACGCCTCGACGTCGTGGCGGTACGCGTCGACGGTCGCCGGCGAAGCATCGGTGAGGGACCGAGCGAAGTCATCCACGTACCAGGGCACCCGGTCACCGTACCGAGCCCCTGTCCGCGTCCGGCGCCATCCCCGACGTCGGAACCCGCCGATAGCCATCGGGCTCGCGCTCGACGACGCCGGTGAGCTCGAGCGTGGCCAACCGCGCCGCGACCTCGGTGAAGGGCAGACCCGTGGCGGCGACGATGTCGTCCAACGACGTCGGCGTCCACGCCACGGCGTTGGTGACCGGATCAGCGCTCAGGAGCGGCGCAGGCTGGCGCTCGTCGGGGGCTCCCGCCGGGAAGGCGTGCACGCCCAACGCCACGAGGACGTCGGTGGCGTCGCGCACCACGAGACAGCCGTCGGCCAGCAGCTGGTTGGTTCCGGCCGACGTCGCGGCCTGTACGGGTCCTGGCACCGCGCCGACGTCGACCTGACGTTGGATCGCCGACTCGACGGTCGACATCGAGCCACCGGTGCGCCCCGACTCGACCACGACCACCAGGCGGGAGAGCGCAGCGATCACCCGGTTGCGCGCCGGGAACCGCCATCGCTCGGCGGTCGTGCCGATCGGCGCCTCGGACACGAGAACGCCCGCCGACGCCACCTCGTCCCAGAGGGCTCGATGGCGACGGGGGTAGACGACGTCGAGCCCCGTCGCCACCACGCCGATCACCGGACCGCCGCGGTCGAGCGCACCCCGATGGGCGGCGCCGTCGATGCCCAGTGCGAGCCCGGACACGACGCCGACTCCCGCCGAGGCGACGCCTGCGCCCAGCGCTCGAGCCGTCGATGTGCCGGCCGCCGAGCACCGACGTGTCCCCACGATGGCGACCGACACGGCGGCGAGCAGCTCCGGGTCGCCTCGCACGAACAGCAGCGGCGGTGGCTCGGGATCGTCGACCAGCGTCGGGGGCCAGTGGGCCGAACCCGGTGCGATGATCTCGACGCCCGCCTCCCGGTGTGCAGCAACGACTGCGTCGGCGTCGATGGAGGCGGCCGCGGACCGCCATCGCTCGGCCAGCGCGACCCGCGACGCTGCCGCCGACCGGAACCGCACGTCGTCGAGGGCGCCTCGACGAACGGCGTCCCAGGCCCGATCGGCCGAGCCGAACGCGTCGAGTAGGTCGCGGCAGGCGCGACGGGCCGAGCGCCGGCAACGCGAGGAGCCCGACCAACGATGCCGGGGCCGTCACGACGCCACCGCTGCCGACTCGCCGACGGGCACCCGCAAGGCTGCCGCCGCGGCCACGTGGTCGACGTCGAGCGCTCCGTCCTGCTCGGCCAGGTCGGCGATCGTGCGTGCCACCCGACGCACCCGCTCGACACCTCGTGCGGTCAACGTGCCTCTTCGCACCAGGTCCTCGAGGAGGGTCGCCGATCTCGGGGTCAGCGGCGCGACCACGTCGAGCGCAGGCCCGTGCAGGCTGGCGTTGACTCCGTGGCCGCGCGCATCGGCACGACGACGAGCGGCGAGTACCCGGCCGGCGACCACAGCGGTCGGCTCCCCGTCGGGAGCGCCGAGCAGGTCGGCGGCATCGGGCCGGCCCACGTGCAACCGGAGGTCGAACCGGTCCAGCAGCGGGCCGGACAACCGCCGTGCGTAGCGGGCCAGGCCTGCTTCCGAGCACCGGCAGCCGGTGGCCGTCGGCCCACACGGGCACGGGTTGGTCGCGGCGACGAACTGGAACCGGGCCGGATAGGCCACCGTCCCCCGCGCCCGACTCACCCGGACCCGACCCTCCTCGATCGGCTGTCGAAGGGCGTCGAGGACCGTCGGTGGGAACTCGCCCAGTTCGTCTGCGAAGAGGACGCCGCGATGCGCCAAGGAGATCTCGCCCGGCCGCATCGCCGTGGTCCCCCCGCCGATCAGGGAGACCGCCGAGGCGGTGTGGTGCGGCGCCCGGAACGGTGGCCTGCGGATCAACTCCCCCTCGACGGGAACGCCGGCAGCGGAGTGGATCGACGTGACCTCGAGCGCGGCATCGTCGTCGAGGTCCGGGAGCAGCCCGGGCAGCCGGCTGGCGAGCAGCGTCTTGCCGGCCCCGGGCGGGCCGCTGAGCAGGAGGTGGTGTCCGCCGGCGGCGGCGATCTCGAGCACCTGGCGGCCGACGGGTTGACCGCGGACGTCGAGCAGGTCGGGCAGCGGCGGAGGCTCCCGCGGGGGCTCGACGGGCGGATCGCTCCACGGCGCCTCACCGCGCAACGCCCGGACCACACGGCCCAGGTCGGGTGCGCTGCGCACCTCGATGCCGGGCACCAACGCCGCCTCGCTGTGGGCCGACGCACCGACCACGACGCCCTCGACCACGCCGCGCAGTGCGGCCACCAGCGGCACCATCCCCCGCACCGGTCGAACCGAGCCGTCGAGGCCGAGTTCGCCGAGGAAGGCCCACCGCTCGGTCGACTCGTCGGGCACCTGTCCGACCGCCGAGAGCACGCCGATCGCGATCGCGAGGTCGAGCGAGGTGCCCAGCTTCGGGAACGCCGACGGTGCGAGGTTGATCGTGAGTCGCCGCATCGGCCACTCGAACTCGCTGGACAGCACCGCCGACCGCACCCGATCGCGCGCCTCGCGGCACGAGGCGTCGGGGAGGCCGACCATGGTGAACGAAGGAAGGCCGTTGCCGACGTGCACCTCGGCACGGACGCAGCGACCCTCGACGCCGAGCAACGACGAGGACTGGATGATGGCGAGCACGGAGCGTCTCCCTGGTGCGGCCCTTCCGGGCGGCGGGGACGGTCGTGACGCCGACGCATCGAGCGGGCCGGAGTGAACCGGCCAGTGATGACTCTAGATCAGGGGTGCTGACACTGTCTCCCGGCGGCGGCCGGGAGACGGATCACCGCCCTCGGAAGTTCGGTTCCCGCTTCTCGACGAACGCGAGGAACGCGTCGGCCGTGTCCTTCGAGACGAGCGTCACCGACTGCGAGCGGGCCTCGTCCTCGAGCGCTTGGGCCAACGTCACGTGGGTCGAGTTGTTCAGCATCTTCTTGCTGAGGCTGAGCGCGATCGGAGGTCCGGCGGCCAGACGAGCGGCCCAGTCGTCGACGAACGCGTCGAGTTCGTCGGCGGGGACGACCCGGTTCACCAGGCCGAACTCCGCCGCCTCGGCAGCGGAGAGGATCTCGGCGAAGAACGTGAGCTCCTTGGCCTTGTGCAGACCGACCATGCGAGGCAGGAACCACGACGAGCCACCGTCGAGCGCGAGGCCGCGCTTGGAGAAGATCTCGCTGAAGCGGGCGGCGTCGGACGCCACGATCAGGTCGCACGCGAGGGCCAGCGAGCAGCCGGCGCCGGCGGCGACGCCCGGGACCTTGGCGATGGTCGGCTGGGGCAGGTCGTGGAGCCCCTGGATCGCCCGGGCCACGGTGCGCATCGCGGTGAGCTGGTGCGGCGGGGCCTCCTCGCCGGGGGGCGCCCACAGGTCGGCACCGGAGCAGAAGTCCCCGCCGGCCCCGGTCACCACCACGGCACGGACCGACGGGTCGCGGGCGATCTGGTCGAAGTGATCGCCCATCTCGACCCACATCGGGGCGATGACGGCGTTCTTCTTCTCGGGGCGGTTCAGCGTGACGGTGACGATGGCCCCGGCCCGCTCGATCTGCAGCTCTTCCATCGATCGGACGATACTCATGGGGCATGGGCTTCAACCCGAACCGTCCGCAGAAGCGTCGTGACAGCGACCTGGTCTTCGTCGCGGCAGGCCTGGTGGTCGCGCTCCTGCTCGTGCTCTGGGCCTTCTTCGGATAGGTCGCTCAGAAGCAGTTCTCGATGATCTCGACCTGCCCGCGCAGGACCGAGACGACGTCGAAGCGCAGGGTCCGTGCCCGCTCGCCGGAGTCGGCACAGAACCGTTGCGCGAGCTTTCGGATCCGACGCTGCTTCGCCGGGGTCACGGCCTCGGCCGGCACGCCGAAGCGATCGGACGAACGGGTCTTCACCTCGGCGAACACCAGGACGCCGTCGCCGCGGAGCACCAGGTCGAGTTCCCCCTCGTTGCATCGCCAGTTGCGCGCCACGACCGTGTATCCCTCGGCCTCGTAGCGGCGCACCGCCAACCGCTCGCCGTGCGCTCCCAGCTTCTGGCGGCCGACGGTCACGGTCGAGCCTCAGGTCTTCTTGCGGAAGGCCTCGAGGTCGAGGTCGGCCTTGGGGAGCTCTTCGATGTTGACGTCCTTGAACGTCACGATCTGCACCTTGGAGACGAACCGAGTGGTCCGGTACATGTCCCACACCCACGCATCGCGCAACGTGAGCTCGATGAACGGCGTCCCGGACTCGTCACGCACGACCCGGTCGACCTCGTTCGCGAGGTAGAAGCGGCGCTCGGTCTCGACGACGTACGCGAACGTCGGGCTGATGTCCTTGTACTCGCGGTACAGCTGCAGTTCGATGTCGGCCTCGTACTGCTCGAGGTCGTCGGTGCTCATGCGGGCACCGTAACCCGCAGGGGGTGACAGCGTCGGCGACTAGAGATAGGCGAGGCGGCCGGGCGGCCAGACGCGCGCCAACGCACGTCCGACGATCGACTCGGCCGGCACCGGCCCGAAGCTGCGACTGTCCTTCGAGTTGGTCCGGTTGTCACCCATGACGAACACGTGGCCGTCGGGGATCTGGGTCGCGGGGAACTCCGAGGTGACGACGGTGTCGTCGAGATAGGGCTCGTGGAGGTGCCGGCCGTCGACGTAGACACCGTCGGCGCGGCCCTCGACGGTCTCGCCCGGCAGACCGACGACACGCTTGATCAACTCGGAGTCCTCCGGGCGCACGACGCCGACGGCCTCGAGCGCGTCGCGACCGAGCCGCAGCACGACGAACGAGTCGTCCTCGCCGGCCACGCCCGCAGGATCGTCGAACACGACGATGTCGCCCCGACGCACGTCGTGGAGCTCGTACGCCGTACGGGACACGACGACCCGATCGCCTGCGGTGAGCTGCGGTTCCATCGATGCGGACGGGATGAAGAACGCCTGGGCGACGAACGCCTTGATGAAGATGGCGATGACCGCCGCGATGACGACGAGGACGGGGATCTCGACCAGCAGTCGCCAGGGGGACGTGCCGTCGGCCTCGTCAGGATCGAGCGGACGCAGGGCAGCGTCGGGCTCGCCCGAACGCATCCCCCGCCAGTCGATCATGTGTGGTCCGAGACTGCGTGAGCGCTCGGCGCCAGGATCAGAAGTCGCGCTTCTCGCGGACCTTGGCCCGCTTGCCGATGCGATCGCGCAGGTAGTACAGCTTGGCCCGGCGCACGTCGCCGCGGGTGACCACGTCGATCTTGGCCACGACCGGCGAGTGGACCGGGAAGGTCCGCTCGACGCCGACGCCGTTGGAGAGCTTGCGGACCGTGTAGGTCTCGCGGACACCAGCGCCCTGGCGCTTGATGACGACGCCCTTGAACTGCTGGACCCGCTCCTTGTTGCCCTCGACCACGCGGACGTGCACGTTGAGCGTGTCGCCGGGGGCGAAGTCGGGGATGTCGTCGCGGAGGTTGGCGCGGTCGACGAGATCGGTGGGGTTCATGGCAAGGCTCTGTTCGTCAGAATTGGGTCGGCCAGATGGGTCCAGGGACACCCGGACCGGCGAACGGGACAGTGTAGATGCGCGTCACCCGCCGCCACCAACCGGTCGCTCGACGAGGGCGTCGACCTCGTCGACGAGACCGAACTCGGCCAGCACCGTGCGGTCGTGTGTGTCGAGGCCTCGGTGTCGCAGCAGGTCGGGACGGTTGCGCGCCGTCCGCACCAGCGACTCGGCATGCCGCCAGCGCTCGACCCGGCCGTGGTCGCCCGAGCGGAGCACGTCGGGCACGGCGTGGCCGCGGAACTCCGCCGGTCTCGTGTACTGCGGGTACTCCAGCAGACCGGACGAGAAGGACTCCTCCGTCGCACTGGAGTCGTTGCCCATCACCCCGGGGACCAGGCGGCCGACGGCTTCGAGCACCACCATGGCGGCCACCTCGCCACCGGCGAGCACGTAGTCGCCGATCGACAACTCGCCGTCGCACCAGTGGTCGACCACGCGCTGGTCGACGCCTTCGTAGCGCCCGCACAGCAACGAGAACCCGCCGGACGCGGCGAGCGTGCGGGCCCGGTCCTGGTCGAGCGTGTCGCCCCCCGGACCGAGGAGCAGCAGCGGGCGGGGAGGGTCCGCAGCCTCGATCGCCGCGACGAGCGGTTCCGGCTTGAGCACCATCCCTGCGCCGCCACCGAATGGCGAGTCGTCGACCGTCCGGTGCACGTCGTCGGTGTGCGCCCGCAGGTCGTGGGCGCGGACGTCGAGGAGACCGCTGGCCTGCGCCTTGCCGAGCAGGCTCTCGCTCGCGAACGACGTCACGAGGTCCGGGAAGATGGTGAAGACGTCGATGCGCACGGGTTCGCCACGCTACGACGGCGCAGGCCTCCGCGCCCGATCGCCGCTCAGGGGTCGACGGTGACCGTGGCGACCATGTCGGGGTGGAGGCTGCAGAACAGCGAGTACTCCCCCGGCGAGTCGAAGCTCACGGCGTAGTTCGACCCCGGATCGAGGAGTCCGGAGTCGAAACGGTCCAATGACGGACTCGACGGCGTCCCCGCCGTCACGGTGTGTGGCACCGAGTCGACGTTGCTGAAGAACAGCGACTGTCCGACCTCGGTGCGCAGATCGCCACCGAAGAGGAAGTCCGAGATCAGCGACTGCTCGGCACCGGCGGGGAAGTCCGACCCCCGACTCTGTCGGGAGTCGAGCATCTGGTCCTCGGAGGTCTGGGGAGCGATGGTGTCGTTCCACATGCCGAACACGCCCAGCTGGTTGTCGTGCTCGGGGGCGACCCAGGCATGGATCATCCAACCGAGCGCCGCCGAGAAGCTTCCTCCACCGGCCTCGCACTCGCTCTTGGGCACGAACGTGTCGCGACCCTGCGCGTTGCCGCGGCAGAGGTTGTAGTGGATGTGCCAGTTGTCGAGTGGTCCGGCAAAGGTGTCGGGGTGGTCGTCACCGATGACCTGCGGCGGGATGATGAACGAGGTTCCGACGAGCTTCATGGGCTCGCCCTCCCAGACGCCGTCGCGACACTGGCCGACGGGCCCGTCGGGGACCGAGCCGTCCGCGAGCGTGTAGAGCAGGATCTCCGGCCGCGACGGATCGAAGCCGTCGGCGATCCACTCGGCCTTGTAGAAGTGCGAGCCCATGTTCGGGGTCTGGATCCGGTCCGAGGTGAACCCCTCGGCGCAGGCCGAGTCGACGTCCTCGTGGGCGACGGCGAACGCCCGCAGTTCCTGGAGCTGGCCGACGAGCTCCTCGAGCTCGGCATCGGTCATCTCGAGCTCGGGTGGGATCGGATCGCCGCTCTCGTGGAGCGCCACGAGTTCGTCCATCGAGCACGGCAGGTCCGACTGCAGGCACCGGACCTGGTCGCCGAGTGGGCCCTCGACCAGCGTGGGGACGACACCCTCGCTGTGCTCGCGGAACACGTAGCGCGAGTAGCCGGGCGCGCCGCCGGCGGAGAACTCGAGACCCTCGGGGAACTGCGCGTCGGCACCGGCCTGGTCGAACGCCGCCGCCTCTGCGACGTAGGCGTTGAGTTGCTCGACGGTCGCGGTGTCGATCGACGTGGTCGTGGTCTCCGACGCCTCGAGGTCGTCCGACCCCCCGCACGCAGCAACCACCAGTGCGCCCGCGCCGATGAAGGAAAGTATCCGCTTCACGTCTCGATGTCCCCTCTGCACCATTTGGCGCAATGTCAGCCCCAGGCCGTCGCTCAGGGTATCAGTCGAGGTCGAGCAGCCCGTCGGGGGGAGCGATTGCGATCGACGAGTCGTCGACCGACGTCACGAAGGGCATCGGCACCAGGATCGACCCGTCGATCTCGACCATGTCGTAGGCCGGGTTCTCTGCGATGGCCGTGCAGGTGCCGACGACGGTGCCGTCTTCCAGCACGACGTCGAGGCCGATCAATTCGTGGATGAACCACACGTCGGGGTCGTCGATGGCCTCGGCACGCAGGACCAGACCATGGAGCGCGTCGGCGTCCTCACGCGACGCACAGCCCTCGAACTGGACGCGCCAGCGATGCTGGTGCGGGACGGCCGAGACCACGGTGAGCGGCCCTCGATCGGTCTCCAGGACGGAGCCGGCGTCGAGTCGCTCGGTGCGATCGGTCGTCAACGACACGATCACCTCACCGCGCAGCCCATGGGGCTTCGCGATGCGGCCGACCTCCAGGAGTTCCGTCACCATCTCGCTTCACACGGTCGCGGCGGAGCCGCAGACCCTGTGCACGGCTCAGTCAGCGAACTCGACGTCGACTTCGGCGTCGTCCTTGGCCGCAGCGGCCCGGACGACGGCGCGGATGGCCTGCGCGGTGCGACCACGACGGCCGATCACGCGGCCGGTGTCGCCGTCACCGACGGTGACCGTCAGCTCGTAGCGACCGTCGTCACCGTCGACGTCGATCTCGACGGCGTCGGGATCGGAGACGATCGACTTGCAGATGTACTCGCACACGGCGACAGCGGTCGGGATCTCCGTGCTCATGCGTCGGCGGCCACGGGAGCGGCGTCGTCAGCAACCGGGGCGTCGTGGCCCTTCTGGTACTGCTCGGCGCCCTCGGGGGCCTTCTCGCCCTTGAGTTCGGCCATCGCACCAGAGATCGTCAGCAGCTTGCCGACGGTCTCGGTCGGCTGGGCGCCGTGGCGGAGCCAGTGGACGGCCCGCTCGTTGTCGACCTTGATGATCGACGGCTCGTGCCGTGCGTCGTAGTGACCCAGGATCTCGATGAAACGGCCGTCGCGCGGGGAGCGCGAGTCGGCGGCGACGATGCGATAGGTGGGCTGCTTCTTCTTGCCCATCCGCATGAGGCGGAGCTTGACGGCCACAGGTGCTCTACTTTCGAGGGTTCTGGTCTCTTCGGGGGTGTTGATCGAACGGCGCGCTCGGGTGAGGAACGCAGCGGACCAGTCTGCGTGTTTCAGGGCGCGGACCGCAACCTGACGACGCCGAAGCCCCGGATCAGGCGTCCGTCAGCCGCCGGAGCACGGCCACGGCGGGCAGGTCGCCACCGAGGTCACGCTCGGTCGAGAGGTCGACGAGGCGCCGGGCGATGGCCGGCGAGGACCCTGCGAGCGCGGCCGCCAGATCCTCCTGCTGGCCGTCGTCGAGTGCACCGATGAGCGCCACCAGGTCGTCGAGCGCGTCGGCCGCCGTCACGTGGTCGACGATGCTCTCGAACACGTCGGGTCGGGTCAGCACGGGCGACGAGGCCACGGTGGCCACGTCGGCGGGGTCGAGGCCCGCGAGGATCGGCAGCAGCCGGTCCCAGGCGTCGAGTTCGGCCACGGCGGCGACGACGTCGGTGATCAGGAGGTCGCCGGAGCCGACCACGACCTCGATCGTGCGCGTCACCTGCGGGCCGGAGAGCTCGGACACCATCACGACGGCCTGGTCGAGGACCCCACCACGGACGGCGGCCTCGACCACGGCCAGGAGCCGCCCGTCGTCGAGCAACTCGAAGATCTCCGACAGTCGGTCACGACTCTGGGCGACGATGGCGATGCGGATGAGTGCGTCGTCGTCGATGATCTCGAGCATCGGCGGGATCAGCCCGATGTCGACGACGTCGATGAACCGGGCCAGCGTGTCGAGGTCCCCGCGCTCGTAGAGTTCGCGCCCGACCGGCACGGCGACCCGCTTCGTCATCGCGAGGAGCACCGGCTGCGCCGAGACGGTGTCGAGGGTGCGGCACAGGTCGGCGAGGAACGGCACCGAGAACGACCCGACGATCTTGCGGGCGTGGCCCGGCTCGATCTCGGCCGCGATCTTCGAACAGATGAGCGGGCCGACCGCCTTCTCGCCGATGGTCGCCAGGATCGGCTTGGGGAGCAGTTTGCTGACCGCAGCCATCGACCGGAAGGTCTTGCGATGCCGGGCGGCGAGCGATTCGGCGACGGCCATGCGAAGACGCCGGACCTCGTCGGGTGTGAAGTCGGCCAGGAAGGTGAGGTCGTCGTCGCCGAGGTCGAGTTCACGGCGGAGGTGACCGAGCTCGGCCAGCGCCGCGAGCTCACCCACGGGAGCCGCCCAACATCTTGAGCACGCGCCCACGCAATGGCCGGGGGATGAACCCGAGGGCATGGTCGACCGCGGCGCGCAACTCCCGGTCACGGTCCTTCGCCGCGCGCTCGATGGCGGCGACGAGCGAGCGCCGCTCGGCCACCGATGCTGCGCCGAGGAACGCGCACGCGTCCTCGTCGAGGCCGACGACGCCGGCGATCTCCCCCACCGTGGCCATGTGTCGCCCGGTCCTACTGGTCGAGGCCCGGGAGCGAGAACGGCTTCTTGTCGCCGCCGGCCGGGGTCGTGCGTCCGCCCTTGGGGGTCGTACGACCGCCGCCCTTGCCCTTCTTCTTCTTGTTCTTCTTCTTCATCGCCCGACCGGCCAGGCCCGGCATGTTCTTCATCATCTTCTGCATCTCCTGGAACTGCTTGACCAGTTGGGAGATCTGCCCGACGTCGCAGCCGGAGCCGGCGGCGATGCGAGCCCGACGCGAGCCGTCGATGATGGAGGGATCGGTGCGCTCGGCCCGGGTCATCGAGTGGATCATCCCCTCGATGCGCGAGATCTCCTTGTCGTCGATCTCGACGTTCTTCACTTCCTTGGGGATGCCGGGCATCATCCCGAGGAGGCTCGAGATCGAGCCCATCTTCTTGACCTGCTGCATCTGTTCGAGGAAGTCGTCGAAGGTGAAGTGGCCGTCCATCAGCTTCTGGGCTGCGGCCTCGGCCTCCTTCTCCTCGAACACCTCCTCGGCCTTCTCGATGAGGGTCAGGACGTCGCCCATGCCGAGGATGCGGCCGGCGAGGCGGTCAGGGTGGAAGAGGTCGAAGTCGTCGAGCTTCTCGCCGGTCGAGGCGAAGGCGATGGGCTTGCCCACGACCTCCTTGACCGACAGTGCGGCGCCGCCACGGGCGTCGCCGTCGAGCTTGGTGAGGATGACGCCGTCGAGCGCCAGGGTCTCGTTGAAGTTCTCGGCGACCGTGACGGCGTCCTGGCCGGTCATCGCGTCCACGACGAGGAAGGTGTAGTCGGGGCTGGTGGCCTCGGAGATCTGGCGGACCTGCTCCATCAACTCGGCGTCGATCGCCAGACGACCCGCGGTGTCGACGATGACCACGTCCTTGCCGAGACGACGCGCCTCGTCGATGCAGTCCTTGGCGACGGCGACCGGGTCACCGGTCCCCGACGCGACGATCTCGTCGCTGGCCGAGAAGACCGACACGTCGATCTGGCCGGCGAGGGTGCGGAGCTGTTGGACTGCGGCGGGACGTTGGAGGTCGGCGCCGACGAGGAGCGGGTTGCGACCCTGGCTCTTGAACCAGCGTGCGAGCTTCGCCGAGTTGGTCGTCTTGCCCGAACCCTGGAGCCCGGCCATCAACACGACGGTGGGCGGCTTGGAGGCGTAGGAGATCTTGATCGTCTCGCCGCCGAGCGACTCGACGAGCTCTTCGTTGACGATCTTGACGACCTGTTGGCCCGGGTTCAGGGCCTGGCTGACCTCGGTGCCGATCGAGCGCTCACGGATGCGGGCGATCAGGTTCTTGACGACGGTGAAGTTGACGTCGGCCTCGAGCAGTGCGAGGCGGATCTCCCGCATCGCCTCGTCGACATCGGCCTCGCGCAGCTTCCCCTTGCCGCGGATGCCGCTGAAGATCGTCTCGAACCGGTCGCTGAGTGCCTCGAACATGGACGGACGACTCTATCTCTCGTCGGGTTGCGGTCAGTTGGTGCTGACGGTGACCCGGTTGTCCACCGCGGCCACGCCGACGACCGCGCCCGCAGTCCGGCCGAGGTCGCCCCGGGCGGTCTCGTGCGGGACCTCGCCGGTCAGCGTCACCCGGTTGCCCTCGACGGTGACCACCGGCTGGGGCAGGTGCCAGGTCCGCGGCGAGTCCGCGAGTTCGTACCGGACGGTCTCGCCCAGGTCGCCGGCGGCCGAGGCCGCGGACGCATAGCCGTCGGACAGGCGGGCGCGGAGCTGCTCACCACTGGTGGGAGCGACCGCCATCCCGACGCCGACGCCGGCACCGAAGGCCAGGAGGCGACTGATCCCGACGAAGCGAACCGTCTTGAACGTCGTGGAGATCGTTCCGAAGACGAGCCGGAAGGGCAGCGTGATGAGCTTCCAGAGCAGCCAGATCATCACACCATCCGATCACACATCGACCCGTCACACATCGACCCGTCACACATCGAACAGCGCGTCGACGAAGGCGTCGGGGTCGAAGTCGATGAGGTCCTCCGCCTGTTCGCCGAGGCCGACGAGCTTGATCGGCAGTCCGAGCCCACCGACCTCGGGGTCGAGGGCGATGGCGAGGGCGATCCCGCCCTTGGCCGAGCCGTCGAGCTTGGTCAGCACGACGCCCGTGCACTGGGTCGCCTCCGAGAACTGTTTGGCCTGCTGGAGCCCGTTCTGGCCGGTGGTGGCGTCGAGGACCAACAACACCTCGGTCACGTTGCCGGGGTCGCGGTCGGCGACACGCCGGACCTTGGCGAGTTCGTCCATCAGGTTGGACTTGGTGTGCAGACGCCCCGCCGTGTCGGCGAGGACGAGTTCGATGTCGCGTGCGCCGGCCTTGGCGACGGCGTCGAAGATGACCGACGACGGGTCGCCACCCTCTTCGCCGCGGTGGAAGTCGGCACCAGAGCGCTCGGCCCAGGTCTGGAGCTGTTCGGCGGCGGCGGCGCGGAAGGTGTCGCCCGCGGCCATGATCACCGACCGGCCCTCGTCGATCTGGCGCTTGCCGACCTTGCCGATGCTCGTGGTCTTGCCGACGCCGTTGACGCCGACGAAGAGCCACACGTTGGGGCCGCCGGGTTCGTGCCGCAGCGTTCGGTCGCCGGCGGCGAGCTTCGCCTTGAGCTGCGACTTGAGGGCCTCGACCAGGACCGGCGGCTCGGTGATCGCCTCGGCCTTGACCGTGGCGCGGAGCTCGTCGAGCAGCGCGGTGGTGAGCGTGACGCCGACATCGGCGCGGATCAGCGCCTCTTCGAGTTCGTCCCAGGTCTCGGCCGTGATGTCGCTGCGCGACAGGAGCGACCCGACGTAGCCGCTGAACGTGCTGCGGGCCTTCGAAAGGCGGTCGCGGAACGTCGGCTTCTCGACGGTCTCGACAACCGGCTCCGGCTCGGGGGGCGCCTCGTCGACGGCGGCCGGCGCATCGGTGGCAGCGGCATCGCCCGGTGCGTCGTCTTCACTGACGGCGGGTGGGGTGACGACTGCCGTTCGGGTCGCCGGGGGCTCGATGCCGGGCGACGACTCGGAACGTCGGCTCACGACGAGGACACCGAGGCCTCCGACGAGGACGACCAGGGCTGCGATCAGAAGGAGGATCTCCATGGGGCGGCGAGCCTACCGAGCGACCTGCCGCCCGCCGGATCCGGGCCCGTCGACGGGTGGCCTGCCGTCCGGAGGCACCCGACACCCCTCTATCGTGCGGGACGTGGAGCAGCCCGAACCCGATCAGACGAGCCCCGACGCGCCCCCGGCTGCACCACCAGCCGTGCCGCCGACGCCGTCGACCATCACGCCGCCGACGCCACCGAAGGGCGCCGCCGAGCTGCACGCGGTGACCCAGGAGGTCAAGCGGGTCATCGTCGGCCAGGACCGCGTCGTCGAGCGGTTGCTCGTCGGCCTGCTCGCACGCGGCCACCTCCTGCTCGAGGGCGTGCCCGGCCTCGCCAAGACGCTGGCCATGGAGACGCTCGCCCGCGCCGTCGGCGGCACGTTCGCCCGGATCCAGTTCACGCCCGACCTGCTGCCCGCCGACATCACGGGTACCCGCGTCTGGCGTCAGAGCGTCGAGCGCTTCGACGTGGAACTCGGCCCGGTGTTCGTCAACTTCCTGCTCGCCGACGAGATCAACCGTGCCCCGGCCAAGGTCCAGTCGGCGCTCCTCGAGGTCATGGCCGAGCACCAGGTGACGATCGGCGGCGAGACCCACCACGTCCCCGAGCCGTTCCTCGTCATGGCGACACAGAACCCGATCGAGTCCGAAGGGGTGTACCCCCTGCCCGAGGCCCAGCGCGACCGCTTCCTCATGAAGATCCTCATCGACTACCCCTCGCCCACCGAGGAGGCCGAGATCGTCCGGCGACACGGCGTGACGCCCCCGGAGGCCGGCGTGACGCTCGACGCGGAGACGTTGCTCGAACTGCAGCGCGCCGCCGACGAGGTGACCCTCGACCACGGCACCCTCCAGTACGCCGTCGATCTCGTGCATGCCACGCGGGACCCCGCCGGCTACGGCCTCCCCGACCTGGTCGACTACGTCTCCTACGGCGCGTCGCCACGAGCAACGCTCGGGCTGATCGCCGCAGGAAAGGCCCTCGCGCTCCTGCGCCAGCGGAGCTTCGTCGTCCCCCAGGACGTCTTCGACGTCGCCCCCGACGTCCTCCGTCACCGGCTCGTGCTGTCGTACGAGGCATTGGCTCAGGGCGTCGAGGTCGACCACGTGCTCGCCAGGCTCCTGTCGACCGTGCCCGCGCCCGCCGTCCCCGGTACCGCCGCGTCGGGGTTCTGACCCGGTGTCGTCCGCTCCCGCCGCCATGGAGTCCCGGACCGCGGAGATCCTGGCGCGCCTGGAGTTGACCGTGACCCGTCGCCTCGACGGCCTCCTCCACGGCGACTACCGCGGGCTGGTCCCCGGTCACGGCTCCGAATCGGGCGAGACCCGCCCCTACGTCGCCGGCGACGACGTCCGCCACATCGACTGGAACGTCTCGGCCCGCTCGACCGAGACCCATGTACGCGAGTCGATCGCCGACCGCGAGCTCGAGACCTGGCTGCTGGTCGACCGATCGGCCAGCCTCGACTTCGGGACGGCGGCCACGACCAAGGCCGAGCTCGCCGTCTCGGCCGTGGGCGCCGTGGGGTTCCTCACGGCCCGGACCGGCAACCGCCTCGGCGCCGTCGTGGTCGGCGGCGACGGCGCCCGGATCATCCCCGCCCGTCCCGGACGGAACCACCTCCTCGCGCTTCTCCACGGGCTCATCGCCACTCCCCCGTCGACGACGTCGATCGGCACGACCGAGTTGGGCGCCGCACTGCGCCATCTGGTCGTCCCACCGCGTCGTCGTGGCCTCGTCGTCGTGGTCTCCGACTTCCTGGCAGCAGACGACTGGGAGCGGCCGCTCCGTGCGCTGACGGCCCGCCACGAGGTGCTGGCGATCGAGGTCGTCGACCCCCGAGAGTTGGAACTGCCTGCGGTGGGCATGCTGACCGTCGTCGACCCCGAGACCGGCCGGGAGCGCGAGGTCCCGACCAACCGGCAGACCCGCGAGCGCTATGCAACAGCTGCGGCAGCCCAGCGTGCGGACATCGCCGCCCGGTTCCGGCGTTCCGGCGTCGGCCACCTCCAGCTGCGCACCGACCGCGACTGGGTGCTCGACATCGTCCGGTTCGTGGCGTCGCGCAAGCGCACCCGGGGCGCCCGATGAACGCCCTCTGGCCCGACGGGTTCCTGTCGCCCGACCGCCTGTACGGGTTGCTGGCGGTCATCGGAGTCGCGCTCGCGTACCTGGTCCTCGGCTTCCGACGCAGCGCCTACACCGTGAAGTTCACGAACCTCCCGCTGCTGGACACCGTCGCTCCCAAGCGACCCGGGTGGCGACGTCACGCCGCTGCCGCCGTGTTCCTGGCGGGCATCGCGTCGATGGTGGTCGCCTGGGCGCAGCCGTCCGATGCGGTCCTCGTCCCCAAGGAGCGCGCCACCGTCGTCCTCGCCATCGACACCTCGCTGTCGATGGAGGCCGCCGACATCACCCCCTCGAGGATCGAGGCGGCGAAGACCGCCGCACTGTCGTTCATCGAGGGCCTCCCCGAGCAGATCAACGTCGGTCTCGTCACCTTCGACGGGGTCGCTCGGGTCCGGGTGACACCGACGACCGACCGTCGCCCGGTGCGCTCGGCGATCGAGACCCTCGAACTCGGTCCGGCCACCGCCATCGGCGAGGCGATCTTCGCCGGCCTCGACGCCATCGAGACCGCGCCGATCGTCGATGTCGAGGGCGAACCGGTCCCGGCCACGATGGTCGTCATGACCGACGGAAAGACCACGGTCGGGCGCCCCGATGCCGACGGCGCCGCTGCTGCCGTGGAGGCCGAGATCCCGATCTCGACCATCGCGTTCGGCACCGACCGCGGGACGATCGTCATCGACGGTGAGATCCAGCCCGTCCCGGTCGAGCGGGTGGCGCTGCGGGAGATCGCCGACGGCACCGGCGGGCAGTTCTTCGAGGCCGAGTCGCTCGGCGAACTCGAGTCGGTCTACGCCGACATCGGATCGTCGATCGGCTACGACACCGAAGAGGTCGAGGTGACCGACCGCTTCGTCGGCTACGCAGTGGCCCTCCTGCTCCTCAGCACGGCACTGTCGCTGCTGTGGTTCCAGCGCATCCCGTGACGGCGATGCGCCGATCCATCGTCCTCGTGGTCCTGGTCTCCGCGCTGGCCGTCGGCGGCTGCAGCGATGACGCCGGCGGTGACCTCGCGTCGTTCTGCGCCGCGGTCGACGAGTTGGAGGCCAACGACCCCTTCGCCGACCTCGACGTCGCCTCCCCCGGTGAGATGCGGACCGCGTTCGACCAGCTCAGCGAGGGTGTCGAGCGGATCGCCGATGCTGCGCCGGACGACCTGCGGCCGAGCGCCGATCGCTACGCCGACACGGTCGATGCCCTCATCGACCACCTGCGCGGCGCCGACTTCGACCCACGCAACCTCGACACGTTGCGCTACCGCACGGCGGCGGCCGACTACGAGGAGGCTGCGGTCTCGGTCGAGAACGCTGCGACAGCGGCCTGCGACCAGGACGAAACGAGCGACGCCGGCGAGTGACACCGGCGAGACCGAAGCTACGGTGGATGCCGATGAGCATCGACGAACGCACCGAGACCGAAACGATCCCCGGCATCGTGGCGGCGATCCGCCACAGCTTCCAGAGCGGACGGACCCGCCCCATCGAGTGGCGCAAGCGTCAACTCGACGGTCTCCTGCGGGTCCTCGAGGAGGGCGGTGAGCAGCTCGTGGCCGCCATGCAGGCCGACTTCGGCAAGCCCGAGGTCGAGGCCCACGCCACCGACATCGCCTTCACCGTCACCGAGGTCAAGCACATCCGCAAGCACATGGCGAAGTGGGCCGCACCCCGCAAGGCCAAGCTCCGCATGAAGGATCGGCCCGGCGCCGGCGTCATCCATCCCGAGCCCCTCGGCGTGTCGCTCGTGATCGCCCCGTGGAACTACCCCGTGCAGTTGCTGGTCGCGCCGATGGCCGCCAGCCTCGCCGCCGGCAACGCCATCGTGGCCAAGCCGTCCGAGCTCACCCCGGAGACCTCGCGGGTGCTCTCGCAGCTGCTGCGCGCCAACCTCGACCCCGAGGCCGTGGCCGTGATCGAAGGCGGCGTCGACGTGTCGACGGCGCTCCTCGAGGAGCGCTTCGACCACATCTTCTTCACCGGCTCGACCGCGGTCGGCAAGGTGGTCGCCCGTGCCGCCGCCGAGCACCTCACCCCGATGGTCCTCGAACTCGGCGGCAAGTCGCCGGCGATCGTCACCGCCGACGCCGACGTCGACATCGCTGCCCATCGCATCGCCTGGGGCAAGTTCCTCAACGCCGGCCAGACCTGCATCGCCCCCGACTACGTGCTCGTCGACCGCTCCCGCAAGGACGCCCTCGTCGATGCGCTCGTGAGCACGATCGGCGAGTTCTACGGCGCCGATCCCTCGACGTCGGACGACTTCACCCAGATCGTGAACGACCGGCACGTCAAGCGGATCGAAGGACTGCTCGACGGCCACGGCGGCACGGTGGTGTGCGGCGGCACGGTCAACGCCGAGACCCGCAAGCTCGCTCCCACGGTGATCGTCGATCCCGATCCCGACTCCGGCCTCATGCAGGAGGAGATCTTCGGCCCCGTGCTGCCGATCATCGTGGTCGACAGCGTCGACGAGGCCATCGCGTTCGTCAACGGCCGCGACAAGCCTCTCGCCCTCTACGTCTTCTCGAAGGACGGCGACGACGCCGACGCCATCGTGGCCGACACGTCGTCCGGTGGCGTGTGCATCAACCACACGCTGTTCCACATCACCCCACCCGACCTGCCCTTCGGTGGCGTCGGACCGTCGGGACATGGCCGCTACCACGGCCAGTCCGGGTTCGACGAGCTCTCGAACCTCAAGCCGGTGCTCACCAAGCCGACCAAGCCCGAGATCTCGTTGATGTACCCGCCGTACACCGGGTTCAAGACCAAGGTGCTCAAGAAGATGGTCTAGATGGCGGACCGGTCGCGGCGGCGCCACGCAGTCATCGCGGGGCTGACGCTCGTCGGCGCGATCGCCATCGCCATCGCGTTCTGGCCCGCTCGCCAGACCGCACCCCGGGCGAGCGCGGGCGTTGCTTCCACCACCACCACTCCCTCCGCGAGCACATCGACGACCGACACCACCGGTTCGACGACGTCGACCGTCGCCACGTCGTCGACGACGCCAGACCCGCCGCCCTACCGGTCGAGCATCTCGACCGTGACCACCGAGATGCTCGGCGCCTCGTACACACCGGGACTCGGATGCACCGAACCGGGCGAGCTCCGCGCCATCGACCTCGTGCACTGGGGATATGACGGGGCCGTGCACGAGGGGCGGATCATCGTCGCCGCGACCGAAGCCGACGCCGTCGCCGCGATCTTCTCCGACCTCTACGACGCCCGCTTTCCCATCGAGCGGATCGAGCCGATCGACCGCTACGGGGCCGACGATCAGGCCTCGATGCGGGCCAACAACACCAGCGGGTACAACTGCCGCACCGTCGCCGGCACCTCCACCCTGTCGAACCACGCCCGCGGCAAGGCCATCGACGTGAATCCCCTGCACAACCCCTATGTGAAGCGGGGATCGATCGACCCGCCCGAGGGTGAACCGTGGGCCGATCGCACGGATCCCCGTCCCGGGATGATCTTCGACGCCGACGCCGTCGTCATGGCGTTCGCGGCCCGATCCTGGTCATGGGGCGGCTACTGGACCAGTGGCCAGGACTACCAGCACTTCGACACCTGACCGACCGTGCCGGTCGGCGCGGGGCTAGTTCGCGCCGACAGCAGCGGCGCCCTTCTCGGACACCACCTTCGACGATCCGCCGGGCGACATCGTGACGCCGTAGAGGACGTCGGCGGCCTCCATGGTGCGCTTCTGGTGACTCACGATGACCAACTGGGCCTCGTTGCGGAACTCGGCCACGAGATCGAGGAAGCGGTGGAGGTTCACGTCGTCGAGCGCGGCCTCGACCTCGTCCATCACGTAGAAGGGCGACGGCCGGCTGCGGAACACGGCGAAGAGGTAGGCGAGGGCGGTCAGCGAGCGCTCGCCACCAGAGAGCAGTGAGAGCTTCTTGACGTTCTTGCCCGAGGGCTTGGCCGACAGCTCGATACCGGTCTCGAGCAGGTTCTCGGGATCGGTGAGCTTGAGGCTTCCCTCGCCGCCGGGGAACAGGGTGGAGAACAGCTGGGTGAAGTTCTGCGAGACGTCGGCGAAGGCGGCGGCGAAGACGTTCACGATCTCCTCGTCGACCGCCTTGATCACCTTGCTCAGCTCACGCCGGCTGCCCTTGACGTCGTCGAGCTGGGCTTGGAGGAACTCGTGGCGCTCCTGGAGCTGCTCGTACTCCTCGAGGGCCAGCGGGTTGATGGGCCCCATCAGACGAAGCTCACGCTCGAGTTCACGGGTCCGCGCCGCCGGCGACGTGGTCTCGGGGAGTTCCGGGCACTCGGCCGCGAGCGCCTCGTCGGGTGAGATCCCCAGGTCGCGGCGCATGGTCTCGACCGACGTCTCGATCCGCAGGTTGACCTCGTTGAGGTCGATGTCGGCGCGCTGCACGCGCTCGCGGACCTCGCCGAGTTCCTTCTCGGCCGCTGCCCGCTCACGTCGCAGGCCGTCGAGCGCCGACGAAACGCTCCGCTGGGCCTCGGACTGCGCCTTGCGCTCCTCGCGCAGCACGACGAGTCGTTCCTCCGCCTTGGCGAGCGATGCGCTGCACGCACGGATCAGGCCGGCCAGGGCCGTCGCCTTCCCCTCGAGGGCTTCGCGTCGCTCCGCAGCCTCGGCCGCAGCCGCCTGGTTGCGTTCGAGACGGGAGTCGACCTCGGCCAGTCGGTTGCGCAGCGAGGTCTGGCGCTCCTCGATCTGGGCCGCACGGACCTCGAGATCGCTGCGCAGGGCGACGACGGCCGAAGCCCGCTCGTCGAGCGCGTCGCGTGCGTCGGCCATGGCCTTGGCTGCTTCCGCAGCAGCGGCTTCTTCGGCCTCGAGCGCGGGCAGTGCCGCTTCGAGCTCGGCCACTCGGGCTCGCTCGGTCTCGATCCGGGTCTCGAGCTCGGACCGCTCGTCCGACTGGCCGCCGAGGTCCTTGGTCGCTTCCGCCAGTTCCCGTTCGCCGCGCTCGAGCGCCTCGGCTGCCCGGCGCCGGGTGGCTGCGGTCTTCTCGGCCGCCTGGCGTGCTGCGGTGGCGGCGGCCTTGGCCTCGCCCAGGTGCGATCGGGCGCCGTCGCGGGCCTCGGCCGCGACGGCGACCTCGCCCACCGATGCGTCGACTCGGGCGAGCGCCTCCTCGAGGGCTGCGCCGGTGGCGCCGGTGGCGGCGTTCCCGATCCGCCACGAACCCGGACCGAACCGGGCACCGTCGTTGGTCACCACGACCGCGTCGGGGTGCGAGAGCGCCACGTCGAGACCGGCGGGCCAGTTGCCGTCGACCACCACGGCCGAGCCGATGACCGCGTCGAGGAGGTCCTCGACATCGGGGCGGTTGGAACGGACGTGACCTCGGACGGGCTCCCCCATGGGGGGCGGCGACGTGGTCGGACGATCGACGCCGAGCGCGAGGACCGCGCCGGTGGCGTCGCCGTTGACGAGGGAGGTGAACGCGGCACGGGCCGCCTCGGGTCCGTCGACCACGACGGCCGCGAGCGCGTCGGATGCGGCGGCCTCGAAGGCTGCCTCCCACCCGGCGTCGACCTCGACCAGGTCGAGCAGGGTGCCGATGACGCCGTCGATCTCGGCCAGGCGCTCCGCGCCGGCAGCGGATCGTGCGGCGTCGAGGGCTTCGGCGAGCGCATCGGCTCGGGCGATCCACGAACGACGATCGGCTTCGGCGTCGGCCAGTTCGGATGACGCGGCCTCGAGTGCGGCCTCGGCCGCGGTGTGCTCCGTGGCCAGACGCTCCTGGTCGGACTCGAGCGACGGGAGCGCCGAGTCGGCAGCAGCGATCTCCTCGCGGAGGCGGTCGACCTCGGACACGAGGCGGGCGCGCTTGTCGCTGAGGCTGCGGTTGCGGCCGTCGAAACGATCGAGTTCGGCGAGCGCTCGCTGCACCGAGTTGCGGAGTCCGGCGAGCTCGCCACGCACCTCGGCCGCTTCGCCCGAACTGCCGGCGACTCCTTCGCCCCACCGCTCCTCGAACTGGGCACGTGCTTCGGCGAGTCCGGCCTCGGCCCGACCGACCTCGTCGGCATCGGGGAGCAGCGTGGTCGCGGCCGCGTCCATCGACTCGAGCGCGCTGCGGAGGTTGGCCTGGTCGGACTCGAGCGAGGCGATCAGCTCGGCGTCGACGCTCGACTCGCGCTCCTTGGCCAGGCTCCGCTCGCGCTCCTGGAGGACCGCGGCGATGCCGCGTCCACGTTCCCGGAGTGCTTCGAACCTGGTCAGTTCGTCGCCGAGGTCGGTGCCACCGATGGCGTTGAGTTCGGCCTCGGCCTTGAGCACCGCGGTGTTGAGTTCGGCGAGGCGGGACCGAAGGGCTTCGTCGCGCTCGCCGTGGCCGGCGCGGTCACGGGTCGTGTTCTCGAGCCGGGTCCGCAGCTGCGACAGCTCGCGACCGGCGAGGAACTTGCGCAGGGCGCCCAACTCGTCGATCAGCGCACCGTGGCGACGAGCGGCGTCGGCCTGGCGTTCGAGCGGCCGCAGCCCTCGACGGACCTCACGCAGCAGGTCCTGGACCCGCGTCAGGTTGGCCTCCGTTGCGTTGAGACGCCGCTCGGCCTTCTCCTTGCGCTTGCGGTACTTGAGGACGCCGGCGGCCTCCTCGATGATCATGCGTCGGTCGGTCGCCTTGGCGTTGAGCACCGCGTCGATCTGGCCCTGGCTGATGATGACGTGCTGGGTACGACCGACGCCGGAGTCCGACAGGAGGTCGGCGATGTCGAGCAGACGACAGGGCACGCCGTTGATCGAGTACTCGGAGTCGCCCGAGCGGAAGAGCGTCCGGTTGATGGTGACCTCGGAGAACTCGATGGGGAGCATCCCGCTCGAGTTGTCGATGGTGAGGCTGACCTCGGCCCGACCCAGGGCGGCCTTCTTGTCGGTCCCCGCGAAGATGACGTCGTCCATCTTCTGCGAGCGGATCGCCGAGGGCGCCTGGGCACCGAGCACCCAGGCGATGGCGTCGACCACGTTCGACTTCCCCGACCCGTTGGGTCCGACCACGACGGTGACGCCGGGTTCGAGGCCGAGGTCAGCCGTGTCTGCGAACGACTTGAAGCCTTTGATGGTCAGGTTCTTGAGAAACACCGTTCACGACGGTAGTGCCCCACCCGGGACGGTCGATGCATCCTCGGCTGCGCTCCCGACCTGGTGCCAGGTCGTCGGTTCCCGAGGAGCGAGCGTCGCCGACGAGTCCCCGACGAGTCGGCGGAATGCTTCGGTCAACCGCGGCAGGAGCGACTCCCGAGCGATGCGCGTCGCCGCAGCCGGGGCGAGGTGCAGACCGTCGGGTCGGTCGGCGAGCGAGATCGTGCCGTCGGGGCCGGTGATGCCCGCCGTGTAGTCCCAACGCCGCACGTTCCGCGCGGCGCCGATCACGTCTGCGTCGATGCGGTTCAGGGTCGCCGCCCGAGCAGGGTCGTTGGTCGACACCGGCCCCACGCCGGGGAAGCTGGCACCGGTCAGTTCGTTGAAGGCCTCGACGTCCCACTCGACCGGCGGGAGGTCGGCCCACAGCACCGGGATGCCCAGGGCGTCGAGATCCGCCACTGCCGCACCGAGTGCGCGCCGGTACCGGGTGCGGATCTTCTCCTCCAGGATCGAGTGGACGCCCACGAGGTCGTCGAAGCGGGCATCCACCAGTTGCGCCGAACCGAGGAACACGACGATCAGGTCGGGGTCGACCTTGTCGACGGCGGCGACGCCCTGGCCGATGATGTCGTGGCACGACGTCTTCGTGACCATCCCGGCCCGGTAGATCGCCTCGGCATAGGGCAACACGGTGCAGCCGTTGTCGTTGAGGACGTAGATCTCGGCGGTGCCGTCCTGGGCCGCTGCCTTCTGCAGCCCCCGGCCGGTGAACCCTGCCGTCGAGTCACCGAGCACGAGGATCCTCGGGACCCGGACGGATGCCGGCGCCACCGGTGCCGGTGCAACGGTGGTCGAGGGGGTCGGCGGCGCTGCACCGTCGGTGACGGGCGTCGTCGGAGCCGGCGTGCTGCCGGTCGGGCGATCCGTCGGACCGCTGGTGGGAACGGTGGTCGCGATCGACGTCGACACCGTCGGCGGTTCGAGGATCCCGAGCGAGGCCAGTTCCGACTGCGGTTTCGGCACCCCGGTCACGACCGAGAAGGCGACAGTGGCCGCGATGGCCGTGCCGAGCGCGGGAACCAGGAGTCGTGGCCGGATGGCGCCGCGCCGGATCGGCATCTCGACGACGGCGGCCGATCCCACGGCCAGGACGAGCGTGACCGCCAGGCGAACCGCCAGCAGCTGGGTTCCCGCCAGTCCGGTGCGCGGCGACGTGAAGAGCACGTACACGGGCCAGTGGAAGAGGTAGGCGCCGTAGCTCACCCGTCCGAGCGCGGGCAGCCCGGGGAGCGAGAGCGCTCGGGGCACCCATCGACCGAGGACCGCCGCCACGATGAGGCCGACCCACACCACGGTGACGGCGATCAGCCCACCGTGACGGAGCAACGACTCCTCGAGGACCGCGTTCCGGAAGAGCAACACCGCGGCGATGACCGACCCGATGCCCCACACGTCTGCCAACCACGTGCGATCAGCGATGAGGTGGCACAGGTGCGGCCAGGCGATCGCGAGGCCGACGCCCACGGCGAGTTCGGCAGCGCGGGTGTCGGTGCCGAAGTACAACCGGTCGAGCCCACCACCCGAGAACAGGGTCGATGCGAGCGACAGCCCGACAACGGCCAGCACGACTCGACCGAACCAGCCGCGACGCAGCGCCACGACCGCGAGGAGTGGGAGCACGAGATAGAACTGCTCCTCGATCGCCAGCGACCAGTAGTGCTTGACGGGAGACGGCGCCACGTCGGCACCGGCGTAGGCCACGTCGGCGAACACGAAACGCCAGTTGGCCACGTTGAGAACCGCAGCGCGCAGATCGGGAGCGGCGTCCGCCATCGTGTGGATCCCCGACAGGAAGACCACGACGACGGCCAACCCGACTGCCAGGAGCGACGCCGGGACGAGCCGGCGGATGCGACGCTCCCAGAACGTGCGAAGCCGGATCGTGCCGGTCTCGTCGAACTCTGCGAGGAGCAGCCCGGCGATCAGGAAGCCGGAGAGCGTGAAGAACAGCGACACCCCCAGCCAGCCGCCCTGCGCGAGCCCCGCTTCGTGGTGGTAGAGCAACACGCCCACCAAGGCGAGCGCGCGGAGGCCGTCGAGCGCGTGCGTGTGGGCGAGCCGTCGATGGACGAGGCGTCGCTGGGGCGCGCGGGATTGGTGGAGGGCATGGACTCGTTGGCGCACAGGGAACCCGTTCAGAGAGGGATACTCGGCGAGAGAAACGCCCGATCCGTCAGTTCCTTGCGCCGTCGCTCCCGGTCAGTCCTCCAGCGCCGCGACGACCCGCTCGATCAACGGATGATCGGGCGAGAACGACGGCCCGACGGCAGTGTCGAACAACGTGCGGGCGGCGTCACGGTCGCCGCTCTCGGCGAGCACCAGCACGCGGATCGCGTCGGCCGACGGATCGACGACACCGTCAATCGCCTCGACGGCGGCTTCCGGTCGGCCGGCATCGACCAACGCCAGCGCGTGGACGATCCGGCGGCGCGGGACCGACGGCCGGGCAGCACGGGCGAACCCGGCCCACGGTTCGGCGAGCCGCGCGAGTTCCGGGTCGCCGGACAGCGATGCGGCCCACGCGGCGTCGGCGGCGAAGCCGGCTCGACCCGTGACCGTCACCCGGTCGTCGTCGATCAACTGGGCATAGGCGTCGACGACATCGGTGAACCGGCGCTGCTCGAACGAGACCACCCCACGCACCGCGAGCAGCGCCCGAGTGGTGCCGACCTCACGGAAGCCGTCGTCGACGATCTCCGACGCCTCGTCGAGGCGACCTTCGCTGCGGGCCCGATCGGCCTCGACACAGAACCATCCGCTCCGTTCCTCGGCGATCGCGTCGACATCGCCGCGCAGCAGGTCGAGCAGCGTGCGACCGTCCGACGACGGCTCGCCGAGTCGGCGGCGTCGACCCGGCCAGAGGTTCGCGAGGACCGCTGCGACGTTGAAGACGACGAGCGCCGGGATCGATACGGCGCCGCCGACGACCACGAGGACGATGTTGGCCACGACACCGGACCCGGCCACCACGGCCGATCGCCAACGGAATCCGTCCGCCGATCGCGATCCCGTCTGCACGTGCCCGCCGATCGGCAGAAGGCCGACCCGCAACTCCATGCGACCGACGCGCTCGGTCCACGAGGGACCGACGCCGATCTGGATCTCGAACACCTCGTGGCCCACCAGGCGTGCGGACGCCAGATGAGCGAGCTCGTGCGCCGCCACCGAGACGGCGAGCACGACGAACAGGGTGATCAGGTCTGACACTGCTCACAGAAGTAGGTCGGCTTGCCGCCGAACTTCGCCTTCGAGATCACGTCGCGGCAACGCCGGCACGGCTGCCCGTCGCGGGCGAACACCTGGTGGTACTCGAGGTAGCCGCCGGCGGCGCCGTGGAGGTCGTGCCACCCGTCGTCGTCCAGCGTCGTGCCCGTGTGCTTGATCGCGTCGTGCAGGATCTCGATCACGCTGCGGTACAGGCGGCGGACCTCCTGCACGGAGAGCGAGTCGGTGATGCGGTCGTAGCGCAGGCCCGAGTCGTAGAGGATCTCGTCGGCGTAGACCGGTCCGATGCCGGCGAGCTGGTCCTCGTCGTTCAAGAACGTCTTGAGCTTCATCGAGCGGCTCATGACCAGCTTGGCGAAGTCGGCCCACGGGACCGGCGTGTCGACGACGTCGAAGCCGAGCAGCTCGATCTCGTCGACGCCCTCGGCGACCTCCTCAGGCGTGAGGATCCACAGCTCACCGGTCCGCTTGGGATCGATGTAGCGGAGCTGACCGCCCTGGGTGAACGTCAACACCACGGCCGTCCCCTTGTCGAGGTCGTCCTTGGCCGGCGTCTTGCGCAGCTCGCCGTCGGCGCCCGGCTGGATGATGAACCGATCGCCGGAGTCGAGGGTGAAGATCAGGAACGTGCCGCGTCGGATGAGCGACTTGAGCTTGACCCCCTCGAGCATCTCGGCGAACTGCTTCTTGTTCGCGTGGCGCTTGATCAGCTTGGTGTCGTGGACGTCGACGGTCTTGACCTTGCGTCCGACCACCTCACGTTCGAGCTGACGGCGGATGGTCTCGACCTCGGGCAGTTCAGCCATCGGTGACGCCTCCCTGGGCGTTGCCTTCTGACCCCTGCGGGCCAGAAGCCGACCGATGGTTCGCATCGGTCGATTCGGATTCGGATTCGAGCATGACGAGCGCGGCACGTGCGGCCTGCTGCTCGGCTTGCTTCTTGGAGCGTCCGCCGCCGACGCCGAGTTCGACGCCGCCCGCGGAGACCGTGGCGGTGAACTCGCGGGCATGGTCGGGTCCGGTGGCCACGAACACGTAGCGGGCGGTGGCACCGGAGGTCGCGGCCAGGTGTTCCTGGAGGCGGCTCTTGTGGTCCTGGTTCCGGCCACCGTTGTCGATCGCCGCCTGCATGCGATCACCGAGGAGCCGGTCGACCAGATCGGACGCGGCATCGATGCCGCCGTCGAGGTATACGGCCCCGAGGACCGCTTCCATGGCGTCGGCGAGGATCGACGGCTTCTCGCGGCCGCCCGAGGCCTCCTCGCCCTTGCCGAGGCGGAGGTGGGCTCCGAGGTCGAGTTCGAGTGCGACCTCCGAGAGGCACACCGCGTTCACGACGGCCTTGCGGACATCGGTGAGTGCGCCCTCGTCGAGCGCCGCCTCCCGGCGGTACACCAGGTCGGCGACGACGAACCCCAGCACGGAGTCTCCGAGGAACTCGAGTCGTTCGTTCGACTCGTCCTCGGCATGCTCGGCGCACCAGGAACGGTGGTTGAACGCCTGGTCGAAGAGGGCCGCGTCGAGCGGCACGTAGTCGAGCCGCTCGAGCAGGAGCGCGCGGGCATCACTGCGGCGGTTGCTTCCTGCCGCAGCGGACACGGTGTGAACCCGGACCCGATCAGAGTCGCGACACGACGTAGTCGACGGCGTCGCGCACGGACTTGAGGTCCTCGAGGTCTTCGTCGTCGATGCGGAAACCGACACTGCGTTCGCCGATCTCCTCTTCGAGGGCTTCGACGAGTTCGATCAGGGCCAGCGAGTCGGCGTCGAGGTCGTCGACGAAGCTGTCGCCTTCCTTGATGGTGTCCGGCTCGATCTCGAGGATGTCGGCGAGGCGGTCACGGATGAGGTTGAGGACCTCGTCACGACTCATCTCGCCACCTTCCACGTGGGTCTCTGCGGGCACCGGCGCCTCCTGGACTCGACTTCGGCTTCGTGCCGCAGTGCTGCGGCGAGCGGTCACTGTAGCGACTTCCCCCCAAGGTCCTCGGATCGCCGCGAAAGCCCTGCAAAGTGCCTACTCTCCGTACAATCTTGCCTACGGAACGTCCAAACCCCTCGTTCTGGTGAACGATCGCGCCATCTGGTGGTCGCATTGACTCACCAGAACGGGAGACGGGTCAGGCGATGGCGGCGGTGAGTGCGCCGACGACGTCGCCGGAGACCATGTCGCGTGCGACGCGGACCGCGTTCACGACGGCGGTCTCACCCGAGGAGCCGTGGCTGATGATGCACACGCCGTCGACGCCGAGGAGCATCGCTCCGCCGGTGTTCTCCGGATCGAGCGAGGCATAGAGGGGCAACAGCTCGGGCATCAGCACATCGGCGGCGGCGCGGGTCTCGTCGTTGGCGCCGAACGCCTCGAGGAGCCGATTGACCAGCGCCTTCATCCCGCCTTCGAGCGACTTGAGGGCGACGTTGCCGGTGAAGCCGTCGGTCACGACGACGTCGACGTCGTCGGTGAGGATGTCGCGTCCCTCGACGTTGCCGATGAACGTGCCGCCCGATGCCGAGAACACGCCGTCGGCGACGAGCAACTCGTAGGTCTCCTTGCGGAGTGTGTCGCCCTTGCCGGGCTCCTCACCGATCGAGAGCAGCCCGACGCGGGGCTCCTCGATCGCGTAGCGGGCCGTGGCGTAGGCGGCGCCCATCTGCGCGAACTGCACCAGCCACTCGGGCTGGCACTCGGCGTTCGCTCCGGCGTCGAGCATCACGGTGTGCCCACCGGACGGGACCGGGAGCGGGGTGGCGATCGCCGGGCGCTTCGCACCCTTGACCCGCCCCATGCGCAACAGGGCCGACGCCATCGTCGCACCGGTGTTGCCGGCCGAGATCATGGCCGAGGCCTTGCCGTCGCGGACCGCCTCGGCGGCGCGGACGAGCGTCGAGTCCTTCATCCGACGGACGCTGGCGCCCGGGTCGGCGTCCATGGCGATGACCTCGGACGCCTCGATCAGGGGGAGATCGCCGGCGATGTCGGCAACGTCCGGGGTCCCCACGAGGACCACGTCGACATCGAGTTCCTCACGTGCCCGACGTGCACCCGCGACGATGTCGTCAGGTGACTTGTCGCCGCCGTTCGCGTCGATGGCTATGGGCAACATCTCGTACCTCCACGGAAAAGGAGTTCTGAGGCCCTGCCGAAGAAGTCCGGAGAACCGGGGCCGCGACGCGACCGACGGTCCTAGTCGACGTCGACGGCCTGGCGGCCGTGGTACCAACCACAGTTGGGGCAGACCACGTGCGGCAGCTTCGCGACGCCACAACGGGGGCAGAGGCTGCGCGAGGGGCGCTCGAGCTTCCAGTTGGCGGCGCGCCGGCTACGGCCCTTCGCCTTGGATGTCTTTCGCTTCGGAACGGCCATGACTGCTCAACCTCGGATGACGGATGCGACGCGCCGGTCCCGGCACGAACGGAACACTGTAGCGGCGACCCCTCCCCCACACCCAACCGCGGTTCTGGGTGCGCGATCCGCCAACGTGCGTACGGTTTGTGCACCCAGAACGGGGGTCAGGGGGTGTCGGGGAAATCGAGTTCGGAGAGCGCGGCCCATCGGGGGTCGGGCGCCGGCTCCGCCGCGGCGGCCTCGGCTTCGACCTCGGCCTCGGTGGTCGTCGGGAAGCGCTCGGGGTCGGGACCGATGCAGTCCTCGCGGCACAGGGGCGCCAGCGGCAGACCCGACAGGATCAGCTCACGGACGAGGGGTTCGAGGTCGAGGAGGTCGCCCTCGATCGGCAACACCTCGTCGTCGATCGGCTCACGCTGTGCGACCTCACGGAACGACACGTCGACGTGTCCGTGGATCTCGTCGAGACACCGACGGCACTCGCCGTACCAGTCGAAGCCCAAGTCGCCCGTGATCTCGACACCCCCTGACATGGCCATCACCTGGCCGCGCACGGTCAGCGGCGTCCCGGGGATGGTCCTGGCTGCGGTGGTCGCATGGTCGGGGACGTCGGTCTCGACGTCGATGTCGCGTCGGCTCCCCGGCTCCCGCAGGAGATCACCGACCCGGACCACGAGTGGCCGGGCCATCGCTCAGCCGTCGTCTTGGTCGAAGAACGCGGGCGCGTGGTCCGGTACGGCCTCGAGACGAGGACGTCCGGTCATGTCCTCACGCTCGCCCGGAGGTCGCGACGACGCTGCCGCCGCCTCCTCGTCGCGGGTCGGGCTGCCCTGGAGCTTGGCCCGTCCGGCGTTGACCACCTTCATGGTGCGCTCGAGCACGATCTCGAAGCTGGCGAGCCGCTGGTCGCAGAAGTCCTCTGCCTCGAGCTTGAGACGACGGGACTCGGCATCAGCAGCATCGACGACCGAACGAGCACGGGCCTCGGCGGCCTTGACGACCTCGGTCTGTTGCACCATCTGATCGGCGCGTGCCTGCGCCGCAGCCACGATCTCGTCGGCTTCACGGCGGGTCCGGGCGAGGAACTCCTCGCGCTGCTTCAGGAGCCACTTCGCGGCACGGAGTTCTTCGGGAAGCCGTTCGGCCGCCTCGTCGACGAGGTCGAGGACCTCGGCCTGGTTGATCATCACCGAGCGCGACACCGGCATCGGCCGCGCCTGCTCGATCAGATCGCGGATCTCGCGCAACACCGACTCGACCTGCGGCGCCGAGTACGGCGACTGGCCGGGACGGTCGGCGGGCCGCTCCGGACGGCCGGGATGGTCCTGCTCTCCCCCGCTGCTCATCGGAACTTCTCCTGGAGTCGTTTGGCGACCGGCGTGGGCACCATCTCGGTCACATCGCCGCCGAAGCGTGCGATCTCACGCAGCAGCTTCGATGCCACGAACGAGTGCTCGGTCGCTGACGGGATGAACAGGGTGTCGACGCCGGAGATCTTCCGGTTCATGTGTGCCTGGTGCATCTCGGACTCGAAGTCCGAGACCGCACGGAGACCCTTGACGATCACGTCGGCGCCGAGTTCGGTCGCCAGATCGACGACCAGACTGGTGAGCGGGGCGACCTCGACGTTGCCGAGATGAGCCGTGCTCTCGAGGATCATCGCCTCACGGACCTCGTACTCGAAGAGCGGATCGCCCTTCTGTGAGTTCCTGATCGCGGCCACGTACACCCGGTCGAACAGGCGTGAGGCCGTCTCGATGATCTCGAGGTGGCCGTTGTGGATCGGGTCGAACGTCCCTGGATAGAGGACAGTCCTCACGCATCTGCTCCTGATCGGTCGTCCGGAAACGCAGGTTCCGGTGGGTCCCCACGGGGAGGGAGGGCGAACGTGATCACGGTACCGCCGTAGGTCCGCTCCCTCATCTTTTCCCACCCGGCGGGGAGGGTGATCGCTTCGCCCGACTCGGCGACGAGGAGTCCGTCGTCGACGAGCATCGGGGCGACCGCTGCGCACAACTCCTCCCACCCGTCGAAGGCGTAGGGCGGATCGGCGAGGACCACGTCGAGGTCATCGGCGAAGGCCGGCGCCAGCGCTCGATCGACGGTCGAGCGGATCACGGTCGCGTCGTCTGCGAGGTCGAGCGTGCGGAGGTTGTCGTCGATCACGGCTTGGGCGCCGCGGTCGGACTCGACGAACCAGACATGGGCCGCGCCGCGGCTCAGGGCTTCGATGCCCAGGGCGCCACTGCCGGCGAAGAGGTCGGCGATCCGGGCGTCCTGGACGAGTCCCTGGCTGTGCAGCGCGTTGAACACCGCCTCGCGGACCCGGTCCGAGGTGGGACGGGTGGTCTCCCCGTCGGGGCTGCGGAGTCGCCGTCCCCGTGCCGTCCCGGCAACGACTCTCACCCGACGGAGGAGCCAGCCGCGGTGTAGGGCATCGAGATCCAGGTCTTGCCCGGGGTCAGCTTGATCGGGTTGCCGTCGGCGTCGAGGTACTGGGTCACCGACACGCCGTCGGCCTTCTTCCAGGTCCCCTTGGTGACGGTTCCCTGCGAGAGCACCCAGACCTCGCCTTCGCCGATCACCTGCGCCGTCGGCACGACCGACCCGGCCTTGTCACGCGTGCCGGAGTCGATGCCCTGGACGAACCGGACGATGACGTTCTCGACGGCGACCTGGTTGCCGTCGGCATCGACGTGAGGATGCCCCTTCTGCGACCGCTTCCACACCGTCCCGTCCCACGCGTAGTCCACGGGAGCGCCACCGGCGCCTCCGCTGAACTGCACATGGACGCTCGACGCCGGCGTCGCCAGCGGCGACGGGCTCTCGCCCTCGGCGGCGAAGGTGAAGATCGGCTCGACCGGACCGGTGGAGCCCTCATCGGCCGTCTCGCGGATCTGGGCGCTGCCCTGCACGAAGCTGTTGTAGGGCGCCGGACGGCCGCCCTCACGGTAGAAGAGTCCGCTGATCTCGTTGATGGAGCGCGCCTGCACCTTGGCGGCGCGGACCATCGGTCCGAGGATGCCGTTCTCGCCATGCCAGGTGAACAGCGGGTTGTTGAGTTCCTCGAGGACCCCGATCTCGGAGCCGCGGGCGGAACGCACGGGCCCGATCGGAGCGGCGTCGGTGCTCTGGAACAGCGAGAGGAGGCGGGTGACGCTCCCCTCGACCTGGATCTCGTACACGACGTCGGCGGCCGTGATGCCCACCTGGGGCGTGGACTTGCCGTCGACGTTGTCGATCTTGACCGCGACCACAGGAGCGTCGAGGACCTCCTGTTCGACCGGCAGACCGGTGAGCGCCGACGTGGTGCGCGGCGGCTCGGTCGTCGTGGTGGTCGTCTCCTCGGTGGTGGTGGTCGTGGCCGCGACGATGGGCTCGTCGTCGCCCCCGCCACCGAACACCAGGAAGCCGACGATCAGGAGGATGACGGCACCGATGCCGCCGGCGATTGCCTGTTGCTTCTTGCTCATCGAGCCCAGTGTGCCAGTGCAGGGTGCGGCGTTCGCGGCAGTCGGTTGTACCGTCGGTCACGTGTTCGAGCCCGATCGCGTCATCACCTGCATCGACTGCGGGGGCAAGGCGCACCTGAACTCCTACGCCCCCGAGGACGGCTGGGCGCCGGGCGACGTGACCGTCTATCGCTGCGAGGACTGCCTCGACGCCTGGTACCTCGAGGTTCCCGAGGAGATCGACTGGGAGCGCGGCCGCCCCGACTAGGTCGCTCCGCCCGCAGACTTCGTCTGCCTGCTCCGCTTCTCGAGTTGCTCCCCCCAACACACAGCACCGCTCGGTCCGCAGACTTCAGGACTTGAAGAGGAACTCCTGCTCCTCCTCGTCGAGGAACAGCCGGAGTTCGTCGAGCAACGCCTCGGGCACGCCGTCGGGCCCGTCGACCAGGTCGAACGCCGCGGCACGGGCATCCTCGACGACCGCTCGGTCCTTCTGCAGCGACGCCAGCTTGAGGTCGCTCATCCCCTTCTGGCGAGCACCCATGATCGTCCCCTCGCCACGCAGGTCGAGGTCGACCTCGGCGAGGTCGAACCCGTCGGTCGACGCGACGAGCGCCTCGATCCGCGCCGCTCCGTCCTCGGTGTTGCCTTCGCCCACGAGATAGCAGGTGGACGGATGCTCCCCGCGGCCGACGCGGCCCCGCAACTGGTGCAGCTGCGCGATCCCGAATCGGTCGGCGTCGAGGATCACCATGACGGTGGCATTCGGCACGTCGACACCGACCTCGATCACGGTCGTCGCCACCAGCACGTCGAGGTCGCCGCGACGGAAGGCATCCATGGTGGTCTCCTTCTCGTCGCCCTTGATCCGTCCGTGCAGGAGCCCGACACGGGATCCCTCGAGTTCGGTCGCCTGCAGCAGTTCGAACGTCTCCGTCGCCGAGGTGACCTCGAGCTTCTCGGACTCCTCGACCAGCGGGCACACGACGTAGGCCTGTCGCCCCGCCCGGACCTCGGCACGCACCTGCTCCCACATGGCGGCCTGGGCCTCCTCGGTGCGGGGCCAGATCGTCTCGATCGGCGTCCGCCCGCGTGGCATCTGACGCATGCGCGAGACGTCGAGGTCGCCGTAGACCGTCATCGCGGCCGTACGCGGGATCGGCGTCGCGGTCATCACCAGGACATCCGGGACGACGCCGCCTGCCTTGTCGCGCAACGCCGCTCGCTGCTCGACGCCGAACCGGTGCTGTTCGTCGATCACCACGACACCCAGGGCTGCGAAGTCGACGTCGGCCGACAACAAGGCGTGCGTGCCGATCACGATGTCGACCAGACCAGTGGCGAGGTCTTCGGTGATCTGGCGGCGGCGAGCGGCCGGGACCCGGTTCGTCAACAGTTCGACCCGCAGCGGCCGATCGAACAACGCGCCCTCCTCCCCCACGGAGAACCCGTCGAGCATCGCCTTCACGCTCGACGCATGCTGTTCCGCCAGCACCTCGGTCGGGGCCATCAGCGCGGCCTGCCGCTCGCCTTCGACCGCGGCGAGCATCGCCGCCACGGCGACGACGGTCTTGCCCGCGCCGACGTCGCCCTGGAGCAGTCGGTGCATCGGGGCGGGTTGGCGCAGATCGGCGGTGATCTCGGCCGACGCCGTCTTCTGTCCGTCGGTCAGTTCGAACGGGAGCCCGTCGAGGAAGCGGCGGACCAGCCAGCCGGAGGCCTCGTGTGCGATGCCGGCCGTCGTGGCCTCGAGCTTTCGCTTGCGCAACACGAGCGCCAACTGCACTCGCAACAACTCGTCGAACACCAGTCGCTTCCGAGCGACGACGAACTCACCCCACGTCTCGGGGACGTGGATGCCCCGGAACGCGCTGGTGCGGTCGACGAGGTCGTGGCGGTCGAGGAGGAACTCGGGCACCGGGTCGTCGAACTCGCCGGCCCGCCGGAGCGACTCCGCCACCCACCGGCCCACGTCCCACGACGTGAGGCGGACCTTCTCGGACTGCGGGTAGACGGGGACGACCTTGCCGGTCCGGTCGCCGATCAGGTCCACGACCGGGTTGGTCATCTGCCGCCGGCCACGGAAGTCCTCGAGCTTGCCGAAGAAGACCGCCTCGGTGCCGGGCGCCAGCTGCTTCTCACGCCACGCCTGGTTGAAGAAGCTGATCTTCATGGTGCCCGAGTCGTCGCGCACCGTTCCCGTGATCATCACCCGGCCGCCCTTGACCCGGCGGGACTGGATCTCGGTGACCCGGGCGAGCACAGAGGCGGTCTCCCCCAGCTCGAGATCACGGATCTGCGCCTCCTTGGTGCGGTCGATGTAGCGCCGCGGGTAGTGCGTGAGCAGGTCGAACACGTTGTGGAGGCCGAACGTTGCGAGCGCCTTCTCCTTGGCCGGGCCGACCCCCGCCAGACGCGAGAGGTCGACATCGGTCAGCGACGCGAGCGTTCGTCCCATGCGCCCAATACTGACGCAACCCCCGGACAGTCCGAGGGGACCATCCGGGGGTTGCTCAGAACGTGCCGGGCGAGCGGACCCGTCAGGCGGAGCGGAGCGCGGTGACGAGCTCCTTCTTGGTCATCGACGAACGACCTTCGATGTCGAGTTCCTGGGCCCGTTCGTAGAGCTCCTCACGTGACCAGTTGGCGTAGGCACCCGAGGGGCGACGGGAGCCGGTCTTGGCCGACTCGGCGACGCCGCTGTCGGCGGCCTTGATCACACGGTCGGTGGCGTCACCGGCGGCGTCGGCGACGCGGTCGCCCACGTCGTCGGCCCGGTCGGTCACCAGCTTGAGCGAGCGACCGAGGCCGTCGGCCGCGCTGGTCACCCGATTCGTGATGGTCGAGCGGGCCTGGCGGACATCGCCCAGGACCTGGCGGCCGGTGTCGCGGAGCAGTCGGGTCGAGCGGTCCGCAGCCGTGCCGGTCGTGCCGACGATGTCGGAGGCGCCGCTCCACGCGACCGTGACGAGGTCGCGCACCGCGTCGATGGAGGTGACGGTCAAGAGACCCGTCTGACGGATCGCCTCGGCGTTGATGGCACCGAGTCGGAGGACCAACGCATCCACCGGAGGCGGCGTGCGCTCGGCGAGCCGGGCGGTGTTCGCGCCGGTCACCCGGGCGAACTCCTGCATCTGGGTGTCGATCGTGTCGGTGAGTGTCATGTCTCACCCTCTACCCGATGCTGCATCTTTCATGCAGGACGTGACCGAAGTCATGCCTCGGACGGTTGGCGATTCACTCCACGCCGAAGAGGTACGGGTACAGCGGTTGGCCGCCGTGGTGCACCTCGGCCTCGACGTCGGGCCGGTGCTCGTCGAGCCACTCGGTGATCTGGCGGGTGATGCCGGCCGATGCGCCGTCGCCCTCGATCACGGTCACGATCTCGCGCTCGTCGTCGATGAGGATGTCGAGCAGACCGACGCAGGCGTCGACGATGTCGGGAGCGACGAAGCGGATGCCGTCGCGGGCGATGCCCAACCAGTCGCCCTCGGCGATCGGTCCGGCGTCACAGGTCGAGTCGCGCACCGCCTGGGTGATCTCGCCCGGGACCACGGCACTCGCCAGCTCGCCGATGGCTGCCGCGTTGGTGTCGACGTCGGCCTCGGGGTCGTAGCCGATGAGCCCGGCGAATCCCTCGGTGATCGAGCGCGTGGGCACCACGCGCACCGTCTTGTCGGTGAGCTCGTCGACCTGTTCGGCCACGGCGATGATGTTCTTGTTGTTCGGGAGGATGACGACCTCGGGGGCCGGCACCGCCTCGACCGCCTCGAGCAGCTGCGCCGTCGAGGGGTTCATCGACTGACCGCCGGTGACCACCTGCTGGACCCGGAGGTTGGCGAAGATCCGTCGGATCCCCTCGCCGGTCGCCACCGCGACGACGCCACACGGAACCGGCTCCGGTTCGGGCTCGGGGCCGGTGTCGGCCTCGCGGACCCAACGCTCCTCCTCGATCTCGTGCAGTTCGTCGAGGAGATCGGTGACCCGGATCTCGCGCGGACGACCGATCTCGATGGCTGCCTCGATCGAGGCGCCGATCTCGTCGGTGTGGATGTGGCAGTTGTAGATGCCCTCGCCGCCGACGACCACGATCGAGTCGCCGATCCCCGCCCAGACCTCACGGAAGCCGGCCATCGACTCGTCGGGGGCCTCGAGGAGGTACATCACCTCGTAGCGCAGTTCGGAGACGTGCTTTCCCGTCTCCGGGGTGATCGCCTGCTCGCCACCTCGGGCCCGCTCCGCTGCACCCTCGGGCGCGTCGGGCGGTGCCGGGATCGCTCGACCGTCGACGACGAGCAGCAGCGCGTCGACGAAGAGCAGGAATCCGGCCGCGCCGGCATCGACGACGCCGGCGTCCTTGAGGACCGGGAGCAGCTCGGGGGTGTTGTCGAGCGAGGTCTGTCCGGCCAGCCGGGTGCGCGCCAGCGTGTCGACCAGCGAGTCGCCGGCCTCGGCCGCGGCCCTGGCCTCGTCGGCGGCTTCACGGACGACCGTGAGGATCGTGCCCTCGACCGGTCGCTGCACCGCCTCGTACGACAGCTCCGACGCCCGCGTGATCGCGGCCGCGAACACCGAGGCGTCGGCGACCTCGTGGTCTCGCATCATCTCGGTCATGCCCCGAAGGAGCTGCGAGAGGATCACCCCCGAGTTGCCGCGGGCGCCCATGAGCGAGCCGTGGGCGATGGCCTTGCAGGTCGTCGCCATGTCGGGGCTCTCGCCCGCGCCGGCCACGGCCTCGGCCACCGACCGGACGGTGAGCATCATGTTCGTGCCGGTGTCACCGTCGGGCACCGGGTACACGTTGAGTCGGTTGATGGCGTCCTGGTGGGTGGTCAGCGCGTCACCGAAAGCCGAGACGGCGCGGGCCAGGTCGGATGCCGCGAGTTGTTCGAGCGTCGTCATTCGGCGGCGATCCTACCGACGGACCCGGTCAGTACTTGACGACTGCGGGCAGCTTCTTCGCCTGATCGATCCATCCCTGGACGACCTTGGCCGACGGCGTGCGCTGCACCAGCTTCTTGCGGCCGCTGTTGACCTTCTCCATCGCCGCAGCGAGGTTCTCGGCATTGCGGTTCTTCAGTTCCTTGACCGTGTCGACTCCCGCCGCCTCGAGGAGGTCGGAGTACTGGGTCGACACGCCCTTGACGCGCATCAGGTCGGCGCGGTTGACCCATTCGAGGATCCGCTTGTCGCCCAACTTGGTCAGATCGGCCAGGGTCTTGCGCCCCTTGCGGGTCGCGCCGTTGTCGAGCAGGGCCTCGCAGGTCCGCACGCCCGCGCCCTGGAGGATCTTGCGGTACTTCGGTCCGATGCCCTCGATCGCCGAGATGGTGGCCATGGCTGCCCTTCCGTCGCGCAGCCCGACCCATCGCCGACCGCTCGCAGACCGGACCCTAGGAGAACGGTGGGCCGCTCGCTCGGGGCCGTGTGGTTTCCGCCGCGAGGCCACGGTTAGGGTGACCGAACCCAGTTGCAGACCGATGAAGTCGCGACGATCGACGAGCGAACCGAGAGGTGCCAAGTGCAGGGCGTGATCAAGTCGTACGACCCCGGCAGCGGAGACGGAGTGATCCTCGCCGACACCGACCTCGCCGAGTACGACATCGCCGCCGGCGCACTCGAGGGCACGGTGTTCCGCATGCTCCGCCAGGGTCAGCGCGTCGTCTTCGACATCGACGACGACGGCCGTGCGAGCGGCCTTCGACTGGGTTCCGAGGTGGACATGGCCACGCCGCACTTCCCACAGGACGACGTACCCCTGCACACCGGGATCTGACCCGTCCGCGGTCGCTCCCACCCCGATTCCCCCAGTCGCAACGGCGCGACGGAAGCGAGAAGGACCAAATGTCTTCGACGACCGAGAACAGCAAGCTCAAGGCCTGGGTGGCGGAATGGGCGGAGATCTTCCAGCCCGACGCGATCGAGTGGTGCGACGGCTCCGACGAGGAGTGGGACCGCCTGACGAGTCTCCTGGTCGAGCAGGGTTCGTTCACCCGCCTCGACGACGCGAAGCGTCCGAACAGCTTCCTGTGCAACTCCGACCCCGCCGATGTGGCCCGGGTCGAGGAGCGCACGTTCATCAACTCCGCCGAGGAGATCGACGCCGGCCCGACGAACAACTGGCGGGCCCCGGCCGAGATGAAGGAAGAGGTGCTCTCGTTCTACCGAGGCGCCATGAAGGGCCGCACCATGTACGTGGTGCCGTTCTCGATGGGCCCGCTCGGCTCCCCCATCGCCCACATCGGCGTCCAGCTCACCGACAGCGCGTACGTCGCCGTCAACATGAAGATCATGACCCGCATGGGTCAGGGCGCCCTCGACGTCCTCGGTGACGGCGAGTGGGTCAAGTGCCTCCACTCGGTCGGCTACCCGCTGGTCGACGCCGACGGCAACGAGCGTCCCGACGTCGCATGGCCCTGCGACGCCGAGAACAAGTACATCTGCCACTTCCCCGACGACCGCGAGATCTGGTCGTACGGTTCGGGCTACGGCGGCAACGCCCTGCTCGGCAAGAAGTGCTTCGCCCTGCGCATCGCCTCGACCATGGCCCGCGACGAGGGCTGGATGGCCGAGCACATGCTCATCATCGGCGTGACGCCCCCGAACGGCGAGAAGAAGTACGTCGCAGCGGCGTTCCCGTCGGCGTGTGGCAAGACCAACATGGCGATGCTCGTCCCCACCCTCCCGGGCTGGAAGGTCGAGTGTGTCGGCGACGACATCGCCTGGCTCAAGTTCGGCGACGACGGCCAGCTCTACGCCATCAACCCCGAGGCCGGCTTCTTCGGCGTCGCCCCGGGCACGAGCGACGAGACCAACCAGAACGCCATGCGGTCGGTCGACGCCAACTCGATCTTCACCAACGTCGCGGCCACCGACGACGGCGACGTCTGGTGGGAGGGCATGTCCGAGCCCCCCGCCCACCTCACCGACTGGAAGGGCAACGACTGGACCCCCGAGTCCGATGCCCCCGCCGCGCACCCCAACGCCCGGTTCACCGCTCCTGCGGCGCAGTGCCCCGTGATCGCCCCCGAGTTCGAGGACCCGAAGGGCGTGCCGATCTCGGCCATCCTCTTCGGCGGTCGTCGCGCCACCAACGTCCCGCTGGTGACCGAAGCTCGCGACTGGGAGCACGGCGTGTTCCTCGGCTCGATCATGAGCTCCGAGAAGACGGCGGCCGCAGCCGGCAAGGTCGGCGAGGTCCGCTTCGACCCCTTCGCCATGCTCCCCTTCATCGGCTACAACGCCGGCGACTACATGCAGCACTGGCTCGACATCGGCAAGAAGGACGGGGCCAAGCTCCCGAAGCTCTTCTGGGTCAACTGGTTCCGCCGCGGCGACGACGGTTCGTTCCTGTGGCCGGGCTTCGGTGACAACAGCCGAGTCCTCAAGTGGGTCCTCGAGCGTCTGGAAGATCAGGCGGATGCCACCGACACCCCGATCGGCAGGGTCCCGACCGCCGACGCACTCGACACGTCCGACCTCGACATCGACGCCGGCGTGCTCGACGAGCTGCTCTCGGTCGACGCCGAGTCGTGGCGCCAGGAGATCCCGCTGATCGAGGCGCAGTTCGCCTTCATCGGCGAGCGACTGCCCGAGACGCTGGAGGATCAGCTGGCCGACCTCGAGAAGCGCCTCAGCTCGTAGACGAGATCCGAGTCGAAAACGAAGCGAACCCCGATCCGAGAGACTCGGATCGGGGTTCTTCGCGTCAGCGGCGGTTCGGACAGGAAGCCGTCAGCTGTGTCGCGATGGTAGCGGGAGCAAACCGCCCTCGCGGCACTTGTCGGCGAGATCGGAGACCGAAGCGAGATACGCATCGTGGTCGAGCTCGCCGGCCAAGTACTCGTCACGGACGTCGAGGAACATGCCCTCGACGAGGAGATCGACGAGTTGCTCGAACAACAGCTCGTGCAGCGCCTCGTCTCCTTCGACGAGCTGAATGGTTCCGAGGATGTCGCCCTGTTCTTCCGACACCCGTGTCACCAACTGCTCGTGCTCGTCCATACCGGTGTTGTTCGCCCCGATTCGGACGCACCCCTTGTCCCGGTCGAGAAATTCTCCCGGCCGATAGAGTCGGCGCTCTCAGTCCGTCGGAACGGAAGGTCGAGCCATGGCCGTCAGCGCATACATCCTCATCCAGACCGAGGTGGGCAAGGCCGCCGAGGTCGCGGCCGAGGTCGGGACCATCGACGGGGTGGCCTCGTCCGAAGACGTGACCGGCCCCTACGACGTCATCGCTCGGGCCGAGGCGAACACCGTCGACGAGCTCGGCAAGATGGTCGTGAGTCGGGTGCAGATGATCGCCGGGATCACCCGGACGCTCACCTGCCCGGTCGTCCACCTCTAGATCCGTCGACCCGGACCGTTCCGGGCGACGTCTCCAACCCTGCCGGGAAGGGCACGGCGACGACCTGGCCGTCACCGTCGACAGCACCGACCGCCACCTCGACCGCATCGTCGAGCCGCCGCACCGTGAGCATCGTGCGCGCGGTCGTCGTTCCCAACGCGTTGACCACGTCGCGCACGACGGCCAGTGCCAGGAGCGCGTGCGCGGTGGGCACCGGGGCGTCTCCGTCCCACGACAACTCGAGATCGGCGCCGGCCTCTTCGCGGGCGGCATCCACCTCGATCTCCACCGCGGTGCGGAATGCGTCACGGGTCTGCACGAAGGGCGAGACCGCGTCGCGGTCGACGGCCACGCTCACCCTCCAGGTCGATTCGGCCTGACGGACGGAGAGATTCCACAACACGTCGACCAGGGCGGCGGCAGACCGCATCTCCTCGAGTTCGCCACGCACCACCTCGAGCTCGGTCTCGAGGCTGGCGCGTGCGCCGGTCTCGGCGCTGAGTCGGTTGGCGACTTCGGCCGCGTCACGACGAGAGCGATGCCCACGTTCGAGGGCCTCGTCGCGTTGCTTGCGGGCCAACGTCGCGTCGTCGGCCGCGACTGCTGCTTCGGCGCGGGCGGCATCGCGCTCGTCGGCGGTGACGCGACCGAGATCGGTCACGGCCTCGACATGCGAGCGCAGTCGGAGGTTGGCGACGACCAACGCGGCGATGACGACCACGCAGGTGATGACGACGGCGATCACGAGGTGACCCTAGTGACCGGCGTCGAGCGCGCTCGCGACCTCACGACGGGCTGAACTGCATCGACCGGAGGCCGAGACCCATCAAGAACAACCCGCCCCCGCCGTAGAGGAGGTACTTGTAGGGCTCGAGCTGCGCTCGATAGCTGTAGATGATCCCCACGGTCGCCAGCGCGACGAAACCGTAGAACGTGTGGAACTGGTCGAGTTCGATGTCCTCGACACTCAGCAGCACGACGCCGAGCGCCACCTGGACGAAGATCGAGAGCTCGACCACCGTGGTGGCGATCCAGAGCTGGCGCACGCGGAGGGATTCCAGCCAGTGGGCGCCGAGCGCCCAACAACCCGCGAGCGCATTGCCGATGATGACGAACCACGCCAGGTCGGCGTGGAGCGTGCGGATCACCCCGCGGAACCGCCGGCGACCTGGTAGCTCCAGAGCTCGGCGGACACCGAGACGGGGCCGCCACTCGGCGCGGGCTTGTCCGCACCCTGATGACCGTGGGCGAAGTCCTTGGAGGCGACCCAGGTGTCGAAGCTCTCCTGATCGGCCCAACGGGTGACGACCAGCCAGACATTCCGGTCGTCGGTCGGCTGCAGCAGCTCGAATCCCTCGAAACCGGGCTGGTCGTCGACGGCCCCGGCACGAGCAGCGAAGCGCTTGGCGAGCTCGTCGCCCGAGTTCTCCGGGACGGTGATGGCGTTGATCTTGATGACGGTCACGTGCGTCTTGCTACTGCACGCCGGTGGGCAGGAGCCAGTCGTCGGTGCCCGGTGCTGCCGGCGAGGTCCGGATGAACCACTCGTGGCCGAACGCCATGGCGAACGCCTCCGGGGGCATGGCGAGGAAGAAGCTGTCGTCGGGGATCTGCGAGGCATGGGCGGCCATCGAGGCCCGCTTGGCGTCGAGCCAGTCGGTGACGTCGACCGTGGTGGTGATCAGCGACTCGGGCGATCCGAAGTCCGAGTCGGGGTCGTCGAAGTCGGGGCCGTCGTAGTCGGGGTTGTCGGCCGCGGCCGCCTGCATCGCTCGACGGAGGTGGTCGCGGTTCATCGTCGACTCGTAGACGTGCGGAGTCCCGGCGATCTCGGCCGCCCGGTGGCCGACCCGGTGGACCTGGATGTGGTCGGGATGGCCGTAGCCGCCGTGGTCGTCGTAGACGGTGAGGACGTCGGCCTGCTCGTCACGAAGGATGGTGGCCAGACGTTCCGCCGCCTCCTCCACGTCGGCCTGCCAGAAGCAGTCGGGCGCGTCGTTCGTGGGTTCGTCGATCATCCCGGAGTCGCGGTAGCCCAGGAACTCGAACCGGTGGGCGCCGAGTGCCTCCGCCGAGGCCGCGACCTCGAGCGCTCGTCGCTCGCCGAGCGGTTCTCCGTCTGCGAGGAAGCCTTCGGCCACCTCGCCACACTCGCCCCTCGTGCCGAACACGAGGACCACCCGGTGACCTTCCGCGGCAGCACGCGCGAGCGTCCCTCCCGTGGCGATCGACTCGTCGTCGGGGTGGGCGTGGAACGAGACGATGGTCGCCATCGGACGAGTATGCCGCGGCCACGACGCCGGTCCGCTCCCCACGACCGTCCGACCCCACCCGTTCTGGTGAACACCGGCGACACCTGGTGGTGTCATCCGTTCACCAGAACGGGTGGGGAGGGGGTGTCAGGCGATGGCGCCGGCGGCGCGGAGCGCCGTGATCTTGTCGGCGTCGAAGCCGAACTGATCGAGGACCTCGTCGGTGTGCTGGCCGGCGTGGGCCGGGGGACGCTGGATCTCGGCCGTGGTGCGCGAGAAGCGTGGGGCGGGGGCCGGCTGCACGACGCCGTTGCGCTCGACGAACGTGCCGCGCTCGACATTGTGCGGGTGCGACGGCGCCTCGCCGAGCGAGAGGACCGGGGCGAAGCAGACGTCGGTGTGCTCCATGATCTCGCACCACTCGTCGCGGGTCTTCGAACGGAAGATCGCGGCGACCTTCTCCTTCATGGCCGGCCACTGGTCGCGGTCCTGCTGATGCGGCAGATCCGCTTCCTGACCCAACCCGGACAACTCGAGGAGCTGGGCGTAGAACTGCGGCTCGATCGACCCGATCGACACGTACTTGCCGTCGCTGGTCTCGTAGACGTCGTAGTAGTGGGCGCCGGTGTCGAGCATGTTGGTGCCGCGCTCGTCGTGCCAGATTCCCATCGCCCGGAAGGCGTGGAACATCGTGGTGAGGATCGCGCTGCCGTCGACCATCGCCGCGTCGACGACCTGACCCTCGCCCGAGTTCTTGGCCTCGAGGAGCGCACACACCATCCCGAACGCGAGGAACATGCCGCCGCCGCCGAAGTCACCGACGAGGTTGAGGGGCGGGACCGGGGCCTCGCCGCGTCGTCCGATCGGATCGAGCGCGCCGGCGAGGGCGATGTAGTTGATGTCATGGCCGGCGGCCTGCGAGTACGGGCCTTCCTGGCCCCACCCGGTCATCCGTCCGTAGACGAGCTTCGGGTTGCGAGCCAGGCACTCGTCCGGGCCGATGCCGAGACGCTCGGTGACGCCGGGGCGGAAGCCCTCCATGAGGACGTCGGCCTTCTCGACCAGGGTCAGCAGCGCCTCGACGCCCTCGGGGTTCTTGAGGTCGAGGCCGATCGAGCGGCGCCCGCGGTTCAAGATGTCGGCGGGCGGCGACTCGGGGTCGCCACCCATGACCTGACCGGCCCGGTCGACGCGGATGACGTCGGCGCCCATGTCGGCGAGGAGCATGGCGCAGAACGGTCCCGGGCCGATGCCGGCGATCTCGAGGACGGTGGTTCCGTGGAGGGGTCCCATGTGGGTGCGTGATTCCTTCTGGTGATGTGGGTGGTTCAGGCGGTCGCTGCGGCGGCCGTGGCGGAGATGGCGTCGATGATCGTCGGCCACAGCGCCTTGGGGAGGTTGTGGCCCATGCCCTCGATCTCGAGGTGCGTGGCATGCGGCACAGCCTCGGCCGTTCGCGCTCCTCCGGAGGGGGTCACCAGCGTGTCGGCGAGTCCGTGGATGACACCGAAGGGCATCGTGACCTCACCGAGCGCCGCCGTGCGGCTGGGCGAGGAGAAGATCGCCGCGATCTGGCGCGCGACGCCGGCGGGGTACTGCATGCGATCCCACTCACGGCGAGCGCGGGTCTCCGCGGCTTCGGGGTCGAGGTACGCCGGACTGCCCCAGATCTGCTCGGCCTCGAGCGCCGCCTGCACGGCCTCGTCGACCGTCGTCGCCGGCGGACGCAGCAGGGCTGCCGACGCCTCGCTCGACGGCTGTCCGACATCGCTGTCACCAGTCGTCGACATGATCGACGTCACGGAACGGATCTTGTGGGGATGGTCGATGGCCATCTGCTGCACGATCATGCCGCCCATCGAGACCCCGACGATGTGCGCAGCGTCGATGTCGAGGGCGTCGAGCAGACCGGCAGCATCGGCGGCCATGTCGGCCAGCAGATACGGCACGTCGGGCGTCTCTCCCGACAACACGGCGGTCATCAACTCACCGATGTCGACAGGCTGGTCGTCGAACTTCGTCGACAGACCGACGTCGCGGTTGTCGAACCACACGACTCGGTATCCCCGGTCGATCAACGACTCGACGAAGCCGATGTCCCAGCTCGCCTTCTGCGCCCCCAGCCCCATGACGAGGAGCAGCGGCTCGCCGGCCTCAGGACCGCGCACCTCGGCGCACAGTTCGATGCCGTTCACGTTCACGATGGTCTCCCCCATGGGGGGATGCTTGCCGGTCCTTGACCGAGTGGTCAAGAACCGGCGTACCGGTGAGCGGTGGGTACGGTTCCCGAAGTGGACAACGTGGTCGCCTTCGCCCCTGGCCGGGTCAATCTCCTCGGCGATCACACCGACTACACCGGCGGACTCTGCCTGCCGATGGCCCTCACCCTGGGCGTCACGATCCGCGGCAGCCGTGGCGGCGACGTCGTCGAGTTGACCTCGGACCGCGCCGATGGCGCCGCCGTCGTCCCGATCGACATCGACGACCCCGCGCAGGTCACTCCCCCGTGGGCCCGTTTCGTCGCCGGCGTCGTCGCCGAAGCCGGCCCGACCAGGGGATTCCGTGGCGTGGTCACGTCCGACCTGCCGATCGGAGCGGGGCTGTCGTCATCGGCAGCGCTCGAGGTCGCCGTGGCCATGGCGCTCGGCATCGAGGGCGACAGCCATGCCGTCGCCGCGCTCTGCCAGCGAGCGGAACAGCGGGCCAGCGGCGTCCCGTGCGGGATCCTCGACCAACTGTCGTCGACCCGAGGCGTCGAGGGGCACGCCCTGCTGATGGACTGCTCGTTGCTCACCACGGAGCCGATCCGACTTCCCGACGACCTCGAGGTCGTCGTGGTCCACTCCGGCCAGGAACGCACGCTCGCCGGCTCGGCCTACGCGGAGCGCCGAGCCGAGTGCGAGGCGGCCGAGGCCGAGATCGGCCCGCTGCGATCGGCCTCGCTCGACGACGTGCGCACGATCACCGACCGAACGCTGCGACGCCGCGCCCGGCACGTCGTGAGCGAGAACGCCCGTGTGCGCTCGGCCACCGCAGCGCTGGCCGACCACGACCTCCGCGGCCTGGGCCTGCTCTTCTCGGCGAGCCACGACTCGCTGCGCGACGACTTCGAGTGCTCGACCCCGACGGTCGACGACACGGTCGCTCGCCTCGTCGCGACACCCGGCGTCCACGGCGCCCGGATGACCGGCGGCGGGTGGGGCGGCTGCGTCGTCGCCGTCACCGAACCCGGCGCGCTGGAGGAGGGGTGGCGCGTGCGACCAGGCGGGCCGGCCCGGGTCGACGCCCAGGATGCGCCGGACCTCCGGGAACCGGACCTCTAGGAACCCAGGAGGCGAGCCTTCTCGACCGCGAACTCCTCGGCGCTGAGGACGCCTCGGGCACGGAGGTCGTCGAGCTTGGCCAACTCATCGGCCTTCGACGAGCCACCGGCGGCAGCGGCGTTGCCACCGATGCGGTCGAACTTGCGGTTCTCGTTCGCCTCGATCTGCCGGTAGATCTCGTTCTGCACCGCCGTCGGCTTGCGGACGTCGGAGAAGGCCTGGCGGCCGCTCTCGCCCGCCGACTCGATCACCAGATCACCGGCGCCGAGCACGCGCTCGAGGACGGTCTGGGAGAACATCACGTTGTTGACCCGGTCGAGCGGGATCTCGATCCCCTTCTTGGTCAACACGCCGTGGCGGTAGATCAGCCGATCGGTCGTGACCACGAAGTTGGTGGAGCGCCAGTCGATCCAGCGGACACCGAGCCATCCCAGCGCTCCGAGGATGAGGAGTCCCACGAGGATCTTGACGATGTCGGGCCAGTCGAGGACGAGCACGACCACGCCGAGGATGAGCGACACGACCAACAGGACCGTCTGCTTGGCCAGGAACCACACGTGTGGATTCAGGTCGAGCACGATCTCTTCGGTGTCATTGAGCAACTTCCGGGGGAACGCCACGGCCGGATCTTACGCCCACCCCAACTCGTCGAGTCGGTGATCGTCGATCCCGAAGTGGTGCGCGAGCTCGTGGATCACGGTGATCCGGACCTGTTCGACGACCTCGTCCTCGGTGGAACAGATCGCACAGATCGGGAGGCGGTAGATCGTCACCTGGTCGGGCATCGGCGCCTGCCCCCAGCCCCCGTAGTCCTCGCGTTCGGTGAGCGGGATGCCCTCGTACTTGCCGAGGAGACTGCCGGTTCGACGCCCGGTGCGGATGCGGACCATGACGTTGTCGAGCGCGTCGGCGAGTGGCTCGGGGAGCTCGTCGAGGGCCGCGGCGACGAGGCGCTCGAAGGTGGGGGCGTCGATGTCGACCATCGGCCGGCGACGGTAGCGCCGGACGGTCGCTGCCATCTCTAGCCTGGGTCCGATGGACCCGGACGCCGTACTCGGCGGACTCGACGAGGCGCAGCGCCGAGCAGTGGTCTCTCCGGCCATGCCGTTGGCGGTGGTCGCTCCCGCCGGATCGGGCAAGACGCGCGTCCTCACCTCGCGTATCGCCCACCGGGTCGCCACCGGCGACATCGAGCCCGACCACATCCTGTGCGTCACGTTCACTCGGAAGGCGGCCGCCGAGCTGCAGGGACGACTGCGGTCGCTCGGCCTGCACGACACCATCGAGGCCGGCACCTTCCACGGCGTGGCGTGGCGTCTGCTGAAGGATCGCTGGGCCTCCACCGGCCGAGCGGCTCCTCAACTACTCGACCAGGTCCGGCCCTTCCTGCGCGAACAGGTCGCACCGAACGCCACGCCACTCGAGATCGTCGACCTCGCCGGCGAGATCGCATGGGCACGGGCGCGCATGGTCCGCCCCGACGGCTACGAGGAGGCGGCGCGGGCTGCAGGACGACGCACCCGCCGACCCGCCGGATGGGTCGCGCAACGCTTCCAGGAGTTCGAGACGGCCAAGACCCGACGCCACGTCGTCGACTTCGACGACCTGCTGGCCGCGTGTACCAGTGCGATCGAGGGCGACCGTGCGTTCGCCGCCGCGCAGCGCTGGCGCTTCCGCCATCTGTTCGTGGACGAGTTCCAGGACGTCAACCCGCTGCAGTTCTCGCTGCTCGAGGCCTGGCGGGGCGACCGGTGGGACGTCTTCGTCGTCGGCGACCCGCACCAGTCGATCTACGGATGGAACGGCGCCGACCCGACCCTGCTCGACACGCTCGGCGATCGCTGGTCGGCGCTCGAGACCATCCACCTCGACCGGACCCACCGCTCGACGCCCCAGATCACGGCTGCGGCGGCCGACGTGATCCGGGCAGCGGGACTCCCCGACCGACACCCGGTGTCCACGGGCGCTGCCGGACCACCGGCGCGACTCCGGACCCACCGGGACGAGGTCGCGGAGGTCACGGGAGTGGGGACCGACATCCGCCGACGGCGGGGCCCTGACGCGCCGTGGTCGTCGTTCGCCGTCCTCGCCCGGACGCATGACCAGGTGGTGGCGCTCGAGCGCGGACTCGGTGCGGTCGGCGTGCCGACCCAGGTCCGTCGACAGTCGAGCCTGACCGGCGATCCGGTGGTGCGACGAGTGCTCTATCGGCTGAGTCAGGACGACCGCCAGCTCCTCTCGGCGCTGGGCGACGCGATCACCGACGCGGAACGCGACAGCGACGCCGTCGCCGAACTGGCCGAGATCGCCGAGGATCGGGTCGAGATGGAGCCGAGCACGACCGGCCGCGACTTCTCGGGATGGGCCTATGCACGGCTCTCGGACCGGCCCGGCCGCATCGATGCGGTCACCCTGTCGACCATCCACGCGGCGAAGGGTCTCGAGTGGCCGATCGTGCACATCGTCGGGTGCGAGGACGGTTCGATCCCCCACATCTCCGCCCGACGACGAGCCGCACGCGACGAGGAGGCGCGGCTCCTCTACGTCGCGATCACCCGCGCCGCGGTCGAGGTCCACCTCCACTGGGCACGGGTCCGGACCATCAAGGGAGTCCAGCGAGACCGCGAGCGCAGCCCGTTCCTGGCCCGCTTCGACGAGTCGAATGCGACGGGCGAGTCGACGGCCACCGACCATCCGTACTCCCACCTCGACGCGCTACGGGCCGTGGTGGGTACCAGCCCCGCACCCGACCCGCTGGTCGCAGCGCTCCAGGCGTGGCGTGCCGGACGAGCCCGTGCGGCTCGGACCTCGCCCCAGGTGGTGCTCGCCGACGACACCCTCCGCGAGATCGCCCGACGCCGGCCCGACAGCGTCGAAGCGATCGCCGATGTCCCGGGCATCGGGCCCGCTCGTGCGCGGCGCTTCGCTCCCGAGGTCCTGGCCATCGTGCAACGCTCCGTCGAGCGGACGTGAAGTTCACCGTCACGCAGCGGTTCCACCACCCCGCTGCTCGCTGTGCCGAGGCGTTCACCGATCCGGCGCTCTATCCCACGTTCGCCGACCTCCCGAAGGTCGGTGTTCCCGAGGTCCTGAGTCAGGACACCGACGGGGCAACCGTTCGGATGCGTGTCCGCTACCGCTTCGACGGCGAACTCAACGGCGCGGCACGGTTGGCCGTCGACCGCGCCAAGCTCACGTGGGTCGACGAGTCGGTCCACGACCTCGACCGACAGTTCGTGACCTTCACGCTGCATCCGGATCACCACGCCAGTCAGTTCCGGGGTCGCGGGACCTACCGCTTCGTCGACACGCCGGACGGCTGCGAGCGCATCGGCAACATCGAGATCAACATCTCGTTCCCCCTCGTCGGACGAGCGGTCGAGGGCGCCATCGCCTCCGGCCTGCGCGAGCACCTCGCCGACGAACAGGGCGTGGTCGAACGATTCCTCGACGGCCGGTAGCGTCGCCGTCCGTGCGCCTCGCCACCTGGAACGTCAACTCGCTCAAGGCCCGCCTCGACCGCGTCGAGGCATGGCTCGGCGAGACCGACACCGACGTGCTCTGCATCCAGGAGACCAAGCTCGCCGACGACGCGTTCCCCGCGCTCTCGCTCGCCGGGGTCGGCTACGAGGGCGTCCACCACGGGCAGGGCCGATGGAACGGCGTCGCGATCCTGTCCCGCATCGGCATCGACGACGTCGTCCATGGCTTCGCCGACGACGGTCCACCAGACGACGAGGCCCGTCTCCTCACGGCACGATGCGGGTCCACGGTCGTGGTCACCGCCTACGCGCCGAACGGTCGCGAGGTCGGCCATGAGCAGTTCCACTACAAGCTCGACTGGTTCGACCGACTCGTGCGTCATCTCGACGTGGTCGCCGATCCCTCGGACGACGTCATCGTGTGTGGCGACCTCAACATCGCTCCCGAGGACCGCGACGTCTGGAGCGTGGCCGACATCCACGGCTCGACGCACATCACCCCGGAGGAGCGGGCCCGCTTCCAGGCGCTCCTCGACTGGGGAACCGACGACGCCTTCCGCCACTGTCATCCCGACACCGATCGGCTCTACACCTGGTGGGACTATCGGGCCGGCAACTTCCACAAGCACAAGGGGATGCGCATCGACCACGTCCTCACGTCGCGTTCGGTGACCGAACGACTCCGTTGGTCGGTCGTCGACCGCAACGCCCGCAAGGGCGAAGGCCCGTCCGATCACGCCCCGCTGCTGGTCGACTTCGCCGACTGATCGGCTCACGAGCGGGCTGGCGACGTGGTAGCCAAGGCACCGTGACCGATCTCCCCGACTCCGTACCCGACGACATCCGGAGCGCGTGGCTCGAACACATCGAGACGCTCGCGGCCGGCGTGCACACCGAGCGGGGCAAGGAACTCCGACGTGTGGCCGACGCGGCCCGCCGCGTGGTGCACGGCATGGTGATGACCGACCTCGACGTCGACGTCCTACGCGACGCCGCGACGCAGCTCGAGACCGTCGCGTCGGCCTTCGACCGCTCGACGACCCGGTCGATGTACGCAGGGTTCGGCGAGTCGGCCAACGCCGGCGACCCACAGGGCTTCTTCGAGCACGGCCCGATGCTCGGGCACTCGAATCCGCTGGCGCCGCCGATCGCGCTGTCGGTCCTCGACGACAAGACCATGAAGGGTGTCGTGACCTTCGCCGGGGGCTACGAGGGCCCGCCTGGCTGTGTCCACGGCGGCTACATCGCTGCCGCGTTCGACGAGGTGCTGGGCGCGACCCAGTCGCTGTCCGGGACCCCGGGCATGACCGGGCGACTCTCGGTGGACTACCGCTCGCCGACGCCGCTCCACGAGGAGCTCGTGTTCACCGGGATCTTCGAGGGCCGCGAGGGCCGGAAGAACTTCACGACGGGCACGCTGCACGTCGGCGACCGTCTCTGCGCGGAGGCCCAGGGCCTGTTCATCTCCATCGACTTCGGTCGGCTGGCAGAGATGGAACAGGCCCGGGACGACCACCACGGGGCGGGGACACCGCGCCCCGACTGACTCAGCGCTTGCGGGCTCGCTTCGCGGCCTTCTTGGCCGGAGCCTTCTTCTTCGCAGGCGCCTTCTTGGCCGGAGCCTTCTTCTTCGCAGGCGCCTTCTTGGCCGGAGCCTTCTTCTTCGCAGGCGCCTTCTTGGCCGGAGCCTTCTTCTTGGCAGGCGCCTTCTTGGCCGGAGCCTTCTTCTTGGCAGGCGCCTTCTTGGCCGGAGCCTTCTTCTTCGCTGGCGCCTTCTTGGCCGGAGCCTTCTTCTTGGCAGGCGCCTTCTTGGCCGGAGCCTTCTTCTTGGTCGCTGCCTTCTTCTTCGATGCCTTCTTCGCTGCCATCGTCTCCCTCACCGGTTCGCTGGTTTCCGTGGTGGCTTCCGCGGCGGCTGCGGCCTCTTGCGCCCGCAACTTCCGTCGCTGCGACACGCTGAGCTTCTGATTTCCGCCGGCCGGTGTCGCTGCGGCTGACGCCTTGGGCGGAGCAGGCTCCGCCGAGGGTGTGGGCTCGTCGTCGGGTTCGGCCGCGGGGCCGCTCGACGGGAGCTCGGAGACGACCAGGTCGATGCCCCGACGCGGGGTGTCGATGGCGTCGACCACGAAGTCGCGGGTCTCGCCCATGGTCAGGACGTCGCGTGCGCTGCGAGGGGCGGGATCGCCCAGCGCCTTGAGTGGGATGTAGCAGCGGGTCCCGTCGACGAGCACGTAGGCCCCGTGCGACGAGAACTGCTCGACCTCGCCGGCGACGACCGAACCGACGGGATGTGCACCGACGAACTCGATGAAGGGCAGGGGCTCGTTGTACGGCTGGGGTTCCTTGCCGCCGCTCTTGCGCGCCGAGTCGTTCCCCGACTTCGACGCCGACTTCGAACCGGACTTGGGCTTGGCTGCGCTCTTTCTCGACCCACCGGACTTCGCCGTGGACTTCGAGGCGGCCTTCTTCCGAGGCGACGTCGACGCTGCCTGCTTGGACCCGCGACGCTTCCGCTTGGCCTCGGACACCGCTTTGCGGCTCGTCGGGCCTCGCACGGGAGAGCGAGCGAGGAAGATCCATCCGACACCGGGGACGTGCTTGCCACCCAGCAGTCGACCCTCGGTGAAGAGCCAGTCGAACTTGCCGTGGAACTCCTGGAACGAGTCGTTCGACAGGACCACGGCATCGGCACGATCGGCGACCTCGAGGATGAAGGCGTCACCACGTCCGATCACACCGGCCGGAGGCGTGATGATCGCTCCGGTGCTCGTCTTCTCGTCGTACTCCTCCTTCTCGGAGGCGTCGATGCGGTGACCGAACGTGGCGTCGACGATGACGGTGACGTTGTCGGGACTGAACTCTTTGGTGACCGCGTCAACAGCATCCAGCAACTGCTGGAGGCTCGGCAACGAACGGCCTTCCGTGGCGATGTTCGAGCCGTCGACGACGAGGTGTGGTTGTTTGGCCATTGGCGACGCCAGTCAACCACGGCACCCGCCCGCGAGTACGGACCCTGCGCGGAGAGCGTGCTACACCTCGCTCATGTCTTCCGGTTCACGACCCATCACCGCAGCGCTGTTCGACTTCGGCGGAGTGATCCTGTCGAGTCCCTTCGAGGCGTTCGCCGACTACGAGCGAGCCAACGGACTCCCCGTCGACTTCATCCGCGGCCTGAACGCGACGAACCCCGACGACAACGCCTGGGCGAAGATGGAACGCAACGAGGTCACCATCCCGGAGTTCTGCGCGCGCTTCGAGGCCGAAGCCCGAGCCGCCGGCCACACGGTCGACGCTGCGGCGATCCTCGCCGGGTTGCGGGGCACGATCCGCCCACAGATGGTCGAAGCACTCCGCCGCTGCGGCGAGCACCTCAAGACCGCCTGCCTGACCAACAACTTCGTCGCACCGTCACAGGACGACGACCGGGCACGCATGGACCCGGAGAGCTTCGACGGGGTCATGGACCTCTTCGACGTGGTCGTGGAGTCGTCGAAGGCCGGCTGCCGCAAGCCTGACCCTCGCTTCTACGAGATCGCGTGCGAGGAGTTGGGCATCGACCCCGGCGAAGCCGTGTTCCTCGACGATCTGGGCATCAACCTCAAGCCGGCGGCGGCGATGGGCATGACGACGATCAAGGTCGTCGACCCCGACGTCGCGATCGCAGAACTCGAGGCGGTCGTGGGCTTCCCTCTCCGATGAACCGGGACGATCGGTACCCTGACCAGGGATGACCATCGCTGATCGCCACAACGTCACGGTCTCCGGAGTGGCCGACGGTCCGCCGATGCTGTTCGCCCACGGGTTCGGCTGTGACCAGAACATGTGGCGCGGTGTGGTTCCACGGTTCGCAGCGACGCATCGCTGCATCCTCTTCGACCATGCCGGTGCCGGCCACGCCGACCCGGACACCTACGACGTCGACCGCCACTCGTCGCTCGACGGATACGCGATCGACGTCATCGACCTCTGCGACGACCTCGGCCTGCGCGACGTCGTGTTCGTCGGCCACAGCGTGAGCGCGATGATCGGCGTCCTCGCATCGATCCGTCGACCCGACCTCTTCGCCCATCTCGTCCTCGTCGGCCCATCGGCCCGCTACATCGACGACGGCGACTACGTCGGGGGGTTCACGGAGGACGACATCGAGGGCCTCCTCGACTCGCTCGACAGCAACTACCTGGGCTGGTCGGCGCAGATGGCGCCGATGATCATGGGCAACGACGACCGCCCGGAGCTCGGCCACGAACTGACCGAGAGCTTCTGCCGTGCCGATCCCGACATCCAGCGTCGCTTCGCCCGTGTCACCTTCACGTCCGACAACCGCGACGATCTGACCTCGGTGCAGACCCCCTGTCTCGTTCTCCAGTGCCGGAACGACATCATCGCGGCCGAGCCCGTCGGTCGCTACGTCCACGACCATCTCCCGACGTCGGAGTTCGTGCTCCTCGACGCCAGCGGCCACTGCCCGAACCTGAGCGCTCCGGACGAGACCGCCGACGCGATCCATGCATACCTCGCCGGCGACTCGCCCTCCGCGTGACCGACCTCGACGGACCCTCATCTGCCTTCTTCGACGCACTCCTCGAAGACGACCCGGTCGAGCTCTACGAGACCGCTCCGTGCGGGTACGTGTCGATCGACGCCGACCGTACGATCATCAAGGCCAACCAGACGTTCTGCGACTGGACAGGGCACCGGCGAGAAGACCTGATCGCCAGGCAGTCGTTCCTCGACCTGCTCTCCGTCGGCGACCGGATCTTCTGGGAGACCAGCATCGCTCCGGCACTCGAGATGCAGGGGGTCGGACGCGAACTCGCCGTCGAGGTGCGTTGTGCGTCGGGCGAGGCGTTGCCGGTCCTGTTGAACCTGTCGCGTGTCGAGGGAGCGGGAAACGGTCGCAGCACGGTTCGCATCGCCGTATTCGACGCCCGTGAACGTCGCGCGTACGAACACGAACTGCTGCGAGCGCGCCGAGAGGCGGAAGATGCGGCCGAGCGGTCCAGGCAGCTCGCCGAGACCCTGCAGCGAACGCTGCTCCCGCCGTCGCTTCCCGAGATCGACGGCGTCGACGTCGCCGGGGTGTATCACGCCGCTGGGGACGGGACGATCGTCGGTGGCGACTTCTACGACGTCTTCGAGATCAGCGACGGCGCCTGGGGCGTCGTCCTCGGTGACGTCTGCGGCAAGGGCGCGGCAGCGGCCGTCGACACCGCCCTCGCCCGATACACGGTCCGGGCGTCCGCCATGCGAACCCGGTCGCCGCGTGCCGTGTTGTCGGACCTCCACCATGCGATGGAGCACAGCGACACCCAGGGGTTCTGCACCGCGGTCTACCTGCGCGTGAGGAGGCGCGCCGACGGCATCCGCGTGAGCGTGTCGGTCGGTGGTCACCATCTCCCGCTCCTCGTCGACACCGACGGATCGATCGAGGAGTTCGGCACCCCCGGTGCACTCCTCGGCATGCTCGGGCCACCTCGCCTCCACGATGCCCACCGGGTGCTCGCCCCTGGCGAGACCCTGGTGCTGTTCACCGACGGCGTCCTCGAAGCGCGCCGCGGTGACGAGTTCTTCGGCGAGGACCGGATCGCCGAGATCCTGGAGCGGACTGCACGCCATCCCGCGCAGGAGGTCGCTGCGACACTCGCCGACGCTGCGATCGACTTCCAAAGCGGCGACGCCCGCGACGACATCGCCGTGCTGGTGCTCCGCGCCACTCCCCCGGTCAACGGGTGACGAACGCGACGATCTCGTCCATCGACGGCTCGTAGCCGCCGTCGGTGTCGACGTCGAGGACCGGCAGGTCGAAGTCGACGCGCATCTGCTCCGTCACGGCGGCCATCCTCGCCGTCGATGCTTCGACCTGCGATTCGATGGTGTCATGACCCAGGGCATCGAGCACCGGTCGTCTGGCCAGGAGCCGGTCGGCGAGGTCACGGGCGACCCGTCTGCCCGCAGCGTCGCCACAGGTGGTCCGGACGACGACACAGTCGGCCACCTCGATGAGCCGGTCGAGGTCCTGAGGTCGCGACGCACGGAACACGTACTCGACGACGGCGCTCACGCCAAGGGTGGCCATCTGCTCCACGAGGGTCAAGAACGCGTCGACCGCGTGCTCCGGCGACGGGGCCGGGCCCGGAGCATCACCCCAGGCTCCGCCGGTGAACCAGATGCCGGTCCGGACGTCGTCGCGAGCGAGGAACGGGATCCGCAGCACGCGAGCCAACGCGGAGCCGAGCGTGGTCTTCCCGCTGCCGGGCTCCCCCACCATCAAGACGACGGTCGGGCGCTCCGTCACCATCGGCAGCGGTGACCGAGCGTCTCCATCTCGGCAGCGCACATCGGGCAACACGGCAACTCGGACGCGTCAGGTCGAGGGCCCGACAGCGTGAGCCCGCACAGCGTCACCACCGCACCGACCGGCACGACCGCCGGATGCGACGTCCACGCGTGATGGTGCACCCGCTGCGTCGCGTCGTCCGATGCTCTGTCAGACGCCGGCGAGTACGACGGTTCGGACACGTCTCGAGGACCAGTTCGCGAGAGGCGCCGGCCGACGTTCAAGAGGACCGGGCGTTCAAAGGAGAGGGCCTTGTCGAGGATCGCCGCCTGCTCCTGGTGATGGATGGCGTTGGAGCCGGTCGCCGGCGACCCGGACTCGAAGCGCGAGACACGCTGGATCTTGTGGCTGTCGCCGAAGCCGTCGTAGAGACGACCCTTTGCGAAGTTCCACGAACCCATGTTCTCGGGCTCCTCCTGGAGCCAGACCAACTCGGTGGCGTTCGGGTAGCGACCGACCTGCTCCTGCAACGCGGCCTCCGGCCAGGGGTAGAGCTGCTCGACCCGCACGATCGCCACGGGAGCGCCGCGTTCATCGCGAGCGGCCAGTGCGTCCTGGGCGACCTTGCCCGACGCCAGCACCACGCGGTTCACGGCGCTGGCATCCAGCTCTGCGGGATCGGGGAGCACCTCCTCGAAGGTGCCGTTGACCAACTCATCGATCGGTGAGCGTGCCGACTTGGCCCGCAGCAGCGACTTCGGCGTGAACACGACCAGCGGCCGGCGGATCTCCCGCTTGAGCTGGCGACGCAGGAGGTGGAAGAACTGCGCCGACGTGGTGCAGTTGGCCACCTGGATGTTGTCCTCGGCGCAGAGCAGCAGGAAGCGCTCCATGCGTGCCGAGCTGTGCTCGGGGCCCTGTCCCTCGTAGCCGTGGGGCAGGAGCATGACGAGACCGGCGTCCTGGTTCCACTTGTCGCCGGCGGCGACGATGAACTGGTCGATGACGATCTGCGCGCCGTTGACGAAGTCGCCGAACTGCGCCTCCCAGAGGACGAGTGCGTCCTTGTTCTCGACGGCGTAGCCGTACTCGAACCCGAGGGCTGCGTACTCGCTGAGCAGCGAGTCGTAGACCCAGAACTTGCCCTGCTCGGCCGGGTCGCTCGTGAGGTTGGCGAGCGGCGTGTACTCGGCGCCGTTGAGATGGTCGTGGTAGACGGCGTGGCGGTGGGCGAAGGTGCCTCGCCGCGTGTCCTGTCCGGCCAGACGGATGTCGGTGCCCTCGATCAGGAGGGTGCCGTAGGCCAGCGACTCGGCCAGACCCCAGTCGACCTCGCCCTCGTCCCACATCTTCTTGCGGGTCTTGAACTGGCGCTCGAGCTTCGGGTGGATGTTGAAGTCGTCGGGCCACGAATCGAGCGTGGCGAAGACATGGTCGAGCACCGGACGGTCGACGTGGGTGTCGACATGGGGCAACACGCCCGGGGGCGGCGGTGGTTCCGCAGCGACGACCTCGGAATCGGGAGCCGACGAACGGGTCTCGTCGAGCGACTCCTGCAGACGCTGCTGGAAGTCGTCGAGGGCGTGCTCGGCCTCCTCGAGGGTGAGGTGGCCGCGCTTGACGAGCGACTCGGTGTAGAGCTTGCGGACCGAGCGGTGCTGGTCGATCGCGGCGTACATCAGCGGCTGGGTGTAGCTCGGGTCGTCGCCCTCGTTGTGACCATGGCGCCGGTAGCAGACCATGTCGATCACGACGTCCTTGTTGAACTTCTGCCGGAAGGCGAAGGCGAGGCGGGCGGCGCGTACGCAGGCCTCGGGGTCGTCGCCGTTGACGTGGATCACGGGCGACTGGACCATCTTGGCCACGTCGGTCGAATAGAAGCCCGACCGGCTCGCCTCGGGTGTCGTCGTGTAGCCGATCTGGTTGTTGATGATGAGGTGAACCGTGCCACCGACGCGGTAGCCACGGATGTCGGACATCTGCAGCGTCTCGGCCACGACGCCCTGGCCCGCGAACGCGGCGTCGCCGTGGATCAGGATCGGCAACACCGAGAAGGCGTCGGGTTGGTCGATCTGGTCCTCGATGGCGCGGACCATGCCGATGACGACGGGGTCGACGGCCTCGAGGTGGCTGGGGTTGGCGGCGAGTGCCACCGGGATCTTGGTGTTGTGGCGGGACTCGAACACCCCCTCCTGGCCGAGGTGGTACTTCACGTCGCCGGACCCCTGGACGGAGTTCTCCGGCACGTGGCCCTCGAACTCGCTGAAGAGCTTGTCGTGGTGCTTGCCGGCGATGTTGACGAGGACGTTGAGCCGACCGCGGTGGGCCATGCCGATGATCGCCTTGTCCATCGAGTTGTCGGCGGCGGCCTCGAGCACGGCGTCGAGGATCACGATCGCCGACTCACCACCCTCGAGCCCGAAGCGCTTCTGACCCACGTACTTGGTGGCCAGGAACTTCTCGAACGCCTCGGCGGCGTTGAGGCGACCGAGGACGTGCTGCTGCTCCTCGGGCGGGAGCTCGACCGAGACGCCCTCGACCTGCTCCTGGATCCAGGCCTTCTGCTCCGGCTCCTGGATGTACATGTACTCGATGCCGAGCGTGCGGCAGTACGCGTCACGGAGGACCTTGAGGATGTTGCCCAAGGTCATCCGGTCGCTGCCGGCGAGGCCGCCGGTCAGGTACTCGCGGTCGAGGTCCCAGATCGTGAGGCCGTAACTGAGCGGGTCGAGCTCGTGGTGCATGTGCGGCTCGCGCCAGCGCAACGGGTCGAGGTCGGCGATGAGGTGCCCACGCACCCGGTACATGTTGATGAGCCGCTGGACGGCCATCTGCTTCTCGAGCCGATGCTGTTCCTGATCGACCGGACGCACGTCGGTGCGCCACTGGACCGCCTCGTAGGGAACGCCGATGGCGCGGAAGATGTCGTCGTAGAACCTGTCCTCACCGAGCAGCAGTTCGTGCACCCGCTTGAGGAACATGCCCGACTCGGCACCCTGGATGATCCGGTGGTCGTAGGTCGACGTGATCGTGATGACCTTCGACAGACCCAGGTCGGCGAGGGTGTCGGGATCGGCGGCCTGGTACTCGGCCGGGTAGTCGATCGAGCCGACGCCGACGATGAGGCCCTGGCCGGGCATGAGGCGAGGGACCGACTGGACGGTGCCGATGGTCCCGGGGTTCGTGAGGCTGACGGTGATCCCGCTGAAGTCGTCGGGGCTCAGCTTGTTGTTGCGGACCTTGCGGATCAGTTCCTCGTAGCTGGCCCAGAACCCCTTGAAGTCGAGGGTGTCGGCATCCTTGATGACCGGGACCATCAGGGTGCGGGAGCCGTCCGGCTTCTCGAGGTCGACGGCGATGCCGAGACCGAGGTGCTCGTTCTTGACCCGCCGGGGCTTTCCGTCGGGCCCCTCGGCGAAGCTGTCGTTCATCACCGGCATGGTGTCGGTGATGGCACGGACGACGGCGTAGCCGATGAGGTGGGTGAAGCTGACCTTCCCGCCGCGGGTCCGTCCGAGGTAGCCGTTGATCACCCGGCGGTTGACCTCGAGCAGCTTCGCGGGGATCTGGCGGAAACTCGTGGCCGTGGGGACCTCGAGCGACTTCTCCATGTTCTCGACGATGCGGGCTCCGACGCCGCGGATGGGCTCCCCGGGCACGTCGGCCTCGGCCGCGGCCTTCTTCTCGGCCTGCTTCGACTCCGCCGGCTTCGCTGCCGCGGCGGGGGCCGGGGTGGCTGCCGGGGCGTCGGCGACGCTGCTCACGGCCACGGACGGCTCGGCGTCGATGTCCCGCTTGTAGTCGGCGAAGAAGTCCTGCCATGCCTCGCTGACCGACGTGGGGTCGGCGAGGTACGACTCGTACATCTCGTCGACCATCCACGAATTCGGTCCGGTGAGATCGGGGAGCTGCTGTTCAGGCACGTTCCGGATCGTACCGCCGAGGAGAACCTGCTCTTCACCGGGAAGCGGCACTCCGCGACTTCTTCCCTCGGTCGGGGCCGATCACCGATGCCGCCGGCCACTGACGCACTGACCCGAACCAGCCGCTCGACGCCCCTGGACCCCGGACGGACGTCGCAGGGAGCATTCGACCGATCGCCGTGTCCACGTGACCCGCCGTTCCTCGTCTTCGAACCACCCACCTGAAGTAGGCCGGCGGCGAGGAACGCATTCCCGACTCGGGGCGGGTCTCTCCGAATGTTCGGCGCCGTCGCTCTGTCGCACCGGGCCCGGGCGACCACCCCGTGCTATCGGCACCTCGGTGCGGGTTCTCCGTTCCGGGTTGCGATTCCACTCACCAGCGCGCGGAATCGAAGCCCAGAACGGATCGCCACTGGTTCTGGGTTGCGATTCCCTTCACGGGCGCGCGGATCCGCAACCCAGAGTCAATCCGGGCCGTACCGAGTGCCGGTTCGCGCACGTGCTTGTCGACTCCCGTGACACGACAGATCACCGGCGGGAACTCGAAGCGACGACCTCGTCCGTCCGGGGTTCTTGTCAGACCCCATCCATACGATTTCGGTATGGACGTGACCGCTGCGCTCCAACACCTCGGTGAGGCGATCGACGCGATCGCTGCCGTCGACGCAACCGACCTGAGCGCGCCGGAACGCGCGGCGCTGCTGGAGGGTGTCAGCGTCGAGCTGCGACGTCTCGATCACCAACGCCATGTCCGCACCGGCGAACTGGAACGGTCCGGCATGCTCCTGGACCTCGGCTACCGCACCATCGCACAGTGGCAACGAGACCGGCTCCGCTGCTCTGATCACGTCGCCGGTCGAGTCGGCGCTCTGGCTCGCGACCTGGTGCACCTGCCGACGGTGGCCAAGAGGTGGGCGGCGGGCGAGATCAGCGCCGAACACGCCCGACTGGTCGCCTCGGCGCGCACCGAGGGAACAGAGGAGCTCTTCGACGAGTGGGAATCAACGCTCGCCGATCACGCAGCCACGCTCGACCATGCCGGTCTGCGCAAGTCGATCCGGGCATGGCGGCTCCATGCAGACCCCGACGGCGATCTCGACGCTCGCCTGTTGCGTGACCGCGACGCCCACGTCTCCACCACGTTCGAGGGCGCGGTGAAGGCCGACGCCATGCTCGACCCCATCGGTGGCGCCAGCTTCAAGGACGTCTTCGACTCTCTGGTCGACGAACTGTTCCACGAGGACTGGACCGAGGCCAGAGAGCGCCTCGACCGCAAGCCGAAGATGTCCGAGCTCCGCCGGACCAATGCCCAACGCCGCGCCGACGCTCTGGTCGAGATGGCCGGCCGTGCCCACAGGCACGGGACACCCGACGGCCGGGAACCGCGACCGCTGATCTCCGTCGTGACGGGACTCGATGCCCTCGCTGAAGGGCTCGCCGAACTCTGGAACGGGACCGTCCTGTCGCCTCGCCAACTCGCGGAACTCCTGGCGAACGACCCCGACATCGAGCGCTACACGTTCGGCGACGAGGCCCAACCGATCGGCTACAACCCCGCCGCTCGCCTCTACACCGGCCGACTCCGTGCCGCGATCCTGCTGCGAGACCGACGATGCACCGGCCGGGGCTGCACCAACGACACCCGTCGCGGCGCCGTCGACCACATCCATCCGCACCACCAGGGAGGCAGGACCACCCCGTCCAACGGACGCGGCGCCTGCCACCCGTGCAACCGCACCCGCCCGCAACGTCGGTTCCACGGCGACCCCGACCCGCCCGCATACCCCCAGCGTGAATGAACGGGCGGTTGCGGAGAGCCACCACTCGCGCGAACGCAGGCGCTAGACCGAAGACATGGCGAGTCCCACGACGACATCGCCGGTCGAGCGGCTGCGTTCGCTCACCGACACCACGGTCACCCTGGTCACCTTCGACGGTGAGGTCACGGGCACCATCGTCAGTTGCTGTCGCTCGTCGGTCTGGCTGATCGGTGCCGACGACCTCGACGTCGTCGTGCCCCTCGACGAAATCATGAGAATCGGCGGAGGCCAGACACGGCAATAGGCTGCCGGGGTGGCTGAATTCATCTTCCAGATGCAGAACCTCAACCGGTTCTACCCGCCGGACAAAGAGGTCCTGCGCAACATCAACCTGTCGTTCTTCCCCGGCGCCAAGATCGGCGTGATCGGACACAACGGCTCGGGCAAGTCGTCGTTGCTGAAGATCATGGCCGGACTCGACGACGAGTACGACGGCGTCGCCCGCCTCTCCCCCGGCTACACCGTCGGCTATCTGCCCCAGGAGCCACACCTGGACGAGTCGAAGGACGTCCGCGGCAACGTGATGGACGGTGTCGGCGACACCGTCGCCCTCCAGGAGGAGTACGACGCCGTCCTCGCCAGCTACGCCGACCCCGACGCCGACTACGAGAAGATCGGCGCCCGCCAGGCCGAACTCGAGGCCAAGATGGCCGCATCGGGCAACGAGGACGTCGACCGCACCGTCGACATCGCGATGGACGCGCTCCGCTGCCCGCCGGGCGACTCGCCGGTCACGAACCTCTCCGGTGGTGAACGACGTCGCGTGGCCCTCGCCCGCATCCTGCTGTCGAAGCCCGACCTCCTGCTGCTCGACGAGCCCACCAACCACCTCGACGCCGACTCGGTCGCCTGGCTCGAACGCACCCTCCAGGACTACGCCGGCACCGTCGTGGCCATCACCCACGATCGCTACTTCCTCGACAACGTCGCCGGCTGGATCCTCGAACTCGACCGCGGTCGCGGCTACCCCTACGAGGGCAACTACTCGGGCTGGCTCGAACAGAAGAAGAACCGCCTCGAGGCCGAGGACAACTCCGACATGAAGCGGCGCGAGACCCTCGCCCGCGAGCTCGACTGGATCCGCAGCTCCCCCAAGGCCAAGCAGTCCAAGGGGCGAGCGCGCATCAAGGCGTACGAGGAACTCGCCAAGCAGGCCGATGCCGGTGGTGGGCGCCTCGAGAAGCTCGAGATCGCCATCCCGCCCGGCAACCGTCTGGGCGACGTCGTCATCGAGTTCGACAACGTGACCAAGGGCTTCGGCGACCGCCTGCTCATCGACGACCTCACGTTCAAGCTCCCGCCTGCGGGGATCGTCGGCGTCATCGGGGCCAACGGTGCCGGCAAGACGACCATGTTCAAGCTGATCACCGGTAACGAGAAGCCCGACGACGGCGAGATCACGATCGGCAAGACCGTCGAACTCTCCTACGTCGACCAGGACCGCGACGTCCTCGACGACGACAAGACCGTCTACGAGGAGATCACGGGCGGCGTCGACAACCTGATGATCGGCAAGCGCGAGATCCACGGCCGCGCCTACGTGTCGAGCTTCAACTTCAAGGGCTCTGACCAGCAGAAGAAGGTCGGTGTCCTCTCCGGCGGCGAGCGCAACCGAGTCCTCCTCGCCCGGAAGATCCGTGAGGGCGGCAACGTCCTCCTCCTCGACGAACCGACCAACGACCTCGACGTCGACACCCTGCGCGCACTCGAGGACGCCCTCGAGACGTTCCCCGGCTGCGCCGTCGTGATCTCGCACGACCGCTGGTTCCTCGACCGCCTCGCCACCCACGTCCTCGCGTTCGAGGGCGACTCGCAGGTGCGCTGGTTCGAAGGCAACTTCACCGAGTACGAGGAGTGGCGTCGCAAGGAGTTCGGCATCGACGCCAACCAACCCCATCGAATCAAGTACAAGCCGGTCACCCGCACCTGACAAGAGATCCGGATCGAGATTCGGTCAGGGATTCCTGCTGGGACGGCCCAACGCGCCGTGACCACGGGCTAGAAACTCGGTCATGGCTTCCAGCGGCAGCATCCTCGGGACTCGCGTACAACGGATCGAGGACCCCGCGCTCCTGCGCGGCGCAGGTACCTACATCGACAACATCGCGCCGCCCGGCGCGCTCCACGTCGCCTTCGTCCGGGCGATGACCGCGCACGGTCGGATCGAGTCGATCGACATCGACGACGCCCGCTCGATGCCCGGCGTCGTCGACGTCGTCACCAGCGACGACCTCGACATCGGCCCGCTCCAGTCGTCGCCGTTGCTGGCCCATCAGGTCCTCCAACCGATCCTGGCGACCGGCACCGTGCGCTACGTGGGCGAACCCGTCGTGGCCGTCGTGGCCGAGACCGCACGTCAGGCCGTCGACGCCGCCGAGTCGGTGTGGGCCGACGTCGAGCCGCTCGACGCGGTGACCGACCCCGAGGCAGCTGCTGCCGACTCGGTCGTCGTCCACGCCGACCTCGGCACCAACGTCGTCCTCGACCAGGGCGAGCCCGTCGGACCCGACGACCTCTCGGGTGACGTCGTGGTGACCGAACGCCTGATCAACCAGCGCATGGCCGCGGTGCCCCTCGAGGGACGCGTGGCCGCAGCACGGTGGGACGACGGCGTCCTCACCCAGTGGGCGTGCACCCAGGGCGCCCACGGCACCCGAGACGGTCTGGCTGCGGTGTTCGGGATCGATCCTTCGATGGTCCACGTGATCGCGCCCGACGTCGGCGGCGGCTTCGGTGCCAAGCACGGCACGACTCCTGAAGAGATCCTGGTGGCCTGGCTCGCCCGACGGCTCGACCGGCCCGTCCGCTGGACCGAGACGCGATCGGAGAACCTGGTCGGCATGGTCCAGGGCCGGGGACAGGTCCAGTACGCGAGCCTCGCCGGCAACCGGGACGGAACGATCACGGGCTACCGGCTCGACGTCATCCAGGAGGGTGGCGCCTATGCCGGGACCGGCTGCGTCCTTCCCTACATGACGCGGATGATGGCTCCGGGTTGTTATGCCATCGACGACGTCCGCGTGCGCATCCGGTCGGTGGTGAGCAACACGTCGACGGTCGGGGCCTACCGCGGCGCCGGTCGACCCGAGGCCGCCGCCGCCATCGAGCGGATGGTCGACCGGTTCGCCGACGAGATCGGCATGGACCCGGCCGCTGTCCGACGCAAGAACCTCCTGGCACCCGAGGCCTTCCCGCTCCGGACCGCGACCGGCGGCAACTACGACAGCGGCGACTACGCAGTCGTCCTCGACAAGGCGCTCGCTGCCGCCGGCTACGACGACCTCCTCCGCCAGCAGGCCGAACGCCGTGCGAGCGGCGACGTGAAGCAGCTCGGCATCGGGCTGTCGTCCTACGTCGAGATCACCAACGTCCTCCAGGACACCGAGTACGGCTCGGTCGAGATCACACCAGAGGGCGGCGCCATCGTGCGCACCGGCTCGTCGGCCCACGGCCAGGGCCATCACACCGCGTGGGCGATGCTCGTCTCCGACCGCACCGGCATCCCGGTCGAGTCGATCGAGGTCCGTCACGGCGACACCGCCGACGTGCCGCGAGGTACCGGCACCGGCGGGTCCAAGTCACTCCAGATCGGTGGCGCCGCAGCGGCAGCTGCAGCCGAACTCGTCGTCGACGAGGCACGAGCGCTCGCCGCCCAGCTCCTCGAGGCCAACCCCGACGACATCGTGCACGACTCGTCGACCGGCACCTTTGCCGTCGCCGGCACCCCGGTCTCGGCCAAGTCGTGGGCCGATCTGGCCGCCGCCGCACCCGCTGCGGGCATCGAGAAGCTCTTCGCGGAGAACGACTTCGCCGGCGGGGGCTCGACGTTCCCCTTCGGGGCGCATGTGGCGGTCGTCGAAGTCGACACCGAGACAGGTGCCGTCCGCCTGCTGCGCATGATCGCCTGCGACGACGCGGGGACGATCATCAACCCCCTGATCTTCGACGGGCAGGTCCACGGCGGTGTCGCTGCCGGTGTCAGCCAGGCGTTGTTCGAGGAGGTGCGCTACGACGAGGACGGGAACCCGCTCACGACGACCTTGGCCGACTACTCGTTCCCGTCCGCCGCCGAGTTCCCGTCGTTCGAGCGGGTCGTCCACGAGACGCCGACGCCCCACAACCCGTTGGGTGCGAAGGGGATCGGCGAGGCGGGCACCATCGGGGCCACACCGGCGGTCCAGAACGCCGTGGTCGACGCCGTGTCGCATCTGGGTGTGCGCCACATCGACATGCCCCTCACCCCCGAACGGGTGTGGTCGGCGGTCCAGGACGCGGTCAACGCGTGACGGCGTGCTCCTGGAGCGCCGAGAGGTCGCACCACTCGAGTGACTGGATGTGCGTCGCCTCGAGAACCACCCTCGGCGCCATGCCCGCCTCGTAAGCCTCCTGCCAGCGCGGTGCACACAGGCACCACTGGTCTCCGGACGAGAGCCCGGCGAAACCGAACTGCGGCATCGGTGTCGACAGGTCGTTGCCCTGTGCCTTCGAGTACTCGAGGAAGTCGTCGGTCATGACGGCACACACGGTGTGCACCCCGGTGTCGTCACCGCCGGTGTTGCAGCACCCGTCGCGGTAGAAGCCCGTCATCGGGTCGGTCGAGCACGAGGCGAGTTCGGTTCCGAGCACGTTGGTGGCCATGTCCCAGTGTGGCGGTTCTAGAGCCACTTCCCCGGGTTGAGGATTCCGGCCGGGTCCAGCGCCGACTTGATGGCACGACTCACGCCCATCACCTCGTCGCCGAGCTGCTCGGTCAGGTGCCGGGTCTTGAGCGAACCGACCCCGTGCTCGCCCGTGATCGTCCCGCCCAGTTCGAGTGCCGCCGACATGACGGCATCGAACGCCAGCGCCGCCCGATCACGCGCCGCCTCGTCGCGGGGATCGAACGTCACCAGCGGGTGGAAGTTGCCGTCGCCGGCGTGTCCGATGACCGGGATGGCGGTGTCGAGTCGCTCGGCGATCTCGGCCACCTTCGCCAACAACGCAGGGATCTGGGGCAACGGCACGCCGACGTCCTCGATGAGGACGGTTCCGAGCCGCTCGACACACGGGATGGCCATTCGCCGTGCCGCCATCAGCATCTCGCCCTCGTCGGCGTCGGCGGTGACCGCGGTGTAGGTGGCGCCGGATGCCTCACAGCACGCGGCGATGCGCGCGGCCTCACCTTCGTCGCCATCGGTCTGGGCGAGGAGGAGGGCACCAACCGATTCGAGACCCATGGACTTCACGGCCTCGACCGCAGCGACGGCGGCGCCGTCCATCAGCTCGAGCGCTGCCGGGCGGATCGACGCCATGATCCGCGTCACCGCCTCGCCCGCAGCAACGGTGTCGGCGAAGGTGGCCACCACGGTGCACGGCGCCGGCGGGAGCGGGCGAAGCCGGAGCGTCGCCTCGGTGATCACGCCGAGCGTTCCCTCCGACCCGACGAACAGCCGCTTGAGGTCGAGACCGGCGACGTCCTTGATCGTGGTTCCGCCGAGACGGAGCACCCGCCCGTCGGCCAGCACGACCTCCATTCCCAGGACGTAGTCCGTGGTCACGCCGTACTTCACGCAGCACAGTCCCCCGGCGTTGGTCGCGAGGTTGCCGCCGATGCTGCAGATCTCGAACGACGACGGATCGGGCGGGTACCAGAGGCCGTGCTCCCTCGCCGCCGCCTTCACCTCGGCGTTGAGCGCCCCCGGCTGCACGGTCGCCGTCATCGCTGCCGGATCGATCCGAACCTGATCCATCGCCCGCGTCGACAACGTGATCGAGCCCTCGATCGCTGCGGACCCACCGGACAGGCCCGTGCCCGCTCCGCGTGTCACGACCGGGATCCCGTGGCGGCTGGCGATCTCCATGGTCGCGACCACGTCGGCGGTCGACCGAGCGCGCACGACCGCAAGCGGGTGACCGGGTTCGACGGTCATCGCCCGGTCGAACCGGTAGGCATCCATCACATCGGGGTCGATGACCGCGACGTCGGGGCCGAGTCGTCGTTGCAGTTCGTCCGTGACCATGTCGGTCAGGCGAGTCGTTCGAGCAGCGCCAGCACCTTGGTCGCCTGCGCACCCGGATCGCCGTCGGCCGGCGTCAGTCGGAGCTCGGGCGAGACCGGCGCCTCGTAGGGGTCGTCGATCCCCGTGAACCCGGTGATCTCCCCGGCCCGTGCCTTGGCGTAGAGGCCCTTGGGGTCGCGCTGCTCGCAGATCTCGATCGGGGTGTCGACGAAGACCTCGGCGAAGGGCACGCCGGCCATCGCATGGATTTCGCGCACCCGGTCACGGTCGGCGACGTAGGGCGAGATCACCGGGACCATGGCCACGACACCGGCGTCGGCGAAGAGCCGTGCGACCTCGCCCACCCGGCGCACGTTCTCGGTGCGGTCCTCGGCCGAGAACCCGAGGTCGCCGTTGAGTCCCTGGCGCAGGTTGTCACCGTCGAGCAGGTAGGCGGGCCGGCCGGCCGAGACGAGCAGGCGCTCGACCTCGACCGCGACCGTCGACTTGCCGGAGCCGGACAACCCGGTGAACCAGAGCGTGGCTCCCACGGTCGGGCGAGCCGTCCGGTCGAGCGCTGACGGATGCCACACCGTGTTCGGCGTGACGCGACCCACGACTCAGCTCTCGCCGATGATCATGCCCGCGGCGACCGTGTTGTTGGTCCCCTCGTCGACGAGGATGAAGCTCCCCGTCCGGCGGTTGCGGCGGTACTCGTCGAAGAACAGCGGTGCCGTCGTCCGGAGCGACACGCGGCCGATCTCGTTGAGTGCCAGCGACGTCGCCGCCTCGTCCCGATGCAACGTGTTCACGTCGAGTCGGTACTGGAAGTCGGTCACCATCGTCCGCGCCCACCGGGTGGTGTGCTTGATCGCGAGCTTCTGCCGGGGCTGGAGCGAGCCGGTCTCGGACATCCAGCAGACCATGGCGTCGATGTCCTGGCCGACGGTCGGCTGGTTCTTGGGTCGACAGATCATGTCGCCGCGGCTGATGTCGATCTCGTCCTCGAGCCGGATGGTCACCGACATCGGCGAGAACGCCTCGGTCACCGGGCCCTGGGGACCATCGATGGCCTTGATGCGCGACGTGAAGCCGCTGGGCAGCACGACGACCTCGTCACCCGGCTTGAACACGCCACCGGAGACGGTGCCGGCGTAGCCGCGGTAGTCGAGACCCTCCGACGACATCGGACGGATCACGTACTGCACCGGGAACCGGGAGTCGATCAGGTTGCGGTCGGACGCGATGTGGACCTCTTCGAGGTGCCGCAGCAGCGGGAGCCCCTCGTACCACTTCATGTTCTCCGACTTGTCGACGACGTTGTCGCCGAGCAGGGCCGACACCGGGATGAAGGTGAGGTCGTTGACGTCGAGCTTCATCGCGAACTCGCGGTACTCGGCCTTGATCTCCTCGAACCGCTCCTCGCTCCAGTCGACGAGGTCCATCTTGTTGACGCAGACCACGAGGTGCGGGATGCGGAGCAGCGAGGCGAGGAACGAGTGACGACGCGACTGCTCGATGATGCCGTTGCGGGCATCGACGAGGATCAGGGCGACGTCGGCAGTCGAGGCGCCCGTGACCATGTTGCGCGTGTACTGCGTATGCCCCGGCGTGTCGGCGATGATGAACTTGCGACGGGGCGTGGCGAAGTAGCGGTACGCGACATCGATCGTGATGCCCTGCTCGCGCTCGGCCCGAAGGCCGTCGGTCAACAGCGCGAGGTTCGTGTACTCGTCACCGCGTGCCTGCGAGGTGGCTTCGACGGCGGCCATCTGGTCCTCGAAGATCGTCTTCGAGTCGTAGAGCAGTCGCCCGATGAGGGTGGACTTGCCGTCGTCGACCGAGCCGGCCGTGGCGAATCGGAGGAGTTCCATCTCTAGAAGTACCCCTCGCGCTTGCGATCTTCCATGGCGGCTTCGGACACTCGGTCGTCGGCGCGGGTGGCGCCGCGTTCGGTGATGCGGGTGGCGGCGACCTCGGCGATGATCTCGTCCCAGTCGGAGGCTTCCGACTCGACGGCACCGGTGCAGGTCATGTCGCCGATGGTGCGGTAGCGGACGGTCTCCTCGAAGACCTCTTCGCCGTCCATCAGTTCGATGTACTCGGACTCCGACAGCAGCATGCCGTCGCGTTCGAACACCCGGCGCTTGTGCGAGAAGTAGATCTCGGGGATGTCGACGTCCTCTTCCTTGAGGTACTGCCAGACGTCGAGTTCGGTCCAGTTGCTGATCGGGAAGACCCGGATGTGCTCGCCCTGACGATGCTTGCCGTTGTAGAGGCTCCAGAGCTCGGGACGCTGTGCCTTGGGGTCCCACTGGCCGAAGTCGTCGCGGAAGCTGAAGACCCGCTCCTTGGCTCGCGCCTTCTCCTCGTCGCGTCGGGCGCCACCGAAGACGGCGTCGAAGCCGTTGGCCTCGATGCCCTCGAGCAGCGTGACGGTCTGCAGCGGGTTCCGGCTGGCCCGGGGTCCCGTCTGCTCGGTGACCTTGCCTTCGTCGATCGACTGTTGCACCGATGCCACGACCAGGCGTGCGCCAGCCTCTTCGAGGCGACGATCGCGAAACGCCATGACCTCGGGGAAGTTGTGGCCGGTGTCGACGTGCATGACCGGGAACGGGATCTTCGCCGGGGCGAACGCTCGGATCGCGAGTTCCAGCATCACGACCGAGTCCTTGCCGCCACTGAAGAGCAGGCAGGGGCGTTCGAACTCCGCCGCCACCTCGCGCATGATGTGGATGCCTTCGGCCTCGAGGGCACGGAGGTGGGACAGCTCGTAGGTCATCGTTCGGGCAACACTCCACCGGTGGTCCGGCTCGACAGGGACTGAACGGACAAATGTACGGGCGGGCCTGCTTGATAGACAATCCCTGTGTCCGCTCCCTCACCCTCCGTCTCCGAATCCGATCACGCCCTGGCGCGACGGCTGGCGATCGAGGCAGGTGAGCTCCTGCTCGGGGTCCGTCAGGCGCTGAACGACGAGGGCGCCGACCCCAAGACCATCAAGGACGAGGGCGACCGGCAGGCCAATGAGTTCCTGATGGCCGAGCTGGCGACGCACGCCCCGGCCGAGGACGGCGTCCTGTCCGAGGAGGCGCGGGCGACCCACGGCGACGAGTCGCGACTCTCCGCTCCTCGCGTGTGGATCATCGATCCCCTCGACGGAACCCGCGAGTTCTCCGAGGCCGGACGGTCCGACTGGGCAGTGCACGTCGCCCTCGTGATCGACGGCGCGCCGGTGTGCGGCGCCGTGGCGCTCCCGGCGCTCGGCACGTGCTTCTCCACCGCCGACGAACCGCTGACCCTCCCGCCGATCCCCGCCGAGCCGAGGATCGTCGTGTCGCGGACCCGTCCCCCGGCCGAGGCCGACACCGTCCGCGATGCCCTCGGCGGAGTCCTCGTCGGCATGGGTTCGGCCGGCGCGAAGACGATGGCCATCCTGCGCGGCGAGGTCGATTGCTACCCGCACTCCGGCGGCCAGTACGAGTGGGACTCGGCGGCACCCGCCGCGGTCGCCCGCCACCACGGGCTGCACACCTCACGCCTCGACGGATCGCCGCTGGTCTACAACAACGCCGATCCGTACCTCCCCGACCTGCTGGTCTGCCGAGCCGAACTGGCCCAGGCGACGCTGGCGGCCCTGGCAGCCTGACCGTGGAGGCGAACGCCACCCGCTACGTCGTCGACGGCCACATCGCGAGGCTCACACTCGCCCGCCCGCACCGACGGAACGCGTGGACGGGCCGCATGCACCACGAGTACCGGGCCGCGATGACCGCGGCCGAGGCCGACCGCGACGTCCGGGTCATCGTGGTCACGGGGGCCGAGAGTGACGACGGCCGTACGGCCTTCTGCGTGGGGGCCGACACCAAGGCGCTCGACGGGCACCGCGCCGCCGGGGCGTACGACGACGGGCTGGGCGGCATCGCTCCCCCGATGCCCGACGTCGAGGTTCCCTTCGCCGCCGACTTCGCCTTCCAACTCGGCATGTCGACCCCGATCATCGCCGCAGTCAACGGCGCCGCCGCCGGCGTCGGCCTCGCCGTGGCCTGTTTCGCCGACATCCGTTTCGTCGTCCGAGGCGCCAAGCTCACGACCGCAGCACCCAAGCTCGGGTTCCCGGCCGAGTACGGCCTCTCGTGGCTGCTCCCCCGGCTCGTCGGCGCCGGCCGGGCGGCCGACTGGCTCCTGTCGGGCCGGGTCTTCGACGCCGACGAGGCCCACGACGTCGGGTTGTTCTCCGCGGTGCTCGACCCTGCATCGTTCGCCGCCCACGTGGACGACTACGCGACGACGATGGCCCGCCACGTGTCGCCGGCGTCGACCGCGGTGACCAAGCGGCAACTGTGGGGCGATCTCCTGCACTCCGATCCAGCGCGCTCGGTCCGCGAGTCGATCGACCTCCTCGCCGAGATGGCGACGGGCCCCGACTTCGCCGAGGGCTCTCGTGCCCTGTCCGAGCACCGCCCACCCGAGTTCTGATCGGGTCGATCCCCTGCGACAATGGTCCGATGGCGTCGACCCCCACCGAAGCGGACCGTCCTGCTGACCACGAGGTCGGCGCCTTCAGCGACAACCCGCCGTGGACGATCGATCGCGACCACATCTCGTGGCTGCCACCGCTCGCCGTCGCACGCGAGGTCGTCCGTTCCGACCTCCCCCGGCTGACACGCTCCACGTTCCTCCCTCCGGCGCGGCGGGTCACGACCGTCACGCGGCATCTGGGTTGGGCGATGGGCCGATGGGCGATCAGTGCCCGCCGCAAGGGTGGCGCCGCATCCCGGGCCGACGTCTCGAAGCGACTCCGTGTCGCGGCCGAGAAGCTCGGTCCGACCTACATCAAGCTGGCCCAGATCATCTCGGGTGGCGAAGGGCTCTTCCCCGAGGAACTCGTGGCCGAGACCAAGAAGTGCCGCGACCAGGTGCCCGCCGAACCGTGGGACGCCGTGCGGCAGGTGGTCGAGTCGGAGCTCGGGCGACCGATCCCCGAGATCTTCTCGACGTTCGAGCAGACCCCGCTCGCCGCCGCCTCGATCGCCCAGGTCCATCGGGCGACGCTGCTCACCGGCGAGGACGTCGTCGTCAAGGTCCAACGCCCGACCGTCGCGACCCTGGTCCGCCAGGACCTGCGGGTCATGGCCTGGATCGCACCCAAGCTCGTCGGCCGCATCCCGATCTCGGCGCTCGCGAACCCGCCGGCGCTGGTCGAACTCTTCGCCGAGACCATCGCCGAGGAACTCGACTTCCGCCTCGAGGCCGAGAACATGCTCGACGTGGCCAAGTCGTTCGCCGACCTCGGTCAGCGGGACTACGTCATCCCTCGCCCCCACCCCGACCTCGTCACCCGTCGCGTGCTGGTCATGGAGCGTCTGGACGGGTTCAAGTTCGACGACGTGGCCGGCATGAAGGACGCTGGCGTCGACACCGAGAAGGTCGTGCGCACCGGGATGATCGGCTTCATGGAGGGCGCGTTCATCCACGGCATCTTCCACGGCGACCTCCACGGCGGGAACCTGTTCGTCATGGCCGACGGCCGCACCGCGCTGCTCGACTTCGGCATCACCGGTCGGCTGGACGACTTCAAGCGGACGGCCCTGTTGCGCGTGCTCATGTCGGGCACCTCGAACGACCCGAAGGGCCAGCTCGCAGCGTTCCGCGACCTGGGTGCCCTGCCCATGGACACCGACCTCGACGCCGTGGTCCGGGACCTCGGCCTCGACACCGGCGAGGTGTTCGACCCCACCCAGGTCGACGCCGACGCGCTGGTCGAGGAGATCCAGCGGACGGTCAAGGCGCTCCTGGGGTACGGCGCCCGCATGCCCAAGGAGCTCATGCTCTTCGTGAAGAACCTGATGTTCGTCGACGGCGCCATCGCGACCCTCGCCCCCGATCTCGACATCCTCTCCGAGATCGCCGACATCACGATGTACTTCGCGACCCAGCACGGCGAGATGATCGCCTCGCAACTCGGGCTCGGCGACGACGCCTGGAAGCTCGACATGGATGGCGTGAAGGCCGGGTTCGGACTCGGCGACGACGTCGACCGCCTGACCTACCGCGACCTCCAGGAACGACGAGAGACGATCCGGAAGCGGCTCGAGGGCCGCAAGATGACGTGACGGCGCCGGCATCGACGGCCACGAAGGCCGAGTGGCGGGCGTGGGCCAGAACCCTCGATCCGGTGCCTGCCGACGTCGCTGCGGCAGTCGAAGCACAGGTCGTCGAACTGCTCCGCGACGTCGATGGGCTCGTTCTCGGGTACGAGTCGCTCCCCGACGAGGTCCCGCTCGGCGTCGACGTCGACGCGATCGCCCGTCTCGACGCCGACGGACGACTGCTGCTCGACGCCGACGGGAGCCCACTCGCCCCCCACGAGATCGCTGCCGTGCTGGTCCCCGCCCGAGTCTTCGATCGCAACGGATATCGCCTCGGCCGAGGCGGAGGTCACTACGACCGACTGCTGCCGACCCTCCAGCCGGGAGTCCCAGTCATCGGCATCACCTGCACCGCACGGATCGTCGACGAACTCCCCCGCGAACCGCACGACCGCCCCATGACCCACCTCGCCACCGAGACCACCCTGTTCTCGACGTCGTAGTCGTCGGGGGCCGACGCCCATGACGTCGAGTTGGTGGGTGCGTCCTACGATCTGGCGGCGTGCGCCTCGTGATCGCCCGTTGTTCCGTCGACTACCGGGGAAAGCTGTCGGCCCATCTGCCGACGGCCAACCGCTTGATCATGGTCAAGGCCGACGGGTCGATCTCGATCCACTCCGACGACCGTGCCTTCAAGCCGCTCAACTGGATGAACCCGCCATGCACGATCACCGAGTCGGCCGGCGACGACGGGACGGGCACCTGGCTGGTCCAGGGCAAGAAGGGCGAGGAGCTCGAGATCACCCTCGAGGAGATCCACAGCGACACCGCGACGTCATTGGGCGTCGAGCCCGGGCTGGTCAAGGCCGGCGTCGAGGCCGATCTCCAGGAGCTGCTCGCCGAACGGACCGAGGTGATCGGCGCCGGCTTCTCGCTGGTCCGTCGTGAGTACCCGACCGAGATCGGGCCCGTCGACCTGCTCTGCCGCGACGCCGACGGTGTCGCCGTCGCGGTCGAGATCAAGCGGCGCGGCGAGATCGACGGGGTCGAGCAGCTGACCCGGTACCTCGAGTTCATGAACAAGGACCCGCGCCTCGCTCCGGTGCGCGGGATGTTCGTCGCCGAGCAGATCAAGCCGCAGGCGAAGACTCTGGCCGACGAGCGGGGCATCGGCTGGGTCGAGGTCAGCTACGACGAGCTCCAGGGCATCGAGTCGTCCGAACTCCGTCTGTTCTGACGTCGCGCGATGATCAGGCCATGAAGGTCGGCATCTCCCTCGCCAGCGCACAACCCGGAGCATCGAGCCGCGAGTCGGTCCAGTGGGTGTTGGAACGGGCACGCGCCGCGGGCGCTGCGGGACTCTCGAGCCTCACGATCGGCGATCACCACTCGAACCGGACCCATGCCCTACGTGCAGAACGTGCCGATGATGGGCCGGATGCTGGCCGAGTGGGACGACCGACCCGTCGGATGCCTGTTCCTGGTCCCGGCGTGGAACCCCGTGCTCATGGCCGAGCAGATCGGAACGCTGGCGGCGCTCGCCGAGGGAACCTTCATCGTGCAGACCGGCCTCGGTGGACGCGACCAACTCGACGCGATGGGCCTCGACGTCGCTCATCGGGGACGAGCACTCGAGGACGGCATCGTGACCGTTCAGGCACTCCTCGCTGGCGAGCGGGTCGGTGGCGCGCGAGATCGCGCCCACACCACCCGGCGACGTCGAATGGTGGATCGGTGCGCATTCCGACGCGGCCCTCGACCGGGCTGCTCGGCTCGGGACGGGCTGGTACGCCGACGCCGGGATCGACGCGTCCATCGCAGCGCGTCAGATGTCCGGTTACCTCGCCGCATGCGAGCGCCACGGCCGACCGCCGGGAACGATGGCGATCCGCAAGGACGTGTTCGTCTCCGACGACGGCGATCACGCCCGCTCCGTCGGCGACCGGATGATCGACGCCGGCTACCGCGGCGGGCAGCCCCGGGGCAGCGTGGCCTACGGAGACGTCGACGCCGTCACGGAGCAGTTGGCGGTCTTCGCCGGACTGGGCTTCACCGACGTCATCATCCGGACGATGGTCGGCATCCCCCAGGACGAGGCGGTGCGATCCATCGAGCTCGCCGGCGACGTCGCCCGAGCGCTCGCCTGACCTAGCGTGCCGATGTGGGAGCCCGATCCGAGATCCACGTCGTCGACCAGCCATGGCCGGTCGTGTTCGACGCGATGGTCAAGACGCTGCCCACTGCGGGGTTCACGCTCACCGCGGTCGACGCGGAGCGTGGACGTCTCACACTCGAGACCCGCAACACGCGGGTGACGGTGGCCGTCGGCGCAATCGACGCGATCACGACGGAGTGGGTCGCCACCACCGTGCAGAAGATCGGGATCCTCCCCGACCGCCACGAACGGCAGTTCGCAGCGATCGAGGAGTCCCTCGATCAGTACCTCCGCATGTATTACGCGGTGTAGCTACACGTGCCCTTGTCGAGCACCACGCGGCCGTCGCCGCCCTGGGTCTGGTACACGGCAGAACCATCGCCGGTGCGCCAGATGTTGACCGTGAGGTCCTCGCCCGGGAACACCGGTGACGAGAAGCGGCCGTACATCGCCTGGAACTTCGACGAGTCGCCACCGCAGAGCGCGTGCAGCAGCCCACGGCCGGTGAAGCCGTAGGTGCACAGTCCGTGGAGGATCGGCCGGTCGAAGCCACCCATGGCGGCGAACGTCGGGTCGGCGTGCAACGGGTTGCGGTCGCCGGAGAGCCGGTAGATCAGCGCCTGTTCGGGCCGGGTCGTGTAGGTGACCGACTCGTCGGGGTCACGATCGGGCTGCTCCCACTCGAGCGCCGGGCCGGAGTCGCCGCCCCATCCACCCTCGCCGCGGATGAACGCGGACATGGTCTTGGTGAACAGCGGCTGGCCGTCGCTCACCAGGGTCGAGCGCGACTCGGACACCACGACGGCGCCCTTGCCCTTGTCGTAGATGCCGGTGATCTCGCCGACGGTCTCGATCTCGCCTTCGACCGGGATCTCGCGGTGCAACTCGATCGACTGCTCGCCGTGGACGAGCATCGCCGGGTTGAAGTCACCGATCTTGTCGAAGCCGCCACCGAAGCCCAGCACCACCGACATGGTCGGCAGCACCTTCTGGTCGATGTCGGCCGAGTTCTCGGTCGTGTACTGCAGTTCGTCGAGCGGCGACTGGCCGGCGCCCACGCCCACGGCGTAGAGCAGCGCGTCCTTCGACGTCCACGAGCTCCGAGTCGGTTCGCTGGTCGCGCCGACGGCTTCTGGATTGATTGGCATCGTGTCTCCTCAGTCTCTGCGTTCCGGACTCAGGCTTCGTCGAAGCCCATCATGTTGGCGTTGGGGCGGGCCTCGCCCACGATGCGCAGGACGTCGGCGCCGAGGGCGGCGGGGTCGTCGCCCGGCATGTCGATGGTCGGTCCGCGGTGCCAGCTCTCGGACACCGACAGCGCACGCCCGGAGACGTCGAACACCCGACCGGTGACGTCCTTGGACTCGGGGCTGGCGAGCCAGACCACGATCGGAGCGATGTAGCGCGGCGACATCCGCTCCTTGTCCTCTTCGGGGAGCTGACCCATGCCGAGACCCTCGGTCATGCGGGTGAGGGCCGCCGGCGCGATCGCGTTGACGGTGACGCCGTAGCGACCGAGTTCCTTGGCCGCGATGATCGTGAAGCTGGCGATGCCGGCCTTGGCGGCGCCGTAGTTGGTCTGGCCGACGTTGCCGTAGATCCCCGACGGGGACGACGTGTTGATGATGCGGCCGTCGACCTCGTTGCCGGCCTTCGACTGCTCGCGCCAGTAGGCGGCGGCGTGGCGGCTGGGAGCGAACGTGCCCTTGAGGTGGACCTGGATGACCGCGTCCCACTCGGCCTCGGTCATGTTGGTGAGCATCCGGTCGCGGAGGATGCCCGCGTTGTTGATCAGGATGTCGAGCTTGCCGAACTCCGAGATGGCCTGGTCGACGAGCGACTTGGCGCCGTCCCACGACGAGATGTCGTCGGTGTTGGCGACCGCTTCGCCACCCATGGCCTTGATCTCGTCGACCACCTGCTGCGCGGGACCGGCGTCGGAGCCGTCGCCGTCCATCGATCCGCCCAGGTCGTTGACGACCACCTTGGCGCCCTGTTCGGCGAGCATCAGCGAGTGCTCACGACCGATCCCACGGCCGGCTCCGGTGACGATGGCCACACGGCCGTCATTGATCCCACTCATCGAGGTCCCCTTCACATTTCACGATTTGGCTTCACGGTTTGGAAACGGCCGTGACCATAGAGCAACGGCCTGGCCGCGAGGGTATGACGGGCTGACGCAGGATCGTCACACGCGATGACTACAGGACGATGGGTGCCGCGTGTCAGGGTTGTTCGTCCCATGGCTCCCCGTCGTCGAATCTTCTGGGCAGGCGTGCTCGCGCCCGTCGTCCTGCTCCTCACGGTGGTTGCCGCCTGGGCGATCGACACCGGAGCGGCGGGCGGCGAAGTCCTGCGCAACGTCGAGGTCGAGGGCATCGACATCGGTGGGCTGGCGTCCGACGAACTGCTCGAACAGATCGAGTCGCTCGACGACGCCGCGCGCGACCGTGTCGTGAAGATCGAGACCCCCGACGACACCTACGAGACCACGGCCGAGGCCATCGGGCTGTCGGTCGACGTCGAGGCGACCGCCCAGGCCGCGCTCGACGAGGGACGCACCGCCATCCTGCCGATCCGGCCGCTCGGATGGCTGGCCAGCTTCTTCCGGCCGCACGAGGTCGCCGTCGACTACGTCGTCGATCCCGAGCAGGCTCGCGTCACCCTCCGGCAACTCGAGGGCGATGCCCTCGCGTCACCGGTCGAACCGACGATCGAGTCGATCAACGGCGACGCGTTCACCGTCGTCCCGGGCAAGCCCGGGTCGGGCATCGATCCCGACACCCTCGCGATCGCGCTCGGCGCAGCAGCCGAGGACACCCCGATCGACGAGGCCGTCTCGGTCAAGGTCCGCCAGAGCGATCTGTCGCCGCGTCTCGACGACCAGGTGGCACGCGACGCCGCCGACGAGGCCAACGAGCTGACCAGTACGACGATGTCGATCACTGCCGAAGGCGTGACGTTCCAACTGGTGCCGCGCGAGCTCCGGCAACTCGCCGAGGTCCAGGAGCTGGAAGACACCATCGCCATACGCCTCGACCCCGAGAAGCTCCTCCCCGTCCTGGCGACCGAGTTCGACGAGCTCGAGGTCGACGCCGTCGACGCCACGTTCACGCTCGACGGCGGGCGTCCCGTCATCAGCCCGTCGGTCACCGGGCTGTCGTGCTGCGACCTCGGCAACGTCGAGGCGGTCAACACCGCGCTCCTCGCCGGCGAGTCGGCGGTGACCATCGAGCTCACCCGGACCGAACCCGATCGGTCGACCGAGGAAGCCGAGGCGCTCGGCATCGTCGAGGAGGTCGGGAGTCCGAGCGAGTTCGGCCCCACCACCAACCACGGCTGCTGCGAAGGCCGGGTCACCAACATCCACCGCATCGCCGACATCGTCCGCGGCGCGATCATCGAGCCGGGCGAGACCTTCTCGGTCAACGGATTCGTCGGCCAGCGAACGCGTGAGAAGGGCTTCGTCGAAGCGGGCGTCATCTACGACGGTGTGGTGACCGCCGATGTCGGCGGCGGCGTGAGCCAGTTCGCCACCACACTGTTCAACGCCGCACTCTTCGCCGGACTCGACTTCGGCGAGTACCAGTCGCACTCGCTCTACATCAGCCGCTACCCGCGTGGGCACGAGGCGACGATCTCCTGGGAGCATCCCGACCTCGAGATCGTCAACAACACCGAGTACGGCGTCATGATCTGGCCGGAGTACACCGACACGTCGCTGACCGTGCGCCTCTACAGCACACGCCACATCGACGTCACGGTCGGCGAGCCGACGTCGGCGCCTTCGGGCAACTGCACGCGTTGGACCACGCCCCGGACCCGCACGTATCCCGACGGGCGCACCGACAGCGATACGGTCAGCGCCCGATATCGCCCATCCGAGGGCGTCAACTGCTGACCGATCCGGTTCGCCGGACCAGAGGGACATTGACATGAGCGACCTGGAGTTCGAGTCCCGCATGAGCGACAGCGATGCGCTCATGTGGCACATCGAGAAGGACCCGATCCTCCGATCGACGATCACCGCGCTCACCGTCCTCGATCGGGCGCCCGACCGCGCGCGACTCCTCGACAAGCTCGAACGAGGCACGCGGCTGGTGCCCCGTCTGCGCCAGCGGGTCGTCGGGAACCTGTTCTCGCTCGCTCCCCCGCGCTGGGAGATCGATCCGAACTTCGACCTCCGCTACCACGTCCGGTGGACGAACGCCGGCGGCGAAGGGACGCTGCGCGACGTGCTCGACATCGCCGAGCCGATCGCCATGCAGGGCTTCGACCGCGCTCGTCCGCTGTGGGAGTTCATGATCGTCGAGGGCCTCGCCGACGGCAAGGCCGCGATGATCCAGAAACTGCACCACGCGATCACCGACGGCGTGGGCGGCATCGCCATCGCGATGCTCCTGCTCGACCTCGAGCGCGACCCAGCAGGCGACGAAGAACCGATGCCGCCGTTGCCCGAGGGCAAGGTGCTCTCCCCGGCGGAACGCACCGCCGACGCGGTCGGTCACATCGCACGCCGCAACCTCGGCATCGCACGGCGTGCTCGGAGCACGGTGACCGGCGCCGCTGTGGGCGCCCTGGCCGATCCGTTCGCACTCGTGCGGGGCGTCGGCGAGACGGCTGCGTCGATGGCCCGGATGATGGCCCCGGCGACCGAGCCGCTGAGCCCGGTCATGACCGAGCGGTCGCTCTCCGTGCACTTCGACACCTTGACCTTCCCGCTCGCCGACATGAAGGCGGCCGCCAAGAAGGCCGACGGCCGACTCAACGACGCGTTCGTGGCGGGCGTCGCCGGTGGTCTGCGCCGATACCACGAGATCCACGACGCTCCGGTCGAGGCGTTGCGGATGAACATGCCGATCAACGTGCGGACCGACGAGACCGAGAACGTGGCCGGCAACCAGTTCGCGCCTGCTCGCTTCGCCGTTCCGGTCTCGATCGAGGATCCGCTCGAGGCGATGGCGGCGGTCCGCGAGCTCGTGGCCGGCCAACGGGGCGAGCCGGCGCTGGCACTGCTCGAACCGATGTCCGGGCTGCTCAACCGGCTGCCCACCACGATCACCACGTCGTTGTTCGGATCGATGCTCAAGGGCGTCGACTTCACGACGTCCAACGTGCCCGGCGCCCCGATCCCGGTCTTCATGGGTGGCGCCGAGATCGAGATGATGGTCCCGTTCGGACCACTCGCCGGTGCCGCCGTCAACGTCACACTGCTGTCCAACCGGGACGACGTGCACCTCGGCATCAACTGCGACCTCGCGGCGGTCCCCGACCCCGAGGTGCTCCGCGACTGCATGCAGGCGTCGTTCGACGCGCTCCTCGAGCTGGCGTGACCGTCGCGCGTACCGCCGACGTCGTCGTCGTCGGCGCAGGTCCTGCCGGCGCGGCTGCGGCGATCTCGCTGGCACGTGCCGGCCGTGAGGTGCTGGTCATCGACAAGGCCACGTTCCCCCGCGACAAGTGTTGTGGCGACGGCATCACCGCGCTCGCGCTCCGACTGTCGGAGCGCCTCGGACTCGATCCGTCGACCATCCCCTCGTGGACGCCGATCGCCGGCGCGACCGTCAGCGGTCCGAGCGGCCACGCCATCCGGTTCCCGCTCCCCGAGGGCCCGGGGATCCATGCTGCCGTGGCCCGCCGGATGGAGTACGACGCTGCGCTGGTCGACCTCGCCCGCGACGCCGGCGCCGAGGTGCTCGAAGGCCATGCCGTCCGAGGCGCCGTCGAGAGCGACGACCGGGTGACCCTCGACGTCGACGGTCTCGGTCGCGTGCAGGCGCGCTACGTCGTCGCCGCCGACGGCATGTGGTCGCCGATGCGAAAGGCGCTGGGGCTCGCCGTCCCCGGCTATCGAGGCGAGTGGCACACGTTCCGCGCCTACTTCCGCAACGTGTCACCCGAGGCGCAACGAGAACTGCGCGTGTGGTTCGAGGCCGATCTCCTCCCCGGCTATGCCTGGTCGTTCCCGGCCGGACCGGGAGTCGCCAACTTCGGCTACGGGATCCAGCGGGGCGGCAAGGTCGCCGTCGGAGAGATGGGACCGTTGTGGGACCGCCTGCTCGAGCGGCCGGCGATCCGCGACTTCCTCGGTGACGGCGCCGTGGCCGAAGCACGTCACACCGCCTGGCCGATCCCGGCGCGGGTGGACTCGATGCCACGTACCGGCCGGCGCACCTTCTTCGTCGGCGACGCCGCCGCCGTCACCGATGTGATGACCGGGGAGGGCATCGGCCAGGCACTCCTGACCGGCATGCTCGCCGCCGAGGCCATCGAGACCACCGGTCCCCATGGTGCACGGGTGGCGACCGATCACTACGAACAGGCCGTCGATCACCACCTCGTCGCCGACCACCGGATGTCGTCGCTCCTGGTCCGGGCGATCCAGCACCGCAAGGGCGCCAGGATCGCGATCCGCGTCGCCGGGCTGACGCCGTGGACCCGCCGGAACTTCGCCCGCTGGCTGTTCGAGGACTACCCGCGAGCCGTCGCGGTCACACCAGGACGCTGGCATCGCGGCGTGTTCACCGGCCCGGGGGCCTACCGCGAAGTCGGCTGAGGGCCATCGAGCCTTCACCTCGGCGACACGTCGACGAAACAGGGCCTCGTTACCTTGCCAGAGGTACCGAGAGACGCATTCGGCGGTGCGATCTCCTTCGGTGGCCCGGTGCACCCACTCCCCCTGTGTGCACCGGGCCCTCTCGCGTCCTGACACGGATCGCGCCTCGGTCTTGCGGCGTCGCCGACGAGCGACCACCATGCCGCGATGCGCACACGACTGACCGACGTCCTCGAGATCGACCACCCGGTGATGCTCGCCGGCATGGGCGGGGTCTCGTACCACGCACTCGCCGCCGCGGTCTCCGAGGCCGGCGGCTTCGGTTGCCTCGGCGCCTCGACCATGTCGGACGACGAACTCGACGCCGAGATGGCGGCGGTCCGAGCGGCCACCGACAAGCCCTACGGCGTCGATCTGCTCACCGCCGCCGGCGACCAGACCGCCAAGGTCGAGCGCATCATCGCCGCCGGAGCGACCATGTACGTGGCCGGCCTCGGCGTCCCCCGCGAGGTCATCGAACTGTGCCACGCCTCCGGCGTGTTGGTGATGTCGATGTGCGGCAAGGTCCGCCACGCCGTCGCCGCTGTCGAGGCGGGCTGCGATCTCGTCGTCGCCCAGGGCACCGAGGCGGGCGGCCACACCGGCACCGTGGCGTCGAACACCCTGCTCCCGCTGATCGTCGATGCCGTGGGCGATCGTGTCCCCGTCGTCGCTGCCGGCGGCATCTTCGACGGTCGCGGCCTGGCGTCCGCCCTCACCATGGGCGCCGACGGCATCTGGGTCGGCACCCGGTTCATCGCCACGCCCGAGGCGCACACGACCGACGGCTACAAGGAGCGGATCGTCGCCATGGCCGAGGACGAGACCACCATCACCCGCGTGTACACGGGCAAGACCTGCCGCGTGGCCCGCAACTCGTACACCGAGGCGTTCGAGGCGTCCGGGGCGAAGCCCGAACCGTTCCCGATGCAGTTCGTGAAGTCGATGAACGACGGCGCCAACCACCTGGGCGCCGAGGGAGCACCGGCCGACCTCGACCCCGACAAGGAGTTCTGGCCGGTCGGCCAGGGTGCGGGCGGGATCGACGAACTCGTCCCCGCCGGCGTGTTGGTCGAACGCTTCGTCGACGAAGCCGAAGCGGCGCTCGCTCGGGCCACGAAGGCCCTCTGAAGCCGTTCTCGACGTCGTGAGCGTCGGCCCCCGACGCCTACGGCGTCGAGAATCGGGGTTTCAGGCGCCCAGACGCTCGCGGGCGGACTTCGACCGCTCGATCAGGTAGGCCGGGATCGTCACACCGTTGACGACGGGTGAGTCGCCACCGGCCGCGGCGGCGCCGGCGCCGGCGTCGGCGTCGCCGTCGCCGTCGCCCGACTCGTCGGCGGAGCTCTTGTCGAACGCTCCCGACTCGATCGCCTGGGTGCGGAGGGCATCGAACTCGGCGTACTTCTTGGCCGGCACGAGCAGCGCCCGGTTGACCGAGCCGATGTCGACGCCGTTGTCGAAGAGGACCGTGTAGCGGATCCACTTGTCCCAGCCGTCGACGAGGGCGATCTTGCCCGTCGTCCCCTCGGGCACACCGGGGAGGTCGACGAACGCCGCGACCTTCGCCTTGCGGGCGAGGTCGGCGTCGTTGCCGATCTCCCGAGCGATGTCGGCGTCGGAGATGTCGTCGCGAGACAGCAGCGCTGGGGCGGTCACCATGGGGGCAATGTTGGCACGCCGTTGCTGCCGGTCCGTAACTCCGCGGTCAACCCCGGCGGGCCTCCGACCAGGTCTTGCCGGCCTCGACATCGACGTCGTGGGGCAACCCCAGCACCCGCTCGGCCAGGATGTTCCGCTGGACCTCTCCCGTGCCGCCACCGATGGTGAGGGCGCGAGCGAACAGGTAGCCGAAGTGCCATCCCCGCAGATCCGGCCGCTGGAACGGGCCGACGTGTTCGAGCATCCCGTGCGTCCCGGCGAGGTCCTTGGCCAATTCCATGATCGCCTGGCCGTGTTCGTCGGCCATGACCTTGCGGATCGAGGCTTCCGGACCGGGCTGTTCGCCACGGACCTTGGCCGAAACCGTCCGCAGACGGATCAGGTCGAGGATCTTGGCCTCGATGTACAGCGACGCGATCCGGTCGCGCAGCACGGGGTCATCGGTGCCCCCGGCGGCGATCACCTCGTCGAAGAAGTCCCACGACGTGGGCCCGAGCCCCCACAGGAGGCCTCCGGAGGACAAGGACACGCGTTCGTTGCCGAGCGTGACCTTGGCGAGGCCCCACCCCTGGTTGACGTCACCGACGCGCAAGCTGTCCGGGATGCGGACCTCGTCGAGGAACACCTCGTTGAACAGGGCGACGCCGGTCATCTCGCGCAGCGGGTTGATGGTGATGCCCGGCGTGTCCATGGGGCACAGGAAGTAGGTGACGCCGGCGTGCTTGGCGACATCGGTGTCGGTGCGGGCGATCAGGATCCCGAACGCCGACTCACGCGCTCCCGACGTCCAGACCTTCTGCCCGGTGATGACCCATTCGTCGCCGTCGCGGACCGCCCGGGTCGAGAGGTTGGCCAGGTCGGAGCCGGCGCCGGGCTCGGAGAAGAGTTGGCACCAGATCTCCTCGCCGGAGAGCAGCGGGAACAGGTACCGCTCCTTCTGCTCCTGGGTCCCGGCATGGACGATGGTCGGACCGGCCCAGCCGATCCCGATGGTGTTGGTCGGACGCTTGATTCCCGCCGCCTTCAGCTCCTCGTCGATCAGGATCTGATGGATCGGATCGGCGTCGAGGCCCCACGGTGCCGGCCAGTGGGGAGCCACGTAGCCCGCCTCGGCCAGCTCGCGACCGGTCGGATCCGGATGCTCGGCGATCCAGGCCCGGACCGCTTGCCTACGGGGATCGTCATCACCAGGAAAGTCGAAATCCACGGCCGGGACCGTAGGCTGCGCGAGCACCCGAACCGGGATCCCGGATCGACTCCCACGAGAAATTCTGCGCGAAACCACCCGCAGGCAGGATTTCTTCCGTCGAACCGGGAATTCCCAGGTAGCATCGGAAGCCGGGTGGTTTTCCTGGCCATGCCACGTTTCCCCGACGTGCCCCGTAGAACTCTCCCAATCTCCCCGTCCTGGAGGTCGTCGTACCCGTGAGCCCCGCAGCACGCGCCACACGTTCGGGTGAATCCGACGAAGACATCGTCCGGTTGTACCTGAACGACATCGGGCGCCATGCGCTCCTGACCAAGGAAGACGAGGCCCGTCTCGGCGCCTTGGTCCAGGCAGGTGTCGACGCCCGCGAGCGCCTTGCCGCCGAAGAGGACGTGACGCCGGCCGAGAAGGCCAAGATGCGCCGCCAGGTCCGCGCCGGCGATCGAGCCACCGAGCAGTTCGTCAACGCGAACCTCCGCCTCGTCGTCTCCATCGCGAAGAAGTACCACCGCACCGAACTGCCGCTGCTGGATCTCATCCAGGAGGGCAACCTCGGCCTGATCCATGCGGTCGAGAAGTTCGACCACCGCAAGGGCTTCAAGTTCTCCACCTACGCAACGTGGTGGATCCGCCAGGCGATCACCCGTGGTGTGGCCAACACGGCCCGCACGATCCGCCTGCCAGTGCACGCCCACGACCTGCTCAAGCAGATCGACAAGGCCCGCGGCATGCTCGAGTCGAAGCTCGGCCGCCCGCCGACCCTCGAGGAACTCAGCGTCGAGGTCGGCCACCCGCCGGCCAAGATCGAGGAGATCCTCGCATCGGCCCGCATCGCCAAGTCGCTCGACGACGGCCTGTCCGATGACGGCGACATGACGCTCGGCGACCTCGCCGCCGTCGCCGAGGACGATCCCGAGGGCGATGCGGTCACCGAAGCCACCCGTGGCGACGTGCTCGCCGGTCTCAAGGGCCTCGACGACCGCGAACAGCGCATCCTGATCCTGCGCTACGGCCTCGACGGCCACGAGCCCCGCACCCTCGACGAGGTCGGCCGTCACTTCGACCTGACCCGCGAGCGCATCCGCCAGATCGAGGCGCGCGCCATGTCGAAGCTGCGGCACCCGGCCAACGCCGGCATCCTCGCCGACCTCGCTTCGTAGCCCGCCTCGAAACGTGGCGTGACGCCGGGGGGTAGGAGAATGTCCGCGCCCTGACGAACCACTCTGCGTGCGCTTCGGACCACTCTTGACGTCCAAGCGACACGCACTGGTCGCAGTGGTCGCAGTGGTCGCAGTGATCGTGGCCGCTGGGTGCGCGGGCGGAACCCAGGCCGACAACGCGTCGACGACAGAATCCAACGCGGTCGAGGTCGAGTGGTTCGTCGGCCTCGGCACCGGCGCACAACCGGAACAGTTCGCCGCGCAAGAAGCAGTCGTGGACGACTTCAACGCTGCGCACGAGAACGTGGAGCTCACCATCACGTTCGTCGATCCCGACGACGCGCACACCGTGCTGCGGGAGCGGATCGACGCGGGCGATCCGCCCGACGTCGTCGGTCCTGTCGGCATCCAGGGCGCCAACCGGTTCGCCGGGGAGTTCCTCGATCTCCGCCCGTTCCTCGCCGAACTCGAGGTCGACCAGTACGACCCCGTACAGCTCGAGATCTGGCGCGAGGGCACCAAGGTGACGGCGTTGCCGTTCGGCGTGTTCCCGTCGGCAATCTTCTACAACCGCGAGCTCTTCGACCGTGCCGGTATCGCCTATCCCCCGGCGTACTTCGGCGAGACCTACGAGGGTCTCCCCTGGGACATCGAGGCGCTCACCAGGGTGGCGACGCGCCTGACACTGGACGCGCAGGGCCGACATGCCGACGAGCCGGGATTCGACCCCGAGCGAGTCGTCCAGTTCGGCTTCCACCATCAATGGATCGAGGACGTCCGGGCGCATGGTTCGTTCTTCGGTGCCGGATCGCTGGTGGCCGACGACGGCAGCGCCCAGATACCCGACGCCTGGCGAGACGAATGGCGTTGGTACCGAGACGCCATGTTCACGAGCGGAATCAGCCCGGACGCTGACGAGGCGAACAGCACGTTCCTCGATGATCGCAACGCCTTCGCGACCGGACACGTGGCGATGGCGTTCACCCACCTCTGGTATGCGAGCAGCATCGTCGACGACGAAGACCGACCGCTCGACTTCTGGGACCTCGCCGTCGTCCCCAGCCACGAGGGGACGGCGACGGCGAAGATCCATGCAGACACCTTCCGTGTCCTCGCCACGACCCCCCATCCGGAAGCGGCGATCGAAGTCCTCCGTTTCCTGCAGGGTGCGGGGTCGGCGGACCTGCTGCGGGCCTACTCGTCGTTCCCGGCCAGATTGGATCAGCGCGACGAGTTCCTCGAGGACCTCGCCAACCGGTTCCCCTCCGTCGAGTCCTGGTCGGTGGTCGAGGAGAGCCTGACCCGACCGGACATCCCCAGCCACGAAGCGTTGCTCCCCGGCATGCCGCGTTCCCAAGAACTCCTGGACGACTTCGGTGAGCGACTGCGATCGGATCCAGACCTGGACCTCGAAAGCGCGATCGAAGCGCTGGTCGACGACCTGACGACGGCGTTCGCGGCGTCGTGAGCGAGAAACGACTCGCCCACCTGCACTGGAGCGGCCGGCGCCGCGGGACTGCGCTCCGCATCGTCGGCGTCGTCGTGGTGCCCCTGGGGCTGCTCCTTGCATCGACGCTCTCTTCGGCCGGCGAGTCGACGCGCAAGGCCGACAGCGCAGAGCACGTCGAGGCCGCGCTCACGCGGCTGGCAGCGGTGCAGGCGCTCGAGGTCGCCCTCGAGCACGAACGACTCGATGCGCAGTTGAACCAGTGGCTCGGGTCCGGTGGGGAGGACACGGATTCCGTACTCCAGGCCATACAGACACTTGCCGGAGACCCACGTGAGCGGACCGACGAGGCGATCGAGGCGACGCGCTGGCTCGACGACCAACTGCAGATCGCGCTCGAGCGGGCGCGCGACGCGGTCGACTCCGGAGCGAGGGACCGGACGGTGTCGACGCGATTCGACCAGGTGCAGGACCTGGCCGACCGCGCCGCGCAGTTGCAGCACGCTGCGGTGACGGCCGAAGTCGTCGCGCTCGGCGATGACACCACGGTGCTCTCACTCGACCGAGCGAACCATCTTGCAGAGGCGACCACCGCGCACATCGAGTTCGTCACGGGGGCGATCGCGGTCTGGACGTCGACCGATCTCGGCGCCAATGCCCGCAACGCCGACCTCACCGAGCTCCGTGGCCGCTGGTCCAGCGAGTACCAGGGTCTCGCCGCCCCCGTCGGCGACGCTGGAGGGCGGATGGACCGGGCCGTCGACACGACACTTCTCCTCGACGACGGCACGCTGGCCGCGGACGCCTTCGTCGACGAGGAGATCGTTCGGGCGGTCGGCGACGGCCTGGCGCGCCAGCGTCTGCTCGAGTCGGCCCACGATGACGCTGTTGCTGTCGTCGCCGATGCCGCCGGGCGGCGGCGCACGTCCGAGCAGGCGAACGCAAGGGCGAACCTCCTCCTCGCGCTCGCAGCGATCTTGTCGTCCATGGCGGCTGTCGTGGTCTCCTTCATGTGGACGCTGCGCATCAACCGAGAGCAACACCGACTCACCGCAGAACTCGCCGCGCGCGCCCGAGTCGACGGTCTGACCGGCGAAGCGAACCGCCCCACGGCCATGGCCGAGGTCGAGCGACTCCTCCGCACAGACCGGGGCACGATCGCCGTCGCGTTCTTCGATCTCGACCGATTCAAGAAGGTGAACGACGGCTACGGGCACCCCGTTGGCGATCTGCTCCTACGCGGCGCGGCCGCTCGGGCGCGCCGGGTCGTCGGGCCCGACGGGGTCGTCGCACGGTTCGGGGGCGACGAGTTCCTGGCCGCGGTTCCCAATCTCGCGACTGACGCCGACGCCGAGATCTTCGCCGACACGCTCCATCGAGCGCTCCAGGTCCCGTACCAACTCGACGACAGCGAGGTACACACCGGGGTGTCGATGGGTCTCGCGACCTCGGGTGACATCGACGGCGCCGACGAACTCGTGAAGCGCGCGATGTTGGCTGCCGATGCTGCCAAGTCGTCCCGAGGGTCACGTGTCACCTACACCGCGGCCTTCCACGCTGCGCTCGAGGACGAGTCACGACTCCATGCGCAGCTGATCGAGGCGCTGGCCGAGGACAAGCAACTCGAGATCCATCTGCAACCGATCGTCGGGACCGCGAGCGGTCGGGTCCACGAGGTCGAAGCGCTGATCCGCTGGCTCCACCCGGTGCTGGGCCCGGTCGATCCTGTCGATTTCATCCCGGCAGCGGAACGCAGCGGGGTCATCCGTGGCCTCGACCTCCGAATGCTCCGCCTGTGTGCGGCGATGACGGAGTCGATCCGCCAGGATGCCGCTGTTCCGGATCTGCGCATCGCGGTGAACGTGTCGGGCACGACGCTGCTCGACCGGTCGTTCGCCGAGCGTGCGCTCGAGATCATCGCCGAGGCCGGCGGATCACCCGCCGATCTGGTCATCGAGGTGACCGAGACCGCGTTCCTCGCCGATCTCGCGACTGTGGCCGAGAACCTGAGCCGACTACGGAATGCCGGCGTCGCTGTGGCGATCGACGACTTCGGCACCGGCTACACGAGCATCGCCCAGATCCGTCGACTCCCGGTGGACATCCTCAAGATCGATCGTTCGCTCGTCGACACGAACGATGGTGGCGGAGCCACGCTCGTGCAGGTCGTGACCGACCTCGCTCGCGCGCTCGGGCTCACGACCGTCATCGAGGGCATCGAGGACGAGACGACGCACGCGCTGGCCGCGTCGGTCGGATGTGACCGTGCGCAAGGTCGGTGGATCTGCCCGCCGGTGCCGGCGCGTGATGTCGCTGCGGCAATCCGCGATCTCCACCGAGCGCAGGTCGACGAGACAGTGACGTCCGGGCGTACCGATCCGGAGTAGCGCGGGGCGCTTCCCTACGATGCGGCCATGACCGGCTGGAACTTCGCAGACACCTGGGAAACGATCGCCGAGACGATCCCGGAGGCGGCCGCGCTGCTCCACGGCGACCGTGTCGTGTCCTGGGCCGACTTCGATGCGCGGGCCGACGGCGTCGCCCAGGCACTGCTCGACGTCGGGGCGACCGAGGGCACGACGGTCGCGCAGTACCTGACCAATCGGCCGGAGTACCTGGAGTCGGTGTACGCCGCGTTCAAGCTCGGCCTGGCACCGGTCAACACGAACTACCGCTACGTCGACGACGAACTCGTCTACCTCTGGGACAACGCCGACACCTCGGTCGTGGTCTTCGAGGGTCAGTTCACGGAACGCATCGAGTCGCTCCGCGACCGGGTCCCCGACGTCAAGGCCTGGCTGTGGGTCGACGACGGCACCGGCGACATACCCGACTGGGCGCTGCCGTACGAGGACGCCGCGACGTCAGGCGCACGTCGGACCTCGGCGCCGTGGGGTCGGTCGGGCGACAGCCTCTACCTGCTCTACACCGGGGGCACCACGGGCATGCCGAAGGGCGTGATGTGGTGCAACGACGACCTGCTCCTCGTGCTCAACGAAGGTGCGCCGCGCAAACGTCAGTTCCCCGAGGACGTCGACCTCGACCACGTCCGTACGGTCTGCGCGAGCCCGGGGATCCGCACGTTGCCGGCGTGTCCGCTCATGCACGGCACGGGTGCGTTCAACGCCTTCACGGCACTCACCGTCGGCGGGTCGGTCGTCACCCTGACGGGTGCGAAGTTCGATGCCGTCGAACTGCTCGACACGATCGAGGCCAAGCAGGTCAACAACACCGCCATCGTCGGCGACGCGTTCGCCCGACCGATCCTCGCTGCCCTCGAGGCCGAGTCCGGACGCTGGGACATCTCCTCGTTGCGAGTCGTGCTGTCGTCGGGCGTGATGTGGAGCCAGGCGAGCAAGGACGGCCTGCTGCGCCACAACCCACGGATGCTGCTCGTCGACTCACTCGGATCGTCCGAGGCCATCGGCATGGCCAGTTCCGTGTCCGGCGGCGACAACGACTCCGCGAAGACCGCCACGTTCACGCTCGGGCCGAAGACCCAGGTCATCACCGACGACGGTCGCCTCCTCTCCCCCGGCGACGACGAGATCGGCAAGGTGGCGATCAAGGGCCACGTGCCGATCGGCTACTACAAGGATCCGGTCAAGTCGGCCGAGACCTTCGTCCGCGTCGACGGCGACAGCTACTCCATGCCGGGCGACTACGCCCGGGTCGAGGCCGACGGCACGCTCGTGCTCCTCGGCCGAGGTTCGGTGTGCATCAACACCGGCGGCGAGAAGGTCTTCCCCGAGGAGGTCGAGGAGGCGCTCAAGGAGCACCCCCTCGTCCACGACGCCGTCGTCGTCGGCCTGCCCGACGAGCGCTTCGGTCAAGCGATCACCGCAGTCGTCGAGATGAACGTCGGCGCCGATCTCGGAGACGCCGACCTGATCGGCCACGTCAAGTCCCGTCTCGCTGCCTACAAGGCCCCCAAGCAGGTCGTCCCCGTCGACTCACTCGGCCGCGCCGCGAACGGCAAGGTCGACTACAAGCGCTGGACCGCCCACGCCGCCGACGCACTCGGCATCACCATGCCCTGACTTCGGCAGCAAGCTGACCCGGCGTCGATCGGCGAGGGCAGCTCGAGGGTGGTACCTGCGTGCAGTGTCGGAGCGACGGCGTCGAGCGTTCGGTGCGGCTGTCCCCTTGCGGGGCCGCTTGAGAACCGGGAGCTGGCGCCGTTCAGGAGTGGTCGTGCTCGATCTGATTCTGAGTTGCGGATCCGCGCGCCGGTGACAGGAATCGCAACCCGGTGATTCAGTAGAGATCGTCGCGGTAGTTCTGCTCGAGGTCGGCGGCGATGACCGGTACGAGGTCGCCATCACCCAACAGCCCGGCGAACTGCTCGGCGATGGGATTCCGATCGGCTTCGGACTCATCGGGCGTTGCCCACAGCTTGGATCGGATCATCGCCTTCCCGCAGTGGAAGAAGGCCTCCTCCACCGTGACGACGGTCGCCATCAGGGCAGGTCTGCCATCGACAGCCAGGTGATCGAGCAGTTCCGGATCCCGCGTCAGGCGGGCTGCTCCGTTGACCCGATACGTCTCGCGCTGTCCGGGGACCATGAAGATCAGTCCGATGCGGCCCGTGGCCAACACGTTTCGCGGGCCGAAGCCCAGCGAGTTCCCTTTCCGTTCCGGGATGGCGATCGTCGTGGCGTCGATCACGCGGACGAATCCGGCCGGGTCGCCCTTGGGTGATGCGTCGAGCCGCCCGTCGGCATCGCAGGTGGCCACGACGACGAACGGCGAGCGCTCGATGAACTCTCGGGCCGTGTCGTCGATCTCCGTGCGCAGCTTCATCTGCACCCGTGCATCGGGAGCACCGATGAGCTCCTCCAACTCCTCGTCGGAGGTGACGGCATGCGGATCGGAGGACGGGGTGGCATTCATCCCAGGAAGTCTTCCACCGCGGTCAAGACCCGAGTGGCACGTCCCGGATCGACGACGCAGCGCCGGGCTCAGTCGCGCTCGTCGATCTCCGCGAGCGCGTCGATGAGCAGTCGCTTCTCGACCTGGTTCAGCGAGGCGTCCGGATGCAGCCGGACGTACTCCGCCGGCGGCATCGATCCGGTGATGATCTCCTCCGCTGCGTCGTCGGCCTCGGAGTCGAAGTCGTCCCACTCCGAGAAGTTGAGCGCAGACCGCCCCTCGTCGACGTCGTGGCGGACCAGCCACGACATCGGGGCGACGTAGGAGTAGATCGGCCACTCGGTCTCGTTGCTGTGGCAGTCGTAGCACGAGGCTCGGGCGACACGCTCGGCCTCGGCCGACGGCCAACGAACGGGGTCGACGACGGGCGGGTTGGAGTGATCCCAGCCGTAGGGAACGAACTGCATGGCCAGCGCGACGAACAGGACGATCCCGATGACGAGCCGAAACCGCAGGTACAACGCTCGCGCGGTCGGTCCCATGACTTCATCATGACGCTCCCCCGAGGACCGCGCTGATTGAAGTGCTGCCGGCGCACCGATCTAGCCTCGCCGCCATGACTCTCTCCTTCGATGGCAAGGTCGCGATCATCACCGGTGCCGGTGGTGGCTTGGGCCGTTCGCATGCACTCGAGATCGCCCGCCGCGGCGGGTTCGTCGTGGTCAACGACCTCGGCGGCTCGATCGACGGCGTCGGCGGTGACGACTCCGCAGCGCAGAAGGTGGTCGACGAGATCACCGCCGCCGGCGGCGAGGCCGTCGCCAACCACGACTCGGTCGCGACGCCCGAGGGCGGCGCGAACATCGTCAAGACCGCCATCGACACCTGGGGCAAGGTCGACATCGTCATCAACAACGCCGGCATCCTGCGCGACACCAGCTTCGCGAAGATGACCCCCGAGCAGCTCGAGCCGGTCCTCGACGTGCACCTCAAGGGCGCGTTCTACGTCACCCAGCCCGCCTTCCTCCACATGAAGGAGCAGGGCTACGGCCGCATCGTCAACACCTCGTCGGGCGCCGGCATCTTCGGCAACTTCGGCCAGACCAACTACGGCGCCGCGAAGATGGGCCTCGTCGGCCTCGCCAACGTCCTCGCCGTCGAGGGCGCGAAGTACAACATCAAGGCCAACGTCATCGCCCCGGTCGCGGCCACGCGCATGACCGAGGACCTGCTCGGCCCGCTCCTCGACAAGCTCGGCCCGGAATACATCACCCCGATCGCCGTCTACCTGGCGAGCGAGGACTGCGAGGTCACCGGCGAGATCTACACCTGTGGCGGCGGTCGCGTCGCTCGTGTGTTCATCGGTGCCACCCAGGGCTTCACCGACCCCGAGCTCTCGGTCGAGTCGGTCGCAGCGAACCTCGCCCAGATCCGTGACGAAGAGGGCTACGAGGTCCCGGCCAACCTCAACGAAGAGATGGGCATGACGCTCAAGGCGCTCAGCTAGTCGCGTCCCGGGTCTGCGCCTGCGCCTCCGGGCGTGTGTGCCGCAGCGCCCACAGGAACAAGGGGATCTGCATCGGGAGCCGGATGAGGCTCCCGATGCCCCGCGCATCGGTGGGCGGGTGCTGGATGGCGTCGTGGATGTTCCCCGGCCACACACCGACGAACACTGCGAACGTCGCCCACGCCCCGAGGCGCTCGGTCCGGCGATCGACCAGCAACGCGCCCGCAGCGAGTTCGGCGACGCCGGACCCGTAGACCCATGCACGCGGTCCACCGGGGAGCGCGTCGGGGATCAGTTGCTCGTAGAACCTCGGGACCACGAAGTGGAGCGTGCCGGTCCCCAGCATCACTGCCGCCAGCGCGAACCGCGATCGCCGCCGCCGTTGGTCTTCGGGTTCCCGATCCTCTTCGTGCATCGGGGCAGCGTAGGGGCGCCCGTGGCGTCACAGATGCGCGGGAAGCGTGACGTCGAGGAGGTGGAGATCGGCGGTCGGGTCGGTCCACGCATGCTCGAGACCTGCCGGAACGGTCACGCAGTCACCGCTTGCGAGGCGGTGCTCCTCGCCGTCGACGACGACGGTGACGGCACCGTCGAGCACGAACCCGAAGGCGAACTCGCCGGCGTGGGTCGACGGAACCACCGGCCCTCCGGCGCCCGGGCGCACGAACCGGACACCGGCGAGACCATCGGTTGCGTCGCCGATGTCGGTCTCGACGGCATCGAATCCGCCGTGTCGCCACGGCTCGGTCTGCCCGTCCCGGTCCGACGACACGTGGCGGACGAAGCGCTGGCCGCCGAAGTCGCGACTGGCATCGACGACGTCGGTGGGCAGCGCGAGGTCGTGGTCGGCGACGGTCCGATGTTCGGCCGGACAGCCGATCTCGATCACCTCGAGGCCGTCGGACGACCGAAGGACACGATGGCGGATCTCCGGCGGCTGGAGGACGCAGTCCCCCGCCTCCATCACGAACGGATCGCCCTGATCCTCGTAGACCACCTCGACCCATCCACGTCGTACCACGATCAGTTGGAACCGGATCTCGTGGAAGTGCACCCAGTCGGGGACGGGACCGCCTTCGGCGATGCGGATGTGCGAGGCGATGAACCGGCCACCGAGGCGGTCGGAGATCAGGTCGCGGTACTCCATGCCGGCGCGGCCGACGCCCCAGTCGTCACCCGCCCTCGTGATGGTGAACGACGGAACCACGTCGGGCAGGACCATCGCATCGGAGCCCCAGACGATCCGTGTGCCGTTCGGGGCGATCTCCTCACCGGTCCGGTCGTCGACGACCAGACGCACCACGCCGGGGTCTCCGCTGGCGTCGGGGTCGAGCCGGATCCGGGTCCCGTGGCCCGAGAGCACCGCCACCCGTGGATCGTCGGCCGGGAACACCACCTCGACCCGGAAACCGAGCCGGTCGGTGAAGAACTGCAGCGTGGACGCCAGATCGATGCACGGGAGGACGACCTCGGCGACGCCGGGAGCAGCAGCCATGGCTCCGTGTCTACAGCGTCCGGACCCAGCGTTCGCCCTCGGTCAGTCGACGCGAGAGCTGTTCGGCCGTGGCCTCGGTGATCTTGCGCACGCCCGACATGCGGTTCAGCTCACCGTTGACCTCGCGGTGCGACTTGCCGGTGATCTGGACCAGATGGGCGACGAGCGAGGCGTTGTCCTTGCGCAGCTTCGACTTCTGCTCCGACAGGCTCGGCCCTCCTGCGGCGACGAGGACCCCGCCGGCACGACGGCGTGGCAGGGGCGGGAGATCGATGTCGAGCGACTCGTCACCCTCGTCCTCCTCCCAGACCAACTCGTGTTCCTCGCCCTCGTCGGGGGCGTCGGCCACGCCGGTGGCGACCGCCGACATGGCCTGGAACAACGACAGCTGCTCGTCGTCGCCCATGTCGGGGGCTTCGTCGAGTTCGCCGTCGGGGTCGTCGAAGCCGTCGTCGTCCTCGCGGGCCCGCTTGTAGAGCGAGTGGCGGCGCTGTTCGGCCACCCCCTCGGCCAGACGGCGGAGTCGGAGGTCGTCGGGGATGTAGAGCCACGCTCGCTGCGTCCGCAGGCCACGGGTCCAGCGGACCAGCCGCCCCACGGCCTGGCGGAAGAAGAGTTCGGTCGTCGTGTTGGTGGCGAACACGCCGACCCGCAGACGCGGGATGTCGACGCCTTCGGACACCATGCGCACGGCCACGATCCACGGATCGTTCGACGCGGCGAAGCGTGCGATGCGCGCCGATGCCATCGGGTCGTCAGATGTCGCCACCGTCACCCGGACCCGCCACCGCTGCTCGAGCAGTTCGGCGATCGCCCTGGCGTGCTCCACGTCCATGGCGATGACCAGACCCGCAGCCTCCGGATGGGTGCGGCGGACCTCGAGGAGTCGGCGGTGGGCGTCGCCCAGCACGGCCGCCAACCACTCACCGTCGGTCGACAGCGCGGTCCGCAGCCGTTGGTTGGCCCGAACCCGGTCGAGTTCGTCGTCGAAGTCGTGGGCGTGGAACGTCCCGTCGGGCGCGACCCACTCCATCTGCCCCTGGATGCGGGGGAAGTGCACGGGACGGACGACACCGCCGTCGGTGAGCGCGTCGCCGTAGCCGTACTCGAAGTCCGGCACCGCCTCCTCCCACTCGTAGCGAACGAACGGGATCGGCGTGGTGTCGGACCGGAACGGTGTCCCCGACAACGACAGACGCTGCGCGGCGTCGCCGAACGCCAGGCGGAGCCCGTCACCCCAGGCGCGCTCGTCGCCGGCGTGGTGGATCTCGTCGATGATCGCGAACCCGCCGACGGCGAGACGGGCGATGCTCTGGGGGTTCGATGCCACCTGCTGATAGGTCGTGACCAGGCCGTCCATGTCGGCCGGCAACGGATCCCCGGCCTTCCAGAACGGTTCGACATCGAGATCGAAGGCCGCCGCGGCCTGCGCCCACTGGCGTTTGAGGTGCTGGGTCGGAGCGACGATGACCAGTCGGGCGTCGGGGTTCTCGGCCAACCAGTGGCGGGCTGCGGTGAGCGCGAAGGTCGTCTTTCCGGCTCCCGGCGTGGCCACGGCGAGGAAGTCGGACCCCTCGGTGGTGCGGAAGCGTTCGAGCGCGTCCTTCTGCCACCGTCGGAGTCGGATCGTGCGCGCCATGGAGCGTCCGAGCATAGGAGCCACACCGGACACTTCCCGGCACCTGGTACTGGCAACAGACGTAGCCAATCTGTGCCACGCGGACTACCGTCGCCGCCATGATCACCGTGGAGGCCTTCCGGGCCGAGGCCGAGCAGTGGCTGGACGAGCAAGGCCCGACCGCTCCCCCGGACTGGGGAGCGATCATGCCCCCCGATCGCCGCGAGCAGGGCCTGGAGTGGCAACAGCGGATCCACGCCGCCGGGTTCGCGAGCGTCCACTGGCCCGAGGAGTACGGCGGCCGGGGCCTGACCATCGAACATCACCAGGCGTGGACGGCAGCGTGCGTCGACGCCGGGGTCCCGGCGATCCTGAACATGGTCGGGCTGGTGCTCACCGGGAGCGCCATCCAACTCTTCGGCACCGACGCCCAGAAAGCAGGGCACCTGCCGCCGACGGTGAAGGGCGAACGGGTGTGGTGCCAGCTCTTCTCGGAACCCGGCGCCGGTTCGGACCTCGCGAGCCTTCGGACCTCCGCCGTGCTCGACGGCGACGAGTGGGTCGTCAACGGCCAGAAGGTCTGGTGCTCGGGAGGACGCGCCTCGGACTGGGGCATCCTCCTCGCCCGCACCGAACCCGAGGCGAAGAAGCACGAGGGCATCTCGTTCTTCCTGCTCGACATGTCGACACCCGGCGTCGAGACCCGTCCGCTCAAGCAGATGACCGGCGACGCCGAGTTCGACGAGGTGTTCCTGACCGACGTCCGGATTCCCCGCGAGGCGCTGCTCGGCGACCGGGGCGCCGGCTGGGCCATCGCCATGTCTGCGCTGACCAACGAACGGGGCTTCATCGGCGGCATGGGCCGTGCCATCACCAAGCGCCTCGACTCGATCCGAGCGCTCGCCACCGCCGATGGGCGGACGCTCGACCCCGTCGCCCGCGACCGCCTCGTCCAGCTCTACGTCCACGGGCGCGCCTACCTGGCGATGACCCAGATGCAGGGCCCAACGGCTTCGGTGAACTCGTCGCTCGGCAAGCTGGCGATGACGAGCTACCTCTTCGACCTGGCCGAACTGCGCACCGACACCGCCGGTGCCCACGGCATGCTCGCCGGCTCGGACTCGGCGGCGCTGCTCCAGGCGCCCGGAGGGTGGTTCGGCGGTGGCACCGCACAGGTCCAGCGCAACATCATCGGCGAACGCATCCTCGGCCTCCCGCGGGAGCCGCGCTGACCCTCAGGTGTCGCGCTCGGGCACCCGCTGGATCACCGGTGACCCATGGTGGTGGACGAGCCGCCACTGACCGTCGGCTCGAGCGAACACGTTGGTGGCCGCCACCGCCTGGGCGTTACCGCCGTCGATGAGGTTCTCGTTGCAGGTCACCCAGGCCAGGTCACCGACGACCGTCACGTGCTCGTCGGTGACGATGAACTGGAGTCGCTGCGGACCGTCGAAGAGGGCGAACCACGACGCGGACACCGACCCCCAGCCGCGCAGGATCGCCCACCCCGGATGGACGCACGCCACCCGATCGCTGTGTTCCCACACGTCCGACATGGCGTCGAGGTCGCGTCGTTCGAAGGCGTCGTAGAACGCGGCGTTGGCATCGTGCACGTCGACCGCGTCGGTGTCGCTCATCGCGGCCGACCGTAACGGTTGGGGAGCCTCGACCGGCGCTGCCAGGATGAGCCGATGCTCACCGTGCCATCGACCGACGGCGTCCGACTCGCCGTGCACGACCTCAGCGACGACCCCACCGGCCGCCCGTTGCTCCTGTGCCACGCCACCGGTTTCCACGGCCGGGTCTGGCGCGCGCTGGCGGCCGAACTCCCCGACCGTCGATGCCTGGCGCTCGACTTCCGCGGCTACGGCGACTCGACCGAGCAGGAGGGCGAGCTCCGTTGGGAGGGCTTCGCCGACGACGTCCTCGCGGTCATCGACCACCTCGGACTCGTCGACGTCCAGGCCGTCGGTCACTCGAAGGGTGGTGCCGCGCTGCTCCTGGCCGAGATCGCCCGACCCGGGACCTTCGATCGACTGGTCTGCTTCGAGCCCATCGTCTTCCCGCCGGCGCCGGAAGGGGCGATGCCCGCAGGCGAGAACCCGCTGGCGACCATGACCCGTCGGCGGCGTGAGCACTTCGACTCATTCGAGGAAGCGATCGAACGGTTCGGATCGAAGCCACCGCTCGGCTCGCTGCGGTCCGACGTCCTCGACGACTACGTCCGCCACGGCTTCCGTCCGAACGACGACGGGGGCATCACGCTCAAGGCCCGCCGCGAGCACGAAGCACGCACCTACGACACCGGGTCGCAGCACGGGGCGTTCGCCCATCTGTCGGAGGTCGCGTGTCCGGTGGAGATCGTCCACGGTGGCGACGGTGGATTCCCGGCGGTCGCTGCGCCCCAGATCGCCGACGCCCTCCCCGATGCCACGCTGGTCGACCTGTCGTCGCTCGGCCACTTCGGCCCCCTCGAGGACCCCGTCGCCTTCGCCGCAGTCGTGCGCGACTTCCTCGGCGACGACGCCGGCGGTGCGTCCTGACTGTCACTGCCCCGGCGTACGCTCGACCCATGCCGTTGCCGGTCCCGTCCGCATTGTCGCCGTCGAAGCTCTCGAGCTTCACGACGTGCGCGCTGCAATTCCGCTTCGCCAACATCGACCGCATCCCCGAGCCCCCCACGCAGGCGACGTCCCGCGGCACCCTCGTCCACGCCGCCCTCGAGCACCTCTTCACCCTTCCTCCCGAGGAGCGGGTCCCGGCGATCGCCGACCATTGCGTCGACGTCGCGTTCGCGGCCTACCGCGACGACCCCGAATGGACCGACCTCGGCCTCGACGACGAGACCGAGGCGGCGATGGTCGCCGAGGCTCGCCGGCTGGTCGCCAACGAGTTCCTGCTCGAGGATCCGGCGACGGTCACGACGATGGGCATCGAGTTGAAGCTCGAGGTCGACATCGGCGGGCTGAAGCTCCGCGGCATCATCGACCGGCTCGACCTCGTCGACGGCGAACTGGTCGTCACCGACTACAAGACCGGTCGATCTCCCAGCGACATCAGCGCCCGGTCACGGATGCAGGGCGTGCACGTCTACTCGCTCATGTGTGAGCGCTTCTTCGGGCGCCGACCCGTGCGGGTGCAACTCCTCCACCTCGCCGAGCCCGTGGCCGTCATCGCCGAGCCCACCGAGCAGTCCACCCGTGCCCTCGAACGGCGCCTCCAGGCGGTGTGGTCCGCCGTCGAGTCCGCCTGCGAACACGAGGATTTCCGCCCCCGCCCCTCGGCGTTGTGCGACTGGTGCTCGTTCCAGCAGTGGTGCCCCTCGTTCGGTGGCGACCCGGCCAGGGCCGCCGTCGACGTCGAGATCGGCCAACGAGCCGACGCCGGTCAGGAGCCCCTCCTCCATGTCTGAACCCTCACCGACCCCGGTCGAACCCGCAGTCGAGGAAGCCGAACGCCAGCATCCGGCCCAGGCGGCGATCGTCCACTTCGACGCGGCCGTCGATCGCGCCCTCGACCACCTGCGAGGCAACCCGACCGCCGACCGGATCTTCTACACCGCGTCCGAACTGGGCGACTTCAGCCTCATCTGGCACCTGGTGGCGACCACGAAGGGCCTGCGTCGGGGCGACGACCTCGAGGGCACGCTCCGCCTCGTCGGTGCGCTGGGGCTCGAGTCCCTGTTGGTCAACGCCGGCATCAAGTCGATCTTCCGCCGCTCCCGGCCGGTGACCGACGTGCCCCGGCCGCACCGGTTGCGCAAGCCCCGGTCGTCGAGCTTCCCCTCGGGGCATGCGTCGGCGGCGACCGTCTTCGTCGTCATGGCGTCCGAGGACGACAAGCTCGCCCCGTTGTACGTGGCCGCGGCGGCAACTGTCGCCGTGTCACGGATCTACGTGCGCATCCATCACGCCTCCGATGTCGTCGGTGGCGTGGTCGTCGGGGCCGCCCTCGGCGCGGCGATGCGTCGATGGCTCCCCGGGCGACGCTGACCGGCCCTCACGGACCGCTGACGTTCAGGTCGGGACGGGGTCCGGCGCCTCGGCCTGCACGGGCACCAGGAGCATCCGCACGTCGAGCAACAGGTCAGCCACCTCGTTGGTGGAGATGAGTTCACGCTTGAGCAGCGTGACGAGTTCGGTGTCGATGCGAGCGACCACGGAGTCGATCGCGAAGTCCAGTTGGTCCAGATCACGCGTGTCGGTCATCACACGCGAGGGTACTCCTGCGCTGCCGACGAGCGGATGCAACCCACGCCACCTCTAGCCTTGCCACCGTGGACTACGAGATCGTCCGGCGCCTGGCCCGGGGTGGCATGGGCGTGGTCGATCTGGCCCGGGGCCCCGACGGACGTCTCGTCGCGCTCAAGCGCCTCGGACTCCACGGGACCGCAGCCGAGATGCAGGACGCTCGGGCACGGTTCCAGCGTGAGCTCGCCGTGCTCGCCTCGCTGCGCCACGACGCCATCGTCCCGCTGCTCGACGTGGTCGACGACGACGGCGACATCGTCCTCGTCATGCCCTACCTCGACGGCGGCAACCTGGGAGAGGTGCTCCGCACCGAAGGGCCGCTGTCGACCGAACGGGTGCGGGCGATCGCGTCCCGACTCCTGCCTGCGCTCGCGGTGGCACACCGCGCCGGCGTCATCCACCGCGACATCAAGCCGGCCAACGTCCTCTTCGACAGCGACGGCCGTGCCCACCTCGCCGACTTCGGCGTCGCCTCGACCCGCGACGACACCAACGGCCTGACCCGAACGGGGATGGTCGTGGGGACTCCGGGGTTCCTCTCCCCCGAACAGGCCCGGGGCGAGACCGTCACCGCTGCCGCCGACATCGCCGCCCTCGGGGCGACCCTGCACTTCGCGGCGACGGGACGGAGTCCCTACGAAGGGGGTGACGCACCCGCCGTGCTGCTGCGCACCTCACGGGCCAAGGCGTCGGTCGACCGGGACCTCGACCGCGACCTGCGTCGCATGCTCGTGACCATGCTCGACGGCCGTCCCGAACGACGTCCCTCGGCAGCGGCGCTGGCCGGCGGCGCATCCGACACCGACCCGATCCCGATGGTCGGGCGACGGCAACGGCCGTGGCTGGTGGTCGGGTCGATCGCCGCTGCCCTGGCGCTCGTCCTCGGCGTGCGAGCGCTCACCGACGACACCGGAACGATCGCCGCGCCGGTCACCACGACCACGGCGTCGACGACCACCGAAGCGCCGTGCGTGCCGCTGCCGTATCGACCGTGCGGCGGACGCAACGCCCCCAACACCGACGGACGTGCCTGTCTCGGAGACCACGAGGACTACGACGAAGTCGCTGCGAACGGGTGCGAAGCCGCACCCGACGATGTCGACGGATCGCTTCTCCGCGACCGCCTGGAGGCCACCATCGTGCCCAGGGACGACACCGACCGCTATCCGCTGCGTGTCGAGGACGAGGGCGACCTGCTCTGCAACAACACGCTCCGTCTGCGTCTCACCGCACCGGCGGGGACCACGTTGCGACTGGTCCTGGTCGACAGCCGTGACCGGGTGTTGGGTGAGGCGGTCTCGGCCGACGGCGTGACCGGTGAGATCGCGGTGTCCGACCCCCGCTGCTTCCAGAGCGACAGTGGCGACTACGCGGCCGTCGTCACGCCGACCGGGACCGACCGCAGCGCCGAGAACTACGTGCTGGAGCGGTCGGGCAGCTTCTGATCCGGCAGGATGTCCCGGTGCTCCGCCGCCTGCTCATCGCCACCCTGGTCCTCGTGGCGGCCTGCGCGTTCGACGAGGCCGAGATCTTCGAGGCCGGTGCTCCGCAGATCGACGCCGAGGTCGGCCAGTTGCGGGTCCTGACCTACGACGACGATCCAGCCAGGGACGACTGGGTCGACGTCGTCGCTCCCGACCCGGCGGTGTTCGAGGAGGGCGCTGCATTCCGCGAGGCCGACTCACGCACCGCCGCCGACGACCAACCGGCCGAGGAACGGCGGCTGTTCACCGGTCTCGCCGACGGGCGCACCCTGCTCGTCCAGCTCGACACCGTCGACGGACAGATCCAGGTGTGGGATCTCGTCGTCGGCGATGCAGACCAACCGTTCAGCGATGGCACCGCAGTCGCCCGCGCTGGAGAAGACTTCGTGACCGACCGTGGAAGCCACGTGGTCGTCGTGCGTTCCGGCGACGACGGCGAGGCCGACACCATCGAGGCGAGCGGCCTCGAACTGGTGGCATCGCACACGCCGGACGACGGCGCCGATCTCCACGTCGACGTCTACCGCGCCGACGTCGCCGGCGAGTTCACGATCTCCTACGAGATCGGCCCCGACGTCGTGACCTACTCGGTCACCGTCCGCTGATCAGCTGGCGCGCTGGCCCATCGCCTCGATCACGTCAGCAGCTCGTGGATTGACCATCGAGATCTCGCCGACGACGACGGTGGGCACCGTCTCGTTGCCGTTCGCGATCGAACGAACGGTGGCCGCGGCCTCCGGGTCGTCCCAGATGTTGCGCTTGTCCATCGGGATCCCCAACTTGGACAACTTGCGGTCGAGCATCATGCAGAAGCCGCAACCCGGTCGCCAGTAGAAGGTGATCGCCTCGGTGGTGGTGTCGGTCACGCCACCTACAACCGCACGGGGTCCTCGCGCATTCCGTACTCCCGCGGTCGGCTGGGTACCGTCCGCCACATGGGAATGGACCAGGCCGGATTCACCTTCGCCAGCATCATGGCCCTGGGGCCACAGCTGGCGGTCGAGACCGCCAAGGAGGCCGAGGACCTCGGCTATCGCTCGTTCTGGACGGCCGAGACGACCGGACCCGAGGCGTTCTCGCTCCTCGCCGCCGCCGGCGGCGCCGCGCCCTCGATGGACCTGGGCACCGGCGTGCTCGCCCTCCAGCTCCGGACCCCGATGGTCGTGGCCATGGCGGCGGCCACGCTGCAGGCACTCCAGCCCGAGCGTGACGTGTACGTCGGCATCGGCATCTCGTCGCCGGTCGTGACCGAGCGTTGGCACGGCGTCGACTACGGCGACCGGCCGCTGGCCCGGTGCCGCGAGTACATGACCCTGCTCAAGGAGATCTGGGCCGGCGACGCCGTGACGTTCGACGGCGACTTCTACTCGTTGAAGCGCAGCCGACTCGGTGTGCGTCTCGGCGACAAGAAGCCCAAGGTCGTACTCGGTGCGCTCAACCCCAAGATGCTGGCGCTCGGGGGCGAGGTCGCCGACGGCGTGCTCCTCAACTACCTGCCGGCGTCGCACGTGCCCTGGTCGGTCGAGCAGATCCGCTCCGGAGCAGCAGAGCGTTCCGACGGCATCGACCCGACGGTCTTCGCCTACGTCCACGCCGGCGTCACCGAACGGGAACACGGCGAGGAGAACGCCCGCAAGGACCTGTTCTCGTACGCCGTGGTCGACGCCTACGCCCGCAACTTCGAACGGGCCGGGTTCGGGGACGACGTCGCCGAGGTACGCGAGCGCCACGCCGCCCGCGACCGTGAGGGCGCAGTGGCAGCCGTCAGCGACGAGTTCGTCGACGCCATCGACTTCATGGGCGACGCCGACGAGGTCCGGGACTTCGCCCGGTCCTACGTCGACGCCGGCGTCGACGTCCCCGTGCTGATGCCCCTCCCCTGGGGCCCGGATCGCCGGGCCGTGATCACCGACACGATGCGCGCGTTCGTTTCGTAGGGTCGGACCATGGAACTCGACGACAAGCTCGCAGTGGTGACCGGCGGCGGCGGGGGCATCGGCAGCGCCATGGCCCGACGCTTCGCCGCCGAGGGAGCGCGGCTGGTCGTGGTGGCCGACGTCGACGGAGATTCCGCTCGTGCGGTCGCCGAGGGGATCGGGAGCCAGGCCATCGCCGTGGCCGCCGATCTCTCGACCGAGGCCGGCAACGTCGAGGTCATCCGCACGGCGGAGGAACACGGGCCCATCGACCTTCTGTGCCTGAACGCAGGCATCGCCGTCGGCGGGGGCGTGGAAGCCCCCGACGAGGACTGGTACCGGATCTGGGACATCAACGTCATGGCCCACGTCTGGGCCGTCCGTGCGGCGCTCCCCGCGATGCTCGCCCGTGGTGAGGGCTACCTGTTGCACACCGCCTCGGCCGCAGGGCTGCTCACCAACATCGGGGCCGGCCCCTACTCGGTGACCAAGCATGCCGCTGTGGCGCTCGCCGAGTGGCTCGCCATCACCCACGGCGACCAGGGCATCAAGGTCTCGTGTCTCTGCCCCCAGGGCGTTCGCACGAAGATGCTCTTCCCCGACGGTGACGACGGATCCGACGTCGGGGCCGACACCGTCCGCTCGCAGGGCGTGATCGAACCGGACGACGTTGCGGCTGCCGTCGTCGAGGCGCTCGCCGACGAGCGCTTCCTCGTCCTCCCCCACCCCGAGGTCCAGGACTACTGGGCGCACAAGGTGAACGACTACGACCGCTGGCTCGGCGGCATGCGCAAGCTCCAGGCCCGTACCCAGGGCGGATGAACTGGCTCGTCGCCCTCGGACTCCGCGCCGGAGCCGAGATCCGTTTCCGGCGCCAGGACGGCGAGCGGTGGATGCCGGGCAAGGTCATGGGGCGTGAGAGCGACGGCTCGATCGATCTGCGCGACGCCCGTGGACGATCGCGTGCCATCCCGGTCGAGCTGATCGAGGTGGCCGAGCGAGGGCCGCGAGGCGGGAAGGTCTGGACCCCGCTCACCGAGATCGTCGCCCGCACCGAACAGCTCGACCTCTTCGGCGACACGTGACCGTCGACCCCGAGACGCTGGCGGTCTACGAACGCGAGGCCGCCGTCTACGAGGCCAACCGTCCGCCCCGCTTCGCCGACGAGGCGACATCGCTCGCAGCGTCGGTCGACGGCGCCGTGCTCGATGCCGGCTGCGGGACCGGCGCCTACCTGCCGTCGCTCGGCGAGCGGGTCGTCGGGCTCGACGCGTCGACGGCCATGCTCGACCTCGCCCGATCTCCGGGGCGACCGCTCGTCTGCGCCGACCTGGGCCGCCTGCCGTTCGCCCGCGGCTCGATCGCCGCCGTCTGGGCGCGCAACAGCTACCTGCACGTCCCCCATGCCGACCTCCCGCTCGCCCTGGCCGAGCTCCATCGGGCGTTGCCGGTCGGGGCGCCGGTCGTGGCCTCGTTCATCGCCGGCCCCGACGACCGCTACGTCGCCGACGACGACCTCCCTGGCCGCAACTTCTGGCGATGGTCCGACGAACACCTCGTCGACGTGTTCGTCGGCGCCGGCTTCGACGACGTCGAACTCTCCGGTCACCGCCCGCGATTCGTGCGTGCCACTCGGGCGCGGAGCCTCCCCGACACCGTCCGGCCGAGCATGCGTCTGCTCGTCTGCGGACTGAACCCGTCACTCCACGCGGCCGACGCCGGGGTCGGATTCGTGACACCCGGGAATCGCTTCTGGCCGGCGGCACTCGCAGTCGGTCTGGCGACGGTCGACCGCGATCCGTTCCACGCCGCCCGTCATCACGGCATGGGCATGACCGACCTGGCGAAACGAGCCACGACGCGGGCCGACGAGCTCGGGCCACGCGAGTATCGCGACGGCCTCGCCCGGGTCGATCGGCTGTGCGAACGCCTCCAGCCGGGGGCCGTGTGCATGGTCGGGCTCGCCGGGTGGCGCACGGCCGTCGACCGCAAGGCCACGGCGGGCTGGCAGCACCGGACCCTGGGCGGCAGGCCCGTCTACGTCATGCCCTCGACGTCGGGACTCAACGCCCACAGCACCCAGGCCGACCTCACCGACCACCTCCACACCGCATTCTCGACGTCATAGCCGTCGGCCCCCGACGCTCACGACGTCGAGAATCGGGTTTCAGCGGGGGGCGAGGTCGCGGACGGCCTGGGCCATGTCGTAGCCGAACGGGAGCGGGGCGAGCGCTGGCGTCGTGACGCCGTTGGCGATGTACTCGCCGATCTGCTCGCGGCACTTCTCGGGCGGGCCGTGGACGATGAGCTCGTCGACCAGCGAGTTCGGGATCGAGTCGAGCGCTCCCTGGCGGTCGCCGTCCTTCCACTTCTGCCACATCGGAGCGAGCTGCTCGCCCCGACCCATCCACTCGTGGAACTTCGCGTACACCGGGACGTTCAGGTACGCCGCGATGGCGAACTTGGCCGCCGGGTAGACGAGGTCGGGATCGTCGACGGGCGCGCAGAAGATGCGCGCGACGATCTCGCGCTCCGCCCCGTCGGGAGCAGCCCCGTGGACGATCGGCGCGACCGTCTTGACGTCCTCGGCCGACAGCCAGTTGATGATGGCGCCGTCACCCTCCCGGCCGGCGAGCTTGAGCATCCCCTCACGCAACGCCGCGACCACGATGGGCACCGGCTCGGGCGGCTTGGCCTTGAGACGGAAGCCCTTGATGGAGAAGGTGTCGTAGTCCTCGACGACCTTCTCGCCCGCGAGCGCCGTCCGGAGGAAGCGGACCATGTCGCGGACCTTCTTGTACGGCTCCTCGAACGGGATGCCGTTCCATCGTTCGACGATCACGTCGGACGACGTACCGATGCCGATGGCGAAGCGTCCCGGCGCAGCCTGCGCGAGCGAACCGACCGACTGCGCCATGCACGCCGGGCCTCGTGTGAAGGCCGGGATGATGGCCGTGCCGAGGCGCAGTTCGGGCGCCCACACCGAGGCGAGCGCCAAGGGCGTGAAGCCGTCGTGCCCGTCGGCCTCGGCCGACCACACGTCGGTGTAGCCGAGGTCCACGAGTTCGGTGAAGCGGTCCCGCTGTGTGTGGAGCGGTCCGTCGAAGGGGATGGTCATGCCGTAGCGCTGCATGGTTCGCAGCCTGCCACGTCGGTTCCGCGGCCCGACGCGGTGACTGCCTACGCTTGGGCCATCGACACGAGTCTCGAACTCTCCGAGGCCGAGCCGGCGCTCGAGCGGTACGGCGCTGCAGCGCTGACGACGGCGGCCATCGGCGGCACCTGGGTGCTCGGTCGCGGCATCCTCCCCTTCGATCTCTCCTGTCCGCTGCTGTCCACGACCGGCATCCCGTGCCCGTTCTGCGGCATCACCCGCCTCACCGACCACCTGGTCCACGGCAACGTGGCCGAGGTCCTCGCGCGTGACCCCGGCGGCCTCGTCCTCGTGCTGTTGTTGGCGCTCCTCGCCGGTGTCGGCGTCGCGACCCGGCTGGGGTGGAGGCCTCGACGGTGGCCATCGACGACGCCGGTGCTCGCGCTGGGATTCGCGGCCGTCGTCGTGCATTGGTCGACGACACTCCTCGGTGGCGGCTTCGTCACCCGGTGATCACGCTGCGCGTTCGGTGCGTGGGATATCGTCCAGCGGTACTCCATCGGCGGAACGAAAGCAGGAAATGACATGAGCGACATGCCTCCCCCTCCTCCCCCTCCGGGCAACATGCCCCCACCACCCTCCGGCGGCGGCGGCGTCTCGGCGTTCGGGCCGCTGGCCTCGTGGGGCGATCGAGCCATCGCTGCGTTGGTCAACTTCGTCCCGCTGATCGTGCTGTCGTTCGTCATCGGTCTGGTGTCGAACACGCTCGCCAGCCTGATCACGTTCGCCGCGGGCATCTACTTCTATTACCTCGACGGTGAGACCGGCGCGCACCCCGGCAAGCGGGTCATGGGCCTCAAGACCGTGAACATGGAGACCGGCCAGCCCATCGGTGGCGGCATGGGGATCGTGCGCTACTTCGCGCACATCGTCGACTCGATCACGTGCTTCATCGGCTACCTGTTCCCGCTCTGGGACGAGAACCGTCAGACCTTCGCCGACAAGATCATGAAGACCGTCGTGCTCAAGGACCAGCCCAAGCAGGCGTTCGGGCCGGAGATCTTCAAGCCCTAGTCGTTCAGTCCGACGAGGCCCGCTTGTGACGGCGGGCCTCGAACTCCTCGTGGAAGCGCAGGATGGTCGACTGACTGGCCGTGGCCAGCAAGGTCCCATCCTGCGCCCACAGGTGCACGAGCCCGTGTCCGAAGCCGTTCGCGATGGCATGGACCCGGATGTCGAGCAGCACCCAGTCGGTCTCGACGATCTCGACCATCCGCAGGGTGTTGTCGAGACTGTTTCCCCCGGCGTGCTTGCCCAGGGCCTGACCGAGGCCGAACGGCACGTAGTCACCGAGGATGGCGAGCGCCGCGCCCGACATCTCGAGGACGTCGGGCATGCGAGCCCACATCGAGCAGTTGCCGTCCGGTGACGGGTTCCCGTCGATGTCGTCCCAGTTCCTGGCGTCGGCCAGGCGGAAGTCGAGCCGCGACATCATGCCCTCGGTGTCGTCGAGCGCGAACCGCTGCTCGCACTCCTCCGGGGGTGGGACGTCGGGCATCGACTCCCACGCGCCCTTGGCGTCGACATCGCGCTCGCCCAACGCGGCATTGACCGTGAGGATCTCGCGGTCGCCCACATGACCGGTGGCGCGGGCCTGGGTGACCGACCGACCGGCGTTCGCCACGACCACGTCGATGTCCATGATCGACGGTGGGTTCGCGTAGCTCAGGTACTGCGCCGTGGCCCAGATGACGGGGCGGCCGGTGGTGCCCTCCATCGCCTCGATCGCAGCGCCGAGCCCGCACCCGCCCCACAAGAAGTTCCCGCGGGTGCTCACCCCCGGGGTCACCGGGAGGATCCAGCGGTTCGGGTTGTGGGTCGACTCGAGGCCGAGGAACGTCTTCGCATCCACGGCGGGCGACTCTAGGAGCGACGGGCAGGGTTCCCGTCACTCGCTGTAGAACCAGGGGCCATGACCACCACCCCATGGCTCGATGACGCCTGCTCCCTCGTCGATGCGTACCGCTCCGGCGACCGTGACCCGGTCGCCGAGACCGAGGCCTGCCTGGCCGCGATCGAGGCGTCCGAGCTGAACGCCTTCTCCCATGTCGACGCCGAGCGGGCGCTCGACGCCGCGAAGAACGCGGACACCTCGCTCCCCTTCGGCGGCGTGCCGATGGGCGTGAAGGAACTCGACAAGGTCGCCGGCTGGCCCGACACCGAGGCGTCGGTGGCGTTCAAGGGCCGCGTCGGCACGGTCAACAACACCATGATCGACCGACTGGTCGACGCCGGCGCCGCCCTGGTCGGCATGTGCACGGCGTCGGAGTTCGGCGGACTCAACGTCTCGACGACCAAGCTGAACGGGACCACCCACAACCCGTGGGAGCACGGGAAGACCGCCGGTGGATCGTCCGGTGGATCGTCGGCCGCCGTGGCCGGCGGACTCGTGCCGATCGCCACGGGCGGCGACGGCGGCGGCTCCATCCGCATCCCGGCGGCGTTCAACGGACTCGTGGGCATGAAGGGCACCGCCGGGCGCATCCCCCGTGGCCCCAAGACCGAGATCGCGCCCCTGACCGTCGTCAAGGGCTGCCAGGCACGATCCGTGCGCGACGTGGCCCGTTGGTACGACGTCTGTGCCGGCTACGACATGCGCGACCCCTACTCGCTGCCTTCCCACGGCCGCTGGGAGGCCGACCTCGGCACGCACGACCTGGCCGGGATGAAGGTGGTCGTCTCGCCGGATCTCGGCAAGGCCGTGCTGCGTCCCGAGGTCGAGGCCAACGTCCGGGAGGCCGCCTCGGCGCTCATCAGCGACGCCGGGCTGGTCGAGGTCGACGTCGCGGTCCAGTTCCCCGGATTGGGCCTCGAGTGGGCCATGTCGAACCTGACCCAGTTGTACAACGACCTCCGCGACCTGTGGCCCGACTGCAAGGACGACCTCACCAAGGAGATGGCGTTCGGCCTCGAGATGGCCCACGGCTCGTACGACCTGGGGATGGCGGCGACCGTCGAGCGGAACCGCACCGACATGAACGAGAAGATGGCGGCGGTGTTCGACGAGGCCGACTTCATCATCTGTGCCACGAACCCCGACGTCGCCTATCCGGCCGAGATCACCGCCAACACGCGGGTCGGCGACACCAAGGTGGGGCTGGAGAACAACGGGGCGCTGACCATCCCCGCCAACATCGTCGGGAACCCGGCGATCTCGGTGCCCGTGGCCCCCGCATTCGGGCTCCCGGTCGGCATGCAGATCATGACCCGCCACCACGACGACGCCCTCCTCCTCGACCTGGCTCGGATCGTCGAACGGACCCTCCCCTGGCCCCTCGTCGCCCCCGGAGCACCGGCCTAGGGCGCTTCCGGGAGTTCTTGTCAGACCCCCTGCGGATACTGGGGTCATGGCAACGCAACCCCGCCTCATCCCCACCAAGTTCCACCTCGACAACGCCAGCCGCGAGGCTGGCAAGCGTGGTCTGGCCAAGGCCCGTGCGGCCCTGGCCGAAGCCCATGCCAGAGCAGCCACCGACACCGACCACGCCACTGCGGCCTGATCACTACGATCCCGACCGTGGGTGTCCTCGGATGGATCATGGTCGGCCTCGTGTCGGGCGGTCTCGCCGGCCGGGTCACCGGCGTCCGCGGCAACGGGTGCCTGACGACGATGGCCGTCGGTGTGATCGGCGGACTGCTGGGCGGCGCGCTGTTCAACGCCGCCGGCGACGATGGCATCGGCGAGTTCGGGCTCCGCTCGATGTTCGTGGCCTTCATCGGAGCGACGGTGCTCCTCTTCGCCTACGGAGCGATCACCGGCGCATCGCGCCGCCGCTGACCCAGGCCCTCCACCCACCCGCTCTTGACCGATCGGTCAAGATCCGACCTAGAGTGAACTCATGACCGAAGTCGTGATCATCGATGCCGTCCGCACCCCCGTGGGTCGCCGTGGCGGTGGCCTGTCCACCATGCACCCGGGCGAGCTCCTGGGAGTCGCCCAGAAGGCGCTGATCGACCGCACCGGCATCGACCCGGCCCAGGTCGGCCAGGTCGTCACCGGCTGCGTGTCGCAGGTCGGCGAGCAGGCCTTCAACATCGGCCGCACCGCGTGGCTCGCCGCCGGACTCCCCCAGTCGGTGGCCAACACCACCGTCGACACCCAGTGCGGCTCGTCGCAGCAGGCCACGAGCTTCGCCACCGCCCTGGTCGGCAGCGGCGTCGTCGACGTCGCCGTCGCCTGTGGCGTCGAGACCATGAGCCGCATCCCGATCGGGAGCAGCGGCCGCAAGGACTTCGGTCTCGGCATCCCGATCCCCAAGACCTACTTCCCGCGCTACGAGATGACCTCGCAGTTCGAGGGCGCCGAACGCATCGCCGACAAGTGGGGCATCTCCCGGGCCGACACCGACGCCTTCGGTCTCCGTTCGCAGCAGTTGGCCGCGCAGGCCTGGGCCGAGGATCGCTTCGGCACCCAGATCGTCCCCGTGACCGCACCCGACGCCGACGAAGAGGGCAACCTCCTCGACACGACGCACGAGGTCACCCGTGACGAGGGCCTCCGCGAGACCACGCTCGAGAAGCTGGGCACCCTCAAGCCGGTCGCCCGCCCCGACGGCGTGCACACCGCCGGCTCGGCCTCCCAGATCTCCGACGGCGCCGCCGCCGTGCTGATCATGACCGCCGACAAGGCCAAGGAGCTGGGCCTCACGCCCAAGGCTCGCATCGTCGACACCTGCAACGTGGGCGTCGACCCGGTCCTCATGCTCACCGGCCCCATCGATGCCACGACCCACCTCCTCGAGCGCACCGGCATGACGATGTCCGACATCGGCGTGACCGAGATCAACGAGGCGTTCGCCTCCGTCGTGTTGTCGTGGGCCAAGGAACACAACCCCGACATGGACACGGTGAACCCCAACGGCGGCGCGATCGCCCTGGGACACCCCCTCGGCGGCACCGGTGCCGTCCTCCTCACCAAGGCCCTCCACGAGCTCGAACGAGCCGACAAGGAGAACGCCCTGATCACCATGTGCTGCGGTGGTGGCCTGGGCACCGGCACCATCATCCAGCGCGTCTGATGGCCCCGGGCGACCCGCGACCCGCGGGTCGCCCAGACGTCATCCGCATCATGGTGGTGGCGGCCGCCGTCGCGGTCGCCGCCCTGTTCGCGGCGTGGTCGGGTGCGCTCGACTCCTCCGGTGGCCCGACAGCGGCTGCTGGTGAGGGTGTCGTCGTCCGCGTGATCGACGGCGACACCGTGGACGTCGACGTCGACGGCGCCGTCGAGCGGGTCCGCCTCATCGGCGTCGACACGCCCGAAGCGGTGGCGCCGGAGCGGCCGATCCAGTGCTACGGCGTCGAGGCATCGGCGCACACCAAGGAACTCCTCCCCGAGGGGACGGCCGTCCGCCTCGAGCGAGACGAGGTGAGCCGGGACCAGTACGGCCGGCTGCTCGCGTACCTCTACCGGGTCGACGACGACCTGCTGGTGAACCTCGACCTCATCGAGCAGGGGTTCGCCGACGCCGTCACCTACGGCGACAACGAGGCCCTCTACGACACCTTCGTCGCCGCCGAGTCCGCCGCACGCTCCGGCGGCGTCGGACTGTGGTCAGCCTGTGGCGGCCCCGATGTCGACATCGCTCCGGCTCCTGGCTGAGCGCCGCTGGTCGGTAGCCTCAGAGATCGTGCGCAACTGGATCCAGAACTCACCCGTCAGCATCGGTGTCGGACTCGTCGTCATCGGCCTCGTCACCATCTTCCTGGCGTGGAACGGCGCGGCGAGCAAGGACTTCGTCGAGGGCCAGATCCCCTACGTCATCTCCGGCGGGATCGGTGGACTGGTGGTCGCCGGGGCAGGGATCACGACGATCCTCGTCCAGACCCGACGGCGCGACACCGACGCCATCACGCAGCGCCTCGACCAGGTGATCGAGGCACTGCAGGAGACCGGTGGCTTCGCCGCCAGCGGCCCCACCGTGGTCCCCGACGGCACGCTCGTCGTCGCCGGTCGCTCGACCTTCCACGATCCCGGCTGCCGCATCGCCGAAGGACGCGACGACTACCGCCCGATCAGCCCCGAAGCGGCGGCGGCCAAGGGTCTCACCCCGTGTCGGATCTGCCAGCCCGAGGTCACCTCCGCCTGATTCCTGCGACGCGAGACGCGCCCCAGGCGGGCATCACGTCACGAGAACCGGCAGAACCGACGTCCGGTGACGTCAGCCGAGGTAGAGCTCGCGGACCCTGGCGTTGTCGAGCAGTTCGTCGCCACGCAAGGTCGTGTGAATCACGCCCTGCTGCATGAAGTAGCCCACGTCGGCGATCTCGAGGGCACCGACGTTCTGCTCGACGAGGATCACGGTCGTGCCGTCGGCACTGATCTGCTTCACGATCTCGAAGATCTCGTGGACGATCACCGGCGCCAGGCCGAGCGACGCCTCGTCGATGATGAGGAACTTCGGATCGGCCATGAGCCCACGGCCGATCGCCAGCATCTGCTGCTCGCCACCCGACAACGTCCCCGCCATCTGCGTGCGGCGCTCGTCGAGGCGAGGCAGGTACTCGTAGACCCGGGCTCGTTGGGCCTCGACCCAGTCGGCGTTGCTGCGTTGCGACCAGGCGCCGACCTGCAGGTTTCGTTCGACCGACAGATCGGGGAAGACCCGTCGTCCCTCGGGGACCATCACGATGCCGGCGCCGACGCTCTGGGCGATCTTCCAGTCGGTGATGTCCTGACCCTGGTAGTGGACAGACCCTTCCCAGGCCGGGAGTGCGCCGCAGAGGACCTTGACCGTGGTCGACTTGCCGGCACCGTTGAGGCCGAGCATGACCGCCACCGACCCCGCGGTGATGTCGAACGACAGCCCGTGCAGCACCGGCAGGTTGCCGTAGCCCGATTTGAGGTCGCGCACCGAGAGCACGGGCGCGTCGGTCACGGCCGTCGGCGGATGGGACACGAGGGTGGGGTCGACGTCAGACAAGTGCCGTCGCCCCCTCACCCATGTAGGCCTCGGCCACGTCGACGTTGCCGCGCACCTCGTCCGGGAGTCCCTGGGCGAGCAGTGATCCGAAGTTCAAGACGTACACGTAGTCCGAGGTGCCGAGCACAAGCGGCACGTGGTGCTCGATCATGACGATCGACAGGCCGAGGTCGCGGCGCCACACGCCCAGCCGGTCGCAGAAGATCGCGCCCTCCTCCGGGCTGGCGCCCGCGAGCGGTTCGTCGAGGATCAGGAGCTGCGGGTCGGTCGCCAGCACCGCCGCCACCTCGACCATCTTGAGCGTTCCGTACGGGAGGCCGTTGATCGGACGATCGGCCACAGCGCCGAGGTCGAGGTAGTCGAGGAGGACTCTGGCTCGCTTGCGCAGGTCACGCTCGCCTGCGAGTGCCCAGGGTGCCGCGAGGATTCCGGACGAATCGCTGTGCTGCACGTTCTTGTGCTGGGCGACCACCAGGTTCTCGAGGACCGTGAAGCTCCGGACCAGACCGACCTGCTGGAAGGTCCGACCGAGGCCGCGTCGGGCGCGTTCCTCGGGCTTCTCCTCGGTCACGTCCTCGTCGAAGAGGCGAACGGTGCCCGAGGTCGGCGTGTAGAACCCGGAGATGCAGTTGAACAGCGTCGTCTTCCCGGCGCCGTTCGGGCCCAGGATGCCGACGATCTCGCCCTCGTCGACCTTGATGTTGACGTCGGCCAGCGCCTGCACGCCGCCGAAGCGGATGGAGACGTCGCGGGTCTCAAGGACGGGCACCGATACCACCTCCTGAGGTCATGCCGGCGCCGGCGTCCTTGCCGTCGCTCTCGCGCAGCCCGACCTTCTCGAGCACGAAGTGGGCCTGCTGGACGAGTCCGCCGGGGAACGAGATGAGGGTCAACAACAGGAGGAGCGCGCCGATCGCCGGCTCCCAGGTCGCCTCGATGAGACTGAACGGGAAGAAGTGGAAGTTGGCGTGTGCACGATCGAGGAGGGTCGGCAGGGTGGCGAACAGGACGCCGCCCGACACCACGCCCCAGCGGTTCCCGACACCACCGACCACGGTCATCAACAAGAACGTGATCGACAGTGAGAGCGGGAAGTCCTCTTTCGACACGATCTGTTCGGTCGATGCGAAGAGCGCGCCGGCCACGCCGGCGAGCACACCCGACATCACGAAGGCGGCGAGCTTGTAGCCGGTCACGTTGATGCCCCACGACGCCGCCACCCGTTCGTCGTCACGCAGCGCCTGGATGGCCCGGCCGGCTCGGGACGACACCAGCCGCCAGTCGAAGACGAGCGCGAGGAGCAGCATGCCGATGCAGAACCCGGCATAGCGGTGGTCGGTCTCGAAGAACGACGGTCGCGCCGCCGAGAGCCCTGCACCGCCACCGGTCAGCGACCGGATGTTGAACAACGTCTCCTGGGCCATGAGTCCGTAGGCGATGGTCACGAGTGCCAGGTACAGACCCGTCACCCGTAGGGCCACTGCGCCCAGGATCAGGGCGCCGATGGCGCCGGTGAGCGCGGCCACGAGCAACGCGGCGAGATACGGCATCGCCAACTCGGTGAGGGTGTATCCGGCACCGAAGGCACCGACGCCGACGAACGCGGCGTGGCCCAGGGACACCTGCCCGGTGTACCCCACGATGATGTTCATCGACAGGGCGACGATGCCGTAGATGGCTGCACGGCTGACGACGTTCGTGTAGATGTCGGGAACCACGTTCACCAGGGCGAGGATCGCCAGCAGACCGGCGGCACCGCCGACGAGGCGACGGAGACGCCGACCACGAGTCGAGGTCACGTCGGCCACAGCCGTCTCGGCCGAGATGGCGGTCATGCCGCCTCTCCGAACAGGCCCCGGGGTCGCAACAGCAGTACGGCCAGCAGGACCACCATCACTGCGAGTTGCGGCGGTCCGGGCACGTCGAGTTCGAAGGTCGTCACGATCTCGATCGCAGCGGCACTCACGATGCCGAGGAGGAAGCCGCCGACGACGGCGCCGACCATCGACGTGATGCCGCCGAGCACGACACCGATGAACGCGGGGATCAGGAAGTCCGAGGTCATCAGTCCGGGGCGGAGGTTCTCGAACACGCCCGCGCCGAGTACCCCGGCGATCCCGGCGAGCGCGCCGGCGGCGCCCCACGCGAGGGCTCGCATCCGCTCGACCGGGACGCCCTGCAGTTCGGCTGCGTAGGGGTCCTGCGCGGTGGCCAGCAGGGCCACGCCGGCCTGGCTGCGGAAGAACACGGCGAGCGCGAACGCGACGACGCACAGCACGGCGAGGATGACGATGGTGTGGTACTCGACGATCACGTCGGTTCCCGTCAGCCGGAACCCGCCGGAGACCGGGCGGGGGAAGCGCCGGACCTTCGCTTCGAAGACGTTGAGCTCGACCGAGGTCGCGAGCAGTGCGACACCGGCCGTGGCCACCAGCGTCGTCGCGGCAGAGGCTGCGCCGAGCTTACGGATCACCACGAGGTAGAGGACCACGCCGAGGGCGGCACCGACGACGATCGCCACGAGCGCCGCCGGGACGAACAATCCCTTGTTCACCTCGGCGTCGTCACCGTGCGCGAACCCCGTCATCACGAGGTACGCCACGAAGGCCGGGATGGTCCCGAGCTCGCCCTGGGCGAAGTTCAGGACCTTGGTCGACTTGTAGACCAGCGCCAAGCCGAGCCCGACGAGGCTGAAGACGGCACCGCGTTGGATGCCGAAGATCAGGATCTCGGCGATCGAGTCGAGCATCTAGAACCCCGAGGCGAAGGTGGCGAGGGTCTTGTGCTCTTCCGCGTTGCAGTCGGCCTCGAGGACATGGACCTGGCTGGCTCCGAAGTGGTTGTCCGGCGAGTACGACAGCTGCGGGACGACGTCGGTCTTGATGCCCTCCTGGGTCGCGAGCATCTTCGTGAAGTCCTCGCGGGTCAGGTCGGTCGAGCCGTAGGTCGTCTCGTAGCGCTTGAACATCTCGTGTTGGGCCTTGGCCTGGCCCCACAGCGCCAACGCGATGTCGTCGGTCGGCACGCCGAGCTGCTTGCCGGCGTCGATGAACTCGGAGATGTTGCTCCGGGCGTAGTCGAGTCCGGGGAAGGGCGAGAAGAAGATGCCGCCGTCGATGTCGGGACAGCCGGCGCTGAACAGGGCGTTGAGACCCATCGAGATGCCCACGCCGACGAACTGCGGGTTGTAGCCCTGCGACGCCGACTGCTGGGCGAACTGGATGTAATCCGTCGGCGCCGTGAGCATGAAGATCACGTCGACGTCGGCCTTGCTCATGTCACTCGCGAAGCTGGTGATCCACGAGCTGTTGCCCTTCGGGTGACGCAGCGTCTTGAAGTACGGCACGCCCTGCTTGGCGATCCCGTCCTCCCACCCGGCGACGGCATCGTCGAAGTTCGGGGTGTCGGTCACGATCGCGCCGACCTTCTTGCCGGGGAAGTTCTTCTTCACGTACGCCGCCAGGAGCGGGCCCTGCTGCTTGTAGGACATCGACGTCGCGAAGTAGTTGTTCAGTCCCCGGAGGCCGGCTTCGGTGACACCGGCCGACAGGTACGGGACGCCCGCCTGCTCGGCGAACTGGCCACACGCCTGGATCTGGTCGGTGCCGCCCCCGCCCACGAGCAGGAACGACGACGACGCCAACTCCCGGCACGCCTGGATGGCCGTGTTGGGCGTGTACTTGTCGTCCTTGAACTGGACGTTGACCTTGGAACGCCCCAGGACCTTCTCGCCCTTGATCTCGGTGACGTAGCGCCAGTACAGGTCCCGAGCCTTCTCGAAGGCCGTCGCCGGGAGCGGTGCTGCACCGGTCACCGGAGCGTGCACGGCGAGGGTGATGCTGTCGTCGGTCACGCCGGTGCGATCGCTGCCCGTGATCGATGCCGATCCACCGCCGCTGGGCGAGGCTGCGTCGTCGCCGGCACCGGCCCCGTCGCCACCGTCGCTGACCGCGCCGTCGTCGCCGCCACCGGACGTGCTGCCGTCGGTCACCGTCTGCGTCCCGGCGTCGCCATCGGCGACGACCGCCACGCCACCGCCTCCGCCGACGCCGGTCTCGATGATGATCTCGGGGAGTGCGTCGGCCGATTCGTCGTGTACCCCCGGCTTCTGACCGCAGGCAGCGGCGATGAGGACGGCGATGAGCAGGACGCTTGTGCGCACGAACCGGGGGGTCACGTGACGTCTCCTTGGTTGGCGTGGGTGCGCATGAGGCGATCGAGCGCGCCGGCGCGATGCGAGGTGCGGTCTGGCAGGGCGAAGATCGACTCGCCGAGGCTCCATGCGCCGCCGAGGAGCAGCGGTGCGATCAGCAGGAGCCACCACGGAGATGATCCGCCCGTGGACACGGATGCGGGCTGGGCGTACCGAGCACGGATCCCGCCGGGGAGGACGGTCTGGGTCTGGGGCGCCGCGGTGTTCTCGATGATCTGGGAAGACGGGCCGGCGGGCGATGAGGGCGTGGCGCTCGGCGCCGACGGCGTCAGGTCGAGATCGGGAGTGATCGACTCGACCGCCGGGGCGGACGGGGCGATCGAGTACCGCAGCCGTGGCTTGAGATCGTCCGCTGCGTCCTGGTTGGCGAGCGAGACCATCCAGTTCGTCGACACGTCGGGATCGCCGTAGGCGAGGTTGTCGGCGCCGAGGGGGCGCAGGAGCAGTCCCTCGTTGGCCAGGCTCTCGCCGCTCAGCCCACCGGTCGTCCAGGCCTGGGCGGCGAACGTGATGTCGAAGACCCAGGTGCTGTTCGAGGTGTCGAACTCGCCGGTGGTGCCGACCAGGCAGTCGACGTCGGGGACTCGTTCGCCGTCGACGCCGGCGTTCTGCGCGTTGCCGTCGTCCCACGCCTCGGTTGCGGGGCACGCCTCGATCCCGGTGATCGACTCGGCGAACACCGCCGTCTCACCGGAGGCGACATCGCTGAACACATCGGCGAACTGCGACGGGTCCTGCTCGCTGATCTGGGAGATGGCGGCGAGGACGAGCTCGCGGAACACCGGAGACTCCACGGCATACGACAGTCCGTCGGGACGCATCAGCAGCTCGATCTTGGCGAACTCCTGGCCCTCGGGGAGCTCGGGGAGCTCGAAGCGGATCAGCGACGAGTACCGCTCCTGACCGCCGGCCATGCCGATCGGCAACGTCGCCGGGAGCACGGGCTGGACCAGGCTCGAGTCGATGGTCTCGGGTACGGGGAGGCCTCCGCCGAGTCCGAGCTGGTCGCCGATGTCGGCGACCTGTTCGCCGCAGAGTTCCGGGAGTCCGGCCAGTCCGGCGACCAGGCAGGCCGTGCTCGGCGGAAAGCCGTTGGTCAGCGTCGGCGGCGTCGCCGTGCTTGCGGGCCGGGTGTAATAGGCGGTCTTCTGGACCTGCGCGACCTGTTGCTGATCGGCGGCTCCGCCGGGTGAGACGAACCCGAACACACCCACTGCTGCCAGGGCGACGGCGACGACGATCCGGACAAAACGAGACATGAGCGGGACGGATCGTACCGATTGGCCTCTCCGGTCCCGTAGTCGGAGAGGCAATTGCAGGTAGCGTGGCCGCCGTGCCAGAGGGGACGGAACTGCTCGAACGTCTCGGGCACCCGGCCGACGCCAAGCTCGTGATCGTGAGCTGCGACGACCTCGGCCTGTCACACGCATCGAACCTCGGTGTGTACGAGGCGCTGCGCGACGGCGTCGCGACCAGTGCGTCGTTGATGGTCCCGTGCCCCTGGGCGCGAGACGCCGCCAGCCGCCACCGAGGGGAGGACGTCGGCGTCCATCTCACCCTCACCTCGGAGCACGACCGCTACCGCTGGGGGCCCATCACCCAGGCGCCGAGCCTGCTCGACGGCGACGGCGGCTTCCCACGCACGCTCGTCGACGCGTGGGAACACGCCGATCCCAGCGAGGTGAGGCGCGAGTGCCGAGCCCAGATCGAACGGGCGATCCTGTGGGGCTTCGACGTCAGCCACCTCGACAGCCACATGAAGATCCTCCAACTGCGCCCCGAGCTCTTCGACGTCTACCTCGACCTGGCCGTCGAGTACCGGCTACCCATCCGGCTGTCCGATGCGTCGACCCAGCGAGCGATCGGCTTCCCGTTCCGCACGCTGGCATCCGAGGAGGGCATCTTGTTCCCCGACCACTTCGTCGACGTCGCCAGTCCGCCGAGTCGAGGCCGCATCGCTGCGGCGCTCGCCGAACTCCGCCCCGGGGTGACCGAGATCCACGTCCAGCCGGCGCTCGACACCCCCGAGGTCCGCGCCATCAGCGAGCACTGGGCCGACTGGCAGGACGACCTCGACTTCGTGACCAACGGTGACCTCGCCGGCCTGATCCGCTCCGCCGGCGCCTCGACCATCGGGTACCGCGAACTGCGCGACGCGCAGCGGAACGCATGAGGGCGGCGCTCGCAGCCCTCGTGCTGCTCGCGGGACTCGGCGTGACCTCCTGCGACAGCGAGCGGCGCGCGATCTCACGCGACGACCTCCCCGAGGTCCCCGTCGACGCGACGGTCGAGGTCACGGTCGGCGCCGACGGGTTCGACCAGGCCGAACTCGAGGTGACGACCGCAGATCTCGTCGAGTTCCGCAACGTCGACGTCGAGGAACACGGTGTCCGCACTGCCGACCACGAGATCGACTCCGGGCCGTTGCTGCCCGACGAGTTCACCCTGATCCTCTTCGACACTCCGGGGCGCTACACGCTCTTCGACACCGAAGACGACGACTCGACGATGACGGTCGTGGTCAGCCCCTGACCGACGTCCTCAGCCGGTTCGCTCCGACGCATCGGCGAGGGTGCCGGCGAACTCCGGCGTGGTGAACATCGGCAGCACCGACAGCAGGCGACCGACATTGCCCGTCACCTTCACCCAACCCTGCATGTAGCCGACGTCGAGCGTGCGCTCCCCCGCCACCACGGCAGCGAAGTCGGCAGGCTTGAGGATCATCGTGAAGTCCACGTCGTCGGCGGGACCCTCGGTGACGATCCCGGGACCGTCGTCGAGCACGACGTGGAACACCTCGGTGTCGGTCTTGCCCTTGCCGACCTCGAACTGGACGGTCGTCATGCCACGCCGTCGAAGAGGTCGCCGGTCGACTCGTCGGACTCGACATGGCTGACCGCGAGCACGTATTCGTCCCACGGGTGGATCGCGCCCGCCACCTCTCGGGGCAGGCCGAACCAGAAGGGCGACGTGGGGTCGACCTGCGTGGCGTGGGCCAGCAGGGCGTCCCAACGGACGTCGCCGAACCCCTCGGTGGACACCCGCGTCGTGATCCGATGATCCTGCGACTCCCGCTCGAACCACGACTCGTCGAACGGCGACTCGAGGCCCAACTCCTGGAACTTCTCGTGCATCGCCAACATGCGGGCTCGTGACCAGGTGGTCCAGTACACCTTGGCGACCTGGTGGGGCTCGCCTGCCTCGGGGTAGGCGTCGGGGTCCGCCGCCTTCTCCACGGCCGGCATGGTCACGTCGTGGACCATCAGGTGGTCGGGATGCGGGTACCCCTTCTGGTCGTCGCCGTAGGTCACGACCACCTGCGGCTTCTCCCTGCGGATGATCGCGACCAGTCGACCGACCGCTTCGTCGAGGGGTGCGTTCGCGAACGCCTCGGGGCGCGCGTTGGCCTCGCTGTCGGGCATGCCCGAGTCGCGGTACCCGAGCATCACGACCTCGTCGTAGCCGATGATCCGCGCGGCCTCGTCGAGCTCTTGTCGACGAACGGCCTCGAGATCCGCACGCACCTCGGGTCGGTCCATCGCAGGGTTCAAGATGTCGCCCTCCTCGCCACCCGTGCAGCACACGAGCACGGTCCGCACCCCGTCCCGGTGGTAGCGGGCAACGGATCCGGCGCCCTTGGACGACTCGTCGTCCGGGTGCGCGTGAACGGTGAGCAGGCAGCGATCGGTCACGGCGCCAACGCTACCGAGCGGAGCAGCTAGCGGTTGCTGTAGCGGTCGCTGCCGTCGTCGAGCGTCCACGAACCCCCGCGACGGAACCAACGACCGCTCACGACCCCGATGACCATCCCGAGCACGGCACCGATGGGGAGGGCCACCTTCAACAACCCCGTCCGGATGATCGGACGGTCCATCCCGTTCGACTCGAAGGATGCGACGAGATAGATCGGGATCGCGATCAGGAAGTACACGATCGCCGCCGACGTGAGCGCGATCACCACCCCGACCAGGACCGACCGGCCGAGCGGCCGCGTCGCCGGGTCGGCAACTCCGTCGTCGTCGAGCGTGGGATCGGCCATGGTGCGACCACGGTAGTGCCGGGTCCGTACGATCCGGCTGTGCGCTCCGCGACCATCCTCATCGTCCTCGGACTGCTGGTCACGGCCTGCAGCGACGGGACCGACGTCGGCGACGACCGAGCAGACCAGGCACGGACGGCAGCGCTCGACGCCGGCCTCGACGCCGACGTCGCCGACTTCCTCGCACTCGCTGCCCGCGGGCAGACGGCCACCTACCAGGCGACATATCCGGGGCCGGATGCCGGCACCTCCGTGGTCGTCGCCAACCGGCCACCGGACCGTCGCGTCGACGTCGTGGCCGACGACCTCATCGTGCAGGTCCAGATCTCGCTCGACGGCGTGGGGTACACCTGCCCACGCGACGAGGAGGCCGGCGAGATCGTGTCGTGTGAACGCACCGACGCGATCGTCGAACCGCCGGGCGCCTTCGGCACTGCCGCCATGGACTCCCTCAGCGCCTCGCTCGCCGACCGCATCGACGACTTCGACTTCACGCTCGAGACATCGGCGATCGCCGGCGTGGAAGCCCGCTGTCTCGTGACCAACGTCAAGTCCGGACGGGAACGAGCCGAACTCGCCGACAGCGGCACGATCTGCGTCTCGCCCGAAGGGGCGCTGCTCCGGGTGGCCCAGGGAGACGAGGTCATCGAGGCGACCGACTACACGACCGAGATCCCCGACAACACCTTCGTCCGACCGGACACCGGCGGGGACAACTAGCCTCCGGACGTGGACGACCCCGATCTCTGGCAGTGGGTGTGGCTCGGCGCCGCCTTGGTCTTCGGACTCGGTGAGATGGCGAGCCCCGGCTCCTTCTTCCTCGCCCCCTTCGCCGTCGCCGCTGCCTTCGCCGCAGCGGCGGCGCTCCTCGGTGCCGTCGTCGGCGTCAGCTGGCTGGTCTTCATCGTCGTCTCCCTCGTCTCCTTCGCTGCGCTCCGTCCGCTCGCCCGCAGGCTCGACGCCGCTGGCGGGAACCCCACCGGGGTCGGGGCGCAACGGCTCGTGGGCGAGCAGGCCATCGTCCTCCAGGACATCCCCGCCGGACTCGACGAGGTCGGACTCATCCGTGTCGGCCGCGAGGAGTGGCGGGCACAGACACCCGACGGCACCTCCGTCCCTCGCGACACGAGAGTCACCGTGACCGAGGTCCGCGGGACACGCGTCGTCGTGCATCCGACCGAACGAATCATCCCCTCGACCCCTCCGGAAAGGCCCATCTGATGGCCCTCGTCGTCGTCCTCGCCGTCATCGGCATCCTGCTGTTCGCCTATGTGGCGGCGGGCGTACGCATCATCCGGCCGTACCAGCGCGGCATCGTCGAGATGCTCGGCAAGTACCAGCAGACGGTGGATCCCGGTCTCCGGATCATCATCCCGTTCGTCCAGACCATCCGGGCCGTCGACATGCGCGAGCAGGTCGTCGACGTGCCGCCGCAGGAGGTCATCACCTCGGACAACGTGGCCGTGTCGGTCGACGCCGTCATCTACTACGAGCCCACCGACCCGCAGCGCCTCGTCTACAACGTCGCCAACTTCATCCTCGCGGTGACCAAGCTGGCCCAGACCAACCTCCGAAACGTCATCGGCGACCTCCAACTCGACGAGTCGCTCACGTCGCGGGACAAGATCAACGTCGCCCTCCGCGAGATCCTCGACGACGCGACCGACAAGTGGGGCGTGCGTGTCGTCCGGGTCGAGATCCAGCGCATCGACCCGCCGCCGGACGTCATGTCGGCCATGCACGAGCAGATGAAGGCCGAGCGGACCCGGCGTGCGGTCGTGACCGAGGCCGAGGGTCGCCGTACCGCGGCGATCACGACCGCCGAGGGCGAGAAGCAGTCGGCCATCCTCCAGGCCGAGGGTGTGAAGGCACGATCGATTCTCGAGGCCGAGGGTCGCGCCGAGGCAGTGCGGACCTTCGCCGATGCGGAGAAGTTCCGCCAGCAGGCGGTGGCCGAGGGTGAGGCAGACGCCATCCGCAGCGTCTACCAGGCGATCCACGACGGCAACCCGTCGAACGACCTGCTGGCCATCAAGTACCTCGAGGCGCTCCAGAAGCTGGGCGACGGTCAGGCCACCAAGATCATCGTGCCGACCGAGCTGTCCGGCGTCGCCGGAGCACTCGCGGGCGTGACCGAGCTGCTCGGCCGTCAGGGCGACAGCAGCAACTGATAGACGGGGCGCATGCCCGAACGCCTCACCGCCCACCAGGCAGTCACCCAGTACTTCCAGGAGGCGGCGTCCATCATCCGTCTCGACGACGAGATGACTCCGATCCTGACCTCGTCGTATCGCGAGGTCGCTGCCCAGGTCCCCGTCCGGCGCGACGACGGATCGCTGGCGGTCCTGCGTGGCTTCCGTGTCCAGCACAACGGCGCTCGTGGACCGTACAAGGGCGGCATCCGCTACCACCCCACGGTCGACCTCGACGAGGTCCGCGCGCTCGCGTCGCTGATGACCTGGAAGACCGCGCTGCTCGACATCCCCTTCGGCGGCGCCAAGGGCGGGATCGAGGTCGATCCGACCGGCATGTCGGCACGCGAGAAGGAGGAGATGACCCGGCGGTTCACCAAGTCGATCCACCACGTCCTCGGCGCCTACCGCGACATCCCTGCGCCGGACGTGAACACCGACGCCCAGACGATGGCGTGGATGATGGACGCGTACTCCCAGGTCCACGGCTACACGCCGGCCTGCGTGACCGGGAAGCCGGTGGGCCTCAGCGGCGCGCCCGGCCGGGAGTCGGCGACCGGTCGAGGCTCGATCGACGTACTCGGCGCGTGGTGCGAACACGAGGGACGGTCGCTCGAGGGTCTGCGATTGGCGATCCAGGGCTTCGGCAACGTCGGCACCTGGACGGCCCGCACCGCGGTCGAGCGCGGGGCGACCGTGATCGCCGTCTCCGACGTGGGTGGGGGCGTGCACTCGGCCACCGGACTCGACATCGAGCAACTGTGCGCCACGGTGCACGCCGGTGGGTCGGTGGTCGACGCCGGCATCGGGGACGCGCTCTCGAACGACGAACTCCTGGCCCTGGACTGCGACGTGCTGGTCCCGGCGGCGCTCGGCCAGGTCATCACCGACGAGAACGCCGCCGAGGTGCATGCGACGGTCGTGCTCGAGTGCGCGAACTACCCGGTGACCCCGGACGGCGATGCCATCCTCAACGACCGCGGCGTCGTCGTCATCCCCGACATCCTCGCCAACGCCGGCGGCGTGACCGGGTCGTACTTCGAGTGGACCATGAACATCCAACAGTTCACCTGGAAGGTGTCCACCTTCAACGACGAGCTCGCCGAGCGGCTGCGCACCGCCTATGCCGCCACCCAGGCATTCGCCGACGCCAACGACTGCACGTTGCGCCGTGCGGCGTACAGCATCGGCGTCTCTCGCGTCGCGGCGGCATCTCGCATGCGCGGGTACGTGTGACCCGTCGCCGCGGGTGGCACGATGCCCGGATGCCCCGACCGCGCCTGTCCGTCTGCCTCGTCGCCGGTGCGCTCGTGCTGGCGGCCTGCGGGTCCGACGGCCGAACGCTCGCACCCGCGCCGGAGGTCCCCGTCGCACCCGAGACCACGACGACGACCGTCGCCGGCCCCGACGCCGGCTTCACCACCGACGACCCCACCATCGGCCTGAACCTGTCCAGTCCGTCGTTCGCCGGTGGCGAGATGCTCGATCCCGACTTCACCTGCGACGGCCTCAACGTGCCGCCGCCGCTCGTCATCGGGGGCACCCCGGCCGGCGCCGCCGAACTCGCCGTCACCATGGTGGACCGCTCGGCCGACGGGTTCGTGCACTGGGTCGTCACCAACCTCTCCGCGGCGACGACCCAACTCGAGTCGGGCGTGATCCCGCCGTCGGCGGTCACCGCCAAGACCGACAGCGGGATCGACGGATGGGACGGGCCGTGCCCGCCGGCCGGGGACGCGCCGCACGACTACGTCTTCTCCGTCTACGCCATGGCCGAACCGATCGGACTCACGCCCGGGCTCGAGGGTCGCGACGCCATCGCCCTCATCGAAGCGGCGGCGATCTCGTCCACGCTGTTGATCGGGCGGTACGCCGCCCAGGGCTGACGCCTACGCGTAGGTGAGGCGGGTGATCCAGTCGGCGACGACGGCCGGACGCTCGGAGCCCTCGACCTCGATGGTGTAGGTCCGGGTGACCTGGATGCTGTCGGTGCCCTTGAGCTGCACGTCCTTGAGGACGCTGGTGGCGCGGATCTTCGAGCCACTCGGCACCGGCGAGACGAAGCGGACCTTCTCGAACCCGTAGTTCACGCCCATGATGACGCCCTTGAACGTCTCGGGGTCCTGGGGAACCGACGCGGACAGGTGGGTCAGCATCGACAACGTCAAGAAGCCGTGGGCGATGGTCGTGCCGAACGGGCCGGCCTTGGCGGCCTCCACGTCGACGTGGATGAACTGGTGGTCGATCGTGACGTCGGCGAAGTCGTTGATCCGCTCCTGCGTCATCTCGAACCACTCACCGGAGCCGTCGGTCTCACCGAGGCGGGCCTGGAACTTCTCGAACGCTGTCTCTGCTGCAGTCATGGCGCAGGACCCTACGCGGTCGCTACTCCGGGATGGGGAGTTCGACCGCGAGCTGTCGACTCTGGGCGAGCAGTCGACCGTCGCTGCTCCAGACCTCGCCGTCCTCTTCGACGTAGCCGCCGGCGGCGTGGCGTGAGGTGAACCGGACGAAGGACCAGTCGGCCTGCTCCGGCGGCTCGTCGCGGAAGTGGATCGTCAGGTCGATCGTCGGCACGCCGAGGCGGTCGGCGCACCGGTTGAAGATCGCAGGGGTCCAGGCGTCGGTGAGGGCCGCGACCACGACGTCGTCGACCGGGTCGCCCTCTGCGAGGCGGATCCATCCACCGGTGACGGCCTCGTCGGCGATCTCGCCCGACCAGCGGTCCGGGCCGAGGCGTGACTGCATCTCGTAGTGGTCACGCATCGGGATCGAGATGCCCACAGGCGGCTCGACCCTCGGGGCGTCGGCCTCCGGCGGCGCGACTGCGGGCATCGGGAGGTCGGCGAAGCTCGGGCCCTCCCGGTCGACGGCGGTGGCGGCGAGGCCGAGCACCATGACCACGCCGTCCTGCACCAGACGCACCGACAACGACGTGAGCGTGCGTCCCCGACGTTCGACCGTCACGACCACCTCGCACGGCCCCTCGGCCGGCGCACGGAGATAGTGGAGTGTCATCGATCGGAGGCGTTGGCCGGTCCCGGCGATCTCGGCCCGCAACGCCCGGGCGATGATCGCTGCGAGGTACCCGCCGTTGGGACCGCGCATGATCCACCACGATCGATCGATCGTGGCTCGGTAGGTGCTGCCGTCGTCCGCAATGGTCACGGATTCGACGGCCGTGTCGGTCGCGAACCGGCTGGTCATCGCGTCAGTCGCCGTCTTCTTCGATCGCGTCGACGTCGATGATGTCCTTGCCGGAGGCCTTCGCAGCCTTCCGAGCGGCCCGTTGCGCCTTCAGTTCCGCGACGCGATCAGCATTCTCCGCCCGCCTCGTCTGGAAACCGCCGACGCCCAACGCCACCAACGACGGCAGCGTGTAGATCGCATAGGCGCCGCCGATGAAGAACACGTAGCCCGCGATGGCGAGCATGGCCATCGTCCAGATGGTGGAGCGTTTCTCGTGCTTGGTGAAGAACACGGCAGCGCCGGTGATGGCGACCGGGGTCAACATGATGAGCAGGGCAACGGGGAGCGACTCCTCGTCGAGCAACTTCACGTCTTCGGTGAACGAGACCGTCCCGTCGTCGTTGACCTCGACGTCTTCCGCCTGCTCGATCCGGGGATCATCGGCGTCGGCTTCGCGAGCGACGCGCACCGGCGTGAAGAGCAGGAGTCCGATCGACGCGATGCTGAAGAGGAACGCCAACATGACGGCGCGCTGGCCCGGGATCGTGAACGGGTTCTGTCGACCGCCGCGGGTGGTCTTCCCCTTGGCCGCTGCCCCCTTGGTCGACGAGGCCTTGGTGGCCCCTCCCTCTGGCGACTCGACCGCGTCCGGCCGGCCGCCGTCCCGTGCGATCTCGGTCGCCTCGCCGGCGTGCGCCGACCGCGCCTGACGCGCTTCTCGTCGGGCTCGGTTCCGGCGTTGCCGTTCCGACTTGCTGGGTTTCGAGGAAGCCACGCCGCGACCGTAGATCGCAGGGCGGGCGGCCCCCTAGCCGAGTCGATGCCGGACGCCCCGTCCCGCCTCAGCCCACCCAGGGTGGGCGGAACATGATGCACAGGCGCGGGCCGACGGGGCGCGCCGTCTTGGGGACGCCGTGTCGCCAGGTGCGTTGGATCGTCCCGCCCATGACGAGCAGATCTCCCTGGCCGAGGTCGAACGACACCGAGGACACCGGGGACACCGGCCCACCGCCGCCACCACGCTCGGCCGGCGACAACAGGAACCGGCGACGCGCCCCGCACGACACCGTGGCCATCACCGTCGTCTGCATGTCACGGGCGATCTGGTCGCCGTGGGGTGCCACCGAGTCGCGCCCGTCGCGGTACCAGGCCAAGCCGATCCGACGGCAGGGTTCGCCGTAGCGCTCGGTGAGGAGCCGAGCGATCGACCGCAGCACCGGCGGTGTCGGCCCGTTCTTCGGCAGCGACGCCGTGAGTCGGGGGACGTCGACGACCCGGTCGTACATCGGTCGCCGGCTCGCCTTCCACTCGGTCTCCGACGTGACCTGGTCGAAGAGGGTCTGTTCGCCCTGCAACCAGTTCGGCAGGTACTCGACCCAGGCACCGTCCGACAGTTCGGTCCGCTCGATCCCCGTGAGGAAGGGATCGAAGTCCGGTGCACCGCCCCCGAAGAGCGACGTCTGCATCGGCGCGGTCACCGGAAGTCCCTGCTCTTGGGCGTGCCGGTGACCGGAAGGAACGACAGCTTCTCGGCCACGATGTTGATCACGCCGTCGCTGCGCTCGCACCGTCCCCGGATCAGCATCGCCGGTGCGGTGAGTGCCACCCGACGGTGCGCGTTCCAGCATCCCTTCGACACCACGACGTTGATCAGGCCGGTCTCGTCCTCGACGTTGAGGAACATGGTCCCGCCGGCGGTGGCCGGACGTTGGCGGTGGGTCACGACTCCCCCGATGAGGACCTTGGCCCCCGGCTCGACGTCCCACAGTCCGGCCGATGTCACGACCCCCATCCGGTCGAGGTCGTCACGGATGAACCGGGTCGGGTGTCCTTCGGGGCTCATGCCCGTGGCCCACAGGTCGGCCCGAGCGGTCTCGAAATCGTCCATGCCGGGCAGGGCCGGTGGCTGGTCGCCGGTGACGATGCCGGGCAGTCGGTCGACCCCGCCCTGCGCGACCGCTCCCGCCTGCCAGATCGCTTCGCGCCGACTCAGCCCCAGGCACACGAACGCCCCGGCCGTCGCCAGCGACTCGAGTTGGGGCAGCGTGAGCTCGACCCGCCGCGCCAGGTCCTCCATCGATGCATACGGACCGTCCGCCTCCCGGGCCGCGGCGATCTCGCCCGCCAGGTCGATCCCGATCCCCCGCACCTCCCGGAACCCGAGCTGCACCACCGGCCCCCCGACCCCCCACCCCACCCCACCCCCCGGCTTCTGGGTGCGCGAATCGCCATCTGAGATCCCGATCGCGCACCCAGAAGCGGGGTTTTGTGGGGAGAGGGGTGGGAGGAGGGTGGCGTCGGCGGCAGAGGTGTTGAGGTCGACGGTGCGGACCTCGACCCCGTGGCGGCGGGCGTCCTGGATGAGCGAGTGGGGTGACCAGAAACCCATCGGCTGGGCGTTCAACAACCCTGCGCAGAACGCCGCCGGATGGAAGCGCTTGAACCACGACGACGCATAGACGAGGTAGGCGAACGAGACCGAGTGGCTCTCGGGGAACCCGTAGTTGGCGAAGGCGGCGAGCTTGATCCAGATCTCCTCGATCACGTCGTCGGGGACGCCCCGCTCGCGGGCCCCCTGCCGGAATCGGTCGTGCAGGCGCTCCATCCGCTCGGGCGACCGCTTCGACCCCATGGCCTGACGGAGCTGGTCCGACTCGGAGGCCGTGAAGCCACCGACGTCGATCGACATCTGCATCAACTGTTCCTGGAAGAGCGGGATGCCGAGCGTCTTCTTCAACGACTTCTCGAGCAGCGGGTGGAGATAGGTGACCTCCTCCTGCCCGTTGCGCCGCCGGATGTAGGGGTGCACCGATCCACCCTGGATCGGGCCCGGACGGATGAGCGCCACCTCGACCACCAGGTCGTAGAACGTCCGGGGCTTCAACCGCGGCAGTGTCGCCATCTGCGCACGGGACTCGATCTGGAACACCCCGACGGTGTCGGCCTCGCACAACATGTCGTAGACCGCGTCGTCCTGGGGCAACTCGGCGATGTCGACGTCGATGCCGTGTGCCTCGCGCACCAGCCGCACCGTCTCGTGCAGGGCGGTGAGCATCCCGAGCCCGAGGAGGTCGAACTTCACGAGCCCGACGGCAGCGCAGTCGTCCTTGTCCCACTGCAGCACGCTCCGGATCGGCGTCTCGGACCGGATGGTCCCGCCGGCACGCCCGGTGAAGCGCCCCCACTCGACCGGGCAGACCTCGACCACGGGTCGGTCGCAGAGCACCATGCCCCCGGAGTGGATGCCGAGGTGACGGGGGAAGTGCTCGACCTCGGCGGCCATGGCCGACACGTCGGCGGGGAGGCCGTCGGCGTCGGCGACACCTCCCCAGGCGTCGGTCGACTTCGAGAACGCGTCCTGCTGCCCGGTGGCGTACCCGAGCGCCTTGGCCATGTCCCGGATCGACGACTTGGCCCGGTAGGTGATGACGTTGGCGACCTGGGCGGCATGGCGTCGACCGTGGCGTTCGTAGACGTACTGGATGACCTCCTCGCGCCGGTTCGACTCGATGTCGATGTCGATGTCGGGCGGCCCGTCACGCTCGGGCGACAGGAACCGTTCGAACAACAACCCGAGCTTCACCGCGTCGGCCTTCGTGATCCCGAGGGCGAAGCACACCGCCGAGTTCGCCGCGCTCCCCCGGCCCTGACAGAAGATGTCGGCCCGGCGGCAGAAGTCGACCAGGTCCCACACGATGAGGAAGTAGCCGGGGAACCCCAGCGTCTCGATCAGCGCCAGTTCGTGATCGATCTGCTCCCACGCCCCCGGCGTGTTCGGTCGGGAGCGAGGTCCGTAGCGGCGTTCGGCGCCGGCCTCGGTGAGCCGGCGCAGGAACTGCATCTCGTCCAGACCGTCCGGACAGGGGTACGGCGGAAGGTTCGGCGCCACCAGATGGAGGTCGAACGCGCACTCGAGGCCGAGCGCGGCCGCCCGCTCGACCGCGCCCGGGTACCGGGAGAACCGGCGGGCCTGCTCGATCCCCGAGCGGAGGTGCGCGGTCGCCGCCGGCGGGAGCCATCCGTCGGCACCGTCGAGGTCGCGCCGCGCCCGCACCGCGGCCAACGCCGTGGCCAGGGGGCGCTCGGCCGGCGTGGCGTAGTGGACGTTGTTGGTCGCCACGACCTCGACCCCCACCCGATCGGCGATCTGGGCCAGCGCGTCGTTGCGAGCCGAGTCGAGCGGGTCGTGGTGATCCCACAACTCGACCACGACGTTGTCGGCGCCGAAGGTCTCCACCATCCCTCGCAGGGCCGACTCGGCCGCCGCCGGACCGTGGTCCATCAACGCCTTGTTGACCGCCCCCTTGCGACACCCGGTCAGCACCAACCACTCGCCACCGTGGGCACGCGCCCAGTCGATCGAGTCGTAGTCGGGCTTGCCCTTCATCCCACCGGCGAGCTGCGCCGTGGAGATGACGTCGGCGAGCCGGGCGTAGCCAGCGGTCCCCCGGGCGAGCACCAGCAGGTGGGAACCCTCGGGGTCCGGGATCCCGTTCTGCGGTTGGCGGAGCCCGAGGGAGAGCTCGGCTCCGAAGACGGTGGGGAGTCCGACCTCCCGGGCGGCCTCGGCGAAGCGGACCACGCCGTAGAAGCCGTCGTGATCGGTGAGCGCCAGCGCCTCGAGACCCAGCCGGGCGGCCTCCTCGGCCAACGACTCGGGATGCGACGCCCCGTCGAGGAACGAGAAGTTCGAGTGGCAGTGCAGCTCGGCGTAGGGCACCGTGCCCCGGCGACGCTCGAGACCTTCGGGCGCCGCGTACTCCGGCCGGCGGTACGACCACGCCGGGCTGTCCCCACCATCGCCGGCGGCCGGTGCGGGTCTGGCGGCGCGTCCGGACGGCGAGCGACGAGCGGTGCCGTCGGAGAGCGTTCGCTCGAGTTCGGACCAGGAGACGCCCGGGTTGTTGAACCCCACAGCATTCGATGGTATGCGAACGCCCGTTCGTTGTCGAACGGGTGTTCGAGTGGGAAGCGGACCACGTTCGTCAGCATTTCATGACGGTTTTGCGTCGGACCGTCATGAGAATGCAAAGTGAATGGGTCATTCGGACCCTTGAGGTTCGCGGGTGGGCTGCCGATGCACAGAACAGACACCCAGCCGCACCACGAAGGAACCGCACCATGGGCTCGAACGCCACGCTCGCTCCGAACACGACCGTCACTCGGTCCCGCCGTCATCGCTTCGCCATCGTGCCGGTGCTGCTTGCCGGAGCCATCCTCCTGTCGGCGTGCATGAACGGCGACCAGCAGGCTGCGTTCGACATGATCAACGCCTCCCGTGCCGACGCCGGTGTCCCGGCCCTCGAGCACGACGAGACCGCCAAGAAGAAGGCGCAGCTCTGGGCCGAGCACCTGGTCGAGATCAACAAGCTCGAGCACAGCAACCTCGCCTCCGGCATGGACGACGGCTGGAAGCGTCTCGGCGAGAACGTCGGCTACAGCACCGCCTCGATCAGCCGGGTCCACGACCAGTTCATGGCGTCATCGGGCCACCGTGCCAACATCCTCGACCGCCGCTTCACCCACGTCGGTGTCGGCGTCGCCAAGGGCAACGGCCGGACCTACGTGGTCCACGTCTTCGTCCAGCGCTGACGGTCAGGGGAAGATGCCCCGGGTGGCCGTTGCCGCCGCCACCCGCTCGAGGGCGAGGGCGTAGGCCGCTCGCCGCAGGCTGACGTCCCAGCGACGGCTGGCCGCCCACACGTCGGCGAAGGCGTCGGACATCACCTTGTGGTGACGCTCGGCGAACAGGTCCTCTTCCCAGGGGAACCCCTGCCGGGCCTGGGCCCACTCGAAGTACGAGGCGGTCACCCCGCCGGCGTTGGCGAGCACGTCGGGAACGACGGTGATCCCGCGTCGATCGAGCACGGCGTCGGCCTCGGGAAGTGTGGGCCCGTTGGCCGCCTCGACCACCACACGGGCGCCCAACCGTTCGGCCACCGCGGCGTCGATCACGCCGCCGAGGGCCGCCGGGACCAGGAGTTCGCAGTCGATCGCGAGCATGTCGTCGGCATCGACCGGGTCGCCCAACGGGAACCCCACCACGCCTCCGGTGGCCACGACGTGGTCCGAGAGCGCGGCGGTGTCGAGACCACCCTGGTTGCCGACGGCACCCGTCACGTCGCTGACCGCCACGATGCGCATCCCGGCCGACTGGAGCAGGTAGGCCAGCGGACCGCCCACCTTGCCGAAGCCCTGGATCACGGCCCGCCGACCCGGGAGCTCGATCCCGAGCGCCTCGAAGACCGCACGGACACACACCACCACGCCCGCGGCCGTGCCGCCGGCGTGGGCTCGTGTTCCACCGACCGACAACGGTTTCCCGGTCACGGCGCCGGGCAGATGCACGCCGCCGCCGGTCATCTGCAGCGTGTCGAGCAGCCACGCCATGACCCGTCCGTCGGTGTTGACGTCGGGCGCCGGGATGTCGCGGTCCGGGCCGAGCAGCGGGGAGATCCCCAGGGTGAACCGCCGAGTCAGGTGCTCGAGTTCGGCGAGGCTCAGGGAACGAGGATCGACGCACACACCACCCTTCGCTCCGCCGTAGGGCAGACCACACACTGCGGTCTTGACGGTCATCTGCGCGGCCAGCGCCCGCACCTCGTCGGCGTCGACGGCAGGGTGGAAGCGGATCCCGCCCTTGCCCGGACCGCGGACGGTGTTGTGATGGATCCGCCATCCGGCGAACACGTCGACCGACCCGTCGTCGCGACGCACCGGGACCGACACCTCGAGCACGCGCTCGCAACGGCGGACCATGGCGTGGATGCTCGGGTCGATACCGGCGACCGCCACCGCATCGTCGATGCGACCGAGCACAGCGTCCCAGGGACTGGCGACCACGCTCCGAGTGTGGCAGGCCCGGCGACGCTCCGCGTGGAGGTCAGGCTGCGACGCACTCCCCGACCGGCGACGTGACGGGGTCCGGACCAGAATCGCACTTCCGCACGTACAGGAACACGAGTCGGCCGAGCGCACGTTCGCGGACAGGACGTGGAGCCGTGGGATCGCCGACGATGCCGACGAGGGTCTCGGACACGCCCCGACGACGCGCTCCGGCGAGGAGGGCGGCGACGGCGGCACGATGAGCAGCGAAGCCGTCTTCGACGACGGATTCGGCGAGTTGGGTGGCTGCGGTGGGGGTCATGTCTCCACCGTACGGAGATCAAATGATCAGGGCTAGCGATATTCACTCACCACATTGATCAGCTAGACTGATGACCCATGAGCGCACTCAAGGACGTGGACATCCGTCATCTCGCGGCCCTGGCCGCCGTGGTCGACGAAGGCTCCTTCGCGAAGGCCGCGCAGGCTCTGGGGTTCACCCAGTCGGCGATCAGCCAGCAGATCGCGGCACTCGAGAAGGCCGCTGGCCTCCCCGTCCTCGATCGACCCCGCGGGCCCAAGGCCGCCGAGCTCACGCCGGCCGGCGAGTTGCTCCTGGGCTATGCACGCGAAGTGCTCAGCCGTGTCGAAGAGATGGACGACGAACTCGACCGACTCCGGCGGGGCATCTCGGGTCGTCTGGTGATCGGGACCTTCCAGTCCGTCTCCGGCAAGGTGCTCCCGCCGCTCATCGGCCGCATGCGCACCGAGGTCCCCGACGTCGACATCCGCCTGTTCGAGACCGACGACCAGACCGCCCTCATCCGCGGCATCCTCGACGACGACCTCGACCTCGCGTTCACCGTCGATGCCGAGCCCGACCCCCGCCTCGAGTCCGTGCACCTCGGCTACGACCCGTTCGTCGTCCTCGCTGCCAAAGGCGAGATCGAGGGCCCCACCGCCGCGCCCGCCGACCTCACCGGCCACCCCATGATCGGCCAGCCCGCCGCCAACGTGTGTCAGATGCTCATCGACCGCCGTCTCGACGCGGTCGGCGTACGACCCGACTACGTCTTCCGGTCGCAGGACAACGGCGCCGTCCAGGGCATGGTGCGCTCGGGGATGGGGCGGGCGATCATGCCCTACCTCGCCATCGACCCCGACGACCCCGGTGTCGACGTCCTCGAACTCGACCCGCCGGTCGACCCCCGACGCATCCAACTCACCCGTCGGACCGACCGGAGCCTCCCACCTGCGGCTGACCACTTCGCCACCCTCGCCCGGGAGGTCGGCGCGGCCGTCCTCCAACCGGAGAACACGCTCGTCGACTGACGCGTTCCGTCAGGGCGTCGCGGCCCGCGCCGACGTCACCGCGATCGTGGTCGCGGTGCCGGAGATCGCCAGGCCGATCGCCAGCGGCGTGATCGTGCCGTCGAAGAACCGGTCGAGCACGCCACCGAGCGTTGCGCCGACCACCAACTGGAACGCGCCGATGACCGACGACGCCGTGCCGGCGACGGCCGCCATCGGGGCCATCGCCAACGTGTTGAGGTTGGGCAGGAGCAACGCATGGCAGGCGAGGACTGCGCCCATCACCACCATGAAGGCGACGAGGCTGGGGCGCCCGTCGGTCGTGATGGCCAGTGCGAGCATCACCGCCGCCAGTCCCACGTAGCCGCCGAGCGCCCAGACGACCATGGGTGTGGTCCCCACCGTCGAGACGATCCGGCCGTTCAGGATCGAGGCCAGACCCATGACCCCGGCGAGGACGCCGAACACCAGCGGGAAGCGGTCGGAGGCCCCGAACGTCTTGTCGACGATCGCCTCGGCCGAACCGAGGTACGAGGCGAACACGCCGTAGAGCGCCGTCACGCCGACGGCATACGAGAACGCGACCCGGTTCGACACCACGAACCGAGTTGCGGTGACGACACGATGGAAGCGGAGATCGGGGATGCGGTGCTCCGGTGCCAGGGTCTCGGGGAGGCGACGCACCCAGACCGCGATCACACAGGCCCAGACGGCACACAGCGCGAACAGCCAGCGCCAGGGGGCGATGGAGAGCACGGCCGAGCCGAGGGTCGGGGCGACCACCGGCACCAGGATGAAGATCGCCATCATCGTCGACATGGTCTTCGACATCTCGTCGCCGTCGAAGCGGTCGCGGATGATGGCGAGGGCGACCACTCGGGGACCCGCGGCACCGAGTCCCCAGAGGACCCGGGCGGCGAAGAGTGTCGGCAGCGAGGGGGCGAGCGTGGCCAGGAGCGCTCCCCCGATGTAGATCGCCAGACCGAGCCGCATCGCACTGCGACGGCCACGGTTGTCGGCGATGGGTCCGTAGAAGATCGTGCCGAGGCCGAGGCCCACGAAGTAGGCGGTCACCAGGCCCGTGACGGCGGTGGAGTCGGGCGCCAGGCCCAGGTCGGCGCGGATGTCGCCGAACGCGGGGAGCATCAGGTCGATGCCCAGGGCCGTGAGCGCCGTGGCCATGGCCAACAGGGCGATGAGTTCGCGTCGACCGATCTCGCTTCGTCGGATCGGGGGCGCTGTCTTCACCGAACGAGTCTGCCGTCAGTCGTACGTGGCCGCAACGCTCCAGCGGCCACGCTCGAGGACCACCAGGCGGGCGACGCCGTCGTCGGTGATCACCTGGAAACGGGCCCGGCGTGAGTGCCGCTCGGGATCCCACCATCGTTCGTCGACCGGCCACGGTCCGGCCCACGAACGGATGCGCTGCGTCCGCCCCCCGACCCGCAACCGGTCGGGTGGGGCCGTCGGCGTGCATCGACCGTCGACCATCACGATCCGACCGGTGCCGTCGAGCACGTCGACCGGGAGTGGTTCGGGGTGCACGGTGGCGGGCGAGGGATTGGGGAGACGGCCGGGCCACGGTGCGGTGATCCAGTCGGACCGGACGGACGGGCGGTCGACGGTGAGGTCGACCGCGCCGGCGGGCACGAGCCGGAGTTGTTCGTCGGGGTCGCGCCCACCGGCGTACTCCGGCACCGAGACGGCGTCGGCGCCGAGCAATCCCTGCACCCGGGCGATGGCCCGTACGGCGCGCTCGGCCGCGCCGGTGTCCCGGCCCACGAACCCCTGACCCGAGAACCCCAGTTGACGACCGTCGGCGGCCACGACCTCGTCCGGATGCAGTTCGACACGGACGATGCCGGCCGTGGGTCGCTGCCGGACCGAGGCGTTGATCCACCCGTCCATCTGCCACCGGACCCGGTCGGCGATCGCCCCCGCGCTCAGTCCCGCACCTTTCCCCCCGGACGAACTGCTCTCGGCATGGCGCCACGCCCGCTCGGACCGCTCGCCGTTCTCGGTCTCGGCGATGACCACGACCCGGGTGCACACCGATCCCCGGGCGTCGAGACGACGGTGGAGTTCGTCGGCCAGTCCCCGGGCGACGAACGCGATCGGCGCGACCTGTTCGGCGGGCGGGTCGAGGTCGACCGAGACCACGAGGTCGGGTGGTGGTGGCGTGGTCCGCAACGGTCGGGCATCGAGACCCCGGGCGAGCCGGTGGGCCTCCACACCGGTCGGACCGAACCGGCCGAGGACGTCGCCGGCGGGGAGCGCGGCGAGATCGCCGAGGGTGTGGAGCCCCAGTCGGCGCAGGACGTCGGCGAAGTCGGGGAGGTCGAGGGCGGTGAGCGACAGGGGCGCCAGGTACTCGGCCGAAGCCTCCGGCTCCACGATCCAGACCGGGGGATCGCCTCGCTGCGCCGCGAGGTACGCGGTCCGGGCCGCGTGCTCGGCAGCGAACGGCCCGTCGGCCACCCCCACCGCGGCGAGGATCGCCACACCCGCCATGTCGATCGCCGCGACCGCCTCGACCACCTGCTCCGCGAGCGCCACGTCGCCACCGAAGTAGCGGGAGGGGCCCCGGGTGGGGAACGCGCACCGGCCGGGCCGCGTGACCTCGACCCGTGGGGTGAAGGCCTCGAGCGCCCGCACCACCGGTTCGAACATCCGAGCGTCGCGCTCGACGTCGCGATCGAGGACCTGCAGCGACGGACACCGGGCCTGGGCTTCACGCCGCCGCATGTGTCGACGGACGTCGGCGGCGCGCGCTGCTGCCGTACACGCCACCACTCGGTTCGACACGAAGACCGCGGCCGGTTCATCGGCCCGGGTCCCGGCCGCCACCAGGGGCCAGTCCGGAACCCACACCACCATGACCCGACCCGGGGCGTCAGGCGGGGACATGGATCGGCACCGGATCGGCCACCACGGACTCGACCAGGCCGACACCCGACGGCAGCCACAGTTCGGATCGTCGAGGCCGCGACGCTTCGCGGCGCCCCCCGCCCACCACCGTCACCCGGCGAGCGCGCAGGTGGCCATGACCGTCGGCCAGGCCCTCCCAGCACGCCGAGGTCACCTCGAGCGTCACGTCGGCCCCCTCGGCCCACCCCGACGAGCCGACCTGGACCAACACCGCCCCTCGCTCCCGAGCCCGAGCGGCGAGTCGCCGGCCGTCACGGGCCTTGACCCGATGGGTCGCCCGTACCAACACGATCTCGAACGCATCGACCAACGCCGCGACCGCTGCCGCCCATGCGGTCTCCTCGTTGTCGGGACCGATCTCGGTGTCGGGCGATGCGACGAGGACGAACCGCTCGAGGGCGATGCCGAGTTCGGCTGCGGCCGACAACCCCAACGACGGGAACCCCACCGCGGCCACCCAGGCGCCGTCCTGCGACGCGGCCGAGGCCGCGGCCAACGCCAGCGACGTGGCGGCGGGGCCATCGGTCGCCAGGGTCGACCCCCGCCGGAGACCACCACCGGGGATCAACGACTCGAGGGCCGGCAGGACCGGGAGACGTCGTTCACGGGCGAGCGCCGGCGACTCGACCTGTTCGACCAGTGCTGCTGCAAGCTCCGCTCGACCCATGCCCTCAGTATCGAACACCTGTTCGATGCACGTCAACCGTCGTCGACACCTTCAGGGAGAGCGGGGATTCCGTCGCTACTGGTGGCGGGGATCGCGCCAGATGGCGTCGACCGTCGTGGTCACGATCGACCCGTCGGCCAGGACTGCCACCCCGGTCGAGCACGGTGGACCGAGCTCCTCGGTCGGCGCCACGACTCCGGTGTCGGGAACGGGGATCCGTTCGACGACCTCGGACACGAAGCCGCACAGCACCAGATCGCCGTCGGGCAACACGTCGAGGGACGACGGTGCCCGCTCCCCCGTGAGCTCGAGCACCGACTCCTCACCCGAGGGAGCGATCCGCACGATCCGTTCGGGCTGCGAACCGGGAGCGTTGTCGACCAGCCAGATGTCGCCGGCAACCACGGTCATGGCGAAGGGGTTGTTCCATCCGCCCGAGACGAACGTGGGCTCCTGGTCGGGAGACCCCATCGGGTCGAGCGAGAGGATCTTGCCGTTCAGCGCATCGGGGTCGTCGACCGCGTCGGGATCCTGGAGATCGCCGATCGAGATCAGCAGACGGTCGCCCCGGAACGCGAGGGTCCCCCCGTTGGCGAGCTCCGCGCTCGACGGGGCCTTCCCAGACCAGGGTCTCGCGGTCCGAGGCCACGCGGCCCACGACGAGGCGACCGTCGGAGGCACGGGTCCACGAGGCGTAGACGTCGACCGCGTCGCCGACCCGCTTGGTGGCGATCCCGAGCAGGCCGCGCTGGCCGTCGGTGGCGAGCGGGTCCTGGATCTCGACGGTCACCGCCGTCACGCCGGCTCGATCAGACCGCAGGATCCGTCCGGTGGTCCGTTCGCCGTAGAGGAAACCGCCCTCGGCCAACGCCACAGGGGCCAGCGGCTGGTCGATGCCGGAGACGATGACCTTGGGCTCGTCGCTGCGGTCGATGACGAACGCCGCCACCAGCGCAGCACCGACGCCGCCGACGAGGGTCACGGCCGCGAGGACGATGCCCAGCTTGGCGATGAAGGGCCAACGGACGCCTGGTTCGTCGTCCGCCACGGGTTGGTCTCGGGTTCCCTGGCGATTCAATCCACGTTCGCGGTGACGGCCTCGTCGTCACCGGGCACTGCCGCGCCGCCATCTGGATAGAACCGGAACAGGTGCTCGATGATCTCGCGGAGACCGTCACCCGTGCTGCCTCCTGCGAGGCGCACCGTGATGATCGAGCTGTTGACGTGGACCGAATCGACCCCGCCGTGGGCGAGGATCCGTCGTGCGACCTCGTCGACCGGACGGTCGCGGACGACGTCGTCGAGCGACGAATACCGCTCATGACCCATACCCGTGAGGCTGCGGTTGATCTCGAACCGCAGGACCTCTGGATTGGTCGACGACTTCTCGATGACGGTCACGCTCTGTCCCATGCGGCGCAGAGGTTATCTGCCAGCGCGAAGATGACCTGCAATGGCACCAATCCCGGACATGTCCCCTGCGCGGCGTTCGGAGACGATCCACGTCGCGGGCCACATCGTCGACTCGCTGCTCCTCGCCAAGATCCTCGACACGATCCTCGATTCCGGCGCCGACTACGAGCTCGTCGACGTGCACATCGGCAAGACCAACAAGGACACCTCGTCGGCGACCATCGAGGTCACGGCGGCGAGCGAGGTGCTCGACCCGCTCCTCGACGACCTGCGGATCCACGGCGCGAACCGCGTCGAGCACTCCGACGCCGTCCTGGTCGAAGCCGACGCCGACGGCGTGCTCCCGTCGGGCTTCCACTCGACCACCAACCTCGAGACCGAGGTGCTGATCGACGGGACGTGGCACCGCGTCGAGAACCCGGAGATGGACTGCGGCATCGTGGTCCACGACGACGGACGGGTCCGGACGATCCCGATGAACCGGGTGACGGCGGGCGATCGGATCGTGGTCGGCCGCGACGGCGTACGCGTGCAGGTCCCGGCTCGCAGCGACGGCGCAGGGTCGTTCGAGTTCATGAACTCGGAGGTGTCGTCGGAGAAGCCCAAGGGCCTGCTCATCCGTCACGTCGCCGACCGGATGCGGGCCGCCCGTGCCGATGGCACCAAGGTCCTGCTCGTTGCCGGCCCGGCGGCGATCCACACCGGCGCCGGCCCCGACATCGCCGCCCTCGTCGAGCACGGGTGGATCCACTGCCTCTTCACCGGCAACGGGTTCGCGACCCACGACCTCGAGTCCAACGTCCTCGGGACCTCGCTCGGCGTGGGCGTGGGCGACGGCGTGCCGGTCGAGGGTGGCCACGCCAACCACGTCCGGGTGATCAACGAGATCCGACGGCACGGCTCGATCGCCCGGGCCGTCGACGCCGGCTACGTGACCGGTGGGGTCATGCACGCCTGCGTGCGGGCCGGCGTGCCGTTCGTGCTCGGCGGGTCCATCCGCGACGACGGCCCCCTCCCCGACACCATGACCGACGTCGCCGACGCCGCTGACGCCATGCGCGACCAGATCGGCGGCGTCCGGGTCGCGCTCATGCTGGCGACCACGCTGCACGCCATCGCGACCGGCAACGTGCTCCCGGCCACGGTCGAGACGTTCTGCGTCGACATCAACCAGGCCGTGGTCACCAAGCTCGCCGACCGCGGTTCACACCAGGCCGTGGGGATCGTCACCGACATCGGCGTCTTCGTCCGCCAACTCGCCGACGATCTGCTCGACCGATGACCGCACTCGACTGGGGTCACCACTACCTGCTCTGCCCGCCCCGGCACTTCGGTGTCCTCTACGAGATCAACCCGTGGATGCACCAGGAGGTCGAGGTCGACGTCGACCTCGCGCTCGGCCAGTGGGAGGCGCTCCACCGAGCGTTGCTCGACGCCGGTGCGACCGTCGACACCATCGACCAACCCGAGGGCGTGCCCGACCTGGTGTTCACGGCGAACGCGGGCCTGCTCGACGCGACTTCGAGGATCTTCGTCCCGTCGCACTTCCGCCACACGGAACGCCAGCCCGAGACCGAGGTCTTCGCGTCGTGGTTCACCGACCACGGATGGGACGTCCGTCGACTGCCCGACGAGGTCGGTCACGAGGGCGCCGGCGATGCACTCCCGTTCGGCGACGTCCTCGTCTCCGGCTATCGGCCACGCTCGGACGCCGTGGCGGGAAACCACCTGACCGAACTGCTCGACGTACCCGTGCGAACCCTCGAACTCGTCGACGAGCGGCTCTACCATCTGGATCTGACGTTCTGTCCGCTCGACGACCGGCACGCCATGTGCGCGCCGCTCGGATGGGACGACTACGGACGCAAGGTCGTCGAGGCCCTCGTTCCCGAGCCGTTGTGGCTCGAGGACGACGAGGCACTCGCCTTCTGCGCCAACTCGGTCGTCGTCGGGTCCAACATCGTGATGCCCTCGTGCCCACCGAGGATCGGCCGGATCCTGGAGGAATGGGGCTTCGACATCACGGTCTGCCCCGTCGACGAGTTCCTCAAGGCCGGCGGCGGCTGTCGGTGTCTGACACTCGCGCTGGATGTGACATTCGACCACTAGGCAGATTGTCGGCCCGTACCGACAGGAACCCCACGCTTCGGCGGAGAACAAGACGGCACACTGTCCACTACGAGGGGTCGTCTCGTGCTCTCACGTCGTTCCACCCACCGAGCGGTCGTCGCCGCCGGTGCCGCTGCCGCCTTCTGTCTGGCTCTGCTCCCGCAGGCCGATGCCGACGGCCTGTTGGGGCTCGGTGATCCGACCGAGCTCGACACCTTCGCCCCGCAGTTGGTCACGGTCACCGCCGACCTCGCGCAACGAAACGTCATCGCCGACAGCGGCCTCGACGTCACCGAGCACGTCGGGCAGGACTACGTCGAGGTCGTGGTGCATTCCCCCGCCGACCTCGACCTCCTCGAGTCGCTCGGGTTGCCGTTCCACGTGCGCATCGACGACCTCGACCGCCGTGAAGCCGAGGTCCAGGAGATCAACCGCTCGTACGCGGCCACCGTCGCCACCTCGGGGCTCCCGTCGGGACGCACCGCCTACCGGACGCTCGAGGACTACAACGCCGAGATGCAGGCGCTCGCCGCCGAGCACCCCGGCCTCGTCGATCTGATCGAACTCCCCCACAAGAGCATCGAGGGCAAGACGATCCTCGGGCTCGAGATCGCCACGGACGTCACGTCCACGAACGACGAACGGCCGACCTTCCTGCTCATGGGCGTCCACCACGCCCGCGAATGGCCCTCGGGCGAACACACGATGGAGTTCGCTCACGACCTGGTCAACGGCGTCGCTGCCGGCGACGAGCGGATCACCGGTCTCCTCGACCAGGGTCGGGTCGTCGTCATCCCCGTCGTCAACGTCGACGGCTTCGAGAAGTCCGTCACCGACGGCATGGCCCTCGATCTGCGGGAACTCAACGCGATCGACCCGCTCGAAGGCACGACCTCGGTGCTGGCGACGCCGAACAACGCCTACAAGCGCAAGAACTGCCGCATCCACGACGGCGTCGACGGCGTGCCCCTGTTGTGCTCCCTCGCCCCGTCGCCCGGTGGCTACGGCATCGGTGTCGACCTCAACCGCAACTACGGCGCGTTCTTCGGCGGCCCCGGCGCCGACGCCGAGCCGGTCTCGCCGATCTACCACGGCCCCTCCGGCTTCTCGGAGCCCGAGACCCAGAACGTGCGCGAGCTCGTCAGCCAGCGCCACGTGACCATGCTCATCAGCAACCACACGTTCTCGAACCTGATCCTGCGCCCCAACGGCGTGAACCCCCAGACCATCGGCCCCGACGGACTCCCCATCGGCGACGCTCCCGACGAGGCGGCGTTGAAGGCGCTCGGCGCCGACATGGCCGCCCAGAACGGGTACGCCAACATCCACGGCTGGGAGCTCTACGACACGACCGGCACCACCGAGGACTGGTCGTACAACGCGACCGGCGGCTTCGGCTACACGTTCGAGATCGGCGCCAACGAGTTCCATCCGCCGTTCCCCGAGGTCGTCGACGAGTACCTCGGGGCCGGGGAGCACGCAGGGCGGGGCAACCGCGAGGCGTACCTCATCGCCCTCGAGGCTGCGGTCGACCCGGCCACGCACTCGATCGTCGCCGGAACCGCCACACCGGGCGCCACCCTGCGGCTGTCCCGTACGGGTTCGACCCCCACGTGGAGCGGGTCGTTCACCGACTCCGTCGACACCGTGCTGACCGTCCCCGCCGACGGCACGTTCGAGTGGCACACCAACCCCTCGACCCGTCCGCTCGCCAAGGGCAAGCAGTACAAGGTCCTGTCGGAGACGCCGAAGTTCGGTGAGACCTTCACCGGCATGGTGCCCGCGCCCAACGAGTCGATCGACATCGCGTGGAGCCCGACCGAGTCGGCCGACCTCGCGTCGATCGACCTCGACTGGGCTCTGCCCGACGACCTCGACCTCGAGGTCTACCGGGTCGAGAACGGCCAGGAGACCCAGGTCGCCAGCTCGGGCAACTCGCCGGGCGAGAAGGAGTCGACGCTCCTCAGCCCGGTCACCCCTGGTGACTACGTGTTCCGGATCATCAACTTCGCCGCCGTGCCCGGGCAGGAGTTCACGCTCGACGTCGCCGCATTCGACGGCTCGGTCGAGACCACGACGGGGCTCATCGAGGTCTGGACGCTCACGTGCGAGATCGACGGCGTCGCCGTCGAGCAGGTCCCGGTCATCGTCGACCGCGGTCAGCGCACCACCGTCGACCTCGACGTCTGCGGCCCGGACGAGTCGACGGGAGGCCCGAGTGGCCCCGGCGACAAGCCCGGCAAGGGCAAGGGCCGAGGGAGCAACAAGCCCAAGAAGGGTTAGATCGTCGCCGGCTCGGACCGTGGGGTGGATGCGTTCGCCTCACGGTCCGCCCACAGCGCGAGGCACGTCGACACGACGGCCAGCACGGTGTGGACGATCTTGAAGGCCGCACCGTGGTCGGCGAGTCCGATCTGCACGGCTCGTATGGCCCACACGCCGACGGTCCACACGGCGAAGGCACGCACCCAGCCAGCAGCGTCGGCACGACGCCGCCACAGCACCACGGTGCCGATCGCGAACACGGTGAACACGCCTGCGAGCGCTGTCCGCCAGATCTGACCGTTGGTCGACAGCGCCTCGTCGGTCCAGATGTTGCGGATCCGGGTGGTCCAGACGAGCACGGTCCACACGGCGAGGAGCAACGCGGGGCGGAGCGACTTCGTCGGCATGGAACGCGACGCTACCGATGCCGGCGCTGATCCAAAATCCGGTCGGCGGCACGGTGTGCTCTGGTGCACGATCGTGCGCATGGCCGACGTGACCGGACTTCGACTGCGCCCGCTCCGACTCGACGACGAGGCCGTGTGTGTCGCCGCGCACGCGGAGTTGGCCGTCGACCGGTTTCCGTTCCTCCTCGACCACCGACCGAGCGAACCGTGGGCCGAGTTCGTCTCGCGCCTCGATCGGCATCGACGAGGCATCGACCTGCCGCCCGACCGCGTCCCCGCCGCCCTTCTCCTCGCCGAGGTGGACAAGACGGTGGTCGGCCGGGCGTCGGTCCGCTTCGAACTCAACGAGTACTTGGCCGCGTACGCCGGGCACGTCGGCTACGGGGTGCTGGCGGCGCACCGTGGTCGCGGCCACGCCACCGAGATCCTGCGTCAGAGTCTGATCATCGCCCGGTCCGAAGGCGTGGGCCGGGTGCTCGTCACCTGCGATCACGACAACGACGCCTCGGCAGCGGTGATCGAACGGAACGGCGGCGTGTTCGAGTCCTGTGTCGACGACCCCACCGACGGCATCGCCAAGCGACGGTTCTGGATCGACTGAGACGTCGCCCGTCTAAACTTGACCGACCAGTCAAGTTCTCCGACGACATACCAGGGGCACCACCGTGAGCGACATCTCCCTCGACGACTTCGAAGCCGAGGTCACCACCTTCCTCGATGCCAACGCGACCAAGCGCGAGGCGACCGAGGACCGCACGTTCGTGTGGGGCGAAGGCTCCGATTCGGTCGCAATGTTCGAGGAGGTCGACCCCGACGAGGAACAGCGCCAGTTGGCGAAGGCGAAGGAGTGGCGGGCCAAGCGCTTCGATGCCGGGCTCGGCTACATCACCGGGCCGGAGGCATACGGCGGCCGCGAGTTGACCCAGGCCCACGAGCGCCTCTACGGCCAACTCGAGGCGAGGTACGAGACGCCCAACATGGGCTTCTTCGGCATCGGACTCGGCATGGTCGCCCCCACGATCCTCGCCCACGGCACCGAGACCACCAAAGACGCCTACCTGCGCAAGATGTGGCGCGGCGACATCGTCGGCGCCCAGTTGTTCTCCGAGCCCGGCGCCGGTTCCGACCTCGCCGGACTCCAGACACGTGCGGTGCGCGACGGCGACGAGTGGTTGGTCTCCGGCCAGAAGGTGTGGACGTCGGGCGCGCAGTACTGCGACATCGGCGAGGTCATCTGCCGTACCGACCCCGACATGCCCAAGCACAAGGGCCTCACCGGCTTCGTCGTCGATCTGCACGCCCCGGGCGTCGAGGTCCGACCGCTGCGCCAGATGACCGGCGGGGCCAGCTTCAACGAGGTCTTCTTCACCGACGTCCGCGTCCCCGACGACCACCGACTCGGCGACGTGAACGACGGGTGGCGGGTCGCCCTCACCACGCTCATGAACGAGCGAGCCTCCATCGGTTCGGGCAGCGGCGGCATGGGCGCCGGCGTGTCGTCCATCGCCCGGTTGTCGGGCATGCTCCAGCACTTCGACAAGGCCGACGACCCGGTCCTGCGTGACGAGTTGATCCGGATCTGGATCAACTTCCAGGTCGCCAAGTACACCGGCCAGCGGGGCATGGACAAGGTCAAGGCCGGCCAACTCCCCGGCCCCGAGATGTCGATCGGCAAGCTCGCCCTGACCCAGAACCTGACCGACCTCAGTCAGTTCGTGACCGATGTCCTCGGCCCACGCATCACTGCCGACAACGGCGAGTGGGGCACGTTCGCGTGGAACGAGTTCGTCACCGGCACGCCGGGAATGCGCATCGCCGGTGGATCCGACGAGGTCATGCGCAACATCGTGGGCGAGCGCGTCCTCGGCCTCCCGAAGGACCAGGGCATCGACACCACCAGCCCGTTCAAGGACCTCGCCAGCAACTGACGACCCAGCCTCAGGTGGCGACCGGAGGATCGGCGCTGGACGGGGCAAGTCGGTCGGCGAGCCAGCGCCTCCAGGCCTCGCCGTCGGGGCCCTCGGGGGCGTAGCGATACAGATAGAGGCTCGTGGCCACCAGGTCACCGTCACCCTCGACCGACAGGAACGCCGTGCCGACCCCACCGTCGAGCAGGAGGAGCGCGGCCGTCGCCGCGCCACTGGTCAGCATCGACTCGACCACGCCGGAGAGCCCCGGCGTGTCGTCGCCGGTGGTCACGTGGTCGCCGACCGCCAGCTCCGGATCGACACCGAGCGCTGCACAGGCTGACCGCCACGCCGCGGCGTTCGGTCCCGGCACCATCACCGACGGAGTGGAGGTCGTCGAGCGGCGACCACGGAAGTGCGTGAGGTGGATGCGCAGGTGCTCCAGGAAGATCCGCCATCCGCCCGACATGCCGTCGTACTCGCCGTCCCAGTCGGCGCCGTCGCCGAAGCCCGAGTTCACCAGTCGGACGACGCACGTGCCGCCGTCGCGGGCTTCGACCAGCCACTCGTAGGCAAGCGCACGCTCACCGGAGCCCTCGAACACCACTCGGTGCGGCGGTTCCCATGCAGCGACCGTTGCGGTCTCCGAGCCATGGTCCCCGAAGTCCATCACCACCTCGCCGCCGGCGCGCTCCTCGACCGACATGGGGATGAACCACGACGTGACCCCCGGGCCGGTTGCGATGGTCTGCCACACCTCGTCGACGGTCCCCGGGACCTCGACCTCGAGTTCGATCTCACGGCTCATGTGTGCTCCTCGGGACGCGGATGGGAGAAGGCGACGAATCGATGCCAGCGCCCGTTCGGGACCGACTCGTCGTGATAGCGGGTGGCCAACTCGCGGACCGCCGCAGCCAGATCTTCGGTGAACGCCGCCCGATCGGCGGCCGATCGGAAGCAGATGTCGGTGTCGACCGACAGCGTGGACAGGCGCTTCCCGGCAGCATCGGCACCGCGGAGCAACGCCCCCACCTCCTGGATCGCTCGACCGGCGAGCGCGAGCAGGTACGAGGCGGACAGGTGGTCACCGACCCGAGCAGGATCGGCACCGGCCGCTCCCACGGTCGCCGGAGACACGACGTAGGACTTCGCGCTGGCCGCGTAGAGCCGCTCGGTCAGGCCGCCATGCTTCCGCTGACCGACCTCGACCACCAGGCCGTGCTCGGCCAGCACGCGCAGGTGGTACGTCACCTTCTGCCGGGCGACGTCCACGGCCTTGGCCAGTGCAGCAGCCGACGAAGCCTCGACGGCGAGGAGCGCGAGCAGGCGGGCCCGCATCGGATCGACCGCTGCGGCTGTCGCCCCGGGTTCCTCGAGGACGGCGACGTCGAGCATGGCTCAATCCTCGCGCTTGACAAGAATATTTGTCAACACCGAGCGACGCACGGGAACCAGATGCATGGGATCCGACGTCTCATGCGTCTTGGTAGGTGATGGAGGGGCGCGCGGTGGAGCAGATCGAGAACCGGAGTCGGCGGAGCGCTCCTCTGGTGTCTGTCCCCGGCGGTGGTGACTTCACGAGCCTCTACGAGCGCGAGTATGTGGCAGCAGTCCGACTCGCGTACCTCCTCTGCAGCAACCAGGAGACCGCTCGCGACATCGCCCAGGACGCCTTCGTGGGACTCCATCGCAAGTGGAACGACGTCGACGATCCACGGGCGTACCTACGGCGGTCCATCGTCAACGGCAGCAACTCCTGGCTGCGACGTCGACGCACACGCGATCGGACCGCACTGCCCGTACCCGACGACGTCGTCCAGGACGCCGACGAACTCAGCGACGTGCTCGGTGGGCTCCCCCATCGCCAACGCGCCGCCGTCATCCTGCGATTCCACCATCAGTGCACACACGACGAGATCGCCGTCGCCCTGGGCTGCCGCCCGGGAACCGTCGGCAGTCTGTTGAGCCGAGCCCTCACCCGGCTCCGGAAGGAACTGTCATGAGCGATCACGGAGATCTCGAGACCCAGCTCACCGACCTGCTGGACACCAACGCGAGCACCGTGCACGCGGCACCCGACACGACCGATCTGCTGGAGCGTGTCCGAAGGCGGGCCCGGCGACGCCAGCAGTTGCTCGGTGGCGCGCTGGCCGTGGCCCTCGCCACCGGACCGCTGGTGGGCTACCGCATCGGTGATGCGATCGGCCACGACGAGCAGGCGTCCGTCGCGTCCGAAGGCGATCCCGCATCCGACGTGGCTGCGACACCGATCACCGACCAGGACATGGCCAGCGGCCCCGCGACCACGGTGGTCGGCGACGGCGCCGGGGGCTTCTCCGCCGATCGGGCGATGTCCTCGTACGGTCATGGCTACGGCGTCCCGATGGAACCGGTCGGCGTCGTCACGGTCGGCGACATGACCATCCGCCTGTTCCGGGTCGACCACGGCACCCCGGACGACGGCAACCCCACCTGGGATCCGCCGGCAGGGTGCTACTCGACCGGACTCGTCATCGGCGAGGCATCAACCGGCGCGATGGTCGCGACGCTCGCCGGCGACACCTTCGGACTGACCCCGACCGAGGGCGTGGTGCAGCCGGTCGGCGTCGGCGAGGGCGATCCCCACTGGCTGGCCGTGGGTACGACCGACGCGACCGCCGTGACCGTTCGTTTCGCCGACGGCCAGTCGGTGGATGCCGCCGTCGTGGACGGGGTCTTCGCCGCCGCGGCCCCGGCTCCCGGCGTCGGTGATGACCCACTCGTCGGGGACACGACCGCCACCGTCATCGCCGGCGGCGCCGAGACCCCGATCCGTTCGTGGTCGGGACCTGTCGACGAGGAGTTCTACCGCCAGTGCGAGCCGCCGCCACCAGCGCTGCCGCCGGCGGGTGAACAACCGGCGGATCCCGACGCGGCCCGGACCCAGATCGTCGAGGCCTACCAACGCGGCTACCAGGGCGGCGAGGGGCAGGTCGACGCGTTCGCGGATCCGGCGGCGATCGCTCCGGTGCTCGAACAACTCGACACCAGCGAGACCTTCGACCAGTACCGGGGACAGATCGAAGCCGTCGTCGGCGAGATCGTCTTCGACTCCCCCACCCACGCGTTCCTCTTCTACGACCTCGAGCCGATCCTGTCCGGGAGGATCGGCGAAGCCGTCCTCACCGACCGTGGGTGGAAGGTCGCCAACGCCACGATCTGCGCCGACGTGTCGATGGCCGGCGTCCGCTGCGGCTGAGCGACCGCTACGGGCGGAGTCGGGAGATCTCGGCCACCACCGCCGGCGGCGCGGGGACCGCGAGCGCGACCGGGTCGTCGTCATCGGTCGCACGCGTTCGATGCGCGACCCGCGAGCCGGCGAAGGCGACGAGGAAGACGCCGACGGCGAGGGCGGCCACGATCAAGAGGACCACGCCGCCGCCGAGCGCGCCGCCCACCGCCAGCAGCAACAGCGCGCAGAACAGGCCGACCCACGGCAGCGCCGATGTCTGCTTCGTCGGCGGGAGAGAACTGTTCGCTCGCCCGCCGTGGAATCGACCCTGCACATTGGCCTCGAACGCGATCTGCGACACACGGTCGACCACGTCGTCAGCAGCGGCTGGGACCGCCACGAGGTCGGCCTCGAGTACCTCCCAGTCGGATGCAGGGAGACGCAGACGTGACAGGTCGTCGAGCAGGCGGGAGAGCTCGACGGCTCGTCGTTCCGGCGAGGCGCTCATGTGAACAGGGTTCCTTGGTTCTCGTCAGGCCGCAGATGCCGGGGCACGGATCGAACCGCTCCCGGCCACGGCAGATGCTCCATGAACACCCAGCTGCGGCGGTGGATGGCGGAGGGCCCCACGCCGGCGAGCGCCGTCTTGTGACGCGGACACGGGTATCCCTTGTTGGTCTCGAAGCTGTACCAGGGGTGCTCGTCGGCGACGGCACGCATCATGCGGTCGCGCGTGACCTTGGCCACGATCGATGCTGCGGCGATCGACAAGCAGGTGGCATCGCCCTTGACGATCAACTCCACCGCGCCGGGATCCACGTCGTCGCCGCTGACGAAGTCCCAGTTGCCGTCGAGCAGCACGCGGTCGGGCCGCACCCCCAACGCCGCGATCGCTCGCCGGGCTGCGAGCTTCTGCGCCGCCGACATGCCGAGTTCGTCGCACTCCTCGTGGCTGGCGTGACCAACGGCGAACACGTCGCTCCACTCGACGATGCGTCCGAACATCCGCTCGCGCTCGGTCTCGGTCAGCAGCTTCGAGTCGCGCACCTTGGTGAGCCGCTTGTCCTTGGGGATCACCACTGCCCCGAGGGTCAGCGGACCGGCCCATGCTCCCCGACCGACTTCGTCGATCCCGACGACCACGTCGTGCCCGGCCTCCCAGAGCGTCCGTTCGTTGCGGGTCCCCGGGGCCTTGCGCCGCAGGCTGGGTCGCAGCGTGGTTCCGGACGAGGACATCAGCGGCGACGCTATCGTCAGCGCGATGAAGTGGATGGATGTGCTCGACAGCGTCGACTCGGTGCTCTCGGTCCGATCCACCGACTCGCGACTCAGCGCTCTCTCGGCGCGCAGCCTGCTGTCGGTCGGCTCCGCCGGAAGCATCCTCTCGTTCGGGTCCGCCGGGAGCATCCTCTCCGTCGGTTCCGCCGGGAGCATCCTCTCCGTCGGTTCCGCCGGGAGCATCCTCTCGGTCGGTTCGGTCGGCAGCCTCCTCTCGCGCTGGTCGTTCTTCTCGATCGGCGGCCGCGGCGATCACTTCGTCCGCGCCACCAGCGAGCGCGCCGCCAAGGGGCTCGCCACGGTGGCGACCATCACCGCAGCCGCCACTCGCTGAGCGACCCCTCGCCGGAGGTCCTAGGTTCGGCGCCGTGAACCCCCACCGCATCGCACCCGGCACGAGCGTCGACCTCTCGACGATCGACACCCGGGCCACGCCGACGTTCGACGGAGACAAGGAAGCCTCTGCAGGGGTCTTCGCAGAGCGCCAGCATCGCCTCGCCGAACTGCAGGACGTGCTCTACGCCCAGGGGAAGCACCGGCTGCTGGTCGTCCTCCAGGCCATGGACACCGGCGGGAAGGACGGCACGATCCGGCACGTGTTCCACCACGTCGACCCGATCGGCGTCCGCATGCGCAGCTTCAAGAAACCGTCCGAGGTCGAACTCGCCCACGACTACCTCTGGCGGGTCCATCCGCACGTGCCGGGTGACGGCGAGCTGGTCGTGTTCAATCGCAGCCACTACGAAGACGTGCTCGTCGTCCGGGTCCACGGGTGGGTCGACGACGACCTCGCCCACAAGCGGTTCCGACACATCCGCGAGTTCGAGCAGATGTTGACCGACGAGGGAACCACGATCGTCAAGATCTTCCTCCACATCAGCAAGGACGAGCAGGCCGAACGCCTCCAGGCACGGCTCGACGAGCCCAACAAGAACTGGAAGTTCTCGACCGGCGACCTCGAGGAGCGCAAGCTCTGGGACGACTACCAGCGCGTCTACGCCGAGGCCATCGGCGAGACGTCGACCGCCGATGCTCCCTGGTACGTCGTCCCCGCCGACCGGAAGTGGTACCGCAACCTCGTCGTGTCGCAGATCCTCATCGACACGATGGAGAGCCTCGACCTCCGCTATCCCGACCCGGAGGACGACCTGGAGGACGTCGTCATCGAGTAGTCACTCGTCGACGTCGTCACCACCGGGCAGCAGCCCCACGGTCATCTCTGCGACCCGCGCGCGACGACGCTCGCGGCGCTGGCGGCGATGTTGGTCCTCCTCGCCGGCTTCGCGGAGCACGTGCAGACGGACGAGCCCGATGTGCTTGAGCCGGCGGGGCAGCATCGACTTGAACGAGAACGCCGGGTGCTCGTCCAACAGCTCGTACATCGCCTCGTCGACCAGCACCGAGCCGGGGTACGCGATCGACGTCATCCGACTGGCGAGGTTCACCGGTGGTCCGAAGAGATCGCCCTCGCGGTCGATGACGGTGCCGTAGGCGACGCCGACCCGCACGTCGGAGAGATCGTCGGCATCGTGATACGACTCGGCCAGGTCGAGCGCGCACTGGGCGGCGTCCGCAGGATCGTCGACGGTGAACATGACCTCGTCACCGATCATCTTCACGACCCGGCCGCCGTGTTGCGCCACGGTCGCATAGGCCACCGACTCGAAACGGTCGACGACCGCAGCGAGCGCCCCACTGTCGAGCTGTTGCGACAAGGCCGTGAACCCGACGAGGTCGGCGAAGCCCACTGCTTGGACCGGCGCCTCCGGACCCATGGGTGCGCTGAGCCGCGCCCGAGCCGCCGCCTGGAGGTGGCGACGCCACACCTGCTCGAGCACTTGACCGAAGCGATCACCGAACCAGACCAGCGCGGTGTCCGCGTCGAAGTCGCTGGCGCGGCCGCGTGACAACACGAGCTCCGCCTGGAGCGAAGCGATCCGGGCCATCGATGCGCCCAGCATCCTCGTGAGCTGGATGATGATCTCCGGATCCGCGAAGTTCGACTCGACCAGGTCGGCCACGGCGCGCAGGTGCTCGAGGTCGGTCCCGTTGAAGATGCGCTCGCCCGGGCGGGGCGTCGCGAATCCCAGCGCCGTCCACAGCGTGGCGATGCGCTCACCGCTGATGCCCGTCTCGTCTGCGACATCGTCGATGTCGTAGCGCTGATCGGTGAGGATCATGGTCTCGACCGCGAGGAGCGGAAGCGTCCCGGCTGCGACGGCGCGGTCGATCTCGCTCTCGTCCACGCCGGCCAGGGCGAGGAGCGCGGCCATGTCCGTCTCGTCCACCGCCGGAGACTCGCCGGACGGTTCGGTCATCCGAACGAATCACCCTGCTCGGGGCCGGGAACCGTCGCCATGTCGGCCGGCGGCTCCGGCGCCTCGAGGAGTGCGTCGCCGCGCTCGTCGGTGGTCCGCCACGCTGGGTCCAAGCCCGCACAGGTGATCGTCACGGCCGCGGACGGATCGTGGCGCTCCAACTCCCACAGCAACGCCGGCCGTTCTCCGTGCCAACGAACGGCGAACGAGAGCGTGCCGACGCGAGTCGGGGCGTCGTGCACCTCGATTCCCTGGCCGAACCAGCGGCGAGGCACCGAGGACAACAACGCCAGCCCCTCGTCGGTCTCACGAACCAACGCCGCCCGGACCAACGATGCGAATCGAGCAGACGACGATCGCCCGTCGTCCTCCTCGCCGGCTCCCCATGTCCAGGTCGCGCTGGCATCGGACAGCATCGTGTCGACGTGCGCCAGTGCGTCGTCCGGGAGCGAGACACCGTCGTCGAGCGACGCCGGCGAGGCCAGACGATCGGCATGGTCGGCGGCAGCATCCTCGCCCGCAGCTCGCAGGAGCCTCGGTGCGCCACGGAGCCCGGCGAGCGACCACGGATCACCGCCGCCGCGACGCGCCACCAACTCGGCTGCACCCGCGATGGCCGGCGACAGGTGCCGGAGCAGGTCGTCGTTGCGGGTCAGGTCCCAGTGGTGGGCCAGGACCCACAGCGCCGCCGCGTTGCCCTCGGCGTCGCGAGCGAACAGCGAGCCGTGCTTGGGCTGATCGTCGGCGAACGGGAGGAACGCCTCGCCCACCTCGCGATGGAACCCGAACCGATCGAGTGCAGCCAGCCGGAACGCCACGGCGGTGAAGTCGACGTCGACCGCCGAGTGGCGCAGGAGCAGATAGCGGCGCGTGGCATCGACGGCCGACTGCAGTCGCTCGTCCGGGAGCACCAGTCGCATCCCGCGGTCGGTCTGGCTCCGCCAACCGCTCACGACCTGTTCATGGGTCGGCACTGCCGCGGGGAACACCTGCGCCGGGGCAGTTCGGCTCCGCCGGAAGAGGCCGGGACGACGGGGCGGCAGGGACAGTGGGACCGCCACCCGGATCGTCGCGCTGTGCGGCAACGGGAACGTGCAGGTGACCCGTCCGGGGTCGTCGGCCGTCACCTCGTTCGGCGGCCGCGGCAGGAGCAGCGCCGCGTTCTCGTCGACGAGCACGGTCGAGTCGTCGGCTGCGACGACGGCGCCGCCGGACCGGACCCCGAAGGAGATCGCCACCGGCACGGCTGAGTCGTTCTCGACCTCGATGATGGCCAGGTCGCCACCGCCGTCCGCCGCCGTGGCCACCATGGCGTAGGAGCGGTGGATGATGTCGCCACCGGGGACACGCATGCGGGTCTCGACCACTGGAGCATCGCCGAGGAGCACCTGGCGGACGTTGGCGCTCTCGGTCGGATCGTGCCACCGGTCCTCGGCACCGACCGACCAGTCGACTGACCAGGAGGCGTGGCCCGGCCGGACCACGCCTGCGCTGTCGACCAACGCGTCGAGACGCGATCCCAGGTTGCCGATCGTGGTGCCGCTCATGGTCGCTCGAGTCCGTGCATCTCGGCGCGATTCTCACGGCCGAGCAGGCCCGAGTACGCGTCGAGCGCCGTCGCGCCCTCATGGCACACCGCGACCACCTGGTCGGTGATCGGCGTCTGCACGCCGAGTTCGCGGCCCTTGGCCTGCACGATCCGGCAACTCTTGACGCCCTCGGCGACCTGGTTCATGTCGGCGATGACCTCGTCGATCGACATGCCTTCTCCCAACTTCTGGCCCACCGTTCGGTTCCGGGACTGCGGGGAGATGCACGTGGCGATCAGGTCACCCATGCCGGCGAGGCCGGCGAAGGTCAGCGGGTCACCGCCGAGCGCCACGCCCAACCGGGTGATCTCGTTGAGTCCACGGGTGATGACGGCAGCGCGGGTGTTGTCGCCGGCGCCGAGACCGTCGGCCATCCCGGAGGCGATGGCGATGACGTTCTTCAACGCGCCACCGAGTTCGCAACCGACGAGATCGTCGTTGGTGTAGACGCGGAACAGGTTGGAGTGGAACACGTCCTGGAGCGACTCGGCCACGGCATGGTCGTGCATGGCCACCACCGAGGCTGCTGCGGCACCGGCGAGGATCTCCTTGGCCAGGTTCGGACCGGTGAGCACGCCGACGGGGTGACCGGGCATCTCGTCGTGGATGACCTGCGTCATCCGCATCCCGGTGTCGATCTCGAAGCCCTTCGTGAGGCTCACCACGGGGATCCAGGGACGCACCGACGATCGAGCGGCCCGCAGGGTCTGGCGGAATGCGCTGGACGGCACGCCCATCACGAGCAGGTCGGCACGGTCGAGTGCCTCGGCCATGTCCGTCGTCGCGGTGAGCGACTCATGCAGGTCGTAGCCCTCGAGGTACTTCTTGTTCTGGTGATCGGCGTTGATCTCCGACGCCGTGTCCTCCGAACGACACCACAACACCGTCGGGGCGTTGTGGGCGCACAGGTGGGCAACGGTGGTACCCCAAGATCCGCCTCCGAGGACGGCCACTCTGATCGACGACATGGGGCGCACCCTAGTGAGGTGCCCGCAGACCCGAACATGGTTCGTACACTGCGGGCCGATGTCGGAACCCGTGGCGAGCGTCGTGATCCCGGTCAAGGACTTCACGCGTGCGAAGTTGCGCCTCGCTCCCGAGCTCGATCCCTCCGAGCGCGAGGCCCTCGCACGGCGCATGGCCTCGATCGTCGTCGGAGCCGCCGCGCCGTTGCCCGTGGTGATCGTGTGCGACAGCGAACCGGTCCGCGACTGGGCCACCAGTGAGGGCGCTCGCGTGATCTGGACGCCGGGACTCGGACTCAACGGTGCGGTGCAGGCCGGCGTCGACCAACTCGCCGACGAGGGCTGCGCAACCGCGATCGTGGCGCACTCCGACCTGCCGCTCGCGCGTGAGCTCGCGTTCGTCGCGGCCACCCCGGGCGTCACCCTCGTGCCCGACCGACGCCACGACGGCACCAACGTCCTCGCCGTCCCCACCGACATCGGGTTCCGATTCGCCTACGGCGCCGGCTCGTTCACCGCCCACCGGGCCGAGGCCACCCGCCTCGGACAACAGATCCGCATCGTCAACGACGCTCGACTCAGTTGGGACGTCGACCTGCCCACCGACCTCGTACTCCCCGCCTGCCCATGAGCGCCTCCGACCTGCCCGTTCCCGACCTGCCCGTACCCGGCCCCAGCAGCGGCGCCACCGTCGGCCGTGACCTCCCCGTCCCTGCCCGCGCCCTCGCCATCGGGGCCCACCCCGACGACGTGGAGTTCGGTTGCGGCGGCACGCTGGCCAAGTGGGCCGCCGCCGGCTGCGTCATCAACCATCTCGTGTGCACCGATGGCTCGAAGGGCACGTGGGACCCCGACGTCGACCCGGCGGCGTTGGTCGCCACACGCCAGACCGAACAGCGTGACGCTGCCGCCGCCCTGGGCTCGACCGGCGAGGTGGTCTTCCTCGGGTGGCCGGACGGCGAACTCGACTCGTCGCTCCGCCAGCGCTGGCAGGTCTCGTACTGGATCCGCAAGCTCCGACCGAATGTCGTCCTCGGCCACGACCCGTGGAAGCGCTACCGCCTCCACCCGGATCATCGTCACGCCGGCCTGTTGGCCGTCGAGGGCATCGTGTCGGCACGCGACCCGCTGTTCTTCCCCGAACAGGAACTCCCGCACCATCGCCCGGACGCGCTGCTGCTGTGGGAAGCCGACGAAGCGGACCACGTCGAGGACGTGACCGACCATGTCGAAGCCAAGCTCACGGCGCTGCGGGCGCACACCTCGCAGTTCCGCTCGACCATGGGCGTCGACCCGGACGACCCACGCGCCGAGGCCCAGTGGGGCGTCTTCGCCGACCGCATCCACGATCGTCTGACCGAATGGGGTCAGCTCGGCGGTTGTGCCCGCGGCGAGGGCTTCAAACTCATCGACCGCCTCTGACCGACCAGTCGGGGGAAGCCGACGGCACGAGCCTCAGTGGTCGTGTTCGTCGGCGTCGGCGTCGGCCTTGGTCTCGTGGATCGTCCCGTCGGGATGTTCGGGCGGGCTGTAGATCGAGTACAGCTTCAGCGGCTCGGTCCCGGTGTTCAGGACGTTGTGCCACGTCCCGCCAGGGATGATCACCGCCCAGTCGTCGGACACTTCGTGCGTCTCGTCGACCTGGTCCTGCGACGATCCGAGCGTGACCGTGGCCGTGCCGGCCTCGATGCGGATGAACTGATCGAGGTGGTCGTGCATCTCGAGGCCGACCTCGCCGCCGGGCGGGATGGTCATCACCGTCAACTGCAGCTTGCCGCCGGTGAAGAGCACCTCGCGGAAGTGTGGGTTGTCGAGTGTCGCCTTCTCGATGTCGCCGATGAAGCCGATCGATGAGTCGTTCGCTGCCATGCGGGAGACCGTATCTCCCCTCGAGCACGGCTTTCCCGCGTCGACGCCTCAGTTGACCGACGGGTCCTCGGGGAACGGGGCGAAGCGGCGCAGGGGCCCTTCCTGACGGGCCAGCACGCGACGCCACAACTCGTCGGCGGTCTCGGCGAACACGTCGTCGGCCTCGGCTTCGAGGACGAACCAACCATCCATCGCCATCTCGGCCTCGAGTTGACCCGCGCTCCATCCCGAGTAGCCGGCGAAGACCCGGAGGCCGGTCACACCGGCAGGAGCGTCGAGTGGGTCGCCGTTGAGATCGAGCACGCCGACACCGTCGCTCAGCGGGGTCCACAACGGCGACGCCGTGCCGTCCTCACACCGGCCGAGGCAGATCGCGGCGTCGGGCGAGACCGGTCCGCCGGTGAACACCGTCTTGGGATCGCTCACGTACGGCGACCACGTCGGCACCACCGAGTGCACCGGCGTCTCGGTCGGCCGGTTGAGCACCACACCCAAGGCCCCCTCGTCCGAGTGTTCGATGAGGTACACGACGGTGCGATGGAAGTTGGGGTCGGCGAGCGTCGGTTCGGCCACCAACAGCCGACCCCGGAGGCTCACGAGTCGGGGGTGATGTCGAGGCCGAACGCCGTCCGGAACCGTTCGAAGTACTCGTCGTCGCTGGCTGCCCGCCCCAGTGCGACCCAGTCGGCGTCGCTCACGCCCACCCGACCGTCGCCCAGCTCCTCGCCCCCGTAGGCGCAGACGTAACGCAGCCGATCGGAAGGGTCGTCGATCGACTCGGCGATGACCGCCGCCACCACGTCGGCTCCGACCCCGGCCTCGATCCCGGCCAGGTACATGGCGAACATCCGCCGGTAGGCGTCGGCGTAGTCCGAGTCCTCGTTGAGGTCGGTGTGCTTGGCCAGCAGCGCCGTGCGGGTGACGCCGGGCTCGACCATGCGGACTCGGATGTCCCACGGTGCCAACTCCTGGGCGAGGTTCTCGCTGAGGCACTCGACCGCCCACTTGGACGATGCGTACACGGCCTGCGCCAGCGCGGCGATCCGTCCGGCGACCGACGAGACGTTCACGATCGTTCCCGAACGACGCTCGCGCATCGTCGGGAGCACCGCCTGCGTGCAGCGGATGACGCCGAAGTAGTTGACGTCGAAGACCGCCTTGGCCTCGTCGATGTCGACCTCCTCGACCACGGCGTTCATGCCGACGCCGGCGTTGTTGACCAACACGTCGACGTGACCTTCGGCGTCGAGGATCTGCCTCATGCCCTCGGCCACGGACTCGTCGTTGCTCACGTCGAGGGCGACGGTGTGCACGGTCGCTCCCGCCTGTGCTGCCTTCGCGAGCAGCTTGTCGCCCTTGCCCAGGTCGCGCATCGTTCCGTACACGGTGTGCCCGGCCGCGGCGAGGTGGACGGCAGCAGCACGACCGATCCCCGAGTTGGCTCCGGTGACGACGACGACCTTCGGCGATGCAGGACTCATGGCCGGAGTCTGACATCCGGGTGCGATCCGTGACATCGTCAAGCCCGTGCTCGAGGACGGGAACTATGACGCGTTGGCGTTCGACGCCGAGACCGAGGGTGACGAGATCACCGTCGAACTCACGATCCTGAGCGGCGATCACAAGGGCGCGGTCGTGTCGTTGCGCACCACCGACTGGCACGGCGACGAGACCGACCTGCTCGGGATCCCGGCCACGATCACCGTGGCCGACGGTGTGCCTTCGGTCGTCTTCGAGCCCTGATCACGGTCCGGGCTGGACCACGGCTCGGATCTGCGCCGCCACCGACGCCGCGTGAGCGTCGTCGTCGTAGGTCGTCCGCGGCCAGAAGAAGCCCCGCAGGCCGTCGCGTTTCGTCCGCGGGACGACGTGGACATGGAGGTGGGGCACGCTCTGGCTGACGGTGTTGTTCATCGCGACGAAGCTCCCCTGCGAACCCATCGCCTCGGGCATCGCCGCCGACAGGAGGCGGGCTCGCTCGAACAGCGGACCGACCGACTCGACCGGGAGGTCGGCCAGCGTCTCGACGTGAGAGCGCGGGACGAGGAGCACGTGACCGGGGAACAGCGGACGAGTGTCGAGGAAGCCCACGGCGACGTCGTCGTCGAACACCACGTGCGCCGGCTGTCGGCCGGCCACGATCTCGCAGAAGACGCAGGACATGAACGCATGCTGACGCGCGGGCGGGAGCATCCGCGCACCATCACCGCGCGAGGACCATCATCGGTGACAGTGCTCGATCGTGTTCTGGTACGACAGGGATCTACACCGACGTGTGGATCTGCCTCGCCGTACCCCCGAGCGCCCTGGCCCGACCTGACGGAGGCGGAATGACCATGGACCCCATCCTCGTATCCGACGCGCCCACACGGACGCCGGAAGCGGCTCGACGCACGCAGGTCGTGCTCGACACGTCGGCCCTCGTGGCCGACTCGGAGGGGGTGTTCGATGCCTATCCCGACGACGACCTCATCATCCCGTTGACGGTGATCGAGGAGCTCGACGGCCTGAAGAAGCGCCTCGACTCGGTGGGGGCATCGGCGCGCGACGTCCTGCGACGCATCGAGAAGGTCCGCGTCGACGCCGGTGGCGACCTCGAGGCCCGACAGCCGCTGCCGTGCGGCGCGACGCTCCGGGTCGCGCTCAACGGCGTGCAGACCTCGCTGTTGCGGGAGCACGGACTCGATCCGGACAAGCCCGACAACCGCATCATCGGCACGGCGCTGGGCCAGCGTCTCGACGAGGGCCCCCACGTGCGCCTGGTGTCGAACGACACCGGCATGCGGGTCAAGGCCGCGACCTTCGGGCTCGATGCCGTCGAACACGACCCGCTCGACGTCCGCCACTGGGGCGACGACGACCTCGGCTGGCGGGAGTTCGACGTCGATCCGAACGTGGTCGACGCGCTCTATGCCGGCACGCCGGAACCGGAGGGATCCGCCGAGGTCGTGTCCGGGCTGCGGGTCAACGAGTTCGGGGTCCTCCACGCCGGCAGCCAGTCGGCGCTCGTGCGGCGCCACGCCTGGGGGCTCGGGCTCCTTCCCGCCGACCACCATGCGTGGGACCTGCGCCCGCGCAACAAGGAACAGCGGTTCGCCCTCGACCTGTTGCTCGACGACGACATCAAGGTCGTCGCTCTCGACGGTCCGGCGGGCACCGGCAAGACCCTCACCGCGGTCGCCGCCGCGCTCCAGCAGGTGGTCGAGGAACGGCGCTACTCCCGCATCTGCGTCTACCGACCGGTGGTGCCGGTCGGCAAGGCCGAGGTCGGCTATCTCCCCGGCACGCTCGACGAGAAGCTCGACCCGTGGATGGCCGCCATCACCGATGCCGTCTACACGCTGACCGGCACCGACCACGGCGGCGACCGCAGCCGCGAGAGCGCCACCGAGGTGCTCGAACAGATCCGGGCTCGAGGCCAGCTCACCATGGAGTCGGTCACCCACCTCCGTGGCCGGACACTGCACTCGAGCTTCGTGATCATCGACGAGTCGATGAACCTGTCCCCCCAGGTCGGCAAGACGATCCTCACCCGGATCGCCGCCGACTCGAAGGTCGTGTTCACCGGCGACACGAGCCAGATCGACGCGGCGTTCCTCTCCGAACAGACCAACGCCCTGACCGCACTGGTGACGGCGTTCGCCGGACAGGACTGTTTCGGCCACGTCCGACTGCTCCGGGGCGAGCGATCGCCGTTGGCGGAATTGGCCGCACGGCTGCTCTGACCCGGTATCGTGACTTCCGACGCGTGGTACAGCCCACTCCGCGTCGACCCGAAGTCGCCGAAGCTGGAGTGGGCATGGAATCGCAGTACGCATGTGTTGGTTATGGGTCGTTGTTCTTCGCGCCCGTCGCGGAACGACCGCAGGCACGAGTCAGGCGGGAAGGCAAGGCACGGCAGTTGTGCCTGCGGTGTGACTCCCGTATCCACTGCCGAGACGTCGCTCGAGCGAACCGGGAGTTCGGCTTCTGGGGCGGCGAGAACGAGGAGGAGCGGACGCTGGCAGGCTTCGCCGTCCCGAACCCGATCGGCGCCCGGCGTCGGGCGAGCTGAGTCGATCCCGCCAGCCATCCGACCCGACGGTGGCGGCGCTTCGTAGCATCACCACGTTGAGCGACGCGCACCCCGACCTCCCCGAGCCTCATCAACCCGACGCCGACGACGGACGACCGCGCATCCCCACACCGGAGGAGGCGGCCGACTACCACCCGGCGCAGGACCTGTTCGTCGCGTTCCTCGACACCGTGTCCGAGGCGACACTCGGGCGACCACTGCGCCCGCGGCTCAAGATCACGCCCGCGGGCCTGCTCCGCGGGGAGATCGACCTGGTCAAGGTCGAACTCCCGGCGTACGCGATCGCAGGACTGGTGATCGACCGCTTCATCATCCGCGCCGAGCACGTCCGCATCATCCCCGGTCTGCCGCCTCTGCTCACGGCCGGTCCCGTCGGTCTGCGAGCCGTGGTGTCCCAGGCGAACATCGATCGCTGGACCAAGGACCGAGGACTCCCGATCCGCCTCCGCCTGACCTCGGACGGGGTGCTCACGACCACCGGCATCCGAGGCATCAAGGTGAGCGAGGTGCTGACGGTCCCGGACATCAGCGGCGGGTTCCTCCGGCTCCGTCCGCAACGGGCATCGCTCCTCGGTGTTCCTGCGCCGATGGTCCGGTTCCTGCGCGGGTACCTCCCACTCCCGCCGCTGCCCCGGCACGCCGTCCTCGAGTCGGTCGAGCCCGCCGACGGCGAGCTGACGCTGACCCTGCGGATCGACGAGTTCAGCCAGTCGCTGACCCCGGACGTCACCAAGCGCCTCCGGCAACTGTTGCGTCTCCCCCTCCCCGGCCTGTGAGTCGGCCCGCCGCTCGCCGGTGGGTCCACCCCTGAGGGCAGCGGGATCCCTACGCTTTGTGCACGGGCAGATGACCAGGGGGCGACACGTGCGACGGACGCCGATCTACGGACTCGACATCGAAACCGACACCACGGTCGACGGGCTCGACCCTGCCGTGTCGAGCATCGTCGCGGTGGCCCTGTCGACCCAGGTGGACGAACTCTTCGAGGGCCCCGAGGACGAGATCCTGTGGGCGCTCGACCAGCGCCTGCAAGAGCTGCCTCCCGGGGTGATCGCGACGTGGAACGGGTCGGCGTTCGACCTCCCGTTCATCGCCGACCGCTCGGCGCTGTGGCAGCTCCCCATGGGTCTCGCCATCACCGCCGATCCGCGCATCCGTCACCGGCACGACCCGCTGCCCGGCCACGACCACTGCTACCGGGCCACCTGGTACGACCACTCGCACCTCGACGCCTATCGCCTCTACCGCGACGACGTCGGTCCGGCGCTGCGGATCTCGTGCTCGCTGAAGTCGATCGCCCGCTTCGTCGGACTCGCTCCCGTCGAGGTCGACCGCACCCGGATCCACGACCTGTCGCGGGAGGCGTTGCACGCCTACGCCTCGTCCGATGCCCGTCTCGCGCGGATCCTCGCCGAGCGCCGCTGGAACACCGCGTCGCGCCGGATCGACAATCCCGGCGGCACCCGACTCCGCGCCGTCGGCTGACCTACCCCGGTATCGACGCCGGCAACTCCGCCCGGCGCTCGGGCGACAGGCTCTGCCAGTCGTAGATCGACCCGCCGATCGACGCCGTGTCCTCGATCGCGTGTCGTAGCCCGTCGAGGTCCTCGGTCGTGGTCTCGTCCCCGATGCCGCCGATGATGTGGACCCGGGCGTCGTCGCGGCCGAGGTTGGCCCGCATCCGGCGCGTCGACTCCTCGGCGTACCGGTAGGCATCGCGGTAACCCGACGCCTCGGTGCGGACCGTCCAGTACGCCATCGGCATCCAGACGTCGTAGTAGCGGTCGAGGTCCCGCCACGGGAAGCGGGGCCAGTAGGCGGTGTTCACGACCTCCAACTGGACGGCAGGGGGCACGATGGCGCCGAGCGCGTCGTCCGGCCGGGCCTTGCGGAGTTCCTGGGACAGGTGGACCAGGCGACCCGAGCGGTCCTCGGCGTCGGGCACGGCCTCGATGTACTCGATGTCGACGGCGACCCCGTCGAAGCGATGACCCCGCACCGCGAAGTCGGCGATGGCGACCAGACGCTCGACATCTGCGTCGACGTCGTCGAAGAGCGGGAGGTACCAGCCGACGACGTCGATGTCCCGGGCGTGGGCTCGGAGCAGGAACTCGGCGAGCAGCCCCTCGTCGAGCAGCAGCCCGGGTGCCCGGTCGTCACGTCGCGCGGCCTGCAGGTACACGGTCTCGACCCCGACCGCGGCGAAGTCGTCGACCACCGCCGGGGTCAACGGCGGCGGGCCCCCTCCCTCGCCCTGATAGCCCGGCTCGAAGTCGAACGCGTCGACCCAGATCCCGAGTCCGTCGTAGCTGTCGACCGTGCGGACCGTCGGGGCATCCGCCTCGAGCAGGCGCAGGGCGGCCTCGGACACCGATGACTGCGTCTCGCCGGCGGTCTCGAGATCGTCCACCGCATCGGCCACGAGACGCAGCCCGACACCGACGAAGAACACCCCGACACAGGCGATCCAGTATCGACGGGGCAGCCGCTGCATCGGTGGCGAACCTACCGGTCGACCCGCCCCGATGGTTGACTACCCGCCATGTCATTGGTGCTCGGAGTGGACTCGTCGACGCAGTCGACCAAGGTGGAGGTGCGCGATGCCGACACCGGAGCCCTCGTGGCCACCGGACGATCGCCACACCCCGTGACCACGCCGCCGCGGAGCGAGCAGAGCCCGTCGACCTGGTGGACCGCGCTGATCGAGGCGATCCGGCAGACCGGCGAGCGGGAGATCGCCGCCATCTCGGTCGCCGGTCAGCAGCACGGCATGATCGTGACCGACGAGGCCGGGGCCGTCCTGCGTCCGGCCAAGCTCTGGAACGACACCGAGTCGGCGCCCGAGGCGGCGCAGCTCGTGAAGCAGTTCGGCGCCGAACGGTGGGCATCGTCGGTCGGGCTCGTCCCGCGTGCGGCGATCACGGTCACCAAGCTCGCCTGGCTGTCACGCCACGAGCGCGCGGTGTTCGACCGCATCGGCCGGATCATGCTCCCCCACGACTGGCTCACCTTCCGACTGACCGGACGGGTCGTCACCGACCGGGGCGACGCGTCGGGCACGGGTTACTGGTCGCCTACCCAGGGCCAGTGGCGTCCCGACATCCTCCGCCGCCTCGATCCATCGGTGGGCGAGGCCGGCTGGCTCGACCGGCTTCCCAAGGTGCTCGGTCCCGCAGCGCGTGCCGACTGGCTGGCTGCACCCGTCCACGAACTGGTCGGGCTGCGCGGCCGCCCCATCGTCGCGGCCGGCACCGGTGACAACATGGCGGCGGCGTTGGGCATCGGGCTCCGGCCCCGTCAGACCTGCCTCTCGCTCGGGACCAGCGGGACTGCGTTCACGGTCGCCGAGCAGCCCACCGCCGACCCCACCGGCGCGGTCGCCGGGTTCGCCGACGCCACGGGCCGTTTCCTGCCGCTGGTGTGCACCAACAACGCCACCAAGGTCACCGCGACCGTCGCCCGCCTGCTCGGCGTCGACGAGAACACCCTCGGCACCATGGCGATGTCCCAGGACGCCGGTGCCGGCGGCATGGTCCTGCTCCCCTATCTCGACGGCGAGCGGACCCCCGACCGACCGACCGCGACGGGCGAGATCCGCGGACTGCGCAGTGATGCGACCCGAGAGCAGATCGCGCGAGCCGCGTTCGAGGGAGTGATCTGTTCGCTCCTCGACGGCGTCGACGCGCTGCACGCTGCCGGAGTCCCGCTGTCGAACACGCCGATCCGGCTCGTCGGTGGCGGCGCTCGTTCGGCCGCCTATCGCCAGATCCTGGCCGACCTCTCGGAACGCCCGGTGATGACCGTCGACGGCGAAGAGCACGTGGCCAAGGGCGCCTGCGTCCAGGCGGCCGCTGCGCTGGCCGGGGTCAACCCCGACGAGGTCATCGACGCGTGGGGTCTGGGCGAGGGCACGATCACCGAGCCGAGCGGCATCGACCCCGATGCCGTGCGCGAGGCCTACGCCGCCGTCCGCGACACCTGACGTTTCAGGAGGCGCCGTACCGGTCGCGCAGTTCGAACTTGAGCACCTTGCCGGTGGGGTTGCGCGGCAAGACGTCGACGATCTCGAGTTGCTCTGGCGTCTTCTGCTTGGCCAGACCCTTCTCGACCGTCCACTCGAGGAGATCGGCGAGGGTGGGCGGCGACGCGGGGTCCGCCGGAACGACCACGGCGCAGACACGCTCACCCGTCCGGTCGTCGGGCAGACCGACGACGGCGGCGTCGGCGACACCCGGATGCGAGAACAGCAGGTCCTCGACCTCCTTGGCCGAGATGTTCTCCATGTTGCGGATGATGATGTCCTTCACCCGGCCGGTGATCATCAGGTTCCCCGCCGCGGTGAAACGTCCGAGGTCGCCGGTCTTGAAGTAGCCGTTCTCGTCGAAGGCGGCCACGTCGAGCGCGGGGTCGGTGTAGCCCCGCATGAGCATCGGCGCCTTGAGCCGGATCTCCCCCTCCTCGCCGGCCCCGGCGATCGACCCGTCGAGCTTCACGAGGCGCATGTCGACGCCCTCGACCGGCTCGCCCTCGGTGTTGGCCAGCTCCTCGTCGGCGGCGCGGACCGACGCCATGGTCACGATCGGTGCCTCGGTCATGCCGTAGCCCGACACGATGCCGACGCCACCCATCTCGTTCTTGATGTCGTGGTGGAGTTGCGGAGGCTTCGGGGCACCGCCGCCGATGTAGGCACGGGCCTCGGGGAACAGCGGCGCGGCGTCGGGGTTGGCGCGCTGGTAGGCGAGGTACGCCATGTGGAACGGCGTCCCGGCGCCGGCGAGCGTGACCCCGTACTTCGCCAGGAGTGGGGGCGTCGTCTGGGCGTCGAACGCCTCGACCACGATCATCGTGCAGCCGTAGCGCAGGGCGCTGACGACGTAGACCGCACCGGCGATGTGGGTGAACGGGAACACACAGCCGATCCGGTCCGACTCGGTGACCTCGAGTTGGTCGCACATCCCGCGGGCAGCGGCGTCGATCGTCATGTCGGTGTGCTGCGCACCCTTTGGATCCGCCGTGGTCCCCGACGTGTAGTAGTAGAAGCGGACCGGCGCATCGGCAGGATCGTCGGTGCCGACGGGTGCGGGTGGAAGCGTGGCCGGATCGCCCTGGGGAAGTGCATGGTCGGCGACGAGCACGTCGAGCCCTGGCTGCGCCGCAGCGATCGAGCGGGCCATGGCCTCGAAGTCGAAGTCACGCCACACGCCGGGGACGACCAGGAGCTTCGGCTTCACCTGTGCGGTGACGAAGCCGACCTCGCGCTCGCGGTAGATGTGCAGCATCGGGTTCTGCGAGGCACCGATCCGGGCGAGCGCGGCGACCAACACGATGGTCTCGGGCCAGGTCGGGAGTTGCCAGGAGACGACGTCGCCGGCACGGATGCCGAGATCGTGGAAGCCGGCGGCTGCCCGTTCGGCCTGCTCCTTGTAGCCCGCGAAGGTGACCTCGGTCCCCTCCTGGTCGATCAGCATCACGGCGTCGGGCGTGGCCGCGGCTCGGGCCTCGACCAGCTCCCACAGATTGCGTCCTTCGATCATTGCTGCGCTCTCCCCCTGCAGGAATCCGTCGCGGTTTCTGACACCGCGTCAGATACTAGATGGGCTCGAGCGAGTTCAGGACGTCCTCGACCAGCTCGGCCTCGGTGTGGTCGAGGACCATCGCCGTCACACGGATGAGCGTGAGCAGCCCGAGCCAGAGCCCGAACATGGCGTTCTCGACCCCGACGCGGGTGACCAGCGCCTCGACCGAGGGACGGATGCCGCCGGCGGTCGCCGCGGCCATCGTCATGGTGTCGGTGAGCAACTCGATGCGCTCCTCGGGAACGGCGCCGTCGAGGGCCAGTCGGCTCAGCAGGTCGGGTGCCACGAGGGCCTGTTCGGTCTCGAGCACCATGCGTCGCAGCACCACGGCACCGGCATCGAGCAGCGCGTCGCCGACGCCGATGGCGGTGTGGTCCATGATCGCCGCCTGGATGACTCTGGCTGCGTTCTCACCGTCGGCCTCGATGGCCTGCAGCTCGAGCGCTTCGCGGATCTGGTCGTGGAGCTCCATGCGCACGACGTTATCGACGCCTCAGGCCGTCTCCGCTCGCGCACTCTGCCTGGCCACCACGGCCAGGGCGGCGAGCACCACCGCCATCCCCACCCACTGGAGTCCGTCGACGGGCTCGTCGAGGAAGAGAACCGCTCCGACCGTGGCGACGACGGGGACCAACAAGGTGAGGAGCGACATCACCTGGAGCGGGACACGTCCGTGCGACCAGTTGAGCAGCACGTGGCCCAGCGCCCCACTGAAGACGGTCACGGCGATGATCGCCATCCAGTCGCTCCCGTCGCCAGGGCTGACATCGGCCCCCGACACGAACGTGTACGGCGTGACGATGACGAACGCCACGACGGTGAGGCCGGTGAAGTACTGGAGGGCGCCCAGTTCCTTGCGGGCGGACTTCGACGCCACGAAGTAGGCGGTCCACGTGCAGAGCGCTCCGGTCGCCAGGAGATCGCCGTAGGGACTCCACTGCGGCAACCCGCTGCCGCCGAAGACCACGACGGCCGTCCCGGCCACGGCGACGAACGAGAACGCCATGACCCGGCGATCGACCGACTCGCCGAACATCCGGATCCCGATCGGGAGGAGCAGGATCGGCTGGAGCGCGCCGATGACGGTGGCGTTGGCGGTCGACGTCTCGCGCAACGCCGAGAAGAACAGGAGGATGTCGAGGCCGAAGGCGATGCCGCCGGGGATGCACAGCCACAGCATCCGACGGCTGAACCGGGCACCCGTCGCCAGGTAGACGGCCGACAACAGGACGGTCCCGAACAGGAGCCGGTAGAAGCTGATGCCGACGCCGTCGATCCCGTCGATCGACTTGACCAGCACCGATGCCGCGCCCCAGATGGTCACCGCGAGGCCGGTGGCGGCGATGCCCGCGCCCGTCCGGACCGCGGGTTCGGCGAGCACGGCGGGTTCGGACACCGGCGCATCCTAGATTCGCGCCGTGCCCGCTCCTCTCGCCGTTTCGACCGTGGGCGACGGCCTCCCGTTCCTGTGGGGCCACGGCCTGCTCTCGAGCATGGCCTCCGAGGACTCCTCAGGACCGATCAAGTGGCCGGACGTCGACCTCCCCGACGTCCGACTCGTCCGCTGGGACGCACGCGGCCACGGCGAGTCGCCGACGCCGACAGCATCCGGGGAATGCCGGTGGCCGTCACTCGCCCGAGATGCACTGGCGCTCGCCGACCGGCAGGGTCTGCACAGCTTCTCGATCGGCGGAGCGTCCATGGGCGCGGCCACCGCCCTGTGGGCTGCGGTGACGGCTCCCGAGCGGGTCGATCGCCTGGTTCTCGCCCTGCCACCGACAGCGTGGGAGTCGCGGAGCCGGTCCGCCGGGCTCTACCGCTTCGGCGGGATGGTCTCCGAGCGTCTTCCGATCGGGCGGTCTCGCCGACGGGCCCTCGTCCTGCGCGGTGCGGCGGAGTCCGACCTGCCGGACCCGGTCGCCATCGCGGAGATCACCGCCCCGACGTTGGTGCTGGCGTGGCGATTCGACCCGATCCATCCCGTGCGGACGGCCGAGCGGCTGCGCGACCTCCTCCCGGCGGCAGACCTGCACGTGACGAGCCGCATCGGCGACACCTCCGGGTGGGTCGACCACCTGCGCGACTTCCTCAGCCGTTGACCGACTCGTTCGCTGCGGCCGCGGCCCAGCGGAGATCCGCCTTGCCGGCGGGCGAACGGACCACGGTCTCGACCACCACGAGGTGACGTGGGTGCTTATAGCGGGCGAGTTGGCCGCTGCAGTGCTCGACGAGGTCCTCGAGGGTCGGCGACACACCGGGTGCCGGCTGGACCACGGCGCACACCGACGACCCCCATCGCTCGTCGGGCACCGCCACCACGATCACGTCGTAGACCGAAGGGTGGGCCTTGAGGACGTTCTCGACCTCCTCGCCGTGCACCTTCTCGCCGCCGGTGTTGATCGTCGCCGAGTCGCGCCCGAGGAGTTCGATGGTCCCGTCGGCGGCGACACGGGCGAGATCACCGGTGATCAGCCATCGTTCGTCGTCGATGGTCACGAACGCACGCGCCGTCTTGTCGGGGTCGCCGAGGTAGCCGATCGGCAGCCGTCCCCGGCGCGCCACCCGGCCGGTCTCGTCGGATCCGGGAGCGAGCGGTGTGTCGTCGATGCCCAACACCACGGTCGTGTCGTCCATCGGCTGGAACTGCGCCACGCCGCGGGCCGACTTGATGTCGTCTGCGCCCAACCGTGAACTCCCCTGTGCACCGGCTTCGGACGACCCGAATCCGTCGACCAGCACGATGTTCGGAAACGCCTCGGCGATGCGGGCCTTGAGAGCCGCAGACATCGGTGCGCCGCCGTTCGAGATCGAGAAGAGGCTGGTCGCGTCCCAGCGGCCGGGATGCGCGAGCCAGGTGTCGAGGATCGGCCGGCCGACGGCATCGCCGATGACCGTCATCATGTTGGCTCCCTCGGCCTCGACCGTGTCCCACACGAGTTCGGGGTCGAGCGTTCCGCGAGGCAGGACCGACTTCCCACCGGCCAGCGCCCACATGAGCGTCACCCACGATCCGGCCGCATGCATGAACGGCGCGAGGAGGACCGCGCAGAATCCGTCGACGATGCGATCGGCGAGTTGGCCCACCTCGTCGACCGGACCGAGCATGCGCATGGGGTCACCGCCGCCGAGGCAGGCGAAGAAGGCGTCGTCCTGGCGCCACACCACGCCCTTGGGCATCCCGGTGGTCCCACCGGTGTAGAGGACGTAGTGGTCGTCACCGCTGCGCTCGATGGTGGGCCGGGTGGCAGCAGCACCGGCGATGGCCGCGTCGTACTCGGCGCCCATCTCGATCGTGTGCTCGACGTCCGGGAGCTGCGGACGCACCGCCTCGAGGTGGTCGCGGAAGTGGCGCTCGTGCAGCACGACACGTGCCTGGCAATCGTGCAGCAGGTACTGCAGCTCGGACTCGACGTAACGGAAGTTGACGTTGATGGGGACGGCGCGGATCTTGAACGCGCCGAGCATCGCCTCGAGGTACTCCGGACGGTTCTCGAGATACAGCGCCACGTGATCGCCGACACCGACGCCGAGCGACGTGAGGTGCTGGGCGAAACGGTTGGCGTTCTCCTCGAGTTGCGCGAACGTCCGACGTCCGGTGCCGTCGTCGTCGTTGCCGACGATCACCAGGGCGTCGCGCCCGGTCTCACCGCGGCGTTCCAGTTCGTCGATGACGAACTCCCACAGGTCGGCGAATGCAGTGGTCGGCTCGAGCGACATGGCGGCGATCGTAGCGATCTGGATCTGACGCGGTGTCAGATCTGGAGCGAGCACGCGGCCCGCACCGGTGCGACAATCACAGGATGTCCGGCGCCCGACCGCAACGTCTCGTGTTCGGCGAGGTGGCCGCGCAGTACGAACGTCATCGCCCCGGCTACCCCGACGCGCTGTACGACCTCCTCGTCGGCGACGGATCGGTGGAGGACGTGCTCGACGTCGGCACCGGCACCGGCCGGGCCGCAGTCGCCCTGGCGGAGCGCGGGCTGCGGGGCATCGGCGTGGAACCGAGTGTCGAGATGGCAGCGATCGCACGCACGAACCTGCCGGACACCTGGACGATCGAGACCACCGACTTCGAGGCGTGCCGAGCCGGAGACCGCAGCGACTGGCCGCTCATCACGTGCGCGCAGGCCTGGCACTGGATCGACCACGACCGGGGCCTCGCCAAGGCCGCCGCCCTGTTGCGGCCGGGCGGCGTGCTGGCGTTGTTCTGGAACCGCCCGGCGTTCGTCCAGGACGACCTGCGGGGAGCCCTCGACGAGATCTACGACCGCCTGGCCCCCGACATGCAGAGTTCGCTCCGTGGCAGAGGCACCGGGCCCAAGGGCCAACTGCCCGGCGTCGAACTCGGCCGTCCGCCCACCGGATTCACTGCGGTGCGACGCGACGAACTCGGCTGGGAGCGGACCTACACGAGCGACCAGTGGATCGGTCTCCTCGAGACGCAGTCGGACCACCGACTGCTCGAACCCGACCACCGCGCCGAGTTGCACGGCGCGGTACGGGACGCGATCGACGAGCGCGGGGGCCAGTTCACCCTCCCCTACCGCGTCGAGGTGCTCCGCTTCTTCGCGTGATCGAACGTCAGGCCAGCCCTGCGGCACGCAGCGCTTGGAACCCACCCACGAGGTCGGTCGCACGGCGCATCCCCAGGGTCTGGAGCATCTCAGCTGCGAGGCTCGACGAGTAGCCCTCGTTGCAGACGATGACCACGCGCCGGTCGTGATCGGAGGCCTCGGGGATCCGCCACTCGCTCCGGGGGTCGAGTCGCCATTCGAGCACGTTGCGGTCGATCACGACGGCGCCGGCGAGCACGCCGTCTCGTTCCCGCTGCTCGGCCGGGCGGGTGTCGACGACCAGCGCTCCGGCCGCGATCTCGGCGGCGAGGTCTTCGGCGCGGACACGGTCGAGGCGCGCCTGGACCGCCTTCCGATACGACTCGATGTCCATCGGATCAGCGGATCGCGACGGGAGCGACGGGGGCTCCGCTCGCTCCGGTGAAGGGCTCCGGTGTCGCCGACAACTGGAACGTGTAGCGACGGTCGTCGTGGCATGCGGCGGCCAGCGCCTCGAGGTTCCAGTTCTGCCCCTGCAGCATGCCCATGTCGCGCAGCGCGAGCAGGTGGAACGGCAGGAAGACCGAGTCGTCCTGGGGCGGGAACGGATCCGGGTTCTGCGAGTCGATCGCGTACGCCGCGACGTCGTGGCGGCGGAACCAGGTCGCGCACTCGGGGGCGAGGCCGGGCGAGCCGTGCTCGTAGGCCTTGCGATCACCGGCGAGGAACCGGCCCATCTGCCCGGTGCGGATCAACACGACGTCGCCCGGTTCGAGGATGACTCCGGCGACGCCGAGGGCGTCGTCGAGTTGCTGCGGCGTGACGAAGGCACCGTGGTCGAGGCAGTCGGTCGCCTGCGTGCGGGCGATGTCGAGCAGGACGCCGCGGGTGACGATCGCCCCCACCTTGTCGATGCCGCAACGGGTGGCGCCCGCCTCGACGGTCACGGTGGTGTTGGGGAAACCGTTGTAGAGCATGCCGTCGTAGCCCACATGGCTGAGGGCGTCCCAGTGGGTACCCGACTGGAGTCCCATCGTCACGGTGTCGTCGTTGAGTTCACCCGTGGACGGATCGCCGGTCCAGGCGAAGTTGCGCATCGTCAGGGTGCGCAGCGGAGGCAGACGGGACGCCTGCCCCATGAGTCGGGGCCCCGTGGGGTCGGCTGGGATCGCCAGCGAGACGGACTGCCCGTCCACGACGGCGGCAGCACCGCGGAGCACGGCCGCGGCATCGATCAGGTTGACCGTGCCTCGCTCGTCGTCGTCGCCCCAGCGCCCCCAGTTGGAGACCTGCTGCGCGAGCTCGCGCACGATGTCCTTCACGCTCATGGGAGCAGACCCTAGGGCTGGTAGGTGGCTCCGGCCTTGGCTGCGGCTTCACGGCGGTACCGGGTGGTGGAGTGCTCCGGGTCCTTGTCGAACTGCGGGATCACTTCCTTGCCGAAGAGCTCCATCGACGCGATGACCGACTCGGTGTCGAGCGTGTTCGTGGTCGGGCTGAAGGTCAGCTGGTCGAACCCGCAGTCGGCCCAGGCCTGCACGCCACGGGCGCAGTCGTCGGGGTCGCCGACGATGGCGAGGCCGTCGTCGGCCATCTTCTCGACCATCTCCGGGGTGGGCTCGGGCAGGCGCTCGGGCCACTCGGGCAGACCCTTCGGCTTCGGGATGTTGTCGAGCCAGTGGAAGGCGAGGCTCGAGTAGTAGTTCATCTGCATCCCGGCCGCGACCTCGAAGGCCTTGTTGCGGTCCTCCATGCACACCATGTTGGTGACGCCCATGATGTTGTCGTTCACGTAGTCGCCGACCGGCGTCGCGTTGCCGATCTCCTTCTTGTAGTTCTCGACGAGCGGAGCGAGGCGGGTGGGAGAACCCGTGGTGAAGCAGAAGGTGCCGAGACCCTTCTCGGCCGCCTTGCCGAAGGTGGGAGGCGAACCGGCCGCGACCCACATCGCCGGGTGACCCCACCCGTTGGGCTTCGGGAAGACCTCGCGCTCGGGCAGCCGGAAGAACTCGCCCTCGTAGGAGTAGGTGCCGGGCTTCCACATCTTGGGGATCTCGCGGATCGACTCCTCCCACATCTCCTTGGTGACCTCGAGATCCGGGATGTCGAAGCCGAACACCTCGGTCGTCGACGAGCCGCGGCCCGTCCCGAACTCGTACCGTCCCCCGAAGAGGTGGTCCATCAGCGCGACCTTCTCCGCGATACGAGCCGGGTGGTTGACCTTGGCGGTGATGTTGAAGATGGCCGAGCCGATGTGGATCCGCTCGGTCTTGGCCGCGACGAAGCTGCCGTAGACCTCGGGTCCTGGCATGTGGCTGTACTCGTCGAGGAAGTGGTGCTCCGGCGCCCACACGTACTTGAAGGCGTTCTGGTCGGCGGCGACTGCGACGTCGACATTGCGCATGATGCGGTCGTGTTCGGCGCGCGGGTTGGCCTCGCGCTCGAACTTGGGCACGAAGAGTTGGGCGAAGATGCCGAATTCCATCGGGGTTGCCTTCCTGGAGTTACGAACCCGAGACGTCGAACACGCCGCGGTTGAGCTTGCCGTCGTGGAGGTCGTCGAGCGCCTGCTGCACGTCGGCCATCGGGTAGGTGCACGAGACGAGCTCGTCGAGCATGAGCCGACCCTGCTGGTAGAGGCCGAGGAGCATCGGGATGTCGTGGTGCGGCCGGGTCGTGCCGTAGCGGCAGCCCATGATCGACTTGTCGTTGTACAGGTCGTTGACCACGAAGCTGGCCTCGGTGCCGAGCTTGGGCACACCGACCAGGACGCAGTTGCCGCCCCAGTCGAGCATGTCGATCGCCTGGCGGATCAGCGCGGGATGCCCGACGCACTCGAAGACGTGGTCGGCGCCGTTGGGGAGCAGTTCCTTCACAGCCGCCGTGGTGTCCTCGGTGGCGGAAGCGTCGATGAAGTCGGTGGCGCCAAAGCGCTTGGCCTCGGCCTCCTTGGCCGGGTTCATGTCGATGGCGATGACGCGACCGGCGGCGGCGATGCGCGCACCCTGGAGCACGTTGAGCCCGATGCCGCCGGTGCCGATGACCACGACCGTCTCGCCCGGCCGGACCTTCGCTCGGTTGAGCACGGCACCCACGCCGGTGACCACGCCACAGCCGACGAGGCAGGCGCTCGAGAACGGGATGTCGTCGGGGATGACGACGGCCTGGTTCTCGAGGACGACCGTCTCCTCACAGAACACGCCGGTATTGGCGAACTGGAACGCCTTCTCGCCACCGACGGTGAAGGGGCGCCCGAAGCGGCCCATCGTCGAGCGGCAGTGGGTCGGTTCGCCACGATCACACGCAGCACACGACCCGCAGTTGCCGAGCGTCGTGAGGACGACGTGGTCGCCCTCCTTGACGCTCGTGACGCCGTCTGCGACCTCGATGACCACGCCGGCACCCTCGTGCCCGAGCACGACGGGCGTCGGGAACGGGATGTTGCCGTTCACCACCGACACGTCCGAGTGGCACAGGCCCGCGGCTTCGATGCGAACCCGCACCTCGCCGCTGCGCAGACCCCGCAGCTCGATGTCGTCGCGAACTTCGAGTTCGCCGGTCCAGACCAGTCCGTTGAGCGCCGTACTTCCGGAAGACATGGCCAAAACTGTAACACGTTCTAGTTTCGCGGAGACAACTGCTCCGGACCGTGTCACACTCCCGCCATGGAGCTGCGAGGGAAGACCGTCGTCGTCACCGGGGCGTCGCAGGGCATCGGCGCCGCGCTGGCACGGGCCTTCGCTGCCGCCGGCAGCACCGTGGTCCTCGCCGCCCGGTCGGTCGACAAGCTCGAGGCCCTGGCGGCGGAGACCGGCGGGTTGGCGCACCCCGTCGACCTGCTCGACCCCGAGCAGACCGACCGCTTCATCGCCGACGTGGAGGCCGCCCACGGCCCGATCGACGTCCTCGTCAACAACGCCGGGCTGGACTCGTCACGCCCAGCAGCGGCGATCGAGATCCAGACCATCCGACGCGTGACCCGCCTCAACGTCGAGGCGCCGATGGTCCTCACCCGCCAGGTGCTCCCCGGCATGCTCGAACGGCGATCGGGCCACCTCGTGTACCTCTCGTCGCTCGCCGGTACGGCATCGTTCCCGACGATGAGCCACTACGCGGCGACCAAGGCCGGGATCATGAACTTCGCCGGCTCGGTGCGTTGGGAGGTGCGCAAGCACGGCGTCGGCGTCACGATCGTCGCCCCCGGGCCGGTCGACACCGAGATGTGGGACCGCTACGAGGACATGACCGGCACACCGGGAAACGTCCGGCGGCGATTCGAACGCCTCCAACTCCTCCCCAAACTCGCGCCCGACGTGCTCGCCGACCGCACGGTGGCCGCCGTGCGCGACGGAAAGCGTCACGTCCGCCATCCGCGACGGCTCTCGACCAACTTCTGGCTGAACGAAGCACCGAGGCGGATCGTGGAGGCTGCGCTCACCGGTGTCCGCTTCGATCCGACGGGGCGTGAATAGACGCGTAGCGTTCGCTCGTGGCCGACAACGACGACGATCCGGTACCGACTTCGGGCACGAACGCCTGGTACCACCGAATCGGAGCGCTACCCGGTGGGCGGTGGCAGACCCGGTGCTACTTCAGCGACCACCACCCCGATGGGAACATCGTCGAGGAACCTGGAGACATCGCCGACTGCTTCGAGATCTGGCATGCCGCGCTCGACGGCGAGGGCCGACCGTGGGTGCAGGTGAATCCCGATGCCGTGCCCGGCGCTCCGGCGATGTGGTTCGTCGCGTTGCCCGAGCGTGGCGGATCACGCCCGGCGATGACCCTCGTCGGCTACGCCCACGACGCGATCCCGGCAGGTTCGGTGGTCAACGATGCGACGTTCTTCCACCTACCCGTCGCGAACGACGACCAAGTGGGCGCCATCCGCTGGTGGACGGACGAGGCCGTGGTCGACCAGGTCTACGTCGGCGACCAGTGGCGGCGCCGCCACGTCGCCTCCGCCCTCATCTACGCGGCATCGGCGTACCACCAACTCCATGGATGGCCGGGGCGGCTAAGCAGCGACGGGCGACGCACGACCATGGGCCAGTCACTGGTGGCCGGACTCCGTCACCCCGACCGCATCGCACCGCTCGACGAGGTCATGCCACCGATGGATCCTTCGGATCGAACCGCTGACGACGCGTAGGCCGTAGGGTCCGACGGACCTATCGACGGACAGCGGAAGAAGCGTTCTGATGAGTGATCGAGTCCACGGCCATCGCATGACTTCAGTCGTCGGCGGTGTGACGGTTGCGGTCACGGCCGTCGGCGCTGTCGTCACCACCACGAACGTCGCGCCGGCGCTGGCCGAGCCGGCCGCCGTCGACGCGACGGCGGGAGCCGCCGCAGGCGGTGGCGTCCTCCAGTCGTGCGAGGCGTACTTCGGCTTCGGCAAGCGAGCGGGTGGGGCCAACGTCGTCGAGTTCGATGTCGCCGACACGAACGGCGAAGACGGCGTCGATCACGCCGTTCCGGACGACACCGGCGTGGTGCTCGTCATCGAGGGCGAGGAAGGCACTGTCGAGTGCACGCCGACCGAGATCACCGAGCAGGAGTGGGACGAAGACGACTGGTACGGGGGGTTCCTGGGTGATGTCCCCTTCCCCGGGCCGGGGCACTACGCCTACCCGTCCGTCAATCTCCACCAGGAGGTCACCGACATCGGGCCAGTGCTGAGCGTCGCCTTCCGGGTCGCCGGCATTCCCGACGAGCACACGTTGGAGTCGCCCACCGGGATGCACCTCCTCGACGACCACTTCATCGACTTCGACAGCGCCGACCCCGACCAACGGGCCCTCGATCTGATCGCCGCCGATGCCGACGCCAGCGCCAGCGCTGCGTTCGCGACGGCATTCGCCGAATGCTGGGACGACAACCCCGTCGCCGATGAGACCGACGCCGATCTGATCGCCGCCGTCGAGGCCCTCGACGACTTCATCTTCGGCGGCGACTCGGAGTACTCCGAAGCGGACTGCGACGACGTCTGGTTCCTGCGTGACTGGGCTTCGCACAGGCTGGCCGTGCTCGACGCCGCCCAGTACCTGGAGACCATCAGCCTCTCGACGCCTGAGCCCGAGTCGACGTCCACGACCTCGACTCCGACCAGCACGACCTCGACCAGCACGCCCGAGGACATCGACGTCTCTCCCGCCGCCGAGGCGGTCACGTCCACACCGACGTTCACCGGCTGACGCTCATCACCCGTCGCGTATCTGACGGTGTGTCAGATACGCTCGACAGCGTGTCAGCACAGCGACCAGCCAAGGGATTCGACTTCATCTTCCGGGGCGCCACCGTCGTCGACGGCACCGGCGCCCCGGCCCGTCTCGCCGACGTCGGCGTCACGGACGGGCGCATCACGGCGGTCGGTGACATCGCCGCCGACGCGGAAGCCGGCGAGATCATCGACGTCACCGGACGGATCGTGGCCCCGGGGATCATCGACCCCCACTGCCACTACGACGCGCAGCTCCTCTGGGATCCGCTGGCCACGCCGTCGAACTTCCACGGCGTCACGACCATCGTCAACGGCAACTGTGGCTTCGGCCTCGCGCCCCTGACACCCGGCGACGGCGACTACCTCCGACGGATGATGGCCCGGGTCGAGGGCATGCCGCTCCCGGCACTCGAACACGGCGTCGACTGGAACTGGGAGTCGTTCCCCCAGTACCTCGACCGCCTCGACGGCAACATCGGCGTGAACGCCGCCTTCATGGCCGGGCACTGCGCCATCCGCCGCTACGTCATGGGCGAGGACGCGGTCGGGTCCGAGGCGACACCAGAGCAGACCGAGGAGATGGCCGCACTCCTCGACGGGATGCTCAAGGCAGGGGCCCTCGGGTTCTCGACCGGGCGGTCCGGCCACCAGGACGGCGACGGCAAGCCCGTGGCCTCGCGGTGGGCCACCGACGACGAGATCCTCGCCCTGTGCGACGTGGTGAAGGCGAACGAAGGCACGACCCTCGAGGTCATCGTCGAGGGCTGCCTCGACATGTTCTCCGACGACGAGGTCGCCTTCCTCACCGACATGAGCCTGCGCGGCGGACGGCCCATCAACTGGAACGTGCTCTCGGTCGACAGCGCCGATCCCGAGCGCACCTGGCACCAGATCCAGGCGGGCGAGACCGCCGCAGAGCGCGGCGGTCGGATCATCGCGCTGACCATGCCGATCCTCGTGCCGATGAACATGAACTTTCACTCGTTCTGCGCGCTCAACATGCTGCCCGGTTGGGGCGACGTGCTCGCCGACAGCGTGGCCGACCGCATGCCACGACTCCGCGACCCCGAGGTCCGACGTCAGATGGCCGCTGACGCCGCCGACAAGACGTCAGGCGCGCTTCGTCGCATCATCGACTTCCCGAACTACGTCATCGGTGACACCTACTCGGACGAGAACGAGGGACTGACCGGCCGACGGGTCCACGAGATCGCGGCCGAGCGTGGCACCGATCCGTTCGACACCCTCATCGAGATCGTGCTCGCCGACGACCTGCGCACCGTCGTGTGGCCCTCGGCCACCGACAACGATCCCGACTCGTGGGCCCTGCGCGCCGAGATCTGGGACAACGAGCACGTCATGATCGGTGGCTCCGATGCCGGCGCCCACCTCGACCGCATGTGTGGCGCTCCCTACCCGACCAAGTGGATCGGCGACTGTCTCCGCGGCCGCAAGCTCACCACGATGGAGCGAGCCATCCAGATGATGACGACCGAGCCCGCGGCCCTGTTCGGCATCACCGACCGTGGCCAGGTGGCCGAGGGCTTCCACGCCGATCTGTGGGTCTTCGACCCCGAAGCGATCGACGCCACCATGGTCCGACTCGTCGACGACCTCCCCGGCGAGTCGTCCCGACTGATGTGCGATGCCGTCGGCGTCGACCTGGTCATGGTCAACGGCGTGCCCATCGTCCGTGACGGCGAGACCACGGGCGACGTCCCCGGCAAGGTGCTGCGCTCCGGCGTCGACACCACCACGGTGTCGGTTCCCGGCGCCTGAGCCCCGATCTCACTGAGTAATCGTCCGCCCCGTTTGAGTAGCGGTCGTCGGAGAGTTCCGACGTACGTTCGATCGATGAGGCTGCACCGAGGATCCAACAGAAGCCGAGCACGGATCGCTGCCGCAGGTGTCGCACTGGTCCTGGCAGCGAGCGCGTGCGGCAGTTCCGACGACGACGCTGCGCCGGCCGGCGGCGACCAGGCGACCGAGACGGGCGGTTCCGACGTCGGCGACGGTGCGGAGAGCAGTGACCCGGAAGGCAACCCGGAAAGCGACTCCACGGAGAGCCCCTACGAGGTCGATGCCGTGGCACCGGTGGACCAAGGGGTCGCGACGCTGACCATCGACGGTTCGACCTACGAGTTCCTGGATGTCGGCGACCCGGACGACGAGCGCGACGGCTACTGCCGCCACGGCGAGTTCGCCGACCAACTCGAGGCCATCATGAAGAACGTCGACGCTGCCGGCGATCCCGTGCCCGAGGTCGGCGCCGAGGGGTTCTTCAACACGCTCTTCGTCACGCTGCCGTTCAACGCGACCTTCACTCCCGAGTTGGAGTTCCAGATCGACGGCGGAGCGTGGACCACGAAGCTCCCCGAACGAGCCTCCGAGGTCGAGTGGGGATTCTCGCCCGACGGCAACCACGCGGAGGGCACGGCGACGTTCGTCGACCGTGACGACGATTCCGTGATCATCGAGGGGACGTTCACGGTCACCTGCCCCGTCAGTTGAGGCAGAACTCGTTCCCCTCGGGATCGAGCATCGCGATCCACGAGCCCTCGGGCTCGTCGAAGTGCCCGACGATCGTCGCCCCCAGGGCCTCGAGCTCGGCAGCCTTGGCGCCACGGCCGTCGCCGAGATGCACGTCGAGGTGGAACCGGTTCTTGGCGGTCTTCCCCTCGGGGACCTTGAGGAAGAACACCCGCGGACCGACACCCTCGGGGTCGACGATCGCGAACGCACGGTTGGGGTCTGACCGGTCGATCCCGAACGCGTCGAGTGCGTCCTCCCAGGTGTCGAATCCCGGCGGCGGGGGTTGCTCGACGTAGCCGAGCACCTCGCACCAGAAGGCGCCGAGCCCGCGTGGGTCGGCGGCGTCGACGGTCACCTGGAACGTGTGGGCCATGCGCCCGATTCTGCCGCGATCAGCTCGGCCAGATCACCGATTGCATCTCGCTGTACGCATGGAGCCCGAAACTCCCACCGTCGCGCCCCACACCGGACTGCTTCATGCCACCGAAGGCAGCCTCGTGATGTCGCTGGAGTGTGTTGAGCCCGACGTTGCCCGACCGGAGTTGCCGTGCGACGCGCATGGCTCTGCCGGTGTCGCCGCTGAAGACGTAGTCGTAGAGCCCGAACTCGGTTCCGTTGGCCAAGGCGATGGCCTCGTCCTCGTCGTCGAACGCCATCGCCACCACCACCGGTCCGAAGAACTCGCTCTGCACGACGGTGTCGTCGGCCTTGCAGTCGGCCAGGAGGGTCGGGGCGATGTAGTAGCCGGTGTCGATGTCGGGCAGCTCGCCGCCCGCCCGCACCGACGCGCCTGCGGTCTTCCCGGCATCGATCATGCCCTGGACCCGGTCGCGGTGCGTCTCGGTGATGACCGGCCCGACGACGGTGTCCTTGGCCGTCGGGTCGCCGACCTTGAGGTGTCCTGCCGCCTGGGCCATGCCGGCGAGGAGCGGTTCGTACACGTCGCGGTGGGCGATGATCCGGGTGGGCGCCGTGCAGATCTGACCGGAGTGGAATGCCCAGGTCGACACGAGCTGCGGGATGACCTTCTTGAGGTCGGCATCGTCGAAGACGACCGCAGCGCCCTTGCCGCCGAGTTCGAGGAGCAGTCGCTTCATGGAGCCCCCGGCGACAGCACCGATGGCTTGGCCGACGCCGGTCGAGCCGGTGAACGAGATCATGTCGGTGTGGGGGCTGGCGACGATCGCCTCGCCCACCTCGGGCCCCGAGCCGGTGATGATGTTGACCACGCCCGGCGGGAAGCCGACCTCGTCGAACACCTCGACCAGGCGGATGACGGCCAACGGGTCCTGCGGCGCCGGCTTGATCACCACCGTGTTGCCCATGGCCAACGCCGGGCCGATCTTGCCTGCGCAGTTCACCGCCGGGAAGTTGTACGGGGTGATGCAGGCCACGACGCCCACGGGACGACGCTCGACCACCGCACCCATCAGAGCGCCCGGGGCCAGCGGCGTGGTCGGGATCTCGGCCGGCGGGAAGGCGATCGAGTGCTGCTCGGTGGCGCCACGCGCATAGCGGTCGAGACGGTCGGCGACGCTGGGGAGCTGCATGGTCTTCGCGACCCGCATGGTGGCGCCGGTCTCGGCCTGCACCAGCTCGACCAGATCGGGGATCCGCTTCCGCACCAGGTCGGCGGCCTTGGCCAGGAGATCGGCCCGGTGCTCCGGCGTCGTCCGGCTCCACGCCGGGAAGGCCGCGGCGGCGGCCTCGGTCGCCGCGACGGCTTGAGCGACCGACGCTTCGGGAGCCCCGCCCACCTCCTGCTCGGTGGCCGGGTTGATGATCGGGTACGTGCCCCGCTCCCCCTCGACCCACTCGCCACCGATCAACAGTCGATACGACGCAGTCATGGTCGGGACGGTACACCGATCTGACACACCGTCAGAAACGTGACGTACAGTCGGCCGCCATGGTCCTCGAACTGTTCCGACTCGAACGGGCGCGTCGCCGTCGTCACCGCCGCCAGCCGTGGGATCGGCGCCGCCATCGCCGAGGCGTTCGCCGAGGCCGGCGCCGACGTCGCGATCTCGGCCCGGACCGAGGGCGACCTCGACGCCGTCGCCGAGCGCATCGAAGCGCACGGCGTGAAGGCGTTGGTGCATCCCGCCGACCTGACCACCCGCGACGCGATGGCGGGCTACGTCGACGCGGTCGCCGCCGAGTTCGGCCGGATCGACGTCGTGGTCAACAACGCCGGGGGTTCGTTCCCGACGGCGTTCCTCGACACCAGCGAGCGGGCGATGAGCAAGGCCCTCGAGTGGAACGTCATGACCGCGTTCAACCTGACCCAGCTCGCTGCACCACACCTGCTCGCGCACGACACCAGCGCTGTGGTCAACATCGCATCGGCCACCGGTCTCTACCCCGAGCGGGGGTTCCTGGGATACGGCACGGCGAAGGCCGCCATGCTGGCGATGACGAAGAACCTCGCCCACGACCTGGCGCCCCGGGTGCGGGTCAACGCGATCGCACCCGGGGCGATCGACACGCCGGCGCTCGAGCTCGTCACCACCGACGAGGGGCTGACCAAGGCACTCGTCGACAACACACCGATGCGCCGGATCGGCGTCACGGACGACATCGCCGCCGCCGCGCTGTACCTGGCATCGGACGCGTCGTCGTACGTGACCGGACGGGTCCTCGCCGTCGACGGCGGCATCGAGACCACCAACCTCCCCCTGGGCATGCCCGACCTGACCGGACCTCCGGAGTGATCTGATGGAGAAGCTCGCGATCATGCGTTGGCGCCGCGGCGACGATGCCCCCGACACCGATGCGCTCCTCACCGCAGCCGACCGCATCTGTCGGGCCGGCCACTGGGCCACCGCCTACGTCGAACACACCGGCGATGCCGCCGCGTTCCGCTACGGCGACGACCCCGACGGCTTCGTCCTGTCGTCCGGGCTCACCGTGTGGGTCGACCGCCACGAGCAGGTGACCGAGATCTGCGACCAACTCCCGGCGACGGCTCGGACCACGCCCTACCTGCTCACCGAGTCGGTTCCCCTCGAGTGGACGGCGCGCGACTGGGTCGACGGCATCCGCTCCCCCGGCATCGCCCTCCTCACAGCGTTCCCCAAGATCGACTCGATCGACCACGAGACCTTCTGGCGGCGCTGGCACGGCTCGCACTCGGAGCTCACCTTCGAGATCCACCCGGTGAAGCGGTACATCCGCAACGTGGTCACCCGGGCGTTGGGCGACGGCCCGACCGCCGACGCGATCGTGACCGAGGTGTTCGCCGCCGACGACCTGCTCGACCCCAGCCGGTTCTACGGCGTCGGCGAGCCGGCGCTGCCGTGGCAGGACGCCATGGCGAAGATCAACGAAGACCTCGTCACCTTCGCCGACATGGACCGACTCCAGACCGCGCCGACCGAGGAGATCCTCCTCCACAGCGCACCCTGGGAGCGCTGAGTCAGACCACCTCAGCCGCCTCCGCGGCCTCCGCCGCCTCAGCGGCCTCCGCCGCCTCGGCGGCCTTCCGTGCGGCGGGGATCTGGTCGATGACGGCGAGGGCGAAGATCGCATACGCCACGCCGTAGAAGGCCATGCCCGGCCCGTAGACCGTGAAGCCCACCAGCGCCACGATCCACATGACCGCCGGGCCGACGTCGACTCCGAAGTCACGGATCCGGCGACGGATGTAGAACGCCTCGAACAGCTGCACGCCGAGGATGCACGCGAGGAGGACGGCGGCGATGGTGACGCCCTCGAGCGCCGCGGTGAGCGCGACCGTCGGGAACGTCCCCATGAGGATGCCGACGTCGGGGAGCATCGCGGTCACGCCCGCAAGCAGCCCGAGGACGATCGGTGCCGGCAGGTCGATGGACGCGGCGAAGCCGAACGTGAGGAGGCCGACCACGACGCCCTGACCGAGGAGGGCCGAGACCGTCCGTCGAGCGCGGTGTGCCGCAACGGTCACCACCGTCATCACGAGGTCATGGCGCGGTCCGGTGACCTGGTCGATCGCCCCCTTCGCGATCGCCGGGCCGTAGACGAGGAGGAAGATCGACAGGATCGCCGACACGAAGTACACGGGGGCGGTCGGCGCGTTCTCCGCCAGCGCACCACCGCCGCTGCCGACGCGCTCGTCGAGCGCATCGAGGAACGTCTCGGCCCGTGTCGAGAGGTCGATCTCGGAGGCGATGCGACCGACCTCGTCATCGCGGGCCTCGAGACGTTCGATCGCATCGGGTGTCACGTCCTTGAGCCGACCCACCTCGCGGTCGAGGTCGTCGACTGTGCCGAACACCAGGGCTCCGGCGGCGCCGGCCACGACGAGGAACGTGAGGATCACGGCGAGCACCCGAGGGATCCAGCGACCGAGTCGATCGACGACGGGCTCGATGAACACCGCCACGGCGATGGCCGCCGCCGTCCATCCCAGCACCCGGTGGGCGGCCACGAACGCACCGCGCAGGACCAGGAAGCCGATCACCGCACCGACCGCCAGCACGGCCGACGTCCACGTGAGGCGGATCGTCCGCACCCGCACGTCACTCGTCATCCGCGTCAGGTCCGACACCGGCCCGTACGGTACCGATCGTGTCGCAGCCCATCGGTGATGCAGACGAGGTCGGAGCACCGCCAGATCGCACCATCGCGGAGATCGACGCCGGATCGGTCGTCCGTCTCCTGGTGGTCGCGCTCGGCGCCGCGGCCGTCCTCGCACTCGTCCAGCAGGCGCCGTCGATGCTCACCAAGATCGGCGTGGGGATCGTGCTGGCACTGGCGCTGGACCCCGTGGTGGTCCGCGTCCAGAAGCGTTTCCGGTGGCAGCGCGGGACGGCGGTCGGACTCGTGGGCACGATCCTGGGCATGGTCTTCCTCGGGGTCCTGGTCGTCCTCGGACCCGCGGCCATCGACCAGGCCAGCAGTCTCCGCGACGACCTCCCGGCGACCATCGAGGACGCCTACAGCTGGCCGATCGTCGGCGCCGAACTCGAACAACGCGACGCAGCGATGGCGGTCGAGAACGCGATCGACGAGTTGCCCTCGACGCTCGACAACGCCTCCATCCGTCGCTACGCAGAAGACCTCCTCGGCGGACTCCTCACCACCGTGGTCGTCCTCGTGACCGCGGTCGCGGTGATGCTCGACGGCGCACGACTCGTCGAGCGCTTCCGAGCCGTCGTCCGGCCCGAGCGCGGCGAGCAGATCGACGCGATCGGCCAGATCGTCTACCGGACGTTCGGCAACTACTTCGCCGGATCGCTGTTCGTCGCCATCCTCAATGGACTCGTCGTGCTGACGCTCGCGCTCGCGCTCGGCATCCCGCTGGCGCCCCTGGCCGGGCTGTGGTCGGCGCTCACCAACCTGATCCCGCAGATCGGCGGGTTCCTCGGCGGCTCGTTCCTCGTGCTGCTGGCCCTCACCGAGGGGCCGGTGGTCGCCGCCATCGCCGCGGCGGTGTTCCTCGTCTACCAGAACATCGAGAACAACGTCATCCAGCCGGCCGTGGTCGGCAAGGCCGTCGACCTCACACCGCCGACGACGATGCTCGCTGCCATGATCGGCGGTGCCGTCGCCGGCGTGCCGGGCGCACTCATCGCGACACCGATCATCGGCGCCGCCAAGGTCCTCTACCTTCGTGATCGGTCCGACGGACGCATCGACCTCGTCGGCATCACCCGGCCGTCGCCGACCGAGGACGACGACTGATCCACCGTCGTCGTCAGGCCTCGAGGTCGAGGCCGAGCATCTCGATGGCGTTGCCCCGGACCAACTTGCGGATGACGTCGTCGGGCAGGTGGCCCATCAACTTCTCGGCCACCTCCTTGGTGTGCGGCCACGTCGAGTCGGAGTGCGGGTAGTCGGTCTCGAAGGTGATGTTCGAGACACCGACCCGGTCGAGCATCTCGAGGCCGACCTCGTCGTCGAAGAAGCAGCCGTACATCTGGCGGTAGTAGTAGGTCGACGGCGGCTCGGGCACCTTGTCGCCCACACCGCCCCAGGCCCGGTTGTCCTCCCAGACCTTGTCGGCCCGTTCGAGGATGTAGGGGATCCAGCCGATCTGACCCTCGGAGTACGCGATCTTCACCGACGGGAACTTCTCGAGCAGCCCGGAGAAGAGCCAGTCGCTCATCGATGCCATGGCGTTGTTGAACGTCAGCGTCGACCCCACGGCCGCCGGAGCGTCGTCGGACGTCGAGGGCATCTTCGACGACGAGCCGATGTGCATGTTGATGACCGTCTGGGTCTCCTCGCATGCCCGGACGAACGGCTCCCAGTACCCGTCGGCGTCGTGGACGCTCGGCAGGCCGAGGTACGGAGGGATCTCACTGAAGCACACCGCTCGCACCCCGCGGGCCGCGTTGCGGTGGATCTCGGCGGCCGCCAGTTCGGCGTCCCACAGGGGGATGATGCACAGCGGGATCAGACGCCCACCGGAATCGCCACACCACTCGTCGACCATCCAGTCGTTGTAGGCCTCGACGCAGAGCTTCGCGAGCACCTTGTCGTCGGCCTCCATGAACGTCTGACCGCAGAAGCGGGGGAAGCTCGGGAAGCACAACGACGCCTCGACATGGTTGACGTCCATGTCCTCGAGACGGGCCTTCGGGTCGTAGCACCCGTCTCGCATCTCCTCGTACGTGATGCCGACGACCTTGACCTCATCGCGGTCGAAGCCGGCCGCAGCCGACAGACGGGTCTGCGGGACACGCTTGTCCTCGTACACCCACCAGTCGCACAACTGGCCGTCCGGGTCGGGTTCGTAGGTGAAGTTCCCGCCGACGAAGTTCATGTTCCCGGCCTCTTGGATGACGCGGGGACCGACGTCGGCGTACTTCGACGGCAGCCGGTCCTGCCAGACGTTGGCAGGCTCGATGACGTGGTCATCGACGGAGACGATGCGCGGGATGTGAGCCATGTCCGCCAGCGTATCCGAATCTGACGCGGTGTCAGATTTCGCCCTAGTGTGCGCGCCATGGCTGAGTACGAGATGGACGTCGGCGGCGAGATCAAGCTGGGCAGCTACCTGTTCACGATGATCGAGCCCCATCCCGGCCACGAGGTCGCCTACAACCGTTGGTACGAGCGGGATCACTTCTACGCCGGCTGCATGATCGGCCCGTGGCTCTTCAGCGGCGCACGGTTCGTGGCCACGGCCGACCTCAAGGCCATGCGGATCGGCGACGAACCCGACCTGTTCGGCGAGCACGACGGGTCGACGCTGTCGATCTACTGGGTCATCGACGGGAAGATGGGCGACCACTTCGACTGGGGGTCACGCCAGGTGCGCTGGCTCCACGACAACGGCCGGATGTTCCCGCATCGAGAGCACGTCCACACCAACCTGTACACCCACCGTTCCACCGCCGAACGCGACGCCGACGGCACCCCGGTCGAACTCGCCCTCGAACACCGCTACCAGACGGTGGTCGCGGCCTGGATCGAACGCCACGACAAGGAATGGCCGGCCGACCCCGACCTGGCCGGCGGCGTCACCGAGTTGGTCGAGCGATCACATCCCGCGCCGATGCCGGAGGACGCTCCGTTGACGCAGAAGCGCTTCGAGAACACGCGCAACCGCCAACTGACGCTGTGGTTCGCCGACGCCCCGGCCGAGACGGTCATGGCCGAGGTCGCAGCGTGGGGCGAGTCGATCGCCGAAACCGGCCGCCTGCTCTGGGCCGGCCCGTTCAAACCGACCATCCCCGGCACCGACACCTACATGGACCAACTCTGACGCACCCCCACCCCCACACCCCGTTCTGGTGAACGATCGGCACCACCAGATGACGCAGCTGTTCACCAGAACGATGGGGTTCGAGGAACGATGGGGTTCGAGGAACGATGGGGTTCGAGGAACGATGGGGTTCGAGGAACGTCAGGGCTGGTCAGCCGGGACGGGCTTCGCCCTTCAGGGTGCGCGGTGGCAGCCAGCGAGGTGGTCGTCGACGATGCCCGCGGACTGCAAGAACGCGTAGACGATCGTCGGGCCGACGAACTTGGCGCCGCGCTTCTTCAGGGACTTCGACAGCTCGACGGCGACCTCGGTGTTGTCGGGGACCTCGTCGATCGACGTCAGCGGGGCCGACCTCGCTGGCGGGGCGAACGACCACACGAACTCGCTGAGTGAGGTGTCCTCGTCGGCGAGCTCGAGGCACAGGTTCGCCAGCCGGATGGTCGCCTCGATCTTTCCTCGGTGCCGCACGATGCCGGCGTTGCCGAGCAGGCGCTCGATCTCCGGTTCGCCGTACGCCGCCACGGTCGCGATGTCGAACCCGTCGAACGCCTCGCGGAATGCCTCACGCTTGCGCAGGATGGTGATCCACGCCAGCCCTGCCTGGAACGCCTCGAGCGACAGGAGTTCGAACAGCTCGCGCTCGTCGCGGGTCGGCTGCCCCCACTCCTGGTCGTGGTAGGCGACGTAGAGCGGATCGTCGCCGCACCACCAGCAGCGGGTGACGCCGTCGCTCCCGACGATCAGTGATTCAGACACGTCGGCACCGTAGGCCGAACTCGACGCCTTCAGCGTCGGCCCCCGACGACGATGACGTCGAGAATCGGGTTCAGGTGTCGAGGAAGGCCTTGAGCAGGTGGTCGGCCTGGGCGCTCACCAACTGGGCGCCGCCGTCGACCACGAGTTCGAGTCCCGTGACGTAGCGGGCGAGGTCCGAGGCGAGGAACACCGCGGCGTCGGCGACCTCGTCCGCCGTACCGACGCGACCGAACGGGATCCGACTCTCGACGTCGGCGCGTAGACCGGGGTCGGCGAGCAGCGGTGCCGTCATCGGTGTCTCGGCGAACGTCGGCGAGACCACGTTGACGCGGATGTCGGGCGCGTACTCGACCGCAGCCGACTTGGTGAGCGCGATCATCCCGGCCTTGGCTGCCGAGTAGGGCGCCTCGCCGCGGGTGGGCCGGACCCCGACGCCGCCGACGTTGTTGATGATCGACGCCGAGACCCCTCGACCCGCAGCGGCGCGCAGGTGCGGTACGGCCGCCCGGATGGCGACGAAGGTGGCCGTGAGGTTCACCGCCAGCAGTCGGTCCCACTCGTCGTCGGAGTACTCGTGGAGCGTCTTGAGCATCCCGAACCCCGCGTTGTTGAACAACGTGGTGAGGCCGTCCATCACGTCGACCGCCTCCTCCACGGCGTTCGACAACGCCTCTCGGTCGGCGACGTCGCACGGGATGACATGGGCGTCGAGCGCCGCGGCGACCTGGCGGGCAGCGTCCTCGTTGCGATCGAGCACGACCACCGTCGCGCCCTCCTCGACGAACCGTCGACACGCCGCCGCGCCGATGCCCGAGCCACCACCGGTGACGAGCGCCTTCCGGCCGTCGAGCAGTCCCATCAGCGGGTCCCGCCGTCTACTGGCCCGTCGATGACGACCCGGGGTTCCTCGGTGAAGATCACCTGCACCCGACTCATGTCGAGCAGATGCTGTTCGTCCGGCGCCAGCTTCTCGGCGTAGGCCGGCTCGGAGATGAACGCGAACAGGGCGTCGATCGACTCGAGCCACTGCATCGCGACGCCGTCGTGGCCACTGCCGGCGCCACGGTCGTCGGTGCCGGGGTGCTGCTCGTAGCGGATGATGTGGCGGGCCAGCTCCGGCGTCTCGCGGATCAACGGACCGTGGACGTTGTGCCAGTGATCGAGGAACTCCTCGTGCGTCAGCGCAGGGTTCCGGTGCAGCAGCGCGGTGAGGCGGATCATCAGATCCACTGCCCCGCGTCGACACCGATCGCCTGGCCGGTGATCGGCCGGGCGAGGTCCGAGGCGAAGAAGACCGCTGCACCGGCGATCTCCGCCGCCGGGGCGAGGTACCCGAGTGCGGTCTTCGCCGCGACCTCGTCGTAGATCTCCCGCGACGTGACGCCTCGTTCTGCGGCCTGCATGTCGAAGTAGATCTCGACGTTGGGACCCCAGATGTAGCCGGGGTGCACGGCGTTGACCCGGATCCCGTGTTCGCCGAGCTCCATGGCGAGCGTTCGGGTGGCCGTCGCCAGAGCGCCCTTCGACGCGGCATAGGCGCCGTAGGCCTTCTCGATGTTGTTGGTCGACGACATGGTGTTGATCATCACCACTCGCCCGTCGCCCGCTTCCTTGAGGGCGGGCAGGGCGGCCTGCGTCATCGTCAGTGCGCCGAAGAAGTTGACGTCCATCGTCCGCGACCAGCGACGAAGTTCGGCGTCCTCGAACTTGGCGAAGTCACCGCCGTGGAATGCGTTGTTCACCAGGATGTGGAGCCCGCCAAGCCGCTCGACCGCCACGGCGACCGCAGCATCGCAGGCGGCACGATCGGTGACGTCGACCGCAGCGACCTCGGCACGCCGCCCGAGATCGCGGACCATCGAGGCGACCTCCTCCGACTGCTCGGTCTTGCGGGCGCACAACACCACGTCGGCGCCCTCTCGTGCGTAGGCGAGCGCGATCTCCCTTCCGAGCCCGGGCCCCACGCCGGCCACGAGCGCGACGCGCCCCTCGAGTAGTCCCATGCTTCCCCCTGGATCTAGAAGACCGTGTAGCCCCCGTCGAAGGTGACGGTGTCGCCGGTGTGGAAATCGATCGACCGGTCGCACAGATAGGCGGCGAGCGGGCGATAGTCCTCGCCGCTCGCCCACCGTCGCACCGGGGTCCGCTTGGTCGTGACCTCGCGGAAGGCGTCGTTCTGGTAGCCGCCCTCGGCCATCTCGGTACGAGTCCATCCGGGGAGCACGGCGTTGACCCGGATCTTGTGACGGGCGAGGCCGACCGCGGCAGAGCGGACCAGGCCGAGGAGCGCCGTCTTCGACGTGGCGTAGTGGGGGTTGGCAGGCGCACCGTGCACGGCCGAGGTCGACGAGATCGCCACCATGGCCCCACCGTCGCCCTGCTCGATCATCTGACGTGCACAGTCACGCAAGGTCAAGAACGCGCCGTCGAGGTTGACCGACATCACCCGTCGCCACTCGGCGAGCGAGAGATCCTGCAACGCGCCGAGTCCACTCGTGCCGGCGTTGGCGACGCAGATGTCGATGCGCCCCAGGCGCTCGACCGTGTCGCGGACCGCTGCAGCCACCGACTCCTCGTCGGCGACGTCGCAGGCGATCGCTTCGGCCCGCACGCCCATCGCCGCCAACTGGGCGACGGCGTCGGCCGACTTGTCGGCGTTGCGAGCCCAGACCGCGACGTCGGCGCCGGCCGCAGCGATGCCCTCGGCGAAGCCGAGACCGATGCCGCCGTTGCCGCCGGTCACCACTGCGACCTGGCCGTGGAGGTCGTGCATCACGGCGCTGGCGGCTTCTGGCCGGTGATCGTCCAGAACACCTGCCGGGCCATCGAGGACTTGATGTCCTTGGTCTTGATGCCCCAGAACTCGAAGCCCATCTGATGGTCCGAGACGTGGGCGAGCATCGAGACGACCACACCCGCCTGCGCCATCGGATCGAGGCCGGCCGGGACCTTCCCCTTGGTGATGAAGTGGCGGTTGACCTGGGCGAGTGCGGTGGCGATCTCGTTCAGGAGACGCACCCGCACCTGTCGGAAGCGATCGTCGCCCTGCGCGGTGGCCAGGTCGACCACTCGCAGCACCGACGAGTGCGAACCCCAGAAGTCGAAGAATGCCTCGACCAGCCGGACCGCGGTGTCATACCCCGCGGTGCCGGTCCACGGACCGGCGGTGGCGATCTCGGTGAGCGCCGCGCCGTTGTGTGCCGCCTCGGTGGCCAGCACGAGGATGGCCTCCTCGACGTCGGGGAAGTACTGGTAGAAGGTGGCCGGCGAGGTGCCCGCCTCGCGGGCGATGTCGATGACCTTCAGCTCGCGGTAGGACGACTCACGGAGCATCGCCTCGGTGTGCTCGAGCAACCGCTGGCGAGTGGCGAGACCGCGGCGGCCGGGAACCCGGCCATCTGCGGCGCGCAGTTCGTCGTCGTCGACGTCGTTGGGGTCCACCGGGGCGTCAGCCATGGTTCGCAGCGTACTGACGGAGCGTCAGGATCGACCTCATGCCGATCCGCCATCGGACCATGCTGCACACACGTCGTCGACCGTCGTGATCGTCGCCAGCAGGGAGAGCGTGTTGTCGATCACGGCGTCGGCGTAGGCCGCGGGCACCCCGGCGACGCCGTCTCGCGGCAGCACGAACTGGTACCCACTGTTGACGCCGTCCATGACGAAGTTGGTCATGCCGACGTTCACCGACACCCCGACACCGACGATGGTGGTCACCCCGAGATTGCGCAGGATCGGGTCGAGGTCGGTGCCGGCCATGGGGCCGAGGCCGTGGAGCCGGGTCAACACCAGGTCGGTCTCCTCGACGCCGATCTCCGGCACGAGGGCCGACGCCGACGAGTTCGGCAGGAGCTTCACCGGCGACTTCTGCACGCCCTTGAAGAGCCGGGCGTTCTCGTTCGACCCCAGCCCGTCCGCTCGGCGCTCGGCCAGGCAGTGGATCACCGGGACGCCCGCCGCACGAGCCGCCACGACCAGCCGATGGACCGCGGGGATCACCGGAGCGGCGGCGGCGGCGAGTTCGGGCAACGCCGACTCGTCCCCCACGACGCCGCCCTGCAACTCCTGGGTCACGACCGCCGTGTGGGCGGGATCGACGAGCGTGGAGAGGTCGAGAGGCACGGTCGGCGAGGGTATCTGACAGAGCGTCAGGTAGGATCTGACACACCGTCAGATTCTTGGCGAGCCAGGCAGATTTCGCACGAGGAGCATCGTGGCCCCGCAATCGGAGATCCCACGCATCATCAGCGTCGACGACCACGTCGTCGAACCACCCCACGTGTGGCAGGACCGCCTCCCCGCGAAGTACCGAGACGTCGGCCCGCGCGTCGAGCGTCGCGGGCTCGCCGGGATGAAGTACGTGGCCGGCCAGACCTACGAGCTCGACTGGAGCGACGACGGCGACCCGTGCGACGTCTGGCTCTACGAGGACCTCGTCGTCCCCCACCGCCGCCACATCGCCGCCGTCGGCTTCAGCCGCGACGAGATGACCGCATCGCCCATCACGTACGACGAGATGCGCGACGGCTGCTACGACCCCAAGGCCCGCCTCGAGGACATGGACATGAACCATGTCGAGGCATCGCTGTGCTTCCCCACGTTCCCCCGCTTCTGCGGCCAGACGTTCAGCGAGGGCAAGGACAAGGACCTCGGGCTGCTCTGCGTCCAGGCGTACAACGACTGGATGGTCGACGAATGGTGCGGCGACTCGGGCGGGCGTCTGATCCCGCTGGTCATCGTGCCCCTGTGGGATGCCGAACTCGCGGCGGCCGAGGTGCGCCGCAACGCCGCACGCGGCGTCCACGCCGTCTGCTTCAGCGAGATCCCCGCCAAGCTCGGGCTGCCGTCGATCCACTCCGGCGACTGGGAGCCGTTCTTCCAGGCCTGTGAAGAGACGCAGACGACGATCAACATGCACATCGGTTCGTCGTCGCAGATGCCCTCGACCAGCACCGACGCACCGCCGGCCGTCGCCGTCTCGCTCAGCTTCAACAACGCCATGGCGTCGCTGTGCGACTTCTTGTTCTCCGGCGTGCTCGTGAAGCACCCCGACCTGAAGCTCGCCTACTCCGAGGGGCAGATCGGCTGGCTCCCCTACATCCTCGAGCGCGTCGACGACGTCTGGGAAGAGCACCGAGCCTGGGGCGGCGTCGCCGACCTCATCCCCGAGCCACCCTCCACGTACTGGCACCGCCAGATCTACGGCTGCTTCTTCCGCGACAAGCACGGCCTCGACTGCCTCGACATCATCGGCGAGGACAACGTCACCTTCGAGACCGACTACCCGCACACCGACTCGACGTGGCCGCACACCAAGAAGGTCGCCGAGGAACTGATGGCTCATCTCCCGCAGCCGGTCGTGAACAAGATCGTCCGGGGCAACGCCATCAAGATGCTCCACCTCGATCTCGACTCCTGACCTCGAGGATGCTCCCCGGCGTCGTCTCCGAAGCCGCCCGACGTTTCGGCGAGGTCGCAGCGTTCGTCGCGCCCGACGGCACGACGACGACCTACGAAGAACTCGATCAGGCGGCCGGACGCGTCGCTGCGGGGATGGCGCAACGCGGCCTCGGTGAGGGCGACGTCGTCGCGCTTCGGATGCGTTCGGACATCGACTACGTGCTCGCCTACCTGGCCGCAGCACGGATCGGCGCGATCACTGCGGGAATCAACCCGAAGCTCGCGGTCGCCGAGCAGGACGCGATGGTCGCCATGGTCTCGCCGGCGCTCACCGTGCACGGGCACGACGATGTGCAGGCCCTGCGCGACTCGGACGCGCCGACGCCCGAACCGGTGCACCCGGACCCCGGCCGCGACGTCGCGATCGTCTTCACGTCGGGCACCACCGGCCTCCCAAAGGGTGCCGTCTTCACCGAGAAGCAACTCGCTGCCGTCACCGAGATCGACGTCCAGAGCCGTTGGGGCGGCGGCGGGCACATGATCGCCGCGACCCAGTTCGCCCACGTGGGGTTCATGACCAAGCTCCCCTGGTATCTGCGACTCGGCTCGACCATCCACATGCTCGACAAGTGGAACGCCGGCGACGTCCTCCGCCTCGTCGACGAACACCGGATCGCCAGCATCGGGGGCGTCGCCCCGCAGGTGGCGCTCATGGTCCGTGCACCCGAGGCGAGGACGCTCGACTTCACCTGTGTCCAGTCGATCATCATGGGCGGCGGAGCGTCGTCGCCGGCCCTCGTGGCGGAGGCACGGGACGTGTTCGGGGCCCCATACTCCATCCGCTACTCGTCGACGGAGTGCGGGGGTTGTGGAACCGGCACGGCCTTCGATGCCGACGACGAGGAAGCGCTCCACACGGTCGGTCGCCCCCGGGCCGGTGTCGAGCTGTCGATCCGTGCCGACGGCGAGGAACTCCCCCACGGCGAGATCGGCGAGGTCTGCCTACGGTCCGACGCTGTCATGGACCGCTACTGGGACGACGAGGAGACCACCGCGACCACCATCCGTGACCGGTGGCTGCACTCCGGGGACCTCGGGTTCATCGACGACCGCGGGCTCCTGCGTCTTGCGGGGCGGAGCAAGGAGATGTACATCCGGGGCGGTTACAACGTGTATCCCATGGAGGTCGAGTCCGCGCTGGCGGATCATCCCGCGATCGTCGACGTCGCCGTCGTCGCCGCACCGGACGACGTGCTCGGCGAGCGTGGTGTCGCCCACGTCGTCGCTGCCGATCCGAGCGCGCCGCCCACCCTCGACGACCTGCGCTCCCATCTCCGGGATCGCATCGCGACCTACAAGTTCCCGGAAGCGATCCATCTCGTCGACGAACTGCCACTGACGCCGATGCAGAAGATCGATCGACGGAGCCTCGCCGCCGTGCCGGTCGACTTCTCGTGACCAGCGACGAGATCCGCATGCGACACGACCGAGCGGTGGCAACCGGAGCGCCGTCCTACGTCGACCCCGCCACCGGTTACCAGGTCTTCACCGCGCAGTACCTGCTCGACCGTGGCCACTGCTGCGACTCGCTGTGCCGTCACTGCCCCTATCGAGACGACTCCCCGGAGACGCGATGACCGTCCGCACCGACCTCGACGACCACGGCGTGCTCGTCGTCACCCTCGATCGACCCGAGCGCAAGAACGCCTTCGACGGCGACCAGTGGGATGCCGCCGCCGCGGCGCTCGACGATGCTCGACTCGACGGCCGGGTCGCTGCCGTCGTGATCACAGGTGCCGGTGGCGACTTCTCCGCAGGCGTCGACCTGTCGGCCTTCGGTGAGCAGAAGGAACGCGCCGACGGCTTCACCTCGGACTACGAGGCGTTCATGCACTCGCTCATCCCGTTCGACAAGCCGCTGCTCGCCGCCGTCGACGGCGCGGCGATCGGGATCGGAGCGACGCTCCCGCTCCACTGCGACGTCGTCCACGTGGGTACGTCTCTGCGGATGCGATTCCCGTTCGTCTCGCTCGGACTCGTCCCCGAAGGCGCGGCGAGCGTGTTGCTCGAACGTGTGGTCGGCAGTCGTCGGGCCGGCGAACTCCTCCTGGCCGCCGAGTGGATCGACGGCGAGGCCGCAGTCGCCCACGGACTGGCGACGGCGCTGTACCCCAGCGAGTCGTTGTTGGACGCCACCGTCGCACGCGCCCGCGACCTCGCGAGGTGGCCGGTGTCGGCGCTCCAGGCGACCAAGCGGACCATGCTCGCCTCCCGCCACGACGAGGTCGTCGCTGCGGTGGGTCGGGAGATGGCGGGGATGATGGACCTCGCGATGTCGCCGGAGAACATCGAGGCCGTGACCGCCTTCATGGAGAAGCGCGATCCGGACTTCGCGCAGTTCCGTCAGCCCAGCTTCGAGTAGTCGACCGACCACCAGCGTTCTGGACGCATGGTGAACTTGAGCGCCTGATCGTCCGACGAGTCGACGTAGGTGTCGCCCATGTCCGGGCCGAAGTAGCGGTGGGCCATCGGTCGGCTGTCCGCTTCGACGTCGGCCGCCTTCACCGAGACGATCGGACCCTCGACGCTCACGTACCGGTAGAACGGCGGTTCCTCGACCTGGGCGACGAGGCTGAAGCGCATCGCGGCCTGCAACAGGCGCCCCTTGACCGAGTCCGCGGTCGTCAGGACCCACAGATCGCCGCCGGGCTGGTAGTCGTACCAGATCGGCACGGCCAGCGGAGGGCCTCCGGCGCGTTCGACGGCGATGACCCCCACGTGCAGATCGGCAAGGAACTTCTCTCGTTCGTCGACGCTCATGGCAAGTCCCATGGACCGAGCATCCCACGAACACCGATGCTCGTGCTGGCGTAGCGTCGTTCGTCTGACCACGAACCAGGGGGCCATCATGAGCAAGCTGACCGACGACCCGCGCATCGATCCACGGATCAAGGCTGTGATGGGCGACTTCCCGGACACCGCGCAGGGCGACGCCCCGTCACGCGAGATGATGCTGAAGGAGGCCAACACCGACGAAGCCGTCGCCACTCGAGAAGCGATGAAGGGCATGCTCGACCTCGTCGACAACGAGGACGTCGCTCCGTCCACCGGTCTGTCGGTCTCGACGCACGAGTTCACGTCGGACCCCGACGGCAACACCGTCAAGATCCAGTTCATCCGCCCCGACGTCGACGAGATCCTGCCGTGCGTGTACTACATCCACGGCGGCGGCATGGCCTCGTTCTCGGCCTTCGACGGCATGTATCGGGCGTGGGGCAAGATCATCGCCGCCCAGGGAGTGGCCGTGGCGATGGTCGACTTCCGCAACTGCATCGACCCCTCGTCCGCCCCCGAGGTCGAACCGTTCCCCGCCGGCTTGAACGACTGCGTGTCCGGCCTCAAGTGGACGATCGACAACGCCGGCACGCTCGGCATCGATCCGGAGCGAGTCATCGTCTCGGGCGAGAGCGGCGGGGGCAACCTCACCCTCGCCACGGGTTTGAAGCTGAAGCACGACGGCGACATGGGCCTGGTGCGCGGTCTCTACGCGCTCTGCCCGTACATCGCCGGCGAGTGGCCCCAGGACCGCTACCCGTCATCGATCGAGAACAACGGAATCCTCCTCGACCTCCACGACAACCGGGGACGGATGGGATACGGGATCGAGGCGTTCGAGGCCGGGAACCCGCTCGCCTGGCCGGGGTTCGCGACCGAGGCCGACGTCGACGGTCTGGTCCCCACGGTGATCAGCGTCAACGAGTGCGACCCGCTCCGCGACGAGGGCATCGAGTTCTACCGACTCCTGCTGCGCGCTGGGGTGAGCGCCCGCTGTCGCCAGGTGATGGGCACCGTGCATGGCACCGAGATCTTCGCCATCTGTTGCCCGGAGATCAGCCGAGAAACTGCGGCGAGCATCGCGCAGTTCTGCCGCGAGGTCTGAGACTCAGCGGCGCAGGTGGTCGGTGATGTCGAGCGCCTTCTTCAGTCGGCCCATCATCTCGTCGTCGAAGTTGGCGTAGACCAACTCGGCGCCGGCGAAGCGGTGCACCTCGGCCACGAGCGCGTCCTCGACGATCTCGCTCGCGAGCATCGCGATCGTCGCGGTACCGGGCTTCACGGCCTCGCGGAACCACGTCACCCACTCGTCGGAGATGCCGATGTCGACGATCTTCGCCGTGAGCGCTCCGGCGCCGGCACCGATGGCCGCCCCGGCGACCCAGCCGACGGGACCACCGAGGACGAGACCGAACAGGCCCGTCCACATCCCGCCCGACAGGGCCGACTGACCCGGCTGCGGGTCGATCGTCTCGCGCACATGGGTCTTGCCGTCATCGCCCTTGGCCAGGAGCACCGCATCCTCGAGGACCAACTGCTTCCTCGACGCCATGCCCTGGAGCGCGGTCAGGAACTCCTGCGCGCGGAACACGTCGGGGAACGAGATCCCCACCAGCGTCTGCGGGACGAGGTCGGCATCATCGGATTCGGGCGTCGTGGGATCGTCGGTCACAGCGACAGCCTCGCGCGTCACACGTCCAGCATGGACCGCAGCCAGTCGCGGTGCATCACGCCGGCTTCCGGGTCGTCGCTGGGTTCGACCTCACCGAAGGTGACCTGACGCTGATGGATCCGCGCCATGATCAACCCGTAGCGGACGGCCGCCCAGACCTTCCAGAAGTGCGGGTCGGCGACGGTGATCCCTGTCCGGGCTTCATACGTCTCGACCAGGTCCTCCATGCGCATGAAGCCGGCGATGCCCGGCAAGCCCATCTGTTCGGCGACGTCCTGGAAGAAGTCGTGCATGTAGCTCATCCAGCCCAGGTCGGCGCCTCGGGGGGCGATCGACGCCATCTCCCAGTCGAGCACCGCCGCCGGACGGAAGCCGTCGTACATCACGTTGCCGATCCGCGAATCGCCCCAGCTCAGTGCCGGCGTGCCGCCGTCGTCGGCCGGCCAGTTGGCCTCGATCCAGGCGAAGGCCTCGTCGACGACCGGGATCGGCTCGTCGAGCCCGAGCCACTCGTAGTAGTCACGCCATTCGTCGACATGTTGGCGGAGCGCCGAGGGGCCATCGGGATCGTGACCGAGGAAGCGGGTGTCGATGCCGTCGAGATCGACGCCGTGGATGCCGGCGACCGCCCACACGGTGTCGTCCTGCATCGCCATGCGTTCCACCGGGCTGGCCTCCAGGAGCCAACCCTCGAACGTGTACGGCAGGTTGTCACGGGGCACGCGCCCGTCGACGCGACGCATCACGAAGAACGGCGAGCCGATGACCGAGTCGTCCGGCTCGTTCCACAGGCATTCGGGCACCGGGGTGTCCGAGCGTTCTGCGACCAGTTGCATCACCCGGAACTGCATGTCGAGGTCGTAGGTCCGGAAGACCGGGACGTCGACGTCGGCGGGAGCGACGCGGGCGACCAACGGGTGGTCCACGCCGTCCCAACGCGCGTCGAAGAGCAGCGTCTCGCTCGACATGCCGTTGCCGTCGGGGCGCTCGAACGATGTGATCTCCGCTCCCGGTCGGCGAGTCTGGATCCATCGGTCGAGTGCGCCCCGCAGCACGTCGGCGTCGCGGCTCGAGACGGTGATGTCGTGTTGCTCCACCGGGGCATCTTGCCCCACGGCGTCACATCTCTGTGTGGGTGACGGGCTCCTCGCCCATCCACACGCGGAGCGTGTTCTTGAGCTTGATCTGCTGGATGAAGATGTCGTGCTCGGGGTTGAGCGAGTCGTCCTGCACCATCGGGGCCTTGAAGTAGAAGCTCATCCACTCCTGCACACCCGACTCGCCGGCGCGTGCTGCCAGGTCGAAGAAGAGCGCGAGATCGAGGACCAGCGGTGCTGCGAGGATCGAGTCGCGGCAGAGGAAGTTGACCTTGATCTGCATCGGGTACCCCATCCACCCGAAGATGTCGATGTTGTCCCAACCCTCCTTGTTGTCGCCGCGGGGCGGGTAGTAGTTGATCCGCACGACGTGGTCGACGTTGCCGTAGAGGGCCGGGTAGGCGTCGGGCTGGAGGATCGTGTCGATCACGCCGAGCTTCGAGACCTCCTTCGACTTGAAGTTCTCCGGATCGTCGAGGACCTCGCCGTCGCGGTTGCCGAGGATGTTGGTCGAGTACCAGCCGCGCAGGCCGAGCATGCGGCTCTTGAACCCGGGCGCCAGGATCGTCTTCATCAGGGTCTGGCCGGTCTTGAAGTCCTTGCCACCGATCGGCACGCCCTCACGTGCGGCCAGCTCGAGCATGCACGGGAGGTCGCAGCTGAGGTTGGGGGCGCCGTTGGCGTAGGGCACCTTCGACATGATCGCGGCGTACGCGTAGATCTGGCTCGGGCTGATCATCGGGTCGTTGTCGCGCAGGCCCTGCTCGAACGCCTCGACGCTCTGGTGCACGGCGGTGACGTCGCGGTACGCCTCGGTCGAGGCGCACCAGACCATGACCAGACGGCTGCAGTCGTTCTCGGTGCGGAAGTTCTCGATGTCGGCCATGAGCTGCTCGGCCAGATCCATCTTGGTGTCGCCGGTCTTGATGCGATGGCCGTCGAGGCGCTTCACCCAATCCTGGTCGAACACGGCGTCCATGGCCACGACGCCCTCCATCTCGGCCGAGACGGCGGCGATGTCGCGTTCCTCGAGCACGCCGGCGGTCCGGGCGGCCTCGAGAGCGTTGGCGCTGATGGGGTCCCAGGCGCCGAACACCAGGTCGTTGAGGTCGGCGAGAGGGACGAAGTCCTTGATCAGCGGGTTCCGGTTCTCCGAACGCTCGCCGAGACGGATGTGGGCCATCTGGCTGAGCGAGCCGATGGGTGCCTCGCCCGAGGCGCGGGCAGCGAGGACGCCGGCGATGAAGGTCGAGGCCACGGCGCCGAGGCCGGGGAGCAGGACGCCGAGCTTGCCGTCGGCGGATGCGATGTCACGTGCGGTCGGTGTTGAGGGCATGGTGCGATCATAAGGATCTCCGCGTTCGGCGCAAGGTCACTTCAGCATCACTGAACTATGCTGCGACAGGTGCCCCCACTCCGTCCTGTTGCGAATCTGCAGGTGACGACCCAACAGCTCGAGTACCTGGTCGCCATCGAGCGATCGGACACGTGGGCTGATGCGGCGGCACAGGTCGGGGTCAGCCCCTCGGCGCTCTCCCAGGGCGTCGCCGAACTCGAACGCCGCCTGGGCATCTCGCTGTTCGAACGCGACGGCCGACGGCGGGTCCCTTCGTCCGATCATCCCGAGGTGCTCCGCTACGCCGAACGGACCGTGGCCGCCACGCAGGACCTCGCCCGTTGGCTCGAACAGCGGCGAGGTGGCTCGACGGGGACGATCCGTCTCGGGCTCATCGACGCGGCGGCGACGCATCACTTCCGCGACGTGCTCCGGGCCTACCGCGACGACCGACCCGACGTCGAGCTCCGCTTGACCGTCGGACCGTCGGGCACGCTGCTCCGAGCGCTCGAGCGCGCCGAACTCGACCTCGTCGGGTGCGTGCAGCCGCCGGAGATCCCACCGGGCATCGGACTCTCACCGGTGCTCGACGACCCGCTCGCCGTGCTCGCCCCGGCGGACTCGACGTCGACCCGGCCGGCCGACTGGGGTCCGTGGGTCACCTTCCCCGAGGGATCGCACTCACGGACGGTGATCGCCGACGCGCTCGCGTCGGTCGGGTCGACCTTCGACGTCGTCGCCGAGTCGCACCAACCGGAAGTGCTGCGCGAGATGGTGCTGCTGGGCATCGGTTGGACGGTGCTCCCCCTCGCCGGCCTCGGGCCGGTCGAAGGGCTCCGCGTCGTGCGACCGGAGCTGGCGATCCGTCGGCTCGTGCTCGCGCAACGGACCGAGAGTGCACCCGACGAGGTGCGCGACGACCTCGTCCGGCGGTTGCTCACGCGGACGTGAGCAGACGGGGCTACGTTCCGCCCATGGAACACGCCTCTGCACTCGACCTCGCCGCCGCCATCCGCCGAGGGGACCTCTCGCCGACCGAGGCGATGGAGGAGTCGCTCGCCGCCATCGAGCAGCGCAACCCCGCCTTGAACGCCATCATCTGGCTCGACGAGGACGACGCTCGCGCCCGGGCCAAGGCGGCGACCGACCGGATCGCGGCCGACGGCACCGACGACCTGCCGCCGTTCTTCGGCGTTCCGATCCCGATCAAGGACCTCTACGACGTCGACGGATGGCCCAACACCTACGGCTCGAACGGCGCCTCGACCGAGCCGGTGTCGAAGACCTCGTTGCCTGTCGAGCGCCTGGTCGAGGCCGGCTTCGTGCTCTGCGGCCGGTCGAACTCCCCGGAGTTCGGCAGCGTCACCGCCACGGAGAACGAGCGATACGGCATCACCCGTAACCCCTGGAACACCGACCACACCTCTGGTGGCTCGTCGGGCGGCGCGTCGGCCGCGGTGGCCGGCGACATGTTCACGATCGGGCACGCCAGTGACGGCGGCGGCTCGATCCGCATCCCCGCGACGTGCACCGGTCTCGTCGGTCTCAAGCCGGCACGCGGCCGGGTGACCGACCGGACGTTCGCCTGGGAGGGTGCGTCGACCCAGGGCGTCGTCAGCCACACGGTGGCCGACACCGCCGCCGCCCTCGACGCCATGTCGCGGTTCGATCCGCTCTCCTGGTACAACGCTCCGCCGCCCGCTCGCCCGTTCGCCGACGAGGTCGGCCAGGACCCGGGCCGACTGCGCGTCGCCTTCACCACGGCGGCAGCGATGTCGGTCCAGACGGACCCCGCCTGTGCCGCAGCCGTCGACAAGACGGTGCGAGCGCTCGCCGACGCCGGACACGAGATCGTCGACGTGGACTTCGACGCCCACATCGACCGGTTCGCCGCGCACTTCGGCGAGGTCGTGGGTGCCGGCCTCGCGTCGAACCCGGTCGACTGGGACGAGGTCCAGAAGAGCAACCGGGCCAGCTACGACGCCGCGGCGCAGATCAGCAGCCTCGTCTACGCCGAGGGCATCCGATCCCTGCAGTTGTGGACCCGCGACGTCAACGTCCAGTGGGGCCGGGACTTCGACGTCCTCGTGACACCGACGATGCCGATCCAGCCCGCTCCGGCCGGTCAGATCCTCGCCGAGATCACCTCGGCGCCCGCCGACATCTCGATGACCGTCCTGGCATCGGTGCTGTTCACCTCGATGTTCAACCTCAACGGGCTCCCGGCGATCTCGCTCCCCGTCCACATCGCCGAGGACTCCGGTCTGCCGATCGGGGCGCAGGTCGTGGCACCACCCTTCGACGAATCGCTGCTGTTGCGGGTTGCGTCGCAGCTCGAGTCGGCACTCCCCTGGGCCGACCGCCGCGCCGACCTCAGCACGCTCACTGCGTGAGGTGAACCCGACGGCCGAGCTCACGGATGTGTCCGGCGAGCAGGCTCGGCTGGTCGAGCGGCATCAACACCGAACAGTCGTCGACCTCGACGAGCGTGGCGTCCGGGATCAGGTCGGCGAGCATCTGACCGTGGCGGCGCGGCATCGTCCGGTCGTCGGTGCTCCACACGACCGTCGTCGGCCGGTCGAATTGACGGAGCGCCTCGGCAGCTTCGACCAGGCACCCCTTGGGCGTGGTCGCGACGTAGCGGCGGACGTCGTCGCGGACGCCGGCATCGCGGAGCAGACCCTCGGTCCATCCACGGAGCATGTCGGTCGGGATCGGGCGCCGGGTCATGCGCCCGAAGGTCATCGGGAGCCGCTGGAACCCCGGGATCCGCAGCGAACGAGCCGCCAGTGACAGCCCACCGGGGATGCGGCACGACAGCGCAGCGAACGCTCCCGGCAGACCCGGTGGGTAGTTGTCGAACGCCTCCTCCGGCGTGAGGACGAGGCCGGCCACGAGGTCGGGACGCTCCACCGCCGTGATCTGCGGGCCACCCCAGTCGTTCGCCACCAGGACCACCGGTGGCAGACCCATCTCGTCGATGACCTCTGCGATCCGGAGCGCGTTGGCGCGCATCGTCAGATCGGCGTCGGGCGCCATCGCCCTGCGGTGACCGCCGAGCGGCAGCACCGGCACCACGCACCGGAACTCCGACGCCAACTCGGCGATGACCGAGCGCCACTGCGTGTGGTCCATCACCAAGCCGTGACCGAACACGATCGGCGGCCCGTCCCCGCCGGAGTCGTACAGGTCCAGCGTTCCGGACGGCAGTTCGATCGGTGACGTGGCCATGTCCATCGGTGCTGCACTCCTGGTCCGGGGGTCGGGATTCTTCGCCGCTTCCGCGGCGGTCGAGCGCCTCCTAGCGACCGAAGGCGGCAGCCATCTGGCGTAGCCCGTGGTCGAGCGGGCGAGGGTTCCACCCCAACTCGTCGCGGGCCTTCTGTCCGGAGTAGGCGAAGCTGTTGACCGCGGTGGCGATGTACTCGTGGATCAACTCGTGCGGGCCGTCGAATGCATGGATCAGCCATTCGACATAACGGCCGATGCGAGCGACGTGTTGGTCGGCCACGTAGAAGAGCGGCTCGGGCTTGTCGGCGGCCCGCATCATCGCCGAGATCCACTCCTTCATCGTCACCGACTCTGCGCACAGCACGTACTCGCCGTTCGGTTCGCCGTGTTCGAGCATCCGCAGGAGGCCGTCGGCGCAGTCGTCGACGTGCACCGTCGACTGGATCGCGTCACGGAACGCCACGACCGGCATCGGCACCGTCATGTACAGCTTGATCAGGCGCCCGAGCGTCGACGTGTCGGTGGGCCCGTAGATGCCGCCGGGCGACCCGATGCGGACGTCGACCCCCTCGTCCTGGAACCGGCGCGCCAGCAGGTGCGCTTCGCGCTTGGTCCGTTGGTAGTGCGAGACGGGCTCGTCGTCCGACCAGTGGTCCTCACCCTCGGGCGTCGCGCCGGTAGGACCGAGCGCCGCGACCGACGAGACGTAGATGGTCGGGATGCCCGCTTCTCCCGCAGCACCGAAGACGTTGCGACTGCCGTCGACGTTGACGCGTTCCAGCGACGTCGGGTCCTTCGCCCCCATCTCGTACTGCGCGGCTGTGTGGAAGACCGCGTCGACGTCGCGCATCGCCACCCGGAGCGACGCCGGGTCGGTGATGTCGCCGAGCGCGACGTCCGGGCCGGCCTCGGCGATGCGCGCTCGATCGCTCGTCGGACGCAGGAGCACGACGACCTCGTGGCCGTGGGCGCGGAGTTGCCAGACCAGTCGACTCCCGAGGAATCCGGATGCTCCGGTGACCAGTGCGCGCATCGGCCCATGCTTCCACGCTGACGCCCGACACCGCGTGATCTGACGCAGTGTCAGATCACCGACGGGGAGTGATTACCCTCGGCCCCGTGACCGATGCACCGACTGGCCCCGACCTCCTCATCGACGATCGCGACGGCGTCCGGCGGATCACGCTGAACCGTGCCGACGCCGCGAACTCGATCACGCCCGACCAACGCGACGGCGTCATCGCCTCGCTCGAGGAAGCGTCGGGTCGCCTCGACATCCGGGTGGTCGTCCTGGGCGCGGCGGGTCAGCGGCACTTCTGCACCGGCGCCGATCTCCGCGCCAGCCGACCGATGCCACCGAAGCCCGAGGGCGCGCCCGACCGGCCGGTGGGCCAGATCGCACGCGTGATCCAGGAGGGAGCGCAGCGACTCATGGCCGCCGTCCTCGACTGCGAGAAGCCCGTCGTCGCCGCGGTCAACGGCACCGCCGCCGGGATCGGCGCGCACCTCGCGTTCTGCTGCGACATGGTCGTCGCGGCCGAGCACGCCAAGTTCGTCGAGATCTTCGTGCGACGGGGGCTGGTGCCCGACGGCGCCGGGGCCTGGCTGCTGCCACGCATCATCGGCATCCAGAAGACGAAGGAACTGTTCTTCCTCGGCGACGACCTCCCGGCGGCAGACGCCGCGACGCTCGGCCTCGTCAACCGGGTCGTTCCCGCCGACCGACTCGAGGCCGAGGTCGACGCGCTCGCTGCACGGCTCGCCGCCTCGCCCACCGTTGCGATCTCGCTCGCCAAGCGACTCGTCAACAGCAGCCTCGACGTCGACCGCGCCACCGCGTTCCGGGACGAGGCGTCGGCACAGGAGCGCAACATGTCGACCCACGACGCCAACGAGGGCGTCCAGTCGTTCGTCGAACGTCGCGACCCCGACTACCTCGGCTGGTGACTCGTTCTGGGTGCGCGATCGGGATCCGTGGAGTACCGATCGCGCACCCAGAACCAGATCAGGGGTGTGTCCGGGGGTGCGTCAGGGGGCGGGGACGAGGCGCTCGAAGACGAACTCGTGCTCGAGTCGCCCGGTGACCCGCTCGGCACCGGGAAGACGCACGGGCACGGGCGACGCCTGCAGCAGGCGCCATCCGTCGCGCAGCGCCGCAGTGCCCGAGACATACGGCGGCGAGCCCTCGAGGTCCGAGCACGCTCCGGCGCCGTCGTGGAACGTCCACGCCACGACACGGCCGTCGAGGTTGGAGTGTTCGAGGTAGAGGAAGAGCACCTGCTGGCGCTGGGTGGTGGAGTCCATCAGACGATCGCCTCTCGGACCTCGGTGCGGGTGAGGTAGTAGTCGACGTCGAAACCGTCGTCACCGGTGAGATAGCGCCACAACGCGGCGCGGTTCGCCAGCTCGAGGCGATAGTCGGCCTCACCCAACCAACGCTCGCGGTGACGCAGGATTCCTGCGACCGAGTCGGATCGGAAGCGGGCGAAGACGTGGTCCTCGGCGCCGTTCTGCATGCCGTCGAGATCGCTGGTGTCCCACAGCCGCACCTGGGGCGCCGTTGGGTTGAGACGGATCTTGTACATGAGTCGGTCGCGGTCCGACGGGTTGGGCATGCCCCGATGCCACATGCCCTGGTGGAAGAGCAGGATCGATCCCGCAGGGCCCTCCCACTGCCGTTCGCCGGCCATGTGCACGTACCGGCCGACGTCGGTCTCGTGCACCCGGCGCAGGTGCGTTCCGGGAACGAACCCGGTACCGCCGCCACCGGGGAGCACCTCGTGCGGGAAGTAGAAGACCTGGAGGTCGAACGCCAACGACGGGTCGACCATGGCGTCCTGGTGCAGGTACTGGCCGAGCGGATCGCCCGCAGGCTTGTGGTGGACGAAGTCGTGGTCGAACACCGGGTCGGCACCGACCAACGACTGGATGGCGCCGGCGACGATCGGGTGGCGCAACACGTCACCGATCGCCGACCCGTCGGGATAGATGTCGGCCAGATGCTGGCCCGTCGACGGCGCGTACGGTCGGTCGGGAGATCCCCACGTGGCCATGATCTGACCGAGCTCGGCGATGGCTGCCTGGTTGATCTCCTCAGGGATGATCCCCGGGAGCGGAAGGAAGCCGCGGGCCACGAAGGTGGCCATCTGCGACGTGGTCAGCAGAGGAAGTTCGCCCGTCATGGACCGGACCATACGTTCTGTCAGCCGAGCGCGACGAGCCCCACAGCGACGCCGGCCATGCCCAACCCGACGACCTGGATCCGCTGGAGCCGTTCGCCCAACACCGTGCGGGCGAGCACCAGCGTGCTGGCGGGGTACATGGCCGAGATGACCGATCCCAGCGCCAGCAGTCCCTCGCGGACCGAGTAGAGGAACAACACGTTGGCGCCCATGTCGAGCACTCCCGACAGGGCGATCATCCCGAGGAGGCGGCCACGCACGGCCTCGAGACGGCCGGTCACCAGTCCGAGGATCCCCAGGAGCAGGACCGACGTGGTCCGGGCGCTGATCAGCGGCTGGATGCCGGCGGTCGAGGCGGTGCGGTCGATCAGGACGAAGAACATCCCGAACCCGAAACCGCCGGCCACGGCCGATACCAACACGTCGGCCCGCACGCGTTCGACGACATCGACGTGTTCGCGGGCGATGCACGCGATGGCAGGGAGCGCCAGGACGATGCCCGCCCATGCCAGCGCGCTCGGACGCTCGCCGAAGCCGACCCCGGCCATGACCGGTACGGCACCCGAGACGACGGCCGACACCGGAGCGACGACCGACATGGCACCGAGCGCCAGCGCTCGGAAGAACTGCGTGAGCCCGACGGCACCAGCCACTCCGGCGGCGGCACCCCACAGCAGGTCTCGAGTCTCGATCGTCGCCGGCGGCAGCACCGGCAGGAGGACCACGAGCAGGAGCCCGCCGAAGAATTGTGAGCCGATCACGACCGACCACGCCGCCGTACGCCGCGCTGCGAGGCCGCCGAGGAAGTCGGCGATCCCGAAGGTGATCGCTGACCCGAGGGCGAGGAGGACCGACATCGTCGGCGAGTCTGCCCGTTCTCTAGCCTCCGCGAATGCGTCTGAAGCGAGGGCTCGCACTCACCATCGGTCTCGGCGCGGCCGCCTGGGTCGGTACGACCACGCTCCGCGGGCGAGACCGCGGATCATCGGGTCTCTCGACGTCGACGATGAGTTCCGGCGTGGCGCGATCGGCGCAGGTCGCCAAGATCGGTGGTCGAGCCGGCGGGACGTATGCACTCCATCGGGCCCGACGGGTCTTCGCCGACGCCGAACGGCGCGAGTCGCTCGACACCGAGTTCGAGATGAAGACCGCTGCCCACATCGCCGAGAGCCTCGGCAACATGAAGGGGGCGATGATGAAGCTGGGCCAGATGGCCAGCTACCTCGACGCCGGGATGCCGCCCCACGTCCGCGAGGCCCTCGCCCAACTCCAGTCCGATGCTCCTCCGATGAGCGCAGAGCTCGCGGCAGGGGTCGTCGAGGCCGAACTCGGCGCTCCTCCCGATGTCGTGTTCGCCGAGTGGGATCCGGTCCCGATTGCCTCGGCGTCGATCGGCCAGGTCCACCGAGCCATGACCAAGGACGGCGTCGCCGTCGCCGTGAAGGTGCAGTACCCCGGCGTCGACGAAGCCATCGAGTCCGACCTCGGCAGCGCCAACCTGCTCTTCGGCGGATTGGCCATGTTGTTCCCCGGCCTCGACTCCGGTCCGGTCGTCGAAGAGCTCCGTGAGCGCCTCGTCGAGGAACTCGACTACCGCCTCGAGGCCGACAATCAACGCTTCTTCGCCGACGCCTACCGCGACCACCCGTTCATCGACGTACCCGAGGTCATCGACGAACTGTCGACCAGGCGGGTCCTCACCACCGAACTCGCCGACGGCGTGCGCTTCGACGAGATGCTGCAGTGGTCACAGGACGAGCGCGACCTGGCGGCCGAGACCCTCTTCCGATTCGTCTTCCGGAGCATGTATGGACTCCAGGCGTTCAACGGCGACCCGCACCCGGGCAACTACCTCTTCCGACCCGGCGGCCACGTCGTGTTCCTCGACTACGGACTCGTCAAGCGCTTCACCGACGACGAGGTCGAAGTCTTCTCGTCGATGCTCCGCTCGTTCGTGTTCGACGGCGACGTCGTCTCGTTCCGGGCCACGCTCGACGAGATCGGACTGCTCCCCGCCGACGCCGAGTTCGACGAGGACCTCGTCGTCGAGTACTTCGGCCACTTCTACGAGTGGGTGCTGGCCGACGAGGAGAAGACGATGACGCCGGAATACGGGTCGGAGTCGGTCCGTCGGTTCTTCGACGCCTCGGGCCCGTACGGCGAGATCATGAAGGCGGCCAACGTCCCTCCGTCGTTCGTGATCGTCCAGCGCATCAACCTCGGTCTCTACGCCCTGATGGGCGACATGCACGCCACCCGCAATTGGCGTCGCATCTCCGAGGAGATCTGGCCCTTCACCGACGGTCCCCCGTCGACGCCGACCGGCATCGCCGAGCAGGAGTGGCTCGCCGCTCAATAGGTTCTGCCACATGTGCCGATCCATCACCACGCTCCGGGGCCTCGAACCGGCGGCGACGCCGGACGAGATCGAAGCCGCCGCCCGTCAGTTCGTCCGCAAGGTCAGCGGTATCCGCCACCCGACGTCGAACACCGAGGAACCCTTCGCCAAGGCCGTGGCCGAGATCACCGCCTCGGCCCAGACGCTCCTCCTCGAGTTGCCGCCGCGCAAGCAGCCCCCGACGACGGTCCCACCCAACCGCCGCGGCCACCCCCTCTAACCAAAATCTCGTTCCTGGCTCTCAGCAGGTGTGAGCCAGCAACGGGATTTTCGGGGTGTCAGCGGGCGGTGGAGCCCTGGCCGGCGCCGGTGAAGCCGAACAGATGGCCGGCGACGCGACGGATCTGGATCTCCTCGGCGCCCTCGGTGATCCGGTAGCGGCGGTGGTGCCGGTAGATGTGCTCGAACTGCATGTGGCGCGAGTAGCCCATGCCACCACAGGTCTGCATGGCTCGGTCGGCGGCGTCACAGCACAGGCGGTTGCCGCGGTAGTTGCACATGGCGACCTTCTCGGAGATCTCCATCCCGTGGTCGACGTTGTCCATCTCCCACGCGGTCTGGCGGATGAGTGCCCGGAGCATCGCCGCCTCGGTGTGCAACTCGGCGAGCGGGAACTGGATGCCCTGGTTCGACGCCAGCGACTTGCCGAACACGCGACGGTTCTTGGCGTACTCGGCCGCCGTGTCGATGCAGTACTGCGCTGCGCCGAGTGACGACGCCGCCTGGCGGATGCGGTTCTCGTGCACGAAGAGCTGTGCCACCTGGAGCCCGTTGTCGAGCGGACCCAGCAGGTCCTCACCCGAGACCCGCACGTCGGTGAACGACACCCGGGCGTGGTCGGTGGGCATGTTGAACGTCCAGTAGTACTCCTCGATCTGGACGCCGGGCGTGTCCATGGGGACGATGAAGCAGGAGATGCCCTGCGACGAGCCGTCGTCGCCGCTGGTCCGGGCGAAGACGTAGTCGTGGGTGGCGACGTGGACGCCCGTGTTCCACATCTTCTCGCCGTTGATGACCCACTCGTCACCGTCGCGGACCGCCACCGTCTCCATCCACGTCGCGTCCGACCCGTGGTTGGGCTCGGTGAGCCCGAAGCCGATGCGGGCCTCGCCCGCGAGCATCTTGGGGATCCACTGCTCCTGCTGGGCCTCGGATCCGTACTTCTCCATCATCAACACCGTCGGGAAGTTGCCCACGATCGACGTCTCGTTCTGGAGGTCGTTGAACAGACCCAGCCCCTTCGCCGCCAGGTGCTCGCGGATGACCGCCATGTCGAAGTTGGAGCCACCACGTCCACCGAACCGTTCGGGGAGGTGGTAGCGCAGGAAGCCGGCGTCGTCGGCGAGGCGGCGCATCTGACCGAGGAGCGCCTCCCACTCCTCGTTCGGGAGCCCGTCACGCTCCCAGTCGGTGCGGGCGTCCTCACGGCGGTGGTCGAAGAAGCGTTCGTTGTCGTCGGTCGCCTGCAGTGGGGCGATGACGTCGTCGATGAACTGGTCGAGCTCACCGAGGAGCGTGGTCAGGTGGTCGGGAAGCCGGAAGTCCATGGCCGGTGAACGTACTGCCAGAATCGTCGGATGCGCCGCGTCCTCCTCGTGCTCGCCGTCCTCTTCGCCGTCCTCGCGCCGGCGACGCCTGCTGGCGCCCACGCGGAGATCCGCGAATCGGATCCCGAAGCAGACGGCGTCGCCCCGACCGGCACCGACGAGCTGTCGATGACCTTCATCGCCTTCGACCCGGACGGCCCGGTGATCATCGACGTCCATGGCCCTGACGGCGAGGAACTCGTGATCGGCGACGCGGTGATCTCGCGTCGGGACTCCGTCGTCACCGTGCCGGTCAAGCCGCTGGCCGAAGGCGTCCACACGGTCGAGTGGAGCGTGCAGTCCGATGACGGCGACGGCCAGAGCACCGGGTCGTTCCAGTTCTCGGTCGAGCCGCCACCCGGCGGCGGAATCGGGATCTGGCTCGTCTGGGCGGTGGCGCTCGCCATCCCCGCATTCGTGTTCCTGCGGCCGGGCGCTCGCAAGAAGAAGACGTGACCGACGTCGCGATCTGACGGCGCGTCAGATTCTGCCAAGCTGACGTCCATGACCACTCGCATCATCGTCTGGGGCACCGGCAACGTCGGCCGTCTCGGTCTCCACACCGTCATCGCCCGCCCCGACTTCGAGTTGGTCGGAGTGGTCGTCTCGTCGCCGGCGAAGGTGGGTGTCGACGCTGGCGAGCTGATCGGCCTCGGCCCGGTCGGCGTGGCCTGTACCGACGACGTCGGCCCGCTGCTCGACCTGCCCGAGGGCGAGCGTCCGGAGGTCTGCGCCTACTTCGCCAGCGCCGACATCCGTCCCGGCGAGGCCGCCGCCGACATGGCCCGGTGCCTCGAGGCCGGCCTCGACGTCGTGTCGACGTCGATCGTGCCCCTCCTCTACCCACCGGCCGCCGACCAGGCGATGGTCGCCATGCTCGACGCCGCATGCAAGGCGGGCAACACGTCGATGTTCACCAACGGGGTCGACCCCGGCTGGGCCAACGACCTCCTGCCGCTGATGCTGGCCGGCACCTGCGAACGCATCGACTCGATCCGCATGATGGAGGTCGTCAACTACGCCACCTACGACGCCGCGAGCGTGCTCTTCGACACCATGGGCTTCGGCAAGCCCATGGACGAGACCCCGCTGCTCCTCCTTCCGGGGATCCTCACCCACGCCTGGGGACCCGTCGTGCGCGTCGTGGCCGCGGGCCTCGGCGTCGAACTCGACGACATCGAGGAGTGGTACGAACGCGTGCCCGCGGAGCGCGACATCGAGGTCGACGCCGGCACCGTCGCCGAGGGCACGGCCGGAGCGCTCCGGTTCGAGGTCCGTGGCATGGTCTACGGGAAGGCTCGCGTCATCCTCGAACACGTCACCCGACTGGCCGACGAACAGATGCCCGAGTGGCCGCAGCCCGTGGGATCGGGTTGCTACCGGGTCGTGATCGAGGGCAACCCCTCGATGACCGTCGATGTCGCGGCCCACGGCGAAGACGGCGACCACAACACCGGCAACCTCGTGTCCACCGTCGGTCGCGTCCTCAACGCCATCCCCGCGGTGCAGGCGGCCGAGCCCGGACTGCTGTCGGTACTCGATCTCCCGTTGCAGACCGGAACGGGCACCATGTTCGGGTGACTGCGACGCCCCCCGACTACTCACGCACCGACACGGTCGGCATCGACGCCGACGACACCCTCTGGCACTCGGAGAACCGCTTCCACGAGGCCCATCAGCGGTACCACGAACTCCTGTCGGCCCACGTCGACGTGTCGTTCGACGACCTCGAGTCCCGGATGCTCGCCACCGAGACCCGCAACCTGCGGCTGTTCGGCTACGGGGCGAAGGGCTTCACGCTCTCCCTGATCGAGACCGCCATCGAGATCACCGATGGGGCGATCCCCGCCGAGGACATCGCCACCATCTTGTCGTTCGGCAAGGAGATGCTCGAGCACCCGGTCGACCTGTTGCCCGACGTGGAGACGACGATCGATCGCCTGCGCGCCGACGGCCATCGCCTGATCGTCATCACGAAGGGCGACCTGTGGCACCAGGAGTCGAAGTTGGCGGCTTCGGGCATCGCCGACCGTTTCGACGGCGTCGAGATCGTGTCGGAGAAGGATCCCGCCACCTACCGCAGCGTGCTCGAGCGCCACGACGTCGATCCCGAGCGGTTCTGCATGATCGGCAACAGCGTCCGATCCGACGTCCTCCCACTCCTCGAGTTGGGTGCGTCGGCGATCCACGTCCCGTACGAGTTCCTCTGGGCCCACGAGGCGGTCGCCGATGCCGACACCGACCCACGGTTCGCCACGATCGACTCGATCGCCGAGGTCCCCGATCTGCTCCGGAGCCGCTGAGAACCGCCACGAATGTCCGTCGTCGTCGTCGGGTATGGACCAGGCATGCCCAACCGTCGCGTCCTGGACCGCATCCCCGTCGCCACCCTCGCCGAGCACGCTGCCAGCGGAGGACTGAGCGCCCTGGAAACGGCACGCGCGACCGATCCTGCCGTCGTGATCGACATCATCCGCGACGCCGGCCTGCGAGGTCGTGGTGGAGCCGGGTTCCCCACGGGCGTCAAGTGGCGCACCGTCGCGGACAACAGCGTCAGCAGTCCGATCGCTCCGACCGTCGTGGTCAACGCCGCCGAGGGCGAGCCGGGCACCTTCGGCGACCGCGCCATCCTCCGAGCCAACCCCTACCGCGTGCTCGAGGGTGCGCTCATCGCCGCACACGCGGTTGGTGCACGATCGATCGTGGTCACGACCAAGGAACGGTTCGTCGAGGAGACCACCCGTCTACGTGATGCCCGGGACGAACTCCGCGGGAGCGGTGCGCTCGCGGGTGTCGACATCGAGATCGTCACCGGACCGGCGCACTATCTGCTCGGCGAGGAGACGGCACTGCTCGAGGTGACCTCCGGACGGCCTCCCTTCCCACGCATCGCGCCTCCCTATCGCCACGGCGCCACCGAGGTCGTCGACGAAGGCGCCGGCCAGTCCGGAGCGGGCCGCGTCCACCTGGCCGGACCGGAGGGCGGCGACGCTCCCCCGACGCTCGTCAACAACGTCGAGACCCTCGCCCACGTGCCCGGGATCGTGCAGAACGGCGACCGATGGTTCCGCATGCTCGGCACCGACGAGTCACCCGGAACCAGCGTCTTCACGGTCTCCGGTGACACCGAACGATCGGGCGTCGGTGAGTTCCCGCTCGGCACGCCGGTGCGCGACATCATCACCGAACTGGGTGGCGACGTGATCGAAGGCGAGATCGCCTTCGTGCTCTCCGGCATCGCCAACGGCGTGCTCACCGCCGACGAACTCGACACGCCGACGACGTACGAAGCGATGGGCGACCGGGGGTCGGGTCTCGGGACCGGCGGATTCCTGGTCTTCTCCACCGCGACCGACCCGATCGCCGTCGCCCACGGCGTCTCCCGGTTCCTCGCGATCGAATCGTGCGGACAGTGCACGCCGTGCAAGCAGGACGGCCTCGACGTCGCCGACATGCTCGACAAGGTCCGAAAGGGCACTGCGTCGTCAACCGAGGTCGACGCCATCCGGCCCGTCCTCGCCCGAGTTCCCGAGGGCGCCCGATGCGATCTCGCACGCCAGCACGAACGCGTCGTGGCCAGCATCCTCGACCGCTGCGCGTACCAGTCGCTCGAACAGGCGACCGACGCCATCAGCAGCGAGCCGGTCCTCATCGCGCCGATCACCGGGTTCGACGACGAGGGTCGAGCGGAGATCGACACCGAGCACCGGACCAAGCAGCCCGACTGGACGCACGCCGACCACTGGAACGGCCAGTCCCCAGCCGATCGCTACGACGTCGCCGTCAGCATCTCCTGACGGTCCGGTCGCAGGACCCGCCGCGGTCGATAGGTTCCCTGGGATGTCCGGGCAGGCGGCGATCCGACTCGCGGCGCTCACGAAGCAGTACCCGGGCGCCGACCGCCCCGCGGTCGATCACCTCGACCTCGAGATGCCGGCGGGCGAGATCGTCGCCCTCGTCGGCCCGTCCGGGTGCGGGAAGACCACCACGCTGAAGATGCTCAACCGGCTGATCGAACCCACGTCGGGAACGATCGAGATCGACGGCCGGCCGGTCGACGAACTCCCGGTGCACGAACTGCGCCGTGGGATCGGCTACGTGATCCAACACACCGGCCTGTTCCCCCACAAGACCGTGGGGGCCAACATCGGCACCGTCCCCCGGCTTCTGGGATGGGACAAGAAGAGGATCCAGGAGCGCATCGACGAACTGGGGGCGCTCGTCGGCCTCGAACCCGAGATGCTCCGCCGCTACCCCGGCGCGCTCTCCGGCGGACAGCAACAGCGCGTCGGCGTCGCTCGCGCCCTCGCTGCCGATCCCCCCATCCTGTTGATGGACGAGCCCTACAGCGCCGTCGACCCGATCGTTCGGGCGCGACTCCAGGACGAACTCCTCGACCTGCAACGCAACGTGCACAAGACCATCGTGCTCGTGACCCACGACGTCGACGAGGCGATCAAGCTCGGCGATCGTGTCGTGATCCTCAACGTCGGTGGGAAGCTCGAGCAGGCCGACACGCCGGCCGAACTGCTGGCCAACCCTGCGTCCGACTTCGTCGCCGACTTCCTCGGCGAGGACCGTGGGCTCAAGCGGCTGGCGCTGCTGACCGTGGACGAGATCGTCCCGGTCGACGGTCCGATCGCCGAGGTGGGCGATGCGGCCGACGTCGCCCGAGACGCCATGGCCGAGTACCACGTCGACTGGTTCGGGGTCTGCCGCGACCAACGGATGCTGGGCTGGACGTGGGGCCACGAACTGAACGGAACGGTCTCCGACACCAACGTCCGTCCGTTCCGCTCGATCGTGCAGCCCACCAACTCGCTGCGGAACGCCCTCGACGGCATCGTCAACTCGTCGACCAACGTTGCGATCGTCGAGGACGTCGACGGCCGCTACCGCGGCATGGTCCGCATCGAGGACATCAGCGAGGGCGTCCGGGAATGACCGGCATGTTCGCGGCCGAAGAGCCGCTCATCCGGTGGCAGTGGATCCCCGACCATGCCGAGGAGATCCGAGCCGCGACCGTCGAGCACCTCCAGCTCACCGGCTCGTCCGTCGCCATCGGTTTCGTCATCGCCATGGTGATGGCGATGGTCTCGATCCGATGGCGCTTCCTGTACGGGCCACTCGCCGCCATCTCCGGCGCGCTCTACTCCATCCCGAGCCTGGCGCTGTTCGCCCTCCTCGTGCCCTTCACCGGGCTGGGTTACCGGTCGGCCCAGATCGCCCTCGTGAGCTACACCCTCCTGATCCTGTTGCGAAACATCGTCGCCGGGATCGACGGGGTCCCACAGTCGGTGAAGGACGCCGCCGACGGGATGGGATACGAACCGTGGCGACGGTTCCTCGCGGTCGACCTCCGACTCGCCACCCCCACCATCGTCGGTGGCCTTCGGATCGCGACCGTGACCATCATCGGCCTGGTCACCGTTGCCGCCCTCGTCGGCAGCGGCGGCTACGGCACGTTCATCGACGACGGGCTGAGTCGCCAGTTCCCGACGCCGATCGTCGTCGGGGCAGGGCTCTCCATCGTCATGGCGATCGCCTTCGACCTCCTCTTCGTCCTCGCACAACGCGTCCTGACCCCATGGGCGCAGATCACCGCGTCGCCGGAGGCCTGACCGTGCTCCAGGAGACGCTCGACTACCTCACCGCATCCGACTCGTGGTGGGGACGCAACGGCCTCGTCAACCTGTTGTGGAACCACGTGCGACTGTCGGTGTTCACCGTCCTCACCGCGATGGCCGTGGCGATCCCCGCCGCGCTGTGGTTCGGACACCGGCGCCGGGGCGGGGGCATCGCGGTGACGGTCGTGAATCTCAGTCGAGCGATTCCCACGTTCGCCATCATCGCCCTCGTCTTCCCGTTCTCCCTGCGCTACGGGTTCGGGTTGGGCTTCTGGCCGACATTCGTGGCCCTCTTCTTCCTGGCCCTCCCGCCCATCTTCGTCAACGTGTTCACCGGCGTGACCGAGGTCGACCGCGACGTCGTCGACGCCGCACGGGCCATGGGGATGCGAGAGCGCGAGGTGCTCCTCGACGTGGAACTGCCGGCGGCACTGCCGCTGCTCGCCACCGGTGTGCGCATCTCGGCGGTGCAGGTCGTGGCCACCACCACGCTCGGCGCCCTCGTCGGGTTCCGCTGCCTCGGCTCGCCGATCCTCCAAGGCCTCGCCACCCGCGACTACGGACGGGTCATCGCTGCCGCGGTGATCGTCGCGCTCCTGTCCCTCGCCACCGAGTTCGCCTTCGCCCTGCTCGCCCGCCGACTGTCACCGTGGTCCCGGCCGAACGTCGGCGCAGCACGCGTCCGGACACCCCGGACCGGTGCCGCCGCTGACCTGGCCATCTGATCTCCCGCAATTCCCTGTGAAAGGAAACCCATGAAGACCCGCAAGTTCCTGATCGCCCTGGTGGCGATCCTCGCCCTCTTCGCTGCCGCATGCGGCGACGACGATGACCCGGTCGCCTCGTCCGGCGGCAATCCCGACGGAGGTTCCGAGAGCCCCGACGGTCCCGACATCAAGATCGGCGCCCAGGACTTCGGTGAGTCCGCGATCCTCGCCGAGATCTACGGCCAGGTGCTCGCCGACCACGGCTACACCGTCGAGCAGGTCAGCGTCGGCGGCTTCCGCGACGTCCTCCTCGGTGCGTTCGACAACGGCGACGTGAACCTCAGCGCCGAGTACGCCGCGTCGATGCTGGAGTTCCTCAACGAGGGCGCCGGCGAAGCGACCGGCGACGCCGCCGAGACGGTCGGACTCCTCCAGGCCCAGCTCGACTCGATCGGCCTCGTCGCTCTCGACCCCGCACCGGCGGTCGACACCAACGCCTTCGTGATCACGCAGGAGACGTCGGAGTCCGAGGGCTACACCAAGATCTCGGACCTCCCGGCCGACGGCAGCGGGCTGAAGCTCGGCGCCCCGCAGGACTGCGAGACCAACCCGTTCTGCCTGGTGGGCCTCGAGTCGGTCTACGGCATCGACCTCTCCGGTGGCTTCACGCCGCTCGAGTCCGGTCTCGTCGCCGACGCCCTGGCCGACGGTTCCGACGTCAACATCGGTGTCCTCTTCTCGACCAGCGGCCGCATCGCCGACGAGGGATGGGTCCTGCTCGAGGACGACATGAACATGCTGGCCGCCGACAACATCACGCCGGTCATCTCCGACGAGCTGGCCGAGGCCTACGGCGACGATCTGACGACGCTGCTGAACGAGATCAGCGCCGCCATCGACACCGACACCCTCACCGAGCTCAACAAGCGCTTCGAGATCGACAAGGAGGACGCGGCCGACATCGCCGCCGACTTCATCGCCGACGCCGGTCTCTAGCGCCAGGCCGCCACACCACACCGCACCACACCACACCGCCCAACGCTGTTCTGGGTGCGCGATCGGTACTCCACACGTCCCGATCGCGCACCCAGAACCATGGGGACTTAGGCTGGCTCGTCCGCCCATCGGCGGCCATGAACCGGTTCGGAGACTCCAGTGGCTACCCGCAATGACCTGAGAAACGTGGCGATCGTCGCCCACGTCGACCACGGCAAGACGACGCTCGTCGACAAGATGCTGTGGCAGTCCGGCGCGTTCCGCGAGAACCAGGACGTCGCCGAGCGCGTCATGGACTCGATGGACCTCGAGAAGGAGAAGGGGATCACGATCCTGGCCAAGAACACGGCCATCCCCTACCGGACCGACGCCGGCGACGACGTGAAGATCAACATCGTCGACACCCCGGGCCACGCCGACTTCGGTGGCGAGGTCGAGCGAGCGCTGAGCATGGTCGACGGCATCCTCCTGCTGGTCGACGCCAGCGAGGGTCCCCTCCCCCAGACCCGGTTCGTCCTGCGCAAGGCCCTCCAGGCCCGCCTGCCGGTCATCCTCGTGGTCAACAAGGTCGACCGCCCGGATGCCCGGATCGACGAGGTCGTCAACGAGGTCGAGGAACTGTTCCTCGATCTCGACGCCGACGAGCACCAGATCGACTTCCCGATCGTCTACGCCGTCGCCCGCGACGGGCGTTCGACGATGGAGCGCCCCGCCGACGGCGACGGCCTCTCCGACGACGACACCCTCAAGCCGCTGCTCGAGCTCCTGGTCGAGCACATCCCGGCACCGGAGTACGACGAGGCCATGCCGCTGCAGGCGCTCGTCACCAACCTCGACTCGTCGCCCTACCTGGGCCGTCTCGCCATGTGCCGCGTGCGCAACGGGGAGATCCGCAAGGGTCAGAACGTCATGTGGTGCAAGGCCGACGGCACGCAGACGCGCGTCAAGATCGGCGACCTCTTCATCACCGAGAACCTCGACCGTGTCCCGGCCGAGTCGGCGGGACCGGGCGAGATCATCGCCATCGCCGGCATCGACGAGATCACGATCGGCGAGACGCTGGCCGACACCGAGGACCCGCGACCGCTGCCCGTCATCACGATCGACGAGCCGAGCTTGTCGATGACCGTCGGCATCAACACGTCGCCCCTGGCCGGCAAGGACGGGTCGAAGATGACCGCCCGTCTGGTCAAGGCACGCCTCGACGCCGAACTCGTCGGCAACGTGTCGATCCGTGTGCTCCCGACCGAGCGCCCCGACACCTGGGAGGTCCAGGGTCGTGGAGAGCTCCAGCTCGCCGTGCTCGTCGAGATGATGCGACGCGAGGGCTTCGAGCTCACCGTCGGCAAGCCCCAGGTCCTCACCCAGGAGATCGACGGCAAGGTGCACGAGCCGGTCGACCGGGTGACCGTCGACCTGCCCGAGGACTACCTCGGCGTCGTGTCGCAGCTCCTCGCCGTCCGCAAGGGCCGCATGGAGCAGATCGTCAACCACGGCACCGGCTGGGTCCGCCTCGACTACCTCGTCCCCGCTCGCGGCCTGATCGGCTTCCGCACCGAACTGCTGACCGAGACCCGCGGCACCGCCTTGATCCACCACGTGTTCGAGAAGATGGAGCCCTGGGCCGGCGAGATCCGCGCCCGTCGCAACGGTTCGCTCGTCGCCGACCGCACCGGTGAGACCCGCAGCTACTCGCTGCTGGCGCTCCAGGACCGCGGTCAACTCTTCGTCGGACCCGGTGTGGCCGTCTACGAGGGCATGATCATCGGCGAGAACGCCCGGACCGAGGACATGGACGTCAACCCGACGAAGGAGAAAAAGCAGACCAACGTGCGAGCGTCGGCTGCCGACAACTTCGAGAAGCTGATCCCCGCGACCCTGCTGTCGCTCGAGCAGGCTCTGGAGCACATCGCCGACGACGAATGCGTCGAGGTCACGCCCTCGTTCGTGCGCATCCGCAAGGTCGACCTCGACCAGACCACCCGGGCACGTGCATCGAAGCGGGCCAAGACCGCCGCCGGCGGCGCGTAGGCGCCGTCAGGCCCCGACCCCGAGCGCCGACAACACGGCGCCGACGGCGATCACCGACAGGAGTCCCAGGCCGACGGCGATGAACCGTCGGTCGCGCTCCTGCGACCATCGGAACACCAACCACGCCACTCGCAGCAGGGGCGCGGCCATGACCGCGCCCACTGCGGCGGTGGCGACGGCCGTGCCGGCGAGACCCGGGAGCACCGCGCCGAGGACGCCGACCGCGATCACCACACGGGTCAGCCACGTCAGCGCCGGCGCCTGGATCCGTCCACGGACCGTGCTGACGGCACCCTCGGGGATCGGCGTGCGCGCTGCCGTCATGCCCGTGCCACCAGGAGCGCGGCGATCACCAGCAGCAGCGCGCTCGAGCAGGCGGCGAGTCACGGCGGGCGACAGCCGAGATTGCACCGAGGCGCCGACGACGCCACCGAGGAGGCTCGTGCTGACGATCAACGACGCCGTCTCGACGTCGACGCGGCCCTGGATGGCGTAGATCACCAGCGCTGCCGAGGCGGTGATGCCCACGGTGAACGTCGTCGTCGCTGCCGCGACCCTCGTCGGCACCTTCATCAGCTCGGTCATGGCCGGTGTCTTGATGAAGCCACCCGATGCTCCTGCGCTACCGGCGACGAAACCGGCCAGCGACATGAACGCCAGCCCGGGACCGAGCCGCTCGGGCCGGTACGGGACGATCTCCTCGTCCGACAACCGATAGGCGCCGGCGATGGCACCGACCCGCTCACCGACGTCGGCGTCGACACACGCCGGATCGGGCAGGTTCCGCAGGCCCTTGCGCCCGGCTCCGGCCAGCGCGGCCAGGGCGGCGACCGTGGCGAGCAGGTAGGTGAGAAAGGTCTCGCTCATCGAGCCCGAGACCATCGCCCCGACCACGGCACCGCTCGACGCCACCAACTCGACCGTGACGCCCAAGCGGTGGTTCACCGATCGTTCACGTAGCTGGCGAGGCCCGGCGGCGATCGACGAGGCGGCGACCATCACCAGACCCAACGGCGCCGCCTCGGTCGGCGACATCCCCGTCACCACCAGGAGCGGCACGAGCAGGATCGCTCCGCCCAGCCCGCCGAGCGAGCCGACCACCGCTGCACCGAACGCCAGGAGCGCCGGTCCGAGCAGGTCCACGGTCAGCGGGCCTGGTCGATGTGGCGGTTGACGATGTTCTCGAGCAACTCCTGGTGCCCGCTGCCCGGCGCACCCTCCACGTCGTTCTCGGTCACCAAGGCGTCGAGGTCGACCAGCGACCGGTCGCCGCCCATGATCGAACGGCCGAGGTCGCTGTCCCAACGCTCGTAGCGAGCATCGACGACGCGCTGCAGGTCACCGGACTCTTGCAGCGACGCTGCGGCCAGGAGGCTGCGAGCCAGCGTGTCCATGCCACCGATGTGGCCGTGGAACAGATCGACGGGATCGGTCGACTGTCGACGCAACTTGGTGTCGAAGTTGAACCCGCCGCTACCCAGGCCACCGCCGCGGAGGATCTCGTACAGCGCGAGCGTCATGTCCTCGACCGAGTTCGGGAACTGGTCGGTGTCCCAGCCGTTCTGAGGGTCTCCTCGGTTCGCGTCGACCGATCCGAGGACGTCGAGCGAGATCGCGTTGGCGACCTCGTGGTGGAACGAGTGACCGGCGAGCGTGCCGTGGTTCACCTCGAGGTTCACCTTGATCTCGCCGGCGAGGCCGTGCCGGTCGAGGAAACCGGCGACGGTGGCCGCATCGAAGTCGTACTGGTGCTTGGTCGGCTCGGCGGGTTTCGGTTCGATCAGGAGCGTGCCCGTGAACCCGATGGCGCGCTTGTGTTCCACGACCAGGTGCAGGAACCGGGCCAGCTGCGCCTGTTCGCGTCGCAGGTCGGTGTTGAGCAGGGTCTCGTAGCCCTCACGTCCGCCCCACAGCACGTAGTTGTGACCGCCGAGCCGGTGCGTGGCGTCGAGCACGTGGCGTACCTGGGCCCCAGCGTGAGCGAACACCTCGGGATCGGGCGACGTGGCCGCTCCCGCCATGAAACGGGGGTGACCGAACAGGTTGGCCGTTCCCCAGAGGAGCTCGACGCCGGTGTCGGCCATGCGGGCGCCGATCTCGTCGACCATCGTGTCGAGGTTGGCGCACGTCTCACGGAACGACGATCCGACCGGCGCCACGTCCCGGTCGTGGAAGCAGAAGAACGGAGCGCCGAGCTTGGTGAGGAACTCGAAGGCGACGTCGAGCTTGTGTCGCGCTGCGTCCATCGGGTCGAGCGCCGGCTCGTGCCACGGTCGGGCGAAGGTCCCCTCCCCGAAGACGTCACTCCCCGGCCACACGAAGTTGTGCCAGTAACAGACAGCGATGCGCAAGTGCTCGGCCATCGTCGCGCCGGCGACGACGCGGTCGGCGTCGTACCAACGAAAGGTGAGCGGATCGTCGCTGTCGGGTCCGGCAAACCGGATCTTCTCGACTCCCTCGAAGTACGGACGCACGGCGCCGACACTACGACGTAGCGTCGGCTGGCAACACGACGTCGATCGAACCGGAGACAGCCTGTGCTCGTCGGGACGCCCACCGAGATCAAGAACGCCGAGAAGCGGGTCGGACTCACGCCGGCGAGCGTGCGCGAACTCGTGGCCCACGGGCACCGAGTGGTGATCGAGGCGGGAGCGGGGCTCGGGATCGGGGCGACCGACGACGACTACCGCGCCGCCGGAGCCGAGATCGTGGCGACCGCCGCCGACGTGTACGGCACGGCCGAGATGGTCGTGAAGGTGAAGGAGCCGCAGCCGTCCGAACGGGCGATGCTGCGGGAAGGGCAGGTGCTGTTCACCTACCTGCACCTGGCCCCGGACCCGGACCAGACCCGTGACCTCGTCGACTCCGGCGCGACGTGCATCGCGTACGAGACCGTCACCGACGCCTTCGGGCGACTTCCGTTGCTCGCACCGATGTCGCAGGTCGCCGGGCGCATGTCGGTGCAGGCCGGCGCACACGCCCTCGAGAGCGCGCAGGGCGGTGCGGGCGTGCTCCTTGGTGGCGTGCCCGGCGTCCACTCGGGCGAGGTCGTCGTCATCGGCGGCGGCGTGGTCGGCGAGAACGCGATCGAGATGGCCGTCGGCCTCGGCGCTGCGGTGACGGTCCTCGACCGCAACCTCGACGTGCTCGCGCATCTCGGTGCACGGTTCGGTCCGTCGCTCGAGACGATGTACTCGACCCGGACGGCGATCGAACACCTGGTGGCGACGGCCGACCTCGTCGTGGGCGGCGTCCTCGTCAAGGGCGACCGGGCACCGAAGCTCGTGACCGAGGACATGGTGCGGTCGATGCGACCCGGTTCGGTGCTGGTCGACGTCGCCATCGACCAGGGCGGCTGCTTCGAGACGTCCCGGCCCACGACCCATGCCGACCCCACCTACGTCCTCCACGACGTCGTCCACTACTGCGTGACGAACATGCCCGGCGCCGTGCCCCAGACCTCGACCCACGCGCTCAACAACGCCACCTTGCCCTTCGTCCTCGCGCTCGCCGATCTCGGCGTCCGGGGCGCGGTCGAGGCCGACCCGCACCTGCGCAACGGGTGCAACGTGATCGCCGGCCGGGTGACCGAGGCCGCGGTCGCCGACGCACTGGGCTACGAGTACCACGAGCCGCTGAGCGTGCTGTGAGCCCGGCCCACGTGTCGGCGGGCATCGTCACCGACGACGCCGACGAACTGCTGACGTTCTACGCAGACGGCCTCGGCTTCCAGCTCGAGTCGACCTCGGAGTTCCCGCAGGGCACCGTGCATCGCCTTCGCCGGGACGACGCCCACTGCAAGCTCTACGCGCCGGTCGACGGCGCTGCACGGCCACCCCGCCCCGATCCCTGGTTCCGGGATGTGGGGTTCGCCTACGCCGCGCTCCACGTCGACGACGTCGAGGCGACAGCGGCAGCAGCACAGCGCGCCGGCGCAGCGGTCCTGACCGCGCCGACGTCTCACCGACCCGGCGCGGTGTACGCCTTGATCGCCGACCCGCAGGGGAACGTCTGGGAGTTGCTCCAGGAGGCCTGAGCCTCAGCGGCGAGCGGCCTCGGCCAACTCGACCGGGCCGGCGGCCGGGTAGCCGTTGGCACCGCGGATCGCGCTCGACCACCGGCCGAGGATCTCGACCAGCTCGTCGAGATCGTCACCCAACGCCGCGACGATGGGAGCACACGCTCGATCGGTGGCGACCTCGATCGCCTCCCGGGCCTGTGAGCCCTCGTCCGACAGGGCATCGCCAGCGAGAAGCCCACGCGCCTCCAGCCGAGCGGTGGCGCCGGCGTAGTCGCCGTCGTCCCACCCACGGGTGCGCGAGTACGAACGAGCCGGGAGGCCCCAGTAGAGCTCCGTGAGCATCCCGATCTCGCAGGCATCGAGCCCTTCGGCGGTCCACACCGCGACATGAGCGTCGCCGCGGTATTCGCGGAGCATGTCGCCCAGGCGCCATGCAGCGCCCAAGGGCGCGTCGGGCAGCGCCTGCGAACGGAGGCCGGCGTAGAGCGGCTTCCCTGCTGGTTCGAGGTCGGCGGTCGCCCGTTCGAGGAGGTCGACCGCACGGTCGAGTCCATCCGGCGTGTCACCGAGGATCCGACGCAACTGCCCCACCGCGCCGTCGGTGCGAGCGGCCTCGATCGTCGTCGCGTCGGTCTTGGCCCACCCGGCGGCGACCGCAGGCACGACGACCGCTGGCTTGAACACCCCGAACGCGGCAGCGACGACCTCGCCCGGAACCTGTCCCATCACCGATCCGCGACTGGTGAAGTAGGCGCTGATCTCGGGCATCTGCACGCCCGCGACCTCGGCACTGCTCGGCCCGAACCCCAGCGCCTCGTAGCCCTGGTGACATTCCGGCGAGAAGTACACCTGCCCGGTGAACGGTTCGAGGGCGGCAGCGAGCGCACGGGCGGGATCGAGGGGCATGTGGTCTCCGGTCAGCGACGGTTGGGGAGGAGTTCGACGAGGCGGTCGGCGACCGCTCCGACGGACGTGCACGGATCGAGTTCGTCGGTCGTGCGCAGCCAGTCGAGGTTACGGCGATGCAGATCGTCGAGTGGGTCGAAGCGGTTGAGCGCGACGACGACGGGCCCGCGGCCGAGGTACCGGAGCGCGGTCCGGACGGCATCGATCGTCCCCAGGCCGGCGTCGGCGACGAGCAGGGTGACATCGACCTCGCACGAGCGCAGCAGGTCGGTGCTGTCGCCGTCGTCTGCGATCGGTGACGCCACGCCACCGACGCTCTCGAGGAGGCCGACGTCGAGGCCATCGGCCCAGACGGTCTCTGCCACCAAGTCCGCGAGCACCGGACGAGGACGGCCCAGCGCGTCGGCGGCCATCGGGGGCGCCATGGGCACGGGGAGCGTGCGATGCGGCGGACAGACCTCGTCCGGATCGACGCCGAGCGCCGCGGCGAGCACCTCGGCGTCCAACGGGCCCGTGTCGGTGGGCTCGTACGACTGCACCGGCTTGCGAGCACCCACCGCGAGGCCGCGACGTCGCAGGTCGGAGGCGAGGGCGGCCGACGTCCAGGTCTTCCCGATCTCCGTCGCCGTGCCGGCGACCCCCACGAGGAGACGCGGCCTCACGCCCGCACGCCGATCTCGTCGAACGCCGCCAGGAGCGCGTCGATCATCTCGTCGGTGTGTGCCGCCGACAGCGCGACCCGCAACCGACTCGTGCCCGGCGCCACGGTCGGCGGCCGGATCGCCGGGACCAGGATCCCACGCTCGAGCAGCGCCGCCGCCGCTGCCATCGCGTCGTGCTCGTCGCCGATCACGATCGGCACGATGGGCGACGGATGCCCGGGCAGCACCCTGTCGATGACCTCGCGGAGGCGACAAGTGAGCTCGTTCCCTGCAGGGCTCTGCACGATCGCCATCGCCGCCCCGGCGGCGGCCACGTCGGCGGGGCTGAGTCCGGTCGAGAAGATGAACGAGCGAGCCCGGTTCACCAGGAGATCGACGATCGGTGCGGGGCCGGCGACGACGCCACCCTGGGAACCGAGGGCCTTCGAGAGCGTCCCGACCCGCACGACGTCGCCCCCGACGGGCACGTCGGGGCCGAGCACCGCGTGGGCCTCGTCGACCACCAGCAACGCGCCGTGACGGCGGCACACGTCGACGAGGTCGGCGACCGGTGCCACGTCGCCGTCCATCGAGAACACCGTGTCGGTCACGACGATGACCGGGCCCGCCGCCCCGGACACCAGTTCCTCGACGTGCGCCACGTCGTTGTGCCGGCTGACGACGGTGGTGGCAGCAGCGAGACGACAGCCGTCGATGATCGAAGCGTGGTTGAGTTCGTCGGAGACGATGGTCGTCCCCGCCCGACCCAGCGTGGAGAGCACCGCCAGGTTCGCGGCGTAGCCGGACGAGAACACCAGCGACGCCTCGGCGTCCTTCCACGATGCGTAGGCCGTCTCGAAGCCGACGTGGGCCGGCCGCGTGCCGACGACCAATCGCGAGGCGGTCGATCCGGCTCCCCACCGCTGGGCAGCGTCAGCCGCCGCCGCGCACACCGCAGGATGTGCCGACAGGCCCAAGTAGTCGTTGGACGCGTAGGACGTGACCGTCTGGCCGTCGAGCACGCCCGTGGGGCCACAGGCATCGAACGTTCGCAACGATCGGCGTCGTCCGACCTGGTCGATCGATCGCAGGTCGTCGTCGACGAGGTCGGCCCAACTCGCCGGCAGGGGGCTCACGCCGTCGCCGCCACGGCGACCATCGCTGTGGTGATGGCGCTGATGTCGTCCGCCGATGCGACGAACGGCGGCATGGCGTACACCAGCCGGCCGAACGGGCGCAGCCAGACACCGTGGTCGAGGCTTACCGACGTCGCCGTCGCCATGTCGACCGGCTCGCGGGTCTCGATGACCCCGATGGCACCGAGGACCCGTACGTCGTCGACGTCGGCCGAGTCGGCTGCCGCCTCCAGGCCCGACCGGAGGCCACGCTCGATGGCCGCGACCTCGGCCTCCCAGTCGCGCGACAGCAGGAGCCGAACCGAGGCGAGCGACACCGCGGCGGCGAGCGGGTTGCCCATGAAGGTCGGCCCGTGCATCAGGGCGCCGGAGTCGGCAGCGCTCACGCCCCGAGCGACCTCCGGGGTGCACAGCGTGGCCGCCATGGAGAGATACCCGCCCGTGAGCGCCTTGCCCACACACAAGATGTCGGGCGAGACGTCGGCGTGTTCGCAGGCGAACAGGCGACCACTGCGTCCGAAGCCGGTGGCGATCTCGTCCGCGATCAGGAGCACCTCGTACTGGTCGCACAGCTCTCGCACCCTCGCCAGGTACTCCGGGGCGTAGAACCGCATGCCGCCTGCGCCCTGCACGATCGGCTCGAGGATGACGGCCGCGATCTCGGTGGCGCCGTCACGCAGGAGCGCCGCCAACGCAGCGACGTCGTCGTCCGTGCAGGGCTCGTCGAAGCTCGGTCTCGGCACCGGCGCGAACACCTGACCCGGCAGGACTCCGGCGAACATCGAGTGCATCCCGTTGACGGGGTCACACACCGACATCGCATGGAGCGTGTCGCCGTGGTAGCCCCCGCGGACCGTCAGGAACTTCTCGCGCTCGGGGCGCCCGACCCCGCGGGCGTACTGCAGCGCCATCTTCATCGCGACCTCGACCGACACCGATCCCGAGTCGGCGAGGAACACGTGCTCGAGACCGGCCGGGGTGATCTCGACCAGGAGCTCGGCCAGCTCGACGGCTGGGCCGTGGGTGATCCCACCGAACATCACGTGGGCCATGTGGTCGAGCTGATCGCGTACTGCGGCGTCGAGGACCGGGTGGCGGTACCCGTGGATCGCCGCCCACCACGACGACATCCCGTCGACGACACTGCGGCCGTCCGCGAGGTGCAGCCGAGCGCCGTCCGCTCCGACCACGGGCGTCGGGTCGAGGGTCGCCGGCATCGACGCGTAGGGATGCCAGACCGTCGCACGATCGCGGTCGGCCAGATCTCCGTGTCCCGGGGTCGGCACGGCGGGCGACAGTACCTGCGGCCCCGTCGCCGCCGACAGTCCACGGCGCAGTCAGGTGGCTCGTGACAATCGTCTCGTTCTCACGGTCACCGACACGGGTAGGGACTCGGTCCCTCCCCCACCACCGAACCAGGAGAGAATCCCATGGCAGACAACGGAGCAGAGCACGGCATCAAGGGCGTCGTCGAAGACGTCAAGGGCAAGGCCAAGGAAGCCGTCGGCGTCGTCACCGGCAACGACGACCTCGAGAAGGAAGGCGAGGCCCAGCAGGAGAAGGCCGAGGCCAACCGCGAGGTCGCCGCCAAGGAAGCCGAAGCCGAGAAGGCCCGCGCCGAGGCCGAGGTCAAGGAAGCCGAGCAGAAGACGTACCAGTAGCTCACGCCGCCAGTAGCTCACGCGGCCACAGAACGAGAAACGCCCAGGTCAGCGGCGATTGCCGCTGACCTGGGCGTTGTGCATGGCACCCCGTACGGGATTCGAACCCGTGCTGCCAGCGTGAGAGGCTGGTGTCCTAGGCCGCTAGACGAACGGGGCAGGGAGCATGCGATGCTACCGCGACGGTTCGCCGCGGCCGAAAGTTGGAGTTCCGGAGGGAGGACTTGAACCCCCAATGACTGGACCAGAACCAGCTGTGTTACCTATTACACCACTCCGGAAAGGTGAACGGATCACGCTATCCGACGGACACCGCCCCGACCGAAAGCGATAGCTGATCGTCGAGGTTGACGAGGCGACGGAACCCGATCACACGGCCGACCGCGACCGCCACCGTCTCCCGTCCCATGGCCCGGACCTTGCCCCCGACCGACAGTCCTGGGTCCACCGGCGACACCTGCGCGTCGAGGCCGAGCTCGGCCGAGATCCGGTCGAGCCGGTAGGCGTGATAGTCGTCCGACACCAGGACCGCACTGGTCATCCCTCGGGTCCGCAGCTCACGGGTCGCCGCGGCGAGCTGTTCCCAGGTGTTCGAGCCCTGTTCCTCGCGCAGGATCCGCTCCTCGGCGATCCCGGCCTTGCGCAGGTAGTCGAAGCTGGCGGCGGCCTCGGTGAACCGGTCGCCTTCCTGCTTGCCCCCCGTCACGACGATGGTGTTCGCCACGCCGGCCCGATGGAGTTCGATGGCGTGGTCGAGACGTGCGGCGAGCACCGGTGACGGCGTGCCGTCGTACTGGGCAGCGCCCAGCACGATGATCGCCTGTGCGGGCTCCTGATGTGCCTGGTTGCTGGCGTCGAGGACCTGCACGAAGGTGACCGCGACGTACAGCGCGAGGGCGCCGACGCAGAACAGCCCGATCCGGACAGCGAGACGGAGCAGGCGTCGGACCATCACGCCAGATCGGCGAGCGCCACGCGCATCCGCTCGATGGTGGCGTCGCGGCCGAGCACCTCGAGCGACTCGAACAGCGGCGGGCCCACGGTCCTCCCGGTCACCGCGACCCGGATGGGCGCCTGGGCCTTGCCCAACTTGAGACCCTGCGCCTCGCCCAACGCGAGGAGCGAGGCGTGCAACGACTCGGCGTCCCATTCCACGGTGGCGAAGGCGTCGATCGCGGAGGCGAGCATCGCTCCCGCCACCTCTGGGGTCTTGGCCATGACCTTCTCCCACGACGCCTCGTCGCGGACGGGTCGGTCGAGGTGGAGGAAGTCGACCATCGGCTCGGCGTCGGGCAGGAGGCGAACGCGCTGCTGGAGTGCTGGAGCCAACGCACGGATCGGGCCGAGCGTGGCGTCAGGCTGGGTCAGGAACGGTGTCGTCCGTTCGACGAACTCGTCGACGGTGAGCGCCCGTACGTATTCGGCGTTGAAGTGCTCGAGCTTCTTCTCGTCGAAGAAGGCCGGAGCGGGATTGACGTCCTCGAGACGGAACAGCGCGGTGATCTCGCTCATCGGGCGGATCTCGACGTCGTCCTTGGGCCCCCAGCCGAGGAGCGCGAGATAGTTCATCATCGCCTCGGGCAGGTAGCCACGGTCCTTGAACTCGCCCACGGCGACCGAGTCACGGCGCTTGGAGAGCTTCTTGCGGCTCTCGTTCACCAGGAGAGGGAGATGCGCGATCACGTCCGGACGGCCGAGATCCAGCGCATCCCGCAGGAGCAGGTACTTCGGCGTCCCGTTCACGTGGTCCTCGCCGCGGACCACGTGGGTGATCGCCATCGTGGCGTCGTCCATGGCGTTGGACAGCAGGAACACGGGGAGCCCGTTGGAACGCAGGAGGACGAAGTCCTCGATCGTCGAGTTGTCGAAGGTGACGGGGCCGCGGATCACGTCGGTGAAGTCGGTCGTGCCGTCGTCGGGCGAACGGAAACGCAACGCAGCGCCGGCGCCTTCGGCGAGGGACCGGTCACGACAGAATCCGTCGTAGCCCGAAGCGCCCTTCTCGGTCCGCCGGGCGTCGACGTCCTCGGGCGTGCAGTCACACCAATAGGCCTTTCCTGCATCGAGGAGCGACCGCGCCGCCGCGGCGTGCTGGTCGAGGTTGTCGGCCTGGTAGACGACGTCGTCGTCCCAGTCGAGGCCCAGCCACCGCATCGAGTCGAGGATGTTCTCGGTCAGTTCGGGACGGTTCCGCTCACGATCGGTGTCCTCGACCCGCAGGAGGAACGCGCCGCCGGTCTGCCGGGCGACCAGCCAGTTGAACAGTGCGGCTCGGGCACTGCCGACGTGCAGATAGCCCGTGGGAGACGGCGCGAAACGGAGACGGGGGGTGGCGGACACCGCGCCGAGGGTATCGGCGCGCGCCCGCGCCGCCGGTGTCACTCCGTGGTCGGTGAGCCTTCCCGGGCGACACCGAGCCGCTCGAGGATCATCGAGGCGATCTCCGTCGTCGAGACGACGCTCCGAGAACGATCGACCGCATCGCTGGTGCCGCCGTCACGGGAGCCGGGGTCGTACGTGAACAGGATCCCACCGGGCACGTGGTAGCCGGTGCTCGCGACCTCGTCCTCGATCTCGATCACCTCGAGGCCGAGTTCGGCGGGCGTCCGCGCCTGCCCGCCGACCGTGACCGCACCGATGGCGTCGTCGGCCTGGCCGAACTCCATGGAGACGAACCCGTGCTCCTCCTCGGACCACACGAGTTCACGACCACCGATCCGCAGGTCGTCGAGACGCCGGCGCAGCAGGTCCAGCGCCGCGGGGTCGGCGATCTGGACGTTGACATGCGGGTCCATCGCCGGACGGCGTTCCACCGTGGCGGGGTCGATGTCGGCGTCGGTGACGAACGCATCCACATCACGCAGGTACAGCTGGCGCCCGACCGGCGTTCCCTGCGCAGCCTGTTGTCCCATGGACGAGGCGACGACCAACGCCGCTCCTGTCGCGTCACAGTGCCGTCGGAGACGATCGAGCATCCGGTCCGCGTGCGCCATGGCTTCGGCGATCTCGCCGGACCACGTGTCGATCCAGGCAGCGTCGAAGCCGAAGGTCTCCGGGTCGTAGTCGCCGGGGAACGTGGCGGCCCAGTAGCGGTGCATCGCCGATGCGACGTGGTTGGTGAAGAACGCGGCAGCATCGGGCCGGGACGATCGGAGCTGACCGACGAACAGGTCGAAGGCCAGCACCGACTGGTACGAGCGACGACGGACGCGGGTGGTCGGACGCCGCCGCTCGTCGATCAGCTGTCGTACGAGCCGGACCACGGTCGCAGGGCGGAGACCCAGACGAGGCGCCCGGAGGAGGAACCGACGTGCCGCCGCGACGTCGATCGACGTCGACACGTTGCGGGCCGACGCCCGGGCCATCGACAGGTTGAACGCCTGGAACGACTCGAGCGATGCCGGGTGCGTGTCGGCCGACGGCGCGAACGTGTCGGGGACGAAGAACGCGTAGCGGTCGACGTCGGGCGGGAGTTCGTTCGTGTGCAGGAGCCCGAACACGCCGACCCTGCGTCCGGCCTGCACCGCCCGGACCCACCATGTCGGCGCGATCTCGTCGGCCGCCGAGGTGTCCTGACCGAAGTGCCCGATCCCGTGCACGGTGTTGGGCACGCCGCGGTGCAGGGTCGGCCACGTCACCCACGGCGACAGATGCCCCTCGTCCGGACAGACCGACGTCCACTGTGACGAGTCCTCGAGCAGGCGAGCGGTCGCCGAGGTGGGATTCGCGGCGACCCACCAGTCGATGATCCGCCACGGGACCTCGTTGAGCTCGAAGACGACGACGGGCTGCACGGTCCGCCAGCCTACGGCCGCGACCTGCCAGCCTGGATCCGTGCAGGAGTCACCCGAATCCACGGTCGACGACGAGACCACCGTCGTCGTGACGAGCCCGGCCTCGGCGCCGCCGCTCCAGGTCTGGGATGTCCTCGTGTCGCGGACCGCGTCGTGGTGGGGCGAGCCCTACCTCGGTGCCGGTGGCGGCGAGATGCGGATGGAACCCCAGCTCGGCGGGCGGGTCTACTGCGGCAACGATCCCGAGTTCGGGTCGCTCCACGGCACGGTCCGAGCGTTCGACCCACCGGAACGTCTCGAGATCGGTGGCGTCCTCGTGCCCGGCGCCTATGTCGGCCACATCACGATCACGATCGAGAAGACGAACCTCGGGTCCGAGATCCGCGTCGAGCAGATGGCGCGTGGCCGGATCGAGGCGAGCGTCGAAGAACGCATGGCCCACGGCTGGACCACCATGTTGCACACCCTCGCCGAGCTCGCCGACCGCTGACGACTGACAGCTGGAGGTTGACGGCGACGTTCAGTCGTCGAGCGAGAGCTGGTCCTGCCAGTCGGCGTCGTAGCGCGCCCGCACCTGGTCGGGTGTCTGACGCAGGACGGCGGGTTCGACCAGGTCGGCGATGTGTCGCAGCTCGGCGTAGTGGTGGAAGTGTCCCACCTCCTCGAAGAGTTCCTTGCGGAACCGGACGAGCGCCGGATCGGCCGCAGGGTCGAGGTAGCCGAAGAGCGTGGCGCCGATGCGCAGGTCGTGGATCACGGGAGCCCGGCCGAGCAGTGACGCCCGCTTGAGGCCGATGGCCACGATCCCGGCAAGCGCGTCACGAGCGTGCTCGCCGTCGGCCAGGGTCAGTTCGGGCTCGATGATCCGAGCGAGCTTCAGCGCGTAGCCCTGGTCGGGACCCTGGCTGCCGAGGCGTTCGCCCGAGGGCTGCCGCTCGGAGCCGGCGAAGTCGGCCGGACGGTCCACGCTCCAGCTCTCGGGCCGCCGGGGCGGCGACGAGTACGACCGGACCGGGACGTTGGGCTTCGTGGGAACGTGCTCGGGCGCTGCCATCGCCGAACGATCGTACTCACCCCGTTCTGGTGGACGAAGACGTCACCTGACGGTGTCGATCGTTCACCAGAACGCAGTCGCTCTGTTCAGGTGGCGTGGTGGAGGAGGCCGAAGCGGATGCCGTCGGTCAGCGCCATCCAGGACGCCTCGATCACGTTCTCGGACACGCCGACGGTGAACCACGAGTCATCGCCGTTGGACGACTCGATGAGCACCCTGGTGACGGCCTCGGTGCCGATCGCGGTGTCGAGGACGCGGACCCGGTAGTCGACGAGGTGGATGTCGTTCAGCGCCGGGAAATGGCCGTTGAGCGCGGTACGCAGCGCCGAGTCGAGGGCGTTGACCGGACCATTGCCCTCGCCGACGGCGATGCGGCGGTCGTCACCGATCCAGAGCTTGACCGTGGCCTCGTTCGTGAGTTCGATGTCGGACCCCGGGGCCACGTCGCCCTCGCGGTGGTACGACGACACCCGGTAGGACTCGACCCGGAAGTCGTCCGGGTTCCAGCCGGTCGCCCGGCGCATCAGGAGCTCGAGCGAGGCGTCGGCGGCCTCGAAGACATAGCCACGGGCCTCGAGGTCGTTGACCTTCTGGGCGATCTCGGCCGAGGCCTTGCCGTCGAGGTCGATGCCGAACTCCTCGGCCTTCATCTGCATGCCGGCGCGACCGCCGAGGTCGCTCACGAGCACGCGGGTGTGGTTGCCGATGCTGCCGGGGTCGACGTGTTCGTACGACTTGTTCCCGGCCTTGCCGAGCGCCGAGGTGTGGAGACCACCCTTGTGCGCGAACGCCGACGCCCCCACGTACGGGTCAGCGGCGTGGGGCGGCAGGTTCACGAGCTCGCTGACGTGACGCGACACCGCGGTCAGCCGCGAGATGTTGCCCTCGGGGAGACAGGGGATCCCCATCTTCAGCTCGAGGTTGGGGATGCAGGTCATGAGGTTCGCGTTGCCGGTGCGTTCGCCGTAGCCGTTGACCGTGCCCTGCAGGTGCGTCGCCCCACCGACCACGGCGGCGATCGAGTTGGCCACCGCGCAACCCGTGTCGTTCTGGGTGTGGATGCCGACCTGGACGTCGCTGCCGAAGTGCGCGACGACCTCGGAGGTGATCCGCTGGACCTCGTGCGGGAGCGAGCCACCGTTGGTGTCGCACAGGACGACGCACTCGGCGCCCTCCATCACCGCGGCCTCGAGCACCCGGAGCACGAACTCGGAGTTGGCCTTGTAGCCGTCGAAGCAGTGCTCGGCGTCGAAGAAGACCCGCATGCCGGCGGCACGGAGGAACTTCACCGAGTCCTGGACCATCGCCACGCCCTCGTCGAGGGTGGTGCCGAGGGCTTCGGTGACGTGGAAGTCCCACGACTTGCCGACGATGCACGCCGTCGTGGTTCCGGCCTCGACCAACGCCCGAAGCGTCGGATCGGAATCGGACTTGCCCGCCGGCTTGCGGGTCGACCCGAACGCCACCAGCTCGGCGGTCGAGAGCGTCAGCTGGTCGGGCGCCCGCTTGAAGAACTCGGCGTCCTTGGGGTTCGCCTGCGGATACCCGCCCTCGATCCACCGGACGCCGAGGTGGTCGAGTTGCTCGGCGATGCGGAGCTTGTCGTCCACCGACAGGGAGATGCCCTCGAACTGCGCACCGTCGCGCAGTGTCGTGTCGAAGACGTCGACCCGGGTCGGCAGATCTACTGACACAGCTCCACCCAGTCCTTGTGCTGGGGCAGTTCACCCCGCACGCACTTCGCGTAGGCGTCGGCGATCGCGGTGGTGGCCGGGCCTGGGCACGGGATCGCGCGGTCGTCGACGCTGTTCACCGCCGAGACCTCTGCGGCGGTGCCACAGACGAACATCTCGTCGGCGATGTAGAGGTCGGAGCGGGCGATGTCGTCGACGACGACCTCGAGCCCCATCTCCTCGGCCAGCGTGGTCACGGTGTGCTGGGTGATGCCCTGCAGCGCGCCCGACGACAGCGGCGGGGTGATGAGCTTCCCCTGGCGGGACACGAAGATGTTCTCGCCGGTGCACTCCGAGACGAGCCCGGCCCGGTTCAACATGATGGCCTCGTCGTAGCCCGACTTGAGCGCCTCGACCTTGGCCAGCGACGAGTTGACGTAGTTGCCGGTCGTCTTCGACGCCGGAGGCATCGTGTTGTGATCGTGGCGCGTCCACGACGAGATCTTCATGCGCACCCCCTTCGTGACGGCGTCGTCGCCGAGGTAGGCGCCCCACGGCCAGCAGGCGATCGCGACGTCGACCGAGCACGGCAGGGTGTTGAGCCCCATCTCGCCGTAGCCGTAGTACGCGATCGGGCGGATGTAGCAGGACGGCAGCCCCGACTCACGCACGACCAACTTGGTGGCCTCGACCAGTTCGTCCACCGAGTACGGCAGATCCATCATCAGGATCTTCGCCGAGTTGTGGAGCCGCTCGATGTGCTCGGTCAGCCGGAAGATCCCGGGACCGTCGCTCGTCTCGTAGGCACGGATGCCCTCGAAGACACCCATGCCGTAGTGGAGGGTGTGGGTCAGCACGTGGATCTGGGCGGCGTCCCAGTCGACGAGCTCGCCGTTCATCCAGATCTTCTCGGTCGGTTCGAACGGCATGTCAGCTCTCCGTGTTCTCGCTCAGACGGGCGGCGATGGCGTCGCCGATCTCGGTGGTGGATCCCTCGGGTGCATCCTCGCATGCCGCCCGGATCCGGGCGCCTGCGTCGACGTCGCCGAGGAACTCCATCATCATCGCGGCGGACAGGATCGCTGCGACCGGGTTGGCCTTGTTCTGACCCGCGATGTCGGGGGCCGAACCGTGGACCGGCTCGAACATCGAGGGTGCGGTGCGATCAGGGTTGAGGTTGGCGCTGGCGGCGAGACCGATGCCGCCGGCGACCGCGCCTCCGAGGTCGGTGAGGATGTCGCCGAAGAGGTTGTCGGTGACGATCACCGAGTACTGCTGCGGGTTGGTCACGAAGTGGATGCACGCCGCGTCGATGTGCTGGTAGTTCGTCTCGACGTCGGGATACTCGGCAGCGACGATGTCGAACGTCCGCTGCCAGAGGTCGCCGGCGAAGGTCAACACGTTGGTCTTGTGCACCAGGGTCAGGTGCTTGCGCTCCCGACCCCGTGCGAGGTCGAAGGCGTAGCGGATGCAGCGCTCCGCGCCCTTGCGGGTGTTGACCGAGCCCTGGGTCGCGACCTCGAACTCGGTGTTCTTGCGCAGGAACCCACCCTCACCGGCGTAGGTCCCCTCGGTGTTCTCACGGACGACCAGGAAGTCGATGTCCTCCTCGGGCAGGAGGAACGGGCGCAGATTCACGTAGAGGTCGAGCTCGAAGCGCGTCTTGAGCAGGATGCCCCGCTCGAGCAGCCCCGACGGGACCTCTCCCTGTGCGCCCCCGATGGCGCCCAGGAAGATCGCGTCGTAGTCCCGCAGCTCGGCGAGCGTCTCGTCGGAGAGGACCTCGCCGTCGCGCTTCCAGCGCTGGGCACCCATCTCGAACTCGGTCGCCTCGAAGTCGACGCCGGCGGCGCGCAGGACCTTCAGGCCCTCGGCCACCACGTCGGGTCCGATGTAGTCGCCACCGACGACGGCGATCTTGTGTGTCATGTGTCTGCTCCCTGGAACGACGAAACCGTCCACCAGAGGCGGACGGTCGGAACAGCGCACACCCGCAGGTGCGCGCTAGCGAATGATGATGGTGGCGACGAAGCGCAGGAGGCTCGAGACCGGGTTCACGGCTCTCAATGCAACCGCCTCCGGGCCCCGGCGTCAACTTCGGACCCAACCACACTCCCGGTAGCCTCGGACGATGGCTGCTCAGAAGCACAACCCCGCGCTCACGGATGAGCTTCCCGACAAGCACGTCCACGAGCTGACGCAGGCCGCGTACGACCGACTCAAGGCGGAGTACGACGAGCTGACCACCGTCAAGAAGATCGACATCGCCCGCAAGATCGAGGCGGCTCGCGAGTTGGGCGACCTCTCCGAGAACGGCGACTATCACGCTGCCAAGGAGGAGCAGGGGAAGATGGCCGGTCGCATCGGCCACATCTTCTCCATCCTCGAGAACCACGTGATCGTCGAAGCCGGCGGATCGTCCGTGGTCCGGGTCGGCTCCGTGGTCGAGATCCGCTACGACGGCGACACCGACACCGAGCGATACCTCGTCGGCTCGATCGAGGAGCGCTCGGACGAGCTCGAGGTCATCAGTCCGGGGTCGGCGCTGGGCGAGTCGCTCATGGGCGCGAGCATCGACCAGACGGTCGAATACGAGACCCCGACCGGCGCCACGTTGTCGGTCACCGTCGTCGGGATCGAGTAGCGCACCGTGGCGACTGCCTGGGAGCCACGCCTCCCACCGGGACAGGTCATCGACCTCCCCGGACGCGGGAGCACGTTCGTCCGCGAGTTGCCCGGCCCCGACCCCAGCGCGCCCACCGTCGTCCTCCTGCACGGCTGGACGGTGAACGCCGACCTCAACTGGTTCCCCTCCTACGACGCGCTCGCCGAGCGTTTCCGTGTCGTGACCATCGACCACCGGGGCCACGGCCGGGGCATCCGCTCGCGCCGGAGGTTCCGACTCGCCGATTGCGCCGACGACGTCGCTGCGCTGTGCGCCGCGCTCGACATCGACCGGGCGATGATCGCCGGCTACTCGATGGGCGGACCCATCGCCATGCTCACCTGGCACCGCCACCGCACCCTCGTCGACGGCCTGGTCCTGTGCGCGACGGCGCCGATCTTCCGGCGTTCCGGGGCCGGCCGGATCGTCTCCAGCGCGCTTCCCGTGGTCGCAGGACTGGGACGGCTCACGCCTCCACGCGCCCGGCAGGCCGTCGCCGGCCGACTCCTCGGGCAGCGACTCGAGGACGGCGACCTCGGCAGATGGGCGCGATCACAGATCGGCCTCGGTGACCCTGTCGCCGTGGCCGAGGCCGGTGCGGCCATCGGCCGGTTCGACAACCGCTCGTGGCTCGGCGACATCGACGTCCCCACCGTCGTCGTCCGCACGACCCGCGACCTGGCGGTCCCGCCGGCACGGCAGACCACCCTCGCATCGTCCATCCCGGGCGCTGCGGTCATCGACGTCGACGCCGATCACGGCGGGTGCATCACGGCAGCCGACCGGTTCGTCCCGGCACTCGTCCGGGCCTGTGCATCCGTGGCCCATGCGCCGGGAGCCCGAGAGCGCACCACGTGATCCGAGCGTTCCTCGACCGCGCCATCGGACGCCTCGCCCAGGTCCTGGTCCTCTCGTTCCATCGTCGGGTCGACGTCGTCCATCGGGAACGACTGCAGATCGACGGGCCCACGATCATCGTCGCCAACCACGGCAACGGCTTCGTCGATCCGGCGGTCGTGGCGGCAGCACTCCGTCGCGTCCCCCGGTTTGTGGGCAAGGCGACGCTGTTCGACGTGTGGATCGCCCGCCCGTTCCTCGCACTGGCCGGCGTCATCCCCGTGTACCGACGCGCGGACGGCGACACGGCAGCCAACGCGTCCACGTTCCGGGCGATCCATGCGGTGCTCGCGTCGGGCGGGACGGTGGCGATCTTCCCCGAGGGCACCTCGTCGGACCGCCCGTCGCTCGAGAAGGTCCGGACGGGCGCTGCCCGCATGGCGTTGGGCGCCCTCGGCACGGTCGACGACGTCACGATCATCCCCATCGGGCTCAGCTTCGAGAGCCACGTCGACATCCGTCCGGCCGTGGCGGTGTTCGTCGGCGAACCGATCTCGGTCGACGGGTGGCGTCGCGAGACCGGTCGCGACGGGGCGGGCGAAGAGGACCGAGACGCCGTGCTCGCGCTGACAGAGCGGATCCGTAAGCGCCTGGCCGCGGTGTCGCCCGACTTCGACACCCTCGACGAACGACTCATCCTCCGGGCCGCCGCCGAGGTCACGGCGCGGGATGCCGGCACGCGGCTCGACCCGACGTTCGGCACCGTCGAACTGCTCGCTCGACACCTCGCGGAGGCCTCGGCAGACGACCGGGCGGCGGTCGTGGCCAGCTACCGCGACTACGCCACCCGCCTCTCGCTCATCGGCCTCCGCGACTCCGATCTCGAGAACCGGAACCAGATCCGACGCCTCGCTCGTCCGGCGGTCGCCGGCGGCGTCCTGTTCCTCATCGGGCCGTTGCTCCTCGCGCTCGCGGTGATCCACCTCCCCGCCATCGCGTTGGTCCTGGCCACGACGAGCGCTGCGCGCAACCCGGTCAACAAGGGCACGACCCGCCTGCTGGTGGGCCTCGTCGCCGGGCTCGTGACCTGGGCCGTCACGGGCGTGGTGCTGGCCGACGGGACGTGGGCATGGGCCACCGCGCTGGCGGTCGCCGTCGGCGGCGCGGTCGCGCTCGCGACGATCGCTCCGCTCTACACGCTGCTCCGCCTCGTGATCGGGCGGGCACGGACGTTCGGTCGTCGCCAGTTGGCCGAAGACAGCCGGGAGGACCGCGAGATCCTGGTCCGGACCGTGGTCGACGTCGCCGGCCCACCGATCGAGGGCCTGCACTGACTCAGTCGGAGCGCAGTGCCGCCTCGATCTCGCGGGCGGCAGCCGTGACGTCTCCACCGAAGGCCGAGCCCGGCCGTCGCGTCACCCGTTCGATCGGACCGCTCACACTCACGGCCGCGATGACCGCACCGTCTCGGCGGACAGGAGCCGACACCGAGGCGACCCCGGACGCCCGTTCGGCCACCGATGCGACCCACCCGTCACGGCCCACCTCACCCGAGAGCACTCGGCCGGCAGAACCCACCTCGAGCGGAAGCCGCGCCCCGACGCCGACGATCGTCCGGAGTTCATGGGCGGAGTCGACCGCGGCGACGCAGAGCCGCTCGTCACCCTCGGCGACATAGAGCTGCGACGACTCGCCCGTCCGGTCGCGCAGGGCCTCGAGGGCGGGAGCGGCAGCGACGGTCAGCGGGAACGAGTCGGACGCGGCACGACCGAGGCCGATCAGCGCGAGCCCGGCGACGAATGCCCCGTCGGCGTTGCGGCGGAGCAGGCCGTGGACCTCGAGCCCGACCGCCAACCGGTGCGCGGTCGCCCGGCTGATCCCGGTGCGGGCCGGGAGCTCCGATGGCCGGACCGGACCGGCAGCCACGACGTCGAGGATTCGGACCGCCTTGTCGAGAACGCCGATACCGCTTACAGTGTCCATTGGTTGGGAACTCTATCCCACATGTTGAGACAGTCAACCCGCACGAGGGAAGAAGCACACGATGGGCAAGACGCTGAGCGAGAAGCTCTGGGACCGCCACCTGGTCCACCACGGCGAAGACGGTGACCTGCTGTTCATCGATCTCCACCTGATCCACGAGGTCACGTCGCCGCAGGCGTTCGACGGGCTCCGGTTGAACGGCCGGACGGTCCGCCGCCCCGACCTGACCCTCGCCACCGCCGACCACAACGTGCCGACAGCCGACATCGACCAGCCGGTCGCCGATCCGATCAGCGCGAAGCAGCTCCAGACGCTCGAGGCCAACTGCGCCGAGTTCGGCATCACCCACTACGGCCTGGGCAACCCGATGCAGGGCATCGTCCACGTGATCGGCCCCGAGCAGGGCTACACCCAGCCGGGCATGACCGTCGTCTGTGGCGACTCGCACACGTCGACCCACGGTGCCTTCGGTGCCATCGCGTTCGGCATCGGCACCTCCGAGGTCGAACACGTCCTCGCGACCCAGACCCTCCCCCAGTCCCGCCCGGGCACCATGGCCGTCACGGTCGACGGCGAGGTCCCGCCCGGGGTCACCGCCAAGGACATCGTGCTCGCCATCCTCGGCCGGGTCGGCACCGGCGGCGGGATCGGCTCGATGATCGAGTTCCGCGGGTCGGCGATCCGCGCCCTGTCGATGGAAGGCCGGATGACGGTCTGCAACATGTCGATCGAGATGGGCGCCAAGGCAGGGCTCATCGCTCCCGACCAGACGACGTTCGACTACGTGGAGGGTCGCGCCAACGCCCCGAAGGGCGCCGACTGGGACGCCGCCGTGGCCGACTGGAAGACCCTGTTCACCGACGACGACGCCACCTTCGACAAGGAGGTCGTGATCGACGCTGCCACGATCGAGCCACACGTGTCCTGGGGCACCAACCCCGGTCAGGTGATCCCGATCTCGGCCGAGGTACCCGACCCCAGCAGCTACGCCGACCCGGTCGAGCGCGACGCCGCCGAGCGGGCCCTCGAGTACACGGGGCTCACGGCAGGAACGCCGATGCGCGACGTCACCGTCGACACGGTCTTCATCGGCTCGTGCACCAACTCGCGGATCGAGGACTTGCGCGCGGCTGCGGCCGTTGCGGCCACTGCCCTGGAAGCCGGCCGGACCGTCACCATCCCTCGCGCCATGGTCGTGCCCGGCAGCTTCGCCGTGAAGGACCAGGCCGAGGCCGAGGGCCTGCACGAGATCTTCCGGGCCGCCGGTTTCGACTGGCGTGAGCCCGGCTGTTCGATGTGCCTGGCCATGAACCCCGACAAGCTCGCCGTCGGCGAACGCTGCGCCAGCACCAGCAACCGCAACTTCGAAGGCCGTCAGGGCCGAGGCGGCCGCACGCACCTCGTGTCCCCCGAGGTCGCCGCCGCCACCGCCATCGCCGGCCACTTCGCCACCCCCGCAGACCTCGACCACTAGAAAATTTCGTCCGTTGCTCAGGACTCTCCTGAGCAACTGACGCAATATCCCCTTGGAGACGCCATGCGCGCCGTACGCACCATCGAAGGAACCGCCGTCCCCCTGGACCGGTCCGACGTCGACACCGATCAGATCATCCCGTCCGACTGGCTCAAGCGCGTCGAGCGCACCGGGTTCGAGAAGGGCCTGTTCTCCGAGTGGAAGGACGACCCCGGGTTCGTCCTCAACCAGGAGCAGTACCAGGGCGCCAACATCTTGATCGGTGGGCCCAACTTCGGCACTGGCTCGTCTCGCGAGCACGCGGTGTGGGCGATCCAACAGGCCGGCTTCGAGGCCGTGATCTCGCCTCGTTTCGGCGACATCTTCCGCAACAACTGCACGAAGAACGGGCTGGTCCCGGTGCAGGTCTCGTCCGAAATCGGCGAACAGTTGCTGCGGGCGGTCGAGGCCGACCCGACCCTCGTCTTCCAGGTCGACGTCGAGTCACGCACGGTGAAGGCCGGCGACATCGAGAGCTCGTTCCCGCTCGACGACTCGACCCAACACCGCTTCCTCGAAGGCCTCGACGACATCGGCCTCACCCTCCGGGTCGAGGACGAGATCACGGCGTTCGAGGCGGCCCGTCCGTCCTATCTCCCGACCGTCGGCAGCTGACGACTCAGTCGGTGATCTGGACCTTGTTGCCGTAGAAGGCGACGTGGTCCTTGATCTCGGCGGCGGCGTCCTTGGGCTCGGGGTAGTACCAGGCCGCGTTCTCCTCGGAGCGACCCTCGACCGACACCGTGTAGTACGACGCGTCGCCCTTCCACGGGCAGTGCGTCGAGTGCGCCGTCGGCGTGAACGCCTCGGTCCTGATCGACGACGGCGGGAAGTAGTGGTTGCCCTCCACCACGATGGTCTCGTTGCTCTCGGCGACCACGGTTCCGTTCAGTACTGCCTTCATGGCTGATCCTCAGGTCTCGGCGGCTTCAGGAGGAACAACCTCGGGCGGTGCGAGGTTCATTCCATCGTCGGGCCTGGCGGCGCTGCGGTAGGCCCCGAGGGCGAGAACGCCGGCACCGATCACGATGATCACGTCGCCGACACTGAAGACGTTGGCCAGAGGCAACGGCTCTGGCACCGCGAAGACGTCGCCCAGCGGGGCGAGGGCGGCATCGTCCACGGGCCCGGAGTTCTGGAACGAGTCGTCGTGGACGAGTCCAGCCGACTCGATCGCCCGATCGGATGCCGGCATCACGCCATCGTTGGCGGCGATCACCACCAGGTTCAACGCCCCGCCGAGACCAACGACCAGGAGGCCGACCCAGCGGCGGTTGACCCACACGAACGCGAGCGCCGCCCCATAGCTGGCGAGATGGAGGACGACGGCGATGACGGTGGGCGTCGATGCCGGCAGGACCTGGATGAGGATGAGCTGCGATGCGAGCGCGATCGCCACCGTCCACGGCGCCCGGAACCGGATCTCACCAAGTGGGGCGAGTGTCCGGTACCGAATCGCGACCAGCCCGATGACCCCGGCGATCGCGACAGGGACGATCATCCGAACGCAGCGTCGGCCGGCGTGTCGCTGAGCCACCGAACCGAATCGTCCGCAGACAGAGGACGGGAGAAGAGCCATCCCTGGCCTGCGTCGCATCCGAGGTCGGCGAGAACCCGCTCCGTCGCTGTGTCTTCCACACCTTCGGCCACCACGGAGACGCCGAGGTTGTGGGCGAGCGTGATGATCGGGCCGAGAAATCTCGGATCGGCGACGCGGTCTCTGCCACCCACGAACGACCGATCGATCTTCAGCCGACGGACAGGCAACGATCGCAGGTGATCGAACGACGAGAACCCTGTGCCGAAGTCATCGATCGCGAGCGATACACCTTCGTCTCGCAACTCGAAGATGGTCTCTGCGGCAACTGCCACGTCGACGAGGAGAGCGCTCTCCGTGAACTCGACCTCGAGCGCACGCCCCGGCAGACCGGCGTCGAGGAGCGACGAACGAACGACGTCCATGAACCGAGGGTCGATGAGCGAGCGCGAGGAGATGTTGACCGACACCGGGACTTCGTGGCCCTCACCCCACCAGCGCGCACACGTCTCGAGTGATCGGTGGAGGACGTGATCGGTGAGCGGCCCGATGAGCTCCGTGTGCTCGGCCGCGGCCACGAACTCGCTTGGACTGACGTCCTTGCCGTCGCGGCGCCATCGGACCAGCGACTCGAATCCGACGGTTTGACCGGTCCGCAGATCGATCTGCGGTTGGAAGGCCACTCCCAGGGTGTCGTCAGTGATCGCGGCCCGCAGATCGCGAAGCAGCGACAGGCGAGACGAGAACGACGGCACGATCGTTGCGTTGGGTTCACGGCGCCCGATCTTGTTGGTCAGCATCCGAGTGTCGGCACGATCCAGGAGCGTCTCGACATCGGTGCCGTCGATCGGCGACTCCGCGACGCCGAGGCTCACCTCCAACGGCAGTGGGACGCCATCGACCTCCATCGGGGCCCGTATCGCCGCTCGAATTCGTTCGACGGCCGCCTGCGCCTCGACGCCCGAGGTCTGCTCGATCACGACGGCGAACTCGTCGCCACCGACGCGAGCCACGACGTCGGTCGGACGAACCGATGCCGACAGGCGCTGCGCCACGATCTGGAGCGTGCGGTCGCCAGCAGCATGACCCAGCCGGTCGTTGATGCCCTTGAAGCCATCGAGGTCGAGCATCACGACGACAGTTCCGGCGGGGATCGCGGCGGCAAGGGCATCGACGAACTCGTCTCGGTGGACGAGGCCGGTCAACTCATCGCGAGTCGCTCGTACACGAGAATCCGCCGCCTGCCGAGCACTGCGGTGGATGGCGACCACGGCGAGCAGTGGGAGGACGAGCATCGGAAGCGAGCGGAGTCCCACGATTGCGAACACCGGAGACATGGCGAGGAGCAGGAGGTCATCGGAGATCGACTGCGGCACGGCGATCTCGAGGATCGAGCGAACAGTCACCCCACGATCCAGGTGGATCACGGTCGCCATGAGGGCCAGATTCGTCACGTAGACGGTGATGGCGAAGCTCACCGTGAGCCCCAGATACCACCACGGAATCGCTCCCGCGACCACGAAGTCCGGTGCGCCAGCGAGATGGAGGACACCGACGCCCGCACCCAGCGACAGAACGAGCGACGCGCTGTTGAAGGCGATGCGGTCGAGACGCTTTCGCGAAACGAGGTCGCCGATGACGGACGCCAGCGCGATCGCGGCGAGACCGACGACCGGCTCCGCCACCAGCGCGAGTGCGCCGGCGAATCCCCACGACGCGGTGAACTCCCCACCACGAGGATGCCACTGCATCGGCCGGATCTCGGAACAGACGAGCAGTGCGAAGAGCACGCCGACAAACCAGCGGTGGTCCGGTGCGATGTCCGCGCCTCGACTGCCTGCGGCGACGAGTACTGCCACAGCCACGAGTTCGACGGAACCGGTGAATACCTGGCGCGCGCGCTCCCGAGTCACCACTTGATGACGATGCGCATCAGATCAGGTCCACTTCCACGGCGCACCGAGCACCGCTCCTGCCGCCATCACGACGGTCACCGTGGCGGCGATCCGATACAGCTTGATCCTCGTTGCGTCCATGTCCGTCCGATCCTCGCCCGTCGGGCGAACCAATTGTTCTTGATAACCCTGCACACATGCTCCACGCGATTCAGAGCGCGCGCAAGCAACCACACACAGAAAGACCGCAAGCGTGGCCCTGATTGCCGTTCCCCTCCGCACCGGGCGCAAAACCGACGAATCCCCCTCCAGAACGGAGGGGGATTCGCACGATCTGTCCGGAACCAGGGTTCCGAGAGCACTACCTCACTTGGGCGGCATCCGGATGCCGCCGTCGACGCGGACGACGTGGGCGTTCATGTAGCTGTTCGTGAGCAGCTCGGCGGCCATCGAGGCGAACTCGTCGGAGGTGCCGAGGCGCTTCGGGAACAGGACGCTCTGGCCGAGGTTGGCCTTGAACGCCTCGGAGGCCTCGCCCTCGCCGTAGATCGGCGTGTCGATGAGGCCGGGAGCGATGCAGTTGATGCGGATGCCGGCGGCGCTGAGGTCGCGGGCGATGGGGAGGGTCATGCCGACGACGCCGCCCTTGGACGACGAGTAGGCGGCCTGGCCGATCTGACCGTCGAACGCAGCGACCGAGGTGACGGTGACGATGGCACCCTTGGCGCCGTCCTCGTCCGGCTCGTTGAGGCTCATGGCCGACGCGCCGAGGCGCACGCAGTTGAAGGTGCCGACGAGGTTGACCTCGATGACCTTCTTGTAGATGTTCAGGTCGTGGGCCGACTCGTACTGGCCGTCGCGGCCGATGGTGCGGGTCGCGAAGCCGATGCCGGCCGCGGTGACCATGGTCTTGAGCGGGCCCATCTCCTTGGCGGCCTCGATCGCAGCGATGACCTGGTCGGGATCCGACACGTCGGCGTGCACGAACACACCGCCGATGTCCTTGGCGACAGCCTCACCCTTCTCGTCGTTCATGTCGACGACGACGACGTGCTGGCCCTTCGAGGCGAGCAGTCGGGCGGTGGCTTCGCCGAGGCCGCTGGCCCCGCCGGTGATGACAGATGAAGAACCGGTGATTTCCATGCCCGGAGACTATTGACTGGTCGGTCAAGTCGGCCAACCGACGCCGGCGCGGTCGTCGAGCGGCCTCAGTAGGCGAGTTCGTCGGCCCAGTCGTCGCGGTCGAGCGCCTGCGTGAACGCTCGGATCTCGGATTCGGAGATCGCACCCTCGGCATCGGACGGGAAGTCGTCCTCGACGACACATCCGGCGCTCACGAGCAACGGCAACATACGAGCGTTGAGTTGCTGCACGACACGGCTCTCGCACCCGGGACACGAGAAGTCGACCTCGAGGCTCAGCCCGCTGTCGTAGGTGCGCAGAGTGGTCTCTGGCGCTCGGACGCGAACCACCCCGCAGGTGGGGCAGACCGTTCGGAGGATGGTCATCGCGGCTCCAGTCGCACGAAGGGGGACGAACCAAGTATCCCGATGTCCCATTCGTGGGGATATGGCACGACGTGACCATTTCTGGCGTAGTCATCGCGGCGCCGACCATGACCGGATCGGTCAGTGAGGCCGCTCCTCCTGCACGTCCATGAGCCGGTGCTCGGTCCGGACGAACGTCGCGTCGTCGGCGAGCATGGTGATCGTGTCGCCGGCGACGAGGCGGGTCGCACCGGTGGGGACGAGGTAGACGCCGTCGCGCTCGACCAGCACCAGGAGCGCCCGTTCGGGGAGATGGAGTTCCACCAGGGCACGGCCGTCGGCGAAGGTGTCGGGAGCGATGACCAACTGGCGGAGCGCGGTCCCGTCGGGCATCGGACGACCGGGCTCCAGCGGCGACGGGTTCCGCGCCGGTGCGGGACTCGTGGCACCCAGCATCTCGGCGACCGACCCGACGGTGGTGCCCTGCACGAGGACCGACGTCAGGACGACGAAGAACACGACGTCGAAGAGTGTCTGCGACTGGGGCACCCCCTCCACGAGCGGGAAGGTGGCGAGGATGATCGGCGTCGCACCTCGGAGTCCGACCCAGGCGACCACTGCTTGGTGCCGTATCGGCACCCGGAACGGGAGGAGCGCGACCGCAGTCGCGACCGGACGGGCGAGGAGGACGAGCACCGCCGTGACCGCCAGCGCAGGTCCGACGACCGAGGGCAGTCGGGACGGAGAGACGAGCAGCCCGAGCACGAGAAACATGCCGATCTGCGCGAGCCAGGCGGTCGCGTCGTGGAACCGACCGATGCTCTTGCCGTGGATGATGTCCCGGTTCCCGAGCCACATCCCGCAGAGGTACACGGCGAGGAATCCGCTCCCCCCGGCGAGCGCCGTCCCCGCATACGTGAGGAACGCGATCGTCAAGGTCAACACGGGGTAGAGCCCGTCACTGCCGAGGTCGATCCGGTTGAGCAGCACGTGCGCCACGTACCCGGCTGCGAGGCCGGCCACGGTGCCGATGCCCGCCTGCGCCAGGAACACCGGGATCAGCTCGGTCCAGGACGAGACGTTCCCGGCCGCGAGGTCGACGAGGCCGATGGTGAGGAACACAGCCATGGGGTCGTTGGCGCCGGACTCGAGCTCGAGCGTGGGTTGGATCCCTTCCCGGAGTCCGGTGCTCCGCGATCGCAGGACCGAGAAGACGGCGGCCGCATCGGTCGAGGAGACGATCGCTCCCAGCAGCAGCCCGACCTCGACCGGAAGGTCGAGCAGCCAGGTCGCCACCGCTCCGGTGATGCCCGCGGTCACGACCACGCCGACGGTTGCCAGGGTGATGCCTCGCCCCAGCACGGGACGCACCACGCTCCAACGGGTGGCGAGCCCCCCGTCGAAGAGGATGATCGCGAGGGCCGCCACGCCGACGGCCTGCGCGGTCGAGGCGTCGTCGAACTCGATGCCTCCCGGGCCGTCGGAGCCGGCGAGCATGCCGAGCGCGAGGAACAAGAGCAGCGCGGGCACGCCGAGCCGAGTGGCGAGCTTGGACGCGAGGACGCCGGCGAGGGTCAACGCTGCGCCGGCGAAGAGCACCGGCTCGATGCTCATCGAAGTGGAGAAGAGTGCTGCCGTTGCACCAGAGATGGGCACGGGCCCTCCCGTCGATCGGCAGGTGAACAGGACACGGACCGACGGTGTCGGTCGGGGGAGGCGTCAGCCCTCTGGCGGAGCGCGCATGGCGACGCTCCGCGTCCGTTCGTTGCCGTGAGCGACGTCCGAGCGATCGTCGACCGTCTGCTCGATGGAATCCTGCGCGAGGTCGACGCTGCGGGACAGGTCGCCGGCGGGTCCGGGGAAGCCCCTCGTGGGCTCGTGATCGGGACGACGGGTCCGGGCGATCACGACGCCATCGGGACCGAAGGTCGGCGCGACCATCGCTGATGCCACCTGATCCGGTTCCACCACTGCCGGATCGCCGCCGCCCTCGGACGCTGCTGCGCCGGGAGCGAAGAGCACCGCCCATGCGGCAAGCGTGAGAAACGCGATGCGCACGGATCGGCCAACCATCCAGGAAGGCTATCCGGCGGTTCGCGGCCTGCAGACGGCCGAGGTCAGGTCTCGGACCGAGCGCCCCAGCCCCCGCCACCGGGCGTGAGCATGCGCAACACGTCGCCGGCCTCGAGCCGGATCGTGCACTTGTCGGGCAGTCGTTCCGCTCGTGATTCGTCACCCTGCGGGAGGAGCCAGTTCTCCCCTGTCGAACCCGGCTCGCCGCCCGCCAGTCCAGCGGGCCGCGACACCCGTCGCTCGGTGATCAGCGAGGCGGTGACGTCCTCCAGGACCTGGAGATCGCGCTCGATGCCGTCGCCACCGGGCGCCCTGCCACCCCCGCCGCTCCCCCGCCGGAGCCGGTAGCGCAGCACCCGCAACGGGAACGCCCGCTCCAGCGCCTCGATGGGCGTGTTCTTGGTGTTGGTCATGCCCGTCTGGATGCCCGACTGCCCGGGCATGCCATGACCGTCGTGCCACCGTCCGCCCTGTCCACCGCCGACGGTCTCGTAGTAGACCCAGCCCCGACCGCCGAGGAGCAGGTTGTTCATCGTCCCCTGGTTCGCCGCCGCCACCCGCTCGGGATCGGCCTGGGCGAGGACGGCGAGCACCAGATCGGCGACCCGCTGCGAGACCTCCACGTTGCCGGCGCCGACCGCCGCCGGCGCGTCTGCGGCCACGATCGAACCCGGCGGGAGAACGACCTCGATGGGCCGCAACGCCCCACCGTTGGCCGGCATCGTCGGGTCGATCACCGAGCGGATCGCGAACGCGACAGCGCTCTCGGTCACGGCGGCGACGGCGTTCACGTTCCCGTCCGACTGCGGAGCCGACCCGGTGAAGTCCACCCGGAGTCGGTCACCCATGACGTCGAGGCGCACGCGGATCTCGGACGGTCGCTGCTGGTCGACGCCCGATCCCGTGGAGTCCATCACGTCGGTCGCCGACCACGAGCCGTCGTCGATGCCGGTCAAGGCCGAGCGCATCCGGCGCTCGCCGTAGTCGACGACCTCGTGGACCGGCGCGTCGGCGAGTTCGGCCAGACGTCGGACGCCGAGCGCGTTCGCTCCGACCTGGGCGTCGAGGTCACCGGCACGCTCGACCGGCGTGCGCGAGTTGGCGAACAGCACGGAGCGGATGTCGTCGGTGAGTCGGACCGGAGGCAGGCGCAGGCCCTCCTCGAAGATCTCGTGGGCGTCGGCCGGCATCGACCCGGGAGCGGAGCCACCCACGTCGGCATGGTGCGCACGGTTGGCAGCCCACCCGACGAGACGGTCGTCGAGAATGCACGGTGCGACGACCGTGATGTCGTTGAGGTGCGTCCCCCCGGCGAACGGGTCGTTGACGACGTACTGCTCGCCGGCGACGACGCGACCGTCGAAGGCTGCGATCACCGCAGCGACGCTCGCAGGCATCGATCCGAGATGCACGGGGATGTGCTCCGCCTGGACGAGGAGCGTCCCGTCCGGCGTGAACAACGCAGCCGAGCAGTCGGCGCGTTCCTTGATGTTGGGGCTGAAGGCGCTCCGCTGCAGCACCGCGCCCATCTCCTCGGCGACACCCGTGAGCTTCGAGATCAGGACCTGGAGTTTGGCGGGGTCGAGCGTCGGCGAGGTCATGGTGCACTCCGTGTGAGCACCGAGCGCGCCGGTCGGGCCCGGGCGCGCCGTCCAGCCCTCGGCCAACCAGATCGTGCAGTCGGGCTCGGCGATCACGCGTGGCCCCGAACACTCCTCGGCCGAGACCCGGTGCGGTGGGATCGGCAGTTCGTCGACGGCGAGCGCGGGAGGCCGCATCGCCGCCACGCGGACCGCGACCACCTCGACGGGCGCGTCCGGGCGGGCGAAGCCGTTGCGGTGTTCGTGCTCGCCGTGGAACGACGCCACGTCGACGACCGTGAGTTCGTGCGACTGACCGGCGTACCGACAGTCCACCGCAATCTCCACCACGACGTCGTCGTGCGCTCCAGCGAGCGCTCGCGCGTCCGCCGCCACCGCGGCCAGTTCGTCGTCGAGTCCGTCGAGCACCGCCGGGTCGACTCGGCTCCGCACCACCTCCCGGCGTGGCGGGGCGGCGAGGAGACCCACGGCCGAGAGCACACCGGCACGAGCGGGGATGATCACCGTCGACATCCCCATCTCGTCGGCCAGCGCGCACGCATGGAGGGCGCCCGCTCCGCCGAACGCCACCAGGGCGAGTGACGACGGGTCGACACCACGCTCGACCGAGACCGCTCGCAACGCCCGGACCATGTTGGCGTTGACGACCTCGATGATCCCCTCGGCTTCGACCCCGGCGGAGTTCAACGCTCGGACGGCCGCATCACGATCGAGTTGGAGGGTGCCGAATGTCGACTGCGCAGGGATCCGACCCAACACGACGTTGGCATCGGTCACGGTCGGGAGCTCGCCACCGCGGCCATAGCTCGCCGGACCGGGGTCCGCGCCAGCGCTCGCCGGGCCGACGACCAGCGCTCCGCCGACGTCGATGGCCGCGATCGAACCGCCGCCGGCTCCGATCGTGTGGATGTCGAGCGAGGGGTAGCGAACGAGATACCCACCCACGTGTCGGGTGGTGGCGAAGGCAGGCTCCCCCTCCTGCACGAGGCACACGTCGGTGCTCGTCCCGCCCATGTCGAACGTGATGGCGTCGGGGTGTCCGCAGGCGACCGCCACGGCCGCCGCCGCGCGTACGCCACCGGCGGGCCCGGAGAGGAGCAGAGCCGCAGGACGGTCGGCAGCGACCCGAGCGTCGAGGAGGCCACCCGCCGAGGTCATCACCGAGACCTGGTCGGCGAGTTGGTCGAGACGCAGCAGGTAGTCACGACACAGCGGACGGAGGCCGGCATCGACCACCGTCGTCACGGTCCGCTCGAACTCCCGGTACTCCGGTGAGCTCTCGTGCGAGGCCACCACCTCATGGCCGAGCGAGCGGAGATGCTCGGCCACCACGACCTCGTGAGCCGGCTCGATGTCGGCGTGGAGGAGGCAGACGGCGACGACGACGCCCTCCGGCACCTCACCCAGCGACGAGACGTCGAGCGGCGTCAACTCGCGGCCGTCGGCGGCGAGGCGACCCACCACGCCGACCCGGCGATCGCGCGGCACGAGCGGCGCCGGCCGGTCGGCCCACTGGTCGTAGAGACTGGGCCGGTCCTGACGACCGATCTCGATCACATCGACGAGCCCGTCGTTGCACACCAGGACCACGCCGGCCAGCGCACCCTCCAGCACGGCATTGGTCGCGACGGTCGTCCCATGCGCGAGGAGCGACGGCCGATCGCCACTCCCCGCCAGTTGCCCGACGCCCTCGCGGACCGCTGCATCGGGAGCCGACGGCGTCGACAGCACCTTCAGGATCCGGCCGTCGTCGGTGACGAGATCGGAGAACGTCCCGCCGGTGTCGGCTCCGATCCGCATGACGCGAACGTACCCGTCGCCGACCTCCGGGCCGCTCGTACGACACACTGTCTGCATGGCCATGCGGAAGCGGTGGGATCGGAAGCGTCGCGAACGACGCCCCGACGCGCCCGTCGACACCGTGCCCGATCGTCGAGACCCTGCGACGCGTCCGCACGACGACGAGCTCTCGTCGCGTCTCGACGCGGTCAGCTCCCGTTTCGTCCATCCGCCCTCGCCAGAAGAGCTCCGTGCGGCATTCGGGCGAAGGCCGGTCGACGAGGCTCCGGCACCCCGGTCGGAGGACTTCGTCTCGTCGTTCCCGGCGGAGACGCTGTTCGTCCCCACCATCGATGACCCGGTCGAGATCCCCAGCGAGGTCGACGATCGCAGCAGGACCCGCGGCGACTACTACTACGACCCCGACGACGCCTGGGCCGTGCTCGGCGTGCGCCCGGGCGCGAGCTGGAGCGAGATCACCGCCGCCCACCGACGCCTCGCAAAGGTCCACCATCCCGACCGGCTCCTCGACGCCTCCGACGAGCACCGGGCCACGTCCGAGGCCTCGATCCGCGACATCAACGTCGCCTACTCGGTGCTTCGACGGTTGACCGGGAACTGACCGGGAACTCAGGGTCAGCCGGGGAGGATCAGCTCTTCCCACACGTCGTCACCGAGGTGGGTGCGCAGCGTCTCGACGAGGCGACCCGTGAAGGGATCCTTGCCGTCCCAGACCACGATGGCCTCGTCGAGGTTCCTGGCCATCCACGCATCGCGGCGGCGCAACGCGCCGCCGACCTTGGCCTTGGTGTCGGGCACCTTGCGTTCGAGCGTGAGCACGACCTCGGCGTGTTCGCACAGCTGCCGGAACCGACGACGTGACGACTCGGGCCACGGCGAGTCGGGGTCGGGGAACGGGAGCACCGCCACCAGCGGGATCCCCTCAGCCATCGCTGCCTCGGCCCCGAGCTGTTCCGCGCCCAGCCGCAGACCGGAGACCACGAACAGGTCCTCGTCCATCAACCGCTTGGCCGAGATGATCTGCTGGAGCTTGCGGCCCATTGCGTCGGCCACGGGGTTGGGGTCATAGCCGCCCAACTCAGTGGGTCGAACGCCGAAGATCCCCACCAGACGACCTGCCGGGAGCCGTCGGTCGCGGTTGCCTCCTCCTGCCGGAGTCGCCGTCGCCGATGGTGTCGCAGACGTCGGACGGCCCACGTCGTCGGCCTCACCGAGGTCGTCGGGGACCTCGTCGCCACTGTCCTCGGTCTGGGAGTGCGACGCAGCCACGGCGAGACGATCGGCGATGTCGTTCATCTCGTCGCCCGAGTGACCCTTGACCCACTCGAAGTCGACGTCGTCACGGCTGGTCACGAGTTCGATGAACGGCTCCCAGAGCTCTCGGTTGGCGACCGGCTTCTTCTGGCTGTTCTTCCAGTCTCGCTTCAGCCAGCCCTTCCACCAGCCGTCGCGGAAACAGTTCACGACGTAGGTCGAGTCGGAGACGACCGTGATCGGTCCGTCGTGCGCCTGCACCGCCCGGTGCGCGGCCACGATCTCCATGCGCTGGTTGGTGCTCTCGGCCTCGGCACCATTGGCCCACCGGCCGTCGTCGGCCACCCACGCCCATCCACCGGGGCCAGGGTTCCCCCGACACGCTCCATCGGTCCACACACGTGTCATCGACAGAACACTAGGAACTACCGGTCGGTAACGGAGCAATCCGGCGTCGATCCTGGTTGGCTGGGGGCATGAGCATCGATGGGCACGTCAACCAACTCCCGGACATCGATCCCGGCGAGACCGGCGAGTGGCTCGACAGTCTCGAGGCCCTCGTCGACACCCATGGCAAGACCCGTGCGCGCTACATCATCGCCAAGCTGCTGGCCCGTGCCGACGAGCTCCAGGTCGGTGCCGCCCCGGCCGTGTCGACGCCCTATGTCAACACCATCCCGCCCGAGCGCGAGCCATGGTTCCCGGGCGACGAGCACGTCGAGCGACGCATCCGCGCCTACATCCGATGGAACGCCGCCGTCATGGTCATCAAGGCCAACAAGAAGGCCGAGGGCATCGGCGGCCACCTCGCCACGTTCGCGTCGTCCGCCTCCCTGTACGAGGTCGGGTTCAACCACTTCTTCCGCGGCAAAGCCGACGGGACACCCGGCGACCACGTCTACTTCCAGGGCCATGCCGCACCCGGCATCTATGCCCGAGCGTTCCTCGAGGGTCGGCTCACCCAGCTCCAGCTCGACCACTTCCGGATGGAGTCGGGCGACGGTGGAATCTCGTCGTACCCCCACCCTCGACTCATGCCCGACTTCTGGGAGTACCCGACGGTCTCGATGGGTCTGGGGCCGATCAACTCCATCTACGAGGCGCGGTTCCTGAAGTACCTCCACAACCGACGGATCGACGACACCAGCGAGAGCCGCGTGTGGTGCTTCATCGGCGACGGCGAGACCGACGAACCCGAGACGCTCGGCTCGATCTCCCTCGCGGCGCGCGAGGGTCTCGACAACCTCACGTGGGTCGTCAACTGCAACCTGCAGCGCCTCGACGGACCGGTCCGCGGCAACGGCAAGATCATCCAGGAACTCGAGCAGGTGTTCCGCGGGGCCGGCTGGAACGTCATCAAGGTCGTGTGGGGTGGCAAGTGGGACGAACTGCTCCAGCGCGACGTCGACGGTGTCCTGGTCAACAAGATGAACACGACGGTCGACGGGCAGTTCCAGCGCTACGCCGTCGAGGACGGTGGCTATGCCCGTGACGACTTCTTCGGCCCCGACCCCCGCCTGCGGAAGCTCGTCGAGCACCTGAGCGACGAGGACATCCGCAACCTCCCCCGTGGCGGCCACGACTACAAGAAGCTCTACGCCGCCTACAAGGCCGCGACCGAGACCACCGGCAAGCCGACCGTGATCCTCGCGAAGACGGTCAAGGGCTGGACCCTGGGCGAGGGCGTCGAGAGCCGCAACGCCACCCACCAGATCAAGAAGATGACCATCGAGCAGCTCCGGACGCTGCGCGACCGGCTCTACCTCCAGGAGGAGGTGCCCGAGGCGTCACTCACCGACGACGCCGAGCCTCCCTACATCACCCTGAAGGAGGGGACGCCCGAACACGAGTACTTCCATGCTCGGATCAAGGCACTCGAACGGTTCGCTCCCTTCCCGCCCCCTCCCCACGCGCAAGCCCATCTCCCTGCCGGACCCCGGCGTCTACGACGAGTTGTTGACCGGCTCGGGCAAGCAGGAGGTGGCGACGACGATGGGGTTCACCCGCCTGCTGCGCAACCTCGCCCGCGACGACGAGTTCGGCCAGCGGGTCGTGCCGATCGTCCCCGACGAGGCGCGCACGTTCGGGATGGACTCCCTGTTCCGGGAGATCAAGATCTACGCCTCGAAGGGGCAGCTGTACGAACCCGTCGACCACGACCTCCTCCTCTCCTACACCGAGAGCAAGGACGGTCAGATCCTCGAAGAGGGCATCACCGAGGCCGGCTCGATGTCGAGCTTCATCGCCGCCGGAACCGCGCACGCCAACCGCGGCGTGCCGATGGTGCCGTTCTTCATCTTCTATTCGATGTTCGGCTTCCAGCGTGTCGGCGACTCCATCTGGGCGGCAGCCGACGCCCGCGCCCGCGGCTTCCTCCTCGGCGCCACGGCCGGACGCACCACGCTCACCGGTGAGGGCCTCCAGCACCAGGACGGCCACTCACTCCTGCTGGCGTCGACGGTCCCGACGGTCGAGGCCTACGACCCGGCGTTCGCGTTCGAGGTCGCCCTCATCATCAAGGCCGGGATCGAGCGGATGTATGGCCCCGACTCGCCCGACGACCAGCGCGACGTCATCTACTACCTCACGCTCTACAACGAGACGTACCCCATGCCGGCGATGCCGGATCGTGACGGCGTCGCCGAGGGTGTCGTCGAAGGCATGTACCGATGGGACGAGGCTCCCGACGGTCCGTCGAAGCGTGCGACGATCCTGTTCTCCGGGAGCGCCTACGGCGCCGCTGCCGCTGCTCGTGACGAACTGGCCGAGCGATGGGACGTCGCCTGCGACCTGTGGTCGGTCACCTCGTACAAGCGGCTTCGCGAGGACGCATTGGCGGTCGAACGGGCGCATCGCCTGCATCCCGACAGCGACGCCGGGACCCCGATCGTGACCCAGCGTCTCTCTGACTCCGACGCCCCGGTCGTGGCGGTCACCGACTACATGTGTGCGATCCCCGACCAGGTCTCGCGCTGGGTCGGCCGCCCCTATGCCTCGCTCGGCACCGACGGTTTCGGACGATCGGACACCCGCGAAGCGCTTCGGCGATTCTTCGAGGTCGATGCCGGACACCTCGTCGTCGCCGTGCTCCACGAACTCGCGGACGCCGGCGAGATCGAGCCGTCGGTGGTGGCCGAGGCCATCGCCGCCCACGGCCTGGACACCGACGTCGCACCACCCTGGACCCGCTGAGCCAGAAAATCCCGTCGCTCCGTCACACCTGTGGTGATCCAGGAACGGGAAATTCCTAGGGTGGCGCCATGGCCAAGCCCGTTCTTCCTGTCACCGGCGATCCCGACGCCGACCGTCTCCTCGTCGAGGATCCGCTCGCGCTGCTCCTCGGGATGCTGCTCGACCAGCAGGTGCCGATGGAGTGGGCGTTCATGGGTCCGAACACGCTGAAGAACCGACTCGGTCACCTCGACGCCGAGAAGATCGCGGCGATGGACCGCGAGGAGTTCGTCGCGATCTGCCGCACGAAGCCCGCCATCCATCGGTTCCCGAAGTCGATGGGTGAGCGCGTCCATGCCGTCTGCCAACACGTCGTCGAGCACTACGACGGGCAGGCCGACAAGATCTGGAAGGGCGTGCGCGATGCCAAGGTCGTCCACGACCGCCTCCGCGAGATCCCCGGCTACGGCGAGGAGAAGACCAAGATCTTCATGGCCATCCTCGCCAAGCGCTTCGACAAGAAGCCGAAGGGCTGGGAGACCGTGGCCGCCCCGTTCTCCGACGACGTGAAGCGCTCGGTCGCCGACATCTCCTCCGAGGAGGCGCTGCACGAGGTCCGCAAGTGGAAGAAGGCCCAGAAGGCCAAGGGCAAGTCCAAGCAGGAGTGAACTAGGCGGTCCGGGGGACGGCCGCCGTGCGCTGCCGGTCGAGCCAGCCCAGCGTGATCGCCATGGCCCGCGGGTCGTGCCGCAGGCGGTGGCCGGCACCCTCGAGCAGGTGGAGCTCGGCCTCGGTGTGCGCGTCGGCGATCACCCGGGCGTCGAAGCTGGGGACGACGTCGTCGTCCGATCCGTGGATGACCAGCAGTGACCGCGGGGAGATCCGCTGTGCGCCGTCGACCGCTCGCAGCGCACGGAGTTCGCGAGTCCAACCCTCGATGGCCGCGGGCCGGGCCGGGACCGACGTGATGCCGAGTTCCCGCGCGTGCTCGAACAGCTGTCGTGGATTCGAGGCCCAGTCGTCGAAATCGGCGGGAGCGGCGAGCGCGGCGACGCCACCGATCTCCGGGTCGTCAGCTCCTGCGCAGATCGCCAGCGCGCCGCCGGTGCCGAACCCGACGAGCCACACGCTGGTGGCGTTCGTCGTCGCACGCACATGGGCCACGGCGGCGTGGACGTCGTCGGCCCACCCACGGATGGAGAAGTCGCCTTCGCTGCCGGCCATACCTCGCAGACAGGGCGAGAACGCGATGATCTCCATGTTGTCGGCGATGCGATCCGCGAGTTCGGGCATGGCGGACACGGCGCCCGCAGTCCCCGACGGCCCCGACGGGTAGCCGTGCACGAGGACGACCGCCGCTCGGCGCGGGCCGCGGGGCATCCCCTCGGCCGGGGCCCCGGCGAGGTGACCGACGAGGGTGAGCGACCCCGAGGTGAAGCGTTCGTTCACCGGGGACGACGCCTCACGAAGAGGCGTTCGCCGCGCAGGCCTTGCAGACCTTGTACCCGCGATTGCGGGCCTCGACGCTCGTGTCGGGTCCGAACGTCGCCCAGGACTCCGCCTTCGCGATGTCGTCGAGGACGGCCGGATCGCACACGTTGTCCTGGTCATGGACCACGAACGTGCGCTTGTCTCCGAGCCACTGGTGCTCTTCGATGCGGACGAGGCGATTCGACATGTCACGCACGATACGCGTGTCGGGGAGGCCACCGACAAGCGGGACCTCCCCGAGACGTTCACTTCTTGCGTTGGACTGTGTGCGCGTTCGACACCGGATGGGACCAACCTCCGGCCGCTGACACACAGCGGTGGCCTGGTGGGATTCCACCAGGTCGGTCCTTGACTTGAGACGCAGGGACTGACCTAGCGGCCAGCCACCTCCAGGGTCCCGTTACAACTGTCTTCCATGGTGTTGGACCACCTCCTCTCTCTGGTGCCGGTCATTCCAGCACATGCTCCTGGCCAGATGTCGTCGGTTTCTCGGATCCAGACCGAACGATTCGGTCGGTTCGCCCGTTTTGGCAACCATGGTTGCCATGATCGAATCCCCCCGCCGGCGTCTGCTGGCCGTCCTCGTCTCCTTGGCCGTCGTGGCCACCCCCGCCACGGCGTCCGCGTCATCCGCTTCGGCCGCCCGTCCTGCGCAGACCGAAGCACCGGGCGCCGGCCAGGGCATCGCCGAACTCATCCAGGTCGACCCCGCGATCGCGAACCTGGCGCTGACGATGCGGGTGGGGACATCGCTCGCCGGCCACCAGAACCTGGGCGCCACCAGCGAGGCTCGGACCGTCGACCTCGGGTTCATCGGTTCGATCCTCACGAGTGAGGGCTGCGACGGAGGCGATCCGACGATCCCCCCGAGCGCCATCCCCGAGATCGTCTCGGCGAGCAGCGCCAACCCCGAGGACGCAGACGGCTCCTCCAGCGACGTCGCCGGACTCGTCTCCGCCTTCGTGCAAGCCGACTCCGTGCCGTCGTCGAAGGCGATGTCCAGGCTCGAGCCGCTCGGACTTCCCGGACTCGTCGACGTGATCGGCGGGCGGACCGAGGTGACCTCCACCGCCGACGGACATCGAACGGTCGCAGTGTCGGAGATCGCACGCCTCGACATCGCCGGCGGCGTGATCTCGATCCGCGGCATGCGCTGGGAAGCGGTCCGTCAGCTCGAACCCGCCGTGACCACCACCCAGTTCGACGCCGCGAAGCTCTTCGTCGCTGGCGCCGAGATCCCGCTCCCCGCCGGCGACGTGCTGCCAGCCATCGAGCAGGCCCTGGCCCCGGTCCTCGACGGGGCGGGCATCGAGCTCTCGTTCCCCCAGCAGGTCGAGATCCCCGATGGGATCGCCCTGACACCGCTGAGCGTCGGCGTCGTCCCTGGTGAGGTCCGCGACGGCATCCTCGGCCCGATCTTCGAGGCGGTGCAGCCCGCCCGGTCGTCACTCGCCGACTTCCTGCTCGACCTCGACTGCGGCAACAGCACGTACGTCACCGTCCTCGACGTGGTCCTCGGCGCCGTGAGCGGTGCAGGGTTCGCGGCCGTTCGGGTCGGCGGCGTCCAGGCCGATGCCCGCACCATCGAGCTGACCTCGTTCCTCGGCGGATCGCCTGCGCCGGCGCAGCCGTCGCTCACCGACCCCTCGACCGGTGTCCCGACATCAGCCGACCCGGTCACCTCTCCCCAGATCCCTGCCCCGACGAGCACGAGCCCGTCGACCACGGTCGCTCCGCTCGAACCGGCAGGGAACGAACGGGCACTTGGTCCGATCACGATCCCCGGCACGCGAGGCGGACCGTTGGTGCTGATCGGGCTCCTCGGTTTCACCCTGGCGGCACTCGCCGCCGGACGCGACCGCTACCTGATGCGCAAGGCCCAGCGCGGCGGACCGATGAACCTCAGCTGACGTCGTCGCGGGGCTCTTCGACCATCGGCCCCACGGCGCCGATCTCGACGAGGTGGCCCAGCAGGAGGTCGAGGACCTCGAGGACGGCGACGTCGGTGACGGCCATGTCGTTCTCGTCGGCCCGTCCGAGGACCACGGCGATGGCGTCGTCGTCGGCGACCACGACCGGTGGTCCGACGACGTCGAGCCCGATCTCCTCGCCGGGCATGGCCGAGATCCCCTTCGAGCGGAAGTGCTCGAGCGAGAACGTGATCAGGGCTCGGACCTCGTCGTAGGTCAGCCCGACCGCCGTGTCGTCTCGCAGACCGTCGCCCACGAACTGGACGGCCTCGTCGAGGTCGAAGACGGCCGTGGTCGGCGTGTGCCCGAGCCGGAAGGCTTCGGTCCCGACGAAGGCCGCAGCGATGGCGAACACGATCAGACCACCGACGACGACGAAGACCAGTCCCACAGCCACGACGCTACGACCTGACCCCCAGACGCGACGAAGGGGCCCGTCGGGGCCCCTTCGATCGAGAGCGCTGTGCGCTAGATACCGATGCGCTGAGCGAGCAGCTCGCGATGGTAGGTGGGGTCACCGAAGAGGAGCTCGGAGCTCTTGGCCCGCTTGAAGTACAGGTGCGCGGGATGCTCCCAGGTGAAGCCGATGCCACCGTGGATCTGGATGTTCTCGGCCGAAGCGTGGAAGTACGCCTCGGAGCAGTAGGCCTTGGCCAGCGAGGCGACCGACGGCAGTTCGTCGTTCATCTCGGCTGCGCACCAGGCGGCGTAGTAGGCGGCCGACTTGGCCGACTCGACCTCGAGGAGCATGTCGGCGCACTTGTGCTTGATGGCCTGGAACGAGCCGATCGGGCGACCGAACTGGACACGGTCCTTGGCGTACTGGACGGCCATCTCGAGCACGAGCTGGGCGCCACCGACCTGCTCGGCGGCGAGGGCGACAGCGGTGAGGTCGAGGACGGTGCTGAGCACGTCCCAGCCGCCGCCGTCGGTGCCGATGAGCGTCGCCGGGGTGTCGGCGAAGGTGAGCTTGGCCTGCTTGCGGGTCTGGTCCATGGTCGACAGCGCTTCACGGGTGAGGCCCGCAGCGTCGCTGTTGAGGTGGAACAGGCTGGTGCCGGCGCCGGTCTTGGCGGCGACGATGATCAGGTCGGCGGTGTGGCCGTCGAGGACGAACATCTTCTCGCCGTTGATCTTCCAGGCGTCGCCGTCCTTGGTGGCGGTGGCCTCGATGCCGTCCTCGTCCCAGCGGCCGTTGGCCTCGGTGAGGGCGAGGGTGGCCTTGGTCTCGCCCGATGCGATGCCGGGGAGGAGCGCCTGCTTGGCGGCGTCGTCGCCGGCCTGGAGGATCGTGTTGGCGGCGAGCACGACGGTCGAGAAGTAGGGGGCGCACAGCAGCGCACGGCCCATCTCCTCGAGCACGACGGTGAGCTCGACGTAGCTGTAGCCAGAGCCGCCGTACTCCTCGGGGATGATGAGGCTCTGCAGGCCCATCTGCTCGGCCATCTGGGTCCAGACGGCGGGGTCGAACCCGTCGTCGGTCTCCATCTGCTCGCGGACGGCGGCTTCGGGCGACTTGTTCTCGAGGAACGACCGGACGATGTTCCGGAGTTCTTCCTGCTCTTCGGAGAAGGCGAAGTTCACTGGGTGCTCCCTGTTCAGGTGACTCGTTCAGGTGACTTGACTGTGCGGTCAAGCTAGGCAGTCGTCGACCTCTCGGCAAGCGGAGGTGTGTACACCGGTGCTACATCCTGGTGCTATCGTTCGAGGCCGTGGAGTCGATCGGCGTGCGGGAACTGCGCAACAGCGTCGCAGCGGTGCTCCGACGCGCCGCGAGTGGTGAGCGGATCACCGTCACGGTGGACGGGGTTCCGACGGCACAGCTCGGCCCGCTCGAACCCATCTCGGCTCCGACCCTCGACGACCTGGTCGCCACCGGCCTGGTCGAGGCCCCGCGACGCGGGCGCGAGGTCACCGATGCCAACCCGATCGACCCACCTGTCGACATCCGCCTCGACGACGTGCTCGACGCGCTCCGCGGCTCCTGATGCTCGCCATCGACACGTCGGCCCTGGTCAGACGGTATGTGCGCAGCAGCGGACACGGCCTGGTGACCGAGGCGATGGACGACGACCCGACCTGGTGCGCGTCCGCCCTCGCTCGCGCCGAGACGCTGCAGGCGCTGCACCAGATCGCCGTCAGTAAACGGCAGCACGACGACCTCTGGCACGCCCTGCGCACCGACTGGGACGCGTTCCACGTGGTGCCGGTCGACGACCGTTGTCTCGCCCGGGCCGTCGAGATCGGCGCGACGTTCCGGGTCCGCTCGGTGGACGCCATCCACCTCGCGGCGGCCGACCGCCTCCCCACGCCGATCCGCTACCTGACCTTCGACCGGCGCCAGATCCCGGCCGCTGCCGCCCTCGGCTTCGAAGTGATCGCGCCCTACGACGCCTGAATCCCTAGGTTCGGTTCCATGCCCGTCCGCCTCGTCGTCTCCGACCTCGACGGCACGCTCTTCGGCCCAGACCACCAGCTGACCGACCGCACGTGCGAGGCCATCGCGGCCACAGCAGCGAGCGGCGTGCGGTTCGTCGCCGCGACCGGTCGGAGCCATCGCACGGCGCTCCCCCGGCTGGCCCCCGCCCCGTCGATCGAGACGATCTGCGCGTCGAACGGGTCGGCGACCTGGGACGTGGCGGCGGGGGCGTTCACGGTGACGCGATGCATCGCCGACGAGACGTTGCCGGTCGTGGTCGACATCCTCCGCTCGTCCTTCCCCACCATGGCGTTCGGCTGGGAGTCCGCCGCCGGGTTCGGCTGGGATCCGCGATGGCTCGAAGAACGTCACCACAGCCCGGAACACGCCGATCCGGCATGGGAACCGGGCGAGTTCGATCCAGACCGCCATCGTGGACTGTTCAAGATCATGGCGTGGGACACCCGCCTGAAGATGGCCGAACTCGCCGCCGTCGTGTCGGCGCAGATGCCCGACGACGTGGTGTGCACGACGTCCGGTGCAGACTTCGTCGAGATCACGGGCGACGGCGTCGACAAGGCCTCGGCCGTCGCCGCGTGGTGCGAGGCGGAAGGCATCGACCGGAGCGAGGTCGTGGCCTTCGGCGACCAGCACAACGACATCACCATGCTGCAGTGGGCGGGGCACGGCGTGGCGATGGGTGACGCGCACCCCGACGTGCAGGCCATCGCCGACGAGATCATCGGGACCAACGCCGACGACGCCGTCGCCGCCTACCTCGACCAGATCTGACCGAACTCGACGTCGTCAGCGTCGGCCCCCGACGCTCAGGACGTCGAGAATCCGTAGGCTCGAGGTCATGACGCTCCACTGGGACGACGAGCAGGCCGAGATCCACAAGGTCGTGGTCGGTCCCTTCGAGAACAACGTCTTCGTCCTGCGCTGCAAGCAGACGGGCGACGCCGTGCTCGTCGACGCCGCGAACGAACACGACCTGCTGCTGGAGCTCTGCCGGGACCTCGGCGTGCGCCAGGTCATCGAGACCCACGGTCACTGGGACCACATCCAGGCCGTTCCTGCGCTCCGCGACGCCGGCTACAGCGTCCACGTCACGGCCGAGGACGCTGCGATGCTGCCCTCCTACGACGAGATCCTCGAGGACGAGTCGGTGATCGAGGTCGGTCGGCTCCGCCTCCACACGATCCACAATCCCGGACACACACCGGGTTCGATGAGCTTCCGCCTGGAGGGCTCGCCCATCCTGTTCTCCGGCGACACGCTCTTCCCTGGTGGACCCGGCAACACGAAGTCCGACGAGGGCGACTTCGACACCATCATCGAGTCGGTCGACCGCAAGCTCTTCACCCTCCCGCCCGAGACCCTCGTCCTCCCCGGGCACGGCGACGACACCACGATCGCGACCGAGCGTCCCCACCTCCAGGAGTGGATCGACCGTGGCTGGTGAGCCGCTCGACCGTCCGCTGCGCTACGACGAGCGCCCCACCGACGACACGCCGATCCACACCGCCGACCTCCCGCCGACGCCGGTTCGAGACCGCAACATCCCCGCCACTGCGTGGGTCGAGGCCCCGGACGATCTGTTGATCCTCGGCGACGATCTCCCCGGCCGACCCGTCGCGGAGTACAAGCGTCGCATCGGGCCATGGCTGCTCTGGCGTGCCGGACCGGCCACCAAGGCCGACGCCCGCTACTGGGCCGCACTGGCTGACGACCTGGCCGTCGCCCACACGATCGACATGCTGCCCGACGGCAGCGCCCGCGGCATCGGGCCCAGCGGCGCCACCCACACGCGGTTCCGCTCCTGGAAGGAAGACCTCCGCGACTCTTCTGGTGCGTGAATCATCCAGGTGAGGGTGCGGTACCGTAGAAGTCATATGAACCTCGGTGGCCCTGAACTCCTCATCGTCCTCATCGTCGTCCTCGTGCTCTTCGGTGGCTCCAAGCTCCCGAAGCTCGCTCGTTCCCTGGGCCAGGCCCAGAACGAGTTCAAGACCGGCTTGAAGGAAGGCGCAGCCAAGGACGACGAGGACAAGACGACAGAAGCCTGACGATCCGGGGGACGTCGTGTGACGTTCCGTCGACATCGCAGCCAACGTGGAGGCCCGGGCCGGCGCCCGGGTCTCGTCACGTCCGGATACGGGCCGAGAAAGTGCGGACGCGCATTATCACTACGGCCATAGTGCTAATACACTGGTCGGCATGTCTGCCCCGCTCTTCGAGATCCGCGACCTGCATGCCCGGGTGGCAGAACAGCCCGACGCCACGATCCTCCACGGCATCGACCTCACGGTCCAGCCGGGCGAGATCCATGCCATCATGGGCCCCAACGGGTCCGGCAAGTCGACGCTCGCCAACACCCTGCTCGGCAACCCCGAGTACGAGGTCACCGGTGGCTCGATCCTCCTCCACGGCGACGACATCACCGACTGGGACGTCGACGTCCGCGGCAAGGCCGGCATGTTCCTCGCCTTCCAGTACCCGCAGTCGATCCCGGGCGTCTCGGTCATCAACTTCCTGCGCCAGGCGCTGTCGGCCCGCAAGGGGATCGACCTCTCGGTCCTCGAACTGCGCCTGTCGATCATGGAGTGGATGGAGCGGCTCGACATGGATCCGAGCTTCGCCGACCGCTACCTCAACGAGGGCTTCTCCGGCGGCGAGAAGAAGCGCAACGAGATCCTGCAGATGGCGATCCTCGAGCCGGAGATCGCCGTGCTCGACGAGACCGACTCCGGCCTCGACATCGACGCCCTCCAGATCGTCGCCAAGGGCGTGCACGAGGTCCGGGCCGACCGCCCCGAACTCGGTGTCGTCCTGATCACCCATTACCAGCGGCTGCTCGACCATCTGCGTCCCGACGTGGTGCACGTGCTCGTCGACGGCCGGATCGTCGCGTCGGGCGGCATGGAGCTCGCCGAGAAGCTCGAGGCCGACGGCTACGACTCGTTCCGGGGTACCCCATGACCCTCGACGTCACCGCCATCAAGAAGGACTTTCCGCTCCTCGCCCGCCAGATCGGTGGATCGCGCCTCGTCTACCTCGACTCCGCCAACACGAGCCAGAAGCCCCAGTCCGTGCTCGACGCGATGGAGTCGTACTACGAGAACTCCAACGCCAACGTGCACCGCGGCACCTACAAGATCGCAGAGGAAGCGACGCACGCGCTCGAAGGTGGGCGCGCCAAGGTCCGGGCATTCATCAACGCTCCCGCCGACCACAACGTGGTCTTCACCAAGAACGCCACCGAGGCCCTCAACCTGGTGGCCCGGTCGTGGGGCACCAAACACCTGCGTGCGGGCGACGCGGTCGTGCTCACCGAACTCGAGCACCACGCCAACATCGTCCCGTGGCATCAGCTGGCCGAAGCCATCGGCATCGAGCTGCGCTGGATCCCGGTCACGCCCGACGGCCAACTCGACCTGACCGACCTCGAGCGCCTGGTCGACGGGGCCCGTGTCGTGTCGTTCTCGGCCATGTCCAACGTCCTCGGCACGCTCACCCCCGTCCAACGCATCGTCGACGCTGCGCACGCCGCCGGCGCCATCGCCGTGGTCGACGCCAGCCAGCACGTCCCCCACGTCACCACCGACGTGCAGGCGTGGGGCGCCGACTTCGTCGCCTTCACCGGCCACAAGCTCCTCGGACCCACGGGCATCGGCGTCCTCTACGGCACCGACGAGATACTCGAGGCGACACCGCCGTTCCTCGGTGGCGGCGAGATGATCCTCAACGTCACCAAAGAGGGGTTCACCCACACCGAACTCCCCTGGAAGTTCGAGGCCGGCACCCCGCCGATCGCCGAGGCCGTCGGACTCGGCGCTGCCTGCGACTACCTCTCCGCGCTGGGCATGGAAGCCGTGCGCGAACACGAGGTCGAACTCACCGCCTACACGCTGCGGTCGCTGACGGAACGCTTCGGCGACGACATCACCATCCACGGGCCTGCCGAACCGGCGATCCGTGGCGGGGTGTTCTCCTTCAGCTACCGCGACATCCATCCGCACGACCTGACCCAGGTGTTCGACCAGCACAACGTCTGCGTCCGGGCCGGGCATCACTGTGCCAAGCCGCTGATGAAGACCCTCGGCGTGAACGCCACCGCACGAGCCTCGCTCTACGTGTACAACGACACCGACGACATCGACGCCATGGCCGACGCCATCGAGGCCGCCGGCGACTTCTTCACCTTCTAGGACAGGAAACGCCAATCCGATGCCAGGACTCGAAGACCTCTACCGCGAGATCATCCTCGACCACTACCGCTCGCCCCGGAACAAGGGGGAGCTCGAGTCGCCTCCCGCGACACGCACCGAGGGATTCAATCCGCTCTGCGGCGACGAGATCGTCGTCTACCTCGACCTCGACCTCGACGCCGACCCGGTCGTCGTGTCCGACATCAAGATCGGTGGCCAGGGCTGCTCGATCAGCCAGTCGTCCGCGTCGATGATGTCGGCAGCGGTGAAGGGCAAGACACTCGCCGAGGTCAAGGAACTGACCAAGGCGTTCAAGGGAATGATGTCGATCCACGAGCAGTCACTTCCCGGTGAGGGCGAAGGCCTCGAGGAATCCGGCGACTCCGGCCTCGACGACGTGCCGGACGAGATCCCCGAGGACGTCAAGCTCGGCGACCTCGAGGCGCTGCGCGGCGTCGTGAAGTTCCCGGTTCGGATCAAGTGCGCCACCCTCTCGTGGAACACGCTTGCCCAGGGGATCGACGAAGCCATCGGCTGAACCTGGGCACCCTTCGATGGGACGCCGGACAGGGAATCGACAGCGCGGTGACGAAAGACACTACTGAGGCGCAACCAAGCGTCTCTGTCTTTCCATTCTCAGAGGGGTCGGACCCAAATGAAGCGCACTGTTGGCGCGCGGTATCTCCCGCTCGCAGCGATCGTTGCCGTCCAATTGTTGATCGTCGCGGTCGCACCGTCGACGATGAACAACCAGTCCGTCGAGACGGGCGCGGGAGGTGTCGACCCGAACTTCGGCACCCCCGGTGACGGAGCGAACGACTTCACCGACCCGGACACGGGCGAGGCAGTCGACGGACCGGAAGAGGTCGCGATCGACACCGGCGGTGACGACGGCGGGCCCGACATCGACTCCCCCGACGCCACGAACCCCGGCGATGAGAACAACGAGCAGGACCCCGGCACGGAAGGACCGCCGCAGGGCGACACCAGCCACTGTGCGGGCGATCGGCAGTTCGACCCGGCGATCGACTTCTACGCCCCGCCGTGCGTCGGCAAGTCCGACGGGATCAACCCCGGCGAGACCTACCAGGGCGTCACCGGCGACACCATCAAGATCGTGCGCTACTACGGAGCCGGGGACCCCGCCGTGAACGCCATCCTCCAGGCGCAGGGCACCTTCGTCGAGCCCGGCCAGCACCGGGCCTACGACGCCGTCGCTGCCAAGTTCATCAACGAGAACTACGAGTTGTACGGCCGCAAGGTCGAGATCAAGCTCTTCGAGGGCCGCTGCAACACCATCCCGCCCGACGTCAGCTGCCTCCAGGGCGAGATGCGCAAGCTCGTCCAGCAGGAGAAGCCGTTCGCCGTCATCTGGAACACCTCGCTGTGCTCGGCGTGCTTCGCGGAACTGTCGAAGCTCAAGGTGGTCAATCTCGGTGGCTGGAACTTCCGCGACGAGTTCGGCCAGCGCTGGCGTCCGTTCCACTACGACATCACTGCGAGTGGCACCCGCCTGGCACAACACGCCGGACGCTTCTGGTGCAACCAGTTGGCCGGCGGCAACGCCGACTACTCGCGTGGCTACAAGGGCAAGAAGCGCCAACTGGGTGTGATCGCGACCAACGACCCGGAGAACCAGAACGCCGTCGAGATCGACCTGAAGTCCGAACTCGCCAAGTGCGGCGAGAGCTACGGGAACCGCAAGTACTTCTACGAGCAGGACATCTCCACCGCCGATCAGCAGCGACGGGCCGGTGTGCTCGCCCAGCGCGGCAACGCCGTCGACCCCAACGACGACGCGACCTCGGTCATGTGCTTCTGCGACCTCGTGGCCCCGGCGTTCCTCTACCAGGAGCAGGACGTCCAGCAGTACTACCCCGAGAACATCATCACCGGCACCGGCTTCATGGACACCGACCAGTCGAGCCAGGCCTACGAAGGGTCCGTTGGTTGTCCCCAAGGGAATCCGTGCGCCTTCGCCGGAGCGTTCGGTTTCCGTTCGACCTCTGCTCCTCAGGAGAAGGCGAAGACGGGACGCGGCCACCGTGTCTGGACCGCCGCCGGCGGCGGCAAGCTCGGTTCGACGCCCTACGAGGACGCCGACACGAACTGGGACTACCTCAACCTCACGGCCTCGGCGATCCAGATGGCCGGCCCCAATCTCAACCCGGAGACCTTCGAGCAGGGCGCCTTCCGTCTGGGCGCCCGCGGCGACGCCACCCACGTCCTGCGCCAGATCAGCCCTGGCAACTACCAGTGGGCCCAGGACGTGATGCGGGTCTACTGGTCGTCGACCAAGAAGAGCCCGTACAACGGTGAGGCCGGGACGTACGTCTCACTCGACCAACAGCGGACGCGGATCGACGGCTGGACCAAGAGCAAGCTCGTGCTCCCGGCTGCGCCACGATGAGCCGCCTCGTCGAAACGATCCAGGCGCCGTTCACCGGTTCCTCGATCCGCGCCCAGGTGCTGCGGGTCGGCCTGGTCATCTTCGGGTTCCTGTTCGCGCTCGACACGCCCGGGTTGCTCAAGTTCTCCGGCGACGGGTGGACCGACTTCACCCCGGCGGGTGAGGGCATGTCCGGCGCCTGGGACGGCGTTCTCAACAGCCTCCCCACGATCACCAACGGTGGTTCCCAGGGGACGCTGTACGGACTGCTCGCCGTGGGATTGATCCTCATCTACCGGACCAACAAGATCATCAACTTCGCCGTGGCCGCGATCGGCGCGGTCCCCGCGGTCTTCGCCGTCCTCCTGGTCCTGACCAAGGGCGTCCCGTGGATCGTGGCGCTCCCCATGGCGCTGCTCGGTGGTGTGCTGTTCGGCGCGCTGACCGACATCCTCATCGTCCGCCGGTTCCGCGACTCACCCCGGCTGATCGTGACCGTCGCGACCATCGGCATCGCGCAGATCCTCGCGTTCATCAACCTCTACGTCCCCAAGTGGCTCGGCATCGACGGACTCCCTCCGGGCAACTTCTCCGACAAGACCCCCTTCGGCGGCCTGCGGATCACCAACAGCGCCGACGTCCTCTACGGCACGGGCAACAACATCGCGGCCCTCCTCGCCGTGGTCGGCTGCGCCCTCGGCCTCCAGTTGTTCTTCAAGCGCTCCAAACTCGGCATCGCACTGCGGGCGTCGGCCGAGAACGCCGACCGCGCCGGGCTCCTCGGCATCCCGGTCAAGCGTGTCCAGACGGTGGCCTGGGGCATCGCCGGTCTCTTCGGTGCAACCGTGATCTTCTTCCAGGCCTCGGTCACCTCGATCCCGCTCGACGGATCACTCGGCTACGGCACGCTCCTGTTCGCCCTGGCCGCTGCCGTGGTCGCCAAGATGGAGTCGATTCCAACCGCGGTGCTCGCCGGTGTGGCGATCGGCATCGTCGACTTCGCCACCGTGCAGAACGTGGGCGAATCGTCGATCTCGACCGCCGTGATGCTGGTCTTCATCCTCGTCGCTCTGATCTTCCAGAAGGGTGGCGGTGCCCGGGCCAAGGACACCGGTGTGTCGTCGTTCAAGGCGCTCCAGGAATTCCGTCCCGTGCCGCCCGAGATGCGCCACCTCAAAGAGGTCCGCATCGCCAAGATCATCTTGCTGGTGGCGCTCACCGCCGTCTTCGTCGGCGCCCCGTTCGTCGTCGGCGACGCCGACCTCACCCGACTCACGTTCCTCCCGATCTTCGCGATGGTGGGTCTCTCGCTGGTGGTCCTCACGGGCTGGGCCGGGCAGATCTCGCTCGGACAGTTCGCGTTCGTGGGCGTCGGTGCGGTCACCGCTGCGAAGCTCTTCGTCGACCACGGCTGGGATTTCTGGCTCACGCTCGGCGCCGCTGCCATCGCTGGCGCGGTCGTTGCCGTGCTCGTCGGTCTCCCCGCCCTGCGGGTCCAGGGTCTGCTCCTGGCGGTCACGTCGTTGGCGCTGGCAGCAGCCGCCGCCGGCTATCTGTTCGTCGACAAGAACGACAAGTACCGGGTCGGCCGCGCCATCCTCCCCTCGGGCGACGTCCTCGTGCCGGAACGACCGGTGCTGTGGGGCCGCGTCGACTACCGACTCGAGGCCCCGAACGGGTTCTTCTCGGGAGACCGCGGGTTCTACTACTTCTGCTGTGTCCTGCTGGTCATGATGTTCCTGGCCGCATCGAGCTACCGACGCAACCACGGCGGCCGCCTCCTCATCGCATCACGGGACAACGAGCGGGCGGCGCAGAGCTACTCGATCAGCATCATCCGCACCCGTCTCGCCGCCTTCGCGGTGTCGGGTGCGATGGCCTCGATCGCCGGAGCGCTCTTCTACTACCTCCTCCTCAACGTGAACTCCGAGGACTACGGCATCGCCAACTCGATCGACGTCTTCGTCGCCACCGTGATCGGCGGTCTCACCTCGCTCGGCGGAGCCATCGCCGGCGTCGTGATCGTGAAGGGCATCAGCCTGTTCGGCGAGGAAGCACTCGATGGGCTCTCGTTGCTCGTGACCGGACCGGGTCTGCTGGTGGTGCTCCTCTTCCTCCCCGGTGGGCTGGCCGAGGGTTTCTTCGCCCTGCGCGACCGCTACCTCCGCCACCTGGCCGGCAAGCACGGCCTGGTCGTGCCGTCGCTCATCGCCGACGTGCTCCGGGTCGAAGACCTCGACGACGACAGCCACGACTCGATCATCACGCGTGCCGAGCAGCACGCCGAGGAGATCGACCATGCCCAGGTCCTCGTGTGCCCGGTCTGCAATGCCGCATTCAGCCCGCAGGGAGCGCTCGACCATGCGCACTTCCGACCACAGCACGACGACGAGATCTGGGTGATCGACCCGGTCGAGGAGGCCCGATCATGACCGACGCCGCCGTCGAGAGAGACCTGCACATCGAGGTCGAGGACGAGGGCCTCGACATCCGTGGCCTGCGCAAGGCCACGGCCGGCTACTCGCTGGTGCCACTCGGCCTCCTGTTCACCCTCAACTTCGTCGACGAGTTCGACCGCATCGCGTTCGCCGCGCTGACCCCCGAGATCCGCAACGCATTCGGGTTGTCCGACACCGGCATCACTGCCGTCGCCGCGGTCACCTCGGTCTTCGCCCTCCTGGCCGCGCTACCGCTCGGGATCCTGGCCGACCGGACCAACCGGGTACGGATCTCCGTGGCCGCAGGCTTCCTCTGGGGCATCGCCGCCGTGGCCACCGGCCTGGTGTGGGCGGTGCCGCTGCTCTACCTGGTCCGCTTCCTCTCCGGCGTCGGTCGGATCACCAACGAGGTCGTCCACCCCTCACTGCTCAGTGACTACTACCCCAGCAAGGCCCACCCGCAGGTCTACGGCGCGCATCGGCTCGCCAACGCGGCTGCCCCGATCGCCGGGCCGATCGCCGGCGTCATCGCCGGTGCTGTCTCCTGGGAGGCCGCGTTCTTCGTGCTCGCGATCCCCACCGGCTTCGCGCTGCTCGGGGCGTTCCGCCTCCGCGAACCGAACCGTGGAGAGTCGGTCGACGCCGAACTCGCCGCGTCGCAGGCCGACAAGGCACCGATCGGCTTCGCCGAGGCCCGGAAGCAGCTCTTCGCGATCCCGACCCTCAAGCGGTTCTACTGGGGCGCGTTCTTCTTCGGGATCGGGACGATCCAACTCTCGACCCTGATCAGCCTCTACTTCGAGAACGTCTTCGACTTCGGTCCCGCAGCTCGCGGTTGGGTCCAGTTCGTCCTGGGTGCGGGAACCGTCACCGGCCTGGTGGCCGGTTCGCGACTCGCGGCGAACGAGGTCCGCAAGGGCAATCTCCCCCGACTCGGCTTCATCGTCGGCGCCGCCTTCAGCCCGTTCGCGCTGGGCATGGTCATCCTCGCCGCCGCTCCGGTCTCGGCCGTCGCCCTGGTCGGTGCGTTCGTCATCGCCATCGGCAACGGCGGTTGGCAGCCCTCGTACTTCTCGCTCCTGGGCACCGTGGCGCCGCCTCGTCTCCGCTCGCAGGCCTACGCCTTCGGCGTCATGATCTACGGCGCCGGCGGCCTCGCCTACGTCGTCGTGTTCGGCGCCTTCGGTGGCGAGGAGGGCAACTACCGCGGCCTGACCATCGCCATGGCGCTCATCACCGCGGTCGCCGGCGCCATCGGCATCTCGACGCAACGCTTCATCCAGGGAGACGCTGACAACGCAGCCAAGTCGCTGGCCGCGGCACAGGAGTTCGCGAAGGGCGAGGGAACCCCGATCCTGCGCTGCCGCGACGTCGACCTCAAGTACGGCACGGTCCAGATCCTCTTCGGTGTCGACATGGACGTCTACGAAGGCGAGATCATCGCACTGCTCGGCACCAACGGTGCCGGCAAGTCGACGATCCTCAAGGCGATCTCCGGCCTCGCCCCGCCCTGCGGCGGACAGATCATCTTCGACGGCGAGGACATCACCTACGCCGACGCGGTCGCCACCTCAGGCATGGGCATCGTCGTCGTTCCCGGCGGCAAGGCCGTGTTCCCCACCCTCACCGTCGCCGAACACTTCGAGTGCGGATCGTGGCTCTACGGCGACCAGGACCCGAAGGAGAGCAAGGCGCGCCAGGCCAAGGTGCTCGAGGAGTTTCCCCGCCTCCAGGAACGCTGGAACCAGCTCGCCGGCAACCTCTCCGGTGGCGAGCAGCAACAGCTCGCAGTGGGCATGGCCTTCGTCGCCAAGCCCAAGCTCCTGGTCATCGACGAGCTCTCGCTCGGTCTCGCCCCCACCATCGTCGAGCAACTGCTCCGCATGGTGCGCGAGATCCATGCCGAGGGCACGACCATCATCCTCGTCGAGCAGTCGATCAACGTCGCCTTGACCATCGCCACTCGTGCGTTCTTCATGGAGAAGGGCGAGGTCCGCTTCGACGGCAAGACCGAGGAGTTGCTCGAGCGGGGCGACATCCTCCGCTCGGTCTTCCTCGAGGGCACGGGCGGGAAGGCGTCCGAGAACGGAGCGGCGACCCCGGCCCAGGACCAGCGCGCCGCCGACGCTCTCGCCGCCGCCGTGTCCGACAAGGCCGGCGTCGACCCGGGCCAGCCCGTCCTGTCGGTCCATGGCCTGCAGAAGCGCTTCGGTGGCATCACCGCGACGAACGACGTGTCGTTCGACTTGATGCCCGGGCAGATCATCGGCCTCATCGGGCCGAACGGCGCGGGCAAGACCACGATCTTCGACGAGATCTCCGGCTTCTTGAAGCTCGATGGTGGACGGGTCGTCTTCCGTGGCCAGGACGTCACGAACTGGGCGCCCGAGAAGCGGGCGGCGCACGGTCTCGGCCGGTCCTTCCAGGACGCCCGCATCTTCTCGTCGCTCACCGTCTCGGAGAACATCGCCCTCGGCCTCGAACGTCACATCGAGGTCCGCGACCACCTGTCTCCGCTCCTCGGTCTCCCCGCGGTCTTCGATTCCGAGATGGACGTCCGGTACACGGTCGACGACCTGATCGAGTTGATGAACCTCGGCGACTACCGCAACAAGTTCGTGTCCGAACTGTCGACCGGTTCGCGACGCATCGTCGACCTGGCCATGGCCATCGCCCACGATCCGACGGTCCTGCTCCTCGACGAGCCGTCGTCGGGTATCGCCCAGAAGGAGACGGAGGCCCTCGGACCGCTCATCAAGCGCATCCAGCGGGAGGCCAAGTGCGCCGTGTTGGTCATCGAGCACGACATGCCGCTGATCACCAGCGTCTCGGACGAGATCATCGCGCTGGAACTCGGTGAGGTCGTGGTGCAGGGCGATGCCGAAACCGTCTTGAGCAACAAGCGTGTCGTCGACGCCTACCTCGGTGGCGACCTCGACATCATCAACCGCTCCGGAGGCCGCCCCGACGACGAGACGCTCGTCACCCCGGCGGAACATCTCGACCGGGCCACGCCACCACCACCGGAGGACGACGGACAGCGCCGCCGCCGTGAGCCGCTGGTCGCTCCCGGACGCGAGAGCGAACGATGACTCGCCGCCGCATCGCACGGCTCCTGGCGCTCGTCTTCGCCCTCGCCGCGTTGACCGTCGGGCTGATGCCGGTGACCTCGGGGGCCGAGGGTCCGCAGGCCACGGGCTGGTGGAGTCGACGGCTCCCCCTCACCGGTGACGTCGAGGGCCAGTCCGGAGCGCGCGCCGTGCCGTTCACGCCGACGCAGGAGGTCCCGACGGACCCGACGCTGCCGGTCGACACGACCGTTCCCGGTGGCGGCCCGGTGACCACGCCCCCACTCCCGGTCCCGGTCCCCACGGTGCCCGAGCCACCGGTCACCATCCCGAACGACCCCGGCCCGGGCACCCCGAACCCGACCGTTCCCGACGGCGGGCTCTGGGTGGCGAACGATCCCTCGGGCCCGGTGGCGATCTCCGCGATCCGGTATCGCGGAGACATCGGTGCCGGCGAACTGACACTCCAGTTCGCTCCCGGTTCGACGACCGTCGGCCGGATGGTCGCCTGCCCGGCGCTCAGCACGTTCGCACCCGGCCCCGAGGGGGCATGGGGAGATCGGCCCGCCCACGACTGCGATCGGCTCGCGATGACGGGTCGACTGTCGGCAGACGCGACGTCAGTGGCGTTCACCATCCCCCAGGGGTTCCTCCCCTTCGGGGAACGGGTCCTCGACATCGTGATCCTTCCCGACCCGAGCACGGGCGACGTCTTCAGCGTCTACTTCCAACCGCCCGGCGACGACAGCATGGACGTGAGTCAGGGACAGGAACTCCCGCCACCGGTCGCCGAGCTCCCCGAGATCGACTTCGGCAACCTTCCCGAGCCGCTCGTGCCGTTCGACCCGGTGAGCTCGTTCGGGTCGGACTCGCCGACGTTCTCGTCCGACGGGAGCGGGATCGTGCCCGACGACGACGCCGGCGACGCCGAGTTCGCCTCGCCACTGCCCGAACCGATCGCGCAGATCCTCGAACCGTTCGTCGAGAGTCGCGCCGGTCGGATCATCGCCGTGCTCACGCTCCTCCTCCTGGGAGGCGCGCTCTGGTACTTCGGAGGCGCTCCGGTCCGCCCACCGCGGCTGCTGGGCGCACTCGCGGTGGACACACCGGCGATCGTCGACCAACCGAGCGACACCGGACGCGGCATCGGACGCTTCCGACGAGACCGGGTCGATCGGCCACATCGGCTCTGAGCCGGGCGACGCCCTCGACGGTCTACGGCTCGGGCGGCGGGGCCACCCGCGACGTGCCCGGGGCCTCGGACTTGACCAGGTAGAGCATCTTGTCGGCGCGGTCGAGGAAGTCGGTCGGTGACTCGCCCACGACCGGGAGCGCGATGCCCATCGACAAGGCCGCGCCGAAGTCGCTCATCACCGATGCAGCGGCCTCGCAGATCCGGCGGCCGACCTCGGCGGCTCCCTCCTCGTCGACGTCGTGGAGGATGGCGGCGAACTCATCGCCGCCGACGCGGTACATGCGGTCTTCCGAACGGAGGACGGTGTTCATGACCGCGGCCAGGTCGCGCAGGGTCTGGTCACCGGTGAGGTGTCCGTGGTTGTCGTTGATCGACTTGAACCCGTCGACGTCGGCCATCGCCACGGCCCACCGACCGCGACGGCGTCCGCCCAGGGCCGTCAGCGCCTCCTGGAACGATGACAGGTTGCCGAGACCGGTGAGCGGATCGCGTGTCGCCCGGTCGCGCAGGTCGGCCATCACCCGAGCCATGTCGAGCGATCGGCCGACTTCGCGAGCCAGCATCTCCATCGCTTCGCGTTCCTCGAGGTCGAGACCCACCGGGGCATGATCGGCGACGATCAGCAGACCCTCACCGGTCTCCGTGGTGCGGATGGGGAATGCGGCGATCGACGATGCCCCCGCGGCCCGCAGGCTGTCCATCGCGACCGAGGTGAGGCCGTCGTTGTCGCCGCTGGTCAGACAGCTCGACACCCGCTCGAGATCCGCTCGGAGCGTGATGAGCACGTGAGCCGGAAGGCTGCTCAGCTCGGCGGACAGCGGGCCCTGGACCGTCTTGACGACATGGACGCCGCGGTCGTCGGTCATGGTCAGCACCGCCGACGACAACCCGGAGATCTCACAGGCGAGGCGGGCGCAGGCATGTTCGATCTGCGAGATGTCGTTGAGTGACGAGAGTTCGACGTTGGCCTGGGCGAGACGGTGGAGCGCGGACTGTTCCAGCTTCGCCCCGACCACCTCGAGCCGTTGTTCCATGGCGAGCGCGACCAACTCGACCTCGGCGACGAGGACGTCGTCGAACTCCTCGGTCGACTCGACGTTGAGGACGCCGATCATCCGTCGTCCGACGCGGAGGGGAACGGCGAGTTCGGCGACGATGCCCGGGGCCGCGGCGATGAAGCTCTCGACGTCGTCGGGCACGATGAGCATGCTCTGCCCCGTCCGGAAGGCTCGCGCCATCACCGAGTCGAGGACCGGGATGCCGTCGAGGACCTGCCAGTAGCCCATCTGGGCGATGCAGCGCAGGACGCCCTCACGTTCGACGTAGACCGACGGCATCACGCCACGCACGGCCAGGTCCGCACACGCGATCTCGGCGACCGCGTGGAGGTCGGACGCCATCTCGAACCGCTCGTTGATGTCACGTCGATCATCGAAGATCGCCGGCGGACGCACCCGGCGGGTCGACGGCCGGCTCCACGTGTCGGACGGCAGGCCGAACAGGTAGCCCTGAGCGAAGCGGATACCGAGGTCGCGGAGCACCTCGAGTTGATCGAGGCGCTCGACCCCTTCGGCGATGATGTGGATGTCCTCGGACTCGGCGAACGCCAGGTACGCCCGGATGATCGAGCGTGAGACGGGGTTTCCGACGACGTCGCGGACCACCGAGGGGTCGATCTTCACGAAGGACGGCCGGACCTCGGCGATCATCGACAGGCTCGCTGCCGTCGTGTCGTCGATCGACAGGTGGATCCCCGCGGCGGCCAGCGAGTCGAGGTCACGGTCGAGCCCGGTCAGGGCGTCGATCTCTGCACCCCGGACGTCGACTGCGAGCCGCGGTCCCAGGTTGGTGCACTCGTCGAGGAAGCGCGGGTCGTGCAGCAGCTCGGCGCTCACGTTCACGAACAGGATGCCGTCGTCGGGCGGTACTCCCTGGGCAGCGATGGCACGCAGGGCGGAGAACTGGAACTCGGCACCGAGGTCGGCGTCCGTGGCGGTCTGCAACCACTGGTCGAAGCCGACCTCGGAGTCTCCGACCCGTGCGAAGGCCTCCCAACCGATGGCGCGTTCCGACACGAGGTCCACGACCGGCTGGAACACGGCTCGCACGATGCCCTGTTCGATCGCCTCGGCGATGGAGGTCCCCTCTACGGGGTCGGTGTCGTTGTCCTCAGGCACGCGTAGCGACCCTCAGCTGAGGTGCTCTCCCGTCGATCTCGCCGGCTTCCGTAGTCGGAAGTGCCACCACTGTACGACGCAAAATCAACGATTGCAGACATGGCCGGGATGACCGGTTGGTCAGTTCTGGGCCGTCCCGAACGCGCCATATCCCTCGTTTTCGAGCTCTTCGACCAGTTCTGGCCCGCCCGAACGCTGGATTCGTCCCTGCGCGAGCACGTGCACGTGATCGGGCCGGAGTTCTTCCAGCAGACGCTGGTAGTGCGTGATCGCGAGAACGCCCAGTCCCTGCTCGCTCATCGCTTCGATCCGTCGGCTGACATCACGGAGCGCATCGATGTCGAGACCAGAGTCGATCTCGTCGAGGATCGCGAACTTCGGCTGGAGCGTCGCCAACTGGAGCGTCTCGTTGCGCTTCTTCTCGCCACCGGAGAGGTCGACGTTCAGCGGTCGCTCGAGGAACTTGGCGTCGAAACCGATGCGCTCGGCCTCCGCCACCAACAGATCGGCGACCGCCTCGACGTCACGGCCGGCGGCGATGGCTGCCTCACGGAGCATCTCGTCCAGACGGACGCCGGGGACCTCGGTCGGGTACTGCATCGCCAGGAACAACCCGGCCCGGGCCCGCTCCCACGCCGCCATGGCGAGGAGGTCGACCCCGTCGAGGGTGACCGAGCCGCCGGTGACGGTGAACGCCGGATGGCCGGCCAACACGTACGACAGCGTCGACTTGCCGGCACCGTTCGGGCCCATGACGGCATGGACCTCGCCGCTACGGATCGTCAGGTCGACGCCGTTGAGGATCTCCTTGCCGGCGACGGTCGCCGCCAGGCCCTTGATCTCGAGTTCGCTCATGCGCCCAACTCCACGAAGACGTCGCCGCTGTCGTCGACGGTCACGGCGTAGGTCGGAACCGGTCGTGTCGCCGGCAGGGTCTCGGGCTCGCCGTCGTCGAGGCGGAACGCACTGCCGTGCTTCCAGCACTCGATCGTGCCGTCGGCGCAGTCGACCTCACCCTCGGACAACGAGATGTCGGCATGCGTGCACCGGTCGCCGATGACGTAGACGTCGTCGCCGCAGCGGACGACGGCCAGACGATGGCCATCGATGTCGACCCGGATCGCCGAGTCGGGCTCGATGTCGCTCACGGAACAGATTCGGGTGCTCACGGCAGGGTCTTCTCCAGGTCGGCGTCGAGGTGCTCGCGCACCATCGGCTCGAATCCGGCCAGCGGGAGCGCTTCGACGACCTCGTCGAACACGCCCTTCACGATCAGTCGCTCCGCTCGGCCCGTGGGCACGCCACGGCTCTCGAGATAGAAGCGTTGCTCGGCATCGACCGGACCGACGGTCGACGCGTGCGAGCACTGCACCTCGTTGTTCTCGATCTCGAGGTTGGGGACCGACTCGGCCCACGCGTCGTCGGACAACTTGACGTTCCGATTGGTCTGGAACGCCTGCGAGCCGCGTGCATCGGGACGGATCTTGATGAGGCCGGTGTAGACCGATGCGCCCTTCTCCCCCAACGCTCCCTTGAACAGGAGATTGGAGGTCGTGTCCGGGGCGACGTGGTCCTGGAACGTGCGGAAGTCGAGCAACTGGCTCCCGGTTCCGAAGTACCCGGCGAACAGGTCGCCGTGTGCACCTCGGCCGGCGAGGACCGTGTCGGCCCGCAGACGGCTGTAGTCGCCGCCGAAGGCCGCGGACCCGGACGTGAGCGTGCCGTTCTGACCGACGGTCGATGACACACGGGCGATCTGCCATGCGAGGTCGCCGAGGACCTGGACCGAGGCATGACGCAGCGTGGCGTCGCGGTCGACCAGGAGTTCGGTGACCGGGATGGCGAGGTTGCGCGTGCCGTCCGGGCTGGTGAACACCTCGACCACCGAGACGTCGGCGTTCTGCTTCGCATGGACGACCAGACGGGGGAAGCTGGCGACCCCCTCGGAGCGGTACTGGTGGATGACGACGACGTCGCCACCCGAGGCACCCTCGGGAACCGTGATCTCGAGCGGCGTGGCGAAGGCGTCGTGGAGGGCCGTGAGTGCGTCGTCGGCACCGTCGAGCGCTGCGCCGAGTGACGAAGCTGCCTCGTCGGGTTCGACGACGGCAGCTGCGCCGTCGCCGGCTCGCTGGTGGACGACCCGACCGTCGATGGTCACGACCACGAGCGCACCGGGCGATGCCAGTGCGATCAACTCGTCGACCGTCGGGTCGAGGTCGGTGACGGAGCCGTCGGTTGGCCGGAACGCCGAGAGGTCGAGGTCGCCGATACGGCTGTAGCGCCAGACCTCTTCTTCGGCGGTCGGCAGTGCCGAGTCCGCGAAGCGCTCGGCCGCGGCGCGACGGCGTTCGGTCTGCCAGGCGGGGCCGGGGACGGCGCCAGCAGCGTCGATGGTGAATTCGGTGCTCATCGGGCGGGACGAACCTTGCCTTCTTCGCGGAAACGGGGCCAGTTTCTGGCCCCCGGAACCCCTGACTCTACCGGCGTGCGCGCCGATCTCCCCAAGCCCGACACAACCATGAAAATCCCGTCGCTGGCTCACACCGGCTGTGAGCCGGCGACGGGATTTCGGCTAGTCGTTGCCCTTCCGGCGTCGCTTGAAGACCCGTTTCCAACGGGGAAGCGAGGCTCGCTCACGTTCTCGCTCGACCTCGGCCATCATGTCCGGACCGGCGGCGTTCACGATGTCCTCCGCGGCGTCGAGCAGAGCGGCGATCGACCCGTCGTCGTCGGCGAGGCTCACCGGTTCGTCGGGGGTGGCAGGTGTGACGAGCGTTCCGTGCTTCCAGTTCACGTCGACAGATCGGCGGGCATAGGCAGGACAGTCGGCCGGGCAGCGCCACGGCGCCTCGGGTGCGAGATCGAGATCGCACTTCCGAACGGTGTCACCGTTGGGATAGCTCCGGGATTCGAAGTACTTGCAGTCCTGCCGCATCGGCATGGGGCCATTGTGCCACCGACCCTCGCGGATCCTGACGCGTCATGCTGTGGTCGTGGCGACGACGATCATCCGAGACACCGACGGCATCGCGCACATCCGCGCCGACGACGAAACCGAGGCGTTCCGTGGCCAGGGCTTCGCCGCCACCGAGGACCGTCTGTGGCAGATGGAGTTCGACCGCCGCAAGGCACTCGGACGCCTCTCCGAGGTGATCGGCCCGTCCGCCCTCGCCGCCGACCGCTATCACCTCCGTCTCGGCCTCGCCCGTGCTGCGGAAGCAGACCACGCCCTGCTCTCCGAACGGACGCAGGCGATGTTCGCTGCGTACGCCCGCGGCGTGAACGACGCCCTCGCCACGCTGCCGGCGTTGCCGCCGGAGTTCGGCCTCCTCGATGCGCCCCCGCCGGCACCGTGGGAGCCCTGGCACAGCATCGCGGTGTTCAAGGTTCGTCACCTGTGGATGGGTACGGCCGAGGTGAAGCTGTGGCGCTCCGCCGTGGCTTCGGTCGTCGGACCGGCGATGGCGGCGCGACTCTGGCCGTCGGTCCCCGGCGTCCACATCGACCCTGGGGTCGTCGACGAGGTCGTCACCATGGACATCGACGCCGCCGTGGCCGAGACGTCACAGGTGCTCGCCGACCTCGAGACGCTCGGGACCGGTGGCGCAGCATCGAACAACTTCGTGCTCTCGGGGTCCCGGACGGCCACCGGGATGCCGATCATGGCGGGCGACCCACATCGGGCGATCGACCTGCCCAACGTCTACTGGCAGAACCACGTGACGTGGCCCGATGCCGGCGACGGCGGCGCCGACGTGATCGGCCTGTCATTCCCCGGCGTCCCCGGCTTCCCCCACTTCGGCCACAACGCCGACGTCGCGTGGAGCATCACCCACGGCATGGCCGACGACCAGGACTTGTTCCTCGAACACTTCGGCGACGACGACCCCGTGGTCGCTCGCCGGATCGAGACGATCCAGGTCGCGGGGGCACACGCCGAGACCGTCGAGTGTCTCGAGACGGCGAATGGACCGGTCGTCGCCGGCGGCCCGGACGCGGGGGTCGGCGTGGCGATGCGATGGACGGCCACGGCGGCGCCCGACACCACCTACGACTGCCTGCTGCCCCAGATGCTCGCTCGCTCGGCCGACGATCTCGACGCCGCGTTCTCCCGATGGGTCATCCCCTGCAACAACGTGCTGATCGCCGATCGGGCCGGTGACATCGCCTACCGCTTCCGCGGTCGGCTCGCCGTCCGCCCGCACGCGAACGGCTGGACCATCGTCGACGGCGCCAACGCCTGGACCTCATTCGTGGACGACGTCGACCTCACACGGATCCGCAACCCGTCGACCGGCGTGCTGCTCACTGCCAACAACCCGATCGGCGACGGCCCCTACGTCTCGCACGACTGGGCGCACCCGGCACGCTCCGATCGACTGACCGAACTGCTCTCGCACGGCGACGCGTGGTCGACCGAAGACGCCCTCGAGGTGCTCGGCGACACCCACTCGGCGGTGGCGGCCTCGTTCGCTCGTCGGATCGCCTCCCTCACCGTCCGGTCCTCGGCGGAGCGCGCCGCCCACGCACAGGTGACGTCGTGGGATCACCACATGGATGCCTCCTCCAGCGCCGCGGTCGTCTACGCAGCGACCCGAGCCGAGCTCGTCCGGTTGTTGTCCGCGGACCTCGGCCTCCACCGGGCGCCCGTGGTCGACGGATTCGGCTACACGCTCGGTCAGGCGATGCGCGTGGTCCATCTGCGCATCGGCTTCCTGATCGACGACCACGACCTGGTCCCCGACGAGATGATGGCCGAGGCGTTCCGTTCCGCGGTCCATGCCCTCACCCAACAACTCGGCACCGACCCGTCTCGATGGCGGTGGGGAGCACTCCACACCGCCGGATTCCATCATCCACTCGCGGCGTTGCGTCCCGACCTCGCGGCCTCGTTGGATCGGCCCGATTCGGTCGAGCTCGGCGGCGACAACGAGAGCATCTGGGCGGCAGGGACGATCCCCCCGTCGATGCGATCGGTCACGAGTCCTGTGGCGCGCTACGTCTTCGACCTGTCGGACTGGGATCGATCGGGGTGGATCGTGCCCCACGGTGTGCATGGCGACCCGACGAGTCCGCACCACGCCGACCAGCTCGACCGATGGGCTGCCGTTCAGCTCGCGCCCATGCGCTACTCCCCCGGCGCCGTCGACGACGCCACCGCATCGGTCACCACCCTCGACTGATCGCTCTACGCTCCCGCCATGCGGGGAATTGCTGTTCCGGAACGTACCCAAGACTTCACGGCCGATCCGGTCGAGCTGTTCTTCGACCTGGCGTTCGTCTATGCGTTCTCCCAACTGGTGGGAAACCTCGTGCACCACGCCGACTGGGCCGGTGTCGGCCGGTCGGCGCTGCTGTTCGGCCTGCTGTGGCTCCCCTGGTCGCAGTTCACGTGGTCGGCCAACGCGGTGTCGGGCAACGACCGCCGTGTCCGGGCGTTGTTCCTGGTCGCGACCGCGGTCAGCGTGCCGATGGCTGCCTCGGTGTCCACGGCCTACGAGGACGGTGGACCGGTCTTCGCCGTCTGCCTGGGCGTGATCACGCTGATCGGCATGGCCACGATGGCGCTCGGCGACGACATGGAGGCCAGCGAACGGTCGTCATTGGCCCAGTGGGTGTCGATCAACGTGATCGCGCTGCTGCTCCTCCTCGTGGGCTCGTCTCTCGACCAGGGTCCACGGACCGTGGCGTGGCTGGCATCGCTCGCCGTGGTGCTCTTCGCGATGGGCATGGCCGGACGCGGCGACTGGGTGATCCGGCCGGGACATTTCGCCGAGCGCCACGGTCTCATCATCATCATCGCCCTGGGCGAGGTCATCGTCGCCATCGGCATCCCGGTGGTCGCTGCGCTCGAGGCCGGCGAGGGTCTCGGAGCCACGACCGTCATCGCGCTGGTCGCGTCGGGGGCGTTCGCCGGGCTGCTGTGGTGGGGCTACTTCGACCGACCAGGGCCGGGCCTCGAACATCACGCCGGGTCGCTCTCCGGCCGGGACCTCAGCCGCTACGTGCGAGACGTCTACACCTGGTTCCACGCGCCGATCGTCGCCGGCGTGATCCTGTCGGCCGCAGCGCTCGAGGAGATCACGCTCCATCCCGACCACGAGTTGGCCGCCAACTTCCGCGTGATGCTCGTCGGCGGGCTGTCACTCATCATCGCCGGCGTCGCCGCTGGCGTCTGGCGGGCCTTCCAGGCCGTCGCCAAGGAACGACTCGTCGCCGGCGTGGTCATCGCGGCGCTCGCCGCAGCATCGGGCGCAGTCGACGGCGTCGTGTTGCTCGTGCTCGTGGACGTGGTGATCCTCACGACCCTGGTCGTGGAACACCGGCGCATCGAACACTGAGCGACCCGAGCCCTTCACCGAGAGCGCCCACCCCCGGTGTTCGGTACGTGCCGATCGGTACGTACCGCGTCGTTTTCGTGGTGCAACGTGCCGATCGGCACGTTGCGCACATCGGTGGTGGGTGGGCGCGTGGGGGGGGCCGCCGGCCGGGGCCGGCGAAGGGACTAGCCGACCGAGCCCTCCATCTGGAGCTCGATGAGGCGGGACCACTCGACCGCGTACTCCATGGGGAGTGTGCGGGTGACGGGCTCGATGAAGCCGTTCACGATCATGCCCATGGCCTGCTCCTCGGTGAGCCCACGCGAGCGCAGGTAGAAGAGCTGCTCGTCGGCGACCTTGGAGACCGTGGCCTCGTGACCGACGTTGGCGTCGCGGGCACCGACCTCCATGTAGGGGTAGGTGTCGCTCACCGACTCGTCGTCGAGGATCAGGGCGTCGCACTGCACGTGGCTCTTGCAGCCGTAGGCGTCGTCCTCGACCCGGATCAGCCCGCGGTACGACGTGCGACCGCCGTCCTTGGAGATCGACTTGGAGACGATCTTCGACGTGGTCTCGGGAGCGGCGTGCACCATCTTGGCGCCCGTGTCCTGGTGCTGGCCTGCGCCGGCGTAGGCGACGGAGAGCACCTCGCCCGAGGCCTTGGGACCCACGAGCCAGACGGCCGGGTACTTCATGGTCAGGCGCGAACCGATGTTGCCGTCGATCCACTCCATGTGGCCGCCCTCTTCGACCCGGGCACGCTTGGTGACCAGGTTGAAGACGTTGTTCGACCAGTTCTGGATGGTCGTGTAGGTCACGCGGGCGTGGGGCTTGACGATGATCTCGACCACGGCCGAGTGCAGCGAGTCGGTGGTGTACGTCGGGGCGGAGCAGCCCTCGATGTAGTGCACCTTCGAGCCCTCGTCGGCGATGATCAGCGTCCGCTCGAACTGGCCCATGTTCTCCGCGTTGATGCGGAAGTAGGCCTGCAGCGGCATCTCGACCTCGACGCCCGGCGGGACGTAGATGAACGAGCCACCCGACCAGACCGAGGTGTTGAGGGCCGAGAACTTGTTGTCGTTCGGCGGAATCGTCTTGCCGAAGTACTTCTTCACCAGTTCCGGGTACTCGCGGAGCGCGGTGTCCATGTCCGTGAACAGGACGCCCTGCTTCTCCAGGTCCTCACGGTTCTTGTGGTAGACGACCTCGGACTCGTACTGGGCGGTGACGCCGGCGAGGTACTTGCGCTCGGCCTCGGGGATGCCCAGCTTCTCGTAGGTGTCCTTGACCGAGTCCGGGAGTTCGTCCCAGGCGTCGACCTGATGGTCGGTCGGCTTGATGTAATAGAAGATGTCGTCGAAGTAGATCTCCGACATGTCGCCACCCCATGACGGCATCGGCCGCTTGAGGAAGTGGGCGTACGACTTCATCCGGAGGTTGATCATCCAGTCCGGCTCGCCCTTCATCCACGACATCTCGCGGATGATGTCCTCGTTGAGCCCCTTCTTGGGCTTGAAGACGTAGTCCTCTTCGTCGGACCAGCCGAGCTTGTACTTGCCGAGATCGAGATCAGTGACGGCCACAGGGGCCTCCAGGCGTAGGGATGGCGTACAGGAAAGGGATTTCTCCTATGGGCAGCTTACTAATTCGACGGCCCCGAACCCACGCCGACTCTGCTCAGACCGGCTGACCGCCGGCCCAGGCCGCGAACAACGCTGCATACGCACCGCCGCTGGCGATCAACTCGTCGTGCGTGCCGACCTCGGCCAGACGTCCGCCGGCGACGACCGCCACCCGATCGGCCCGTGCCGCAGTCGTGAGCCGGTGGGCGATCACGATGGTGGTCCGCCCTTCGGCCAGCCGTTCCATGGCCTGCTCGACCACGGCCTCGGTCCCCGGATCGAGCGACGAGGTCGCCTCGTCGAGGACGAGGATCTCAGGTGCAGCGAGCGCGGCCCGGCCCAGCGAGACGAGTTGCTTCTCGCCGGCGGAGAACCGACTCCCCCGCTCGCGGACCTCGGTGTGGAGGCCATCGGGAAGATCGGCGAAGCGGTCGAGGATGCCGATGCTCGCCATGGCATCAGCGATCTCCTGGTCCGACGCCTCGGGTCGGGCGAGGCGGATGTTGTCGATCAGCGTCCCGTTGAAGAGGAATCCCTCCTGGGGCACGACGGCCATCGTCCGCCGGAGCGACGCGAGGGTGACGTCGCGGAGATCGACGCCGCCGATCGAGATGCTCCCGGCGGTCGGGTCGTAGAAGCGGGCGATCAGCTTGGCGAGCGTCGACTTGCCCGCTCCGGTGGGACCGACGAGCGCGATCCGTTCGCCGGCAGCGATGGTCAGATCGACTCCGGCGAGGACCTCGGTCCCGTCGAGGTACGAGAACGCCACGTCGCGGACCTCGATCGACCCACGGGCCGGGAGATCGACGGCGCCCGGCCGCTCGGGCACGTCGACGTCGGTGTCGAGGAGCTCGTAGACCTTCTTCAGGCCGGCGCCGGCCGACTGCACCATGTTGAACAGCTGGCTGAGCTGTTGGATGGGCTCGAACAGGTTCGACAGCGTGAGCACGAAGAACGTGACCGTGCCGATCGTCAGGTCGCCCTGGTGGACCCACCAGCCACCGATGCCGACCGCCGCGGCAGTGGTGCCGAGCCCGGCGATCTCGATGATCGGCAGGTACCAGGCCGAGATCTTGACCGACTTCATGTGGGCGTCGTAGAGGCGTCGGTTCCGACGCTCGAAGCGGGACGACTCGACGTCTTCGCGGGCGAAGGCCTGCACGACCCGCACACCCGAGATGCCCTCCTGCAGCTGCGAGAGCGTGGCGCCGATCCCGTCGCGCACGTCGAGGTAGGCGATGTTCGAGTCGCGCTGGAACTTGCGGCTGGCGATGATCACCGGCGGGAGCGCCAGCATGCACAGCAGGAGGAGCTTCAGGCTCACCGCCCCGAGGACCAGCACCGACACGACGAGCAACAAGCCGTTCGACACGAACATCAGCAGGCCCATCTGGACCAGTTCCGACAACGAGTCGATGTCGGACGTCATCCGCGAGACGACGACGCCGGCCTTCTCGCGGTCGTAGAACGGCATGGACATCTTCTGGAGGTGCTCGAAGAGGCGGAGGCGCAGGTCCTTGAGGAAGTCCTCACCGATACGCGAGATCGAGACGACCTGGGCTCGGTACACGAAGTACGAGAGCACCGCGATCACGATGTAGGCGACCACGACCGTGTTGATGACACCGCGGTCGCCGACCTTGATCCCGTCGTCGATGCCGGTGCGGACCAGGAGCGGACCGGCCAGCGTCCCCAGCGTGAACAGCGCGGCGAGGACGCCGGCGACGATCATCCGCCGACGGTGCGGACGCAGCATCCGATAGGTCCGCCGGAGGATCTGTTTGGCCGCGTCGCGGTCGAGCTTGTCCTCCTCGTCGACGCCGGCGCCCATCCACATCAGACCGGCACCTCGGCGTCGTCCGCGAGGTCGTCGGCCGCGGCGAGGACCTCGCGATAGCGGTCGTTGGTGGCGAGCAGCTCGTCGTGCGTGCCGGCGGCGACGACCCGCCCCTCGTCGAGCAGGACCACCCGGTCCGCCAACGCGATCGTCGCCGATCGATGGGCGATGACGATCGTGGTCCGACCCTCCATCACGACGCCGAGGGCGTCACGGATCTCGTGTTCCTTCGTGGGATCGACCGACGAGGTCGCGTCATCGAGGATGAGGACCCGTGGATCGGCGAGCACGGCCCGTGCGATGGCGATCCGTTGACGCTGACCACCCGAGAGCGAGTAGCCCCGCTCGCCGATCACCGAGTCGTAGCCGTGCTCGAGGGCGACGATGAAGTCGTGGGCGCCGGACAGACGGGCTGCACGCTCGATCGCCTCCTGCGAGGCCTCCGGGTCGGCGAAGGCGATGTTGGCGGCGATCGAGTCGGAGAAGAGGAACGTGTCCTCGAAGACGATGCCGACCGAGCGGCGGAGGTCGCTCACCTTGGCCTGCGTGACGTCGAGGCCGTCGATCGAGACGCGCCCGGCGTCGACGTCGTAGAAGCGTGGGATCAGACGACCGACCGTCGACTTGCCGCAGCCCGTTGCGCCGACGAGGGCCACCGACGTGCCGGCCTCGACGTGGAGGTCGAAACCGTCGAGCACGGGGATCGGCGCCGCCCCGTCTGCGGCCTCGTCGGACGCGCCATAGGCGAAGTCGACGTGTTCGAACCGGACCTCTCCTCGACCCTCGGGGAGTGCCCGGGCCCCGGGAGCGTCGACGACGACGGGATCGGTGGAGAGCACCTGCGCCACACGCTGTGCCGCGGCAGACGCACGTTGGCCGTTGGCGATGATCATGCCGAGCATGCGCAGCGGCCAGATCAACAGGATCAGGTAGAAGTTGAACGCCACGAGCGAGCCGAGCGACAGGGACCCGTCGACGACCCGGTGGCCGCCCACGCCGAGCACGGTGATCAGGCCGACGTTGGGCAGCAACTGGAGCGCGGGGAGATAGGTGGCGCGGATCCGGGCCGCGTCCATCGACTCGCGGTAGACGTCGTCGGCCGCCCCGCCGAGGCGGGTCTTCACGACTTCCTCGGCACCGAAGCCCTTGACGACGCGAACGCCGGCAACCGACTCCTCGACCACCGTCGCGAGCGCCGCCGACTCGCGCTGGATGCCCATGACCGAGGGGAACAACCGGGAGCCGAACCGTTTGGCGACCAGGTTGATCAACGGGAGGGCAGCGAGGGACAGGACGGCGAGGAACGGGTCGATCACCACGAGGATGGCCGTCACGCCGACGACGGTCATCAGGTTCGCGATCGTCAGCGGGATCATCACCACGAAGTTCTGGAGGTGCTGGAGGTCGGTGTTCCCGCGGCTCATCAGGTCGCCGGCCTGGGCTTCGTCGTGGAAGGCGAAGTGGAGACGCTGGACGTGTGCGAACAGTCGGTCGCGGAGGCGCTTCTCGACCAGCCGGGCCTCCTTGAACGCGAGGTAGCGGCGCACGCCGGTGAGGACGCCCGACACGCAGCCCACGAGGGCGATGGCCACCGACCAGAACAGGAGCGGCGACATCGCGTCGGCCTCGATGCCCTTGTCGACGGCCTGGCGCAGGAGGAGGCCGATGCTGACCTTCGTCAACGACCAGAGGAGCCCGACCACGACCCCGGCGATGACACCGGCTCGTCGTGGACGGAGCGTCTCGGCGATCAGTCGCCAGCCAGCTCGTGTGTCCGTCCCCTCGATGACGGCCAACCTACCGGCCCACTTGACCGGCGGTTCAAGACTTTCCCGCTAGGCGAGCGAGGCGTACCCACCACGGAAGAAGACCAGCGGGTCGCCCTCGTGCCCGACGTCCATGCCCCGCACCCGACCGACGACGATGTGGTGGTCGCCTCCGTCGTGCACCGCCTCGAGGTCGCAGTCGATCCAGGCCAGCACGTCGTTGATCAACGGCGAACCCGACTCGGTCTTCGTCCAACCGATGGTGGCGAACTTGTCGTCACCGCTGGTGGCGAACACGCGACAGACGTCTTCCTGATCGGCCCCGAGGACGTTGATGCAGAACGAGCCGCTGGGCTCCATGGCCTTCCAACTGTTGGAGGACTTGCCGACGCAGAAGCCGACGAGCGGCGGTTCGATCGACAGCGAGAAGAAGGATCCGACGGCGAGACCGACCGGCTGGCCGTCGGCGACGCCGGCGACCACCGTCACCCCGGTCGGGAAGTGTCCGAGGACCTGTCGGTAGGTGGCTTGGTCGATCGCGCTCATGGACGGCGACCCTAGAACAGGTTCCAGTCGCTACAGAACGACGGTGAGTCCCTCGGATGCGGCCAGGACCTCGTCGACGCGACCCCGGGCGAGCTCGCGCGCCCCCGACAACAGGCGGTCGACCATGTCGTCGTCGTGCGACGGGTCGTGGTGGAAGAGCGCGAGGCGTTTGACACCGGCCTCGGCAGCGACGTGGACCGCGTAGCCCACGGTGCAGTGCCCCCAGTCGCGCTTCACGTCGAACTCGGCGTCGGTGTACTGCGCGTCGTGGATCAACAGGTCGGCGCCGTCGCACAGTTCGAGGACGGTGTCAGCGACGGACGTGGGGTCGTCGCCCGGCATCTGGTGATCGGAGATGTAGGTCACGACGACACCGTCCTGCTCGATGCGGTAGCCGTTGGTCAGTCCGGTGTGGGGCACCGAGCGGACCTTCACCTTGGCGTCGCCGACGACCAGGTCCGTGTCGACGACGTCGTGGAACGTGATGACGCCCGGGAGCTGTTCGACCGACACCGGGAAGTAGGGCGGAGCGAGGAATGTCTCGAAGCAGTCGGCCAACGACTGGTCGGGAACCGGCGGTCCGTAGACGTCGAACGACACGCCCGGTTGCAGCACCGGGAGGAAGAACGGCAGCCCCTGGACGTGGTCCCAGTGCACGTGGGTGACGAGCGCATGCCCACGGAACGAACCGTCGCACGGGAGCGTCTGGCCGTACACCCGCAGCCCGGTGCCGAGGTCGAGGACGATGGGATCGTGGCCTGGAGCTTCGAGCGCGACGCAGGAGGTGTTGCCGCCATAGCGCCGGTTCCCTTCCGCTGGACACGGAGTGGAGCCGCGAACACCGTAGAAGGTGACGTTCACGTGCGAGGTCCCCCTGGTTTGCAGTGAAGGCAGGGTATCCCCGAGTCGCCGGCCGTGGAAGGTCGTGTAACAGGCGTCACACCATCAGCGGGGGCAGAGCGTCCAGATGTCGAGATCGAGCAGGACGTGGGGGAGGTACTTGCCGTCGTCGCCCCGCAGGGTCATCGACTCGTCCCGTCCCTTGGTCGCGACCAGCCGGAGGCGCAACGCCCCGACCCCGGGCGCCGACGTCTCGGCGACGTCGAGCACCTCGGACCATGCGTAGACCGTGTCGCCGGCGAAGGCCGGTGCCGTGTGCGCCCCGGCGTTGATGGCGGCGACGAGTTGTGCGTTGGCGAGCCCGTTGAACGACAGGGCTCGGGCGAGGCTGATGATGTGGCCGCCGTAGATGAGGCGACTGCCGTCGTCACGGGCCTCGGTGTTGAAGTGCACCTTGGCGGTGTTCTGCCACAGACGGGTGGCCATCATGTGTTCGGCCTCCTCGAGCGTGACGCCGTCGACGTGATCGATCTTCTCGCCGACCGAGTAGTCGCCGAGACGATGGGGTTCACCGGCGGCCGCGAAGTCGTAGCCGGAGAAGTCGAGACCGTCGGGGACGACGAGGTCGGCTGCGGCCACCGCGTCGGCCAGGTCGGGGACGACCGTCTCGGGGGCCGCCGCGTCGACGTCCGCCTTGCGGACCATCACCCAGCGGGCCCAGTCGATGGCGACCTCGTCGCGCTGGTTGGTCGCCGTCGAGCGGACCCACACGACGCCGGTCTTGCCGCTGGAGTTCTCCTTGAGCCCGATGACCTCCGAGCGCGAGCGCAACGTGTCGCCGGCGACGACGGGGCGGTGGAAACGGCACTCGGCGTAGCCCAGGTTGGCCACGGCGTTGAGGGAGACGTCGGGGACCGTCTTGCCGAAGGCGATGTGGAAGCCGATCAGTTCCTCGACCGGTGCCGGGTCGAGGCCGCACGCCCGAGCGAACTCGTCCGACGACGGCAGTGCGAAGCGGGTCGGGTACAGCGCCCCGTAGAGGGCCCGGTCGCCACTGGTGACCGTGCGCGGCGTCGCGTGCTCGATGACCTGCCCGATCCGGAAGTCCTCGAAGAAGTTGCCGGGATTCGTCTTGTTCGCGTCGCCTGGAGCCATGGTCGGCGAGGTTAGACACGACGTGGGGCTACGGTCCCAGTCATGGAGCCGACGCAGCATCAGATCCGGGCCAATGGGCTCGACTTCACCTACCTCGAGACGGGCGAGGGCCCCCTGGCACTGTGCCTCCACGGGTTCCCCGACAGTCCTCACGGCTGGCGCCACCTGCTCCCCGCGCTCGCCGACGCCGGCTACCGCGCCGTCGCTCCGTGGATGCGTGGCTACGCCCCGACCAGCGTCCCCGACGACGGCTGTTACCAGCAGGGCGCGCTCGCCACGGACGCCAACGCGCTCCACGAGGCGCTCGGCGGCGACGGCGACGCGGTGCTCATCGGCCACGACTGGGGCGCGACCGCGGTGTATCCCGCCGTCAACCACGAGCCCGACCGTTGGCGAGCGATGGTCGCTGCGGCCGTGCCGCACCCGGCCGTGGCCGCCGGGATCCTGTTCGACTACGAGCAGATCAAACGGTCCTTCTACATGTTCTTTTTCCAGCACCCGCTGGCCGAGGCCGTCGTCCAGATGAACGACATGGCCTTCATCGACGGGCTCTGGAAGGACTGGTCTCCCGGCCTCGACGCCGACGTCTCGAGCGCAGCGGCCGGCGCGGTCAAGCAGGCCCTGGCCGACGACACCAACCTCAGCGCGGCGCTCGGGTACTACCGAGCCACCATCGGCGGCGTCGGCGTCGACCCGAAGTATGACGACATCCAGAACGCTGGCATGGGTCCGGTGAGGATCCCAGCGCTCTACCTCCACGGGCGCGACGACGGTTGCCTCGGCGTCGACTTCGCCGAGCCGAGCGCCGCGTTCCTGACCCACGAACGATCACGCGTCGAGGTGCTCGACGGCGTCGGCCACTTCCTCCAACTCGAGGACCCCGACCGGTTCAACCAGGTCGTCGTCGACTTCCTGGCGACATGACCACCGTCCGTCCCCCGTTGCCGGACGGCATCGTCGCCGTCGTCAAGCGGGACTGCCCGACCTGCGTGCTGGTCGAGCCCGTCCTCCAGGCCATGGCCGGTGACGGACTCCAGGTGTACTCGCAGGACGACGTCACCTTCCCCGATCTGCCCGGCGTGGGCGACGACACCGACCTCGCGATCTCGTACCACTGGGACATCGAGACGGTCCCGACCCTGCTGCGGATCGTCGACGGTCGCGAGACCGAACGGATCGTCGGCTGGGAGCGCGCCGCCTGGGAGTCGTTCACGGGCATGGGCGGGCTCGGCAGCGATCTCCCCGACTGGCGGCCGGGCTGTGGGTCGCTGTCGGTCGACCCCATGCGAGCCGACGAACTGCGGGCCCGGTTCTCTTCGTCCGGACTCCGGAGCCGTCGGGTCGACTTCGCCGAACTCGAGGACGAGTTCGAGGCCATGTACGACCGAGGGTGGAGCGACGGACTCCCCGTGATCCCGCCCACCGAGGCCCGCGTGGCGCGGATGCTGGAGGAAACCACGCGCTCGGCCGACGACGTGGTCACGATCGTGCCGCCCGACCTCGTCGAGTGCACCGTGGAGAAGGTCGCGGTCAACGCCGTCATGGCCGGGTGCCTGCCCGAGTATCTGCCCGTCGTCCTGACCGCACTCGAGGCGGCGTGCACCAGCGAGTTCAACATGCACGGACTGTTGGCCACGACCTTCTTCTCCGGGCCGATCGTGGTCGTCAACGGACCCGTTCGCCAGCGCATCGGCATGAACGACGGGGTCAATGCACTCGGCCAGGGCAACCGAGCCAACGCGACCATCGGCCGAGCGCTCCAGCTCGTGATCCGCAACGTCGGCGGTGGCAAGCCGGGCGGCGTCGACCGAGCGACCATGGGCTCGCCCGGCAAACTGGGCTGGTGCTTCCCCGAACGGGAGGAAGGGTCACCCCTCTCGCCCCTGTCGGTCGCCCGCGGGATCGAACCCGGGGTCGACGCGGTCACGCTCTTCGCCGGCCATGGTCCGCAGTCGATCATCGACCAGAAGTCGCGGACCGCTGAGTCACTGGCCCGCACGTTCGCGGCATGCCTCCGGTCGGTCGGGCATCCGAAGCTCTGCATCAAGATCGACGCCATGTTGGTGATCTCGCCCGAGCACGGCCGGGTGTTGGCCGACGACGGCTGGGATCGCGCCCGCCTCGAGGGTCGACTCGCCGAGTTGCTGATGCTCGACTCCGACGAGCTGATCGCCGGTGCCGACGGCATCACCGAGGGCCTGCCCGAGGGGTTCGCCGGCATGGAGCTCCCGAAGTTCCGGGAGAGCGGCCTGTTGCTCTGCCACGCCGGCGGTGGTGCGGGGTTGTTCTCGGCCATCATCGGTGGTTGGGTGAACGGTGAAGAAGGGTCCGATCCAGTGACACGGGAGATCGCATGAGCCGCACCGTCCTCGATCCGACCTCGGAGCGAGCCGTCGCCGAACGCGCCCGCCTCGACCGGCCCGCCTCGCTCGACGACGCGGTCGTCGGACTGCTCGACATCTCCAAGCCGCGAGGCGACGTCTTCCTCGACCGACTCGAAGCCGGACTGCGTGAGCGGGGCGCAGCCGACGTGATCCGTTACGTCAAGCCGACGTACACGAAGCCGGCGCCGGTCGACCTCCGCCACGAGATAGCGACCAAGTGCGACCTCATCATCGAGGCACTGGCCGACTGAGGTTCGTGCACGTCGTGCAGTGTGCACGACATCGCAGATCTGGAACGGCGGGGCATCCCCGGCGTGTTCATCGCGAGCGCGGAGTTCGAGGAGGCATCGGCCTCCCAGGCCGCGGCGCTCGGGTTCGACGCCGCGCGCGTCTTCGTCCCGCATCCCATCCAGGACCGCACGGACGACGAGATGCGAGCGCTTGCCGATGCAGCACTCGACGAGATCGTCGCCGCCATCACCGCGTGATCCGGTCGTAGGATCCCGCTCGTGAAGCCACTGCACGCCGTGGCCGGCGGGGCACTGCTGATCGGACTCGACTTCCGCACGACGTCGCTCGATCTCCTGCCCGACCTCGTCGGTTGGTTGTTGATCGTGTGGGCCGCCACCCGCCTCGCCACTCCCCTGCTGACGACGGTCGCCGTCGTCGGCGCGGTCGCATCGCTCGGCACGTTGTCGTTGCCGTATCACTACGTACAGTTCGACCCGTTCGCCGAGCGCATGGTGGTCGTCACCCCCGATCGCGATCTCGGCTACGCACAGCTGCTGGAGTTCGATCCGGTGACCGGCTGGCGCCTCGGCGCGTTCGCGCTGTCGACGGCAGCGCTGGGTGTCACCGTGCTCGTCCTCGCAGGTCATCTCCGGGATCGACGCCGTGGTTTCGCCGGTACCGAGGTCGACCGCTCGATGCGACAGATCAGCATCGCATCGTGGGCGGTCGTGGTCTGTTGGGTCGCACCTCGTCTCGTGTCGGCGGGGCTGTCGACCGACGACGGCTATGCCCCCGTGTGGGACGACCCTGCGTCGAAGATCGCGCTGCTCGGGGCCGCCACGATCATCACGTACACCGTGGTCGTCGGCCGGGACGCTCGCGAGCCCTGGGCCCGGCGACTAACCCGGCAGGTCCCACCGCCCCAGCTCGTGCACGACGAGGCCGTCGCGGACGAGTGACGAGGCCACCCGACGGGCTCGATCGTCCTCGCCCGCCCATCCCATCACCGACGCCAGCTCGTCGTCGGACACCGTCCCCTCGCGGAGAGCCGCGACCAGCCGACCGCGACCCTGCCGGTCAGAGCCCTCGAAGCGCGACTGCGGTCCGCTGATCCCGGCCGACCCCTCGACCGGGTCCGGCAACGGGTGTCCAGCCGTCGCCCACGCACACTGGTCGACGATCGGACACTCAACGCATCGTGGCGATCGCTTGGTGCACACGGTGGCACCGAGGTCGAAGACCGCCTGCCCCCAGGACCAACCAGCACTCGACGGAACCGCGGCGTCGGCGGCGACCTGCGCGACCTTCGGCGTCACCGGCCCGCCGGCGAGCGCCCTGGCGACGAATCGGCCGGCGTTGGTGTCGACGAGGCCGATGTCGGCCTCATGGGCGAAGACCAGAACCGCCCGAGCGGTGTACGGACCGATGCCGGGGAGCGACTGGAGGTCGTCGAGGTGCGTCGGCAGTGCGCCGTCGAAGCGCTCGACGCACTCCTGGGCCGCCCGATGCAGGGAGACGGCGCGCCGGTTGTAGCCCAGTCCTGACCACTCGTCGACCACGTCACCCCGTCGGGCTGCGGCACAGGCCGTCACCGTGGGGAACCGGTCGAGGAACCGCTCCCACCGGTCGACCACCCTCGCGACCTGGGTCTGCTGGAGCATCGCCTCCGACACGAGGACGGCCCAGGGGTCCCGACTCGCCCGCCAGGGCAGGTCGCGACCGTGCACTGCCCACCAGTTCAGCAGCCGGCGTTGCAGTTCCGTGATCGCTGATTCGTCAAGAATGTCGGACAAGTGCCGATACCTACCGTGGTACGGGGGCCTCGTTGTAGCGTCCGCCATTGTGCGCGACGGCGCCGCCACCAGGAGTAGCGAGGAAGGACCAGGGGTCATCACGTCGATGCGGAGACACGGAGAGGACCTCCTCGGCGCGGCTGACGTCGGTCGCGTGTTCCGGATCCGCTCTCGGGTGATCACGGGGTTCGCCCTCGCGCTCCCGTTCCTCACCGACCTCGGCCAGGATCGTTTCTGGGTCGTCGCGGTGATCGCCCTCGTCGTCCTGCCCTACAACCTGGTGTTGGAACAGGTGACCCAGCGATCGGGAGAGGTCCCTGCCGTCGTGCCATGGGCCGACCAGCTCGTGTGCATCGGTGCCACCTTCTTCATCGCCGCGCTGTGGGCTCCGGTCTTGATGGTCATGACCGCGACGATCGCCCTCGCCGCCACGCTCTTCGACGGACGAAAGGTCATGGGGCCGGCGGTGGCGAGCGTGGCGATGGCGGGTGTCGTGGGCTACATGACCCAGGACCCCGTCGTCTTCATCGCCGGTACGGTCGCGTTCGCCGGTTCGATCGCTCTCACGGTGTGGGGGATCTCGCGAATCACCGACGCTCGACGGTCGCTCGAGACCGAGAACCGCGACCTCACCGAGAACATCGACGCCATCGTGTGGCACCTCGCGGTGGGCGCGACACACCAGACGATCAGCCCCGCTGCCGAGCGGATCCTCGACTATCCGTCGGCCAATCTCCGCGACGTCCGGTTCTGGATGGAACACGTCCACGAGGACGACCGGATGCGACTCCAGCAGACCCGCCAGCGCTCCCTCCAGACCGGCGAACGTCAGAGCTGCGACTACCGGATCACGAATGGCGCCGGCGAGACCCTGTGGTTCCACGAGGTCATCTCCTGCGAGGCCGACGCGCCGCCACGTCCCAATGCCCTGCGCGGCGTGATCGTCGACATCACCGCACGCCGTGCCGCAGAGAACGAGCGGGCCGTGCTGGGTGAGGTCGTCGAGACCCTCGACACCGCCATCATCGTCGCTCGGCCCGACCCGAACCACCACGGAGCGCTGGTCGTGGCCGCCGCCAACCCGGCAGCGGCTCGGGTGACCGGGACGTCGTCGCGCCGGCTCATCGGCACCCTGCTCCGCGACTCGTTCGACCACGTCGAGGGCAACATCGCCGAACGCTGCGTCGCGGTCGCCCACGGCGGCCCGGCGTTCACCGTCGACCGGGTCACCGGAGTCGGCATCGACCGGCAGCGCAGCCACTCGGTCCGAGCGTTCCCGCTCCCCGGCGGAGCGGTCGGCCTGTCGCTCGACGACACCACCGAAGCCACGATGGTCGCCTCGGCACTCCGGCGCCAGGCCCTCCACGACGGTCTCACCGGGCTCCCCAACCGGACCCTGCTCCGCGACCGGCTCCAGTACGCGTTGGCCGACGCCCGACGGCGCAACGAGCGGGTCGCCCTCATCCTGCTCGACCTCAACCACTTCAAGGACGTCAACGACGCGCTCGGCCATCAGTACGGCGACCGACTGCTCGTCGCGTTCTCGCGCCGCCTCCAGGAACTCCTGCGCGAGTGCGACACCATCGCCCGCCTCGGTGGCGACGAGTTCGCGCTGCTCCTGACCGACGCGACCACGGTCGGTGCCGGGCGCGTGGTCCGCAAGGTCAGCGAGGCGATGCAGGAACCGTTCGAGATCGAGGGCGTCACCGTCCAGACGACGGCGAGCATCGGTGTCGCGCTGTTCCCCGACCACGCCGACGATGCCGATCTGCTCACCCAGCGAGCCGATGTCGCCATGTACAACGCAAAGCGCGGTGGAGGCGGATGGGCGGTGTACTCGCCCCAGCAGGACCAGTCGTCGGTCGAGCGACTCACCCTCCTGTCCGAACTCCACCACCAGTTGGACGGCGACTCGCCCCCGGACATCACGCTGCACTACCAACCGATCCTCGACCTGGCCGACGACCGGATCGGTGGTGCCGAGGCCCTGCTCCGATGGAACCACCCCGAGTTCGGTTGGATCGACCCGGAACTGCTCGTCGAACTCGCCGAACTCTCGGGGCTCATCCAGCCGCTGGCCCGCTTCGTGGCCCATGAGGCGATGCAGTCCGCCGTGACCTGGCTCGCCGACGGCCACGAGGTCCGTGTGGCGATCAACCTGTCGGCCCGGAACCTGTACGACCGCAACCTCGTGCAGTGGCTGTCGGCCACCATGGAACAGGTCGGTCTCCCACCACGGCTGATGAAGTGCGAGCTCACCGAGTCCCAGGTCATGGACGACCCCGTGCTCGCCATGGCCGTGATCTCCGAATTGCGCGATGTCGGGGTCCACACCGCCATCGACGATTTCGGCACCGGGTACTCGTCCCTGTCGTACCTCCGTCGACTCCCGGTGGACGAGATCAAGATCGACAAGTCGTTCGTCACATCGATGCTCGCCGACGAGATCGACACCACCATCGTCCGGACGGTGATCGATCTGGCCCACAACCTCGGCATGGCCGTCCTCGCCGAGGGGGTCGAGGACGAGGCCACGCTCGGCAAGCTCCGTGACTTCGGCTGCGACCGCATCCAGGGGTACGTCGTCGGACGGCCGGTGCCTGCGTCGGAGATGCACCAGATGCTCCGCACCCCCGTCGAACGCACCGGCTGAACACGAGACGGCCGTTGTCGGCTCGCTTCGTGCCGCCGAACCGGGCGTCGGTACGATTTCGAGCCATGATCGCGCCAGACCTCCACGCCGCTGCCGCCGCCATCGACACCGCACGCGGGGTGTTGACCGCAGCGACGGCTCGACTCGCAGACCTCGGCGACCTCGATGCCAACCAGGTCCTCGCCTACGACCTCGCGCACGCCACCGCCGCTGTGGAGATGTCGGCCACGCTCCTCGACTACGGAGCGAAGGGCGACACCGAGGCCCGCATCGCGTGCGCGTTCGCCGCCGATGCCGTCGGAGAACTCGCTGCGAAGTTGTTCGGCCGCGAGGCCGAGTGGGCCGTCGACGCCTCGGCCCTCGACAGCGCGCGCGAGTTCGTCGGCACCTACCGGTCGGCGGAGTTCCTCCTGTCCATCGACGGCGACGGACCTCGACACCTCGACGACGACTTCGAGATGGTCCAGGACACCTTCCGCCGCTTCGCCGACGAGCAGATCAAGCCCCACGCCGAGCACGTGCACCGCACCAACGGCGACGTCCCCGAAGAGGTCATCGCCGGCCTGGCCGAACTCGGCGCATTCGGCCTCTCGATCCCGGAGGAGTTCGGCGGCTTCGCCGCCGGCGGCGAGTCGGACTACATCGGCATGGTCGTCGCCACCGAGGAACTGTCACGCGGCTCGCTCGGCATCGGCGGCTCGCTCATCACCCGACCCGAGATCATGACGAGGGCCGTCGAGAAGGGCGGGACGCAGGAGCAGAAGGAGTACTGGCTCCCCAAGCTCGCCACCACCGAGGTCATGTGCGCCGTGGCGGTCACCGAACCCGACTTCGGCTCGGACGTGGCCGGCGTGAAGACCACCGCCACCCGCGACACCCTCGACGACGGCACCGCGGGCTGGCGCATCAACGGCGTGAAGACCTGGTGCACGTTCGGTGCCCGGGCCGACGTGCTGCTGCTCCTCGCCCGCACCGATCCGGACCGGTCGCTCGGTCACAAGGGCCTGTCGATGTTCATCGTCCCCAAGCCCCAGGGCGACGGCCACGGCTTCGAGTTCACCGATGACCACGGCGGCAAGATGGAGGGTCGGCCGATCGACACCATCGGCTACCGGGGCATGCACTCCTACGAGATCGCCCTCGACAACTGGTTCGTCCCCCAGGACAACCTCATCGGCGGCGACGACGGTCTCGGACGTGGCTTCTACCTCCAGATGGAGGGATTCGAGAACGGCCGACTCCAGACCGCCGCTCGTGCGGTGGGCGTCATGCAGGCCGCCTACGAGGAAGCCGTGCAGTACGGCCAGGACCGGTCCGTCTTCGGCACGCCCGTCGGCGACTACCAGCTGAGTCGGGCGAAGCTCGCCCGCATGGCCGTGATCATCCAGGCCAGCCGCCAGTTCGCCTACGCCGTCGCCAAGATGATGGCCAAGGGCGAGGGCGCGATGGAGGCGACGCTGGTCAAGGCCTACGTCTGCAAGGCAGCCGAGTGGGTCACCCGCGAGGCGCTCCAGATCCACGGCGGCTACGGCTACGCCGAGGAGTACCCGGTCAGCCGGTACTGGGTCGACGCCCGCGTGCTGTCGATCTTCGAGGGCGCGGACGAGACGCTCTGCCTGAAGGTCATCGCCCGCAAGTTGGTCGCCGGCGCACGCTGACCCCCTGTCCGGTCAGCGGCGACCGGACGTCAACAACGTCTCGATCCTGCGGAGAGCGACCGCGCACACCGCCAGATAGGGCGGCGCCCACACGGGAACGCCGAAGCTGACGCGGACTCCGTCGGCCGAGGGTTCAATCGCGTGCGAGGTCGCAGTGACGCCACCGACGTCCCACGACCACCGTTCGCCGTCGACCACGTGGGTCAGTTCGAACGGGAGCGACACGCCGATCGATGTCCGCATACGTCCGGTCGCTCCGGTCACGAACCGCCCAGGCGCGTCCAGCTCGGCGGCGGTGAGTGACGGCCCCCACTCCGGCCACCGGTCGAGGTCGGTGAGGAGGTCCCAGGCATCGGCCGTATCGGTAGCGATCGTGCGGCGGGTCCAGAACTGCACGGTCAACCTCGTGCGGGCCGGGTCTCGCCGTGCGGGAGGTCCATGAAGAACCCGCTCGCTGCCTGTTGCACGGCGATGCCCCAGGTCGGGTAGGCGTGCGTCGCCATGGCGATCGCGGCCGGGGGGATTCGGAACCGCATCGCCAGGCTGAGCTCGTGGATGAGTTCGCCGGCGTGCGGCGAGACGATGGTCGCTCCGACGATCTGTCCTCCGGCGCGCATGCCGAGAATCCGCCCGGGAGCGGCGATGACCTTGACGAAGCCCTCGGTCCGACCCTCGGTGATCGCACGATCGAGCGCCGACATCGGGAGTTCGACCACGGTCGCGTCGGCGCCGTGGACCGCGAACGCCTCGGCCTCGGTCATCCCGACGCGGGCGATCTCCGGGTCGGTGAACGTGACGAAGGGGGTCGAGGATGCAGAGAACTTCCGCCACCCGCCGCGGCCGAGCGCATTGCCGACCGCGACGAGGCCCTGCGCGTGTGCGGCGTGCGTGAACGGGAACTTCCCCGTGACGTCGCCGACGGCATAGATGCCCGATGCCGAGGTCGCCATGTGGGCGTCGGTCTCGATGTGTCCTCGGTCGTCGACCTCGACCCCGGCCTGCTCGAGATCGAGGCCCTCGGTCATCGGACGACGTCCGATCGCGACCAGGATCGCGTCGGTGTCCACGGCGTCACCACCGTCGGTCTGGATGCGCCTCGACTCGCCGATCTGCTCCACACGCTCGACGCGGGCACCGACCCGGACGTCGACACCGCTGTCCGCGAGGGCGGCGCGCACGAGCCTCGCCGTCTCCGGCTCTTCTCGGCCGAGGATCTCCTCCATCGCCTCGAACACGGTCACGGTGACGCCGAGCCGAGCCATCGCCTGCGCCAACTCGATACCGATCGGTCCGCCGCCCAGGATCGCCAGCGACGCGGGGAGCGCGTCGAGGTCCCAGAGGGTCTCGCTTGTGAGCGGCTCGGACTCGCGCAGACCGTCGATCGGCGGGACGACCGGCGCGGCTCCGGTCGCGATGACGATCGCATCAGCCCCGTACCGACGACCGGCGACCTCGACCACTCCCCTGTCCACGAAGCGGGCGCGGCCTTCGATCACCGTGGCGCCCCGGCGCCGGAACGTGTCAGCATCCTCCATGGCGGCGATCCGATCGATCGCGGCGCGAACGTCTGCGAGTGCCCGGGTCGGCGTCCGCCCCCTCGCCGCCGCGGCGATCAGCGTCTTGGACGGAACGCACCCGGTGAAGGTGCAGTCGCCGCCCATCGGTCCGTCCTGGACGACGAGCGTCGACGCGCCCCTACGGATGCCGGCGTCGGTCGCAGCGATGCCACCGGGGCCACCGCCGATGACGAGGAGATCGTGTCGTTCCACACCACGCGAACCCGGATCAGGCATCGAGGATTCCCCTGCTCGGCACGAGGTCGTCGCCCTGACCTACCGTGCCCGTCATGCCCGCGACGACACCACCGAAGGGTCGACCGACCACGGGACGCCTCGACCGGTCGGTCGCCAGCCGCCGACAACGCTCTCGCAGCGTCACCAAGAAGTTCATCTGGGCGCTGCTCGCCATCGCCGTGGTCGCCGCGGTGATCGTGCTCGGGTCGGGAACCGGCGGCAACAGCGTCAACACGACGGGGACACGCACCAACGTCCTCGTGCCCACGGTCCTGTTGCTCAGGATGCGCCGCTGGCCGGCGGCTCGATCGTGAGCCCACGCAGGTAGAACCAGTACGTCCGCCAGCGCACGTCGCCGACCGGACGCAACATCGACAGCAGCGACCGATACATCTGCCAGGTCCGGCGCAGGCCCTCGATCCGACCGAACTTGTCGCGCTTGGTCCGGTGGAAGACGCCGGTCATCGTGCGCGCCGAGGTGCGGAAGCCGCCCTCGCAGATGACCTCGTTGAGTCGGACCTCGATCGTGTAGCCGTCGAGCTTGTCCTGCGGCACGGCCTCCCAGACCCACCGCGGCACGATCCGCTCGCCCGACAGCGGCGGGCAGTACAACACCAGCCAGTTGAGCCAGCCGTAGTCGAACGCCCCGAGACTCATCTCGGCCCGGCCGTCGAGCACCGGCTCGCAGACCCGGTCGAGATGCCCACCGCGCAGGTCGGTGCAGTCGGCGTCGACGAAGAGGATGTGTGACGCATCGCTCGACTCGACACCGAGTCGCATCGCCTGGGCCTTCGACCCCGCAGACGCGTCCCGACGGACCACCGTGGCTCCTGCCCCGGCCGCGACCTCGCCCGTCCCGTCGGTCGAGCCGTCGTCGACGACGATCACCGTCCGGACATGGGCACAGGAAGCAGCGGCCGCGACGTTGGCCGCCACCGTCGCGACCTCGTCGCGGGCGGGCATCACGACGTCGACGACCATGGCGGCTCAGTAGGTGCCACCGAGCTTGCGGTGATCCCAGCTGACCGTGCGTTCGACGTGCACGCGGACGGCGAAGCGCTTCTCGCCCGCGGCGTGGATGAACGGCCGCGTCTCGTCGGTCACCGGCCCCGTGTACCGGGCGGCGACCATCTCGCCGAGCGGCATGATCTCGTCCCGTTCGGTGATGAGCTCGGCCGTGCCGACCAACTCGACACCCCGGAGCTCCTCGTACTGATCGCCGGTCTCGACCAGACAGGTGATGCGAGGGTCCCGCTCGATGTTCTTGATCTTCTGCGCCTTGTTGTAGGTCCAGAACACGGGGTTGGTGCCGTCCATGGCGTACCACATGGCCACGAGGTGGATGCTTCCGTCGTGGTTGAGGGTGGCGATGTTCATCGTGTGCCGACCGTCGAGGTACTCGGCCATCTCGGCGTCGGTCATCTTGATCTGGTCGCGTCGGCTCATCGGGTTCCGTTCGTTCGGTGGCAGTGGCCAGGTTGTGGTCAGAGAGTCTGCTTGAGCAGCTCGGGGACGATGGGGGTGTCGGTTCGGCGCAACATCGCCTCGACCGACTCCTTGCCCTTGGGTCCCACGACGTGATCGACCAGCGAGAGCGGGACGATCTCCTCGTCGAGCTCCCACGGCTCGCCGGCCTGGTCGAGGCGGTCGGTGAGCGCCTGCCACAGGCGTTCGGGCAGGAGGCGGCCTTCACCGGCGACGAGCCAGACCTCGGCATCGGTGGTCGCGGCCACGGATGCTGCGGCGAGCGACCCGGCGACGGCCACGAACCCGTCCGGGCCGACGGCCGAGGCCTCGAGCGCCACGACGTTGGACCACCGGACCGCGCCGCCGATGTTGGCCGGCGGGACCTCGTCGGACGGCGAGTCGGCGTGTTCGAGTCGACGCACCAGACCGGCGCCTTCGCCGAGCGAGTCGACGACGAGCGAGCGGATGTCGCCCCGGCGGACCAGCGCCTCGCCGATCTGTTCGGGCCAACCGATGGCCGTGACGGTCACGTCGTCGGGGAGTTCGTACGCGAAGGCGGCCGCGGTCGGGTCCCCCTGGAGCGTGGTCACACAGCGCACCGACTCGGCTCTGGGGTCGTTGCTGGCCAGCACCTTCGACGCCAACCACCACATGGGGCCCGACGTCGGATGCCGGTCGACGATGCGTCGACACGCCGTGACCAGCCCCGACGGGTCGTCGGAGAACCCGGCGAGGGCGCGGGCGGCTTCCTCGGCGAGGGCGCTGTGGTCGGCGCCACCGGAGCGGGCGACGTAGCGGAGCCGCTCGATCGGGTGCACTACAGCCCGGGCTTGAAGATCATCAGGTAGAGCATGATGACCATGAGGACGGTGGCGATCGGGCCACCCTTGGCGACCAACGCACGTCCGCTCATGTCGCCGGCGGCCATGGCCTTCTCCCCCTTGAGGATCATGGCGCTCACGACGCCGCCGATGGCCAGCCACACGAGGAAGGCCAACGAGATCCAGGTCTGGGAGAACTCCCAACCGTCGAACTGCACGATCATGATCAGACCGGTGATCAGCAGCAGACCGAGCGATCCGAGGGCGATCCTCGACGTGTACATGCTCGTGAACTTGGCCCAGTTCTGCATCGTGGCGTCGTCGGCGTTCTTGGCGAAGTGGGCCTCGAGCAACGGATTGATCGCTGCCGGGGCGAACGCCACGAGGAACGAGAGGATGTGGACGAGAAGGATGATGTCGTAGGCGAAATCGCCTCGGAACGCGGCGAGGACCACGGTGAACTCCTGGGTCGTAGGGGGAGGATCTGCTCCCGCGGAACCTACCTCGCTAATCTGCCGCCCGTGCCCACCGATCCCAGCGGAGACGTCCCCCTGACGCACCTGTCCGGTGCCGAGCTGCCGCTCGACGACTGGTTGACCACGTTCCACCTCGCCGTGGCCGTGCTCGACCCGTACGAGTACGAGAGCGCCTGGCTCCTCGACACTGCCGGCAGGATCCTCACGACCTTCACCGGGGCTGACGCCCGGGTCGGGTTCATCGTCACTGCGAGCCCCGAGGACGCCAAGGAGTTCCTCGGCCCGTGGGCCGACCGTCTCTTCGCCCTGTGCGACCCCGACAAGGCTTTCGTGAAGTCCGTCGGACTCGAGACGCTGCCCGCATTCGTGCATCTCGGCCTCGACGCCAGCCTGCTGGGCTCCGCCGAGGGTTGGGACCCGGCCGCCTGGCACGCGGTCTCGGAGAACCTCGCCAAGGCCATGAGCTGGAAGGGCCCGGACATCCCGGCCCCCGGCGACCCCAAGCCCTACGCCGGCGCTCCCGCCGTCTGAATTCCGCGCATGGCATGGCCGGCGCCGGGGTACGGACGCCGACATGTCGAACCCCGCACACGACGGACCCATCCCCGAGGAACAACAGCCCGGCCACCAGCCGTCCCACGACGCTGACAAGCCGGACCTCGACGCCTTCGCCGAGCGGCTCGGTGTGGTCGCCGAGGGCGACGAGCCCGCAGGCGCCCCTTCGGTGACGACGGACTCGACGTCGACGACTCTCGCACGCATCCGCAACCGTCAGCAGGCGATCCTCGTCGGCGGCGCAGCGATTGCCGTCGTCGCCGCGATCCTCACGATCCGTCGGCTCCGGCGGCGCTGACCCGGAGCGCGATACTCGGGGGCGTGACGGACTTCGAATTCACGCCTCTCCTCCCTCTTTCCGGCGACGACACGCCCTTCCGGAAGCTCGACATCGGTGGTGTCGAGCAGCTCGAGTTGGACGGCCACACCTTCCTCCGCGTCGACCCGGCCACGATCTCGGCCCTGACCGCGGAGGCGATGTTCGACATCGCGCACTACCTCCGGCCAGGGCACCTCCAGCAGCTGCGCAACATCCTCGACGACCCCGAGGCGTCGGGGAACGACAAGTTCGTCGCGCTCGACCTGCTCAAGAACGCCAACGTGGCGGCCGGCGGGATCCTGCCCATGTGCCAGGACACCGGCACCGCGATCGTCAAGGCCAAGAAGGGTGAGGGAGTCCTCACCGGCGGTGGTGACGAGGAGTCGATCGCTCGAGGCATCTACGAGACCTACGCCACCGACAACCTCCGCTACTCGCAGATGGCGCCACTGTCGATGTGGGAGGAGACCAACACCAAGACCAACCTCCCGGCCGAGATCAAGATCTACGCCGTTCCGAATCACGGCGACATGCCCGAGTACGAGTTCCTGTTCATGGCCAAGGGCGGCGGCTCCGCCAACAAGAGCTACCTGTACCAGGAGACCAAGGCGCTGCTGACGCCCGACAAGCTCCTCGCCTTCCTCGACGAGAAGCTCCGGACCCTCGGCACCGCAGCGTGCCCGCCCTACCACCTCGCCGTGGTCATCGGCGGCACGTCGGCCGAGATGGCCCTCGAGACCGCCAAGATGGCCAGCACCCGCTACTACGACTCGCTGCCGAAGCAGGGCAGCGCGCTCGGCCACGCCTACCGCGACGTCGAGTTCGAGGCCGAGGTCCTCAAGCTGAGCCAGGAGTTCGGCATCGGCGCCCAGTTCGGGGGCAAGTACTTCTGCCACGACGTCCGGGTGATCCGCATGCCCCGCCACGGGGCATCGCTGCCGGTGGCCGTCGCCGTGTCGTGTTCGGCCGACCGCCAGGCCAAGGGGAAGATCACCGCCGACGGCGTCTTCCTCGAACAACTCGAGACCAACCCGGCACGGTTCCTCCCGGACGTGACCGGCGACGACCTGTCGTCCGACGTCGTCGAGATCGACCTCAACCAGCCGATGGACCAGATCCGCGCCGCGCTGTCGAAGCTGCCGGTCAAGACCCGGCTGTCGCTGACCGGCCCGCTCGTGGTCGCCCGCGACATCGCCCATGCCAAGATCCAGGAACGCCTGGACGCCGGCGAGGAGATGCCGCAGTACCTGCGGGACCATCCCGTGTACTACGCCGGTCCGGCGAAGACGCCGGAGGGCTACGCCTCCGGATCGTTCGGGCCGACCACCGCCGGCCGCATGGACAGCTACGTCGACGCATTCCAGGCCGCAGGGGGGTCGATGGTGATGCTGGCCAAGGGCAACCGCAGCCAGCAGGTCACCGACGCCTGCAAGCGCCACGGAGGGTTCTACCTCGGCTCGATCGGCGGCCCCGCCGCCCGCCTCGCCCAGGACAACATCAAGAAGGTCGAGGTGCTCGAGTACGCCGAACTGGGCATGGAGGCGATCTGGAAGATCGAGGTCGAGGACTTCCCCGCGTTCGTCATCGTCGACGACAAGGGCAACGACTTCTTCGCCTCGGTCAGCCGACCGATCGACCTGAAGTCGAAGCAGATGAAACAGCCACGCGGCTGACCGGCGGCCCGGCGAGGCTGCAACACAGCACCACGGCGGCCGCGCCCGCCAGGTTGAACGCGAGGTCCCAGCCGGTGTTGGCGGCGTCGCCGATCCGGAGCGACTCGATCCGCAGGGCCATGGCGAACTCGAAGACCTCGTTGCACGCGCCGAGTCCGACAGCGACGAGCCCTGCCGTGCACCAACGGGCCCGATGCGTCGCGGGACCGGGACGGAACCAGCCGACGAGAACCTGCGACGCGGCAACCGTGAGGACCGCGGTTCCGCCGGCATGCACGACCTGGTCGAGCTTGAGCGATCCGTCCACCAGCCAGTGCTCGTACAGCGAGACGTCGGTGGTCCCGGGAGCGACGGCGAGACCACACGTGACGTGGACCGCCCCGAGGATCGACAACGACCACACCACCCGGCCGGAGAGCCGTCCTCCCGCCGCGGTCAGCGCTGCGACCGCCAGCAGCACGACGTAGACGAGCAGATACGGCCACGCTCGCTCGTCGCCGCCGATGGTCCCCCGCACCACGATCGCGGTGACGGTGACCCCGGCGAGCGCTGCGGGGCGGGGGTGGCGTCCCGCCACGTCGGCGATGGCCGATCCCGGGGTCATGGCTCCGGCGGTGGTGCCGCCCCGGCTTCGGTCCACCGACCGCTCTCGGCGTCGAACCAGGTGCCCGGCGGCGCCGGCACCCAGGCTCCTGCCGACTCGTCCCACCACTCCGACGCCACCTGGGCACCGGACGGAGGCGGGCCCGAGGTCTCGCGCCATTCCTGCGCAGCGGTGTCGTACCAGCGGGTCCGAGCACGCATCGTCGACGGAGCCGACCTGGGCGCCGTGGTCGGAGGATCGTTCGGCACGACCGGGCCACGACGCCGGCGGAGCGCCACGGCGGCGCCGATCAGCCCCGCGACGGCGAGCAGGAGCGCGAGAACGGCCACCGTCGCCGGGATGGTCTGGTCGTCGTCCTCGATCGTGACGTCGACCTCGGTCACGTCGATGTCCGTCCGGGTGTCGTTGCTCGAGAACGAGCTCGATCCCGAGGAGCCGTCGGCACCACGAACGACGGGAGCGACGTCGCCACCGCCGCCGCCCGACGCGACCTCTGACGTGGGTACCCCGGACGTGGGCACCCCGGAAGTGGGCACCGTCGGCACGGCGGTCTCGTCGGGGGTCTCGACGCTGGACGGGACGCTGGATGGCGGGACAGAAGCGTCGTCATCATCGTCGGACCCACCCGAGGACCCGTCGCTGTCGGACGATCCGGACGACCCCGACGACGACGAAGCGCCACCCGAACTCCCGCTGGTCGTCTCCTGTCCCCCGGCCACCACCGCGAAGGATGCGAAGGCCAACAGGGCGACGAACGCGATGTCGACCGCACGTGTCGTGGCTCTCATCCCGTGTGCCCCAGCACTGCTCGTCCTCCTCGGTGGCACCGTAGCCCGACGGTCGATGCCGGTATCGTCCGGCGATGCCCGCAGCGCTGCTCGTCGTCCTCGCTGCCGCGCTGTGGGGGACCACGGGGACCGCCCAGGCCCTCGGCCCCGACGACATCGACCCACTCGTGGTCGGCTGGGCACGCCTGGCGATCGGTGGGCTCGGGCTGTTCGTCCTCGCACGGGTGCGACGGGTCGAGCGAGCGACCTTGTCGGGCGGGTGGACGTGGGTCGCGGTCCTGTCCATCGCCGTGTACCAACTCACATTCTTCGGCGGGGTCCGGATGGCGGGCGTCGCGCTCGGCACCGCGGTCGGCATCGGCTCGGCACCGATCTGGGGCGGCCTGGTCGACTGGCGACTCACGCCCTGGCGACCCACCCGACGGTGGGTGATCGCCGTTGCCATCGCCGTCTGCGGTGCGGCGCTCGTCGCCGGCGACCCGGGCGACGCCGAGCGACCAGCGCTCGGACTGGCGCTCGCGGTCGCCGCCGGCGCGAGCTACGCCGTCTACGCGTACGCCCTCCAGCAACTCGCTCGCCAGGGCGACGCCGACCACGTGGCGGCCACGGTGTTCACCCGCGCTGCGGTCGTGATGCTTCCGATCCTCCTGATCGGCGACGTGGGTGAGCTGTTCACGGGCCTCGGCATCGTGATGTCGCTGCACCTGGGCATCGTCGCCACGACGCTGTCGTACGCGATGTTCACCCGTGGGGTCCGAGACACCCCGGTGTCGACGGCGACGTTGCTCTCGCTCGCGGAGCCCCTCACCGCGGTGCTCCTCGGCGTCACGATCGTGGGCGAGACACTGACGTTGGCAGCCCTCGTGGGCATCGTGTTGCTCCTCGTCGGCGTCACCATCGGAGCCACGGCGCGGACCGCACGATCAGGATCTAGGTTGCGGGCATGACGATGAACATCGGAATCTTCGGTGGTGTCGCGGGCACGGGGTCGATCGACGAGGTCATCGCCGACGTCCGCACCGCCCACGAACACGGCTTCCCCAGCTACTGGGTCCCCCAGATCTTCGGCTGGGACGCGCTCACCCTGCTCGCCGTCGTCGGACGGGAGACCGAGGGGATCGAACTCGGGACGTCGGTCGTCCCCACCTACCCCCGCCACCCGGCGATGCTCGCCGCGCAGGCACTCACCACCCAGGCAGCTGCGAGCGGGCGGTTCACGCTGGGCATCGGCCTCTCCCACCAGCCCGTCATCGAGCACATGTTCGGCATGGACTTCGCCAAGCCGGTGCGCCACCTCCGTGAGTACCTCGACATCCTGATGCCGCTGGTGAGCGGTGAAGCAGTGTCGGCCGATGGCGAGACCCTGTCGGCCCACCTGGCGCTCGACATCCCCGGCGCGCAGCCGGTGCCGGTCATGGTCGCTGCGTTGGGCCCGCAGATGCTGAAGCTCGCCGGCAGTCGAACCGCCGGGACGATCACCTGGATGACCGGCCCTGCGACCATCTCGGGTCACACCAAGCCGGCGATCGACGCCGCCGCCGACGCCGCCGGGAATCCCGTCGCCCGCATCGTCTGCGGCCTGCCCGTGTGCGTCACCTCGGACGTCGAGCGGACCCGCGAGCGGGCGGCGAAGGTGTACGCCATCTACGGCCAACTCCCCAGCTATCGAGCGATGCTCGACCGTGAGGGCGCCGAAGGCCCGGCCGACATCGCGATCATCGGTGACGAGGACCACGCAGCCGAGCGCATCAGCGCGCTCGCGGCTGCCGGGGTCACCGATTTCGCTGCCAGCGAGTTCGCCTCGTCCGACGACGAGCGCACTCGTACGCGGGACCTGCTCCGCTCGCTGCTGTGAACCGGCGGCGGCGATGAAGGTCCGGGTCGGCTACGGGCTCGGCACCCGTTCGGTCACCAACGACGCCGAGCGGTTCTCGCTCCTCGTCGACAGCCTCGAGGCCCTGCGTTTCGACTCCCTGTGGTTGTCGGAGAAGATCACCGATGCCTGCCCCGATCCGATCGTGGCCATGGCATTCGCCGCAGCGCGGACCAGCCGACTGAAGTTCGGCACGAGCGTGCTCGTGCTCCCCGGGCGCAACCCGATGCTGCTGGCCAAGGAGCTCGCCACCCTCGACCGTCTCTCCGACGGTCGGTTGCTCCCCGCGTTCGGCCTGGGCCAGGTGGACCCCGGTGAGCAACAGGCGTTCGGCGTCGACCGCAAGGAACGGGCCAAGCGCTTCGACGAGATGCTGCCGCTCCTGCGCCGGTTCTGGAGCGAGGACACGGTCGATCACGACGGCACGTTCTTCCAGTACGACGGAGCGCGCGTGCGACCTGCTCCGGTGCAGGACCCGATCGAGATCTGGTTCGGTGGGATCGCTCCCTCCGAGCTGCGGCGTACGGGACGCCTCGGCGACGGATGGCTCCCGAGCTTCTGCACCCCCGACGACGTCCGCAGTGGTCGCGCCGAGATCGAGCGGGTGGCTGCGGAGCACGACCGCGCCATCGACCCGGAACACTTCGGCGCGCTGGTCCCCTACGGCGTCGACGGCGTGCCGGACACCGTGGCGGCGTTCCTGAAGTCGCGCCGACCGGACGTCGACCCGGCCGACGTCGTCGCCGGCGATCTCCCGGCGCTGAAGGCCCAACTCGAGCGATTCGTCGATGCTGGGGCGTCGAAGTTCGTGGTCGTGCCGTTCGTCGAGCCCGACCGGTGGGACGACCACCTCGCCGAGGTGGCCGACGTGCTCATGCCGCTCCAGAACTAGCTCAGCGGCGTCGGAGATCCCGTCCTGGGCCGGGCGAAGCGGCTGAGCCCACCCGCCAGCGACTCGTCGCGGGGGTCGGACAGGTGCGCCCACGCCGCCATCGCTGCTGCGAGGACCAGGAAGACGACACCGACCGTTCGGTTGGCGCCCGTACCCAACGACGCTGCCGGACGTAGCACCGGCGCGGCCGTTGCGAGCTCATCCGGTTCGAGCGCCGGAGCCGCGACCGGCGGCGGCGGCGCAGTGGTCGCCGTCGGCGTGTCGAACGCGGGACCGTTCGGCAGCGACGGCACCTCGGCCGTGTCGTCGGGAAGCACGACCTCGACCGGATCAGGCACCACGGTCTGGTCACCCTCACCGGCGACGAAGTCACCTTCGACGACCTCGAGCGCAGTCGAGTCGGGGGCCGCGAACGTCCAACGGAACGTCGACCGGTCGAGGTCGATCGGCGGCTCGGGAGCTCCCTCGGGCGGGGCCACCGTGGTGTCCTTGCCCGGAGTGAGGACGACGTCGAGTGTGGTGCCGCTCACGAGCGGCTGGAGGCCGAAGCCGATCGACGACAGGTCGTCGGCGATCACTCCGTTGACGCACGCACCGCCGTCGACCAACGGCTTTGCGTTCCATGTCCCGACGCCGGTGTCGGGCGACGACCACGGTGCGGCTGCACGACACGCCAGGACGATCGACTGCGGGTTGAGCGTGGAACCCGGCCCGATGGGAAGGGTCAACGACGGGCTCGAGTCGCCCGATGCGAGGTCCCAGCGGACCGCTGCGATCGCCACCGCCCCCTCCGGGGTGCTCTCGACCACGAGTTGCCCGTCGCCGGCGGCGGCTCCGGCCGGCACCGTGACCGGACTGTCCGGTGGTGGCACCGGGAGCGCCGCCGGGACCTCGTCGGTCGGTTGTGGGTTCGCCGCGCGGGACCACCACGCGCTCGTCGGGGCGCTGGCGGCTGCCGACGCGGGAGTGGGGACGAACAACACGACGTTGCCGACGACTGCGAGCAGGACGGCCAGGAGGAAGCGGAGATTCTTCACGTCGCCACCAACGGTGTCCGACGTGCCGTCCCGTTCGATCGGTTGATGGTGGCCATGTCCCCTCCCAGGTACGAACTGACGACCCGTGGGTCGCTGGTGACCTCGGCCGGCGTGCCCTCCGCGATGGGGGCGCCCAACTCGAGGGCGATCATGCGATCGGAGATGCCGGTGATGAGCGGCATGTCGTGCTCGATGATCAAGAGTGCGCAACCCGTCTCGTGCTGGATGGTTCGCAGCAGCGGACCCAACGCCTCGGTCTCCTTCTGCGCGATGCCCGAGGACGGCTCGTCGAGCAACAAGACGTCCGGATCGTGAGCGATGCACATCGCGAGATCGACGATCCGGCGAGAACCCGTCGAGAGCTCGCGCACGAACTTGTCGCGGAACGCTCCGAGGTTCATGAGCTCGATCAGGTCACCCACGGTCCAGGCGACGTCTTCCTCCTGCCGGACGATCGCCGGGAGGCCCAACGCCGATGCGACCGGGTCGCGTAGTTCGATGAATCGTTCGAGCCCGATGGCCAGGTTCTCGGCAACGGTCAACGACGGCACGAGGCGGGCGTCCTGGAACGATCGGCCGAGTCCACGCCAGGCACGGCGATCGGGGCCGAGGCCGGTGACGTCGTCTCCGGCGAGGACGATGCGCCCCTCGTCAGGAGTGAGGAACCCGGAGATCAGGTCGAAGATCGTGGTCTTGCCGGCGCCGTTGGGGCCGATGAGCCCGAGGATCTCGTGCGCACGGAGTTCGAACGAGGCCCCCGTGACCGCCTGGACACCACCGAAGCTCTTCACCACGCCTCGGAGTTCGAGCACCGGTTCGCCGATCGGCAGCCGATCGGGGTCCACCGGAGACGCCGTTGTCGAAGCTGAACGCTCGCCGCTCGCCGATGCCCCTTCGAGGAAGACCGACCGCACGATGTCGTCGCGCTCGATCAGCTCGGACGTCGGACCTTCGAAGCGGACCTCGCCCTTCTCGAGGAAGTAGGCGCGCTCGGCGATCGAGAGCGCCACGTTGATCGACTGCTCGACCAGGATGATCGCGGTGCCGTCGCCCTGGATCCGCCGGACGATCCCGAGCAGTTGCTCGACGATGGTCGGGGCCAACCCGAGGGACAGTTCGTCGATCATCAGCAACTTGGGCTTCGCGATGAACGCCATCCCGAGTGCGAGCATCTGCTGCTCGCCGCCGGAGAGGTTCCCCGCGAGTTGGTCCTTGCGCTCGAGGAGCCTCGGGAAGATCTCGTAGACCTCGGCGATGGCCTCCGCCAGGTAGTCCTCGTCGGAGCGGTAGAGCCAGCCACCCGCACGCAGGTGCTCCGCCACGGTGAGGGTCGGGAACACGGCCTTTCCCCCGGGCACCTGCACGATCCCAGCCGTCACGGTCGCGACCGCATCGGTGTGGGTGATGTCGGATCCGTCGAAGAGGATCGATCCACCGATCGGGTCGACCGCACCGGAGATCGCCTTGAGCAGGGTCGACTTGCCGGCGCCGTTGGTGCCGAGGAGGGCCACGATCTCGCCCGGTTGGATCTGGAGGTCGACGCCGAAGAGCACCTGGACCTGGTCGTAGGCGACCTCGACGCCGGTGCACGACAGGAGCGCGCCGCGCCCCGCGGCCACCGCTGCCTGCTGATCGCGGGCCGCCCGCAGCGTCCGCTCGGCCTGCTCGCGGTCACGGGCCACGAACGGTGCAGCGCTCCAGGCGAAGAGGCCCGATGCTGCGACGACGCTCGCGGTGACTCCGACCGCCACGCGGTAGCCGTTGTCGTCACCGAGGCCGCCGGCGATCACGGCGCCCAGGAGTCCGCCGACGCCGATGGCGATCAGCGAGTACCCGTAGGCCTGCGTCCGGACACGAGGCGGAGCGATGACCGAGACCAGCGGGAAGTAGGCCGGGATGTATGCGCCGAACCCGATGCCCGAAGCGAACAGCAGCGCCACCGAGATCGCGGCGAACGGCGCCAGCGCCATGAGGAGGAGCGCCACCCCGCCGGTCACGAACGAGTAGCCGGTGATCTTGGCGAGCTCGCCGCTGCCCGGCTCGGCGCGGCCGGCGAGGCGGGCGCCGACGACGAGACCAACGGTGCTGCCCGCACCGAACACGAAGCTGGTGAACCCACGCTCGAACGTGCTGAAGCCGTAGACCCGCTCGAAGAAGAACGAGATGAACCCACCGAGGGGGATGAGGCCGAACCCGAGGAACAACGACCCGAGATAGAGACGCTTGAGCGAGCGGATGCCGAAGAGTTGCCGCCTCGCCTCGGCGAAGCCGATCGGGGAGGCGTCGACCTCCAACGCAGCCAGTTCGGCGTCGATCGATTCACCGCGCAGCGGCTCGCGCAGACGCAACAGCGACAGGATCAAGACCGCGGTCGGGACGGCGATGACGATGAAGACCGTCTGCCACGGGATCACCAGGGCGAGCGCGCCGATCGCCACCGCGCTCGCACTCGACGCCGGGTTGGCGAACCGGTGGACCGCGAACACCTTCGGCTGGTGCTCCGGCTCGTAGTAGTCGGCGATGAGTGACGAGTGCACGGGCTCGTTGATCACGCGCCCGATGCCGGCGAGGAAGCGGGCGACGACGAGCACCGCGAGGATCTTCACGACCCCCGACAGACCGGTCAGCACCGCCATCGTCGACCACGCCATCGCCGCGAAGGCGACGAGACGAACCCGGTTCATGCGATCGCCCAGCGCCGCCAACGGGAGGGCGGCGACCAGGGTGAAGACCGCGACGAGCGACGAGATCAAGATGACCGACGAGTCGGCGAGATCGAACGTCGTTCCGATCTCCGGGGCGAGGACTCCGAAGGCGATGCGGTCGAGTTCGTCGACGAAGTTGAGGCCGAAGAGGACCACCAGCGGCCCGACCGGCGCTCCACCGGTGATGTCGTCGAGCCGTTGACGTGCGCTCATCGGAGCACCTCCAGGACCGCTTCGTCTTCTTCGGCAGGCTGTTTGGCGAAGTGCTCGTGCGTCGTCACGTCGGCCAGTGCGATGTCGTCGCCGCATGCCGGACACCGGATCGTCTCTCCCGACGGAGCAGGTGCCACGGCGACTGCCGCCATCGAGGCGTCGACGGTCTGCAACGAGTCGGCGACGAGCGAAGGCACGTGGATGTCATTGCGGTCGGCGACCCAACGAAGGAACCCGTCGCGCATCCGGTAGGCGATCTCGGACAGCCCACCGGGGACGATCAGGACGAGGATCAACAGACCAACCGAACTGGTGAGGAGTCGGACGGTCTCGTCGCCGCTGAACAGGAACGGCACACCCTCGACGTAGATCGCACCGAGGAGGGCACCCGGCAGCGAGGTCAGTCCGCCGATCACGGTGATCGTGAAGACCGACACCGACCGCTCGGGGCTGAACGTCGCGGCGTCGACCGCCCGCAGTTGGAACGCGAGCAGCGCACCGCCGACGGCGGCGATGAACCCGGAGATGGCGAAGGCCGAGAGCTTGGTCGCGGCGAGGTTCACCCCGTAGGCCTGGACGGCCTTGCCGTTGTCACGGGCACCGATCAAGAGTCGGCCGAGTCGGTTGCGGCGCAACGATCGGGCGACGAACAGCGACAGGACCAGGAAGGTCAGACACACGAAGTAGAAGCGCACGTCGGACTCGGTCGAGAAGATGCCGTAGAGCTTCGGACGGGCGACGGGCTCCCCCGACTGCGGGAGGAAGAAGTCGAACGTGTCGCGGCTGAGGAAGAACTTCTCGACGGTGAACGCGAACGCCAGCGTCGTGACGGCGAGGAACGGTCCCTGGATGCGCAGCGCCGGGAGCCCGACGAGAACGGCAGCCATCGCTCCCGCCAGTCCGGCGGCCAACAGACAGAGGAAGAAGTCGAAGCCCCGGACGGCCATGCCTCCAGCGACGAGTGAACCGATGCCGGCGAACGCGAACTGACCGAGGCTGATCTGTCCGGCCCAGCCGGTGAGGATCACCAGTGACACGCCGACCATGGCCGTCACGACCACGATCGTGAACCGGCCGGCGAAGCGCTCCGGCAACAGCAGCGGCAGGACCACGGCGATCACGCCGACCAGCGCGGCCAGGACGGCCTTCGCCGTCTGCACCTCCTGTCGGGAACGGAGTTCGGCCGGGATCGGGCGGTACTCCTTCGCGCTCTGCCACGTCGCCACGCCGGCATCGAAGGCTCGGCTGAGCGCTCCACGCTGCACGAGCAGCGCGACGAGGATCAGCACGAGCATCGAAGCGTCGGCCAGGTTCCCCTTGTTGGTCGCGAAGATCGCCGACTGGTTGATGATCCCGATCCCCATGCCGGCGATGACCGCCGCCGGCAGCTTCTCCATTCGTGCCAGCACCGCCGCAGCCAGGCCGTACAGCAGGACCGACGGACCGATCGACGATCCGATCGTGAGGCCGACCATGGGTGCTCGGAGGAAGACCGCGATGCCCGAGAGGAGACCGGCGATGATCCACACGATCGTCGACACGCGCGCCACGGGGATGCCGAGCATCGACGCCCGTTCACCGTTCTCGGCCGAGGCACGGACCGCGATGCCCATGTCGGTGTACCGGAAGAACGCCGCGAGTGCAGCGCAGATCACGGCCGTGGCCACGCCCGCCATGATGAAGTTGCCGTCGAAGACCAGCGTCCCGATGGTGAAGTCGTACTTCGACCACGGCGTGGTGAACGCACTCGAGGTGATCAGGTCACCCGAGATCCAGACCTGCACCTTCAGTTCGAGGAAGACGAGCAGGAGCGACACGCCGATCGTCGCCACGGTGGCGATCAACCGTGGCGCCGATCGGAACCGGCGCATGACCAGCACGTCGGTCGCGGCACCGAGCAACGCCGATCCGAGGATCACGATGGGCAACACCAGGAAGTAGTTCACGCCCTTCGCGAGGATCAGTTGCAACGCCAGGACGGCGGCGACCGAACCGAGCTGCGCCTGCGCGAAGTTGATGATCCGGTTCGCCCGGTAGACGAGGATCAGGCCCATGCCGAGCAGGCCGTACAGCAGACCGATCAACGCGCCGTTCACGAAGATGTAGCGAGGCGTGGGCGAGGACTGCAGCCCGATGTCGATCCAGCCGATGGTGATCCGACCGAAGACGAACTGCGTGATGCCCTCGACGGCCACGACGTACAGCACGAGGACTCGGAGCGCTGGTCCGCCCAGCCGATGACTCCAGATGCGCTCCAGGCTCTCGGGCATCATTGCGCCTTCGCCGGGATGGCGAACGTGTTGTCGAGTTCGCCACCGGCGTAGCGGCGGCCGCCGTTCATCGGCTCGTAGGCGCCGTTCTTCCCGTCGATCTCCGACCGCTTGGTGGGGTTCCAGTACACCTCACGGAAGTCGGAGATGGCCGTGTAGTCCTCGGGGCCGAACTTGAGGAGGTAGACGGACGGGTTGCCACCCGTCGCCGCCCACCCACCGGTCGTCGATCGTGCCCCGACCAGACCCTGCTCGATCGTCACGGGGTTGAGGTTGGGTCCCGCGCTGTGGATCATCGATCCGATCATCGTCATGTAGCCGGTGATCAGGTTGCACGAGGCACACGGCGAACCGCTCCGGCCCGAAGCCCGCCAGATCTTGGCTGCGTCGGACTGCTCGAAGGGCACGGGGTTCGTCAGGTGGCTGGGGCCGAACGCGTGCGCCCACTGCGCAGGATCGTAGAGACGTCCGAGGATGTCGTAGTCCATGAGGTACGCACCCGACAGGACGTGCTCCGGGAAGTAGTTGTTGCGGGTCAACCCGTTGGTCAGGAACACCGGAGCGATCGCGTCGCACAGGCAGATGACCGACGTGACGCCCTCCTCGATCAGCTTCGCGACCGTGACCCTGGTCTGCTCCTCGGCCCGGTTGATGTCCGATTCGTAGAACAGGAGCGGCACCTTGCTGCCGCTGCACTTCTCGATGATCGCCTTCGCCCGCTCGCCGTTGGGCCGGGTCTCGCCCGTGCCGTTGTCGAAGGTCAGGATCGCGAACTTGCGGGTCGTGTTCCGTCCGCCGATCGACGGGTGGATGAGTTGGCCGGCGTTGCTGGCCTTCTTCCCGGCGAGCTTCTTGCAGACGTACTCGCCGATCCAGTCGGCCGTCTCGGTGCCGTTGGGGAACACGTCCCACCGGAACGGGCGACGTCCGGCGAAGAACTGGTTGGCCTCGGTCGGCCCGCCGAGGCTGACGATGCCGTTCTGCGCCCAGGTGTCGTGGGTCGTCGATCCGCCCGAGTAGTGGATCACGAATGCCGGCTGCTTCTTCGCGACCTCCGAGGCCGCCTGGCGCGAGCGCGCGGGATCCGGCGGGCTGAGCTCGCAGTCGCCGATCGTGTGCTCCCACACGATCTTGCGCCCGTAGAACTCGTAGGTCTTCTCCATCCAGTCGATGGTCGCCTGGACCATCTCGTCGGTCTCGGCCCGGGAGGCTGCGAGACCCTGGGTCGCCAGGATCGCGTTCACCTGCTCGTTCGGGTTGCACTCGAAGAGGACCAACTTGATGCTGTCGCCGGTGACGCCCGGGTAGGTGGCGCCACCGTTGCTGCCGCCGAACGCCGGCGCGCACGGTGGCGAACTGACGAGGAGGTCGGTCTGCTTGTCGCCCACGCAGTGGCTCGTGTCGCCCGCGGCGACGGCCCTCGTCGTCTCGGTGGTCCCGTCGGGACCGGGGGCGCCGTCGGGTGTGCTGCCCTGCTGCGGGCCGGGTCCGGCCTCGCCGCCGTCGACGGGCGCACTGTCGCTGCCGTCGGGGAGCGTGGTGTCGACCGCGAACTCCTCGCCGCCCTCGTACGGCAGCGGGCCGGACGGATCGCCGATCGTCTCGAGCCCGGCCAGCGGGTCGTTGGTCTCGCCGCGCGACGGTGCGAACGCGACGAATGCCGCCTGCGCGAGCACCAGAACGATGAACGGCGCGTACAGCCGGATCTTCGGCTTCCTCATGTGACCCCTCACGATGTCCGACCCCGGAGCCCCTCGCTCCGGCAGGGCAGATCCCCCACCCTGTTCTCAGAGTTCGACGAGATCCTTCCGTTTCCTGCCCGTTCGCGCAGATTTCTTGACCCGCGGGTCAACATCCGGGGGGAGACGCCCGGATATGGTCCGGCGCATGAAGTTCGGAATCATCTTCGCCAACACCGGCCCCTTCAGCGACGGTCCCGCCGCCGCTGCCATGGCCCGAGCCGCAGAGGAGTCCGGGTTCGAGTCGCTGTGGACCGTCGAGCACGTCGTGGTGCCGTCGGGCTACGAGTCGACCTACCCGTACGACCCCAGCGGCAAGATGCCCGGTCCCGAGGAGATGCCGATCCCCGATCCGCTCGTCTGGCTGAGCTTCGTCGCCGGGGCGACCTCGACGATTCGGCTCGCCACCGGCATCCTCATCGTCCCGCAGCGCAACCCGGTCGTGCTCGCCAAGGAGATCGCCACCCTCGACCACCTCAGCGGCGGCCGACTCGAACTGGGCATCGGTGTGGGTTGGCTCGAGGAGGAGTTCGACGCCATCGGGGTCCCGTTCGCCGAGCGCGGCAAGCGCACCGACGACCACATCGCCGCGATGCGGGCGCTGTGGACCGGCGACAAGGCCTCACATCACAGCGACTTCACCAACTTCGACGACTGCATCTCGCTGCCGAAGCCGGTCAACGGCGCCGTGCCCGTGCACGTCGGCGGACACACCGACATCGCCGCGCGGCGTGCGGGCCGTCTGGGCGACGGATTCTTCCCCGGCCGTGGCGACCTCGGCGAGCTGTCCCGCTCGTTCGGCATCGTCCGCGACACCGCCAAGGAGCACGGACGCGACGCCGACGCGATCGAGTTCACCGCCGGCGGTGCGACGATCGGCGGCGGCGCCGTCGACGCCATCAAGGCCCTCGAGGACATCGGCGTCGACCGTGTGGTCGTCCCGGCGTTCGCGTTCTGGGGCGACACGGCCGACGCCCTCGCCAAGTACGGCGACGAGGTCATCGGCCAGTTCTGACCTAGACCTGCGGGGGGACGGCCCCGGCCGACGACGCGCAGCTCTCCAGGCGCACACGACCGTCGTCGGTCGTGGACACCCGGCCGGTGTCGGTCTCCTCCGACCACGTCATCAGCGCGTCCTCGATCTCGCCCGTGTCACCGTCGGTGTCGCCGACGAGGTCGATGCGGACACAGGCGAGGTCGTCGTCGGTCCACACGACGGCCCAGTCGCCGCCCCATCCGTCGACGGCGCGCACGGCATCGGTCTGGTTGACCGGCGCACCGTCCGTCGTGAGCAACCCGAACAGGAAGAGGGCGCCGACCACGAAGTCGTCGACCACCTCGCCATCTGCCGGTGGGACAGGCACCTCGATCCTGGGCTCCCGGTCCCGGTACAGCGGGGGGAAGAGGAACTGCTCGGAGGTGTCGGGCGGATCGGTGATCGCCGCATCGACAGCACGCTCGCCCCCGTCGCTGACGACCTGGCCGACGAAGATCTCGCCCAGTTGGTAGGGAGCGCCGATCTGGAAGAGCAGGATCTCGGGGAATGCCTCGACGTCGATGCCCTCGGCGAACGCCTGCTCCTCCGCAGACGCCTGCTCGCGGAACTCGGTCGGCTGCTCGCCCATCCACTGGTTCTCGATCCGCCGAGCGTCGCCTTCGACGGCGGCGCTGAACCCGGTCGAGATCTCGTCCTTGCGATCCTCGTACTCCGGCCGGTCGAGCTCGAAGTGCTGGTCGTCGAGCGCGTGCACGAGCTCATGGACGATGGTCTGCTGGACGTACGGCGTCGGGCTGGTCCCGCGGACGACCAACTCGTTCGTCTCGGGGTCGTAGAAGCCGAGCACGCCCGACGAGTAGATCGCCCGCAGCTCGTCGAGCAGCGACGCGTCGCCTCGGAGGAGTCCGAGCGCCCGGTAGAAGAGCTCCGCGTCGGCGATCTCGTCGGCGTCCTCCTCGAAGTCCTCGAGCAACCGGGCCTCGAAGGCCGCGTCGTCCAGGAGCTCGACCTCGACCTCGGACACCCAGTCGAGGCCGCGTGCCTCGGCGACATAGGCCTCGAGGTCCTCGATGACGGCCAAGAACGCCTCGGGCGACACCGACTCCGCCGGCTGGGTCGAGGGGGTCGACGGCTCCGTGGTCGACGAACGTGGGGCGGTCGTCGTCGGCGCCGTCACCGGGTCGGAGTCGTCGTCGGACACCACGAACGCCACCGTCCCCACGAGCAGCGCCATCGCGCCGAGCACTGCGGCCACGACGAGCCAGGTCCGCCGGCGCAGGGGCTCGTCGCCGATCTGCTCGCCACCACCGGGCGCTGACGAGACGCCTCCGGGGACCACCCACGGCAGCGTGGCGTCACCGGAACCCGGAGACGCAGGGCCGGACGGGGGCCGAGACGGTGGACCCGTCGGCGGGCCGGCGGGCATGTTCCCACCTCCCTGACCGGGAGGAGGGGGTGGAGGCGGGGGCGGGAGATCGGTCACGTCACGTCCAGGGAGGGAGACGCACGACGGTATCGGCAACCGACGTGTCGACCCGGTCACGCCCGGCTCGTACGCTCGCCGCATGCGCCGCACGGTCCGATTCGCCCCAGACGGGGACCGCACCGTCGCCGAGGGTGGCCCGATCCACCTCGTCGACGACGGCTGGATGTGGATCGACGTCACCGATCCCGACGATGCCGACATCGTCGAGTTGGCTCGGATCCTCGACCTCGACCGGGTGGCGCGCGAGGACCTGGTCGAGGAACAGTTCCCCAAGGTCGAGCTCCTCGAGCATCACTGGATGCTCGTGCTCTACGGCCTCGCCGTCGACAGCCGAGCGGTCCGCACGGTCGAGGTCGACATCCTGGTCGGCGACCGCTGGCTGGTGACCGTGCACGCCGAACCGCTCCAGAGCATCGACCACGTCTTCGACCGGATCCAGCGCCCCTCGTTCCGTGCGACCGGGCCGGCGCACCTCGCCGTCCGCATCGCCGAGTTCCTCGGCGAGCGGTATCTCCCGATCCTCGACGACCTCGACGGGCAGGTGCTCGACCTCGAGGACGAAGCCGTCGAGGGCGACCCGTCGGTGCTTCCCGACATCCACGCGCTCCGACGCGACATCGCCCTGTTGCGACGCGTGCTCGGGCCGCAGCGGCGGACGCTCGATGTCCTCACGCGTACTGCGCTGGACCTCGACGACGCCACCCGACGCGACCTCTCCGACGCGCTCGACCACCACAACCACATGGTCGATTCGCTCGACAGTGCCCATCAGATGGTCGCCACCGTCCTCGACACCTATCGCGGTGCTGCGGCCGAGCGGATGAACGAGGTCATGAAGGTCCTGACCGTGTTCTCTGCGATCTTCATGCCCCTGACCCTGATCGCCGGCATCTACGGCATGAACTTCGAGAACATGCCCGAACTCCGCCAACCCTGGGCCTACGGCTCCGTGCTCGCGGCAATGGTCGTGATCGGTGCGTCGTTGTGGCTCTACTTCGTCCGCCGCGGGTTCATCGGTGGGCCGAAGATCCGCGACCTCGCCCGGCCGGCCAAGGTGGCCGGCCGGGTCGGGCGCGGGCTCGCGTCAGCGGCGATGCTGCCGCTGCGGGTCACTCCTGGCCGTCGCGGAGGAAACGGCGCAGGATCTTCCCGGACGCCGACTTCGGGATCTCGTCGATGAACTCCACGATGCGGATCTTCTTGTAGCTCGCGACCTTGTCGGCGACGAACGACTGGACGTCTTCCGCCGACAGTTCCTGACCCGGGGCGACCACCACGAACGCCTTGGGCAACTCGCCCGCCTCGTCGTCGAGCACGCCGATCACGGCGGCGTCGGCGATCTTCGGGTGCGTGAGCAGCAGGGCCTCGAGCTCGGCCGGCGGGACCTGGAAGCCCTTGTACTTGATGAGCTCCTTGACGCGGTCGACGATCGAGTAGTGACCGTTCTCGTCGAGTTCGGCGACGTCGCCGGTGTGGAGCCAGCCGTCCTCGTCGATGGTGTTGCGGGTGGCCTCGTCGTTGTTGAGGTACCCCTTCATGACCATCGGGCCACGGACCCAGAGCTCACCGCGACCGCCGACGTCCTGGTCGTTGCCCTCGGCGTCGACCAGGCGGCACTCACAGTTGGCGACCGAAAGACCCGACGACCCGGGCTTGAAGTTGCCCTTGGGCGTCGCGTGGCTCACCGGCGACAGCTCGGTCATGCCGTAACCCTGCACGACCTCGCAGTCGATCCGGTCGGCGGCTTCCTTGGCGATCTCGGCACCGAGCGGAGCGGCGCCGGAGAACACCATGTCGAGTGACGACAGGTCGAACTCGGACACGATCGGATGCTTGGCCAGCGCGAGCACCATCGGCGGCACCGCGAAGAAGCGGGTGACCTTCTTGTCCTGGATGGTCGTGAGCGCCTCGACGAGGTCGAAGCGGGGCATGCAGAGCACCTGCACGCCGTTGGCGAGCAGACCGTTCATGAGGACCTGCATGCCGTAGATGTGGAAGAACGGCAGGGCGGCGATGGCGATCTCGCCCGTCTCGTAGGTCAGGATCGGCTCGCACTGGACGATGTTGGCGACCAGGTTGCGGTGGGTGAGCATCACGCCCTTGGGGAGGCCGGTGGTGCCCGACGAGTACGGCAGGACGACGACGTGGTCGGCCACGTCGACCGGGACCTGCTCGATCGGGTCGCCGAACAGCGAGGTGAGCGCCGTGGTGCCCTCGACGCCGTCCATGGTGATGATCTCGGTGACGCTCGTGCCCTCGATGGCCGCGGTGGCGGTCTCGAGGAACATCTCGATCGTGACCAGGAGGGTCGCTCCGGAGTCCTGGAGCTGATGCCGGATCTCGTCGGCGGTGTACGTGGGGTTCAGGGTGGTGTTGGTGCCACCGGCGACCGCGACCCCGTGGAAGACCACGGCGTACTCGGGCACGTTGGGCGCCATGATCGCCAGCGTGTCACCGGGGCCGAAACCACGGGCCTGGAGGCCGCCGGCGAGCGACTTGATCATGTGCGACAGCTCGCCGAACGTGTAGCCACGCCCGGAGCCGACGTCGCTGATGGCCGGCTGGTCTGCGAGCTCCTCCGCTCGACGGAGCACCAGTTCGGTGATCGGGATGTCGGGGATCTCGACGTCTGGGTACGTGCTGGTGTGGACGATCGTCATGGTTCGCATCCTTGCAGTTCCGAGGGTGTCGTGCGATGCCGTGCCACTGGTGGAAGATGGCGTGATGACCCCGGTCTACGAGGCGCTGTTCGGCACGGCTGCGACCCATCCCGAACGGCCGTGCCTGCTCCTCGAGGACGGGACCGTGCTCTCGTACGGCGATGTCGACCACCGTGCCGCGTGCATGGCCGGCGGCCTCGCGGCCCACGGCGTCGTGGCCGGCGACCGGGTCGTGGTCCACGTCGGCAAGTCGCCCGACGCCGTGGCCCTGTACCTGGCGTGCCTCCGCTCCGGAGCCGTCCACGTGCCGCTCAACACCGCGTACACCCGTGCCGAGGTCGGTGCGTTCGTCGATGACGCCGCTGCGGCCCTCTTCGTCGACGACGACCTGCTCCCCACGCTGGCGACGTCCGCCGTCGACGACGTCGCGCCCCGATCGGGGGACGACTGGGCGGCGATGCTCTACACGTCGGGCACCACGGGGCGCTCCAAGGGCGCCATGCTCTCGTGCGACAACCTGGTCTCGAACGCCCGAGTGCTCCACGATGCCTGGGGCTTCACACCCGACGACGTGCTGGTCCACGTCCTCCCCGTGTTCCACGTGCACGGGCTGTTCGTCGCGCTGCACTGCGCGTTCCTCGCGGGTGCAGCGGTCCGGTTCCACACCCGGTTCGACCCCTCGGCCGTGGTCGACGACCTCCGGCGGTCGACGGTGATGATGGGCGTGCCGACGCACTACCACCGCCTCCTCGACCAGACCGGGCTGGACCCGGACGACTGCCGAGGGATGCGGCTCTTCACGTCGGGTTCCGCTCCCCTGCTCCCCGAGCGTCACGACCAGTTCTCCGAGCGCACCGGCCACCGCATCGTCGAGCGCTACGGGATGACCGAGACGATGATCCTCACGTCCAACCCGCTCGACGGCGAGCGGGTCGCCGGCACCGTCGGATTTCCGCTTCCTGGCGTCGACCTGCGGATCGGCGCCGACGAGCTGGTCGAGGTCCGCACCGACGGCCTGTTCCTCGGCTACTGGCAGGAGCCCGACAAGACCGCAGCGTCGATGACCGACGACGGCTGGTTCGTCACCGGCGATGTCGGCAGCCTCGACGACGACGGCCGCCTCACCCTCGCCGGCCGCCAGAGCGACATGATCATCTCGGGCGGTCTCAACATCTATCCGAAGGAGATCGAGGTCGTGCTCGACGCGGTCGACGGCGTCGACGAGTCTGCGGTCGTGGGCGTCCCCGACGCGGACTTCGGCGAATCGATCGTCGCGGTCATCGTCGGATCGGCCGACGAGGACACGCTCGCTGCAGCGTGCGAGAACTCGCTCGCTCGCTTCAAGCATCCGCAGCGATATCGCTTCGTCGACGCGCTGCCCCGCAACGCCATGGGGAAGGTCCAGAAGGTCGAACTCCGCCGCGAGATCAGCTCCTGACGGGGTCGACGACCGACAGCGCGTCGCGGACGGCCGACAGACGGTCCTCACGCACACGGAACCAGGCCCACTTGCCGCGCTGCTCGCGTTCGAGCAACCCCGCCTTCACCAGCGTCGAGAGGTGATGGCTGACCGTGGGCTGTGATCGACCCAGGGGGCCGTGGAGGTCACATGCGCAGGCCCACCCGTCCTCGGCCGAGCCGATGATGCTGAGCAGCCGGAGCCTCGCCGGGTCGGCGAGGGCCTTCAGCGAGCCCGCGAGTTCGACGGCGTCGTGCTCGTCGAGCGGGTCGTGCAGCGGGGGACAACAATCCACGAATCACATATTGACAGAGATCGATGGATCTGTCACGGTATCGACAGTCATCAATTCGACATTCATCGATATGGAGTGAACCATGCGACTGCAACTCGCCCTCGACGTCACCGACCTCGAGGAGTCGATCGCCTTCTACACCAAGATGTTCGCGACCGAACCGACCAAGATCCGGCCCGGATACGCCAACTTCGCCATCGCCGATCCCCCGCTCAAGCTCGTGCTGTTCGAGAACACGACCGGCGGAACGATCAACCACCTCGGCGTCGAGACCGAGACCGCTGGCGAGGTCACCGCCGCCGAAGCACGCCTCACCGACGTGGGCCTCGAGACCACCGGCGTCGACGACACGGTGTGCTGCTACGCCGAGAAGACCGAGACCTGGGTCGACGGCCCCGACGACACCCGCTGGGAGTGGTACGTCAAGAAGGGCGACACCGACGTCCCCGAGGCCGCGGTCCGCACCACGGCCATGGCGGACACGTCGGCAGGCTGCTGCGGCCCCGAAGGCTGCGCCTGACCACCGAGCCCAACCCCAACCCCAACCCACAACTCCGTTCTGGTGATCGATCGCTACCACCAGATGTCGTGACCGTTCACCAGAACGGTTTGGGGGGTCGAGGTGTCCGGGGGGGTCGGGGGGTCGGGGGGTCGGGGGGTCGGGGGGGGCGGGGGTCGGGGGGTCGGCTACGGGCCGGTGAAGATGCCGCCGGAGAATCCCGGGCCGACGTCCGAAGGCGAGTCGTAGCGGGCGGCCTCGTTGCGGGCCACGACGTGGTGATGCACCTCGTCGGGGCCGTCGGCGAGACGGATGGTCCGCTGGCTGGCGTACATGCCGGCGAGCGGCGTCCACTGCGAGACGCCGGTGGCGCCGTGGACCTGGATGGCCTGGTCGATGATGGCGCAGATCTTCTCGGGAACCATGGCCTTGATGGCGCTGACGTAGACCCGGGCCTCGGCGTTGCCGAGGACGTCCATCGCCTTGGCGGCCTTGAGGACCATGAGTCGGCAGGCGTCGATCTCGATGCGGGCCCGCGAGACGAGCTCCATGTTCTTGCCGAGGCTCAGGATCGGCTTGCCGAACGCATCGCGGAACTTGCCACGACGGATCATGAGCTCGAGCGCCTTCTCGCCCTGGCCGATGCTGCGCATGCAGTGATGGATCCGACCCGGGCCGAGACGGACCTGGCTGATCTCGAAGCCACGACCCTCGCCGAGGAGCATGTTCTCGACCGGCACCCGCACCTCGTTGAACCGGAGGTGCATGTGGCCGTGCGGTGCGTCGTCGTGGCCGAAGACCGTCATCGGGCCGAGGATCTCGACGCCCGGCGTGTCCATCGGCACCAGGATCTGCGACTGCTGGCGGTACGCGTCGGCATCCGGGTTGGTCTTGCACATCACGATCATCACCTTGCAGCGGGGATCGCCGGCGCCGGAGATGTAGTACTTCTCGCCGTTGAGCACGTACTCGTCGCCGTCACGCACGGCTGACATCGAGATGTTCTTGGCATCGGAGCTCGCGAGGTCGGGCTCGGTCATCGCGAAGGCCGACCGGATCTCGCCGTTGAGGAGCGGCTCGAGCCACTGCTTCTTCTGCTCCGGGGTCCCGACTCGCTCGAGGACCTCCATGTTGCCGGTGTCGGGTGCCGAGCAGTTCAGGGATTCCGAACCGAGCGGGTACTTGCCGAGTTCGACGGCGATGTAGGCGTAGTCGAGGTTGCTGAGACCGCCGACCTCGGAGTCGGGGAGGAAGAAGTTCCAGAGCCCGGCTTCCTTGGCCTTGGCCTTGGCTGCGTCGAGCAGCTCGAGCTGACGCGGGTCGTAGCTCCAGCGGTCCTCCTTCTGGGCGTCGAGGGCGTAGAACTCGACCTGCATCGGGGCGACGACCTCTTCGAGGAACTGCGTCACCCGCTTCATCAGCGGACGAGCTTCCTCGCTCATGCGGAGATCGAAGAGCTCGGGGGATTCCTGCGGTGTACCCATTGCGCGAAATGTCCTTCTGCATCGGAGGCGGTCTCTTCCAGGACAGTAGGCGAGCCCGACCGAGACCCGTTCACCGCCGGCGCGTGACATCGCGATGCGACCCTCCAGCCGGTAGAAACACCCGGATGAGCATTGCGACCCCGGACTTCCGACTCGACGACAAGGTGGCCATCGTCACCGGTGCGTCGAGCGGGATCGGTCACCGGTTCAGCCAGGTGCTGGCCGAGCAGGGCGCCACCGTCATCGCCGCAGCCCGCCGGGTCGACCGTCTCGAGAAGCTCGCGGCGACCGACGGCCGCATCCACGCCGCCGGCTGCGACGTCGCCGACGATGCGCAGCTCACGGCCCTCGTCGACCGTGCCGTCGACGAGTTCGGTCATGTCGACATCGTCGTCAACAACGCCGGGACCACCGACGCCGTCACTCCCGCAGAGCACCAGGACCCGGCGGAGTTCCGGCGCGTCGTCGACATCAACATGAACGTGTGCTTCGTACTCGCCGCAGCAGCCGCACGACAGATGATCGTCCAGGAGCGCGGCGGTTCGATCATCAACATCTCATCGGTCCACGGGCTGGTGGCCGCCGCGCCAAATGCACAGGCGGCGTATGCCGCCTCGAAGGGCGGCCTCGTCAACCTCACGCGCGAGCTCGCCGCCCAGTGGGCCAAGCACCGGATCCGCGTCAACGCCATCGCGCCCGGCTACTTCGAGACCGAGCTCACCGAGGCGATGTTCGTCGGTGAGGACTCCGGTCTGCGCTACATCCGACGCAACACCCTCCTCGGCCGCGCTGGCGAACTCGAGGAGCTCGACGGCCCGCTCCTGTTGCTGGCCTCAGACGCCGGCACCTACATCACCGGTCAGACGATCCCCGTCGACGGCGGTTGGACGGCGCGCTCGACGTCAGGCCGACAGGTTGGTGCAGTCGCGTAGGTCGTCCCACTCGTCGACCGCCGCCTCGGCGTCATCGCCGTCCAGCGGGATCGGCACCCGATCGGAGACCCGGCCCGGCCGCCACTCGTAGCCGAGGACGTCGCGCCCGTCGACCTCGACGAGCAGGACACCCGTCTTCGCGCTCTCGTCGCTCACTGCGCCGAAGAGGAAGTTCCCGAGGCCGTACCCCACCATCGACGACCCGAGCCGACCGCCGCTCTGCACGCGGTGGGCATGGGTGCCGATGATCAGGTCGGCGCCGGCATCGCTGAGGGTCTGGGCCAGTTCCTGCTGGCTCTCGCTCGGACAGGTCTCGGTCTCGATGCCCCAGTGGAGATAGACGACGACCGTGTCGGCGACTGCTCGGGCGGCCTCGACCTCCTCGACGAGTCGGTCGACGCGCTTGGCCGAGGCCAGCCCGCCCTGTTCCTCGGTCGCGGTCCAGGCGCTGATCAGGTTCGCGTCGATCACCTGGGTCGCCGCGATCACGGCGACGGTGTGACCACCGACCTCGCTGATGTGCGGGGCGAACGCTTCGTCCTCGTCGCCACCGATCCCGATGACCATCCCGTCGGCCCTGGCTCGTTTGATCTCGAGCGACTCGGCGAGGCCGCCGGCGCCGTAGTCCATGCCGTGGTTGTTGGCCGCGCTGATGACGTCGAACCCGCCGGCGGCGAGGGCATCGAGCACCGACGGGGGCGCTCGGAAGACGAACTCCTTGTCGATCGGTGACCCACCGCTGGTGAGCGCGGCTTCGAGGTTGCCGATGGCGAGATCTGCGCCACGGAGGAGTTCGGCGAAGGGCCCCACGAACCCCTCGGGGTCGTCCTCGAGCCGCGTGGCCAGCGAACGCTCGACGTTGATGTCGCCGGCGAACGCGATCGTGATGGGACCGTTGCCGGTGTCGACCGGAGTCACGCCCGGGTCGGCCGCAGCGAGTCCCAGCCCGTCCACCGCGACGCCGCCGCCCGAGTCGTCGGTCCCGACGGAGGCTTCGCCGTCGCCCATGAGCGCGAGGGTGACCGCACCGCCCACCAACAGCCCGACGGCGAGGGCCGCGAGGGCGACCGTGACGATGATCCGGACACCGCGGGTCCGTCCGCGCAGGTGTGCTCCGGCCATGGGCCAACGCTACCGGTGGCGCCACCGGACTCGGTGGAGGCGCTCAGACGGTGGGTGTCGCGCCGGGGTCTTCCTCGTCCTCGATGTGCTGGCGGATGGCGTCGAACGTGGACGACGACGGCGAGGTCATCGCCTCGAGCTCGGCACGTGCCGCCTCGACGTTGCGCATTCGTGCCTGGACGTCGGCCAGACCCTGGTCGATGGCGGTCATCGACGGACCGCGCAGGTCGACGACACTGGCCACGGCACCCTCGATGGCGATCACCGCCTGCTCGACCTGACGGATCGGATCCTCGCGCCGCGCCTTCGGCAACGCAGCGGCGGCGATGAGCTTGTCGTCGACCCCGAGCGCTTGTTCCTCGATCGACGAGCGGACCGGCGCCATGGCGGGATCGTCGAGCGACGCGTTCGCCTGGAGGGCGAGGATCGCATCGCGCAACCGCCGGTGCAGACGCGCCTCGGGCGAGTGGGCACCCGCCCAACCCTTGGGGGCCTTGGTCGCGACGCCGGGAACGACTTCGTTGGCGTCGGAGAAGTCCTGCGCATTGCGGAGCGCCACGTAGCCGCCCACCGCGAGGATGCAGATGCCCAAGAGGACGAGGTACGTCACTGGGGCTCCGCCCCGGATCCACCGAACACGACCACCAGTATCGCAATGACGATGAGGGCCGCGACGACCGCTACCGCGATCTTCACCTTGCTCCACGGGCGCTGACCCTGCACCTCACCGGTCATCCCGTTGATGAAGACCTGGAACGGCTTCTGCTGGTAGATGACGGTGAGGAGCCAGATCGGCAGCAGCAGGTGCTTGTAGCTGAGTTGGTCGTAGTGGACCGACATCGACGAGATCCGCTGCTTGTCGCCACCGATGTCGCGGCGGACGGTGTTCTTGATCTCCTCGTCCATCCGCTGCTTGGCCGATCCGAAGCACTCCTCGACGTCGTGGTCGTAGGTGCGGCACAGGTGCCCGGCGATGTACTCGGCGCTGAACGCCTTGGCCTCCCCGGTCGGCCAGGGCTCGAGGGCGTCCATTCGACGTCGTTCGAATCCCTCGTTGGCGAGCACGGGGAGGTCGTCGAACGTGTCGCGCACGACACCCGAACGTGGGGTCCATCGTGTCCGTGTCTCGGTTCGGCGGTTCTCGCCACTCCCGACGGTGACCGTGTAGTTGTCGCCCCGTTGGCCGCGGTACTGCGTGGTGGTGAACGCGTCGTACGTGAAGTACGCGGCGTAGACGCTCGAGAACGACCCTGTGGTGCTGTACTTCTTGAACTCGCTCGGCGCGAACCAGCGGCTGCTGATCCACTTGTCGATCGCGGTCTTCGCCGTCTTCTCGTCGACCTGGAAGGGAAGGACGCCGTCGACCGGGAGGCGCGCCGGAGCGTCGTGGACGTCGTCTCGCTGGATCGGCGTGGCGCAGTACGGACACCGCGTCGCGGTCAGCGAGCCGCTGAACGTCGTGTGGCCGCCGCAGTTCTGGCAGACGACCTCCTTGTCGCCGGCGACCCGATCGTCGTCACGGCCGATCGCACCACTGCGCAGGGCGGCCAGGGCGGCGCGGAAGTCCTGTTCGGCGACGACGTTGCCCTCGTCCTCGATGATCTCCTGGACGTTGCCGCAGTGCGGACACTTGAGCTTCTGCACACCGATGTCGAACATCAGCTCGCCGCCACACTGGAGACACGGGTAGGTCCGTGTCTGTTCGGTGCTGTGGAGCATGGCCCGGCGTCGGATCTCGTCGACCGCATCGGCGTCGGCAACCCCGTCGCCGGGGGTGTCGTCGAACGTGGCAGCGGGCCGTGGCGCCTCGGCCGGCAACGGCGGAGGAGGCGGCATCGCCGCGGGTCCCGGGACGGGATCCGGAGGCGGAGGAGGCGGCGGCGGAGGAGTGCGGGGTTCGGACTCTTCCATCTGCTCAGGCGTCGTCGGCAGGCGGAGCGGGCGGGGTGGGCGGCGCCGGTGGCGTGCCGCCGGCCGTGGGTGGGGGCGGCGGCGCGGCAAACAGCGGCGCGAGCGCAGGCACCTGACTGGCCTGGGCCCACTCGGCCATCCCGTTGGTCCACACGAGCGTTGCTGCGTTGACCTGTCCGTTGGCGACGCCGGACTGCAACTGCTGCACGTTGTACGGGCCCGTGGACTGCCCGTTGACCTCGACGTGATAGAGCGCCTGGCCGGGGAGCGGCGGCGGAGCTGCGCGAGGAGCGGCAGCGGGAGCGCCTTGTTGCTGTCCGCCCATCGCGGTGCCGAACTGGTTGGCCATCTGGCCGGCCATGGCGATGCCCATTCCCATGCCCATGGCGTCGCCCATGACTCCGCCACCGGGGTTCTCAGCTGCCGCGAGCATGGCGTCAGCGGCGCGTACCTGCTGGAGTCGGTTCACGTCGCCGACGTTGTGGGCGTAGCCGCCCGCCTCGACACCGGCGGCGACGCCGCGGGTCATGGCCTGGGTGATCTCGTCGGGCAACGAGATGTTCATGGTGACCGACGTGATCTCGAGTCCGAACTCGTCGTCGACGCGTTCCTGGACGAACTCGCGGAGCTTGTCGGACAGCTCGACCTGGCGGCCCTGGAGGTCGATGGCGCCGAGGCCCGTCTCCATGACCATGTCGCTGAACGCCAGGGTGATGACCCGACGGAGCAACTCGGTGATCTCCTCGGCCTCGACAGCCGAGTCGGTGCCGATGACCTCGCGCAGGAAGATCTCGGCGTCGGCGATGCGGACCACACAGAGGCCGTTGGCCCGGACCTGGACCATCTTGAAGTCCGGGTCTCGGACGGTGACCGGCTGCGGGGTCCCCCACCGGAGGTCGGTGACCTGGCGGGTGTTGAGGAAGTACACCTCGGAACGGAAGGGGCTGTTGAAGCCGTGCTTCCAGCCCTGGAGCGTGCCCAGGATCGGGAGGTTCTCGGAGGTGAGCTCGTAGCTGCCCGGCTCGAAGACGTCGGCGATCTTGCCGCGGTAGACGAACACCGCCTGCTGTCCCTCACGGACGATCAGCTGTGCGCCGTTCTTGATCTCGTTCTGATACCGGGGAAACCGCCACGCCAATGTCGTCCGACTGTCGTCGAGACATTCGATGATGTCGACCAGTTCGCCCTTGAGCTTGTTGATGAGTCCCATTGCTCCGCCTTCTCGAGTTTCCACCGCGGTTCGTCGCGGGTCACGGAGCGTATTGGATCGGGGGCGGGCACCGCGACGCGTGGTCAGCCGCTACGGTCCGACTCGTGCCCAGCCGGTGAACTGCGAAGAAGATGGATGACACGAGCCTGGTCGGAACTGATCGATGACGCCACCGAATGGCGCCGCCTGCTCCATCGCAGACCCGAACTGACCTGGTCCGAACACCAGACCGCCACCGAGATCCGCCGCCGGCTCGACGCACTCGACATCGGATGGCGCGCCTGCGCCGGGACGGGGACCGTCGCCACCCTGGCTCCCGAGGCATCCGGACGACATGTCGCCCTCCGCGCCGACATGGATGCCATGCCGGTCGACGAGGCCACCGCGCTCCCCCACTCGTCCGAGTCGCCGGGGGTCATGCATGCGTGCGGCCACGACGGCCACATGGCCACGCTGATGGCCGCGACCACGTGGCTCCGCCAGCACGAGGCCGACCTCCCCGGACCGGTGTCGCTGCTCTTCCAACCCGCCGAGGAGGGCGGCCACGGTGCGCGCGAGATGATCGCCGACGGCGCCCTCGACGGCGTCGACGTCATCTTCGGATGGCACAACTGGCCGGCCATCCCGTTCGGCAAGGCCGTCTGCCCTGACGGTCCGGTCATGTCGGCCAACGGCACCTTCACCATCGAGGTCCGCGGCGCCGGCGGCCACGCGAGCCAACCCGAGGAGTGCCGCGATCCGGTCCTCGCCGCTGCGGCGATCACGGTGGCCCTCCAACAGGTCGTCGCCCGACGGACCGCACCCCAGCGCGCTGCCGTAGTCGCCGTGACGTCGATCGACGCGCCCAGCGTGAGTGCGACGACGACCCCGGACACGGCGACCCTGGGCGGCAGCATCCGGGTGAGCGACACGACGCAGCGCGACGCCGTGTTCCGGTTGATCGACGACGTCGCCACGGCGACCGCCAGCGCCCACGGCGTCGAGGTCGTCGTCACCCCGACGACCCGATACGGAGCGACCGTCAACCATCCTGGCCCCGCCACCGAACTACGGGATGCGCTGGCGAGCCGACTCGGCGACGACTGGCACGACGGCGACGTCCTCGTCCCGATCATGGCGTCCGAGGACTTCAGCTACTACCTCGACGAGGTGCCCGGCGCCTTCGCGCTCGTCGGCGCCGACGACGGCAACGGCCACCGCGAGCCGTGTCACAGCCCTCGCTACGACTTCAACGACCGTCTGATCGACCCCGTCGCCGGGGTATTCGCCTTCTTGGCGGGCGCGCCGGCAACCCACCACTCCTGAGGAGTTACTCATGGACATGACCCCCTTCGAGACGCACGAGTCGGAGATCCGCGGCTACTGCCGTGCATATCCCACGGTCTTCGAATCGGCGTCGAACGCTCGCATGGTCGACGAGGACGGCACGTCCTACATCGACTTCTTCGCCGGTGCCGGCGTCTTGAACTTCGGGCACAACGACGAGCGCATGAAGCGGGCGATGATCGCCTTCCTCGAAGCCGACGGCGTGGCCCACAGCCTCGACACCTACACGACGACCAAGCGCACGTTCGTCGAGAAGTTCGCCGAGGTGATCCTCGAGCCGCGCGACATGGACCACAAGATGCAGTTCATGGGCCCCACGGGGACCAACGCGGTCGAAGCTGCACTCAAGCTCGCCCGACTCGCGACCGGACGCCAACAGATCGTCGGGTTCAGCCACGGCTTCCACGGCATGACGCTGGGCTCCCTCGCCCTCACGGCGAACGACGCGTTCCGCAAGTGGGCGGGCGTCCCCCTCGAACACGTCGTCCGCCTGCCCAACGTGTCGGCGCCCGGTGGCGGCATCTCGGCGATCGATGCGTACCGAGCGGCGCTGGAGGACGGGTCGAGCGGGCTCCTCCCTCCCGCAGCGTTCCTGGTCGAGTGCATCCAGGCGGAGGGTGGCGTGCACGTCGCCTCGCAGGAGTGGATGCAGGCAGTGCAGACGCTGGCGCACGACGTCGGTGCGCTGTTCATCATCGACGACATCCAGGCCGGCTGTGGCCGAACGGGCTCGTACTTCAGCTTCGACGGCATGGGCCTCGACCCCGACATCGTCACCCTCGCGAAGGGTCTCGGCGGGTTCGGCACGCCCATCGCCATGAACCTCAACAAGCCAGAGGTCGACGCCCACTGGTCGCCCGGGGCACACACGGGCACATTCCGCGGACAGGGCCTCTCGTTCGTCGCCGGAACCGAAGCGCTCGACTACTTCACCGAGCCCACGTTGATGGACGACGTGAAGCGCAAGGGAGAGGTCATGCGCGAGCGGCTGGCGGCGATCAGCGCCCACCACGGACGCGACTGGGAAGTGCGAGGCCGCGGGATGATGCAGGCCATCGACGTCGTCGACGGTGCGTTGGCGAAGGCCGCGCAGGACGCGGCCTTCCAGAACGGGTTGCTCATCGGCCCGTGCGGAACCGGCGGTCGGGTGATCAAGCTCATCCCGCCGCTCACGATCCCCGACGACGACCTGGCCGAGGGTCTCGACATCCTGGAGAAGGCCATCTCGACCGCGGCGAGCGCGTCATGAGGCAGCGCGACGACATGACCTTCCCGGCGGAGGAGTACGAGCGCCGGCTCCGTGAGCTCCGGGAGCGGATGGAGGCGCGGCTGCTCGATGCCGTGGTCATCACCGACCCCGAGAACCTCATGTACCTCACCGACTACCAGACGACGGGCTATTCGTTCTTCCAGGCGTTGGTCGTGCCGCTCGACGACGAGCCGTTCATGATCACGCGTGCCATGGAGGACTCGAACGTCATCGAGCGCACCTGGTTGGAGAAGTCGCGCCCGTATCCCGACACCGGCGACGCCATCCAGCAGCTGATCACGAGCCTGCGGGAGTTCGGCCTCGGGAGCAAACACGTCGGCTACGAGCGCAACAGCTACTTCTTCCCCGCCTACCAGCAGGACCGTGTCCACACGAGCTTCGAACACGGCGTGCTGATGGACTGCTTCGGCATCGTCGAGGCGGGTCGTGCGCGGAAGTCGGCCGTCGAGATCGAACTGATGCGCAAGGCCGCCAGGGCCACCGAGGCCGGCATGCAAGCAGGCCTCGACGCCGTCGGTGTCGGGGTGAGCGAGAACGAGATCGCAGCGGAGATCGCCGCCGCGATGTTCCGCGCCGGCGGCGAGGCTCCTGCGGTGATGCCCTACGTCACGTCCGGACCCCGATCCATGATCGGCCACGCGACGTGGGAGGGCCGCGAGGTCCAGCCGGGCGAGCACGTCTTCCTCGAGGTCGGCGGCTGCGTCCGGCGCTACCACACCGCGATGATGCGAACCGCCGTCGTGGGCGAGAAGTCCGACTCGATGGCCAAGGCCGAGGAGCGCATGAAGTACGCACTCTCCGAGCTCCGGTCAATGATGCGTCCGGGCATGACCGTGTCGGACGCCGACAGTCTCGTTCGCAACATCATCAGCGACAACGAGGTGGGTGCTCGTCTCGTGACCCGCTCGGGCTACTCGATCGGCATCGCGTTCCCGCCGAGTTGGGACGAGGGCTACATCCTCAGCCTCAATCCTGGGGACTTCACCGTCCTCGAAGAAGGCATGACGTTCCACGTCATCCCCTGGATGTGGGGAGTCGACGGCGACAAGACCTGCGGCATCTCCGACACCATCCGGGTCACCGAGGACGGCTGCGAGTCGCTCTTCGACTTCTCCGAGGACTTCGTCGTCGCCCCCTCCTCCACCTCACTGTCCGCCGTCCCCACCGAGGAGATCTCGTAGTGCTCACCGTCATCGATCCGACCACCGGCGCCGTCGTCGAAGAGATCCCGAGCCTCGATGCCTCGGAGACCGCCGACGTCATCGGCCGGGCCGCTGACGCGTTCGACGGCTGGCGGCGACGGTCGTTCACCGAACGCGGTGACGTGCTGCGAGCCGTGGCCGCACGGATGCGCGACGAGATCGACACGCTCGCCCCCCTCATGACCGAGGAGATGGGCAAGCCGATGAAGGAGTCGATCGGCGAGGTCAACAAGGCTGCGTGGGCGGCCGAGCATTACGCCGAGCACGCCGAGGCCTACCTGGCGCCGCTCGAACTGGGCTCGGACGCGACCCGGAGCTATGTCCAGCACCTGCCGTTGGGCCCGATCCTCGGCATCCTCCCGTGGAACGCGCCGTTCTGGTTGGCGTTCCGCTTCTGCGCCCCGGCGCTGATGGCCGGCAACACCTGCGTCCTGAAGCACGATCCGCACGTGCCGAAGTGCGCGCAGGCGATCGCTGCCCTGTTCGACGAGTCGGTCGGCGCTCCCCCGGGCATCATGCAGGCGCTCCTGGTCGAGACGCCGGGTGTCGAGGCTGCGATCCGTGACCCTCGGGTGCGGGCCGTCTCGTTCACCGGATCGGACCGCGCCGGCGCGATCGTGGCATCGATCGCCGCGTCGGAGATCAAGCCCGCGGTGCTCGAACTCGGCGGCTCCGATCCGTGCATCGTGCTCGCCGACGCAGACCTCGACGCTGCGATCCCACCGATCACGACGTCGCGCATCATCAACGCCGGACAGTCGTGCATCGCGGCCAAGCGGCTCATCGTCGAGGCCTCGATCCACGACGAGTTCGTCGAACGCCTCGAGGCCTCACTGGCCGAGTTGGTCGTCGGCGACCCCCGCGACGAGTCGACCGACGTCGGTCCGCTCGCCCGTGCTGATCTCCGTGACGCCCTCCATCGACAGGTGCAAGCCACCGTCGATGCCGGTGCCACGTGTCGTCTCGGTGGACAGATTCCCGACGGCGATGGGTTCTTCTACCCGGTGACGCTCCTCACCGATGTCACCAACGACATGACGGCATGTGCCGAGGAGACCTTCGGACCGGTGGCCGTGGTGTTGAAGGCCGACTCGGCCGAGCACGCGTTGGCCATTGCCAACGACACGCCGTACGGACTCGCGGCGAGCGTGTGGACCTCGACCGAGCGAGGCGAGGCGATGGCCGCCGACATCGAGGCGGGCCAGGTCGTCGTGAACGGGATCGTCAAGACCGACCCCCGGCTGCCCAGCGGCGGCATCAAGCGCTCGGGGTACGGCCGCGAACTCGGACCGCACGGGATCCACGAGTTCGTGAACGCGGCAACAGGTGTGGGTCGGACCGGTCGCCAACTGATCCTCATGACCTTCGAACGAGAGTGGGTGTCGGCCACCTCCGCCACCGCCGGGGTCGCCGGCCACGGCAGCCATCCGTGCCAGGGCGTCTACCACCGCCCGACGGGATCGAAGCCGACCGTCGCATGCATCGCCACGCACTACAGCGTGGACTTCAGCGAGCACTACCTCGCGCCGTACCTCGCCGAGCGTGGCATCGGGTTCCTCGGGTGGAACACGCGCTACCGGGGGCAGGACGCCTACTTCCTCCTCGAGCACGCCCTCGTCGACATCGCGGCCGGTATCCGGTGGCTGCGGGACGAAGCCGGCGTCGACGCCGTCGTGCTGCTCGGCAACTCCGGTGGTGGCTCGCTGATGGCCGCGTACCAGTCGCAGGCGACCGACCCGTCGATCCGTCCGGCCCGCGATCTCACGCTTCCCGATGCCGTCCTCGACCTCCCTGCGGCCGACCTGTACGTGTCGCTCAACGCGCACCCCGGACGACCCGACGTGCTCACGGCGTGGCTCGACCCGTCGGTCACCGACGAGACCGATCCGTTGTCGACCGATTCGGAGCTCGACCTCTTCGCCCCCGGCCGTGACGTTCCTCTCGATGTCGAATTCGTCGAGCGCTACCGCGCGGCCCAGGAGTCGAGGAACCACCGGATCACCGAATGGGCGGTCGACGAACTGTCCCGACTCTCCGCCGGCGGAGCCTGGGATCGCGTCTTCAACGTCCACCGCACCTGGGCCGACCCGCGTTTCGTCGACCTGACCATCGACGCTTCCGACCGCGGCGTCGGTTGCTACGGCGGCGACGCCTCACGAGCGAACCGCACCCCGTTCGGACTCGCCGCCACCTGCACGCTGCGGTCGTGGCTCTCGATGTGGAGCCTGCGCGAATCGTCGTGCGTCGGGGCACCGCACCTCGGACGGATCGACGTCCCGGCGCTGGTCGTCCAATCGACCGCCGACAAGGGCGTGTTCCCGTCCGACGCGCACGCCGTACACGACGCTCTCGCGTCGCCCGACAAGACGCTCGAGTTCCTCCCGGGCGAGCACTACTTCGAGACGGGTGGCCGTGACGACGTCGCTGATCTGATCCGGGCATGGATCGACGCTCGGGCCTGACTGCGATCGGGCATACCCGCCGGCGTCGTCGGGAATGGTGCAACTGTCCGACGGCGATGGCGGCCAGACTGCAGACGCATGGGATCGTTGCTCGTCGTGACCGGGCCGCCGGGGTCTGGCAAGTCCACCGTGGCCGCGATGCTCGCGGAGCAGGCGGGACCGGGCGCGCTGATCGAGGGCGACCGATTCTTCGCCTTCCTCGCCCGGGACGCGATCCCGCCCTGGCTCCCCGAGTCGCACGAACAGAACACGGTCGTGACCTCGGCAGCCGGGGCGGCCACCGGGCGGTTCGCCGACGGCGGATTCCATACGGTCTATGACGGGATCGTCGGTCCGTGGTTCCTCACGACGTTCGGATCGGCCACCGGCCTCACGGCGTTCGACTACGTGGTGCTCCTCCCCGACGTGGAGACCTGCGTCGCCCGAGTGTCGAGCCGCACCGGCCACGACTTCCGCGACGAAGACGCTGCGCGGAAGATGCACGAGGAGTTCGCTCGGGCGAGCGTCCCCGCTCGCCACGTGCTCACCCTCGGGTCCGACTCCGTCGGAGAGGTCGTCGACCAGATCGCCGAGGCACGAGCGGCGGGAGCGCTGCAGGTCCGAACCGATGCGCGAGATCAGCCGACGATCTGACGCTCGTCGGTGAGGAAGACGGGAGACTCGGGGAGGTCGATGAACTTCCGTTCGTCGTCCAGGAGTGTCACGGGATCCGCTCGGGTGGCGTGGCGGCGTCGTTCGCGGCCTGGGCTCCGACGTCCGGCGCAATGCACCCCCAGCGATCCAGTACCAGAAGAGGACTCCGATGAGGCCCCATGCGGCGGCGGCGAAGGCACCGTCGACGAGCGCGGCCGCCACACCCACGAGCGCCATGGAGAAGGGGACAGAGGCGATGATTCCGACCACGAGCCACCCGACCGGTCGCCGTTTGAGAATCCGAAGCACTCATCAGGCTGCCATGAACTCGCGCATCTCACTTCAGAGGCATCAGTATCTCGACTGCGGCGCGGAGCTGTAGCGCCAGCTCCTTCGAGTCCAGGCACTGGAGCTCATCGGTCGAACACCGCCCGGCGATCTCCGCGCGGCCCAGGTCGACGAGCAACTGGTCGAGGTCCACGAACTCGAAGTCGGCGCGACAGATCTCGCCTGCGGGCGAGATCTCAATCGTGAGGTCGAGGCACGCGCCAGGCCGGTGATCGTCGACTTGGGTCCGAACCCGCAGCGCCTCGACGGTCATCGGCCAGCGCGCAGCGACCGCCGCCGCCCCGGTGCAGAACAGGAACGTCGCCACGCCGTCGGGAGCGTATCCAGGACCTCCCGACCCGAAGCCGCGCTTCGTCATCGCAGGTTCGAGGATCTCGCGTAGCGCATCCACGTGCGACGACCTGTCCACCGTCGCAGTCTTCCACCGCGGCAAGCACCCCGGCGCGCTGGTATTCGGGATCGGAGTGGTCCGTGGTGCGTCCCGTTTCGTGCTGCGCTGGGTCGTTGGGCGCGTTGATGACCCGACCGTGATCCGGGTCGGGTCATCAGGCCGTCACGCGGCCACGGAACCTGTGGGTCTGCCCCTCCACTCGACGCCATGCGCATCGATCGCGATCCACGCACCGGTCTCGGCGTCGAGGGACAGTCTCCACCCGAATTGATGCACCAACCGATGGTGGAAACGACACAGCAGGACACCGTTGGAAGTCGTCGTCGGGCCACCCGCATTGCGTTCGTGCAGATGATGCACATCGCAATGACGCGGCAACCGCGAACACCCCGGGAACACGCAATGATGATCACGGGCAGCGATCGCGCGGCGTTGACGTTTCGAGAACTGTTCGGCCGCGTCGTTCGCGTCCAACACGTTCGTCTTCCCCTTGAACAACGTCGCCGTCAACGCCGAGTCACACAACAACTGCTCCGCCGCCGACTTGGCGAGGTTCCAACCCTCGCCCCGCAACACCAACCCGTCCAGATCATCGACACCACGGGTGTCGGCGAGGGTCTCGAGGTCGATCACGACGTTGATGCACGCCCCGGACCGAGCCCGGACACGACGTATCGCCCGCCGACGTCGATGACGCTCCGCCTTGCGGATCCGCTGTCGAACGAGGTCGAGGCGATCTAACCCCTCGTTCGCCGGATCCAACGCCTCGTCCAACTCGTCGCCCGGACACGACCCGTCGTAGGTGTCCTCGGCCCGGAGCTGCTCGTCCTCCAACTCCTCCTCGGAGAGATCGTCGTCGACGTCGTGGGTCAGACCGAACGAGGCCAGGTCATCGAGCCCATCGGCGCGCCGCTCCGACGCAGTCCGGACGTACGGCGCATCTGCGGGATCCGGCGGCGGCGTGAACGCGTCCACCGCGGACATGACGTTCTCGAACGCCACCGGCAACAACGACCCATGGATCTCCCCGCCACCGAACAACCGGCGGGAGAACGTCAACGACTGCGCCTGCACCCGCCGCGGCGCCAACTGCTCGTCCACACGTTCACGCCAGAACCGCACCACCGCATCGAACGCATCGTCGTCACCCGACACCGACAACAACGCTTCGACCGAACCACTGAGCCACGGTGCCCGTTCCTCGGTCACCGCCCGCGCCAACGACTCGGCCCGACCCAACGACAAACCACCCTCGACCACCGCATCCAACAGACGCTCGTCCCGGACACAGAGTTCGGCGACCCGTTCCAACCGCCGGGCTTCCGACACCGACAACCCCGTGTACGAGACCAACCACTGCTTCGCCGACCGCACGCCCGCAGCCAGCCACGCCGCCGACGGCCACAACTCCACCAACGCCCCGACCGCCTCACGCTGCGCCGCATCCATCGACGCCACCACCGACGCAGCATGATCCAACTTCACCCGCGCCGAGACCGCTGCGTCAGCGTCTCGGGAGTACGAAGCAGAACCAGTCACACCCCCATTCTCCTCACCGGGTATGACAAGAACCCTCGAACGAGATCCCATCTTCGACGAAAGCCTCGGCGGCCGGACGCTTGCGTACAGTTCGCTCATGACGATCGACGACGATGACGATCTCCGGGGCCTCGAACGTGCCGGGAGCGCCGTGGCCGAAGCACGCGACGCGATGCTCGATGCTGCCGTGCCTGGTGTCTCCACCGCAGAGCTCGACGCCATTGGTCGCACGATCCTCCGCTCGCACGGAGCGAGGAGCGCACCTCGTCTCGCGTACGGGTTCCCAGGCTGGACGTGCATCAGCGTGAACGACGCTGTCGCGCACGGCGTGCCATCCAGGCAGGACGTTCTCCGCTCGGGCGACATCGTCAACGTCGACGTCTCCGCAGAGCTCGACGGCTATTGGGCCGACACCGGCGCAAGCCAAGCCGTCGGCGACGCAGCTCCCGCGGTGTTCGAGCTCGTCGAGGTCACACGAGCCGCCCAGGCGGACGCCATGGCGGCAGCGGTCGCCGGACGACCGCTGCGACACATCGGCCGGGCGGTCGAACGCCGGGCGCGCAACCACGGGTTCGGTGTGATCGGCATGCTCACAGGCCACGGCATCGGACGGTCGATCCACGAACCGCCGACCGTGCCAGGGGTCGAGGATCGAACCGACTCCACGCTTCTCTGGGAGGGACTGGTCATCGCGATCGAGCCGTTCCTGTGCACCGGCGCGCCGTGGGTGGTGGAGGACTCGGACGGATGGACTTTGCGCACTCCTGACGGATCGCTGGCTGCGCAGGTCGAGCACACGATGGTCATCACTGCGGGACAGCCGCTGGTGCTCACGGCCTGACTACACCGCACCGAGATGCCGATCGTGGAACGCTGTCTCTCCATCGCTGGCACGAGCCTGTCTTCAATCTCTTCAGCTTGTTCCAATCACTCCGATGACGTTGCGCAGAGGACACATGAACGATTCCGAACTGGTGGCGGCCGTGATGGCCTTGATGCCGGCGGCCTCCCGGAGCCCATGTACTGCGGTCACATCTCCCTGGATGTGGACGAGCGCACCGTCGGGTTCCTCGCAATCGACGCCCGGGCACCTGCTGAGCAGCGTTGGCTCTTCGAGCCCGATGCCGACTGGTGGACCCGGGTCAGCTCCCACCCGCTGCTCGCGGTGACGTTCTCGTCGCCCACGTGACGCGGCGATGGACGAAGCCCGCCGGTCGGGTCGTCCACGTCAATGAACTCCGTCGGCGAGGACCTCGGCGAACAACGCCAGCGCCGCAGTGGCGAACGCCACCATGTTGCGCCCACGATCGTCGTCGCCGGTCAGCACGTGGCGCGTCGCTGATCTGGGGCCGTGCACGCCGACCCAGGCATGGCCGGCGGGGTCGCCGTAGGGGTTGCCGGACGGCCCGGTGGCACCGCCTTCACCGATCCCCCACGTCGTGCCGACGCGCGCGCAGATCGACTCGGACAGGTACTGCACCCACGGCTCGCTCGCTCCACGCAAACCGGCGGGCGCCGTGACGGAGCCTGCGATCAGACCCTTGGCCGCGGGACCGGTGTAGATCGTGGCCCCACCGAGGTAGTAGGCCGACGCCCCGGGACGAGCCAACAGCGCGGTCGAGATCAGGCCGCCCGACGACCCGTCGGCGACGCTCACCGTCTCGCCCCGCTCGATGAGCCGGTCGCCGATGCTGGTTCCGAGGGCGAGCAGTTGGTCGAGATCCATGACCGCCAACGTAGGCGGCTCAGGCGGTGGACGAGTCGAGCTCGTGGAGGTCGACAGCGAAGAACATCGGGTCGACGAAGTCGGCCGGATGGTGACCGGGAAGTACGGAGATGGCCATGTTCGGCAGGAGCTCGAACAGGAAGCTGATCGACCAGACCAGCATCCGGAGGTGGGCCAGCGGGTGGAAGATCCGACGGGTGGTCCACAGCATCGAGAGCGCCCCCACCGTCGTGAAGACGGCGAGTAGCAGCATCGACAGCGTCATGGCGAACACGTAGCGGACCCGCCCACCACCGGAGGCCTCGTAGACGTCGTGGGCCACACCCTTGTGCTCGACCTCCTCGGCCAGGTGCCAGAGGAACAACGAGGTCGCCGTCGGGTCGGCCCCGTCGAAGAATCGCTGCTGGCGAGCAGCAGTCCAACGAGCGGCGGAGAAGGCGACGGTCTCGAACCCGGCGGCGAAGGCGAGCGCGAACCGAGCCGACATCCGACGCCGGAGAAGGCCGAACGTCCAGGCCATCAGACGCTCGACGACTCGAAGCGCCGGGAACCGGCTGATGACGACATCGTTGAACCGCCGGTGTTGGCCGTGGTGCTGACGCTCCTGGCGGACGAACGCACGGGCCTCGACGGCCAGGTTCCCCTCGAGGTCGCCGACCGTGTCGGCGACGGCATCGACGACGTAGGGCTCGACATGGGGCATCAGCAACGACACGGCGTTGGCCGAGATCGCCAGCTCGGGCGTGCGCGTCCAGATCGGATCGAAGTCGTCCGGCCACGCGAAACGCACGCGCCGGACCACGGGGCCAGGCACGGCGGTCATGGAGTCCATGGTGGCCGACACTGTTCCTCTCATCGGCGCATGCCGCCGGACCCTTGAGCAACGGGCCATCGAGCAGCGCGCACGCCGTGCCATCGAGCAGCGCGCACGCCGTGCCATCGGCAAGGATCGCCGTCATGGCACCCGTCTTCCGCAACCGGATCACCGAGATGCTCGGCATCGACATCCCGATCGTGCAGGCTCCGATGGGCTGGATCGCACGGTCCCAGCTGGCGTCGGCCGTGTCGAACGCCGGCGGCCTCGGGATCATCGAGACCTCGAGCGGCGAACTCGATGCAGTGAAGGCCGAGATCGCCAAGATGCGCGACCTGACCGACAAGCCCTTCGGCGTGAACATCGCCCAGGCGTTCGTCCGCGACCCCGGCATCGTCGACTTCGTGATCGACCAGGGCGTCCGGTTCGTGACGACCTCGGCCGGCAACCCCATGAAGTACACCGGGCTGCTCAAGGACGCGGGACTCACCGTGTTCCACGTCGTCCCGACACTGCACGGTGCGTTGAAAGCGATCGACGCCGGCGTCGACGGGCTCGTGGTGGAGGGCGGCGAGGGTGGCGGCTTCAAGAACCCGCGCGACGTCGCGCTCATGGTCCTCCTGCCGCTGATCCGCTCGAAGGTCGACGTGCCGATCATCGCGGCCGGCGGGATGGTCGACGGGCCGACCATGGCGGCAGCGTTCGCACTCGGGGCCGAGGGCGTCCAGATGGGCACCCGCATGGTGTCGGCCGCCGAGTCACCCGTGCACGAGAACTGGAAGCAGGCGATCGTCGACGCGGCAGAGACCGACACCGTGTTCCTCAACAGCCACACGTCGCCGGCCCTGCGCGCCCTGCGGACGAACCGGAGCGAGGCGCTCGAACACGACACCGAGACCAACGCGATGACGGCGTTGATGGGAACCACGCTCGACCTCTACTTCGGTGGCGACATGGAGGCGAGCCTCGCCTTGTGCGGGCAGGTGGCCGGGAGGATCGACTCGGTCGAACCCGTGGCCGACATCATCCAGCGATGCGCCAGCGAGTGCCTCGACCTGCTCGGCGAACTCGCCGAGCGCTATCCGAGCTGAGCCGCTGACTCGTTCGGCGCTCACCCCGGTACGCTGCGTCTGACACCCTGACTTCGCGGGGACCACTCGCTGACATGCGGCCATTCCGGCCGACACGGCTCGGTCGCCTCCTCTGAGTCCCTCGAGGAGCTCCCATGTCCGAGTCAAACGTCGTACCTCTCTTCGGCGCGCGTGATACACGGAACAGCGCCGTCGTCTACTGCGAGGCGAACTTCGGTCGCATCGACGGGAAGACCGCCAACGGTCTCGTCCGTCACAGCGAGCGCTACGCCATCGTGTCGGTCGTCGACAGCACCACCGCCGGCCAGGACGCCGGCCAGGTCCTCGACGGAGAACCGGTGGGCATCCCGATCCATGTCGACCTCGACGAGGCCATCGCGGTCTTCGGGTCGGTGCCCGACCACTTCATCATCGGGGTCGCTCCGACCAGCGGTCTGCTGGCCGACGCCGAGCGCACGGTCGTGCTCGACGCGATGAGCCGCGGGATGAACATCGTCAACGGTCTGCACGAGTTCCTCAACGACGACGCAGAGTTCGCTGCCGCAGCCGCGTTCCACGACGTCGAAATCGTCGACGTGCGACGACCGCGCGCCAAACGCGACCTCCGCATGTTCACGGGCGAGATCCACGAGGTGACCTGCCCGCGCATCGCGGTGCTGGGAACCGACGGAGCGATCGGCAAGCGCACCACGGCGACCGTGCTCACCCGAGCGCTCAACGCACGCGGCGTCAAGGCGGTCATGGTCTCGACCGGCCAGACCGGGCTGATCCAGGGCGCGAAGTACGGCGTCGCCCTCGATGCCATCCCGGCACAGTTCTGCGCCGGCGAACTCGAGGCGACCGTGGTCGAGGCATTCCATGCCGAGCGTCCCGACGTGATCATCGTCGAAGGCCAGGGAGCGCTCAGCCACCCGACCTACATGAGCTCGACCGTCGTGTTGCGTGGCACCTGCCCCGCCGGCGTCGTGCTCCAGCACGCCCCCGCACGCAGGGTCCTCAGCGACTTCCCGACGGTCCCCATGCCCACGCCGGCGAGTGAGATCAACCTCATCGAGACGTTCGCCGACACCCGGGTCATCGGTCTCACGATCAACCACGAGGACATGACCGACGCCGAGGTCTCGGCGGCGATCGTCCTCTACGAGGAGACGCTCGGCCTCCCCGCGACCGACGCATTGACCCGGTCGCCGGACAAGCTCGTGCGCATGGTGATGACGGCCTTCCCCCGACTCGAGGAGACCTTGCCCGTCTTCTCCCGGTGACGGGTGCACGGGTCGGCATCGACCTGAGCCGGGTCGCGTCCAACGCGGCGGATCTCGTCGAACTCCTCGGACGCTCCGGCGTGTCGGTCACCGGGGTCACGAAGGCCGTGCTCGGCCATCCTGCGTATGCAGAGACCCTCGTCGACGCGGGCGTCGCCCGCCTCGGCGACTCGCGCGTCGAGAACATCGAACGCATGCGGTGTGCCGGCGTGACCGCCACCACGATGCTCCTGCGCTCACCGATGATCAGCCAGGTGGAACGCGTCGTCCACTGCGCCGACATCAGCATGAACACCGAGCCAGCCGTCCTCCACGCGCTCTCCGACGCGGCCGGCGTCGCTGCCAAGAAGCACGAGGTCGTCCTCATGGTCGAGTTGGGCGACCTCCGAGAGGGCATCGGCCGTGCCGACCTCGCAGCGGTCGTCGAGGAGACGTTGACGCTCCCCCACATCGCCCTCGTGGGGATCGGCACCAATCTGGCCTGTCGCAGTGGCACCGTGCCCGACGACCGCAACATGGCGGAACTGTCGACGACCGCCGACGACGTCGAGACCGAGTTCGGGATCACGCTCGACATCGTCAGCGGTGGGAACTCCGCCAACCTCGACTGGCTCGCCAGCACGGACGACGTCGGGCGCGTGAACGATCTCCGCTTGGGAGAAGCGATCCTCCTCGGCTGCGAGCCACTGCACCGGCGTCCGCTCCCCGGCCTCCACCTCGACGCCTTCACGATCTCCGGGGAGGTCGTCGAGTCGAAACGCAAACCGACGCTGCCCTGGGGCTCGGTGGCCCAGGCCGCGTTCGGCACGCCGTCGCCGCCGGCCGACCGCGGGGAGATCTGGCAGACGATCGTGGCCCTGGGACGTCAGGACATCGATCCCGACGGCCTCACACCACCTGCCGGAACGACGGTCCTCGCCGCGAGCAGCGATCACCTCGTCCTGGAGACACCACGTCGGGTGCCCCCGGGCGAGACCATCGCGTTCCGGCCCGACTACGCAGCGCTCCTCCGAGCGATGACGTCGCCGTTCGCGACCCAGGAGATCAGGCCGCGCCGTTCGGCGTGATCAACGCCTTGTCGCCCGTCGCCATCTTCCCGTAGCGACGGACCTGGTCGGGGTCGACGGCCTCCTCGAGGGTGAGGCGGTGACCGTATGCGCTGGCGAAGGTCGTGGTGATCTCGTCGGCGACCCGCTGACGGAGCACCTCGGCCGCCTCGCCACCGATCCGACCGAGGAACGGCGTGAGCAGCCAGCCGCCGATGCCCCAACTCATGCCGAAGTCACGGCGCAGGGTGGTCGGGCTCCGATCGAGCCCGCCGTAGACGTACACCTGCTTGTGGGTGTCGGAGCCATAGCGGCTGAAGCCAGCACCCTCGGCTGCGACCTTCTCCATCGTCGACAACAGGATGCTCGCCAGGTCGCCGCCGCCGATGGCGTCGAACGCGATGGTGGCACCCGTGGCGCGGATCGCCTCGGCCAGGTCGTCGCGGAAGCTGTCGGCACTCGACACCACCACGTGTTCGCCACCCTCGGCGCGGACGCGTTCGACCTGCTCCGGACGGCGGACGATGTTGACCAGGCCGATGCCGTCGGCGGCGCAGACACGGTTGAGCATCAGGCCGAGGTTCGACGCGCCGACGGTGTGCACGAGCGCGGTGTGACCCTCGAGACGCATCGTCTCGACCATGCCGAGGGCGGTCAGCGGGTTCACGAACGGCGCCGCAGCCTGCTCGGGCGTGGTGCCCTCGGGCATCGGCAGGCAGCTCTCGACGGCGAGCGTCTGGAACTGTGAATACGAGTTCCCGGAGACGAAGCCGACGGTCCGGCCGAGCAACGCCTGGGCCCGATCGTCGGAGCCTGCGGCGACCACGATCCCGGCGCCCTCGTTGCCGACCGGCATCGGGTGGCCGACGCGGGCTTGCATGGCCGCGACCGCCGCCGGCGTGACCGGCAGTTGGACACCGGGGAGCGGACCGCTCGCCGGGCTCGCATCCGCGAGATCGGCCATGGCGAACATCATCCCGAGATCGGACGGGTTGATCGGCGCGGCCTCGACGCGGACGACGACCTCGCCGGCTTCCGGCGAACGCACTGCGGTTTCGTGGACCGCCATGGTGACGACGCCGTCGTCGGTCAGGGTCGAGCGCAGTTCGAGCGCGTGTTCGGGAAGGTCGGTGGTCGTGGCCATGGACCCATCATGGCGTGGCAGAACGCCGAACAGACGCCCGTCCGTCAGGCCACAATGTGGGGACCATGGCGGACGGGACCCTCACAGGCGCAGGCACAGACGACCACCGACGTCTCCGCGCCGACACCGAGCGCTGGTTCGTGCGGCGCGGTGTCCCCCATCTGATCAACGACTACTCCGCGACCGGCGACATCTGGACGCGCGCCACACCGTTCCTCTCCCTGGTCCTCTTCGCCGAACTGTTCCTCGCCTTCGGTGACCGGGTGAGCGGCTGGTCGCAGGCCGGCGTCTTCGTGATCGGGGTCATGTTCGTGATCGGGGCGTTCGCGGTCGTGAACCGGCTCCGCCGTCGACCAGCGCTCTCGCTGCCCGACGACATCGGCTGGATGGAGCTCTCGGCCTTCGTCCTCGTTCCTGCCGTGCTCCCTGCGGTGGTCAACGAGGACTCCCCCGTCGGCGCGCTGGTACTCGCCATCCTGACCAACGTCGTCGTCCTCGGCGTCACCTACGTCACGGTGAGCTACGGGCTGGTCCCGCTGATCCGCTGGAGCGCGGTGCGGTTCTTCCAGGCGCTGAGCGGGCTCATCGACCTGCTGGGCAAGACCCTGCCCCTGCTGTTGTTGTTCTCGGCGTTCCTGGTCCTCAACGCGGAGATGTGGCAGGTGGCCCACGACCTCCCGACGCCGTTCTTCGCCCTCGTGGTGGCCATGTTGGTGTTGCTCGGATCCGGCTTCGTCGCACTGTCCCTGCGCAAGGAACGCGCCGACGAGCAGCACTTCGGGTCCTGGGCCGAGGTCGTTGCCTGCTGTGCGTCCTCGCCCCTCGCCGACGTCGCACCGACCGACCCTGCAGGAACCGTCGACCTCCCGCCGCTCGATCGCTCGACCGAGCGCAACCTGTCGTTGATGCGCTTCGTCGGCGTCGCGATCCAGGTACTCCTCGTCGCCGTCCTCGTCACCGCGTTCTACGTGCTGTTCGAGTTGCTCACCGTGCGCGAGGCCACGATCCTCCAGTGGATCGCCGCCGACGCCCTCGACCCGTCACGCGACGTGTGGTGGCGAGCCACGCTCCTGGGCGACGACGTCGTCCTCACCCGGGCTCACGTGGTCGTCGCCGGATTCGTCGGCACGTTCTCCGGGCTCCAGTTCGCCGTCTCGGTCCTCACCGACGCCACCTATCGGGAGCAGTTCGCCGCCGACGTCGCCGACGACGTCCGCGAGATCCTCGCCGTCCGGGCCCTGTACCTCGAGTTGGGGCAGCTCGAACCCGACCGGTGATGCCACAGTGATGGCGTGACACCCTCCGGCACCCCAGCCAGCCCCATCCGCCGCGAACCCCCGACATTCCGACGGGCCGCGGTGATCCGAGCGGAACACCTGACGCCGCACATGCGTCGCATCGTGCTCGGCGGCGAGGAGTTCGACGGGCTCGTGATCGACGAGCCGGCGAGCTCCGTCCGCCTCCTGCTCCCACCGACCGACGGTGGCGAACTGCTGCTCCCCACCTGGACGGGGAACCAGTTCGAACTCGCCGACGGCTCACGTGCCCCGATACGCACCTTCACACCCCGCCACTTCGACGCTGCTGCTCGCGAGCTGACGATCGACGTCGTCCTCCACGAAGGCGGGGCGGCATCGGCCTGGGCGGCGAGCGCGGAAGCGGGCGGACAGGTCGCGGTGTCGGGGCCGGGACGGGGCTACGAGATCGACACCTCGGCCGGCAGCTACCTGCTCGCCGGCGACGAGACCGCGATCCCCGCGATCGCCCAGCTCCTCGAGACCCTGCCCGAGCACACCAAGACACAGGTGATCATCGAGGTCACCACGCCCGACGCCCAGCTCGCGCTCCCGGACCACCCGCGATCGAATGCCCAGTGGCGGGTGCTGGACGACGGAGCCGTTCCGGGCTCGGCCCTCGTCGAAGCGGTCACGTCGCTGGTCGAGATCCCGCCCGCAGTCTGGGTCGCCGGCGAGGCCGCTGCGGTCCAGAAGATCCGCAAACACCTCTTCGACGAACGCGGGATGACGCGCTCCGCCGCAACCGTGCGCGGCTACTGGAAACGGGGACGCTCCGCCACCTGAGCGGACACCTCCCCAGTTCAGCTCACCAGTTCAGCTCGATCTCGAGACTCGCCCCGTCGTCGTCGATCTCGAACTCGACCTCCATCTCGAGGTCCTTGGGCACGTCGACCGTGTAGCGACGCCCGTCGTCCGTGAACTCGAGCTTGTTGTGGCGAGCGAGTTGGTCGGCCAGCTCGACGAGCCACTTCGCCGCCTCCTCACGCTGGAGGCGACGCTTTTCCTTGATCTCGATCAGGTCCATGGACCCAGGAAAGCACGACAGGTGACGAGCAGGCGTGCCCGGGGCGGGATTCGAACCCGCACGCCGCCGGAGCGGCCGAGGGGTTTAAGCCCTCTGCGTCTGCCAGTTCCGCCACCCGGGCGACGCCGACACGCTAGGCGTCGGTCGAGCCCGATGCGTTCTCACTGGCCGGTGCGGTGGTCGACGTCGTCGACGTGGTCGAGGTCGTGGACGTGGACGTCGTCGAGGTCGTGGTCGTCGTCGACTTCTTGTCCTTCCCCTTGCCCTTGTCGTCCTTCGGCTCGGTCGTCGTGGTCGTCGACTCGTCGGGCTCCGGACCCTTCACGGTCAGGGTGGCGGTGGGGCCGTAGGGGCGGAGACCGGTGCCGAAATCGCATCGGGCGGTCACCTCGTAGGTCCCGGGCGCAGCGTCGTCCGGGATGGTGAACTCGGCGCGACGGTCCGACTCGGTCGAGCCGCCGTCGGGCGCGCTCTCGAGGTCCAACGGGGCGGCGGGCTCGTCGTCGGTCGACTCGCCCTGGCCGGCGATCGCGGCCTGCCACCCGTTCACACAGACGTCGAAGCCCGAACCGGACACGACCACGCGAGCGCCGGGGTCGACCTTGGCGGGCGACACCTCGAGGGTGGCATCGCCGGCAGGATCAGCCAGCAGGTCAGGATCGGGTTCGGGGAACGGCGTGGGCTCGACGTCCTCGAGCGCGACCGACATGAAGTCGTGCCAGATCTGCGCCGGGATCGAGCCACCGAAGACCCGCTCGCCGTCGACGGTGTCCATCGGCGTGTTCCCGTCGGCGCCACCCATCCACACGATGGCCGTGTACTCCGGGGTGTAGCCGGCGAGCCAGGCGTCCGCATTGCGCTGCGTGGTGCCGGTCTTGGCCGCCATCGGACGATCGAGTGCCGCCCGGGTGGCCGTGCCGCGACGCGGCGTCTCGGAGAGGACCGCGCTGACGGTGTCGGCCACGTTGGCCTCGATCGCCTGCTCGGACTCCGGTTCGTCGAGCTCCCACAGGACGTCGCCCGAGCGGGTCTCGACCTTCGTGTAGCGGTAGGGGTCGATCCGCTCACCGGATCGGGAGAACGTGGAGTAGACGGTCGCCAGCTCGAGCGGCGAGACCTCCTCTGCGCCGAGAGCGATCGACGGCTGCGCATCGAGCTCGCGGTCGATGCCCATCCGGCTCGCCACGTCGACCACGGCTTCGGGGCCGACCTGCGCGAGCGCCTGGGCGTACACGGTGTTCACCGAGTTCACCGTCGCTTCGAACAGCGAGAGGGTGCCGTACGACGCACCGCCGGCGTTGGCGACCGTCCACGGCTCCGGCGGGATGTCGAGGGTGATCTCCGCCGGTGCGGCGAACTCCTGGCCGGCACCGTTGCCCGCTTCGAAGTTCGCCGTGAGGACGAGGGGCTTGAACGTCGAACCCGGCTGGCGCCCGGTGCCGGCCGCGTCGGACACGAGATCGAGTTGGAGCTCGTCGTAGTCACGCCCGCCGACCCATGCCCGGATCGCACCCGACCGGTCGATGCCGATGACCGCTGCCTGCGGGTCGGCCTCGTCGTCGAGGTTCGTGGCCACCGCCATCTCGGCCGCCTTCTGGTCCTCGATGTCGAGGGTCGTGTGGACCACGAGTCCACGGTCGTAGAGGGCCTGCTCACCGAATTCTTCGACGAGGTCTGCTCGGACCTTCTCGACGAAGTGCGGGGCGACGCCGGCACTGAGCGTCGTCGGCGACATCTCGTCGAGCACCTCGATCGGCTTCGACTGCGCCGCCTCGGCCTCCTCGGGTTCGAGCGCACCCATGTCGACCATGGCCGTCAGGACATCGTTGCGTCGGTCCTTCGCCGCCTCGGTCGACGACGACGGGTCGAGCGCGGTCGGCGAACGGAGCATGCCCACCAACAAGGCCGACTGCTCCGGCGCCAGGTCCGCCGCCGGGATGTCGAAGTAGGTCTTGGCTGCGGCCTCGATCCCGTACGCGCCTCGGCCGAAGTAGACGGCGTTGAGGTAACGCTCGAGGATCTCGTCCTTGCTCGTGGTCTGCTCGAGCTTCACCGAGAGCACGGCTTCTCGGACCTTGCGACTGATCGTGCGGTCGTTGTCGAGATAGACGTTCTTCACCAACTGCTGGGTGATCGTCGACCCACCCTGCAGGTCGTCGTGACGGACGTTGTTCCACAGCGCACGCACGATGCCCACCGGGTCGACCCCGTCGTGGTCGTAGAAGCGCTGGTCCTCGGCGGCGAGGAGCGCATCGACCACGCTCGGGTCGATGTCGTCGAGGGACACCTCGAGGCGGAGGCCGTCCTGAGCCAGCACGGCCAGCTCGTCGCCGTTGCGGTCGAGCAGCACTGCCGATTCCCCCGACGATGCTGCCGCCGGGAGGTCGGTCGTCGTCCAGATCCAGATGCCCGCGAGAACGAAGAGCGCGAAGAGTGCAGCCCCGGCGTACGTGGGCCACCGCAGGTAGACCCAGGCGCTCGCGGCGCGCTCCCGCCACACGGGAACGTCGCCTTCCGTGGTCTCTTCTGCTGCTTCGTCGGCCATCGTGCTCCTCCGGGGGGTCCGGACATCTGTATCCACGCGTGCGCGGAACCAGACCTTTCACCCCTCGGCGAGCGCCGCTTCCTCCCGGAGACGCAACCGGCGGGCCACCCCGAGGCCGAGCCCGACCAACGCGAAGAAGCCCACGATCACGATGGCCGTGCGGCGACGATCCTGGCGATCGGCCGCAGGATTGTCGTCGAACCCGGCGATCGACTCGAGCGTCGCCTGATCGAGCACCGTGCCGGTGCCGAAGTCGATGCTGGTGATCCGCCCGGCCGTCTGGTCGACCACGAGCTCGAGGCGGTCGCCCTCGACCTGGACCGACACCGGCCACGAGCCGTCGATCGGAGCGGACGCGACGTCGATGTCGCCGACGTCGACTCCCGCATCGTCGAAGGCGCCGCGTACGACCTGGTCGACGTCGCCGGCGTCCAGCGATGCGGACCCGCACGCAGCGAGGAACAGGAGCGCTCCCAGGAGGAGTGCCCCACCACGGCTCACCATCGGACGTACACCGCCAGGAAGCGCAGGATCCGACGGTCGCTCTTGACGAAGATCCAGTCGAGCGTCGGGAACCGCCCGCGAGCGAGGCGACCGAGGCCGATGCTCACGGCGAGCGCCAGGAGCACGGCGACCGTGAGCACGAGCGGATACCACGACCGTGTGGTCACCTCGACCGACGACAGCACCGTGTTGGTGACCGAGACTCGTTCGACCTCGAGGGCGGCATCGGACGGGTCGGGCGGTGAACCCGACTCGGAGTGCGGTGCGACGTTGGCCGGGGGGTCGATCGTCGGAGCGTTGCCGGCGAGGGCGCCACCGTCTTCGAACGGGTTCGCGTTCTCGTCGACGGACGTTGGATCGCTCGGGTCGAGTGCGCCGAGGATCTCGATCGCAACGTTCACGGATCCGACGCGATAACCGGCTCCCTGTCCTGTGCTCGGATCGGTCAGCAAGAAGTTGAACCCACCACCGGAGGCGCTCGCCCCCTCGGCGTCGGCTTCGGTCCTCGGCTCACCAGCCTCGATCACCGGTCCGCCGTTCTCGGTGATCGGGTCGGTCAGCGGATCAGTCGGCCGGCCGTCGAGATCAGGGCCGATCGCGCCACCCACGCCGACGAGGGTCGTCTCGACATCGGCCGACGAACCATCGGGTCCGACCACCAGGGTCACACGCTCCCCCATCTGGTCGACGGTGACGCCAGGGGCGAGGACGACCTCGGAGGCCGCCCAGCCTGCGATCACGGTGACGACATCGCACTCGACGGTCGACGTGACCCAGGACCGAACGGTCTCGGCCGTGGCCTCCCCGACTCCGAGCGAACGACCACCGACCGACGCGGCCGAGGCCGAGGTGGGGGTCACCGACGTGGTGGACTGACCACCCCAGTCCTCGGAATGATCGTCGGGGATGTCGGTCGAGGGGTGTGCCGACACGGAACGCGGCGGCGATGGCGTCGTCTTCGGGAGCAACGCCTCGAACGCGCCGGCGTACTGCGGGCCCGCCTCTGCGTAGGTGAAGAGCGGACGGGTCGCCTGCTCGACAAGGCTGTAGACGTTCGACAACGCGTACTCGCCTGGTGACGCGATGACGGGGCGGCTCACAGCCGACTCCGCGGTGATCAGCGTGTTCACGGTCGGCTGTTCGCAGTCGGCCTGGGCCGCGCTGGTCGACGGCACGGCGAGGACGGCACCGAACACCCCGACAGCGCACAGGTGGCGGATCGAACGTCGATTCATCGGTCTGCTCCCGAGAGGAAGACGGCGCGGACGAGGTCGTCCCGACTGCTCAGCTCGGACGTCGGCCCCTCGAACTGCACCTTGCCCCGCTCGAGGAAGTACGCACGCTCCGTGAATCGCGCTGCGGTGGCGAGGCGCTGCTCGACGACCAGGAGTGCGATCCCTTCGGCGTGGAGGTCGGTGACGACCTCGATGAGTCCCTCGATCACCGCCGGAGCGAGTCCCAGACTCAACTCGTCGATCACGAGCAGGCGCGGTTCCAGCACCAGGGCTCGAGCGAGGGCCAACATCTGTTGTTCACCACCGGACAGCGAGCCGGCGGCCTGCGACCGCCGTTCGGACAGGATCGGGAACCGTTCGAACACGCGGTCGCGTGCCGCCTCGACCCGCCCGGCGTCGCGCCGGAACGTCCACATGGCGATCCGCAGCGATTCGTCCACCGTGAGTTCGGGGAACGTGCAGTGTCCCCCGGGGATGTGGACGATCCCGCGGCGCAACAGGTCCTGTGGACCCGCGTCGGTGACGTCTTCGCCGTCGAGCAGAACTCGGCCGGCCGACAGCGACTGCACGCCCGTGACGACACGGAGGAAGGTCGACTTGCCTGCGCCGTTGGTCCCCAGCAGGGCAACCGACTCGCCGGCATCGACGGTCACGTCGACGCCGTCGAGCACGCGCAGCTTTCCGTACCCGGCGTGGATGTCCTCGGCCTCGAAGAGCGGTGCGGTCATGGCGTGGTCACCGGATCGTCGAGGCCGAGATAGGCGACCACCATCGCCGGATCGGCGAGGACCTCGTCGGGTGTGCCGCTCGTGAGCACCCGGCCGCCGTCCATGCCCACGATCCGGTCGCTCACCGCAGCGACGAGCGCGACGTCGTGCTCGACGAGGACGATCGACACACCGGTGCGCTCGGAGATCTTCTTCAGGAGCGGCGTGAGTGCCCTCGCCTCCGCCTCGGCCAGACCAGCGGCGGGCTCGTCGAGCAGCAGCAGCCGCGGACGCTGCGCGAGCAGCGCCGCCAACTGGACAAGGCGGAGCGTCCCGTACGAGAGCTCGTCGGCGCGAGCGTCGGCGAATGGCGAGAGGTCGACGACGTCGAGCACCGCAGCGATCTCGTCCCGGGACGCGGATTCCTCAGCCCGCGCACGCGGGAGTCGCATGCCTCCGCCGAACAGACCCTGGCGCAGAGACGGATGCTTGGCCACGAGCAGGTTCTCGACGACCGTGTACGAGGGGAAGAGGCGAGCGTGCTGGAAGCTGCGGCTGACCCCGAGCCCAGCGCGCTCGTACGGGAGGCGATCGAGGAGGTCCTCACCGTCGAGGAGCACCTGACCTTCGGTCGCCGGCACCACACCGGAGATGACGTTGATGAGCGTCGATTTGCCGGCCCCGTTGGTGCCGAGGAGTCCGACGATCTCGCCTGGGGCGACGTGGAGGTCGACCTCGTCGAGGGCCGTGATCCCGCCGAAACGACAGGTGATCGAGCGGCAGTCGAGCTCGGCACCGCCAGGCCAGTCTTCCAACGCTCGGTCGCCGTCGGAGCCCTCGACAGGCGCCCGGTGGGAGACTCGTTCGTCCGCGGCGAGCAGCCTGTCCTTCCAGTCACGCACGATCCCGGCGAGTCCTTCTGGCGCACGCAGGTAGACGAACACGGTGCCCGGACCAGCAACCGCGAAGAGCAGGAGACCGAAGTGCTCCCACTCACCCACGGGAGTCATCTGCAGCAACACCCGGAATCCCGCGGCGATCACCGGACCGGCCATCGACGTGACACCGCCGAGCATGGTGAGGCCGAAGAACTCGATACTGCGGTCGATGCCGAACACACCCGAGAGAGAACTCACACCGCCGAGGAGTCCGGCGAAGAGCCCACCGGCCAGGCCGGCGACGAAGCCGGAGACGGCGAAGGCCACGAGACGGGCCTTGACCACGTTCACGCCGAGCGCCTCGGCGGCCTGGGGATTGTCCCGGCTGGCGATGAGGGCTCGGCCCACGCGGGCGTTCCGCCACGCCACCGTGAACGCGAAGACGGCCACGAGGACACCCGCACACAGGAGGAGGTAGGCAGGATCGGTCTGAGCGAACGACGGACGAGGCGCCGGCACACTCAGGGCACCGCCGCCACAACACCACTCGTTGGTGAAGACGACTTCTTCGATGAGCGAGACGAATCCCAACGTCATCACGATGAACGCGGCCGGCGGGAGTCGGAGAACGGGGAGGCCGACGACGACGCATGCGGCTGCCGTCACCAGGCCGGCGATGAGCAGTCCGACGAGGAACGGGAGGTCGTAGCGACTCACCGCGGTGGCCGTCGCGAAGGCTCCCACCCCGAAATATGCGGCTGTCAACAGGGATATGACCCCGGCCTGACCGGTGATCACGACCAGCGACAGGAACAGGAGGGTGAAGATGCAGAAGCGAGCCAGCTGGAACGACTCGTAGTCGCCGGCCAACATCGTCCAGATCAGGAGCACGGTGAGACCGAAGAGGCCAGCGCCCCCGAGCACTCGTCGCTCGCCGAGCCCGTGGATCCGGCGGATCGCTGTGCGGATCACGACACGGCCCCCGCACGACCGGAGCGGTCGAGTTGGCGGGACAGTCCGAAGATCGCGACGACCGTGATCAACGCGAAGCTCAGCGCCCCGCGCATCGCGTTCCACGGAGCGTCGAAACCGACGAGTTCCTGTTCGAGGACGCCGAGGACGAACGCGGCGATGACGGTGCGGCGGAGATCGACGAAGGCACCGGTCAACGCTGCGGCGAGACCGCGCACTGTCTCGGCGAAGAGGTAGGTGGGCACGAGGAACGACGTGGCCGCGATGGACAGCACCCCGACGAGACCGGCGAGCGTGCCCGTGATCGCCCATGCAGTGACGGTGACGGCCCCAGCGGGCAGACCCGCCAGTGCGGCCGACGTCGGGTTCTGGGAGCTGGCTCGCAACGCCAGGCCGAGATCGGTGTGGTGTAGTCCGTACTGGAGCAGAGCGAAGACCACGAGGGCCAGCACCGGCAGCGCCAACTGCTGAGCGTTCACCGATGCCCCGAAGAACGTGTACCGAGAGGTCTCCGAAAAGAGCGAGACCGAGCCTCGCCGGCTGCCGTCGAGCAGCCCGAAGGAGATGAGCAGGAAGCCACCGAAGGCCTGGAGCCCCACCCCGCAGGCAACCGACACCGTCACCTTCGCTGCCATCGACGCGTTCTCGAGGCGTGCGAAGACCAGCACGTAGAGCCCCGCCGAGATCGCGGTCCCGATGATCAACGCCAACGCCATCGCCACGCCGACAGGCATCCAACGAGTCATGATGACGTAGGCGAACGCGCTGACCATCGCGATTCCAGCGTGCGCGATGTGCAGGTAGCCGCTGGCCCGGTACGCCAGCACGATCCCACACCCCATGAGGGCGTAGACACCCCCGGAGGCGAGGCCGATGAGGAGGAACGGCCAGATCAGGTCAACGGTCATCGGACCGGTCCCGGGAGGTCGTGCACGGCCGAGGGATAGACCCAGTCGTCGGTGAGGCGGGTGAACGAGGCATCGGGATTGAGCTGCACGATGTGGCCGCCGGTGATGCTGCCATGGTCGTCAGGACCCAGCGTGAACGGCGCAGTGAGCCCACCGGCGTCGTAGCCGTTCAGCCCCTCGAGGTACCGCACCAGCCCGTCCTGCGTCACGTCGTTGCCCATGGCCCGGATGCCGTCCTCGACCATCCGCATGCCGAGGTACGAGTACATCGTGATCAGCCCGACGTCACCATCGGGGTAGTACTCGTCCATGAGCTCGAGGTAGTCGGCCATGCCCGAACCCTTCATGTCGGTCGTGGCGTAGCCCTCGGTGTCGGCGAACACGTCGCGATCAGTGAGCGCGGAATGACCGGCGATCGTCGCGGTGAACGGGTCGTACATGATCGTGCAGAGGTACGGGGCCGACCAGTTGGCCTGGTCCGCGGCCTGCATGTTGAACGCGCAGAGCACACCGTGACTGCCGATGACCATCGACGCGCCTGCGGCGCGCATCTTGATCACCTGGCTCGACTGGTTGGTCATCGTGGCGTCGTAGGTGACGGGCTCCTCGTCGACGATCTCGAGTCCGACACGCTTGAGCGCCTTGCGCTGTTCCTCCGCCACGTAGGTGGTCAACGAGTCTGTGAAGTAGAGGAGCGCCACCTTGGGCGGCAGGCCCTGCTCCTTCAGGTACTTCTTGGCGAAATCCGCACCGATCGCCGCCCGGTTGGGCACGGTCAGACCGACGCTGAAGTTGTACGGGGTGAGCTCGGGACGCCGTGTCAGCGCGCCGCTGGAACCCTGCACCATCGGCACCCCCTCGTCGTTGAGGTACGGCACGACCTGGTCGAGCGATGCGTTGACCACGAACGTGTTGACGAGGGCGAAGACCTCGTCCTTCTCGACCGCCTTCTTCGCCTGGGCGAGGCCCTCGTCGGGGCAGTTGCCGCAGACGTCGTAGCCGAGGATCTCGAGATCGATCCCGTTGATGCCGCCGCGGTCGTTGAGCCGCTCGGCGTACGCCAACGCGATCCGGTAGGGAGGTTCGCCGACGAACTTCTCGCCCCCGGAGAGGGTCGAGAGGACACCGAGCTTCAGCGGCCCCTCGAACGTCTGCTCTGCACTGCCGATGGTCGTGGTCGGGCCGCTGCCGCCGGTCGGGTCGACCGAGGACTCGCCGGAGCCGTCGCTGGTGAGACCGTCGACCACGGAATCGTCGCCCACTCCGTCGGAGTCCCCGCCCGATGGCGTCGCGGCGACGAGCTCCTCGTCGGTCGTCTGCTGCGAGACCTCGAGCGTGTTCGTCTGCGCGCACGCAGCAGCGACGAATGCCAGCAACACCAAGAACGCAAGGACTCGGCGCTGGGAGGTCGAACGCACCGACCCGCTCCCCCCGCTCAGTTCGCGAGCCACGAGCCGTGGAATCCGAAGGGCGCCCGTCGCGGGAGGTGGATCGTCGCGACCGGTCCGGCAGACGGATCGTGGGCGTCGAGCACGACCACGTCGCTCTTGTCGGTGGCGGCGTCGTGGACATAGCTGAGGAGCCAGCCGTCGTCCTCGGCGGTGCCGTCGGGGTCGGCGGCGAAGATCGTCTCGCCGGTGGTCCGTCCCGGGCCGTGCACGTAGGACGACTTGGCGCCTGTCGCCATCTCGATCCTGCTGACCATGTCGAAGGTCCCGCCGCCGTGTTCGGGGAACGTCGACCATCCGGTCAGGTAGCCGATGTCGTTCGGCAGTCCCGTCCGCCGCTCGTCGATCCGAGGGAAGTCTGCGTGGTCGTCGTCGAGCTGTTCCTGCTTGGCGACGCCGGTCGACGGATCGATGGTCCAGCGAGTCAGGTTCGGGAGGACGAGATCGCCCCGACCCCGCTCGTCGAGACCCATCTCGAGACGGGCCTGACGACACCCGTCGAGGATGATCCGTCCGTCGAGCTCGTAGGCGTTGAGGAAGTGGAAGACGTAACCCGGCTCGGTGTCGTACCACCGCATCGACGACGGACCCGTGGCCCGGTCGAACACGCCCAGGCGGGTTCCGCGCTCGGGACGCCAGTTGAACATCTCGCCACCCTCGAGGGCGGCGTGCAGGTCGAAGATCGCCGGCGCATCGAGGAAGATCACGTGGTTCTGCGTGACCGCGAAGTCGTGCATCATCACCGAGTCGGGCAGGTCGATCTCGGCCTTCTCGACCAGGACGCCCTGGGCATCGAGTCGGTAGAAGGTGAGGTACGGCGGCACGAGGCCGTAGCCGAAGAACAGCAGCTCGCCCGTCTCGGGGTCCTCGTGCGGATGGGCCGTCATGGTCCCGTTGAGTTGGCCGTCGAAGTCGAAGGGCCCCACGGTGTCGAGTTCGGGGGTGATCTCGTGCGGGAGGCCCACCTCCCACAGCGCCATGATGCGGTCGGCATGGCGGATGACGTGGGTGTTGGCCACGTTCTTCACGTGACCGACCTCGTCACGGACTTCCTGCTCGGCACCGCCGACGTCGACCATGCCACCGAAGCACGACTTGCCGACACGACGTTCGGCCTCGAACCCTGCGGTCCGGACGTACCGGTTGCGGTACCGACGGGCCTTGCCGTCGCGGAGCCACAGCCCGTGGAGCATGCCGTCGCCGTCGAAGAGGTGGTAGTCGCCCCGCGGTGGGAACTGCGGGTTCGGCCCGTTGCGCAGGAACAACCCGTCGAGCGCCTCCGGGATCTGCCCGGTGACCGTGAGGTCCTCGAGATCGACCTCGTCGTCCACGGGCGCGAGCGCACCGGTCAGGTATGGATTCTCCCCCGTTGCCATTCGACCGACTTTACAGTGTTTAGCGATCGTGGGCAATGAGCTACAGGCGCAGGAGGCGCTCCGCGTTGTCGGCGAGCACCGCAGGGTCGACCCCGTAGGCGTGTGGGCCGGTGTCGTCCCAACCGGCGAAGTTGGTCCCGAGCACGATCCGGGCGGTGCCGACGGTGCCCACGAGGGCGGTCGCGGCGACTGCTCCCCCGACGTGGTTGTCGAACCACAGACGCCGGAGACCGCGGTCGACGTCGTCGGGATCGCCCGATCCACCCGGTCGGGTCGCCATCGCGTGCCGCATGCGGTCGGCGAGCATCGGCATCGATCCACCGCCGTGCGAGATGCACACGTCCAGGGCCGGGAAGCGGTCCAGCACACCGCCGCACACGAGGGCGACGACCGCGAGCCCCTCCTCGTTGGCGAAACCGCCGTACAACTCGAAGTCGTGGCGAGCGAAGCGGTCGTCGGCTCCGCCGCCCACTCCGGGCGGGGCGGGGTGGAGGAAGATCGGCACGTCGAGCGCCTCGGCCGCACACCAGATCGGATCCAACGCCGGGTCGTCGAGCGACCGCCCCACGGCGGTGCCGATGGCGAGGCCCACGATCCCCGGCAGCGCCACGGCGCGCGCCGCCTCGGTGGCGGCAGCCTCCGGCGCCTGGGCCGGGAGTTGGGCGAGACCGACCACACGGTCCTGGTGGTCGGCCACCAGCGACGACATCGCGTCGTTGTGCGCGCGGCAGAACGCGACGGCGTCGTCGACCGGAAGGCCGTGGAACCACGTCAGCGGGTTCGGTGACAACACCTGGAGGTCGACGCCGACCTCGTCCATCCGCGCGAGGCGGACGTCGAGATCCATGAAGGCCGTGCCGCGGTAGTCGACGCCGTCGAGATGCCAGTCGCCGACCGAGAAGCGCGGTCCGTCCGGCGTGTCGGTGAGGAAGGGCCCGGCCGCCCCGGCCATCCCGAAGGTGTCGGCCAGGACCGCGTGGGCGTGGACGTCGATGATGCGGGTCACGGGGTGAACACCACCGGATAGCGAGCGAAGTAGGGACGAGCCGTGTCGGGGTCGCGCTCGGGTGCATCGGACGGATCGGGAGCGCAGCCGAGTTCGAACATCCGACTCACGCTGGTCGGCACCAGCCCGCGCAGACGGTCGTTCTCGAGGATCGCTCCGGCGGCGAGCTCGGCCCCGATGCAGTGGTGCATGCCGCTGCCCAGCGAGAGACCCCACGCCGGCACGCGGTCAGGAGCCACCCGTCGTGGATCGAACGTGTCGGCGTCGTCGCCCCACACCGCTCGGTCCCGGTTCACCGCGAGCAGGTCGATGGTGACCTCGTCGCCGACCGCCAGATCCAGACCGCAGGCGAGCGAGACCGCGGCCTCGGCTCGACGGACCGCCACCGGACTCGACGGCTCGAGCCGGATGGTCTCGTTCGTGCACGCCTGGACGAAGTCGATGTCGGTGCCCAGTTCCTGATCTTCGGGATGTGCGGCGAACCACTCGAACATCTGGTGGAGCACGCGGGTGAACGCCGTCGCCGACGTGTGCGCTCCTGCCAACAGGTAGAAGGCGATCTCTCGACGGACGACCTCGTGCGGCAGATGGAGGTCGTCGTCGTTGTCGAGGAGGACGGTCAGGACGTCGCGTGGACGGTCCTCGACCGCCAGCGCCAGCCGTCGCTCGATCGACGGCGCGAGGAACTCGACGTCGAAGTCGACGAGCGCCTGCTCGACCTCGGCGCGCTTCGCCTCTCGGTCGCCGGTGTAGTGGGCCAGGGTCGCGCCCTCGATGAAGATCCGGAGATAGTCGTAGAGACGCCCGGTCTCCTCGGGCGTCCCCAACGGGCGGTCTACCCCCGCGGTCAGCGCGGCGAGGTTCATCATGAGCTGGTGTCCCAGCGAGACCAGCTCGGCATGACCGCGTTCCACGTGCGGAGCCAACGTGTCCTCGAGGATGTCGGGGAACAGTTCGCGCTCGTAGCGGACGAGCGTCTCGCGCCGGTAGAGACGGTTCTCCAACCGACGCCGGTCGCGGTGCTCGTCGCCGTGCAGGTTCACCAGCACGTCGGCCATCACGACGTCGCCGGCGTCGTAGAGGGCCTGGCGGAGGTTCCGATTGCGGAAGACCTCGATCGCAGCGTCGTGGGTCGAGACGGTGTGCATGGTCATGAGTCGGTCTCCCGGAGACGTTCGACCAGACCGCGGAGCAGGCGTCGGTGGCCGGGGTGGTCGAGTGAGCGATGGTCGTGGCCCAGGAGGTCGACGGCGACGGCCCCGGAGCCCTGGTCCCGGAATCGAGGTCGGAACCAGGCGAGCGGATGGCCACCGGCGCTCGCGGCCACGACCTCGACGCCAGGGTCGATGTCGAGGTCCTGGTAGCACTCGTCGACGACGGTGAAGTCGTGGTCGCCCGCCTGGACCTCGACCGTTCCGATCGGGGGATGCGACGAGCGACTCCAGTCCCACCGCCCGCCCACGATGCTCGCCCAACCGGGCCAGTCGTCGAAGCAGAGCAGGGCGGTGTGGATCGCCAGGATCGGGCCGCCGCCCGCGTGCCACGCCTCGATCGAGGACCGACCGGCGGGCGAGAGGGTGAACGCCTCGGCCTCCCGCACCTCGTCGTAGCGCGGGTCGGTCATCGTGAACTGCAGTGCGTTGACGGCCAGCAGGACATGACGTCCGGCGTCGAGTCGCTCCAGTCCGCCTTCCACGTCGTCGGTCGCGTCGACGCCGAGACCGAGGTCGCCGAAGGCCTGCGTGAGCGTCGCCGCCGTCGCCTCCGCCGGATGTCCGCGGCCCCCGGTGAGGAGGAGCACCTCGCTCACGTGGGCTCCTCGACTGCGGCCGGCCGGGGCAACGTCGTCAGCATCGACATCGTGACCCCACCGTCGACCAGCAGTGTCTGGCCGGTGACATAGCGCGCCTCGTCGGAAGCCAACCAGAGCGTGGCGTCGACGATGTCGCGTTCGGTGCCCAGCCGTCCGAGCGGCACCCGTCCCTCGCGCGCACGCCGCGCCTCGGCGTCGGCGTAGATCGGCGCGGACATGCCCGCGTCGATGAGACCCGGGGCGACCGCGTTGACCCGGATGTCGGGCGCCCACTCCAGCGCCATCTGCTGGGTCAACAATCCGATGGCCGCCTTGGTCGAGCCGTAGGCACCGCTCTTGGGTCCGGGAACGATGCCGTTCATCGACGAGATGTTGACGATCGCTGCGGTCGACCCTGCGGCCTGGACGGCACGGGCCACCGTGCGGGCCACGAGGAACGTGCCGGTCAGGTTCACGTCGACGACCGAGCGCCAGTCGTCCACCGACAGGTCGACCAGCGGACCGAACCGCACCAAGCCGGCGTTGTTGACCGTGATGTCCGGAGCGCCGAACTCGTCGACGACGTCGACGACCGCCGCCGCATCGGTCACGTCGGCGCGGAACGACGTGACGCCGTCGACGTCGCTCGCTTCGCGGTCGATGACACCGACCCGCCATCCACGGCGCACGCCTTCGGAGGCGATGGCCGCGCCGATGCCTGCTGCGCCGCCGGTGACGAGGAGGGAGGTCACGACTCGGCTCCGATCGTCCGCTCGCGGGTGAGGACCTCGGAGGCCCACACCGAGACCCGCTCACCGTGGATGGATTCACGCTCGGGCCAGGGCCGTTCGAGGTCGACCGGCGTGCCGCGGCTGATGACGTGCCGGAAGCGGCTCCGATCCGACAGCACCGACACGTCACGATCGGGCATGCCGTCGACGACCAGGAGGTCGGCTCGAGCACCGACGCGGATCACGCCGACCTCACCGGGCATGCGCATGGCGATCCCACCTCGCTCGGTGGCACAGCGGATCGCCTCGAGCGGGCTGAGGCCGAGTACCTCGACGAACAGTTCGATCTCGCGTGCGTGCCAGTGGCCGTACGGCGTGAGGGCGAAGCCCGACTCGCTGCCGGTGAGGAGCGGGACGCCGGCGTCGTGGGCCCGGCGCATCATCTCGCCCGTGGCCTCGATCTCACCCCGGAAGATGTCCTTCATCCCGACACCGGCACCGACGAGGTGGCCGTGGTCGGCCAGGTTCGCGAGGAAGGTGAACGTCGGGCACAACGATGCCCCGTGCTCGACCACCGCTTCGAGCGCTGTGTCGTCCATGAACGACGCGTGGAGGATGAGGTCGACACCAGCCTCCGCCGCAACCCTGGTCGACTCGGCGCTGCGACAGTGCGCCGCCACCGGCGTGTCGAGCGCGTGGGCGGTCTCACAGACAGCTCGCAACTCGTCGGCGGTCCACACCAGGAGCTCGCCGCGGTGGCGCGGGATCGAACCGGTGGCGTGGATCTTGATCCAGTCGGCGCCGTGCTTGATGTGCCGACGGGTCTCGGCGACCATCTCGGCCGTCGTGGTGACCACCTGTGCGTATCCGGCGCCGCCCTGATCGGGGATCATCCGCCCGGCCGTGCCGCCGACCGAGGTGAGGAGCGCCGACACGCCCGTGGCGATCCGTGGCCCCTCGACCACGCCGGCATCGACGGCGTCGCGCAGCGCCGGACCGATCTCGAAGATCGTGTCGGGGTCCATGACCGAGGTGACGCCGGCGCGCAGCATCTTCTGGACGTTGAAGCCGGCGACGAGCGCAGCGGTCGCGGCGCTCCGGTGGTGGAAGAGCTCGTCGTTCGAGGCCACGTCGTCGAACGTGCAGTGCACGTGGGCGTCGATCAGACCCGGCATCACGGTGAGCCCGGAGGCGTCGATCACGTCGACCGATCCGTCGTCGGCCGACGAGTCGTCGAGGCCGGGTCCGACGGCCACGATCTCGTCATCGTCGAGGAGGACGTCGGCGTCGACCGCTGGTGCACCGGTCCCGTCGATCAGGCGTCCGCCACGGATCAGGGTGGTCATCGGTCAGGCTCCCGGGGTTCGGACGTCGTGGGCCGCGGACGCATACGGTGCCCCGCCATGGATCTCGGCATCAACGGAAAGCGTGCGGCCGTGGCCGCCAGTTCGGCTGGTCTGGGCCTCGGCGTGGCGCGAGCGCTCGCCGCCGCCGGATGCAGCGTGGTCACGAACGGCCGCGATGCCGAACGACTGCACGACGCGACCGAGTCGGTCCCCGGAGGGATCCCGATCGCCGGCGACGTCGGCACGATCGAAGGTGCCACCGCGTTCGTCGACGCCGCCACCGAGGCGCTGGGTGGGATCGACATCCTGGTCACCAACGCCGGCGGGCCGCCCGCAGGGACATTCGCCACCACGCCGACCGAGGCCTATCCGGCAGCGCTGGAGCTGAACCTGCTGTCGGCAGTGGCCATGTGCGAGGGCGTCGTGCCCGCGATGCGTGCGCGCGGATGGGGCCGCATCGTCGCCATCACGTCGATCTCGGTGCGCCAGCCCATCGCCCACCTGATCCTGTCGAACACGGCACGCGCCGGACTGACCGGCTTCCTCAAGACGCTGGCCACCGAGGTCGCCGGCGACGGGGTCACGGTCAACTCGGTCCAGCCGGGTCTGCACGCCACCGACCGTCTGCGCTCGCTCGGCAGCGACCTCGACGCTCTGGCCCGCACGGTCCCGACCGGAACCGTCGGCGACCCCGACGACTTCGGTCGCGTGGCGGCATTCCTGTGCTCGGAGTCGGCGCGGTTCATCACCGGCGCCGCGATCCCGGTCGACGGGGGCAGCTACAGCGGACTGCTCTGACCCGAGCACGGTCACCGGAGGCTCAGGCCTGCTCGACGCGGCCGTCCAACGCATCGGAGACCGCGCAGCCGTCCGGCACGTCGCCGATCGCGAGATCGAGCGACCGGTGGAAGTGATGGATCAGCCGTTCGTGCCAACCGATCTGGAACGGCTGCGCGCCACGTGAGTCGACCGAGCGCTGGATGGCGTTCATGTTCGCCGTGTCCTGGGCCATGACGGTCTCGAACAGCGTCATCCGCATGAGGTGTTCCTCGAGCGGCTCACCCTCGCCCCACGCCGGGGCGAACCACACCAACTCGAGGTCGGTGGCGCGTTGGCCGTCGGGCCACATGCAGATCCAGGCGAAGGCGCCGGTGTCCATGGGAGCGACGATGTTTGGGAAGATGCCGAACGAGGTGCTCGTCTCACGCCACAGCGCGCCGACCGAGGGGTTGTCGGCTTCGGGCGACGGAGCGACGAAGGGGATCATCTCCTCCTTCTTGGCCACGGTGAGCCGCGAGTGCCCGTTGGGGAGCATCGCGACGGTGGTCCGGCGGTCGTCGTAGAGCAGCGCGGCGTTGTCCGGGTGCACCGTACGGATGTGGTACACCTCGACGAAGGCGTCGACGAGCAGCTTCCAGTTGCACTCGATGTGGTGGTTCTGGCGACCCAGGACCCGGAGCGACGAGCCGTCGATCTCGGCCATCTGCTCGGTGAGCGGACCGAGGTAGTCGGTGAGGGCCGGAGCGTCCGGGTCCTCGGTGACGAACAGGAACCCCTGCCACGACTCGCACCGCACCGGCACGAGGCCGAGGTCCGACTCGTCGAGTCCGGCGAAGGAACGCGAGTCGGGAACGGCGCGCAGTTCGCCGACGGTGTCGTAGGACCACGAGTGGTACTGACACGTCAGCCGTTTGGCCACACCGCAGTCGTCGCGCACCACGGGCGCGCCACGGTGACGACAGCTGTTGTAGAAGGCGCGGACCACGCCGTCGTGGCCGCGCACGATCAGGATCGGCGCGCCCGAGCGGGTGAACAGCCGGTAGCTGCCGGGCTCGGCGAGTTCGGATTCATGACCGGCGAACAACCACGTCCGCCCCCACAGGCGCTCCTGTTCGAGCGCGAAGAAGGCCGGGTCGCGGTACCGCTCGACCGGGATCGGCGGCACCGGCACCGCACCCTCGGGCGGTCCGGTTCGTTCCGCACCGTCGGCCAGTTCGGCACGGATGCGTTCCTCGAGCGTGGCTTCCATCAACATTCCCCTCTGGTCACTAAACAGTGTTTACTGTACGCTCCGGAAAACGTCCAGACCCGCGGAGCCTCCCGATGCCGATTCCCACGTCCCTCCTCAGCGCGAGCCCGAGCGACTTCGACCTCGAGGTCACCGCCGGCACGTGGCCGGCTGATCTCACCGGCGAGATGGTGATCAGCGGCCCGCTCCCCGACCCCGCCCTCGCCCATGGCTTCTTCGGCTTCGGGATGATGAATCGGCTGTCGCTCGCACCGGGCAAGCACGGTGCCGGGCCGGCGTCGCTGGCGTGGCGGACCAACATCATCGACTCGCCGTCGCGACGGCTCTACGAGCGCCGCCCCGAGCTGTTCGTCCCCGGCCCGACCGGCTACACCACGCCGCTCGGCCCGCCCAACATGGCCAACACCGCCCCCCTCCCCTGGGGCGACCGCCTGTTCGCGACCTGGGACGTCGGTCGTCCGAGCGAGCTCGACCCCGTCAGCCTCCAGTGGCTGGGCGACGCCGGCTCGATGGACGCCTGGGGCGGCCAGAGCATCGAGCTGGGTTCGGTGTTCCCGTTCCTCTTCACCAGCGCGCACCCCGTGGTCGACCCCGACCGCGACTGCCTGTGGACCGTGAAGCTCGTTCCCGACATGGCACGGGACTTCGCGCAGGCGCCGACCATCGTGCGTTGGGACGGTGACGGCGCCACCGCCAAGCAGTGGCCGGTCGAGGGTGCCGAGGTCGCCGGCTCGATGCACACGATCTCCCAGACCCAGAACTGGCTGATCCTGTCGGACTCCGGCAACTTCAAGGCCGACCCGGTCGCGATCTTCGGCGGCGAGAAGTCGGTGTCGATCGACGACGAGATCAGCCTCTACCTCGTTCGCAAGGAAGAGGTCGACCGCACGCCCCCCGGCCAGCCGGTCACCGCCGTTCCGTTCCGCATGGGCCCGCCCCCCGGACACTTCTACGGCCAGTGGGATGACACCGCCGGCGTGCGCGTGGTGTTCGAGCACATGGACATGCTCGACCTCGGCTTCCCCATCGGCCCGAACGACGTCGACCGCAACGGCGACCCTGTCGATCCCTCGGTCGTCGGCCTCTACTCCATGGGCCTCACGCCCGAGACGGTGTCCGAGGCCACGCTCGACCCGACCAGCTCGAAGCTCACCGACGTCGTCAGCGTGCGCGACGACTGGTCGTGGAACCTCCAGCTCTCCGCCATGGACTGGTGCACCGAAGGACTCGCCAAGCCGACGCTCCACCACGTGGCGTACCACGGGTGCCGACCCGGGGCCATCACCCGCCGGTCGCTCGACTTCTACGCCGACCGCATCGACGAATCCGCGATCCCGACCTCCGACACCCCCGGCGTGCTCGTCACCTTCGAGCGCGGGTCGCTCGAGGAGAAGTCGCGCTGGGAGTACAAGGACACCAACGACTTCATCACCTCGCCGACCTTCGCCCCGCGCCTCGATCCCGGCGGGCGCTACAAGGGCCCGAACCCCGGCGGCCACGACGGCTACGTCGTGCTCGCCGTGCAGAACGACCGCGGCTTCCGAGTCGAGATCTTCGATGCCGGCGACGTCGGGGCCGGACCGGTCGCCGTCGCGTCGGCACCGAACGGCAAGACCGTGCCGGCGCTGCTGCACGCCGCCTGGATGCCCCAGGCCGTCGACGCCGTCGACGCCGAGCGCATGTCGTTCGCAAGCGAACTCGACGACGCCGTGCTGGCGACCCTCGAGCCCGACGTCGCCCGGACCACCCGCGAGATCGCCGACGAACTGGGCGGCTGACCCACGTCCCTCGGGGTCTTGAACTCGACGTCGTGGGCGTCGGGGGCCGACGGCTGTGACGTTGAGTTCGCCGTGCAGAGCGCCGTTGCCGGTTCTTCGGCGACGGGTGTCGCTCCGACACTGCACGCAGCCACCACCACCGAGCGACACCTGGAACAGTCGACCGATTCCTCGTCGTCTGAGTTGCGCTGGTGCAACTCAGACGACGAAGAACGGCAGGCTCTCGCCGATCCGGCCCGACTGCCGGATCGGGGATGACCGTCCGCACACCGAGTTGGGAATCGCGAGCCGGTGTCCGCGTCGAGGCCGGTCGGATCGAGGCCACCATCCCACGGACTGCCGGGTCTTGAGTGGCCCCGAGATAGGTCAGCCGCACCAAGCGCTCGGCACCGTCCTTCTGCCGCGCTGCCCCAGCCGGACGCACCTGCGATATCGGCACCTCGGTGCGGGTTCTCCGTTCCGGGTTGCGATTCCACTCACCAGCGCGCGGAATCGAAGCCCAGAACGGATCGCCACTGGTTCTGGGTTGCGATTCCCTTCACGGGCGCGCGGATCCGCAACCCAGAGTCAATCCGGGCCGTACCGAGTGCCGGTTCTTCGGCGCCGCCGCAAGGACGCCGATGAGCGCCTGTCACTCAGCGCCCCAGCCCACCGAGCGCCAGCGTGCGACTTCCGGTCAGCGACGGGCGAGTTCGTCGACGTTGGCCCACGGCGACACGACGAACTCGATGGCCTGGCGGAACACCAGGACGTGCACCGGGGTCGGTTCGACGTAGGCCGCCCACGCCGATCCATCGGTGAGGGTCACCGATGGCGGGTCGACGAGGATCTGGTCGGGCGCAGCGAGGCCGGCGTCGTAGAAGGTGCGGTCGTGGATGCCGTTGCGCCAGTAGATGTCGTCGTTCGCCGTCGTCCACTCCGGAGCGCTGGCAACGATCGGGGCATCGGACGGCACCGTGAACGACGCGTCGAACGACGCTCCTTCGGGGCCGATCGCCATCGTCACCTCGTCGCCGTCGCGCCGATGCTCGACCCGCGACGCGGGGGTGATGACGTCGACCGGGTCCATGGAACGGCCGCTCGATCGGGCGTCGACGACCAGGTAGCGGGGCACGCCGTTCTCGTCCTCGACGTAGACCGACCACTCGGCCCGCAGACCATTGGTGATGCCCGACACCCGGTACACGTTGAGCGTGAGCAGGTACTCGGGCGCGTCGTCGGCGAGGCAGCGGATGGGTGCCAGCGCGGTCCCCTCGGGGAGTTCGAGATCGGCGAGCAGTCGGTCGCACTCGGCATCGCGGATGCGGAACACGAAGTACACCGACGGCGGATCGTTCTCGACCGTGAACCGCACCAGCGGCGCCTCGCGGCCGATGGCGATCATCACGGCAGAGCGCAACGCCATCTGCGCGTAGAGGAAGCGCCGGAGCGCACGTCGTCCGAGGAGTCCGCGTCGGGACAGGGAGTGCGGGCGTCGTCCGCCGAGTGCAGCCATCCAGCGAGTAAACACTGTTTACCTGGAACGGTCAATCGGGCTAGCGTCCGGGACATGAGCCTGCTCCTGGGGGACTTCGCCACCGACCGACCCGAGGCGGTGGCGTTGATCGACGACCGGCGACGGGTCACGTGGGCCGAGCTCGACCGCCGCGTCGACCAGGTCCGGCAGGCGCTGGCCGGCCGCGGCCTGGGCGAGGGCAGCACCGTCGCTGTCATGGCGGGCAACCAGATCGAACTCTTCGAGCTGACGCTGGCCTGCATCCAGTCGGGGATCCTCGTCGTCCCGGTCAACTGGCACGCCGTGGCCGACGAGGTCCGCTACATCCTCGACGACGCTGGAGCCGACGCCTTCGTCGTCGACGAGCGCTGGATCGACGTCGCCATCGGCGCCGGCGCACCGGCCGTTTCGATCGTCATCGGCGCCGACGCACCCGAGGGTTTCGAGACCTGGAAGGCGTTCACCGACGTCGATGCTTCGACGACGCCCGAGCCCATCCGCGGCGGCGTGATGTTCTACACGTCGGGCACCACCGGCAAGCCCAAGGGCGTCCGCGGGTCGCTCGCCGGCGTCGGTGGCGACGCTGCCATGTGGCAACTGCTCGCCGGGTCGACCTCGATGTTCAGCCTCGCCGAGGACGAGCCCGTGTACGCGCTGGCCGGACCCGTCTACCACTCGGCCCAGTGGGTGTTCGCCTACTTCTCGCTGCTGTCGGGTGCAACGGTCACCATGCAGCACGCCTTCGACCCCGAGTCGCTCCTGGCGATGATCGAACGCGAACGGGTGACCAACTCGTTCCTCGTACCGACGCAGTTCACCCGACTCCTCCGTCTCGATGACGACGTACGATCGCGGTACGACACGTCGAGCCTCGTGGCCGTGCACCACGGCGGCGCCCCGTGTTCTCCGCGCGTGAAGCGGGCCATGATCGACTGGCTCGGGCCGGTCGTGTGGGAGTTCTACGGCGGCACCGAGGGCGGGTTCATCTCGATGATCTCGGCCGAGGAATGGCTGGAACGACCGACCAGTGTCGGGCGGATCGTGCCGATCGTCGAGGTCTTCGTGACCGACGACGACGGAGTCCGTGTCGGCCCGAACGTGCCCGGGAACCTGTGGTTCAAGAGCATCATGGGAACGAGCTTCGAGTACCACAACGCCCCCGAGAAGACGGCCGACGCCCACCTCGAACCGGGCGTCGCCACACTGGGCGACATCGGCTACTTCGACGACGAGGGCTTCCTCCACCTGTCGGACCGCAAGATCGACATGATCATCTCCGGCGGCGTCAACATCTACCCGGCCGAGATCGAGACCGTGCTCTCCGATCACCCGAGCGTCGACGACGCTGCGGTGTTCGGCATCCCCGACGACGAGTTCGGCGAATCGGTGCTGGCGATCGTCGAAGCGCCGAACGCTCCAGAGGGTCTCGCCGACGAGTTGGACCAGCGGTGTCGCGAACTGCTGGCCGGGTACAAGCGTCCGCGACGCATCGAGGTCGTCGATGAGCTGCCCCGCAGCGAAGTGGGCAAGGTCGCCAAGCGCGATCTCCGCGCTCCCTACTGGGCCGAGGCCGACCGCTCCATCTGAACGGCGATCTGTCCGGACCACCGTCTAAACGCCGTAAACTCGCGGGCGTGACCGACCCCGGCCTCTCTCGCGAACGCATCGTCGACGTCGCCGAACGCATCGTTCGGTCTGACGGGGTGGAAGCGCTCGGGCTGCGTGGGCTGGGCCGCGAACTCGGGGTGACGGCACCGGCGCTGTACGGCTACGTCGAGAATCTCGAGGATCTCCGACGCGCGCTGGCCGAGCGCCAGTTCGGCGCACTCATGGCTCGCTTCGACGAGGTCGCCGCACAGGATCCGGCCGAGCGGGTCCGCGCCCTGAGCCGGGCCTACATCGACTACTCACTGGACGAACCGAACCTGTTCAAGGTGCTGTTCCTGTATCCGCCCGACGTGGGCGGCACCGGGGTCGAGCACGAACTCCCCATGGCGACCAAGGTGTTCCTGGCCGCCGCCGAGCCCCTGGAACGCGGGATCGCGTCGGGCGAGTTCGCGGCGACGGACGCCGCTGCGGCGTCGTTGGCCGTGTGGGCGGCGGTGCACGGGTGTGCGACCGCGTTGAGCCTCGACTTCGGTTTCGATCAGACGGGCGTCGACCGCCTGGTCGACGACGTCCTCGACATGGTCATCGCCGGTCTTCGGGGCTGACGGCCACGAACCCGTCGAGTTCGCCGTCGCCCCGGAACAGGTGGCGATGGCCGTCGGAGAACCGCAGGATCGCCGGGCCTCGCAGGCAGGTCCCGTCAGCGATCTCGAATGCGAGCTCGTGGCGAGCTTGGGCGACGGGCACCCCACGGTCGGTGTGGATCTGCGCCTCCCAGTCGGTGGGCGCCGGATCCGATGCGCCGTCGCGGAGGACCACGAAGACATCGGCGTAGGAGAAGTCGACCGGCACCCCGTCGAGGTCGGCATGGCTGGCGATGATCCGGTACGACTCCATGGCCGTCCGACGCTACGCGACCGATCCCGGCGTTCATGCCGCCAGGACCTCGTCGCGTTCGAGCGCCGACCACAGCGCCGTCCGGCACCGGATCGCCTCACGACCCTCGAGGTGGTTGACGAGCACGATGCCGTCGATGAGGTCGGCGAGGACATTGGTCCACGGTCGGTCGGCCACGACGACGGCGATGGTGACCCCGCGACGCGTGCGGCGCACCGTGCGGACGGCCGTGGGCGAGCGGGGCGGACTGCGGAACATCGGCACGTCGAGACCCTGGAGACGCGACGACTCGCTGAGCGTGCGGACCGCGTGGGCGAAGGCGAGCGTGGAGGACATCGGGACCATCATCCCCACGCCCGGTGACAAGAACTCCGGGGCTGGGCCCGAAGGGATTCCTGTCACCCCCCTCGTGCGATCGTCTCCCCATGAGCGAACCCACCACCTCCACGCTCGAGTACCGACCGGCGCAGCAGCGGGTCATCGACCTGCTCGGGCGACACCACGACGACGCCCCCGACCTCGGCCCCGAGATCGCCACCGAGCTCCGCGCCGAACTCGAGGAGCGCCTGGCCGACGTCAGCACGCTGATCCCGGACGGTGCCGACCTGTGGGTCGGCAAGACCCCCCTGGCTGCGTTCAACGCGTGCCCGGGCCGGTGGCAGGCCCAGCTCGACACGCCCTTCTCCTGGAGCATCCCGGCGGTGCGCGGCACCGTGAGCCACAAGGCCATCGAGTTGACGCTGAACTGGCGCGGGCCCGTGGAACCCGGCCGAGCGGTCGACGCCGCGATCGACCACCTCCTCGAGGACGAGTACGGCTCGGCCGGCACGTTCCTGCGGACCCTCACGACCGTCGACCTCGCCGAACTGCGCAGCGCCTCGGTCGACCTGGTGACCGCGTTCGAGGAGTGCTTCCCACCCCTGAAGCCGCGCTGGCGACCGGTCATCGACGGCCGCAGCCGGGCCGACCTCTGCGGCGGCCGGATCGTGCTGTCGGGTCGACCCGACCTGACGCTCGGCCAGGCGCTGCGCGCCGGGAAGGTGATCATCGACCTCAAGACCGGGAGCGCGCATCCGCACCACGTCGACGACCTGCGCTTCTACGCGCTCATCGACACCTTGCGCATCGGCCTCCCGCCACGCCGACTCGCCACCATGTACCTCGACTCCGGCCAACCCGTCGCCGAGACGGTCACTGCCGGCGTCCTCGAGGCCGCGACCGAACGGGTCGTCCGGACGGTCACCGCCATGATCGAGACGCGATGGGGCACCGCGCCCACCCGACTCCGCACCGGCGCCCACTGCTCGTGGTGTCCAGGTCGAGCGACCTGTCGACCCGGGCTCGAACGGGAGGTCACATGAGCGACCTCGTCACCGATCAGCCGAGGGCGTCGTCCCCGGCGCGGTCCATCATCTGGAACCGGCCCGATGCCCGGATGCGCAGCCACACGAGCAGGAGCCCACCGCCGGCGAGGGCGGTCACGGCCCGGACCCCCACCAGGTCGGCGATGGCTCCCTGCACCAACGAGCCGATCGGGTAGCTGCTCGTGAGTCCCATGACGTAGAGCGCGAGGACCTTCCCGCGGCGTTCCTCGGCCACCTGGACCTGGATCGTCGTGTTCAGGGTCGAGGCGACGGCGAGGTAGGCGCCGCCGGCGACGGCCAACGACACCACGGCCATCGGGAACACCGGCGACAACGCGAACGCCACCAGCGACAACGCGTAGATGGCAAGACCGCGGCCGACCAGCGTCGAGCGGAGCAGCCCGCTCCCCCGGCCGGCGACGAACGGCGTCGCCAACACGCCGCCGATGCCCAACGCGGCGCCGAGCAGGCCGTAGAGCGAGTCGCTGACGGCGAACACCTCTTCGGCGAACACGGCGAGGAGCGGGAACACGGGGCTCCCGAGGAAGCCGATCGAGGCCACGACCAGGACGCACGCAGCGATCCCCGGCATGCGCCGGATGTAGCCGACGGTCTCCTTCGTCTCCGCGAGCACCGACGATCGCTCGGCGGCCGGGTCGATCGCTGCGGGGCGGCCCGGGATCGACGCCAGCGCTCCGAGCACGGCCACGAAGGACAGGGCGTTGAGCGCGAACGCCCCCGACGGTCCGAGGGTCGCCAGCACCAGCCCTCCGAGTGCGGGGCCGAACGCCCGCGCTCCGTTGAACTGGGCGGAGTTGAGCGTGACGGCGTTCAGCAGCAGGTCGCGCGGCACGAGTTCGGAGACGAAGGCCTGCCACGAGCCGATCGCGACCCCCGAGGTGGCGCCCAGCAACGCCACCAGGACGGTGATGCTCCACGGCGCCGCCGAACCGCTGGACCACAACGCCCACAGCGCCAACGCGATCGCGGCCATCGCCGCCTGGGCGACCAGCAGCACCGATCGACGTGGGAACCGGTCGGCGATCGAGCCACCGAGCGGGCCCATCAGGACGGCGGGGAAGAACTGTGCGAACGACGCCACGCCGACCCACGTCGCCGATTCGGTCATCTGGTAGAGCACGAACGGCACCGACACGTTCTGCATCCACGACCCGCTGTTGGAGACCAGCGCCCCGATCCAGAACCGCCGGAACTCGGGGACGGCGAACGCTGCACCGGCCTCCCGGAGGCCTGGCTTGCGCGGCGCCGCCGGTGGGGTGTCGGACGCCGCAGTCACGCGGTCGACGCTATCGGCGCGTTCGACCCCGGCCGTCAGATCCCAGTCAGGAACTGGATGCCCTGCGGTTCGCGACCGACGCGTACCATCGCCTCATGGCCCGTCCCACCACCGAGGTCCCGCGCACCGGTGCGCATCTGGTCCCGGTGCCCCAGCCGGCGGCGGAACCCGACCCGCTCGAGGACCCCCGTCGCTCCGACGTCGACGAGTGGGGCCGCTCCGAACGCACCCGCGCCGCGGCCCGAGCGATGTTCCGGCCGTTCTACGAACACTGGTTCCGCGCCGAGTGGGAGGGTCTGGAGAAGATCCCGAGCGACGGCGGCGCCCTGCTGGTCGCCAACCACGCCGGCGCTCTGCCCAGCGATGCTCCGGTGATCATGCACGGGATCGAGACCGAGCTCGAGCGACCCGTCTACGGGCTGGCCGACGAGCTCTTCAAGAAGCTGCCGGTCGCCGGAACGCTGTGGTCGCGCAGCGGCGGCGTCCTCGCTCACCCCGACAACGCCTACCGCCTCCTCCGCGAGCAGAACCAGCTCGTCCTGGTGTTCCCCGAGGGCTCCAAGGGACCGGGCAAGACGTTCAACGAGCGATACCGCCTCCGCCGGTTCGGCCGGGGCGGGTTCGTCCAGATCGCGATGCGCGCCGGCGTGCCCGTCGTCCCCATCGCCGTCGTGGGCGCCGAGGAGTCGATGCCGACGCTCGCCAACCTGGCGCCGCTCGCCAAGGCGCTCGGCCTCCCCTACGCCCCCGTGACCGCCAACATGCTCACGTTCGGTTCGCTGCTCGGGCCGCTGGGTGCGGCGCTCTGGTTCCCCGCCAAGTTCAAGCTGCGGGTGCTCGACCCCGTGCACTTCGACGTGCCACCGGATCAGCCCCGGTATTCGCGCTCGAAGGTGATGGACGAGTCCGAGGCGATCCGCCAGCAGATCCAGGAAGCGCTCTACGACATGTTGCGCAAGCGCAAGTCCGTGTGGAGCGGGTGAACCGCTGATGGGCAGACGCGTACTGGTCACCGGCCTCGGCTCGTTCTGGGGCGGTCGAGTCGCCAAGGCGCTCGAGGCCGACCCGACGGTCGACATCATCGTGGGCCTCGACACCCGCGAACCCCAGGTCGAACTCGAGCGGACCGAATACGTCCGCAGCGACGAGAACTACTCGATCCTCTCCCGCATCGTCTCGGCGACCCAGGTCGACACGATCGTGCACACGTTCCTCGTCGTCGACTCGACCTCGATGTCCCCACGTTCGATGCACGAGATCAACGTCATCGGCACGATGAACCTCTTCGCGGCGGCGACCGACTCGTCGGTCCGCAATGTCGTGGTGAAGTCGTCGTCGTACGTGTACGGCTGCCACCCGCGGGACCCGGTCTGGTTCACCGAGGAGACGCCGCGCCAGGTGCCACCGCGCCACCGGGTCGAACGCTCACTGTCCGAGGTCGAGTCCTACGTCCACGACTTCGCGGTCGACAACCCGCACGTCGCGGTGTCGATGCTGCGGTTCTCGAACGTGTTGGGGACCGAGATCGAGACGCCGTTGTCGAAGATGCTCGAGGCGCCGGTGGTGCCGTCGATCTTCGGATTCGACCCACGGTTCCAGTTCGTCCACGAGGACGATGTCATCCGGGCCGTGCTCCACGTCCTCGACGAGAACCTGGCCGGGGTCTTCAACGTGGCCGGCGACGGCCTGTTGCCCTGGAGCGAGGTGGCGGCGATCTGCGGCAAGCGCACCGTGCCGCTCCCGCCCGTCGCCCAAGGCCTGATGGCCGCTGGGCTGCGCCGACTGGGCATCGACATCCCGCCCGAGGTCGTCGACCTGCTCAGCTACGGCCGCGGGATCGACAACGGCCGCCTCAAGCGCGCGGGCTTCGAGTACACGCACACCTCGGCCGGCACCGTGCGGGCATTCATCGAGGCGCTGCGTCTACGCCGGACCGTCGGCGAGGAGCAGGGCTACCGCTACGAGAGCGAAGTCGAGGACTTCTTCAAGCGGTCACCCTCGATCGTCCGCGACGCGGAGTAGCTCTGCGTCGAGATCGAGAGGGGCGACCTTGCCGGACTCGGCATCGGGACCCCACTCGGCTGCAGGCAACAGATACATGATCTCGAACTCGTTTCCGTCGGGATCTGCCGCGTAGAGCGACTTGCTCACTCCGTGGTCCGACTGGCCGACGAGGGCACCGTGGTCGACGAGGATGCCCCGAGCCCGGGCCAACTCCTCGATCGAGTCGACCCTCCAGGCGAGGTGGTAGAGACCGGTCGCGCCCCGGGGCGGGCGGGGTGCCCCGGGACCGACCGAGATGAGCCCGAGGTCATGGTGGTTGCTCGACCGTCCGGCGCGCAGGAACGACGCCCGCCCGCCCGGATCGGCCGAGACCACCGTGAACCCGAGGACATCGGAGTAGAAGGCCTGAGCCACGGACACGTCGCGCACGTAGAGCACGGCGTGGTTGAGTTCGCTCACCTGGATCGGTTCCATGGCTCGAGTCTCCACTATCCGGCGACGGCTTGGACGTCGATGGCGATCTTGACGGTCTTGCCGACGAGCACGCCGCCGGTCTCGAGCGCCTGGTTCCAGGTGATGCCGAACTCGTCGCGATCGATCTCCGTGGTGGCGGAGAAGGCGATGCGGCCGTGGCCCCAGGGGTCGTCGCCGGCGCCCTCGAACTCGACGTCGAGGGTGACGGGACGCGACACGTCGCGCACCGTGAGTTCGCCGTCGACCTTCCAGCCGTCGCCGTCCTGGCGGATGCCGGTCGATCGGTAGGTCAGAGCCGGGTACTGCTCGACGTCGAGGAAGTCGGCGCTCTTGACATGACCGTCACGGTCGTCGTTGCCGGTGGTGAAACTGGCGGCGTCGAGGGTGACCTCGACCGAGCTCTGCGCCGGGTCATCGGCGATCTCGACGGTGCCCGAGAAGGATTCGAAGCCGCCTCGGACCTTCGAGAGTCCGAGGTGACGGACCTGGAAGGTCGCCGAGCTGTGGCTCGGATCGATCGTGTAGGTGCCGGCCTCGGGGACGGTGGTGCCAGCGGCGGTGCGGGTCAGCGTGGTGCTCATGGGGACTCCTGTGAGGGTTTGATTGCTTGGGGGATTGTTGCAGTGACAACAACATAGCAGTAGATCGTTGCGCGTGCAACATCTGATCCGTACCCTGGATGCATGGCCGTCATCCCCGAGTCCGACATCGCCCTCGCGGCGCTCGACGATCCTCGGGTCGAGGCGTTCGGCATGCTGCTCGAGACCCACAACGAGCTGGTGACCGCGCTCGCGAACGGGGCCTCGGAAGGATCGCTGCCGGTCCCCTGGCTCGGCGTGCTCATCCGCCTCGCCCGCACCCCCGACCATCGCCTGCGCATGACCGAGCTCGCGCGTGACATGACGATGAGCACCAGCGGACTGACGCGGTTGATCGACCGAGTCGAGACGGCCGGGCACGTCGAGCGGGAGCGATGCCCGGAGGACCGTCGTGGGCTGTGGGCAGTGCTGACCCCCGCCGGCCTCGACGTCGTCATGGCCGCGGCACCGGGCCACCTCGCCGACCTCGACCACCTGATCGCGGGGGCCCTGGGCCACGACGAGTTGGTGACACTCACCGACCTGCTCCGGCGGGTGCGGAACCATGTCCGTGGAGTTCGTTCCGGCACGGAATGACAGACTCGCCGGGATGACCTACATCCGGACCGAGATCACCGACGGCGTCGCCGTCATCACGCTGAACGACCCCGATCGTCGCAACGCGCTGAACCTCGACATGAACGTCGAGATCGTCGACGCCCTCGACACGATCGAGGCCGACGAGTCGGTCGGCGCTGTCGTCGTCACCGGCGAGCCGCCGGCGTTCTGTGCCGGCGCCGACCTCTCACAGCTCGGCGCGTCGAAGGAAGACGGGCTCAAGAAGATCTACGAAGGCTTCCTCCGCTTCGGATCCTGCCCGCTCCCCACGATCGCTGCCGTCAACGGTGCAGCCGTGGGCGCCGGCTCCAACCTCGCGCTCGTCTGCGACGTCCGGATCGCCGCCGAGCGCGCGCGGTTCGACTCACGCTTCCTCCAGTTGGGCATCCACCCCGGTGGTGGCCACACGTGGATGTTCCGACGCATCACGGGCCCGCAGGCGGTCGTCGCCTCGGTCCTCCTCGGCGAGATCATGGACGGCCGCGAGGCCGAACGGGTCGGTCTGGCCTACAAGTGCGTTCCCGACGACGAGCTGCTCGACACCGCCATCGCCATGGGCCGGAAGGCAGCCGAGGCACCACGTGAGCTGCTGATGAAGACGAAAGCCTCGATCCTCGCCATGGCCGACATCGACCTCCACGCCGATGCCGTCGACCGAGAGTTGGAGCCGCAGGTGTGGTCGATGGAGCAGCCGGCGTTCAAGGAGAAGCTCGCTGCGCTGCAGAAGAAGATCTCCAGCAAGTAGCGCCCGACGCTCCGATCAGAACGTGATGCTGGCCTCGAAGATGGCGAGCAGCGCGTCCTGACTCGCCGAATCCTCGCTGGTCACGATGAACGACCAGACCCGATCGCCGTCGGGCACGAACAGCTGGCTTCCGATGGTGTCGATCGCCTCACCGTCACCGTGTGCGGCGTCCGGGTCGGCGGCGAGCCGGTAGTCGACTCGAACCCGGTCCTGCTCGAGGTCGTCGACGATCGACACGTCCTGGACCTTGCCGGACTCGGCGACCGATCGGGCGAGGGCGGCGACGCCCGCCGGTGACGTGTCCGCACCGTCCTGCACGTCGACCTTGAGCTCGGACACACGTCCCTCGTCGTCGATGCCGGCGGCATAGAACACCGCTCCCGAGGCCGCGACGTTGCGAGCCGCCTCGACGAACGACGGCTGCGCCAGCGTCGCCGCCTCCAACCGTTCGATCGCTTCGTCGCTCAACACCGTGGCCTGCCAACCCTCGGGCACCGCGATGCCGAACCCGAGCGACGGAATCGCCGCGGTGAAGGTGCCCGGGATGTCGGGCACCTCGATGCCACCGGTGTTCGGCTCCTGCGTCGTCGGCGAATGGTCCGCCGACGAGGGTGCCTGGGTGGTGGTCGGCGCGGTCTCGTCGTCGCCGCTGCATCCCGCGACGGCGAGGGCGATCGCGAGCCCGACAGCGGCGGCCTTCAGTCGATCCATCGTGACGTCAACTCCCCACGGCGGGCGTCCCACTCCTCGGACGTGATGGCGAACCGCACGTGGTCTTCCCACACACCATTGATCTCCAGGTACCGGAGCGCCACCCCCTCCTCGCGGAGGCCGAGCTTCTCGACCACGCGACGGCTGGCGCCGTTGCGCGGGATGATGGCGATCTGGAGCCGGTGGAGACCGACGTCCTCGAAGGCGTACTTGGCGGCGACCACCAACGACTCGGGCGTGTAGCCGTTCCCGGCGTGACGCTCGTCGATCCAGTAGCCGACGTAGGCGTTCTGGAAGGGGCCTCGCTGGACCGACGACAGGTTGATCTCGCCGATCAGCGATCCGTCGTGGATGAAGATCCCGAAGCCGTACCCGGTCCCGAGCTGCCACTCACGGGCACGAGCCGAGCACCGAGCCGCGAACGCGTCGTTGCTCTCGACGACGTCGGCCTGTCCGGGGATCCGCTTGGGCTCCCAACGGGTGAGCCAGTCCATGTTGTGCCGACGGACCTCGCGCCACTTGTCGAAGTCCCGCAGCTCGATGGGCCGGAGGACGATCCGACGCCCCAACAGGCGGGTGTTGGTGGCCGTCCAGGTCACCGCTCCAACAGCTCCCCGAGCGCGGCGACCAGCGTCAGGACGTTGCGGCGACGAGCCGCGTGGCCCATGCAGCCGACGCGCCAGACCTTGCCGGCGTAGTCACCGAGGCCGCCGCCGATCTCGATCCCCCACTCGCGGAGCAACGAGGCGCGCAGCGCGGCTTCGTCGACGCCGTCGGGGACGCGGACGGTGGTGAGCTGCGGGAGTCGGTGGCCCTCTTGGGCGAAGATCTCGAAGCCGAGGCCCCGAAGTCCGTCCTGCACTGCGGTGCCGCACTCGGCGTGTCGAGCGATCACCTGATCGACACCCTCGTCGGCGATGGCCGTCAGACCGCCGTGCAGGCTGAAGATCATCGAGATGGGTGCGGTGTGGTGGTACGCCCGGGTCGCTCCGGGTGTACCGACGTAGCTGCCGATCAGCCGGAGGTCGAGGTACCACGACTGGCTGCGCTCGACGAACCGCTCGCGGGCTCGCTCGGACACGGTGATCGGCGACAGGCCCGGCGGGACGCCGAGGCACTTCTGGGTCCCGCTGTAGGCGAGATCGACGCCCCAGGCATCGGCCTCGAACGGGAGCCCGCCGAGCGACGTGACGCAGTCGACGAGCAACAGCGCGTCGCCCTTGCCTGCACCGATCTCGGCGATGTCGGATCGTGTGCCGGTCGAGGTCTCGGCGTGGACCATGCCGATGAGCGTCGGCGAGGGATGGGCAGACAGCAGACGGTCGGCGGTGACCGGCGTGCCCCAGTCGAAGTCGACTCGGACGACCTCTGCCCCGGTCCGCGACGCGACCTCGCACATCCGAGCGCCGAAGACGCCGTTGACGCCGATGACCGCGACATCGCCGGGGCCGAGCACGTTGACGATGCAGGTCTCCATACCGGCCGAGCCGGTCCCGCTGATGGGGATGGTGAGGGCGTTGGTGGTCCCGAACAGTCCCCGCAACCGATCGCACACGTCGTCGAGGAGTTCGAGGAACTCCGGGTCGAGATGTCCCAGCATCGGGCGGGAGAACGCCTCGATGGCCTCGGGGTACGGATTGCACGGGCCGGGGCCCATGAGGATGCGGTCGCTGCGGGGCACGGTCGGCGAGCCTACGGCGCGAGCGAGGCCACGAGACCGTCGAGGATGTCGGACTCGGACACCAGGATCTCCTCGAGGTCGAGCCAGCGGACGAGTGCCACCAAGATGCAGGTCCCGGCGACGATCACGTCAGCCCGTGCCTCCTCGAGGCCCGGATTGTGCTTGCGGTCCTCGAGCGACTCGGTGGCGAGCGTCCGGAAGACGTCCTCGATGGCCTCGCGCGTGAGACGGAAGTGATGGATGGCGTCGCGATCCCACTCGGCCAGGCCCAACTCGACGGCGGCAACGGTCGTGATCGTCCCGGCGAGGCCGACGACGGTGTTCGCGGTCGTCATCCCCGGGAGCTCGCGGGCGATGTCGTCCAACCATGCCTGGGTCACCGAGATGCACGCATGGAGCTCCTCGGGCTGGGGTGGATCGTGCTCGACGTACTGCTCGGTGAATCGGACGCAGCCGATGTCGATCGAGCGGGCCGCCTCGACCTCGGTGGTGCCCACGATGAACTCGGTCGAACCGCCGCCGATGTCGACAACCAGATGCGGGCCGACCGCCGGGTCGAGCTCGGCCGTCGCCCCGAGGAACGACAACGCCGCCTCCTCCTCACCCGAGAGCAATTCGGGCCGGACGCCGACGATCGCCTCGGCCGCATCGAAGAAGTCGTCGCTGTTGCTGGCGTCGCGCGCCGCCGAGGTGGCCGTGATCCTGATGCGTTCCGCCCCGTGTTCGTCGATCACCTCGCGATACGAGCGGAGGGCGGCGAGCGTTCGCTCGATCGCTGCGGGGTCGAGGACTCCGCTGGCATCGACCCCACGTCCGAGGCGGGTGATGGTGTTGACGCGGGCGAGCGCCTCCTTTTCACGGCCGGAACCCCTGCAGACGAGGAGGCGGGTCGAGTTGGTGCCGCAGTCGATGGCGGCGAAGACGGTGTCGCTCATCCCTCGATCCTTGCTTCTTCGGCGAGCCGGGCCTCGATCCACGGGCCGACCGGATCGGGTCCGCCGGCGAGGTACCAGGCCCAGTGGGCGTGGAAGCACTTGATGCCGCGCCGGGTGCCGCCGACTCCCCCGGTGGGGACCGGGCCGTCGTGTCCCGGTGGCAACGCGGCGTCGCGTTCGGCCTCGTAGGCACGGTGCGCAGCGTCGAGGGCCTCGTCGCCGATCTCGGCCTCGGCCACGTCGATGACGCCGCTCGACTCGAGCCGGCCGATCTTGACGCGGTCCTCGGCGCCCACCAGCCAGTAGCGGGTGGGCATCGGCGTCCCGTCGTCGAGGAGGGGCGCGTTGCGAATGACCACGGGGCCACCGTCGTCGTCTCGGACCACGACCTCGAACTCGGCCTGCGGTGCGCGGCCGAGCAACGTCCGGACCGCCTCGATGTCTGCCTCGTCGGCCATCGGCAGATGTGCCAGCGTCAGCGCTTGCGCTTCTTGGAGCGCCGCTTGCCGAGCAGGAGCAGCAGGAACACGATCGCCAGCAGCGGAGCGAGGCGCTTCGCGACCGGTGCGCCGGCGCTGTCGAGCAGGTCGACCGGAGCGCTGGCTTCGTGCTCGACCTTGCGGACGGCGGGTTCCGCCTCTGCGGCAGCCGAGGCAGCAGGCTCGGCTTGCGCCTTCGCGGCCTCCGTGGCGTCGTCGCCGACGGTCTCGGCAGGCGTCTCGTCGGCCGGCGCCTCCGCCGGTTCGCCGTCGAGCTTGCCCTCGAGACACTCGACGAACTGGGTGAGGAGCTTGGCGCTGACCTCGGCGATCATTCCGCGACCGAACTGGGCGACCTTGCCCTTGATCGTCACGTCGCTCTCGACGACCACGTGGGTCGACACGTCGGCACCCGAGCCGGACTCGGTCATGGTCGCGGTGATGATCGCGCTCGCGCTGCCCTGACCCCGGGTGTCGCGACCCTCGGCCTTGAGGACGATCCGCCGGTTGGCCTCGTCCTGTTCCTGGAACGTGGCCGCACCCTTGTACTGGGCGGTGATCGGCCCGACCTTCACCTTCACGATGCCGCGGTACTCGTCGCCCTCGATCTCCTGGAGCTGGGCTCCGGGGAGGCACGGAGCGATGAGCTCCACGTCGTTCAGCACCTCCCACGCCCGCTCGACGGGGACGGGGACGGTGAACTCGTTCGTCAGGTCCATCGGTGCAGGTCCTCCAGGGTGTCGATGTCCGTTGCGTCTCCCGCGCACGGTATCGGCCGCACGAGGTCGGGACGACTCCGCATCAGCGCTCGACCGACTTCGTCACCCGTCGCCGGCAGCAGGTCCCACACCGAGGCATGCAATCGCACGGGGTTCCCCCGCTTCCCGTCGTAGGTCGCGACAGCGATCGCAGCGTCGGATGCAGCGACCTCGCGCCAGGCCTCCGCGGTCACGAAGGGCTGGTCGGCGAGCCCGACGACCACGGCGTCGTGTCCGTCGGCGCCGGCGGCGTCGATTCCGGCGCGCACCGACGTCGCCTGCCCGTCGGCCCACGCCGCGTTGTGGACCACGCGCACCTCGGGGCCGACGAGATCGGCCAGGTCGGCCGCGCCGGTGACCAGATAGACGTCGAGGCCCGAAGCAGAGACGGCGGTGAGGGCGTGCGAGAACACGGTGCCGTCGCCGAGGGGGGCGAGCAGCTTGTGCGTCTCACCCTCGAAGCGGCTGCCAGACCCGGCAGCGAGGAGGACGGCGGCGACCACGCCCGCGAGTGTGGCCGATCCGCCGTCCGTCGGTCAGTCGGCCAGTCGGCCAGTCGGCCAGTCGGTCAGTCGGCGACCCAGTTGCCGTGGAACCCGTAGGGCACTCGGTTCGGGAGGGCGATGGTGCACGCCGGCTCCCCGGCGAAGTCCTGTCCGTTCAGGAGGACGAGGTGGCTGGTGTCCTCGGCGACGTCGTAGGTCACCGACATGACCCATCCGTCGTCCTCGGCGGAGTCGGGCGTGCGGGGGATGAAGACGGCCTCCATCGACAGCCGGTTCGGGCCGTAGTCGTGCAGGATCCGGGTCCCCGTGGTCGAATCCCAGCGCATCAGGGGGCCGAACTGGAGCCCACCGGACGTCCCGTCGAACGTGCCGGCGTAGCCGTAGCGCGCTCGCTTGCCCACGAGACGCTCGTCGATGCGGGGGAACTCGAGCGGGTGGTCGTCGAGGCGCTCCTCCGTCACGCGTCCGGCCGCCGGATCGATCGTCCAGCGATCGAGGGTCGGGTTGCCCTCGTTGGGGCCGCGCATGTCGGTGCGGAACATCGACGGATGCCGGACGATGTCGAGCACGATGCGCCCGTCGTCCAGGTCGTGCGCGTTCATCGGGTGGAACACGTAGCACGGCTCGACGTCGTACCACTTCACCTGGTCGGCCGTGCCGCCCTTCGGGAGGACGCCGACGCGGGCGCCGTAGTCCTCGTCCCAGCGGTAGGGCAGGCCCGCACCCGTCATCGCCATGTCGAGGTCGAACGTGACCGGGAGGTCGTAGAGGATCACGTGGGTCTCGGTGATCGACAGGTCGTGCATCATCGGCTTGCCGGGCACCGCGATGTCCGCGGTGTGCTTCACGACGCCGTCGGCACCGATGACCTGGTACTGCACGGTGTCCCAGCCCCAGTAGTAGGCCACCACGTGCAGGTCGCCCGTGTCGGGGTCGCGCTTGGGGTGGGCGGAGAACGGTCCGGGGATGCCCGCCGTCGCCGGACCGCTGAAGTCCGCTCGACCGATCGTCTCGAGTTCGTCGCTGAGTTCGATCGGGTTGGAGCCCGCCTCGACGCAGGCGAAGGTCCGGCCGGCCAGTCCGATCACGTTCGTGTTGACCGCGCCCTGCATCACGCCGGCGGGACCGCCGGGGTCGTCCCAGCCCTGCTGTTCGAGGATGCCACCGGCACGGACGAAGCGACTGCGGTACCACTCCGCTCTCCCACCGTCGAGGCGGATGCCGTGCACCATGCCCGTGCCGGTGAACCAGTGATAGCCCTCCGCCTCGGCAGCCACCGGGTTGGGACCGATCCGGAGGTACCGGCCGGACAACTCGGGCGGGAGTTGCCCCTGCACCACGGGGAGGTCGAAGGCCGTCACCTCATCGGGCAACGGGGCGAAGTTCCCGGCGAGATACGAGTTCTCACTCGTGCGGCGGTCGATCATGGCGTCGGTCATCGGAGTCTCCTGGGTGGCGGTACCGTCCATTGTGGACCGTCGGAGACAGACCGTCAACCATCAGTGTGGGAATCGTGCCAGCATCGGACCCATGGATCCCCTGACCGCACGAAAGACCCTCGCCGGCATCCGCGCTGCCCTCGGCGTCGGCGCCCTCCTCGCTCCCCGCCTCACCGGCAAGCTCTTCGGCATCGACGCTGACGAGAGCCCGGCCGCCCCGTACCTCGCCCGCCTGTTCGGGGCCCGCGAGCTCTACATGGCGTCGCCCTTCCTGATGCCCGCTCCGGGGCTCGACGAGCAGGAGCTGGCGGCGCGAGCCGTCCCGGTCGACGCCGCGGACACCGTGGCTGCGTTCGCGGCCGGGCTCAAGGGATATCTCCCGTGGCGAGCAGCGATTCCCGCTGCGGCCACCGCCGCGGTCGCGACCTGGCTCGGGACTGCCGCCGCCAAGCAGGGCTGAGCCGCCGACGCCCGGCCCCCTCAAGGTGGTGCGCCATCGCGCCGATCCTCGAATGAGGACGTCGAGGGAGCCGAGGGACAGATGACGAAGCGCATGGTCGTGGCGATCGCAGTGGCACTGGCCGCGTTCGGCGCGTCCGCTGCGCCGGCCACGGCCGCGCCGCCCGAGGACTGGTTCCGTCCCGGCGCCCCGTTCGACCACGAGTTCGCCGACCCGTCGGTGACGCCGGTCGGCCCCTACACGATCGCCTACAGCACCGGTCAGGGCGGTGCCCACCTGCCTGCGATGTGGACCACCGACCACGCCACCTGGACCGCCCGAGCCGAGGAACCCGACTCGAGCGACCCCTGCTACGACCGCTACGAGAACGACGCGTGGGAGAACCCGGGCGTCGGGATGATCGTCCAGACGCCGACGATCGACAACGGCTGCATGGAGCGCGAGGTCTGGGCTCCGTCGGTGGCCTTCATCGGCAACAAGTGGTCCGCCTACGCGGCCGTCCGTGTGTCGGGGAACCGCTTCTGCATCTACCGCGCCCATTCCGACTCGGCCCTGGGCCCGTTCACGACCAGTTCGACGTCGCCGTTCGTGTGCGACGCCGACCCGAACGGTTCGATCGACCCCGACGTCTACGTCGACCTGGCGGGCAACGCCTACCTCATGTGGAAGAGCGAGGGCGTCCCCGGATCGGCACCGACGCGGATCTGGTCGCGGAAGCTCAACGGTGACGGATCGGCATTCGCCCCCGGGTCGAAGCGACGGATGCTCCTGGAGACCACGGCGAACTGGGAGATGAGCAACCCCAGCACCGGCGCCGGTCTGGTCGAGAACCCCTCGATGGTCCTCTTCCAGGGCAAGCACTACCTCTTCTACAGCGGCAACGAGTTCCGGACCAGCGCCTACGGGCAGGGCTACGCGACCTGTTCCGGTCCGCTCGGGCCCTGCACCAAGAAGACGACCAGCGGACCGGTCTCCGGCCTCTCCGCGACGGGGCGTTGGGGCGCCGGCGGTGGCGACGCGTTCGTCGACGACCGCGGACGACTGATGCTCCAGTACCACGCATGGGATCGCAGCGGCGGACAGGCGGCCGGCGGCATCCGTGAGCCGCACACCGCCCAGTTCGCACCGTCAGGGTCCGGCCTCCGGCTGGTACGCGCCGACGACAACCGTGGCGCGGGACCCGACTACCGGTGGGACTATCGCAAGGGCGCGTACTCGTCGTCCCGGCAGGTCATCGGCGGGGTCTACACGACCGTCGCCGGGCGCTTCTCGAGCGACCGAGCCGACGACGTGTACTTCGTCGGCACGGCCGACCGGAGTGACCGGCTGTGGAAGTACTCCGTCGGCGGGGCGAAGTCCTCGGTCGCCGCACCACGCGACGGCTCCTACGTGCCGCTCGTGGGCGACTTCGACGGCGACAGCGCCGATGTCGACGACATCTACTGGTACTCGCCGCTCGGCGATCCCGAGCACCCGACAACGGCCTACGGCGACGAGTTCTGGATCCACGACCGCTCGGGCGGGCACCGCGTGATCGACTCCTCGGCCGTGAAGCAGGACGGGTTCGCCCTGCCGCTCACCGGCGACTTCGACGGCGACGGCAAGGACCAGATCTTCTGGTACGTCCCGGGCGGGACATCGGACGTGATGTGGGAGCTCTCCGGCGACACCCCCACGAAGCGCAGCTACACGGTCAACGGCTTCTACCAGTACCCCCAGGTCGGCGACTTCGACGGCAACGGCACCGACGACATCCTCTGGTACGCACCGGGGACCAGGTCCGACTACGTGTGGTTCTTCCGCGCCGACGGCACCTACCGCTCGGAACCGCGCACCGCCAACGGCGTCTACGTGCCGATGACCGGCGACTTCGACGGCAACGGCGTCGACGACATCGTCTGGTACGGCCCCGGCAGCTCGGCCGACTACGAGTGGAACTTCCGCAGCGGTGGGAGCTACGCCAGCCGACCGCGCCAGGTCAACGGGTACTACACGACCACCGTCGGCGACTTCGACGGCAACGGCCACGACGACATCCTCTGGTACTCCTGAACCGACGGCTCAGTGGATCGAGCCGTCGCCGTCGCGCAGTGACGGTGCTGGTCGAGCGGTACGGGTCGCGATGATCTCGGCCAGGATCGAGACTGCGGTCTCCTCCGGCGTCCGGGCACCGAGGTCCAGCCCGATGGGCGCCATGACCCGACCGATCTGCTCGTCGGTCGCCCCCTGCTCGCGCAGGCGTCGGTTGCGGTCGTCGGTCGTGCGCCGCGATCCCATCGCTCCGAGGTAGCCGACGTCGGTGTCGAGGGCGGCCAGCACCGCCGGCACGTCGAACTTCGGGTCGTGGGTGAGCACACACACCGCGTCACGCGGACCGAGGTCGGCACCGACACGGTCGAGCAGTCGATGCGGCCAGTCGACGACGACGTCGTCGGCGAACGGGAACCGGGCCTTGGTGGCGAACACCTCACGGGCATCGCAGACGGTGGTGCGATAGCCCAGCACCTTGCCGAGGCGGACCAGCGCCCCCGTGAAGTCGACGGCACCGAACACGAGCAGTTGCGGCGGCGCCGCGAACGACTCGACGAAGACCGACACCGCCCGCTCGCGCGCCTCGCCGTGTTCGCCGTAGTGCCGGACGCCGCTCGTCCCCGCCGCCAACTCACCCAGGGCATCGCGGACGACCACGCGGTCGAGATCGGGGTCGCCGAGCGATCCCTCGGCTTCGGCGTCCGGGCGCACCAGCAGCTTGGCGCCGACGTTGGCGCCGTCGACGACAGTGGCCAGCGCCACCGGGGTCTCGCCCCGTACCGACTCGCGGAGTTGGTCGAAGAGGCTCACCAGTCGAGCGGTTCGATGAAGAGGTGGATGGTCCCGCCACACGTCAGGCCGACCGCGAACGCCTCGTCGTCGGAGTAGCCGAAGGTGACGATGCGTCGGTCTCCCGACTCGATGATGTCGAGCGCTTCGGCCACCACGGCACCCTCGACGCAGCCGCCCGAGACGGACCCCACGACCTCGCTGCGCTCGTTCACGGCCATCGCCGCGCCGGGAAGACGCGGACCGGAGCCTTCGACGTCGACGACGCGGGCGACCGCGGCACGGGTGCCGGCCCGGCGCCACCGGTCGAGGTCGTCGAGGATCTCGCGCATCGCCCTCCAGCCTACGTGGGGGCTTCGCCGGCGAGGACGGCGCTGAGACGTTCGAGTGCATCGACGCTGTGGCCCTCGACGAAGGCGTCGACGTGCGGGAGCGCAGCCGCCATGCCGCGCGCGAGCGGCGCGTAGCCAGGCGTCGCCTTCAGCGGGTTCACCCACACCACTCGGTGGGCGACCCGACCGAGCCGCTGCATCTGCTCGGCGAAATGGTCGGGATCGCCGCGGTCCCAGCCGTCGGACAGGATGACGACCACCGCGCCCCGGGCCATGCCGCGGACGCCCCACTCGTCGTTGAACGCCTGCAGTCCCTCGCCGAGGCGCGTGCCTCCCGAGAAGTCCTCGATGGCCGCTGCGGCGTGCGCGAGGGCGTCGTCCGGGTCGCGGCGCGACAGTTCGCGGGTCAGGCGGGTGAGGCGGGTTCCCATGGCGAACGCGTCGATGCGTGAGCGGGCGGAGACCGCAGCGTGGGCGAAGCGCAGGAGCGCACGAGCGTAGGGCTCCATCGACCCCGAGACGTCGACGAGGAGGACCACTCGCCGGAACCGCTCACCGGGTCCCGTCGTCGCCCGGTGGATGGGCTCTCCCCCGGTGCGCAGCGCTGCTCGTACCGAGCGCCGCAGGTCGACCCTTCCGCGCGATGCGGCGTACCGACGACGTGATCGACGGCGTGCTCCGGTGAGCCGGATGCGCTCGATGAGCGCCCATGCCTCCGCCAGTTCACGTTCGTCGAGGGTGGCGAAGTCGGCGGTGCGCAAGGTCTCGACGTGTGAGAACCGGACCTGGATCGAGTCGTCACCGTCGATGGTCTCGTCGCCACCGTCGGCGGCATCGGGATCGTCGATGGCGAGGGTCACCGTCTCGGGCGGGAGCGGTGGTTCGAGCTCGATCGCCTTGCCACCGAAGTAGCCGGCGAAGACCAGGTCGAAGACGTGGACGTCGTCCTCCCGACGCACGAGCGTCGCTCGGGCCGACCAGTAGACGTCATCGGGATCGGCGACGTCGACGGCATCGAGTGCCTCGACGAACCGAGCGGTCGCGTCGACCGGGACGTCGAGCCCCGCCTGACGGAGGAGCCGACCGAAGGCGACGGCGGCGACCGACGGGTCGCGGACGAGGTCAGGCACTCCGCTGGGCCGCAGCGTGCACCAGCGCGTCGAGGCCGGCGGCCCGGACACGGGTCTGGTCTTCCCGATACTTCAGCACCGCGCCGAGCGAGTCGTCGACGGTCTCGACGTCGAGTTCGTCGGCCCCCAGGACCTGGAGCGCGACCGCCCAGTCGATGGTCTCGGCCACACCGGGCGGCTTGTAGAGACCCGCACCGCGGAGATGAGCGGTCGCTGCGGCGACCTGCGCGGCCAACCGCTCACCGACGCCGGGCACGCGCAGCCGCACGATCGCGACCTCCCGTTCGAAGTCGGGATGCTCGACCCAGTGGTAGAGACACCGGCGCTTGAGGGCGTCGTGCACGTCGCGGGTGCGGTTCGAGGTGATGATCACCACGGGCGGCGTCTCGGCGCGGAACGTACCGATCTCGGGCACGGTGACCGCGAAGTCCGACAGCACCTCGAGCAGGAACGCCTCGAACTCGTCGTCGGCTCGGTCGACCTCGTCGATCAGCAACACCGGCGGCGGACCGTCGGTCGGGCTGACGGCCCGCAGCAGCGGGCGCCGCACGAGGAACCGCTCGTCGTAGAGCTCGTCCTCCAGCGCCGTCACGTCGGACCCGGTGGCGATCCCCGCCGCCTCGGCTGCACGCAGGTGGAGCAGCTGCTTCGAGTAGTCCCACTCGTAGACGGCTTGGCTGACGTTGAGTCCCTCGTAGCACTGCAGGCGGAGGAGCTCGCCTCCCGTCCAGCGCGACAGGACCTTCGCGACCTCGGTCTTCCCGACACCGGCGTCGCCCTCGAGCAGCAGCGGCCGGTGCAACGCGAGCGAGAGGTGGATCGCCGTCGCCAACCCGCGATCGGGCAGGTAGCCGTGCTCCTCCAGGGCAGCGGCGACCTCGGCCGGGGTGTCGACGTCGAGAGGCATGGTCGCAGGCTACGGTCCGCGCCATGCCAGGACTCCGACACGTCGTCACCCTCACCTTCCGGGACGACACCTCCCCCGAGACCATCGCCGACATCGTGGAGGCGCTCCGTGCCCTCCCCGGCCAGATCCCCGCGCTCCGCCAGTACGTGGTCGGCGCCGACGTCGGGAAGTCCGACGGCAACGCCACCGTGGCCATCGTCGCCGACTTCGACGACTGGGACGGCTACGTCACCTACCGCGACCATCCCGCCCACGTCGCCGTCGGCGTCGAGAAGGTCGCTCCGGTCCTCGCCGGACGCGGTGCCGTGCAGCACGAGCTGTCATGAGCGACATCGAACTCATCAGCCATCCCGACGACGCGACCCCGGACTGGATGACGCGCGTCCTGCGCGCTGCCGGAGAACTCGACGACGGAACCGTCACCGATGTCGCGGCGAAGGCCGTGGGCACCGGGCAGGTGGGCGACAGCATCCGGTTCACGCTGACGTACGACGGCACGCCGGGGCCGGCAACGGTCATCGGCAAGTTCCCCGCCGAGGACGAGACCAGCCGGGCGTCGTCGGTCGCGACTCGTACCTACGAGATCGAGACCCGCTTCTACCAACACCTCCGCGACCGGGTGTCGATCACGACCCCGAAGCCGTACCTGGCGCTCATCGACGTGCCGGCCAACGAGTTCGTCCTCCTGATGAACGATCTCGCTCCGGCAGAGCAGGGCGACCAGATGCAGGGCTGCGACGTCGCCGCCGCCGAACTGGCCATGGACGAGATCGCCAAGCTCCACGCTCCGGTCTGGGACGACGCGACCCTGTCGGACTTCGACTGGCTCGACCGGGCATCCGACGACGGTCAGGCCTTCTACCTCCAGCTCCTCGCCATGCTCTACCCCGGCTTCCTCGAGCGCTACGGCGATCGAGTCGATGCCGACGTCATCACGGCCGGCAACGCGCTCATGGAGCGCCTCGGCGACTACATCTCGTACCGACCCCAGCCCTTCACCGCAGCCCACGGCGACTACCGCGTCGACAACATGCTCTTCGCCACCGAAGCCGGCGGCGCGCCGCTGACGACCGTCGACTGGCAGACCGTGACCCTCGCTCCCGGCGTCACCGACGTGTCGTACTTCCTCGGCACCAGCCTCGTCGCCGACGAACGCGGTACCGCCGAGCGCACGCTCGTCGAGCGCTACCACGAGGGTCTGCTCGCGGGCGGCGTGAAGGAGTACGCCATGGAGACGTGCTGGAACGACTACCGGCGCTTCGCGTTCTCGGGATTCCTCATGGCGGTCGGCGCGTCGATGATCGTGGGGCAGACCGACCGCGGCGACGAGATGTTCATGGCGATGGCCAACCGCTCAGGCCGCATGGCCATCGAACTCGACACCCTGGCGATGCTCGACTGACGTCGGCCGCCGGTCAGCCGGCGGGATCGATCGGGAGACCGGTCGGTGAGACCATCTCGCCGAGGAGCAACACCTCGACCTCGGCACCAGCGCCGACCCCGTCGCCGCTCGGCAGCACGGCCAGCGCGTTGGCCGTCGCCATCGCGCCCAGATGGTGGCTTCCCTGACCACCGGCCGAACGCACGTGGACCCGACCCTCGCTCCCGAACTCGGCGACCACGCGAGCGAAGTGGGTCTTTCCGTCGTCGCGTCGCGAGAAGTCGTCGTCGGCCACCGCGCGCACGAGGGGGCGGTCGAGGTCGGCGTGTCCCATGGCCTGGCGGAGCGCCGGACGACCCAGCAGTTCGAAGCTGACCATCGACGACACCGGGTTGCCGGGGAAGCCGAACACCGGTGTGCCGTCGACGAGACCGAAGGCGAACGGCTTGGCCGGCTTGATCGCGATCTGCATCCACCGCATGTCGCCGATGCGGTCGAGGACGACCCGGACCAGGTCGATGTCGCCCATCGACACACCTCCCGAGGTGAGAACGGCATCGCAGTCCGCGACGCCGCGCTCGATCGCCTCGGTGATGGCGGCATCGGTGTCGCGGGCGATGCCCAGATCGACCACGTCGCAGCCCGACTGGGCCGCCAACGCCAACAACGTGCGGCGGTTCGAGTCGCGGATCTGTCCGGGTTCGAGCACTCCCCCGCCCTCGACCAACTCGTCACCGGTCGACACCACGCCGACGCGGAGTCGCGGATACGCCAGCACCTCCTCGACACCGAGGCTGTTGAGGACACCCAGGTGCCCAGCGCTGAGGACGACGCCAGCATCGAACACGGTCTGGCCGATCGACAGGTCGTCTCCCGCCGGTCGCACGTGGTTGCCGACCGGCACCTCGATGTCGACCCGCACCGTGCGCTCGTCGAGCGCCTCGGTCCGTTCGACCATCACGACGGCGTCGGCGCCGTCGGGCATCGGCGCGCCCGTGAAGATGCGGCTGGCCTGCCCGGGCTGCACGGTCACGACGGGCGCGTGCCCCGCGGCGATCGTCTCGACGATCTCGAGTTCGACCGGCGCACCGACCGTGTCGGCTGCATGCACGGCGAATCCGTCCATGGCGGTGTTGGCGAACGGCGGCACCGCCTCGCCGGCAGCGACCGACTCGGCCAGGACGAGACCCAGTGCGTCGCCGACCGGCGTCGGGACCGCCGCACCACGAGGGACGCGGTCGAGGACATGGCGGCGGGCTTCTCCGAGCGAGATCACCGCGCCGACGCTACCGACCGATCCGTGACCTCCAGAGCTGATGTGGGCGGCGGGGCGGCGGCGCTCGTGCGCGAGGACGAATCCTGTGACATGGTCGGGCCGTGGACGCTGGATCGCTCGAGTACTACGCCGCGCCCGGCCGGTTCACTCGTCTCGAACCGGCGGACTTCTCGTCGTCCGACATCCACGAGGTCGTCCGGACGGTCCAGGGACTGCTGATCTACGACGTCGTCGCCAAGCCGTTCTACGACGTCGACCTCGCTCCCGAGCAGGAGGAGACGATCCACGAGCGCGACTCGGCGCGGCTGCTCGAAGTGGCCCGGTCGGTCGACCCTCGCCCCATCGACGAGCCACGGCCCGCCGACCGACGGGTCGGCGCGCGCTGTCATGCCTTCACCCGTTTGACGGTCGCCTTCCTCCGACATGCCGGTGTACCGGCCCGCGCTCGCTGCGGCTTCGGGGCGTACTTCCGGCCGGGCTGGTTCGAGGACCACTGGGTCGCCGAGTACTGGGACGCCGACCAGCAGCGCTGGACGATGGTCGACGCGCAACTCGACGGCGTGTGGCGCCAGATGATCGGCTTCGACGGAGACCCGCTCGGCATCACGGGAGACGAGTTCGTGACCGCCGGCCACGCGTGGCGAGCCTGGCGTCGCGGCGACCTCGACGCCGCGAGATGCGGGCTCTCGGCGATCGACGAACACGGTGCGCACTGGATCGCCGGGAACCTGCGCCTGGACCTCGCCGCGCTCAACAAGGTCGAGATGCTCCCCTGGGATGTCTGGGGCGCTGGATGGGAACCCGGCGAGGAGCCCACCGACGATCTGCTCCGCTGCTTCGACTCCGTGGCCGAGCTCACCGTCGACCCCGATGCTCGCTTCGCAGAGCTGCGCAGCCGTTACGACAGCGACGACGCACTCCGGATGGACGGCACGGTGTTCAACGTCGGTCGGGGGCAGTTCGAGTCCGTCCGGTGACGGTCCGCGTGGACAGGGGTCTGGTCGGCAGGCACACTGAATCCCATGGGGTCGCCCGTCGTATCCGTCGTGCTGGCACTGCTTCTCGCGGGGTTCCTCGTGGCTGTCGTTCGTGCCGTCCGGGCCGGTCCGCCCGGGACTCGGTCGTCGAGCGCCGACGCTGAACGGGCGCGTGCCGAAGCGACCTCTCAAGACGGTCAGATGGGACCGCTCGGGTAGGCGATCAGATCCCCCGCCATGCTGAGCGCGGGCGCGCGCTTCTGCCGGCACTCGTCGCTCCTCACTGCCGTAGCGTTGCGACCCGTGCCGGACCCGATCTTCGCCGATTCGCGTCTCGCCCGGATCTATGACCCGCTCGATGGCGACCGGCCCGACCTGGACCTGTACCTGGGCATCGTTCGCGAATTCGGTGCCCGGTCCGTGATCGACATCGGTTGCGGGACAGGCACGTTTGCCTGTCTTCTTGCCAGCCAGGGCGTCGACGTCATCGGCGTGGATCCGGCGGAAGCATCGCTCGCTGTCGCCCGCACGAAGCCGGGTGCCGAACGCGTGCATTGGATCCATGGCGACGCCACGATGGTGCCTCCTGTCGGTGCCGACGTGGCCACCATGACCGGGAACGTCGCTCAGGTGTTCCTCGACGACGATGAACTGTCCGGTGCACTCCGAGACATTCGCGCTGCGATCCGATCCGGCGGAGCGGTCGTGTTCGAGGTTCGTGATCCCGGGCGCGAAGCATGGCGCTCGTGGACCCGAGCGCAATCCGAGACGCGCACCGAGATCCCAGGTGTCGGGGCAGTGGTGAGCTGGGTCGATCTGCTCGAGGTCTCGCTTCCGCTGGTCTCCTTCCGCTGGACGTATCGATTCGAGCGGTCGGGCGATGTGATCACGTCCGATTCCACGTTGCGGTTCCGAAGCCGTTCGGAGGTGGAGCGGACGGTGTCGGACAGCGGCCTGGTGGTCCTCGACGTACGGGATGCCCCAGACCGCCCGGGCCTGGAACTCGTCTTCATCTGCAGCTGATCGATCGCTCGCTGACCCCAACCAGGTGCCCGTTGTTCGGCGGCGACGGGGTCGACAGATCGGCGGTTCGGTGGGTCGGTGGGCGCGTTGATGACCCGACCATGATCCGGGTCGGGTCACCAGGCCGTCACGCGGCCACAGAGTTGCGGGGTCTGCCCTTCCACTCGACGCCATGCGCATCGATCGCAACCCACGCACCGGTCTCGACGTCGAGGGACAGTCTCCACCCGAATTGATGCACCAACCGATGGTGGAAACGACACAGCAGGACACCGTTGGAAGTCGTCGTCGGGCCACCCGCATTGCGTTCGTGCAGATGATGCACATCGCAATGACGCGGCAACCGCGAACACCCCGGGAACACGCAATGATGATCACGGGCAGCGATCGCGCGGCGTTGACGTTTCGAGAACTGCTCGGACGCGTCGTTCGCGTCCAACACGCTCGTCTTCCCCTTGAACAACGTCGCCGTCAACGACGCATCACACAACAACTGCTCCGCCGCCGACATCGCCAGGTTCCAACCCTCGCCCCGCAACACCAACCCATCCAGATCCGTCATGCCACGGGTGCCCGCGAGCGTCTCCAAGTCGATGACCACGTTGATACACGCGCCGGACCGAGCCCGGATCCGACGCATCGCCCGACGACGCCGATGACGCTCCGCCTTCCGGATCCGCTGTCGAACGAGGTCGAGGCGATCCAACCCCTCGTTCGCCGGATCCAACGCCTCGTCCAACTCATCGCCCGGACACGACCCGTCGTAGGTGTCCTCCGCCCGCAACCGCTCGTCCTCCAACTCCTCCTCGGAGAGATCGTCGTCGACGTCGTGGGTCAGACCGAACGAGGCCAGGTCATCGAGCCCATCGGCGCGCCGCTCCGACGCAGTCCGGACGTACGGCGCATCTGCGGGATCCGGCGGCGGCGTGAACGCGTCCACCGCGGACATGACGTTCTCGAACGCCACCGGCAACAACGACCCATGGATCTCCCCGCCACCGAACAACCGGCGGGAGAACGTCAACGACTGCGCCTGCACCCGCCGCGGCGCCAACTGCTCGTCCACACGTTCACGCCAGAACCGCACCACCGCATCGAACGCATCGTCGTCACCCGACACCGACAACAACGCCTCCACCGAACCCGCCAACCACGGAGCCCGCTCATCGGTCACCGCACGCGCCAACGACTCGGCCCGACCCAACGACAACCCACCCTCGACCACCGCATCCAACAGACGCTCGTCCCGGACACAGAGTTCGGCGACCCGTTCCAACCGCCGGGCTTCCGACACCGACAACCCCGTGTACGAGACCAACCACTGCTTCGCCGACCGCACGCCCGCAGCCAGCCACGCCGCCGACGGCCACAACTCCACCAACGCCCCGACCGCCGACCGCTGCGCCGCATCCATCGACGCCACCACCGACGCCGCAGCATCCAACTTCACCCGCGCCGAGACCGCCACATCAGCATCTCGGGAGTACGAAGCAGAACCAGTCACACCCCCATTCTCCTCACCGGGTATGACAAGAACCCCCGACGGATCAGCCCGACGAGGCGCTGCGCCAGAGGTCAGCGTCATCGGGTGAGTACGCCGATGTGAATCCGCCGCAGCCCGTCCAGGCGATGGCATCGTCGAGCAGATCGCCGCCCCACCGCGGCTCACCGCTGACGAGAAGGCGGTCGCCGACGACGACCGCTCGAGGGACCCAGACATCAGCCGTGTCGCCGTCACCGCCGGCGAACCACTCGTTGACCTCGAAAGTGACGCGCAGCATGCCGGTCTCCGGCTCGGGCGCCTTCGGGTCCTGCGCCTCCTCGACCGTCGCAACCGTCCCGTCGAACGCAAAGGAGCGAGCGCGCAGCGTCTCGGCCGAGAACGCGGCGACGCACGATGCCGCGGATTGATCCACGTCGAGACGCTCGACCGTCACTGGTTCCTCGTGGCGAGGATCAGAGGGTGGCGACGAACGCCTTGAGGTACTCGCGGAACGCCGGGCCCAGGTCCTCCCGCATGGCACCGATCTCGACCGTGGCCTTGAGGTAGTCGAGCGGCTTGCCGCAGTCGTAGCGGCCCTCGCTGAAGGCGTACCCGGTCACCGGTTGGGTCTTGTTGAGCAGGCCGATGGCGTCGGTGATCTGGATCTCGTTCCCGACACCCGGCGGCGTGGCGTCGATGGCCTCGAAGATCTCGGGCGTGAAGACGTAGCGCCCGATCACCGCGAGATTCGACGGCGCTTCTTCGGCTGACGGCTTCTCGACGATGCGCTCGAAGCGGTGGAGGTTGTCGCGCAGCGGGATGGGATCGATGCAGCCGTAGCTCGAGATCTCGTGCGGTTCGACCTCGAGGCAGGCGATGACGGAACCGGCTTCGGCCTCATGCGTGGCGATCATCCCGGTGAGGAGTGCGCCGTCGTCGACCTGGATGTCGTCGCCAAGCATCACCGCGAACGGGCGGTCGCCCACGTGCTTGCGCGCCATGCCGATGGCGTGACCGAGCCCCTTGGCGACACCCTGACGGATGAAGTGGATGTCGGCGAGTTCGGCCAGACCTCGGACGAGGTCGAGTTCGGCGGCCTTGCCCTTGGACTCGAGCGCGGCCTCGAGGCCTGCGAGCCGGTCGAAGTGGTCGCCGATGGCCGACTTGCCGTCGCTGACGATGATGAGGATGTCGTCGATCCCCGAGGCGACGGCCTCCTCGACGATGTACTGGATCGTCGGCTTGTCGACGACCGGCACCATCTCCTTGGGGATCGCCTTGGAGGCAGGGAGGAACCGTGTGCCGAGACCGGCGGCGGGGATGACAGCGGTGCGAACGGGAGCCATGGCGCCATTCTGCAGGCGTCAGGCCCGGACGTTCGACTCGGTCCCGTCGAGGAGCCGACGGATGTTGGTCCGGTGCCGCACGATGATCGCCAGACCGATCGCTCCGGCCACCGCGATCTCGACCCCGCTCTGCCCCAGCGCCCAGACACCGACCGGCATCAACGCGGCGACGAGGATCGATCCGGGAGCGGCCATGTCGAGCACCTTGGCGACGAGGGCGAAGATCGCTCCGAGCACGAGGAACCCGAGGGGAGCGCACACCAGACCGACTCCGGCCGCCGTCGCCACCCCCTTGCCGCCGACCAACTTCCGGGTGATGGGCCACATGTGTCCGGCGATCGCCGCCGCGCCGGCCAGCCAGGCCAGCGTCCGCCCGTCGACGGCGTAGCCGAGTCCGGCCGCTGCGATGCCCTTGCCCGCATCACCCAGGAGCACGAGTGCCCCGGCCTTGGCTCCACCGACACGAGTCGTGTTCGATGCGCCCGGGTTGCCCGATCCGGACGTCGTCGGGTCGAACCCCAACCGTCGACCGACGAGATGTGCGGTCGGGAACGTGCCCAACGAGTACGCAACGACCACGACAGCCACCGCGGCCAGCCCTTCCATCTCGCCGAGCGTATGGGCACGCGCGGTCTCGCCCGTTATCCTCTGGCACTCGACACTCGCGAGTGCCAACGCGGAGACCACCGATGCCCACATACGAATATCGCTGCAAGGACTGTGGACACGACTTCGAGGTCGTGCAGGCCTTCACCGACGATGCCCTCACCAAGTGCCCGGAGTGCAAGGGCAAGCTGAAGAAGGTGTACGGCAACGTCGGCATCAGCTTCAAGGGGTCCGGCTTCTACAAGAACGACGCACGGTCGTCGTCGGGCGGAGGCGCCAAGTCCTCGACCTCGTCGTCGTCCACGACGGACACGTCGAGCTCGTCGAGCGACTCGTCGACCACGACCGAGAAGAAGTCCGAGACGAAGAGCGACACGAAGAAGGCCGACACGAAGAAGTCGTCCTCCTCCAACTCCTCGTCGTCCGACTGAGCGCGTCCATGGCCATCGCCGACATCGGCGTCTTCGGAGGCAGCGGCTTCTACGAGTTCCTCGACGATGTCGAGGAGGTCGCGTTCGAGACCCCCTACGGCGCGCCGTTCGAGTCCCCTGCTGGTGGGCGAGGTCGGCGATCGCCGCGTCGCGTTCCTCCCACGTCACGGGGCCGACCATCGACACCCCCCACACCGCATCAACTACCGGGCCAACCTCGACGCCATGCGCCAGGCCGGCGTCGGCGCCATCTTCGGGCCGTGTGCGTCCGGCTCGCTGCACCCCGACGTCGCTCCCGGAAACTTCGTGGTCGTCGACCAGTTCATCGACCGCACGTGGGGTCGCCCCGACACCTTCTGGGACGAAGGGGCCGCCGACCACGTGTCGATGGCCGACCCCTACGACGAACGCCTCCGCCAGGTCGCCATCGAGGCCTGTCGGGCCGAGGGCGTCACCGTCCACGGAACCGGCACGGTCGTGGTCATCCAGGGCCCACGCTTCGCGACCCGAGCCGAGTCGCAGTGGTACCACCGGCAGGGCTGGGAGGTCATCAACATGACCCAGTACCCCGAGGTGGCGCTGGCCAACGAGGCGCGCATCCCCTACGCGTCGATCGCGCTGATCACCGACTTCGACGCCGGTCTCGAAGACGACCCCACGATCCCCGCCGTGACCCAGGACGAGGTGCTGGCGTTCTTCGAGCGCAACCTCGAGGTCGTGCGCAAGGTCCTGTTCCGGGCCATCGCTGCCGTTCCCGGCGACCTGCTCCCCCGCTAGATTCGGCCATCCCGGGACCCCCGGGCGCACTTCCCCCTCCGGCACGCACTCCCGTGAGGTCGACATGCGCCCCAGCCCGCCCCGGTTCCCGGTCCTGCGACCGCCCCCACGACGCCTCCTCGTCGTCCTCCTGCTCGCACTGGTCCTCGGCACGGCCGTGCACCGGACCACCTCCGAGGCTGCGGCCCGGGCTGCGGCCCTCGGCACGACCCGTCCCGTCGCCGTGGCACGCCAGGATCTCGACGCCGGACAGATCATCCGGGCCGGTGACGTCGAGTTGGTCGATCGTCCCGTCGCCCACCTCCCCGACGACGTGGTCGTCGACGATCCGACCGGCCTCGCCGTCCGCTCCGCGGTCGTCGCCGGTGAGGTCCTCACCGGGCAGCGTCTGGCCGGCGACGGTCACTCCGGCGCCGCAGCGCTGGTCCCCGAGGGCTGGCGGGCGGTGGCGATCCCGGTGTTCGACGCCATCGCTCCGACACAGCCCGGTGACCTCGTCGACGTGATCGCATCGTTCGACCCGGCCCTCTCGATCCGAGATCCGAGCCTCGTGATTGCCGCCGACGCCGTGGTGGTCGACGTGGCCGACGATGCCGTGACCGTCGCGGTCACCCGCGAGCGGGTCACCGAGGTCGCGTTCGCCCTGGCCAACGGCATCGTGACCCTGGCGCTCGTCGGTTGACGTCGTGGCCACGTCTGACCGACGTGATGGCCTCCTATGGTCCATGCCTGTGATCGATCGGTGTGTCCGTGCAGAGTGAATCCGAACCGTCCGGGCTGACCGAGGTCCAGCGTCGGCTCCGACTCGTGTTGCCGCTCGCCATCTTCATCGTGGTGATCGACACGACGATCATGAACGTCTCGATCGGCGCGGTGGTCGACGACCTCGACACCGACATCGGCGGCGTCCAGAGCGCCATCGCTCTCTACTCGCTCGTGATGGCGTCGTTCCTGCTCACCGGGGCGAAGCTCGGCGACATCCTCGGTCGGCGGCGGGCCTTCGCCGGCGGTCTGGTGCTCTACGGCATCGGCTCGACCGGAACTGCCCTGGCCTTCGACCTCAACTCGCTCATCGTGTTCTGGTCCGTGATCGAGGGACTCGGTGCCGCGCTCCTGTTCCCCACCGTGCAGGCCCTGGTCCGCACGCACTTCGAGGGCACCGAACGAGCCAAGCTCTACGCCCTCATCGGCTCGACGGTCGGAGCCGGCGCCGCGGTCGGGCCCGTGGTCGGCGGCGTGCTCACGACGCTGCTGACCTGGCGCATCGCATTCGTGCTGGAGGTTGTCGTGGTGATCATCGCTCTGGTGCAGATCCGCCACGTGCCGACACGCATGGCAGGAGTCGAGAAGACCCGATTCGATCCCGTCGGTTCGCTGCTGTCGGTCTTCGGCTTCGGCTCCGTGATCATCGGCATCCTGGCCGGCTCACGGTCCGGAGCAGGCGTGATCTGGCCACTCCTCGGAACGGGTCTGGTCCTCGTGGCGCTCCTGGTCGCCTGGGTCTTGTTCCGTGAGCGTCGGGGGTCGGCACCGGTGTTCCGAGCCAGCCTGTTCAAGATCCGCGACTTCCGCTACGGCGTCGTCCTGACGCTGCTCCAGCAGTTCGTGATCGGCGGATTCCTGCTCATCACCCCGATCTTCGTCCAACTCGTCCTCGAGTACTCGGCCCTCCAGTCCGGCCTCGTGATCCTCCCGCTCTCGCTGTCGATGTTCGTCACCTCCAACCAGGTGCCACGTATCCAGGAGCGGTTCCACTCCCGCTCACTGCTCCAGTTCGGCATCGTGCTCATGCTCTGCGGGATCGCCGAGGTCACGGTCATGCTCGACCCGGCCAGCGGTGCACTTCCCATCGTGCCCGGCCTGTTCCTCATCGGCGTGGGGCTGGGGTTCGTCATCTCCCAACTCAACAACCTGATCCTGTCGGCGGTCTCGGTCGACGCCGCGTCCGAGGCGGGCGGCATCAACACCACCGCGTCGCAGTTCGGCATCTCGCTGGGCACGGCGATGGCCGGCACGGTCATGTTGATGGGCTTCACCACGAACTTCGCCGAACTCGCGGAGGGCTCCAAGGTCCTGACGCCGGTCGAGCAGGGCATCGTGGCCGAGGCGTTGGAGAGCGACGCCCGGATCATCTCCAACTCCGAACTGCTCGAACTCCTCGAGGAGAACCCGTCGGATCCGGCCTACCGGGACGAGGTGCTGCGGATCAACCGTGAGGCCACGCCGAAGGCACTCCGCCTGGCGCTGCTCGGGACCCTCATCGCCGGCGTGATCGGCCTCGGGGTGTCGACTCGACTGCCGAAGGACCCCGCAGACGACGTCGCCGCCGACGTCTGACCGGCGGTCAGGTCTGCCGGCGAAGCGCCAGCCAGCCACCAGCGGCCAACAGCGCGACGATCGCGACGGCACCGACGATCACCAAGGGTGACGAGTCCTCGTCCTCGACATCGGCGGCCAGTTCCTCCGTGACTCCCGAATCGTCGTCCGGTCCGTCGACGCTGTCGTCGACCGGGAGGTCGGTGGGAGCGAGACCCGACTCGACCAGCGGGCCGAACATGGCGACCTCGGCGCCCAACGACTCGACCGGCGCCGCCTCGGTGACGACCAACGGATCCTCGGGCGAAGCGAAGACGGCGAACGCCGGTCCGACGTCGACCGTGATCGACATGGCGCCGGGGGTGAACGACGCCGGCACGATGACGTCGACCCGGAACCCGTACTCCTCGTCAGCCGACCCCGTGGCCACCAGACGCTCGTCGTCGCCCTGGACGAGGTGGATCTCGATCTCGGTGAGTGGATTGCCCAACACACCCTCGCCTTCGGGCGGCGGACCGGTGTCGTAGCAGTTGTCGCCGAACCCGGTGCCCGTGACCGTCAACAGGCCGCCACGCACGACCTCGGTGGGCTCGTACTCGATCGTCGGGCCGGCGCAGTCGGCCCGGGCGATGTCGGGCACGAGCACCAGGGTGGCGAGGGCCAACGTGGAACCGAGGAGGATGCGCGAGAGCTTCATGTCGGATTCGACGTCGCCGCCCGAGCGTTGGTTCCCCTGCGCTCGACCGTCGAGTGTCAGCTGTTGAAGCCGCCGGCGGCCAGGGCGATGACCGCCAGCCCGGCCAGCACCCGGTAGGCCACGAACGGCCGGAACGTCCGGGTCTGCACGAAGCGGATGGTCCCCCACACCGCGGCGTACCCGGTGATCGCCGACGTCGCCATTCCCACGACGAAGGGCACGCGGAAATCGGCGGGGATGCCACCCTCGCCCATCACGTCGAGGAACTTGTAGGCCCCGGCACCGGCGATGATCGGCAGGCTCATCAGGAACGAGATCCGGGCGGCGGCGACGCGGTCGAACTTGAGGGCGCGGGCGACGGTGATCGTGACGCCGGAGCGGGACACGCCCGGTTGCAGGGCCGCCGCCTGTCCGAGGCCCATGAGCAGCGCGTCGCGGAGGCGGAACGACTGGTCGTCGCGCGGGCCGCCGAGGCGATCGGCGAGCAGGAGGAGGACCGCTCCGATCACCAACATGACGCCGATGAGCCAGAACTCGTCGTCGAGCTTCTCGATCGTCGACGTCAGGGCTGCGCCGGTGATGGCTGCGGGGATCGCCGACACCAGGAGCAGCCACGCCATCCGGCCCTGCGGGGTCGCGTGCTCCCGATTGGCGGGGATCACCAGCTTCAGGCCGTCGCGGGCGAAGCCGACCAGATCGCCCCAGAAGTAGGCCACGGCACCCGCCAGCGTCCCGATGTGGAGGGCCACGTCGAACGTCTTGGCCAGCGACTCGGCATCACCGAAGTCGTCCCACCCGAACAGCCACGGCACGAGCGCGAGATGGCCCGACGACGAGATGGGCACGAACTCCGAGAGTCCTTGGACGATGCCGAGGACGATGGCGTGGAGGAGAGGCACGTCGTGGTGGTCTAGCGACCCGAGAGGGTCACCCCGGGGATGAGCAGCGTCACGCCGCCCGTCCCGCCGGGTTGCCACTCGACATCGGCCCCGACGTGGCTCACGTCGAGCAGCAACCGCTGCAGGGTCGAGGCGAGCGTTGCCTCCTTGATCGGCTCGGCTCGCTGGCCGTCGCGGATGCGCAGCCCTTCGACCGACACCGAGAAGTCGCCCGAGACGGGGTTCACCCCCGAGTGGATGCCGCCGAGCGCCGAGGCCAGGACCCCGTTGTCGACCTGGGCCAACAGCGACTCGAGATCACCTTCGCCCGGCTCGACCGTGAGCGCGCGGGCAGAGATGCCCGGTCGACTGCTGAAGCCGCGGGCGGCCGAGGCCGTCGACGTCGTTCCCGCGCGTCGAGCCGAGTAGCTGTTGTGCAGGAAGCCCTCGAGCACACCGGAGCGGAGCAGCGGAACCCGGCGGGTGGCGAGGCCCTCGTCGTCGTAGGGCTCGGCACCGGGCGAGTCGGCGTTGGTGGGGTCGTCGACGATCGTCAACAACGGCGATCCGATCGGCTCGCCCATCCGCTCGGCGAAGGGCGACCGGCCCTTGGCCACGGCTTCGCCGCCGAGCATGCCGGAGATGATGCCGAGCACCGTCGACGTCAGACGGGGTTCGAGCACGAGGGTGACCTCGCCGGACTCGGGCTTGGTCGAGCCGATCTTGGCCAACAGGCGCGACACTGCGTCGTCGGCCGCCTCCGACAGCGACACCTCGCTCGGGGCACGACCGATCGAGTAGCCCCCGGCGATCACCGATGCGTCGCCGTCGTCGGCGAGCGCACTCACCGAGACGTAGGCGCCGGTGCTCCGGCCGCCGGCCGAGATGCCGGTCGACGTGGCCAGCGCGTAGGCGCCTTCGGCGTCGTGATAGGTCGCAGACCGCACGCCACGCACACGCGGGTCGGCGCCGCGCACCATCTTCTCCAACTCGATGGCCATGGCCACCTTGTCGTCCACCGGGGTGGTGAGCACCTCGGGCCGATGGATGTCGAGCTCGACTGCGGCGACGCCGTCGGGCTCGGCCATGCCGGCCCACTCGTCGGGTTCGGCGTAGGGGCGGTTGTCGCGGGCCTCGGCCAGCGTCTCCGCGATGATGTCGTCGTCGAGGCTCGTGGCCCAGGCGAACCCGGTCCGGCCGTCCTTGATCACGCGGACGCCGATGCCGGCCGATCCGGCCTGGGTCAGCGATTCGATCTCGCCCTCGTAGGCGTCGACGTCGGTCGACGTCCCGGCGCTGAGGTACGCCTCGACCTGCTCGCCCGGCCCGGCCTGGGCGGCGACGCGGTCGGCGATGGCCTGGAGCGCCTCGACCGACGTCCCGGCATCGGTCTGCACGGAACTGCTCATGCTGCCGTCCCACCGATGGTGAGCTGGCTCACTCGAAGTGTGGGGCAGCCGTCGCCCACAGGCACGCCCTGGCCGTCCTTCCCGCACGTTCCGGGGCCGCCGAAGGCGAAGTCGTTGCCGATGACCTCGATGTCGCGGAGGCACTGGGGGCCGTTGCCGATCAGGTTGCCCTCACGCAGCGGCTCGGTGATCTCGCCGTTCTCGATGAGGTACGCCTCGACCATGCCGAAGACGAAGTCGCCGGAGGCGGTGTTGACCTGCCCGCCACCGAGCTTGGCGACGTAGACCCCGTGGTCGGTGCCGGCGATGATGTCGGCCGGATCGGTCTCGCCGGCCTCGAGGAACGTGTTGGTCATGCGGACCATGGGCAGGTGCTTGTACGACTGGCGACGACCGTTGCCCGAGGTCGCTCGACCGTCCTTTCGGCTGCGGAGGAAATCCCACATGTACTCGGTGAGCACCCCGTCCTCGATGAGCACGTTGCGTCGGGCCGGCGATCCTTCGTCGTCGACGGCGAAGGCGCCCCACTCCTCGGCGATGGTGCCGTCGTCGACCAGTGTCACCAACGGACTGGCCACCAGCTCGCCGACCTTGCCGGCGTAGACCGACGCGCCCTTGTCGACCAGGTCCTTCTCCAGACCGTGACCGCAGGCTTCGTGGAACAACACGCCGCCGGAACCGGCGCCGATCACGACGGGCAGCTCGCCCGACGGCGCCGGTCGGGCCCGCAGCTTGGTGATCGCCTGCTGGGCGGCCTCGCCGGCGAACTCCTCGACGTCGATGCGGTCGAAGAGCTCGAAGCCGATGGTGTGGCCGATGCTCTTGCGGCCGGTCTGCATGCCGGTGTCGCCGGTGGCGATCGCGCTCACCGAGAAGAACGTCCGGACCTGGTCGTCGGTGGTGAAGAGCCCGTCGCTGTTGGCGACCAGCATGCGTTTGCGCCCGGCGCCGATCGAAGCGGTGACCTGGCTGATGTCGCCGCCGGCAGCGCGGGCCGCGGCGTCGGCCCGACGCAGGATCTCGACCTGGTCGCCCTTGGCGACGTCCTCGGGGAAGATCTGCACGTCGTTCGGTGAGGGGACGTCGGTGCGGGTGAGCGCGACCTCGCGGACGCCTCCCCCTCCGTGGCGAGCGGCAGCGGAGGCGGCGGTGGCGGCGCTGCGCAGGCCTTCCTCCGAGAGATCGGCGGTGTGGGCGAACCCGGTGGTGTCGCCCACGACGACACGGATGCCGGCACCGCGGTCTCGACCGGAGGTGAGTTGTTCGACCCGGCCGTCGTCGAGCATCCCGTTCCCGTTCTGGCGGTCCTCGGCGAACACCTCGGCGAACTCACCGCCCGTCGACAGCGCGGTGTGCAGGACGCGCTCGAGTACGGATTGTTCGATCATGGGGTTCCTCCGGAACGGTGGCTTCGATCTGACAAAGGCCCAGTCGGACCGCGTAGCGTACCGGCGTGCCCCTCCAGACCGGTCTGACCGCGTCCATCGAACTGCTCGTCGCGGACGAAGACACCGCGCAGTCGTTCTCCACCGGCATCGTGCCCGTGCTCGCGACGCCACGACTGGTCGCGTTGTGCGAAGAAGCCGCCGTCGCCGCCATCGAAGGCGCGTTGGAGACGGGCTCGACCTCGGTCGGCCAACGCGTCCAGTTCGACCACCTCGCGCCGACCATGGTCGGCGCCCCCGTCACCGCCGAGGCCACGCTCGAGAAGATCTCGGGGCGCCGCCTCACCTTCACCGTGTCGGCCAGCGATCCGCGAGGCCTCATCGGTGCGGGCAAGGTGACCCGCGTGGTGGTCGACGTCGAGCGGTTCCTCGACAAGGCTCGCTGACCCACCCGCGCCCACGGTCGGGCGTAGGCTGGACCGGCCCACGTCCACTCGACGACCCAGCACCATGATCCAGCCGGAGGGGGAACAGACGTGAAGCTCCACCCCGCGGTCTCGCTCGCCCTCCGTATCGTCGTCAGTGTCGGCATGATCGGCGTCCTGCTGTGGCAGGCACCCGACGTCGACCTCGGTGAACTCGTGCCCGAACCGACGTCGTCCACCTTCTTCTGGCTCGGCGTGGCCGGAGCCCTCACGCTCGTCGGCATGGTCCTCGCGACCCTCCGCTGGAAGCAGGTGCTCACCGCGCTCGAGTTGCCGTCACCGATGGGTCGCCTGTTCTCGCTGACGATGGCCGGCCAGTTCGTGTCCAACGTCCTGCCGACCACGATCGGTGGCGACGTGCTGCGGGTCAGTCGCCTGTCCAAGGACACGGGACGCTCGCCCGACACCTTCGCCTCGGTCGTCCTCGAGCGGGTGACCGGCTGGCTCGTCCTGCCGGTCATCACCCTCTTCGGTCTCGCGGTGAATCCCGGCCTCCGCCAGCTCGGTACCGCCACCGTCGTGGCCGCCGCTCTCGCCCTGGCCACGCTCTCGTTGCTCGCCGGGACGCTCTTCGCCGTGTCCAGCGACCGCTTCGGCACCCGGTTCGCCGTCCGCGAGGGATGGCGTCGCTTCGCTGGTGCCATCCACCTCGGCCTGGCCCGCATGCGTGCGCACCCACGGTCGGCCGTCAGTGTCCTGCTGGCCGGCTTCGCCTACCAGTTCGTTCTCGTGCTCTCGGCCGTCGCCGCCGCCCGTGCGCTCGGACTCCAGCCGGCAGGGTTGACGGCGCTCCTCGCCTTCTTCCCCGCGGTCCTCATCGTCCAGGTGCTTCCCATCGGGATCTCCGGACTCGGCATCCGTGAAGGCGCCTTCGTCCTCTTCCTCGGCCCGCTCGGCGTGGCGACCGAGGACGCCATCGCCCTCGGTCTGCTGCTCTACCTGCTCAACCTCACGGTCAGCCTGCTCGGCGCTCCGGCGTTCGCGGTCGGCGGACGGACCAGGACACCAGCCACCCCATGATGAGCCCGCGTCCATGACGACAACCCCGGCCCAGACCGAACCGGGGGTGGAGCCGCAGCAGACCGTCCGCCTTCGATGGTGGCTCGAACTGCTGATGATCGCCGCCTTCTACGCCATCTACTCCTTCGTCCGGAACCTCTTCGGTTCGCAGGGGACCGGCGACATCGACGCCTCGGTCGCGTTCGAACACGCACGCCAGATCATCGACCTCGAGAAGTCGCTCGGGTTGTACTTCGAGGACACGATCCAGCGGTGGTACCTCGACCTGCCGTCGATGGGATTCATCCGGGTCTGGAACATCTTCTACGGGGTCGCGCACTTCGTCGTGACGGCCGGCGCGCTGTTCTGGCTGTTCCGGTCGGGCAAGGGTCGTTACTCGCGCTGGCGCAACACCCTCGGGCTGACCACGGCGGTCGCGCTCGTCGGCTTCGCCAGCTATTCGCTCATGCCGCCCCGCCTCCTCGACGATCCCGGCAAGTACGGGGCCTGCCAGGTCTACGCCCCGGACGCTGCCGAGGCGGCCGCCCCCGGTCAGAAGATCGTCGAAGGGTGCGACGAGTACGGCTACGTCGACACGCTCGCAGTGCACGGCGGATGGATCTCCTTCGACGACGAGAAGGCTGCGTCGGTGACGAACCAGTACGCCGCGATGCCGTCGATGCACATCGGCTGGTCGGTGTGGTCGATGATCGTCCTGTCGTCGCTCGTGCGCCGCCGGTGGCTCCGGATGCTCGTCTACCTGTATCCCGTGCTCACGCTGTTCACGATCATCGTGACCGCGAACCACTACTGGATCGATGCCGTCGGCGGACTCCTCGCGCTCGGCACCGGCGCGGCGCTCGCGAACCTGATCGAGCGGCGTCGACGCCCGCTCGTCGCCGTCTAGGACTCGCCGGCCGTCCAGTCGACGGGCGGGCCGTGGAATCCGGTCGTCCCCAGCAGCCGGTCCTCGCCGCCGGGCCACGAACGAAGGCGCACGTCGGCCACCACGCCGGCCGGCTCCATCCGCAGCCAGTAGAGCGGGGCGTCGGGCGTCGCCCGGTCTCCTGCGCCAGCGAACGCCGCTCGGAGCCGGTCGAAGCTGGCTCGGGGCAGATACTGGAGCACGATCGAGTGGAAGACCACAGTCGCCATGCCCGGCGTCGGGCGCTCCAACTGTTCCTCGACCCACAGTCCCGCATCGGCTCGATCGACGGTCGCAGGATGGAGGTGTGCGATGTCGATGGCCGCGTCGAGTCGCTCACGCCGGTGGACCTGGTCGGGCCACAGGAATCCACGCAGGGTGTTCACGCCCTCGGGTGTCGTCGGGTCGATCGGATTGATGTCGCAACCCCGCCGCTCTCGAACGGTCAGGTCGTCGACGAAGTCGGGGATCCGATCGGTCCAGGGATCGTCGAATCGGAGCCCGGCGTCACCGCCCCATCGCCGATCGCCGGCGACATAGGTGAACTGATCCCAGCGCAACAGGAGGCCCCCGCTGGCCCCGACCTCGAGGATCCGCAGCGGCATGCCGGTCTCGGCGGCGACAACGTGGAATCCGCCGACCAGCGAGCAGGCACGGCCGACCTCGTTGGTCTGCACACCGTCGTGCATCCCTCCGGCGATCTCGGCGTGGTGGTCACGCAACACGTCGAGGAAGGCCGCCGCTGCGCTTCCGCCGTCGGTGCCCCCGGCGCTGGGGAAGAAGCGGGCCAGTCCGGGCGCCCGCCCGTCGAGGACGATCCGGTGGACGGCGGCGAGCAGACGCAGCGGGATCGCATCGGCGAGCGCGTTGTCCGTCCACGGGCTCAGCAACCGGGCGCTGGGCCCACCGGCCGCGTAGTCCGCGCCGATCGCCGCGAGGATCTCGGCATAGAGGTGCGACCCGGCACGAGCGCATGCCTGCTCCTGGAGGGCGATCACGTCCTCCATGGACATGTCGCGTGGCCGTTCCTCGCTCATCGCTGCCTCAGCGAGCCCGGGTCACGGGACAGACCGACACCGATTCGGTCACTCCCTTGAAGTTCCGGCGCCGCGCCCGCCCGAACCGCACGTTGGCGAGGGGCCCGACGGCCGATCGCACGTCGGTGGTCGCGAGCGTCTCGCCACCCTTGGCCGAGTCGGCCACACGGGCGGCGAGGTTGACGTCGTGGCCGATCAGGTCGTCGCCCATGAGCACGGCCTCGCCGTGGTGGATCCCGGCACGGAGACGGAGGTCGCCGCTGTCGGACTCGCCGATCTCGATCGCCGCCAGCACGGCGGCCTCGGGTGCGGCGAACGTGATCAGCAACCCATCACCGATCTTCTTGACGATCCGACCGCCCCGGCTGCGGATGACCGGCCCGACCGACTTGTGGTGGCGGTCGAGCAGTGCTCGGGCTGCCTCGTCGCCCTCGCGGCTGGTGAACCGCGTGAACCCCTCGAGGTCGGTGAACACGATCGTCATCGGGTGGGCCTGTCCACCGCCGTCGTCGCTCTCGGACTCCATCGACAGCATCTGGATCGCGTTGAGCCCCATGCTGGCGATGAGGGAGGGCTCGCGCTCGACCGAACGCTCGAGGAATCGCTGCACCACGTCGAGCGAGGTGGCGGTGCGGATCGGGTGGCCGGTCGGGTCGTCGAGCCATGCCTTGTCGACCAGGCCGACCTCGGCTGCGCCCTCGGCGAACTCCGGATGCTCCTTCAGCAGCGACGCCGCGCGCTCGGTCAACGAGCGACGGATCGCACCGACGACGCCTTGGCCCTCTTCACGGGCACGCTCGATCGACCCCATCGGGCCGAATCTAGACGCCACCCGGCGTCGGGACCCCTGCGTCGCCCGTCCGGACCCGTTGCCGGTACCGTAGAAACCCTGTACGGCGGATTCGTCCGCCCACGTTCCGCCACGGGAGTCATCTCGACCCATGCTGCTCGATCGCATCAACAGCCCCGCCGATCTGCGAGGTCTGAGCCACGCCCAGCTCGGCGACCTCGCGGTCGAGATCCGGGCGTTCATCGTCGATGCGATCGATGCCTCCCCCGCCGGCGGCCACCTGGGCTCCAACCTGGGCGCGGTCGAGCTCACCCTCGCCGTCCACCGGGTGTTCGAGTCGCCTCGCGACATCGTGCTGTGGGACACCGGCCACCAGGCCTACGTGCACAAGCTGATCACCGGTCGCCGCGAGACCTTCGACACGCTCCGCCAGGAGGGTGGCCTCTCCGGTTACCCCAGCCGGAGCGAGTCACCCCACGACTGGGTCGAGAACAGCCACGCCTCGACCATCGTGAGCTACGCCCACGGCCTCGCCACCGCCATGGACCGCAACGAGATCACCGACCGGCGCATCGTCGCCGTCATCGGCGACGGCTCGCTGACCGGCGGCATGGCCTACGAGGGCCTCAACAACCTCGGCAACAGCGGCTCGAACGCGATCATCATCCTCAACGACAACGGACGCTCGTACGCGCCGACTGCGAGCCGCCTGGGCGACAGCCTGGCCCGCATCCGCCTCGACCCCCGCTACCTCCGCAACAAGGCCCGGTTCGAGAAGTTGCTCCGCGAGGTCCCCCTCCTGGGCGACCGCCTCGAGCGGGGCTTCGAGGCCACCCTCGCCGGGCTACGCGACTACTTCGAGCCGCCGGCGTTCTTCGAGGACCTCGGCATCCGCTACACCGGCCCCTTCGACGGTCATGACGTCGAGGGCCTCGAGAGCGCGCTGCGCGACGCACACGAGTACGAGGGGCCGATCGTGGTCCACGTCCTCACCCAGAAGGGCCGGGGCTACGCGCCGGCCGAGAACGACTCGATCAAGCACATGCACGACATGGGCTCGGTCAAGCCGGGATACTGCGCCGCGGCCTTCTCCGAGGCGCTGATCAAGGAAGCCGACGTCCGACCCGAGGTCGTGGCGATCACCGCCGCGATGCCCGACTCGACGGGTCTCCTGCCCTTCGCCGAGCGGTTCCCCGACCGGGTCTTCGACGTGGGCATCGCCGAACAGCACGCCGTGACCTCGGCCGCAGGCATGGCGATGGGTGGCCTCCGTCCCGTCATCGCCGTGTACTCGACGTTCATGTCCCGGGCCTTCGACCAGGTGAACCTCGACGTCGGTCTGCACGACCAGCCCGTCGTCTTCTGCATCGACCGCGCCGGGATCACCGGCAACGACGGCGCCTCCCACCACGGCGTGCTCGACATGGTGTTGTTCACCAAGGTCCCGAACATGACCGTGCTCGCCCCCTCGTCGTACGAGGAGATCGGCGTGATGCTGCACGACGCCCTCGACATCTCCGACGGTCCGGTGATGATCCGCTGGCCCAAGACGCTCCCCTCACGTCCGGCAGAGGACGAGGTCGGCTCCGGGCTCCGGGGCCGCAAGGCGCGCGACGGGAGCGACCTGTGCATCCTCGCGGTCGGCAAGATGCTCGAGGCCTCGCTCGAGGCCGCCGACACCCTCGCCGCCGAAGGGATCGAAGCGACCGTGTGGGACGTCCGATCGGTGAAGCCGCTCGACCCGGCGATGATCGCCGACGCCGCCGGCCATGCGCTGGTGCTGACGGTGGAGGACGGATACCGCAACGGCGGCGCCGGATCGCTCATCACCACGGAGATCACCGATGCGTGCACCGACTCGGCCACGCCGAGGGTCGAGACGCTGGGCATCCCCACCACCTACATCGAGCACGCAGGCGTCGACGACATCCTGCACCGCTTCGGTCTCGACGCCGAGGGCATCGCCGGATCGGCCCGCCGGGCGCACGCCGCCCACGCCCGCTCCCTCTCGTAGAAAAAGTTCACACGGGACCGCAAGGAACGACCGGGACGTCCGTTCCTCGGTCAGCAACGTCAGCGGTTCCCTCCCAGACGTTGTGTTCCCTGCCCGGGACGTCTTCGCTATCCGACCCCAGTGGGGGCGTCCCGTGCAATGGGTTTTCTCTCCGTCCCTGAGGGGACGTTCGAGAAACCGACGATGCTTCGCATCGTCTCGTCTGCCCCAGGGCCGCACGCGAGATTGGTCGTAGTGACCGACGGAGACGTCGTTCGCGCGCCCGTCAGCTTGCACTTCGCGCCAGGATGCGGAATCCTGTGTTCGTTGTCACGTCATGGGGGCGACCAGGGGGAGAGGCCCGGACCGAGGTCCGGGCCTCGTCGCGTCACGAGTAGTAGGGGTTCTCGCCGGCGTCGTGGTCGGTGACGTCGATCACCTCGGTGATCTCGGGGATCGCGCTCGTGATCGATGCCGCGATGCCTTCGCGCAACGTCATGGCCGAGACGGCGCAGCCCTGGCAGCCGCCGCCCATCAGCACGTAGACCTTGTCGCCCTCGACGCCCTTGAGCTCGGCGAACCCGCCGTGCGCGGCGAGGCCGGGGTTGATCTGCTGCTCGAGCAGCTGCTGGACCTGCTCGGCGGTGGTGCCGTGCAGGTCGAGTTCGACACCGGCGAGGGGGTCGGGCCGGTTGGGGTTGCGGAGCACCAGACCGCCCTGGCCGTCGGTACCGGGCAGGTCGAGCGTGGCGCCCTGGAGCGCGTCCATCGAGTCGGCCGGGATCATGACCGGGAGATCGCCCTGGTCGTAGACGTTGTCGGTGTCGGTCGCCTCGGACAGCGGCTCGAACGTGAGGTCGTAGGTGTACTCGGGACCGGCGATCCCGGTCACCGACACCCGGAGGGCGAGGCCGCTGGCGTCTTCCTCGGCTTCGCGGAGCTCGAGCACCTTGGCGACCGCGACCTCGGTGACGGCGAGGATCACACCATCGTCGGCTGCTTCGTCGCTCGGTTCGGGAGTCTCGGTCTCGGTGACGGACATGCCCCTACGCTACCGAGATGGCCTCAGACACCGACATCGACACGCCCGAGCCCGATCCGGTCCTCTACGAGGTCGGCGACGACCACGTCGCGACGATCACGCTCAACCGGCCACATCGGCGCAACGCCATCTCGATCCGCATGCTCAACCGCCTGTCGGAGGTGCTCACCAAGGCCGACGACTCGGTCGACGTCCGCGCCATCGTCCTCACCGGCGCCGGCAAGGGATTCTGCGCCGGACTCGACATCAAGGACGCCATGTCGGGCACCGGCATCGGCGGGTCCGGCGGCGACGGCGGCGGTGGTGGGGCCACGGTGCTCCAGAACACCCGCTCGCTGCCGACCTCGATCCTCTTCGAGATCGACACGCCGATCATCGCCGCCGTGAACGGCGCCGCCGCCGGCTACGGGCTCGACCTCGCCCTCGGCTGCGACATGCGGCTGCTCGGCGAGTCGTCCCGCCTGATGCCTGGCTTCGCCAAGCGCGGCGTGGTCCCCGAGTCCGGCGGCACCTGGTACCTGCCCCGTCTCGTCGGCTGGGCGAAGGCCGCCGAGATCGGGTTCCTCGGCCGTGACCTCGACGCCCAGGCATCGAAGGACATCGGCCTGGCCAATGCCGTCGTCCCCGACGACCAACTCGTGGACGAGGCCCACGCATGGGCACGCGAGATCGCCGCCAACGCACCGCTCGCGATCCGAGCGATGAAGCGTCTGTACCGGCACGGACTCACCGAGGACTTCCCGGCCCACACCCATCACGTGTTGCTCCAGACCATGCAGCTCTTCGGAACCAAGGACTTCTTCGAGGGCATCTCGAGCTTCGCCGAGGGACGCGAGCCGGAGTTCCGCGGGCGCTGACGGTCTGGTCTGCCCTCGGTACGGGTACGGACGGCCGCGTACCCACCACGGCAACCCAGGAGCAGACCCGTGCCAGACCTGACCGTTTTCGAGGCCCTACGCGACGACCACGAGATCCAGCGATCGCTGGCCGACGAGTTGGTGCAGACGGAGGGGGACTCCGACTCGCGTGCGGCGGTGTTCGACCGGCTGAAGACCGAGATGGCGGCGCACGCCGACGCGGAAGAACGCTTCTTCTACATCCCGCTGATGGAACACGACCTCACGCAGGACAAAGCCCGGCACTCGGTCGCCGAACACCATGAACTCGAGGAGCTCATCGAGGATCTCGAGGAGAAGGACCGCTCGTCGGCCGGGTGGCTCACCACGGCGAAGGACCTCCGCGAGCGCCTGACACACCATCTCGACGAGGAGGAGCGCGAGGTCTTCCAGATGGCCGGCAAGGCGCTCACCGAGACGGCGAAGGCCGATCTCGCCGCGTCGTACCGCGGCGAGATGAATCGCCAGCGCGGCGAACACGCCTGACCGTCACCGCATCAACGTCTGACCGCCGCCGTCGACTCGGAGGCGCGTACCGCTGACGTAGGAGCCCTGGGGGCCGACGAGGAAACGGACCACGTCAGCGATGTCCTCGGGCTGACAGACCCGACCGAACGGGAAGCCCGCGCTCAACGTCGAGATGTCGTCCACGCCGCCCGCCTTCACGAGGCGCCGCCCCATCTCGGTGTCGATCAGGCCCGGTGCCACGACGTTGACCCGGATGCCGTTGCGCTGTTCTTCCTTGGCCAGCGTCATCGCCAGCGCCTCCATCGCCGCCTTGCCCATGTTGTAGGGCGCACCGTTGGCCGCGTGGTGGTCGGTGGCGACCGACGAGATGAACACGATGTCGCCCCGTTCGCACTCGCGCATGTGCGGGAGCGCCAGGCGACAGACGTGGTGCGGTCCGATGGCATGGGTGCCGAGGAGCTTCGCGACCTCCCAGTCCTCGGTCTTCGCGACCGACTGGCCGCGGCTCGCCTGGCCCGCGTTGTTGACCAGGATCGAGATCGGTCCGAGTTCGCCGCACACCCGATCGATCATCGCGGCGTCGGCCTCGGGATCGTCGACCGACGCCTGCACGGCGATCGCCCGCCGACCGAGTGCCTCGATCTCGGCCACGGTCTCCGCCGCCGACGCCTCGTCGCGGCGATAGTTCACCGCCACATCGGCGCCGTCCTCGGCGAGGCCGAGGGCGATGGCCCGGCCCGCGCCGCGCCCTCCCCCGGTGACGAGAGCGATCCGGCCTGCGAGTCCTGTCATGCCGGCGGAGGCTACTCAGGCCCGTGCCGATGCGATCGCCGCATCGGGTTTCGGCCGATTCGCACCGTTCTGCATGTCGGTTTCATGTCAAGGCCTTCTGGTCTCGCCGACTCCGGCCGATGATGTCGTCGGGAGAGGGAGGACAGACATGACCGTGACGGATCTGGTGACGCGTCGGCGACCGCGCACGGCGTGGGTGCTCGGGGGCGGCGGCAACCTCGGCAGTGTCCAGGTCGGCATGCTGCGGGCGCTCGTCGACCGGGGCGAGGTGCCCGACCTGGTGGTCGGCTGTTCGGTCGGATCACTGAACGGTCTGGCGATGGCTGCGGACCCGAGCCCGGATGGGGTCGAACGACTGCGAAGGATCTGGCTCGACGTGCGGGGCGACGACCTGTTCCCGGCGACGAAGATGAGCGGCCCGTGGATGCTGCTCAAGAAGTCGCCGAGCCTGTACCCCGACGAGGGGATCCGTTCCCTGATCGACCGCTGCGCTCCGCACGAACACATCGAGGACTACCCGATCCCCTTCGAGTGCGTCGCCACGAACCTGCGCACGGGCCGCGCGCACTGGTTCGATCGAGGGCGCGTCGACCACGCCGTCCTCGCCTCGGCCGCGCTCCCCGCAGCCCTGCCACCGGTCGAGATCGACGGCGAGCACTACATCGACGGCGCCGTGGTCGACAACGTCCCGATCTCCCGAGCGCTCCATCACGCCGTCGATCGGATCATCGTGCTCCATGTGGGCAACTTCGACCGCCCGCGACCGTTGCCGAAACGGCCGATCGACGTGTTGCTGCACTCGTTCTCGATCGCCCGCAACTTCCGGTTCGACGAGGACCTCGCTCGCGTGTCCGACGACGTCGAGGTCATCGTCATCCCCGGGGTCGATCCTGGCTCCATGAAGCGGAACGACTTCGGACGAACGGCGGAGTTGATCGAGCGGGCGCACGCGTCGACGGCAGCGTTCCTCGACGTCCGGGCCCATCAGCAGACCGGCTGAGCACTACAGGAGCCCGGGGTTGACCTCCTCGGCCTCCTCGGCGAGCGCCAACCAGCGCTCCTCGGCCCCGTCGACCGCGGTGCGTGCGGCCGCCATCTGACGACCGAGGTCGGCCAGGGCTTCGTGGTCGCCGATCGCCGATTCGAGACGGACCGCGAGTGCGTCGACGACCTTGGTCGCCTTCGCCAACTCGCGTTCGGCGGCGTTGAGTTCGCGACGGACCGTCGACGGCGATCGTCCCGACTTCTCGGTCGACCGCTGCGCCGGCTTCTTGGCCTTCGGCGCCGGCGCTTCTGTCGTCGTGCTCTTGCCTCGACCGCGTCGCTGCTGCACGTCGGCCAGGTGTGCGGCGACGCCACCGGCCCGACGACCCGCGTTGCCGTTGCCGTCGATCTCGATCACGTCGACCACCGTGCGCTCGAGCAGGGCGCGGTCGTGGGAGACGACGACCAGTGCTCCCGGCCACTCGTCGAGGTGGTCCTCGAGGATCCGGAGGGTGTCGAGGTCGAGGTCGTTGGTCGGCTCGTCGAGGAGCAGGACGTTGGGCTGCGTCATCAGGGCGAGCAACAACTGGAGGCGGCGGCGCTCGCCGCCCGACAGCGTGCCGACCGGTGCCCACTGGGCGTCACCGTCGAACCAGAAGCGCTCCATGAGCGCGGTGTCCTCCCACGACACCTCCTTCTTGCCGCCGGTGACGAGGTCGCGCACCCGGACCGACGGGTCGAGTTCGGCCGCGTCCTGACTGAAGTGCGCAAGGCGGACGGTGGGGCCGGTCTCGACCGTTCCCTCGTCGGGCGCACGCGTCCCCGCGAGGATGCGCAGCAGCGTCGTCTTGCCCGCGCCGTTCGGCCCGACGATGCCGAGGCGGTCACGGGGGTCGAGGTCGACGTCGAGCCCCTCGAACAGCGTCCGACCGTCGACCCGGGCCGCGAGGCCGTGGGCTTCGATCACCCGGTCGCCGAGGCGTGGCGTCCCGAGATGGAGCTCCATCGCCGTGCCACGGATGTCGTCGTTCCGCGGTCCGCCCTTGACCAGCGCCTCGGCCGACTCGATCCTGGCCTTGGGCTTCGAGGTGCGGGCCGGGGCGCCACGACGGAGCCAGGCCAGCTCGACCTTGGCCAGGTTGCGTCGCTTGGCCTCGCTCGACGCGGCGCGGTCTGCACGCTCGGACTTCGCCTCGAGGTACCCGGCGTAGCCGCCCTCGTGGACGTGGGCAGCGCCGCGGTCGAGTTCGAGGATCCGCGTCGTGACCCGGTCGAGGACGTGACGGTCGTGGGTGACGAGGACCAGACCGCCCTTGTACGACGCCAGCCACTCCTCGAGCCACACGATCGCGGCCACGTCCAGGTGGTTGGTCGGCTCGTCGAGGATCAACAGATCGGCGTCGTCGGGAGGGCCACCACCGGGAGGACCACACGTGAGCAACGCCCGCGCCAGGGCGACGCGCTTGATCTGCCCGCCCGAGAGTTGGTCGGTCGGGCGATCGTCGAGGCCGGCGAGCCCCAGCCGGTCGCGTACGGCGGCGGCCTCCCACCGGTCGCCGGTGACGCTGGCGACGGTGCCGGCGGGGAGGGGCGCGTCCTGGTCGAGATGACTGACGCGTGCGCCCTGTCCGCGCCGGATGGTCCCGTCCTCGGGTGGGCGAGAACCGGCCAGTGCTCCGAGCAACGTCGACTTCCCGGTGCCGTTCACGCCGACCACCGCGATCCGGTCGCCGGACGAGATCGTGACCGACAGGTCTTCGAAGAGCACACGGTCGGGTCGGGCGACGCGGAGGTCGGTGGCGTCGACGAGGATCACGCCCGGAGCCTGCCACCGGCTCCCTAGTCTCCCCGAATGGACATCGGGATGTCACTGCCCACGATGGCGTCGGGCTACACGCGCGAGACCACGGTGGAGTGGTGTCGTCGCCTCGACGACTCGCCGTTCTCGAGCGTCTCGGCCGGCGAACGGATGACCTTCCAGAACCCCGAGCTGTTCACGACCCTCGCGGCCGCGGCGGCGCTGACCGAACGTGTCCGCGTCATGGCCAACGTCGTCGTCCTCCCCTGGCACTCCGCCGGTCTCGTGACGAAGCAACTCCTGACCATCGAACAACTTGCTCCCGAACGGCTGGTCGTCGGCGTCGGCGTCGGCGGGCGCGAGGAGGACTACGCCACGGTCGGTGTGCCCTTCGCCAGTCGTCATGCCCGTCTCGATGCCGGGGTGGCCGAGTTCCTGCGCCTGTGGTCGGGCGAGATCCCCGACGGGGCGACGGCACCTCTCGGGCCGCGTCCTTCGGTCGAGTCAGGACCACCACTGCTGGCCGGAGCGCTCGGTCCCAAGGCCATGGCGCGTGCGGCCCAGTGGGCCGACGGCGTGACGGGGTTCTCGGTCGGGGGCGTCGCCGACGAGATGGCGGGAACGTTCCGACTGGCCGAGAAGGCCTGGGGCGAAGCCGGCCGAGCCGAGTCACCTCGCCTGGTGACCGGGTGCTTCTTCGCCTTGGGTCCCGATGCCGGGACACGCCTCCGCGAGGGCGTCCATGCGTACCTCCGGGTCTTCGGCGACCGCTTCGCCGACGCCATGGCCTCGACCGTGACGGCATCGGACCCCGACGCTGTCCGCGCCGTGCTCGACGGCGCCGCCGCAGCCGGAGCCGACGAGGTCGTGCTCGTCCCCATGAGCACCGATCTGGCCTGCCTCACGGAGGCTGCGGTCGTCGTCGCCGACTGAGATCACGCTGGGCGCGAGTCCGCCTCCGCATCGTCCTGCGCCGGCCTCGACCGTGACACTTCTCACCACCTCGGGGACCGTTTGCTGGCGCGTTGGCCGTTGTACGCCGCAGACATGCGCCACGCTCGAGCGGAGCATGGGTCGAGGGAGGGAACGACCCGACCCCGCGAAGGGGGAAACAGTCGTGATCATCTTCCAACGAATGGTGACCTTCCAGGGGCCGGCACAAGAGGTGGTCCCCTGGGCGATGGACATCACCGAGACGGTCAACGGCGCGACCGATCTCGAGGTGTCGTTGTGGCAAGGGAGGTTCGGTGGTCCGGTGGGCACGCTGGCGTGGAGCACGCTCGCCGACAGCCTGACCGCGCTCGAGGCCGCGTTCGACGCGCTCGGCAGCGACGCTGCGTACCTCGACCTGGAGACCAAGGCCGCCGACTGGGTCACCACACCGGGTGAGGACTCGCTGCTGCGCATGGTCCACACCACCGGAGGCGAGTACACCCGGCCAGCCGTCGGCTCCTATGCCGAGGTGACGGCGGCGACTCCATCGGAGGGCCACTTCGCCGAGGCCGGCGCATGGGCGGTGGAGATCGCCGACATGCACGCCCGACTCACGCACTCGTCGGTCCTCGTGTGCACCTCGGGCTATGGCGGGTTCGGCGAGATGCGGTGGCTCGGTCTCTACGACAGCGCCGCCGCGGTCGACGCCGGCGCCGAGGCCATCGCCAAGGACGAGGACTACATCGCGGCGCTCGACGGCGGTGGCGGTCTCTTCCAGGAAGGGAGCGCGACCCGCACGTTGGCACGGCGCATCGCCTGAGTCACCGCCCTCACCACGCCTGGCGGCGGAACTGGTCGACCCCGGTCCGGACGATCCAATCGTGTCCGAACCGGGCGACCGGTGGTGCCAGCGTCGAGATCACTTGGAGTCCACGGTTCGCCGGCTCCAACACCGAGGCCAGGCGGACATCGCACCCGGCGTCGGTCTCCGACAACGTGAGTTCTGCCGTTCCGCGGATGTCGCCGTGCACTGACGCGGTGACCCGCAACGCCTCGTCGACCTCGTCGATGGCGATCGCGAACCGGAGCACGTACGGGAGCGGCGGCTGCACGGTGCACTCCCACTCGGCGCCGGCCTCCATCGCCGCGCCGTCGAGGCGGCGGAGCCACGGCCACCAGCTGCGGTAGTCGTCGGTCCGGGTGAGCGCCTCCCACACCTCGGCCGCCGAACGGTCGAAGTGGTGGGATCGATCGGAGCGGATCTGCACGACCTCAAGGATGCCTGGTTGGGGTCGCGGGTGCGCCGCCAGCAGACTGGTGGCGACATGACTGTGCCGCCTCCGGGGTTCCCCCCACTGCAGATCGGGCCGTTGCGCGCCGATCCGCCCGTCGTCCTGGCTCCGATGGCCGGGGTGACCAACGGCGCGTTCCGTGCGCTGTGCCGGGAGTTCGGCGCGGCCCTCTACGTCAGCGAGATGGTCGGAGCCCGGGCCGTGGTCGAGGGCAACGAGCGCACGTTCGACATCGCCCGGTTCGCCCCGGACGAACCGATCCGCTCGATCCAGCTCTACGGCACCGACCCTGCGGTGATGGGTGAAGCCGTGCGGCGGGTCATCGCCGAGGTCGGCGTCGACCACATCGACCTCAACTTCGGCTGCCCGGCCCGCAAGATCACCCGCCACGGCGGGGGTGCTGCCCTCCCCGTACGGCCACGCCTCTTCGGTGCCGTCGTCGCCGCAGCCGTCGACGCCGCCGGCGACGTCCCGCTCACCGTCAAGATGCGCATCGGCCTCGACGACGAACACCGCACCTGGCTGGTCGCCGGGCGCATGGCCGAGGACGCCGGCGCTGCGGCCGTCGCGGTCCATGCCCGTACGGCCGAACAGCTCTACTCGGGCACCGCCGACTGGTCGACCATCACCCAGCTCAAGGAGACGGTGACGACCATCCCCGTGCTGGGGAACGGCGACATCTGGGAGGCCGAGGACGCGCTCGCCATGATGCGCGAGACCGGGTGCGACGGCGTCGTGATCGGACGCGGTTGCCTCGGTCGACCGTGGCTGTTCCGCGACCTGGTCGCAGCGTTCGCCGGCGAGCCGATCCCCACTCCCCCGACGTCGGGCGAGATCGTCGACACCCTGCGGACCCACGGCCAACTGCTCGCCGAGTGGTTCGGTGAGCTCTCCGGCATGAAGGAACTGCGCAAGCACACCGGCTGGTACCTGCAGGGATTCTCGGTCGGTCGACCGGTGCGCAATGCCCTGCGTCAGGTGTCGAGCCTCGACGAACTCGACCGCCTGCTCGACTTGGTCGACCCGCACCAGCCCTTCCCTCGTGAGGTGCTCCGCCAACCGCGAGGCCACACGACCGGCCCGCGTCCCGTGGCGATGCCCGAAGGCTGGTTGGCCGACGCCGACGCACTCACACCACCTGATCGCCTCGCCGACCTCGCCGTCTCCGGCGGCTGAGCTCCGTGTCCCGGATCATCCTGGCGTCGGCATCGCCGCGCCGTCTCGCCCTGTTGGCCGATCTCGACGTGGCCCCGGTCGTCCGGCCGGCCGACGTCGACGAGACGCCCACCGCCGGCGAGGGTCCCGATTCGCTGGCCGCTCGCCTCGCGGCGGCCAAGGCCCGAGCGGTCGACCGCGAACCCGACGACCTCGTGATCGCTGCCGACACCGTCGTGGCCGTCGCCGGGACCATCCTCGGAAAGCCCGAGGACGACGCCGACGCCCGGCGGATGCTCGGCCTCCTCTCCGGCACGGCCCACCACGTGATCACCGGCGTGCACGTGATCCGCGGCGACGAAGAACGCTGCGCGATCGCCCGCACCGCCATCCGATTCCGGCCGGTCTCGACCCGGGAGATCGCCGACTACGTGGCGACGGGCGAGCCCATGGACAAGGCCGGAGCGTTCGCCATCCAGGGCCTGGCAGCCGACTTCGTCGAACGCATCGACGGCTCGCACAGCAACGTCGTCGGGCTCCCGCTCGATCTGGTGGCCCGGTTGGCCGGCGAGGTCGGAGTTCCCCTCACCCGCCAGCCCGTGGCCGAGTTGCCCTAGACGCCGGCAGGGACTGGTTCGTCACCGGCGGTGGCCTGCTCGGCGGCGATCTCCGCCCGCATGGCGGCGATCTGTTCCTCGTGGTCGGGCGCACCCTCCACGTACAGGCGGGGAAGTGCCTTGTCGAGCCACGCCGGGATCCACCAGTTGCGCTTGCCGAGCAACTCCATGGTGGCGGGCACCAGGAGCATGCGGACGAGCGTTGCGTCCAGGAACACCGCGACGCTGAGGCCGACACCGAACAGCTTGGTGACGCGTGCGTCCTCGAGCAGGAAGCTGCCGAACACCACGACCATGATGGCTGCGGCGGCGGAGATCACCCGAGCGGTCGAGGCGAGTCCGTCGGCCACCGAGTTCTTCGGATCGCCGGTGCGCTCGTACTCCTCCTTCACCCGCGACAGGAGGAAGACCTCGTAGTCCATCGAGAGACCGAAGACGATGGCGAACATCATCATCGGGATGAAGGGCTCGATCGGCGCCGGCTCGATGCCGGTGATCGAGCCCAGGTGGCCCCACTGGAACAACGCGACCACGACGCCGTAGGCGCCGGCGATCGACAGGCCGTTCATGATCACGGCCTTGAGCGGCACCAGCAGCGACCGGAAGACCGCCATCAGGAGCACGAACGACAGGAGCAGCACGACACCGAAGAAGAGCAGGCTCCGGCCACCGAGGTAGCTGCTGAAGTCGACGGACACCGGGACGAATCCCGTGAGGTTGGTGTCGATCTCGGTCGACGCGTCGGCCTCGGCAGCGGGGATGACGTCGGCCCGCAGGCGCTTGATCGTCTCCTCGGTCTCGAGCGACTGGGGCGATGACGCGGGCACGACGAAGACCTGGGCCGCAGTCGGGTTCTCGAGGTCGTTGGGAAGACCGTCGATGGGGTCGCCGGCGGCGGTCGAGGGTCGGACCTCGGCCACACCGGGATCGGCCTCGATGGCACGGACCACAGCGGCGAAGTCGGCGAGGCCCTCGGGGCCGTCGAGCTCGGTCACGGCCAGGAACGGTCCGTTGAACCCGGGGCCGAAGCCCTCGGAGAGCAGGTCGTAGGCCTGCCGGGTCGTGGACTCCTCGGGGTAGTTGCCCTCGTCCGAGAAGCCGAGCCGGATACCGAGCAACGGCGTCGCGAGGAACAGCAGCACCGCGACGCCGCCGATCAGGAACGGCCACGGCCGGTCCTGGATCAGATGGCTCCACTTGTACCAACCGCTCTCCTCGATCGGCTTCCGCTCGCGCTTGGGGACCTCACGGCGCAGGGCCGGGACGAAGAAGCCGGCGACGATGGTCGCGACCGACAGGGCGACCAGCGCCAGCGCGATCACGGGGGGCTGGTTGAGCCCGATGACCAGGAGGGCCGGCGACAGCAGGCCGGCGGCGATCAGGCCACGCCAGCGCGTGACCTCGATGCGGAGCTTGGCGAAGCCGAGCAGTGCCGGCAGGAGCGTCGTCGAGGCGATCATCGTCGACAGGACGGTGACGGCTGCGCCGATGCCGAGACCGGCGACGAACTCGAGGCCGATCAGCAACAAGCCGAGGAGGGAGACGACGACGGTGACGCCGGCGAAGATCACGGCGCGACCCGCGGTGTCCTGGGCTGCGACGGTGGCGGTCTCGGGGTCGTAGCCCTTGTGGAGGCCCTCGCGATAACGGGTGACGATGAAGAGCGCGTAGTCGATGCCCACGCCGAGGCCGATCATGGCCCCGATCACGGTGGCGAAGTCGGGCATGACGGTGACGTTGGAGATGATGCCCGTGAGCGTGATGCCCAGGCTCACGCCGGCCAACGCGACGGCGATCGGGAGGCCCATGGCGAGCACGGAGCCGAACGAGATGATGAGGACCACGATGGCGAACGCCAGACCGATGACCTCGGACGACGGCGGCTCGAAGCCTGCGAGCGCCTCGCCACCGATCTCGATGCGGAGGCCGTCGACCTCGCCCTCGAGCCGGTCGGCGGCGTCACGGAGGTCGCCGCCCAGTTCGCCCGACTCCTCGAAGGTCAGCTCGTCGCTGATCTCGACACGTGCGAATGCGATCTTCCCGGCCTGGTCGCCTTCGGTCGCGATCTGGTTGATCGCTCCCGGGTCGCCCGGCAGCTGCACGGTGACCTCGTCGAGGCTGTCGGCGAGATCGGTGATCTCGGTGAACGCGGCCTGCACAGCGGGGTCGTCCACGCCTTGCTCGGCCTGGATGACGATGGTCCCACCGAAGCCGCTCGACGGGTTGTCGAAGTTGTCCTCGAGGATCTCGAAGCCGGTCCGGCTCTCGGATTCCGGCGCCTCCGGGTCACCACCGAAGTCGACGCCCACGGCCTGGCCGATGACCCCCACGACCATGATGAGCGCGATCCACGCACCGACCACGATTCCACGGTGCCGATAGCACCAGCGTCCGACCTTCATGTACACGGCGAGACCTCCGTCGACGACTCCACCCAGTCTCCCGACGTCCGCATCCACCGACCATCGGGCATGTCCCCGACGACGTCAGGGAGGTGGCCACGGAAACCCTACGATCCGATCGGGACGATCGGGACATCTGACGACGTGACATGTGTCGTCGTTCACACGCCTCGCCTCAGGCGAGGCGGGCACCTTCGTGCGACAGCAGCCAGGCCTTGCGGTCGAGACCCCCGCCGTAGCCACCGAGCGAGCCGTCGGAACGCACCACCCGGTGGCACGGCACGACGACCGACACGGGGTTGGCGCCGTTGGCCGAGCCCACGGCACGCATGGCGCCGACGTTCCCGACCGCGGCCGCCAGATCGCCGTAGCTCCACGTGGCGCCGACCGGGATCGTCCGCAGCGCCGCCCAGACCTTCTGCTGGAACTCGGTACCGCCGGTGTCGACCTCCACGGCGTCGATCGCACCGATGTCGCCGGCGACATAGGCGTCGACCGCACGCGTCGCATCGCTCTCCCCCTCCGTCCACTCCTCGTCGGGGAAGCGAGCGGCCACCCGCTCCGCCAGTCCGTCCCAGTGGTCGGCGAATCCACAGGCGACGAGCACGCCGTTGCGGGAGGCGCTGCACAGCACGCCGGCAGGGGTCGAGGTCTCGTGGGTCAGGATCGTCATGTCGTCATTCCGTTCGTGAGGCCGTTCGTGAGGCCGTTCGTGAGGGCATCGGGGTCTGCCAGAGGTGCATTGCGCCGTAGGCACGCCACGGGCGCCATGCCTCGGCCCGGGCGTCAGCGTCGCGGTCGTTGGACACGCCGAGGACGCGCCGGAGGTGGAGGTCGCCGGCAGGGAAGGCATCGGGTTCGCCGCTGCGGAGCGCCACGTACGACGCCGACCACGGGCCGATGCCCGGGATCGCCACGAGCGACTCGACGAGGCGGTCGTGGTCGAGGCTCCCGTCGAGGACGAGGTCGCCGGTCACGACGCCGCGGGCGAGCGTCCGGATCGTCTCGGCTCGTCGGCCGATGATGCCCAACGTCTCGAGCGGCGCGTCGACCAGGGCTTCGGGGTCGGGGAAGGTGCCGTCGCCGTGGGTGGCGACGATCCGGCCGAGCACGGTGCGGGCCGCAGCGACGGAGATCTGCTGACCGATGACCGCACGCACCGAGGCCTCGAAGCCCGTCCAACAACCGGGGACCCGGATCCCCGGGCGACGAGCGACCATCGGGGCCAGGAACGGGTCGGCGGCGAGATGCGCGTCGACGGCATCGGGGTCGGCGCCGAGGTCGAACAGGCGGCGCGCTCCGCCGACGATCGAGCCGAGGCCGGTCGACGGCGGCAGGTCGACCGAGAGCACGACGTGATCGCTGTGGGGCTCGAGCGAGATCGACCCGACCTCGCCGTCGATGCGAACGGCCCGGCGATAGACCCCGTCGTCGACCGTCTCGAGTCCGTCGACGACCCGGGCCGAGAACCAGTCCATCAGCGCTCCGCCGTCGAAGGGCTCGCGCACGGCCAGACGGAGGCGCAGTGGACCGGCCGGTGTCGACCTCCGGTCGCGTCGGATCGCCGACGGTGTGGCGTGGAACGTCTCGCGGACCACGTCGTTGCACTGCCGGACGCTGCCGAAGCCGGCGGCGAACGCGACGTCGGCGACCCGCAGGTCGGTCTCGACCAGGAGTCGTTTGGCCAGGTGGGCCCGCCGACTGCGGGCGACGGTGTCGGGCGCCGCCCCGACGTGCTCGGCGAAGAGCCGCCGGAGATGGCGTCCGCCGACCAGCAGACGTCGGGCCAGATCGTCGACCCCGCCGCCGTTCGGCGCGTTGCGGTCGAGGGCACCCTCGTCGATGAGGCGCAGCGCGCGCTCGACGATCGCCGCCCCACCGGCCCAGTCGCTCGAGCCGGGCGCGGTCTCCGGGCGGCACCGACGGCACGGACGCAATCCGGCGTCCTCGGCAGCAGCGGGGTGTGCGTAGAAGTCGACGTTGCGGGCCAGCGGCGTGCGCGACGGACAGATCGGCCGGCAGTAGATGCCCGTGGTCCGGACGCCGACGAAGAACCGTCCGTCGAACCGGGCGTCGCGGCTGCGCAGGGCGTCGTAGCACTGCTGGTGATCGAGTCGCACGAGATGATCCTGCCCGATCGACGGCCCGACGTCTGGCGGGATCCGGACATGGGAGTGACGCCGCGTGGTGTACCCCGCTCCGGGTCCGTCGTGCCACGATGGCGAGCGTGACCGAACCAGTGAACGTGACCATCGAGGACGGCGTCGCTGTCGTCCGCATCGACGACGGGAAGGCCAACGCCGTCTCCCATGCCGTCATCGACGCGATCCATGCCGCTCTCGACCGGGCCGAGGCCGAGGCGAGCGCCGTGGCCATCATCGGGCGGGAGGGCAAGTTCTCCGCCGGCTTCGACCTGTCGGTGATGACCCAGGGTGCCGACGCCACCCGTGGCCTCGTCGGCGACGGCGGCCGTCTCATGGTGCGCGTGTTCCTGCACCCACAGCCCACGGTCGCCGCCGTCACCGGCCATGCACTCGCCGCCGGCGCGCTGCTGTGCCTGTCGTGCGACACCCGCATCGGTTCGGCCGACCTCCCCGCCAAGATCGGGCTCAACGAGACCGCGATCGGCATGGGCCTCCCCTGGTACGGCGTCCGACTGGGTGAAGCCCGCCTGTCGATGCGCCATCTCCAGCGGTCGGTGCTGCAGGCCGAGATCTACGACATGGCCGGCGCAGTCGATGCCGGATACCTCGACGAACTCGTCGCCGGCGACCAGGTCGAGACGGCGGCCATCGAGCGGGCCCGCCAACTCGGACAGCTCCCGGGAAGCGCCTACAAGTTCACCAAGCGTCGGCTCCGCGGCGCGATGGCCGAAGAGATCCTGGCCGGCATCGACGCCGACATGGCCGACATGGTGCCGCCGACGCCCTGATCGGGAACGGTCGCTATTCGGCGATCTGGCAGGCCACGACGACGCCGGTCTCGACCTGGCACTCCGCCAGCGTCGCCTCGTCGATCGCCACGGTGAAGCTCTGCCCGTCGATGTCGCCGATCGCCGGCGTCCCCGACGCGGGGTCGGACGCGATCGGTGCCCAGGGTTCGAACACGGCGATGGCGTTGGCCGACGCGACGTTGCGTGCCCCGATGGGGTCGCCGGCGACGAGGGCGTCGAAGAACGCCTGCGCCGCCGCGCCCGTGTTGCCCGCGCCCTGCGCACCCGCTGTCCACTCACGCTGGCAGCGGGAACGTGCCAGGTCGTCGAGGTCGATCGTGGCGGCCACGACGGCGATGATGTCGGCGTCCGACTCCATGATGGCGATGTAGTCGCGCACCTGGTCGTCGTCCGCTGCCTCGCCGACCGCCGTCAGGTTCTCGGACGTCGAGTCCGACAGGTAGTCGAGGTACACGTCGCAGAAACGAGCCGCACCCTCGGCCTGAGCCGTCGTCGTGGTGCTGGTCCCGGCGTCGTCGTCACCCGAGCACGCTGCGCCCGCCAGGAGCGAGAGCGCACACACGGTGCCGAGGAGAGGACGCCACATCGACGACCACCCTAAGCCGGTCCTGCAGCCAGACCTCGCTCGACCGCGGCGATCAACTCGGGACGCAGGCGATCGGCGCGGACGATCTCGTGGACCGATCCGACCGCCTTCGCTCGCTCGACGGAGTGGATCGCGTCGAACTCTGCGGCGACGACGCCGAGCATCTCGTTGCGTACGCCCGAACGAACGGATGCCAACTCCGATCGGAGGTGCGCACGCTCGTGGACCGAGGCGGTCGCGATCGCCTGTTCGAGGCGCTGGATGCGCTCGTCGGACTGCGTGCGGGCGTTGACCTCGCGGGTGAAGACCACGGCTGCTGCCGGCGCTCCGCCGATCACGGAAGCGTGCGCCCCCTCGACCGCGAGCACCTGCATGCGGTCGTTGAGGCGGCCGGAGAACACGACGAACGCCCCACCGTGGTAGCGGGAGATCACGCACAGGACGATCGGCCCGTCGAAGTTGACGATCGCTCGTCCGATCTCGGCGCCGTATTCGAGCTGGAGGCGACGGAGCGACTCGGGTGATCCGTCGAAACCCGAGAGGTTGGCCAACACGACGACCGGGCGGTTGCCCGACGATGCGTTGATCGCACGAGCGACCTTCTTCGACGACAACGGGAACAGGGTCCCCGCCGACCACGTCGGTGGGCCGTCGGCCGGGATGGTCCCGGCGCGGGCGAGCGGGCGGGACTCGATGCCGATGACCGTGCTCGGGTAGCCACCCAGGTGGGCGTCGTACACGACCGCGCCTTCGGCCTCGGCCATGTCGGCCCACCGTTCGAGCGGACGATGGTCGTGGTCGACGACGGCGTGCATGACCGAACGGATGTCGAAGGGCTTCTTGCGATCGGGGTTGGTCGCCGAGTCGAAGATCTCGCCGACCGTCGCGAACCCGCCGTCGTCGGTGCGATGCGGTTCCGCGCACACGTCACGGTCGATCGGGTCGGCGGTCTCGGCTCGCCGGGGTCCGGCCTCGCCGGGCGCCACGTAGCTGTGGTCGTAGTGGGCGAACAGGACGTCGACCGCGCCGGCCACGTCGTGGGCCCAGTACTGCGCCTGGCCGTTGGGGCCCATGATCCGTTCGTGGCCGCCGATGCCGAGGTTGTCGTCGGCCGACACGCCACCGCTGAAGTCGATGGCCTGCTTCCCCGTGAGCACCATCGTCGAGTCCGGGGTCATCACGAGGATGCCGCGCGTGTGCATGAGCATCGTCGACTCGGCGTTCCAGTACGGCTGGGCGCCGACATTGACTCCGGCGACGATCACGTTGATCTCGCGGTTCCTCGCTCCAGGACCCGCCTGCGTGAACTCGACGATCCGTCGCAGCACGGCCGCGACCCAGTCGAGGTTCTCGCTGCCGCTGTCCATGGCGATACGCGCACCGGCCGAGAGTGCGAACCACTCGATCGGCAGCTCGTCGCGCTCGGCCCGGTCGATCGCCGCGAGGAGGCGGAGGCACTCGGCCTCGGCGATCGAACCCATCGACTTCGTCGGATCGCCGAACACGGCGATCCGCCGCATCCCGTCCGGGTGCGTGGCGGTGGGGGTGGTGATCTCGCCGATGATCACGCCGGCGGTGTTCAAGCCCGGCGCCCGATCGACGGGGACGAGCTCGCCGTCGACCAGGTCGAGCTCCACCCACGATCCGACGCGACCCTCGTCCCGTTCGGTCAGGAGCGGCACCAGGTCGTAGGGATACACCGCACCCCGACGCCGGCACTGCAGCACCTTCTGCGCGTAGTCGTCGAGCGGCTGCATCGGGGCGGTCGGCGGGTCGGTGATGCTGAAGGTGAGCCCACTGCCGGCCTGGTAGCTCAACCGGACGACCACGTCGTCGACGCGGCTGCTGTCGGGGTCGACGATGCGACCCTGCACCATGACCTGCTCGATGCCGAGCCCCGTGGTCATCGGCACGAGCCGCTTGGCCACCGCGTTGACCTCGTCGAGCGAGATCTCGACCGGGGGCCAGACGAACAACATGACCCGGTTCCACTCGAGTCGCTGTCGCGTCGGGTCGGCGGCCTGCGCCTGTCGGATGCCGTCGATGCAGCTGGCGAGCACTCGCTCCAGTTCGGGCAGCGCCACCAGCGTTCCGTCGGCGTCTCGCAGCGGCGTGATGTCACGGACCTCGGCGACCGCGATCAGCCGCTCGTCCGTCGGCTGGTCGACGGCGACGCAGTCGAACACGTGGGTGTCGTCCGCCGACGGGAGGCGCGTCACGTCGAAGTTCTCGAGCCGCCACAGGTTGAGGCGGCGGGTGATCATCGGGTGCAGTCCGCGGTAGACGACGTCCTCGGTGAACGCTCCGTCGTGACGCGTCCACGTCAATGTGTGGACGTCGTGGTCACCGGCTGCTGGGCGGTCCGGCCCGGACACCGCAGCGACGACGGCGACGCGCTGCACGGCATCGGGAAGCTCGACCGATCCGAGGGTCAGGTCGATCACGGCGGCGACGTCGTGCACTGTGGTCTGCGGGTCGATCCGGAGGTAGAGGTCGACGACCGTGGTCGCGGCAGCGGTCGCGTCGAGGCGGGTCGCGAGCGAGCCGATCTCCTCGACCATCTCGTGGACGTCGGCCAGGTCGCCGGCGACACCCACGACCCGCACATCGCGGTCGCGGTGGTGGTAGCCGGTCGTGACGATCGGCCATGCCGACGGGGGCCGCTCGATCGGGCCGAGCGCGCGGATCTTGTAGAAGCGCCGGGTCAGCACGTCGGCCAGAGCGGCGCGGACGTCGGGCGACGACGACAGCGCGTCGAGCTCGCCGACCAGGCGCATCAGCGGCATGGCCGAGGCCACGAGATGCTCACGCAGCGCTGCGTCGCCGGGATCCTCGACCAGCGCTTCGAGCGTCGCTCGCACGTCGGCGTCGACCCTGCGATTCGCCTCGTCGACCACCGGACGATCGATGCATCGGTGCCGGACGCTGCGGGCGAGGTTGCCGATCGACGGGTAGCGCGCCTGGCTGGCGGCGATGAGGCGGTCGAGCGTGTCGCGCACCTCGTCGCGCTCGTCGGCCTCGCCGCAGTGCTCGAGCCGACGCTCGAGGAGTGCAGTGATGACCGGGAGCTGCTCACGGCGACGCTGGGCCGCACGGTGGATGCGGTACGTCGCCGCTTCGAGGATCGGCGTGCGGTCGAGCGACTCGATGCCGTAGTGCGCGAGCGCGTCGTGCAGGCGCTCACGGAAACGCTCGGGAAGGCTCTCGCCGTCGGGATCGAACGAGCGGAGATACGCGTTGAAGTGCTCGCGGGGGCTGCGCGACTCGAGGCCGTGATCCCGATCGGTCGTGCGACGCTCGCGGGTCAGGCCGCAGAGGTCGGCGAACACGCCCAGCAATTCGAGTTCCCGGTGGCGGACGACCGGATCGTCCATCGACCGGTCGCGTCGGTGCTCGTCGACCACCGACGAGTCGCTGTCGTCGACCAGGTCGAAACCGAGCAACATCGCTCGCAGGACGTCGATGCGAGCCATGGTCTCGTCCCGTCCCGATCCCGACCCGGCGAAACGCAGGCGTGTGCCGTCAGCGGTGGGGGAGGCATCGACCGCACTCGAACCGATGCGCAGGAGCGGACTCCCCGCATCGACCTGGGTGTTCGGGGTGACGTACACCTCTTCGACGACACCGTCGGCCGGGGCGGTGACGGCGGTCTCCATCTTCATCGCCTCGACCACGGCCACGCGCTGGCCGGCGGCGACGGTGTCACCGGGCGCGACGTCGAGCGACACCACCAGCGACACGGCCGGCGCCCGGAGCAACCCGCCGTCGTCGCGAGAGAGGCGATGCGCGACCCCGTCGACCTCGACGAGGTGTTCGGCCCGGAACGTCTGCGACACGACCCGATGGCTGTGGTCGCCGATCGTCAGTCGCGCGTGGACCTCGTCGAGTCGTTCGAGCACGACGTCCACAGCCGCTCCGTCGAGCGTGAGGCGGTACCAGCCGACCAGATCGCCGGTGGCGACGTGCACCCGGTACTCGGCGCCACGCCAACGGAGTTCGACCTCGTGCCCGACGTCGGGGTCGGCCTCAGGTCGTCCCCGGGCCGCCGACGAGAGGAAGCGGGCGCGGTCGAGGCGGGACTCGCACTCGTGCACGTCGATCGCAGCCACCATCAGCGCGATGTCGGCATGGCGATCGGTCCGGTGGCCGTCGACCGCGGTCAGTCGGTCGAGCCAACTGGTGTCGATCTCCCCGGCGATCACCTCGGGGCGGTCGATCAGGTCGAGGAGGAACGACTTGTTGGTCGTGCCCTCGGCCACCAGGACCGTCGTCTCGGCCAGCGCTCGGCGCAGACGGGTCCGTGCGTCGTCGCGGGTCGGTCCCCAGGCGATGATCTTGGCGATCATCGAGTCGTACTCCGGCGCGATCACGTCGCCGGCAGCGACGCCGGTGTCGACCCGGACCCCGGGTCCCGTGGGGAGGACCATCGACTCGATGCGTCCGGGTGCGGGGGCGAAGCCGGCGTCGGGGTCCTCGGCGTTGAGCCGGGCCTCGAACGCGTGACCGCGAGCCTCGGGACAATCGCCTTCGAGGCGTCCTCCCATGGCCACGTGGAGCTGCAGCGCGACGAGGTCGAGACCCGACGTCACCTCGGTGACCGGGTGCTCGACCTGGAGACGGGTGTTGACCTCGAGGAAGGCGAAGAGGTCCTCGGCCGGCTGGTAGAGGAACTCGACCGTCCCGGCATTGCGATAGTCGGACTCCTGCGCCAGACGGATGGCGGCGTCGCGCAGCTGCTGCTCCTGGTCCGGCGACAGCGCCGTGGAGTGCGACTCCTCGATGACCTTCTGGTTCCGACGCTGCAGCGAACAGTCACGCACTCCCGGGGCCCACACGGTCCCGTGGGCGTCGGCGATGATCTGGACCTCGACGTGGCGGGCGTCGGTGACCACCCGCTCGAGGAAGACGGTCGCGTCGCCGAACGACGACGCCGCCTCGCTCCGAGCTCGTTCGACGGCGTCGGCGAGTTGCGACGCGTCGTCGACCCGGCGGATGCCACGCCCGCCGCCACCGGCGGCAGCCTTCACCATGAGCGGGAAGCCGATCGCCTCCGCGGCCTCCGCTGCACGCTCGACCGATTCGACCGCACCCCCGCTCCAGGGGGCGACCGGCACGTCGGCAGCCTCGGCCAACTTCTTGGCCCCGATCTTGTCGCCGAGGCGGCGCATCACGTCGCCCGACGGGCCGATGAACGTGACCCCCATGCGGTCGCACAGATCGGCGAACTCGGGCCGCTCGGCCACGAAGCCCCATCCGACCCAGGCTGCTTCGGCACGGGCCTCGACGAGCGCAGCCTCGAGGACGGCGAGGTCGAGGTACGGGGTGCCGGCGATGGGCACGCCGAGCGACTCGAAGCACACGGCCTCGTCGGCCTCGCGCACGAACATGGCGTGACGCTCGGCCTGCGTGTGGAGGGCGATGGTCGTCAGCGGGAACGACGAATCGCGGGCGGCGTGGACGAGTCGCATGGCGGCCTCGCCCCGGTTGACGATCGCGACGCGACGGAAGCTCTCCACGGGTGTCAGACCCGCCTCGCTGCCGGTCGTTACAGACGATGTGTCCGGCGGGGTCACGCGGTGCTCGGCGGCGACGGCCAGTCGTCCGGAGGCTCGTTCGTGCGGGGACCCAGGGGCGGGTCCCACTCGCCGTCGATCCACTGCCGGACGACTCGACCCGGCACGCCCGCGACCACGCTCCGAGCCGGGATGTCGCCGCGGACGACCGACCCCGCGGCCACGGTCACGTGCTCCCCGATGGTCGTGCCCGGGAGGATCGTCACGCCCGAGCCGATCCACGATCCGGCCCCGATCGAGACCGGCGCCTCGTGCGGCCACTGGTGGGCGATCGGGACGTCGACGTCGTCGTACGCGTGGTTGTGGTCGGTGACGTAGAGGTCGGGGGCGATCGTCACGTCGTCACCGATCGTGATCCCGATCCGACCGATCAGCGACCCGCCCCGTCCGATGTTGCAGCGGTTGCCGATGCGGATCACCGGCGGCGCGTCGCGGTCGAGGTTCTCGTTCCACATGCCGACCGACATCGAGACGTGCGGACCGATGAGGGTCTGGTCGCCGATCTCGATCCAGTGCTCGTTGAACAACTGGCCGGGAGGGAAGGCGATCATCGACTGGAACCCCATGTGGCGGAACCGTCGACCGTGGGCGTCGTCGGGGCCGGTTGCGCCCACGGCGCAGATCCACTCCCACGACTTCTGGATCATCGCGGCCGCGAAGTTCCGCACGCGGGGAGAGAGTTCGCCGGGCTGGAACATCCACCGCGACCGTAACCAGGCAGAGTGGGTGGGTGCCGGACCGTCTCCTCGACCACCTCACGGACCACATGGACGGCGACGACCTGCTGTTCGCGATCACGGCATGGGCCGAGGAGTCGGGCCTCGAGCTGTACCCGCACCAGGAGGAGGCGATCCTCGAACTGCTCTCGGGCTCCAACGTCATCCTCGCCACCCCCACGGGGTCGGGGAAGTCGCTGGTGGCGCTCGCCGCCCACGCCCGATCGGTCGCCGGCCACCTCGCCGGGAAGCCCGGACGCTCGTGGTACACCGCCCCGGTCAAGGCGCTGGTGTCGGAGAAGTTCTTCGACCTGTGCCGTCAGCTCGGCCCGGAGAACGTCGGGTTGCTCACCGGCGACTCCGCCGTCAACGCCGACGCACCCGTCATCTGCGCGACCACCGAGATCCTCGCCCACCTGGCGTTGAAGGACGGCCCCGAGGCCGACGTCGACACCGTCGTGCTCGACGAGTTCCACTACTACGGCGATCCCGACCGCGGCTGGGCGTGGCAGGTCCCGCTGCTCGAACTGCCCCAGGCCTCGTTCCTGTTGCTGTCGGCCACGCTCGGCGACGTCCGTTTCTTCCGCGAGGACCTCACCCGGCGCACCGGCCGACCGACCGCCCTCGTCGACGACGCCGTGCGTCCCGTCCCCCTGCGCTTCGAGTACCGCCGCACGCTGCTGCACCACACCATCGAAGAGCTGCTCACGCAGGATGCAGCGCCCATGTACCTGGTGAACTTCTCGCAGAAGGACGCCGTGGCGATGGCGTCGGCGATGGCGTCGGTGACCAAGCTCGACGACGAGGCCAAGGCGATCGTGGCCGAGGAGTTGGGCAAGGCCAAGATCCCCGCCGGCTTCGGTCGCGACCTCGCCCGCCTGCTGCGCAACGGCGTGGGCGTGCACCACGCCGGCATGCTCCCCCGCTACCGACGGCTGGTCGAACGGCTGACCCAGAAGGGCGTGCTGAAGGTCATCTCGGGGACCGACACGCTCGGCGTCGGGGTGAACCTCCCGATCCGGACCGTGATCCTCACCCGCCTCTACAAGTACGACGGCGTCGAGAGCCGACTGTTGTCCGCTCGCGAGTTCCACCAGATCTCCGGACGTGCCGGCCGTGCCGGCTACGACACCGAGGGGCTCGTCATCGCGCTCGCTCCCGAGCACCAGGCCGAGAACGACGCGGCCGAGGCCAAGGCGGCCTCCGATCCGAAGAAGAAGCGCAAGCTCAAGAAGGCGTCGGCACCACGCAACTTCGTCCGGTACGACGAGGAGACCTTCGACAGACTCCAGGCCGCGACCCCCGAGCCGCTCGAGTCGTCGTTCACCATGACGCCGGGGATGCTGATGCAGCTCCTCGACCGACCCGGCGATGCATGGGACCACAGCCGCGCCCTCCTGCTCGGCAACCACGAGCCACGCAGCCGACAGCGCCGCCACGTCCGCAAGACGCTCAGCCTCTACAAGGCGTTGCGGACCGCCGGCGTCGTCCGTCAACTGGATGCTCCCGACAAGTACGGGCGCTTCGTCGAGGTCGACCACACGCTGCAGGACGACTTCGCCCTCGACCAGTTGCTGTCGCCGTTCCTGCTCGCCGCCATCCCCCAGCTCGATCGTGAGGACGATTCGTACGCGCTCGCCATGTTGGCGCTGGTCGAGGCCGTGGTCGACAACCCGTTCCCGATCCTGATGGCCCAGAAGGACAAGGCCAAGGACGAGGCCATGGCCGCCATGAAGGCCGCCGGGGTCGAGTACGACGAGCGGATCGCCGAGCTCGACAAGATCAACTTCCCGCAGCCGATGCGCGAGCAGATCTATGACGTGTTCGACCGGTGGCGGGAGTCGAACCCGTGGATCGGCGACCGCAACATCGCGCCGAAGGGCGTCGTGCGCGACCTGTGGGATCGGGCCATGGACTTCCCCTCGTTCGTCCGGTACTACGGCATCAAGCGGTCCGAGGGGCTCCTGCTGCGCTACCTGTCCGACGTCTACAAGACCATCCTGCGGTCCGTGCCCGACGAGGCGCGGAGCGACGAGGTCGACGAGTTGACCGACTGGCTCGGCGCCGTCATCCGTGCGACCGACTCGTCGCTGCTCGACGAGTGGACCGCCATGTTCGACCCGGAGGCCGCGGCCGCCGACGTCGATGCCCTCGGCGACGTGACCGAGCCCGAGGTCGACGTCACCACCGACCGGCGCGCCTTCCGTGCGCTCGTCCGTACCCGCGTGTTCCGCTGGGTGCAGTACGCGGCGACCGGCCAGTGGGAAGCCTGGTCCGACGACCTCACCGAGATCGGCAACCACGGCTGGAACGAACGCAAGCTCCGCGAGCAGTTCGAGTCGTACGCCGAGGCCCATCCTCGTGAGGGTGCCGGCATCGAGATCGGCATCGACGGCGACGCCCGCGGGCCCGACCGCTTCGTCGTCTCCGACCTCGGCGACACGTGGACGATCGAGCAGATCGTCGCCGACCCCGAAGGCCACGACGAGTGGTACCTCGCCGTCACCGTCGACCTACCGGCCTCGGCCGAGGCCGGCGAGATCGTCGCCACCTTCGACGGCCTCCACCGGCGCTGACCCCCGAAAATTTCGTCGGGTGGTCAGGAGGGTCCTGAGGAATTGACGACAGATCGGCCGGGAACACCGCCGGTGCGACAGGCTGTCGCCGTGAGCCAGCCCACGATCTGCCCCTGCGACACCGGGAAGGCGTACGACGCGTGCTGCGGACGGTTCCATGCGGGGCGCGCTGCATCGACAGCGGTCGAACTCATGCGGTCGCGCTACTCGGCGTACGCCCGGAAGCTCGCCCCCTATCTGCTCGACACCTGGGCCGACGCCACCAGGCCGCCCACGGTCGGCTTCGACCCCACGATCCGATGGACCGGGCTCGAGATCATCGAGCAGGAGCGAGGCGGACTCTTCGACGACACGGGAACCGTGACATTCGGGGCCGACCACGAAGCCAACGGCCTCCCCCAGCGACTGCTGGAGAAGAGCCGTTTCATCCGGGAGGACGGCGGTTGGCGCTACCTGGCCGCCGAGCAGGCGAGGCTGGACGCCTGACCCTCCCGAAAATCTCGTCACTTGCTCAGGACCCACCTGAGGAAGTGACGACAGAAGCGGTGTGGGCGGCTCGGATCTGCCCCAGCAACGCCGACAGGTCCGAGACGTAGGTGCGCCGGCGAACTCGACAGACCGTCCATCCGAGCCGGAGAAGCGTCGCATCACGCACGTGGTCACGTGCTCTCGCATCGAGGTCCTCGTGCTGTGAACCGTCGACCTCGATGGCGAACTTCAACACCGGATACGCCGCATCGAGTCGGTACCGCCCGGTCGGCGTGTCGATCCAGAACTGCAGGACGGGCGCCGGAAGACCCGCATCGAGGATGGCGTCGACGGCCCTCTGCTCGAGACCCGACTCTGGGACGCCGCTGACGTCGTAGTACCGGTCCAGCCAGTCGCGAAGCGCGCCTCCGCCATTGCGACCCCGCTGCTTGTGTCGCAGATACGTGCGCAGGAGTTCGTCACTCGAGACTCCCTTCACATGGCGGAGTTCGCGCACCGTCTGCCGATACCGGGCCACGGACACGACGTCGCCGAGGTCCATGGCGATGCGAGCGAGACCCGTCGTCGGCACGAGGTCGACGACCGTGGGCTCCGCCAGGTGGAGGTCCACCGACTCGTGCACGATGACACCGGATCGTCGGAAACTGGCACCACGCGGAATGCTGATCTCCGGCGTCGGGGCCGAGAGGCCACCCACACCGACCAACGCCGCAGCGGAGCGATGAGAAGCCAGGGATCCCAGCGGGGCGAGGAGCACCGCGCTCATGAGCCGGCGATGCCACGTCATCGCCACCCCGACGGGGCCGTACAGCCCGCGCTCCAACCGCTCCCAGATCTCCCGACGTACGAGATCGCTCAGCAGTTCGCAGTTGGCGCCCAGGTCATTGGCCTGGGCAGTGGTGATGAGGCTGTGCTGACGCTCGAGCACGGGGCGAGCAAGGCTCAAGAACCGTGACATGTCTCCTCCGTCGTCTGTCGACGTCGGGGGAAGTGCAGGTCACCGTATCGAGTCCCGCGATCCCAGCGGTTCTGTCGTCACTTGCTCAGGTGAGTCCTGAGCAAGTGACGAAATTTTCGGGGTGGGGGTGGGGTCAGCCGACGGTGAGCAGGCCGGTCATGCCCAACGAGGCGTGCGTCTCGCCGTCGGCGTTCTCGACGATGCAGAAGAGCGTGTAGTCGCCGGCCTCGAGTTCGTAGGTGGCGTTGCAGGTCTGGCCGGGGCCGAAGGCCTCGAGCTCGAACGCACCCATGTCGGCGAGGGCGTCCTCGTCCGGGTCGCCGTCGGCGTTGAGCGGGACGTCGCCGCCACCGGGGATGAAGGCCAGCTCGTGAGCTTCCTCGCCGATGTTCTCGGCGGCGAAGGTCACCGTGCCGGCCTCGACCTCGACGTCGTCGGGCACGAACTCGTAGTCGGCCAACTGGAGGTCGACGGTGGTGTCGGCGTCGGCCTCGAGGTCCTCGCCCACCGGAGCGCACTCCTTGTCGGCCGCAGCCACGCCGGACCCCGACGCCGTGCCCGAACCGGAGGCTGCGCCACTGCCGGATCCGCCGTCGCCGAGCTCCCGGACGGCCTCGCCGTCGTCGTCGCCGCAGGCAGCAGCGCCGAAGGTCAGCCCGAGGGCGAGTCCGATGATGGCGGTCCGTCGAAGAGAGGTGCGCATGGCCGAACAGTAAAGACCACCTAACGAAGTGAGTCAAGACTGGCGTCGTCCGGTGCGAGGTGATTCATTTCGGACCGACTCCGGCCGATCGCTACCATGGCCGGACCTGCAAGCCGCTCGCGGCCTTGGGCCAATGACGTCCCTTGTTGCAGAGCCGAAGTCCATCCTCGACTCTCCACGGGACCAATTGATGAGCCATTTCCCCCCCAAACAGGGTCTCTACGACCCCGCGTACGAGCACGATGCCTGTGGCGTCGCCTTCGTCGTCGACATGCACGGCCGCCGTTCGCACGAGATGGTGCAGAACGGTCTCGCCTCGCTCTGCAACCTCGACCACCGGGGCGCGACCAACGCCGAGGACAACGTCGGCGACGGTGCCGGCATCCTCACCCAGGTCCCGGATCGGTTCTTCCGTGAGGTGTGCGACTTCGACCTCCCCGCAGAAGGCGCGTACGCCGCCGGCATCGCCTTCCTCCCCCGGGACGAGGCCGATGCCGACGCCGCGGTGGCCGAGATCGCCAAGCTCGCCGACGCCGAGGGCCTGACCGTCCTGGGCTGGCGTGACGTCCCCGTCGACAACTCGATGATCGGCTCGATGGCCCTCGACGCCGAGCCGCGGTTCCGTCAACTGTTCGTCGAAGCCGTCGACGGCAGCACCGGCATCGACCTCGACCGCAAGGCCTTCGTGCTGCGCAAGCGCATCGAACACGAGGTCGACGCCGAGGAGACCATCTACTTCCCGTCGCTGTCGTCACGGACGATCGTCTACAAGGGCATGCTCACGTCCGAGCAGGTCGGCCCCTACTTCCCCGACCTCGCCGACGAGCGGTTCGAGAGTGCGCTGGCGCTGGTCCACTCGCGCTTCTCGACCAACACGTTCCCCTCGTGGCCCCTCGCCCACCCGTACCGGATCGTCGCCCACAACGGCGAGATCAACACGGTCCAGGGCAACGAGAACTGGCTCCGCGCCCGTGAGGGCAGCCTCGAGTCGCCACTCTTCGGCGAGTCGCTCGAGCACGCCTACCCGATCATGACGGCCGGGGCCTCTGACACCGCCCGCTTCGACGAGTGCCTCGAGCTGCTCCACCTCGGTGGACGTTCGCTCCCCCACGCCGTCCTCATGATGATCCCGGAAGCCTGGGAGAACCACGAGACCATGCCCGACTGGAAGCGGGCGTTCTACCAATACCACTCGTCGCTCATGGAGCCGTGGGACGGCCCGGCGTCGATCGCGTTCACCGACGGCACCGTCATGGGGGCGGTGCTCGACCGCAACGGCCTGCGCCCCAGCCGCTACTGGGTCACCGAGGACGGCCTGGTGGTCATGGCCTCCGAGGTCGGTGTGCTCGACATCGACCAGAGCAAGGTGATCCGCAAGGGTCGCCTCCAGCCCGGGAAGATGTTCCTCGTCGACACGGCCCAGGGCCGCATCGTCGAGGACGAGGAGGTCAAGGAAGGCCTCGCCCGCCAGGAGCCCTACGAGGACTGGCTCCACGACGGCCTGGTGCGTCTCGACGACCTCCCGCCCCGCTTCCTGCTCACCCCGCAGCACTCGTCGGTCGTCAAGCACCAGCGCGTGTTCGGCTACACGCAGGAGGAGATGAAGATCCTCCTCGGCCCGATGGCGCAGAACGGTGCCGAGCCGATCGGCTCGATGGGCACCGACACCCCGGTGGCCGTCCTCTCCGACCGCTCACGCCTGCTCTTCGACTACTTCAAGCAGCAGTTCGCGCAGGTCACGAACCCGCCGCTCGACGCCATCCGTGAAGAGATGGTCACGTCGATGGCCTCGACGATCGGCCCCGAGGGCAACCTCCTCGACCCGCAGCCGAGCTCGTGCAAGCAGATCGAGCTGCCGACGCCGATCCTCACCAACGAGGAACTGGCCAAGATCCTCTACATCAACGACGACGGCGACATGGAGCACTTCAAGCCCTTCGCCATCGACGGCCTCTACCCCGTCGCCGAGGGTGGTGCCGGCATGCGCCAGGCCATCGCCGACGTCAACACCAAGGTGTCCGCCGCCATCGCCGACGGCGCCAAGGTCATCATCCTCTCGGACCGGCACTCGAGCGCCGAGCTCGCTCCCATCCCGTCGCTGCTGCTCACCGCGGCCGTGCACCACCACCTCGTCCGCGAGAAGAGCCGCACCAAGGTCGGCCTCGTCGTCGAATGCGGCGACGCCCGCGAGGTGCACCACATGGCGCTCCTGTGTGGCTACGGCGCCGGCGCCATCAACCCCTACCTGGCGTTCGAGACGATCGACGATCTCATCGCCGGCGACTTCATCAAGGGCGTCTCGAACGAGAAGGCGCACCGCAACTACGTGAAGGCGTGCACCAAGGGCGTCCTCAAGATCATGTCCAAGATGGGCATCTCGACGGTCGCCTCGTACACCGGCGCCCAGATCTTCGAAGCCGTCGGTCTCGGCCAGGACATCGTCGACCAGTACTTCACCGGCACCACGAGCAAGCTCGGCGGCGTCGACCTCGACGTGCTCGCCGAAGAGGTCCGTCGTCGCCACGAGTTCGCCTACCTCGACCGCCCGTCCGAGGTCGCGCACCGCGATCTGTGGATGGGCGGCGAGTACCAATGGCGCCGCGAGGGGGAACATCACCTCTTCAACCCGGAGACCGTCTACAAGCTCCAGCACGCCACGCGCTCGGGCAAGTACGAGATCTTCAAGGAGTACACGCGCCGCATCGACGACCAGTCGAAGAAGCTGGCGACGCTCCGCGGACTGTTCGAGTTCCGCGACCCCGCCAACGGCGGCCGCGAGCCCGTCCCGCTCGAGGAGGTCGAGTCGGTCGCATCGATCGTCAAGCGCTTCTCGACCGGCGCCATGTCGTACGGCTCGATCTCCGAGGAAGCCCACACGACCCTCGCCATCGCCATGAACCGGCTCGGCGCCAAGTCGAACACCGGTGAGGGCGGCGAGGACATCGAGCGCTTCGTGCCGATGCCCAACGGCGACTCGAAGCGGTCGTCGATCAAGCAGGTCGCCTCGGGTCGTTTCGGCGTCACCGCGAACTACCTGACCAACAGCGACGACATCCAGATCAAGATGGCCCAGGGCGCCAAGCCCGGTGAGGGCGGCCAGCTGCCCGGCCAGAAGGTGTGGCCCTGGATCGCCAAGACCCGGTACAGCACCCCGGGCGTGGGGCTCATCTCGCCCCCGCCGCACCACGACATCTATTCGATCGAGGATCTCAAGCAGCTGATCCACGACCTCAAGAACGCCAACCCGAGCGCCCGCATCCACGTGAAGCTGGTGTCCGAGGTCGGCGTGGGAACGGTCGCTGCCGGCGTGTCGAAGGCCAAGGCCGACGTGGTGCTCATCTCCGGGCACGACGGCGGCACCGGCGCCTCGCCGCTCAACTCGCTGAAGCACGCGGGCACCCCGTGGGAGCTCGGCCTGGCCGAGACCCAGCAGACGCTGATGATCAACGGTCTCCGCGACCGCATCGTCGTCCAGACCGACGGTCAGCTCAAGACCGGTCGCGACGTCGTGATCGCCGCCCTGCTCGGGGCCGAGGAGTTCGGCTTCGCCACCGCTCCGCTGGTGGTCATGGGCTGCATCATGATGCGCGTCTGTCACCTCGACACCTGCCCCGTCGGCGTCGCCACCCAGAACCCGCAGCTGCGCGAACGGTTCAACGGCCAGGCCGACCACGTCGTCAACTTCATGGAGTACATCGCCGAAGAGGTGCGCGAGCACCTGGCGGCGTTGGGCTTCCGCACGCTCGAGGAAGCCATCGGCCGGGTCGACGCGCTCGACACGACGCAGGCCATCGAGCACTGGAAGGCCGACGGCCTCGACCTGTCGAAGATCCTGCACGTCCCCGAGACCCCCTGGCCGCAGGACCGCTTCTGCAGCCAGCCTCAGGAGCACGGCCTCGAGGATGCGCTCGACAACGAGCTCATCGACCTCGCCCGGGAGACGATCGGTGGTGGCGATCCCATCTCGGTGCAGCTCCCGATCCGCAACCTCAACCGGACCGTGGGCACGATGCTCGGCCACGAGATCACCAAGATCCACGGTGAGGCAGGCCTTCCCGAAGGCTCGATCAACATCACGTTCTTCGGTTCGGCCGGCCAGAGCCTCGGCGCGTTCCTGCCTGCAGGCGTCAACATCCGCCTCTACGGCGACACCAACGACTACCTCGGCAAGGGCCTCTCCGGAGGACGGATCACGATCCGGCCGCCCGAGGAGAGCCATCCCCAACTCGTCGCCGAGGACAACATCATCGCGGGCAACGTCATCCTCTACGGAGCGACACGCGGCGAGGTCTTCGTCCGCGGCGTCGTGGGCGAGCGATTCTGCGTGCGCAACTCGGGTGCCGTCGCCGTGGTCGAGGGCGTGGGCGATCACGCCTGCGAGTACATGACCGGCGGCAAGGCCGTGGTCCTCGGACCGACGGGTCGGAACTTCGGTGCCGGCATGTCGGGTGGCATCGCCTACGTGTGGGACCCCGACGACGTGTTCCACCGCAACCTCAACAACGAGATGGTCGACCTCGACCCGCTCTCGGAAGAGGACCAGGACTGGCTGCGCCTGCAGGTCCGCGAGCACGTGACCGAGACCAACTCGGCCGTGGGGCAACGGATCCTCGACCGGTGGCACTCGAACGTGCGCCACTTCAAGAAGGTCATGCCCAAGGACTACAAGCGCGTGCTCGAGGCCCAGGCCCGAGCCGAGGCCGAGGGCCTCGACGTGAACGAAGCGATCATGGCCTCGGCCGCGGTCTGAGCCGCAGAGAGACGGAGACGAAGACGATGGCAGACATCAAGGGCTTTCTGAAGCACGACCGCGAACTCCCCAAGCGCCGGTTGATCCCCGTTCGGGTCCACGACTGGAAAGAGGTCTACGAGGACTTCCCCGAGGACCACCTCCAGACACAGGCCTCGCGCTGCATGGACTGCGGCATCCCGTTCTGCAACAACGGATGTCCGCTCGGCAACCTCATCCCCGACTGGAACGATCTCGTCTACCGGGATCACTGGCGGGACGCGCTCGAGCGACTGCATGCGACCAACAACTTCCCGGAGTTCACCGGGCGCCTGTGCCCCGCCCCGTGCGAGGGCGCGTGCGTGCTCGGCATCAACCAGGATCCGGTCACGATCAAGCAGGTCGAGGTCGAGATCATCGACCGCGGCTTCGAGGAGGGATGGGTCGCCCCCGTCCTCCCCTCGAAGAAGACCGGCAAGAAGGTCGCGGTGGTCGGCTCCGGCCCCGCCGGCCTCGCCGCTGCTCAGCAGCTGACCCGCGCCGGCCACGACGTCGTCGTGTTCGAGCGGGCCGACCGCATCGGCGGCCTGCTCCGCTACGGCATCCCCGAGTTCAAGATGGAGAAGCGCCACATCGACCGGCGCCTCGACCAGATGCGCGCCGAGGGAACCGAGTTCCGCGTGAACGCCGACGTCGGTGTCGACGTCGCCGCCGACGATCTCACCGCCGAGTTCGACGCCGTCGTCCTCGCCGGTGGCGCCACCCAGGCGCGCGACCTGCCGATCCCGGGCCGCGAGCTCTCCGGCATCCACCAGGCGATGGAGTTCCTCCCGTGGGCCAACCGGGCCCAGGAGGGCGACATGGCCGTCGACGAGGTGCCGATCTCGGCCAAGGGCAAGAAGGTCGTCATCATCGGTGGTGGCGACACCGGCGCCGACTGCCTCGGCACGTCGCACCGCCAGGGTGCGGTGTCGGTCCACCAGTTCGAGATCATGCCCCGTCCGCCCGAGGAGCGCAGCGACGCCAACCCGTGGCCGACGTTCCCGATGACCTACAAGGTCACCTCGGCCCACGAGGAGGGTGGCGAGCGCGTCTACTCGGTCAACACCGAGCAGTTCGTCGACGACGGCAACGGCAACGTCAAGGCACTGAAGGCCCACGAGGTCGAGATGATCGACGGTCGCTTCACCAAGGTCGAAGGTTCCGACTTCGAGCTCGAGTGCGACCTGGTCCTCCTGGCCATGGGCTTCACCGGTCCCGACAACCCGCTGGCCGACAGCTTCGGCGTCGATCGTGACGAGCGCAGCAACGTCGCACGCGACGACTCCTACGCCACCAACGTCGACGACGTCTACGTCTGCGGCGACATGGGCCGGGGCCAGAGCCTCATCGTGTGGGCGATCGCCGAAGGTCGTGCGTGCGCGGCTGCCGTCGACGAGCACCTCATGGGCTCCTCGGCACTGCCGGCACCGATCCCGCCGACCGCCCGTCCCCTCGTCTGACCGGCGGTGGGGTGGTTGGACGCAACTCCGTCCCAACGGCAACAATCGTGCCCGTGACGACGACCCAGACGACCACGGCGGCGGAGACGCTGCCCACGACATCGACGGTCTCCGCCGACGATGCGAATCGGGCGTTCAGCACGTCGATCCTCATCTCGGCCGTGCGCTGCACGCTGGCCTACGTCGTGTTCCCGTGGATGCTCCCGCTGTTCGGACTCGCCGGTGGCGTCGGCCCCGGCATCGGCCTCGCCGTCGGCGTCATCGCCATCGGGTTCAACATCGCGAGCATCCGGCGCTTCCATCGCTCGGATCACCGTTGGAAGTGGCCGATCACCGCACTCAACTGCACGGTCATCGTGCTGTTGACCGTGCTCGCGGTGATCGACCTCACCGACATCCTCAGCTGACCCCGAGCACCCGGTCGACCAACAGGTCGGTGAGGTTGGGCTCGCGCACGATCGCGTCGGCTCGGGCCAGGAAGTCGCCGTCGCGCCGGAGTGTGGACGGATAGATCGCGAATCGCGTCCCGAAGACCTGCCGCCGTTCGGCCTGTGCTGCCCGCCAGGCGAGCGCCAGCGTCGCCACCGACTCGAACGTCGGCTCGACGTCCACCTCGAGGATCGCCAGCGCTCGCCGCATCACCGCCGCTTCCCGGTCCCAGGCCTCGAGCCATGGCTCGACCTCCGCGGCGAGCGCTGGCGCGAGACCGTCGCGACATCCGACGTCGAGGAAGTCGTGGAGTCGACGGTCGTCCGGGCCCGCCGCCTCGGCCCAGGCGACCAATTCCGGATCGGGTCCGGGTTCGTCGAGCCACGCACGACACGCCCGCGCCAGCGGAGCGAGACCGGGCGTGCCCTCGACGACTTCGCTCCACGCGACGGCGCGGTCCTCGGTGGGGTCGAGCCATGCCCGGGCGGCGAGTTCGAGACCGACCCGACTGGCCAGGGGCCGCGACATGAAGTTCACGATGTTTCCGGTGACGGCCGCCATCGCTTCGGACGCCCGATGCGGATACGGGCCCAGATGCAGTGCGGGTGACATGCCCACGTCGTTCACCGGGAAGTTCTCCGCGAACAACACCGGACGGCCCAGCGATGCCGCGAGCGACCGGGCCGGCTCGGGCGCGAGATCGGCGGTGACCACGCTCGGGCCGGTCCACATGATCTCGATGCCGTCGCCCAGCGCCTCGGCGAAGGCCGCCAGGTACGGCGTCGGCGCCGAGACCGCGTAGTCGACGGGGCACGTGAACCAACGCACGCCGCTCCTCCCGACACGGTCGGCCACCGTGGCCACGGCAGCCGCGTGGTCCCGACCGAGCGCCTCGCCTGCACCCGGCGTGTCGTCCCAGGCGATCCCGATCACGTCGAGGCCGACCGGCAGCAACGACTCGACCTTCGCGACCAGGTCGTCGACGTCCGACGACGACCCGATCTCCCAGTCGAGACCCGGCGAGATCGTCAGCCCGAACCCGAGCCCGGCATCACGGCAGGCCTTCGAGACCTCGGCCAGCCCGGCGAGCGCGTCGTCCGGGTACGCATCACGCCACTGGTCGCGCTGGTAGGGGTCGTTCTTCGGTGCGTGGACGTAGGCGTCGTAGCCGACCGTGGCCAACCACCGGACCAGATCGATCCGTTCCGCGGGGTCGAGCGGTCGGCCGTAGTACCCCTCCAGAGCAGCGAGCCACGGGCGAGGTGCTGGTTCGGTCATCGCCGCACCCTGTCATGTCGGACAAGTCCCCCGAAGGAGGGCGAACTTCCACATGCAACTCGGTCGCATCTGGGATCCGTCGGCGATATCGTCGTCCCGGTGCACGTCCCGGACGGTTTCTTCGACGCTACGACGTCGGTCGGCGCTGGCGTGTTCAGCGCAGGAACGATCGCTGTCGGCCTCCGTAAGGCCGCCGACGACCTCTCCGACCGACTGGCACCCATGGCCGGCCTCGTCGCCGCGTTCATCTTCGCCCTGCAGTTGATCAACTTCCCGGTCGCCAGCGGCACCAGCGGGCACCTCATCGGCGGAGCGCTCGCCGCGGTGCTCGTCGGGCCATGGGTCGCGATCGTCTGTCTGTCGATCGTCCTGTTCGTGCAGGCGCTCCTCTTCGCCGACGGCGGCCTGAGCGCCTACGGGATCAACGTGATCCTGATGGCCATCGTGCCGGTCGTGATCGGATACGGCGCCTTCGTCCTGGCTCGCACCCTGCTCCCGAAGGCGAAGAGCGGAGTCGTCGCCTCGTCCGCCATCGGCGCCGCGCTCTCCGTTCCCGTCGCCGCGGCGACGTTCGCCCTGCTCTTCGGCATCGGTGGCACCATCGACCTCGACTTCCGGTCGGTGCTCGTGGCGATGGTCGGGACACACGTGCTGATCGGCATCGGTGAGGCCGCCATCACCGCGGCGGTCGTGAGCGCAGTCGTCGGGACCCGTCCTGACCTCGTCCACGGAGCGACGGCGCTCGTCACCCGACTCGATCTCCGCACCTCCCCCGCCGCCGAGCCCGACGTGGCGGCGTGATGGGCACCAACGTCCGCATCTTCGTCGTCGCCGGCCTCCTCCTCGCGGTGGCGCTCGGGTTGTTCGTCTCCCCCTTCGCGAGCAGCGAGCCCGACGGTCTCGAACGGGTGGCGATCGACGAGGGCTTCGCCGACGCCGCGAACGACTCGGCGACGTCCGACAGTCCTCTGGCCGACTACGGGATCGACGGAAACGACGACAGCCGCTCGGGAGCCATCTCCGGTGTCATCGGCATCCTGGTCACCTTCGGCCTCGGGACGGCGGTGTTCGGCGTCCTCCGGGTGTTACGCACCGACCAGGCCGACACGGACCACGAGCCGGCCACGACCGCCTGATGGCCGGCGCCCACGCCTCGTCGCTCCACGTCCCCGGCGACTCGCTCATCCACCGACTCCGCCCGCAGTGCAAGCTCGCGGCAGCCCTCGCCTTCGTGTTCGTCGTCGTCGCCACGCCGCGCGAGCAGATCTGGGCGTTCGGCATCTACGCCGTGGTACTCCTGGTCCTCGCCAGGGCCGCATCGCTCCCGCTCGGGCTGGTCGTCCGTCGGCTCACCATCGACACGCCGTTCCTCGCGTTCGCGTTCTTCTTGCCGTTCTTCGCCGGCGGTGAACAGATCGGTGACGGCTGGTGGTCGCTGTCGATCGACGGACTCTGGGCCGCGTGGAACATCGTCGCCAAGGGAACGCTCGGCGTCGCGACCAGCGTGATCCTCACCGGCACCACGTCGCTCCCCGACCTCATCGCCGGCCTCGACCGCCTCCACGCGCCGCGAGCATTCACCGCGATCACCTCGTTCATGGTCCGCTACGCCGAGGTCATCGCCGGCGAGACCCACCGCATGAAGATCGCCCGGGAATCCCGGGGACACGACCCCCGCTGGATCTGGCAGATCCGGGCGATCGCCCACTCGGCGGGCACGCTCTTCGTCCGGTCGTACGAGCGGGGTGAGCGCGTCTACCTCGCCATGTTGTCGCGCGGCTTCGACGGGTCGATGCCGCGCATGGCCGACGACGCAGCGTCCCGACGCGAGTGGCTCACGGCCGCAGCGTTGCCCACCGCCGCATGCTTCGTCGCCGCCGGCGCGTGGATGGTCCAGACATGACGGCGCCTGCGCTCGAGGTCGAATCCCTCGCCTACGCCTACCCCGACGGCCACCAGGCCCTGTTCGGTGTCGACTTCCGAGTCGACGGCGGCGAACGCGTCGCCATCCTCGGGCCGAACGGCGCCGGGAAGACGACGCTGGTCCTGCACCTCAACGGGATCCACCTCCCCGGACACGGATCGGTGCGCGTGGCGGGCACCACGGTGGCCAAGTCCTCCCTCAAGGAGATCCGCCGGCGCGTGGGCCTCGTGTTCCAGGACCCCGACGACCAACTCTTCATGCCCACGGTCCGCGAGGACGTGGCCTTCGGCCCGGCGAATCTCGGACTCCGGGGTGACGAACTCGGCCGGCGTGTGCACGACGCCCTCGACGCTGTCGGGATGGCCGACCTCGCCGACCGATCGCCCCACCACCTGAGCTTCGGCCAACGCCGACGGGTCGCGGTGGCGACCGTGCTCGCGATGCAGCCCGACGTCCTCGTGCTCGACGAGCCGTCGTCCAACCTCGACCCGGCCAGCCGTCGCGAACTCGCAGAGATCCTGCGCAGCCTGGACCAGACGATCCTCATGGTCACCCACGACCTCCCCTACGCCCTCGAGCTGTGCCCCCGGGCGCTGGTGATGAACGACGGGGCGATCGTCGCCGACGGGAACACCGCCGACATCCTCGGCGACCGGGCGCTCATGGAGGCCAACCGCCTCGAGCTCCCGTTCGGCTTCGACCCGGCCACCGTGGTCCGATGAGCCCCACCAGCGCACGCGAGCGCATCGACGCCGCCATCGACCGTCTCCGTCTCGACGGCGAGCGCGTCACCAAGGCCCGGACCGCTCTGATCGAGATCCTCGCCGAGAACGACGACCATCTCTGCGCCGAAGACATCGCCGACCGGATGGAGGGCGATGCCTCGTCGACGCATCGGGCGACCGTGTACCGGACGCTCGAGTCGCTGGTGAAGGCCGGGATCGTCGCCCACGTCCACCTGCCCCACGGCGCCGCTCGCTATCACCTCATCGACACCGACCGCGCCCACCTGCACCTGCTGTGTCGGGACTGTGGCGACATCATCGACGCGCCGCCCGACCTCCTCGACGAGGTCCGGCAACGGCTCGACGCGTCAACTGGCTTCCGCCTCGACCCAGACCACGTCGCGCTGACCGGCTGGTGCCGGAGCTGCCGTCCCGACGCCGACGCCTGACCCGCGGACGGCGTCCAGCGACGTCGGACTCCCGTACGCCTGTGAGGCGCCGGCCATGAGGCCGAGTCCCTCGAGTCCGGGGAGACGGTCGATCCGCCGATCGATCCGCTCGACGACCGCACGGCCATCGGGACCGCCGAAGAGGGTGTCGACGAGATGGACGGTCTCCTCATGCGGCATGACGCCAGCGCCCACAGGGCTCCACAACGCCTTGATCATCCAACGGGTGGTCCGCTGAGCAGCCTTGCTGCCGTCGAGATGCTCGATCGCGGTCTGGCGGTAGTAGTCGATGTGGCGGCCTTCCTGCTTCATGATCCGCTTGAGCAGTTCGGTCAGCGTGGGGTGATCGGCCAGCTGCAACAGCCGGGAGTACCCGCCCTGCGTCGTCCACTCGTTGATCACGCCGAAGGTCATGTGCACGGCCAGGAAGTGCTTCGTCGCGGCGGAGAACCCCATCCACAGGATCGGGCTCGTCGTGATGCGCCAGCCGAGCCGCTGGCGCATGGTCCCGACCCGAGCCTCGCCGGCGACCTCACCGTGGGCTTCGAGGACACGGGCGAGTGCCTCACCGTGCCAGTACTCCTCGAAGTTCCACATCGTGAGGAACGTCGTGACCTCGGGGTCGTGGTGGGCCTTGGTGTTGAGCAGGTTCCGGAGATAGCACGAGGTGTGCATCTCGACGTCGTGCATGAACCGCACGCATCGGAGGTGCTCGGGCGACAGCGGAGCATCGCGGAACGTGTCGAAGTCGATGCCGTCGAGATCGAGGCGTCCGGTGATGCGCTTGTAGGTGTCCAGGTCGAAGGTCACGAGAACTATTCGGACCAATCGCCCATCTGGATGATTCGCTCCAGATTCCCGGCCCCCGTGCCGAAGGACCAACTGTGGGTGAGGCAGCAGACCGTGGCGACATCGAACATCTCCTCCGGCGCTCCGGGTTCGGAGCGAGGACCGCAGACGTCGACGCGCTCGTCGGCCTCGACTGGGAACAGGCGGTCGACGCGGTCCTCGACCTGAGCGGCGCACCCGACCCGGCCGCAGGACTGCCCACGGTCGCTCGTGCGCCGGCCGCGACCACCGACTGGTCGGGCGACTACGTCCCGATGGTGCACCACTGGCTCGACCGGTGCGCGACGACGGCGACACCGATCGTCGAGAAGATGACCCTGTTCTGGCACGGACATCTCACGTCGTCGGCATCAGGCGTGCGTCTCGGACCGATCCTCGACCAGCACGTGCTGTTCCAGCGGTCGGGCCTCGGCCGCTACGACGAACTCGTCGACGCCGTGGCCATCGATCCCGCGATGTTGATCTACCTCGACGGCAAGTCGAGCCACCGGTGGAGCCCGAACGAGAACTTCGCCCGAGAGCTCATGGAGCTGTTCTGCCTCGGCGTCGGGAACTACACCGAGGACGACGTGCGAGCCGCGGCCCGGGCCTTCACCGGGTATCGCGTCCGCGAGGGCGACGACGGAGACCAGAGCTACTACTTCCTCCCAACGCATCACGACGAGGGCGACAAGACCTTCATGGGCGTGACCAAGAACTGGGACGGACCGGCGATCATCGACCACATCCTCAACGGACCGACGCGCATGATCGCCGCTCGTCATCTGGCCCGTCGGCTGTGGTCGTTCTTCGCGTATCCCGACCCGAGCGACGCGATCGTCGACTCGCTCGCGGCGACCTTCGACGCTGCCGACCTCGAGCTGTTGCCCCTCGTCCGGGCCATCTTCCTGCACCCCGAGTTCCGGTCCGACCAGTGCCGCAACGGCCTGCTCCGGTCCCCGATCGAACTCGCCGTGGCCGCCGGCATCCACACCGGACTCCCGGCCTCGCAGATCCATGCCGAGTGGTACCTCCCCGACATGGGTCAGCGTCCGTTCATGCCGCCGAACGTGGACGGCTGGCCCCAGAACGAGGGCTACGTCGCCACGTCGACCTTCTGGGCGCGCTCTCGCTTCGCCGACCGCGTCGGCCAGGTCGGCGCCGACGCCGGCCTCCTCGCAGGAAGCGAGTCGCGGACCGTCGACGACGCGGTCATGACCGCCCTCACCACGATGGGCGTCACGGCGCCGTCGCAGGCGACCCGCGTCACGCTCGCCTCGTTCGTCAGCCAGACACGGGCCGACGAGAAGTGGCTCGAACGGCGCGGCCTCCTCACCATGAGCCTCCTCTCCCCGGAGTTCGCACTCGCATGAGCAGCATCGACCCCACCATGTCCGAACTCCGGACCGCACTGTCGCTCCCCGCCCCCACCGACGCACTGTCGCTGTCCCGGCGGCACTTCCTGCAGGCCGCCGCCGCTGGCATCGGCATCAGCATGTTGCCGAACTGGATCACCGAATCCGCCGGCGCATCGACAGCGATACCCACCGGCACGGCCGGGAACCGCGGCACCCTCGTCTTGGTGGTGCTCGACGGCGGGAACGACGGGCTCCACATGGTCCCGCCCATCAGCAACGGCAGCTACCACGACGCTCGCGGCGCCCTCGCGTTCTCCGAGGCCAACTCCCTGCCGATCAACGGCCAGCGGGCATTCCATCCGGCGCTGACCCGGTTGAAGGCTCGATACGACGCCGGCGACGTGGCGATCATCGACGGCGTGGGCAACCCGCGACGGGACCTCAGCCACTTCTCGGCCATGGCCGACTTCCAGCACGGCGGTCCTGCCTCACAGTTCTCCCGCACAGGCTGGGTCGGTCGCTACCTCGACCAGACCGGTGCCGGACCCTTCGGTGCCATCGCCATCGGCGACCGGGTCCCGCTCATCGCACACGGCGAGACACGCTCGGCCATCACGTTGCCGTGGAAGATCGACCGGGTCCCCAAGCGGCGCTCCTGGGCCGCGCCACTCGACGGCGCGATCGAGCAGTGGGGCGAGATCCCGACCGGACACGGGGCGCTCGCCGACCGCGTCGCCGGCGCCACTGCCGGCATGCTCGGCTCGGCCGACTCGCTGCGCCCGTCGTATGCGAGTTCGTTCTCCGGCTCGTCGTTCGCCGGCGAGCTCCAACTCTGCGCCAACCTCGTCAACGCCGGTCTCGGCGCCCGGGTCCTCACGGTTCGGCACGGGCCCTACGACTCGCACACCAACCAGACGGAGATGCACGGCAACCGCATGGCCGAGCTCGACGAGGGCATCGACCTGTTCTTCCAGACGCTGGGTGCCGACGTCGCCGACGACGTCACCCTCGTCTGCATCTCGGAGTTCGGCCGTCGCGTCGGCGCCAACGGCGGCGCCGGAACCGACCACGGCGCCGGCAACGCCATGATCGCCGTCGGACGACCCATCGCCGGCGGCTTCCACGGATCGCTGCCGTCGCTGACATCGCTCACGGCCGACGGCAACCTGACCCACGAGATCGACTACCGCTCGGTCTTCGCGACGCTGATCGACGGCGTGCTGGGCGCAAGCCACACCGAGATCCTCGGCGGCGAGTTCACGCCCGTCCCGTTCCTGGAGACCACCACGACACCGCCGACGACGACCACGGCGCCACCCACCACCACCACGACCGCGCCACCCACCACCACCACGACCGCGCCACCCACCACCACGACCGTCCCCCCGACGACGACGACCGCCCCGCCCACGACCACGCCGCCCGGACCACCGTCGCGCTGGCCGTTCCGACCGCGGCGGTGGTCGCCGAGGAGCACGGACTCGACCGTCGATGCCGGCGAGCGCATGGTGACGGCCGGCGAGGCCGACATGTTGCGCCTCTACCGTGCGCTCACCGACCAGGAGCCCGATGCCGCCGTGGCGCGGACCCTGCTGAAGGCACACGCCAAGGGCATGCCGGCGGAGACGATCGCCGAACGGCTCGGACTGTCGCCCGCGCTCACGCCGCTCGACGGAAGCCTCTCGAACGAGCGGTTCGTCGCTGCGACCCATCAACGACTGCTGGGCCGGGAACTCGATCTCGTCGGCCGCCGACAATTGGTGCGTCTGCTCGATCAGGGCGAGATGAACCGCTTCGAGGCGATCCGACGTATCTCGTCGACACCCGAGTTCCGCCGGCGGTTCCAGTACACCGTCGTTCCGCGCTGACCCGTCATCTTGACCCGCGGGTCAAGATCAGAGCATCCTCAGCGGATGACGGAGCTCCCGGTCACCCACACCAGCACGGTCACCGACGACCAGATCGACCATCTGGGCCACATGAACGTGCGGTTCTACGGCACCAACGCCCAGCGAGCCACCAAGGCCGTCGTGCGTGGGCTCGGCCTGGACACCGCCGAGGTGGCGCTCACCGACGTCTACACCCGTCACCACCGCGAGCAGTTGCTGGGCGCCCGCCTGGCGGTCCGCAGCGGCGTGATCGAGACGCGGCCCGACCTGCTCCGGATCTACCACGAGCTCGTGAACACCGACGACGACTCGCTCGCGGCGACGTTCGTGCACGGCCTCTCCCGTCCGGACGGCACCGCCTTCCCGACGGAGGCCGTCGAGCAGGCCACGATCATCGACATCCCGGCCCACGGGGGCAGCCGCTCGATCGACCTCGACGCCGACCCGATGCACACCGCCCCCACGCTCGACGAGGTCCGCGCACGCGGGCTCGAGATGCGGGAGCCACGGCGAGTGGACGGCGACGAGTGCGACGCCGACGGCCACTACATCCCCGAGTTCGCTCCCATGCTGACCTGGGCCGGCGTCCCCGTCGGGGGTGGCCCGCGAGGCGACGCCCTCCACGACGGACCGAACGGCGAGAAGATGGGCTGGGCGTCGATGGAGACGCGGATGGCGTCGCCTCGACTCCCCGACCGCGGTGACCTGATCCAGAGCTTCGGCGCGCTGATCGAGATGCACGACAAGACGACGCACCGGATCCAGTGGGCCTTCGATCTCGAGACCGGCGACCTGCTGACGAGCTTCGAGACGGTGAGCCTGGCGTTCGACACCGTCGGCCGGCGTGCGATGTCGATCCCGCAGTGGATCCGCGACAGCGAACAGCGGACGCTGCAGGCCGACCTGGCCCCGCGAGCCGGCGCTCAGCGGTAGGTCGGCGGTTCGTCCCTGCGGACCGGGGTCACGCCTTCGCCTTCGTTCCCGATGTGGGCGTAGGCCAACCCGTTCTGCAGCGCCGTCGTGCGCGGCATGTCGAGCGACTCCCAGATGGCGCGAACAGTGCCCTGGATCGCTCGCGGGTTCCGCTCGGCGATGCTGAGGGCGATCGACCGCGCCCGATCTCGGAGCTCGGCCCGCTCGACGACCTCGGACACCAGCCCGATCCGCAGCGCCGTCTCCGGCGTGATCCGCTCGTCCGAGCCCATCAGCGCCCATCGCAACACCTCGCCGAGGGGAACGCCACGAGCACGCATGCCGATGGGTTCGAGCGCCGACACGATGCCGCCGTTGGCGTGGGGGTCGAAGAACTCGGCGTCGTCGGAGCAGATGATGATGTCGGCTTCGTTGAGGAAGTACTGCGCACCGCCGGCGCACAGCCCGTGGACGGCGACGATCACCGGCTTCCACACCTTGTGATGGAACTTGGGCCCCAGCGTCGCCCCCGGGTCGAACGAGTTCCACACGTTGGACTTCATGAACCAGAACTCCTGGCTCCGCACGTCGACCCCGGTGCAGAAGGCCCGGTCGCCGTTGGCCTGCACCACGACCGCGTGGATGTCGTCGTCCTCACGGATCGTCTCCCACGCCCACGAGAGCTCGCTCGCCATCCGGCTGTTGAACGAGTTCATCGCCTCGGGGCGATCGAGGGTGATGGTCGCGACCTGATCGGCGACGTCGAACGTGATGGCTTCGCAGTCCACGCCGGGGACGGTAGCCCTCACTCGCTCGGCCCGACGCGCTTGGGTCAAGATGCTGCACTCATTCGCTCATGTACACCAATGCCCGGGGGGCTCGCAGACCATGTCGATCGCGATCACAGAAGACCATCAGTCGCTGGCGGAGACCGCCACCGACTTCCTCACCAAGCGAGACGCGCGCGGCGCCGCCCGCTCCCTGCTCGAGGCGACCGACGAGTCCGCCCCCGAGTTCTGGAGTGACCTGGCGAACCTCGGATGGCTCGGGCTCCACGTCGCGGAGGAGCACGGCGGCTCCGGCTACAGCCTCGAGGAACTGGTGGTCGTGGTCGAGGCGCTCGGCCGTGCCGTTGCGCCCGGTCCGTTCGTCCCCACGGTGATCGCCAGCGCGGTCCTCGCCGATGTCGGCGACGATGCGACCAAGAAGGAACTCCTGCCCGGCCTCACCGACGGCTCGACGCTCGCCGGCATCGCCGTCGACGGCTCGGTCACGGCCAACAGCGGATCGGTCAGCGGGTCGGCGGTCGTGCTCGGCGGCGGCCTCGCCTCGGTCCTCCTCGTCCCTGCCGGCGACGACGTCGCTGTCGTGACCGTCGGCGACGGCGTCTCGATCGAGACTCCCCAGAACCTCGACCCGACGCGACGCTCGTCGCGCGTGACGTTCGACGGCGCAGCGGCAACGGTCCTGACCGGCGCCCGCACCGCGCTCGTCGACCTCGCCCGCATCATCCTGTCGGCCGAGGCCGTCGGCCTGGCCCGTGAATGCACCGAGATGGCTGCTGACTACGCACGCGAGCGTCAGCAGTTCGGCCGCCCGATCGCCATGTTCCAGGGCGTGAAGCACCATTGCGCCAACATGGTCGTCGCGACCGAGATGGCCACCAGCGCCGTGTGGGACGCCGCTCGCGCCGCCTCGACCGGTGGCGACCAGCGCCGCTACGCCGCAGCCGTCGCCGCCACGCTCGCGGCCCCTGCAGCCGACCTGTGCGCCAACCTGTCGACCCAGGTGCACGGCGGCATCGCCATCACGTGGGAGCACGACGCCCACCTGTTCATGCGCCGGGCCACCACCCTCCTCAACTTCATCGACGCCGACGGCGCCGCCTGCGATCTCACGGACCTGGTCCGCGACGGGGTCCAGCGAGCGAAGGCGATCGAGCTGCCGCCCGAGGCCGAGGCCATCCGGACCGAGGTCCGGGCGTTCGCCGAGTCGATCAAGGACCTGCCGGCCGACGAGCAGCGCACCAAACTCATCGAGACCGGCTACGTCATGCCGCAGTGGCCCAAGCCCTACGGCCGGGCCGCCGGCGCCGTCGAACAGCTCGTCATCCAGGAGGAATTCGCCGCTGCGGGCGTCCAGCGCCCGTCGTACGGCATCACCGCCTGGAACATCCTGACGATCATCCAGCACGGCAACCAGGACCAGCTCGACCGTTGGGTCGAGCCTGCGCTGAACCAGGACGTCATCTGGTGCCAGCTGTTCTCCGAGCCCGACGCGGGTTCCGATGCGGCCGGCGTGAAGACCAAGGCCACCCGCGTCGATGGCGGCTGGCTGGTCAACGGCCAGAAGGTGTGGACCTCGGGCGCCCACGTCTCGGGCATGGGCTTCGCCACCGTGCGGACCAACCCCGATCTCCCCAAGCACCAGGGCATCACGATGATGGCCATCGACATGCACGCCGACGGCGTCGAGGTCCGACCGCTCAAGATGACCTCCGGCAACTCGGAGTTCAACGAGGTCTTCTTCAACGACGTGTTCGTGCCCGACGACGACGTCGTCGGCCCCGTCGACGGCGGCTGGACGGTCGCTCGCTCGACCCTCGGCAACGAGTCCGTCTCCATCGGCAGTGGCGACGGCGGCATGTCGTTCCCCGGCGCCGGCCTCATCCCGCCCTTCGACGCCAACCCCGATCGTCTCGCCGGCGGCGCCGGCCGGGTCGGTCGTTACATCGCACAGCACCAGGCCATGGGTCTGTTGAACCTGCGGGCCGCCAACCGTGCGGTCTCGGGCGGCGAGCCCGGCCCCGAGGGTGCGATGACCAAGCTCGTTCTCTCCGAGATCGGACACGAGGCGGCAGCGATCCTCACCGAACTCAACGGCCCCGACTCCGTCTTCATGGACGGCGCCGGCGGCATGAGCAACATGCTCGTGCTGATGCACCGCGGCATGTCGATCGCCGGCGGCACGTCGGAGATCAAGCGCAACCAGATCGGTGAGCGCATCCTCGGACTCCCCCGCGATCCGCTGATCAAGTAGTCCGTCGCACCACGATCCGGCACGCCAGTCGCCGGTACGTCAGTACGCGACCAACGTGAAGATGTAGGCCCGCCGGTCACGGTCGGGGCTCGTGTTCGGCGGGGTCATGTGCGGCGTACCGGCGGCGTGGATCGTGCAACCGCCGGCCGAGAGCGGGACCGGCACCGTGGCCGCCACGTCGAAGTGCGTCTCCGGATCGGTGATGGCCAGCATGCGACCCGGGTCGTCGGGCGATCCGCCGGCGACGTGGTGCGGGAGCAAGGGCTCGCGGTGGACTCCGGGGATGAAGTGCATGCAGCTCGTCGCGACGTCGACGTCGTCGAGCGCGACCCAGAACATCGCAGCGTTGTCCCCGATCGGTGATCCTGCAGGAGCGAAGGGTTCCTCGACGTAGGACTGGTCCTGGTGCCACGGCGTCGTGTTCGGGTCGCCGGCCGGCTTGTGGATGATCTGGTCGTAGACCCGGATGGCCTCGTCCTTGCCGAAGAGCTGCTTGGCGATGTCGATGCCGGCCGACAGCGCCGCGTTGTCGGCGAAGGTCGGGTGGGCCTGATGGGGAAGCACCACCTGCCGGATCAGGCCGCCGAGCAGGCGGTCGCCGTCCGAGTCGCCGGCGTCGAGGACGTCGTCGCACGCGCTCCGCAACGTGGCCAGGTCGTCGGGGCCGACGAGCGCCGGAACACCCAGGAATCCCTCACGGGCGAACGACTCGACATCGTCGGCGCTCAGCGGACGAGGACAACGATGCGTGTCGCCGGCGTCGGTCATCTGTCCGCAGGCGTCACACACCTGCTCGGACCAACACGCGGGATCGCCGCCCTCCCCCGCTGCGTCGCTCGCCACCGTGGATCCCCCGCGTTCCATGCGTCGCACCGTATTGGCCCACGTGGCGCGATGCCATCGACGACCAGCCAGACTGCGGTGATGGCCCCTGCACTGCACCCAGACGTCGACGCGCTCGCTCCACTCCTCGGCACGTGGACCGGGGGCGGGCGCGGGGAGTACCCCACCATCGAGCCCTTCGACTACACCGAGACCATCACCATCGGCCACGTCGGCAAGCCGTTCCTCGCGTACGCGCAGCGGACCAAGCACGCCGACGACGGTCGCCCGCTCCACGCCGAGACCGGGTACTTCCGTGCGCCGGGTGCCGGGCTCGTCGAGTTGGTGATCGCCCACCCGACCGGCATCGTCGAGGTCGACGAAGGAACCATCGTCGACGGCCGGATCGAGCTGCGGTCGACGACGGTCGCCGGGACGGGCTCGGCGAAGGAGGTCACCATCGTCGAGCGCGATCTGGTCGTCGACGGGGACGTGTTGCGCTACGACGTCCGCATGGCTGCGGTCGGCGTCCCGCTCACCCACCACCTCTCCGCCACACTCCACAGGAACTGAGCACCATGCTGAACTGGTACCGGATCAAGACGTCACTGGACGGCGTGAAGCGGCTGGCGACGCTGCCCCGCGAGGACAAGGACGCCTGCATCGAGGCGTACCGGTTCTTCCAGCGCATGCAGGACGGCGAGGAGACCGAGACCGAGGACGAGACCGCAGCGGTGGCGGCGTACTACAAGGTCCTCAACAACCTGCTGTCGGTGTTCGACCTCGAGAAGCTCTACATCCCGCCGCAGCTCGACCGGGACCAGGGACTGTACGGGAACCAGATCCTGTGCGAGCGCGCCCTGCTCGACGACCTCGCGCTCGAGTCGCCCGCAACATCGCACCTCCTCGACATGGGCTGTGGCCGCGGACGGATCGCCCATCACCTCGCGACCCTGACCGGCGGTGAGGTGTCGGGGTACAACATCGATCCCGACCAGATCGGCAACGCCATCGACTGGGCCGCCGAGTGCGACATGTCGGACCGGCTCCATTACGAGATCGGGAACCACCACGACCCGCTCGACTACGAGTCCGAGTCGTTCGACGGCCTGTACTCGTTCCAGGCCGTGTGGCCGTTCTTCAAGAAGGACGAGCTCGACGCCCACGCCACCGAGATGTTCCGGGTGCTCAAGCCCGGCGGGCGCTACGCCTGCTCGGAGTACCTGCTCACCCCGTTCTTCGACTGGAACGATCCCGAGCACGTGGCGCTGCACCAGTCGTTCCTGCCGACGCTCGCGGCGACCCAGTCGATGTACCCGGCCGACGTGTGCGCGGCACTCGAACGGGCCGGCTTCGAGGTACTGCTCTCCGCCCCCTCGAAGAGCGAGGCGTGGCCGATCTGCGAGCAGAAGCGCGACCTGATCCTGCGGGTCCGGATCGCCGTCCGCGCCCTCGAGCGCATGCGGCTCATGCCGCCGTGGGTCGAGGAGTCGCTCGACCTGCTCCAGACCGGCGGCGAGTCGTGGACGATCGCCGAGAAGGCGAAGATCGCCGATCTCAACTGGCGGATCATCGCCCGCAAGCCCGGCTGACTTCGCAACAACCGCCGTTCCGCGCTGCGCGACACCACGCAACGTCACGGAGCGGCTACGGAGATGCGCGAAGTGCTCGCACTGCGCGAGAAGGTCCGCCACACTCGAACCCATGCGGTGGGACAGGAACAGGCGGCGCACGGTGTGGATCGCCGTCGGAGTGGGCGTGGGGCTCGTCGCCGCGCTCGCGCTGCGACCGGACGCCACGGCGGAGGTCGCCGCCGGCCCGGATCCCGGGCCACGCTCGGGCGACACCCTGATCGAGGTGCTCTCTGCCGGGGTCACCGCCCCGACGACCACCACGGTCACCACGACCACGTCGCCCACGACCACGTCCACGACGGCCCCGCCGGCGACGCCAGCGCCCGAAGCCACCACCCCACTGACAACACCTCCTCCCCCGCCGTCACCGCCGTCGACCCCCACCACGACGACGACCACGACGACTGCCCCGCCCGCCGGACCCACGCTCTCCGCTGCCGATGAGTCGTTGATCGCCGACCTCGAACGACACGAGGCCGGCGAGCGGTACCGCGTGCTCCGCTACGACGCTCAGATCCATCCAGGGACCGAACTCCTCGACCGCAACGGCGCCTCGACCTCCTACGCCTACATCGGCATGATCAGCCGTCCCGCGCTCGTCACGTTCCTCGGCCGACCCGCCCTCGCGTTCCACGCGTGGGGCCAACTCGTGTTCGTCCCGATCGACGACGCCCGCGCCACGGCCGAACACATCAAGCTGTTCGACCCTGAGCCGGGAGACCATCCCCAGTTCGGCTACGACGCCACCGCCGCCAGGCTGGCCGAGGCGGTCGAGATCGTCGCCGACGAAGCGTCGACGGGGTGCGTGTGGCGTGTCCGCCCCCACGACGGCAACGCAGCGCTGTGCATGGGAGCCGAGATCGCACCCAACTGACCCGGCGGGTCAGACGAGGTCGAACTCGGCGTCGATTCCATCGCGGAGCACGTCGAGGTCCGGGACGACGTCCGGATCGGCGAAGAGACCGATGTTGAGCGAACCGTTGTAGGACAGCACGCCCACCGAGAGGCCCAGGTTCCCGGCAAGCGGCACCACCGGCACGGCATCGAGCATCTCCGCTCCCATCGCGTAGAGCGCGAACGGTGGTCCCGGCACATTGGTGATCACGAGGTTGACGAGTCCCTGATGGTGAACGGCGAGGCTCATGGTCCGCGTGATCGCCGCGGGAAGGAGGTCGACGGCGTGGAGGAGCATCGCCGACGAACGCGCCGCACCCCCGGCCTTGCGCTCCGCCAGGTCCGACGCGATGGACTGCAGCCGGGCGACGGGGTCGTCGATCCCGACCGGGATCGGAACGAACAGGGACCCGACCTGGTTCCCGATCTCGCCGTCGCTCGTGTGCATCGACACCGGGATCAGCGCCCGGAGCTCGAAGGCAGGATCGTCCGGGAGGTCGCCTCGGGCTCGGAGCCACCGACGGAGGCCGCCTCCCACCGCGGACAACACGAGGTCGTTCACCGTCGCATCGTGGGCGTGGGCGGAGTCCCGAACCGCCTCGAGCGGTCGCCGGACGACGGTCAGCTCTCGCCGATGCCCGACCTCCTGGTTCAGCGGGCTCTCGGGAGCACGCTTCGGCTGCGACAGTCCGTCGCGGATGTCGAGGAGGTCGCTGGCGAGATCGGTCGCAGACGAGACGGGGTGCAGCAGCCGGCCGATGGCCGCAGTCACCGCGTCGACCGGCGGACGCAGGCTCTGGGAGATCTCCGCGGCGAGCCGACCGACGGGCCGGGGCAACGGAGCAGGGGTCCACGGTGTCGGGTCGGCGGCCTCGACGTCCGGCTGCAGGTCGAGCAACACAGTTGCGACCTCGACGCCGGAGACACCGTCGACGATCGCATGGTGGATCTTCTCGATGAGCGCGACCCGACCGTCAGCCAGACCGTCGACGAACCAGAGCTCCCACAGCGGACGGGAGCGATCGAGCAACTCCATGTGCAAGGTGGCGGCAAGGCTCAGGACGCTGGCGTCGTCGCCGGGCGCGCCGGCCTCGAGCACCTTCACGTGATGGGCGATGTCGAACGCAGGGTCGTCCACCAGCGTCGGACGGGTGAGTGCCAGGGGGCCGGAGAGGGGGATCTGTCGCAACCGCGGCACGAGGTGGAGCCGCGCCTCGATCCGTCTCCGGAGTTCTGCGATCCGGAATCGGCCGTCGGCATCGTGGAACGGCGCACCGTCGAAGAAGCAGACCGACCCGACGTGGGCAGGAGTGCGGTCGCCCTCGAACGCGAGGAACGCGGCATCGAGGGCGGTCAGATGGGTCTCCGGTTGTGACGTGTCCATGGCGCTCCGTCAGGTCGGGTCGAAGGGCTCGGCGACGATGGCATCGAACCCGGCTTCGAGGCATCGCGCCATCTGTTCGGGGTCCTCGATCGCGCGTCGATCGGTCTCGATCCCGATGCACGCATGATCGAGATGGGAGAGGAACGTGACGCTCATCGCTGCGCCCGTCGGTGGGGCGAAGGCGTAGAGGCGGTCGATCCGAGAACCGGCCACGAACGCCGGTCGGTCGAACCCAGCGACGTCGACGACGTCGACGTCGACCCCGGTCAACATGGCACCGAGGACCTCCGCCGCCGCCGGAGCGGGCAGTTGCCGCAGGACTGCAGCGAGTGGGTCGGTGAACGCCAGACTCGGTTCGTCTCGAGCGGCGCGCACGGCCGTTCTCGACCGGGCCACCGACTCCGCGACGGTGCCGGTGACGCCCAACTCGAACCGGGCCGGGACGAAACGGTTCCCGCCGAGCGGGTCGTCCGGGTCACGGATGCTGATCGGCATCGTCACCCGCAGCCGGTCGAGACCGCTGTCGTTCTGCTCGTGGTACTCCGCCACACCTCGACCGACTGCGGCGAGGAACGCCTCGTTGAGCGTCACCCCTGCCGACCTGGCCGCCGCATGGAACCGCTCGAGGTCGATGTCGAGCGTGTCGAGGCGGCGAGACAACCCCCGCTCGGTCATGAGCGGTGAACAGGGAGTGGTCGCCGGCGCGAGGAGGTGCCCGATCGACTCGGCGGTCTGGAGGACGTCCTTGGTGGCGTCGAGCGGGTGGGTGGCGAATCGCACGCTCTGGTGCCCCGCCTGCCCAGCAGCGCGCATGGCGGCGTGGACCAGCCGCAACCCCGCAGCGGGCGGCGCCGCAGCGACGTGCTCGACGCGCGTGGCGCTGGGCGAACGCTCGCCGTCGAAGAGCAGACCGGCGAGTGCGACACCGCCGACGCCGTCGGTCACGGCATGGTGCATCCGCATGATGACCGCAGCCCGGTCGGTCTCGACGCCGTCGACGACCAAGACCTCCCACAGCGGCCGCGCCGGATCGAACGCGGCGGTCGTCAGCGGCGCCGCGAGGTCGAGGACGTCGCGGACGCTTCCCGCGCCCGGCGCCCGTACGAAACGGACGTGGAAGTCCGGGTCGGCCTCGACCGTCTCCCAGTGCTCGGCCCGTCCACCGGTGCCGACCACCCGCTGCTCGAACCGGGGAAGGATGGAACTCGCCGAGGCGAAGGTGTCCCGAAGGCGTTCTCGGTCCGGCGAGCGGTCGAGCATGCCGACGACGACGATCGTCGACCGCAGGATCGGGTCGATCTCGATGTTCCACATCAGTGCGTCCGTGTCTCGGACTCGCTCTCTGGTGACCACGACGCCATCGTCGACGCTCCGGACCGATCAGCCCAGAGTCGAACGTCCCGATGCTCGATGACGACACCACCGATCCAGGACTACGGTTCCAGGATGCCGTGGGGCAGGAGGAAACAGGTCGGGGGGCGGAGCGTCCCGGCCGTCATCGTCGACTACGGCCGCGGCCGCACCGCTGGCGAGACCCCGCCGGAGTCACTGAAGGCGTCGACGCGCACCGAGGCGATCGTGCAACTCGACGGCGACACCCGACGCCAGCACGTCACGGGCAAGGTTTCGGGGCTCGCGTTCTGGATGATGGCCGAAGGCGACACCGTGCCCGTCATCGTCGACGACGCCGACTTGGTGGTCGGCTTCGACCGTCCCGCCCTGGACGCGCTCTACCAGGCCCGGAAGTCAGAGCTGAAGGAGTCGCTGAAGCCCCATTCGGTGGTCAACGACGTCCGACGCAGCATCGGCCTCGACCGCGAGCAACTCTCGGACATCGGGCCGGCGATCCGCGACCTCGCCGCGGTGCCGAAGCAGGTCGTCGACGCCATCCGCAACCACCCGGAGACCTCTGGCCCTGTCGCCGAGCCGGCGCCCCCGATCGACGGGGTCTCGTTCTCGACCTTCGTGGCCGTGCAGGCCGCCCTGGTCCGCGATCGGGTGACTCCCGACCGACACGACGATGTCGCGCAGTCCCACGGCGTCGCTCCCGGCGCGTGGCCCGCCGCCCACGAGGCGTGGATGGGGCTGGTCCGCTCCGATCGCGCCGTCGGCCAGGCATTCGGGGCCGCCTACGCAGCGGCGATGAAGTCCTGAGCCCAGGGCTCCGCGCACGAACCGGAGTTCTTGTCAGACCCTCTGCGTAACGTTGTTCGTACTTCCCCTTCCAGTTCCAGGATCTCTCAGGAGCGACCATGCGTGATCCACGCTGTTGGTCGGGGGAAGTCGCACGCCCGTGGCGTCGATGCTGACCCTCCAGACCCACCCTCACACGGCCAGTGCACCGTCGGTCGAGTCTGCGTTGGACGCACTCGATGCCGCCGTCGAACTTCTGCAGACGGCCGACCTCGACGCCGCCCCGGCTGACGAGTTGCTGGTCGCTCGCCGGCTGGAGGCAACGCGACGACGTCTCGACCATGGCACCGACCGGGTCGCCGGACACCTCGACGCGTGTGCGGCATTCAGCCTCGACGGACATCGCAACGCCCGCTGCGCGCTGAAACACCTGGGCCGGTTGCCTGGAGCTGAAGCCCTGGGCAGGGTCACGACGGCTCGGGCGTTGCGGGGCCTGCCGACGGTCGAGGATGCCTACGCGCGCGGTCAGATCCCGACCGGACACGTGCGGGCCATCGCCCGTGCGGTCTCGAACCCCCGGGTGAGCGACTTCGTCGCCGTTGCCGACCCGGTCTTCGCCGAGATGGCGAGCACGTTGGGCTACGACGAGTTCTGCTCCTGGCTCCGGCAGTGGGAATCGCTGGCCGACGCCGACGGCGCCGCCGAGGCGACCGAGGCGGCCCACGAGCGACGGCGCTTCTCGCTGTTGGAGAACGAGATCGACGGGTCGTTCACCGCTGCCGGACTCCACGGCGCCCTCCAGGGCGCGGCCATGTCGGAGTTGCTCGACGTGTTCGAACGGGCGGAGTTCGAGGCCGACTGGGCCGAGGCCCGAGCGATCCACGGCGCGGACACCCGGGTCGAGCATCTCGCCCGGACTCCGGCGCAGCGACGTGCCGACGCGGCGTTCGAGATCTTCCGCCGCGCCGGGGCTGTTGCCCCCGACGCCCGCTCCCCCGAGCCACTCGTGAACATCGTCGTCGACCAGGACACGCTCGACGACGAGATCCGACGCTCGGCCGGAGCGCCGGTCGACACCGATCCCGATGCATCGGAGGGCCGTCGCTGTCACACCATCGGCGGCGCCACCCTGCACCCCTCTGACGCGTTGGCTGCCGCGATCGTCGGGCACGTCCGACGGGTCGTGGTCGACGCAGCAGGCACTGTCGTCGACGTCGGCCGCAGACGTCGGCTGTTCACCGGCTCATCGAGAGATGCCGCCCTGTTGCAGGCGTTGTTGCGTGGACCGGGTGGGCTTCGATGTCTGTGGCCCGGCTGCGACGCCCGAGGAGGTTGCCTTCAGATCGACCACCGACAACCAGCTGCACGCGGTGGACCGACCGACATCGCCAACTCCGACGTGCACTGCGGAAGCCACAACCGCATCAAGGAACGAGGATTCCGGCCCGTCCGGGATCCTGACGGCACCTGGACCATCTTCCGACCAGACGGGGGCGGGCCCATCACCCCGGCGATCTGACCTTCGATCGGGAACCCCGAGTGCGCGAAACGACGCTCGCGTAGCGTGAGACCCATGGGCGACCTTCGGGGCAACGCCGGTCAGGCCGAGTACTGGGAAGCGCGGTCGCCGGAATGGATCCAGGCTGAGGACTTCACGACCCTGGTCGCTGCCTCCTTCGGGCGTCGGGCCATGGATGGGCTCGGACTCGATGCGGGCCAGCGCGTGCTCGATGTCGGATGCGGCACCGGGCCGACGACGACGGAGCTGGCTCGTCGCGTGGCGCCTGGGGGAACCGTCCTGGGGGTCGACATTGCGCCCTCGATGCTCGTGGCCGCACGAACGAGGGCCGAGAAGGAGGGCGTTGGCAACGTCGAATTCGCGGTCGGCGACGTGGAGACCGACGACCTCGGAACCGGCAGCTTCGATGCCGTCTTCTCGCACTTCGGCGTGATGTTCTTCGCCGATCCGGGGGCGGCGTTCGCCAACATCCGGACGGCGCTGCGCGAGGGAGGACGACTTGGATTCGTCTGCTGGCAGGACGTGTTCGCCAACGAATGGATGCTCATCCCGGGTTCTGCCGCGATGTCGGTGACCGGCGAGCTGCCGCCGATGCCAGGTCCAGGCGAACCGGGCCCGTTCTCGCTGTCGGACCCCGCTCACGTGGAAGCGCTGCTTCAGGGGGCGGGGTTCCGGGCCATCGATGTCGTCCCGCATGCCGAGCACGTCATCGTCGACGAGGATCGGCTCGGGGATTGGGCCGATGCATCCTGCCGTGTCGGAGCGGTGCGCGAGGCGCTCGAGCGAACCGACGATCCGGCGATCCAGAGCGACATCCGCGCTGCCGTCCGCTCGGCGTTGTCCGAGCGTGTGGTGGACGGCGAGTTGCGACTCGGCACCGCCGCCCTCGTCGTCACGGCCGAGGCGGACGTCGGCCCCGACCGAGACCATCGCTAGCCTGCGACCGACAGCCCCCGCCCTCGTAGCTCAGTCGGATAGAGCGACCGCCTCCTAAGCGGTAGGCCACAGGTTCGATTCCTGTCGAGGGCACGCGAACCCTTCGGGTTCGTCACGGCCGCACCCCCATTCGCAGGAGGAACAGATGAGCGACACGCCCACGGTCGAGGTGACCGACGTTCCCGATGCCTCTCGTTTCGAGGCGAAGATCGGCGGCAAGCTCGCCGGGTTCACCGAGTACGAGCGACGTGACGGCCGGGTGATCTTCCCGCACACCGAGGTCGACGACGCGTACGAGGGGCAGGGCGTGGGCAGCGCGATCGCCCGGGGCGCCCTCGACGCCATGCGCGACGCCGGCGAGAAGATCGTCCCGCTGTGCCCGTTCATCGCCGGCTACATCGAGCGCCACGACGAGTACGCCGACCTGGTCGACCACGAGATGCTCGCCGAGTTGCGGGACCGTTAGATCCGACGCTTCCTCTGGGCCGTCCCTCGCTCGCTGTCCACGGCCTTCGAGCGCTGGATGATCGAGCGCGCCGACCACCACGTCGTCGACGAACCGTTCTCCGCGGTCTACTACCTCGGTCCGGACCGGGTGTCGGGCCGCTATCCGTTGACCGAGCCGGCGTCGACGGCAGCGGCGGTCATGGAAACCGTCGAGCGGGCACCCACGCCCCTGTTCGTGAAGGACATGGTCCATCACGTCCCCGTGGAGCGACGGGCGACCGTCGCCGCGCTCGGTCGCCACACGCTGTTGACGCGCGACCCGGCACGGGCGATCCCGTCGTTCGTTCAGGTGTGGCCGACGTGACGTGGGAGGAGTGCGGCGGCGGACCCTCGCCGAGTTCGCCGATCTCCTCGACACGTCCGGACAGGACTACGACGTGCTCGACGCGGCAGATCTCCAGCGCGCACCGGAGCCGACGCTCCGGGCGTGGTGCGCACGCCACGACCTCGACTTCGACCCCGCGACGCTCCGCTGGGAACCCGGCGTCGTCGCGCAGTGGAATCGGTGGCTCGAGTTCCACGCGAGCGCGATCGCTTCCAGCGGCTTCACGGCGCGTGAGCCGAGCAACCCGCCAGTCGTGACCGATGGGCGGATCGCCGAGCTGGTCGAACGGGCGGCGCCGCTCCACCAGCGTCTGCTCGCGAGGGCCGCTTCTTCTTGAGCCGGGGGCTGCCCTGGTGCCAGTCCTCGGACGCACCGGTCTCGTCATCTGCGAGGCCGAGGACCCGCAGCGCCGGCGCCTCCCGCATGCTGCGCTTCATCTCGGAGAAGCCGGGGAAGTTCGCCAGTTCGAGCACGGCGTCCCACAGGCGGAGTGCGTCCTCGTCGGAGGGGACCCGGGAGATGACGGGGCCGAAGAAGGCGGGGCCGTTCGGCGGGTCGTAGGCGATGATCGGCGTGCCGACGTCCTTGCCGGTGAGAGCGAGCGCGGCATCGGTCTCGGCTTCGATCACGGCGTCCCACGAGTCGTCGTCGAGCGCATCGGCCAGGGACAGCGGGAGACCGATGTCGGCCAGGACCTTCTCGACGGTGTCGCGGGAGCCCATGGAGGCCTGGTACGCGGCCCGATCGGCCGGCTTCTCGACGTCGAACACGCTGGCACCGAGCCCGGTGTAGAGGTCACCGACGACCGAACGGCCGTGCGCCTCGCGCGCCGCCGCGGCGACACGGAGCATCCGGAGTCCTGCGGTGTGGCCGTGCTCGTACTCGGGCGGGAAGTGCGCGTCGTAGTCGACGTCCTTGTTCACGATCCGCAGTGAGATGAACTGCCAGTCGACCGAGTAGTCGCGTTGTGCCGCGACCTTCTGCACCCACCGCGAGGTGATCCACGCGAACGGGCAGACCGGGTCGAAGTGGAACTGGATGTCGTAGCGCTCGTCGGTGTCGATGGAATCCTTCATGCCCCACCAACCCGAACGATGGGAGGAGATTCCGCCGACCGCTATTCGATGGGCATGCGGGCCATGAGGTCCGCCTTCTGCTCCTCGAAGTCCTCGAACTCGATCTTGTCGTCGTCGAAGAGCGCATGGAGCTTTGCGAGCTTCTCCATGATCACCTCGGCCGACTCCTGCGGACCCGTGGGCACCGCTTCCTCTTCGACGTCTTCGTCGTCGGGCGTCTTGTCGAGGCGGGATTCCCGCTTCGCTGCTGCCTTCGCCTTCTTGGCGCGGTCTCGCTCACGCTTGGCGAAACTCGATCGTTGTGTTGCCATGACTGATATCCCGAAGGTTCTCGCCACGCCCGGGTGACATGGCGAATGGACCATTGTAGGGACCAGAAACGGTTCGGGACAGACAGGGTCCGGCTCCACCGTGACGCGAAGTGGACTCGACGTGGCGGAACAACTGACGCAGCCGGGGCGTTCCCACCCGACAAGCACACGACCAGGAGCACCATTGAACGAATTCGATCTCGTCATCGTCGGCACCGGATCCGGCAACTCGATCCCTTCCGAACTCGACGACTGGAACATCGCCCTGGTCGAGCGCGACGTCTTCGGTGGCACCTGCCTCAACCGTGGATGCATCCCCTCGAAGATGTTCATCTACGCCGCAGACGTCGCCCTCCACGTCCGCGAATCCGGACGCTTCGGCGTGCGGTCGACCCTGGACGGGTTCGACTGGCCCGACGTCGTCGACCGGGTGTTCGGGCGGATCGACCCCATCGCGGCGAGCGGCGAGCGCTACCGCATCGAGGACTGCGACAACATCACCGTGTTCCAGGGGAACGGCACCTTCGTCGACCACAAGGTCCTCGAGGTGAACGGCGAACGCCTGCACGCCGACAAATTCATCCTCGGTGCCGGCGCACGCCCCTTCGTCCCTGACATCCCCGGACTGGCCGAGGCCGGGTTCCACACGTCGGACTCGATCATGCGCGTGCGCGAGGTCCCGGAGCGGCTCGTCGTGATCGGCGGCGGCTACATCGCCACCGAGTTGGGGCATGTCTTCGAGGCGTTCGGTGCACAGGTGTCGATCGTCAACCGCAGTGGCTTCCTGCTCCGGTCCGAGGACGAGGACATCTCGCGTCGCTACACCGAGCTCGCGTCGGAACGTTTCGCCCTGTACCTCGACTCCGCCATCGAGCGTGTCGACAAGGGCGAGGACGGCGTCACACGGGTCCAGATCCGCCGGGACGGCGAGACGATCGTCCTCGAGGCCAACGCGCTGTTGGTGGCGACGGGACGCATCCCGAACAGCGACCAGCTCCAGGTCGAGACGACCGGCGTGACGTGCGACCCGGCCGGCCGGGTCATCACCCACGACGACCACCAGACCGACGTCGAGGGGATCTGGGCGTTCGGCGACCTGTCGAACCACTTCCAGCTCAAGCACGTCGCCAATGCCGAGGCGAAGATGGTGTTCCACAACGTCGCCCACCCCGACGATCTCCGCCTCAAGGACGAGTTCGCCGTTCCCCACGCGGTGTTCGGCAGTCCGCAGGTGGCGTCGGTCGGCATGACCGAACGCGATGCCGCCGCCGAGGGGGTCCCGTTCATCACCACCGTCAAGGACTACGGAACCACGGCGTACGGCTGGGCGATGGACGACTCCACGTCGTTCGTGAAGCTCGTCGCCCACGCCCAGACCCGCAAGCTCCTCGGCGCCCACATCATCGGACCCCAGGCCTCGACCCTCATCCAGCTGCTGATCCAGGGCATGCGGTTCGGGCAGACGGTCGACGAGATGGCCCACGGCCAGATGTGGGTGCACCCGGCACTGACCGAGGTTCTCGAGAACGCCCTCCTCGACCTCTGACCCCGGTTCAGTCGTCGATCTCGGTGACGAAGTCGATGAGCTGCTCCACGGCACCGACGAGCGGCGGGAAGAGGTCGGCGTAGGTGTCGACGCGACCCAGCAGTTCCTTCCAGAACGCCCCCGGATGGTCGCCACGCCGGCCGATGCGAGCGAGCACACCTTCCTTCCAGGACTCGCCCATCGGGACGTCGGGCCAGGCGTCGATCCCGGCGACCGTCGGCCGGACCGCCTGCCACACGTCGACGTAGGGCGTGCCCGTGATCAAGACGTTCGGGTCGTCGATCGTCGCGGCCACCCGCGACTCCTTCGATCCGTCGACGAGGTGGTCGAGCAGGACGCCGAGGCGTCGGTTCGATCGAGGTCCGAAGTCGCGCACGACGGCGGCGAGGTCGTCCATGCCGTTCGAGTCGCTCGACGACGATCCCCTCGTGCCGGAGGTCGTCGCCCCAGATCTTCTCGAGCAGTTCGGCGTCGTGGATGCCCTCGACCAGGATCCGGCTGGCTCGCGCGACCCGGGCCCGATGGTCGACGGCGACCGAGCCCGACGCCGAGATCGTCCGTGTCTCGGCCGGCTTCGCCGAACCCATGACCGGCTCGCATGCCACGCCCTCGACCACGAACTCGCCGGGGGCGATGGTGAAGGTGTGCACGTGACCCGTGGCGTCGCGGACCTGGATCAGGGTGTTCGCGAGCTTCTCGACCGTGCCGGACGTGCGCGACGGGAGGTGCGTGATCGGAGTTCCGTGGACCACTCCGACGACCGGGAACCGCTTGTGCTTCGGCGCGTCGAGGTCGATCGGATCCATGGACCGCTTTGCTGGACGTCTCACGGGAGGATGATGCCCGACGAACCGTCGACCAGCAGGCGATCCTCGATGGCACGATCGATCATCGCTTCGACGAAACGACCGAGTTCCGGTGCCTCGGCGGCGATGGGCTCGAGCACGTTCCGGACCTGCACCGAGGTGACACCCCAACGCCGCCACGTCAGTCCACCGGCACCGATGTTGAGGAGGAACGGAGCGAGCCGGTCGAACACCCGGGCGAACCGACCCTCGGGCGTCTCGGCCGATTCGTACTCGTCCCATGCAGCGCGGAGCGTCGCGCCCAGGTCGTCGGGCAGCAGTCCGAAGAGGCGTTCCGCCGCGGCCTGCTCACGCTCGACCTTGGACTCGCGACCGTCGGTGTCGTGGATGCCGGTGTCACCGGCATCGATCTCGATGATGTCGTGGACGAGCAGGAGTACGACGACCCGAGCCATGTCGACCTCGTCGTCGGCATGGTCGGCGAGGACCAGCGCCAGCATCGCCACGTGCCACGAGTGCTCGGCCGTGTTCTCTCGCCGTAGCCCGTCGAGGATGAACGACTGCCGCTCGACGGTCTTGAGGCGGTCGAGCTCCTGGATGAACGTCATCTGTCGGGCGAAACGGTCGCCCAGGGTCTGGCCGGCGACCTCGACGACCGTCTCGGTTCGCTCGCAGGCCTCGTCGGCCGGGCCCCGGCCGGGACGGAGTTCGATGCGATTCCCGAACGGGTCGTCGACGTAGAGCACGTCGGGGCCCACCGGATCGGACTCGCGACGTGCGAGCACGCCCCGGTCGGCCAACGACGCCTCCATGCGGTCGAGGTCGATCACGCTGAACGCGGGGTGCGCCTTCGTTGCCGGCACGAAATCGTCCTGCACGCCGACGTGGATCCGCAGTGCGCCACGTTCGAACCAACAGCCGCCACGGATGGCCAGATGCGGCGGCTTCGGGACCCGGGGCACGCCCAACACCTCTTCGTAGAACCACGTCGCGACCTCCTCTCCACCGGGAGGCATCGCGAGCTGCACGTGATCGATTGCATCGAGGAGCACGGGTTGAGTCTCGCAGCAGCACGGGTGTCCGCACCGTTGCCCCATTGATCTGACGGGGTGTCAGATTTCCTGGCAAGCTCTGGCCGTGGCCCTCTTCATCGCTCGATACGACCTCCGCGCCCCCGTCGACGGCGACGTGTCCCACGCGGATCTGTATCGCACCGCCCTCGACCAGGCGGCGTGGTGCGAACAGCATCGCTTCGACATGTTGGTCCTGTCGGAACACCACGGCGTGGCCGACGGCTATCTCCCGTCACCGATCACGTTGGCGGCATCGATGGCCGCCGTCACCACGACGCTGCCGATCATGATCTCGGCGCTGCTGGTCCCCCTGCACGACCCGATCCGCCTCGCAGAGCAGATCGCGGTCACCGACATCGCGTCGATGGGACGGGTCCAGTACACGGCAGGCCTCGGCTACCGACCCGAGGAGTACGAGCAGGCCGGACTCGACTGGAAGGGCAGAGGCGCCCGCATGGAGCACTGCCTCGACACCCTGTTCAAGGCGTGGACCGGCGAGCCGTTCGAGTACGAGGGCCGGACCGTCCAGGTCACCCCGAAGCCGTTCTCGCAGCCCCGGCCGATGATGTTCTACGGCGGTGGCTCGGTCGCTGCGGCCAAGCGAGCCGCTCGCCTCGACATGCCACTGTTCGCGCAGCACGGCGACCCGGGCGTGGCCCAGGCGTACCAGGACGAACGCCAGACGCTGGGCCTCGAGCCCGGCATGGCACTCGCCCCGCCCGAGCACGGGCCCGGGACGATCTTCGTCTCACGCGACCCGGAACGGACGTGGGAGCGCATCGGCGACCACCTCCTCTACGAGGCGACCGAGTATGCCGCGTGGCAGAAGGGCGTCACGTCGGCCGTGCACGACAAGTCGACGACGGTCGAGGAGATGAAGGCCGCAGGCATCTACGCCGTCATGACCCCGGACGAGTGCGTCGAGTACGCCGACGCCATCGGCCCGCTCGACCCCGTCACGACCCACCCGCTCTGCGGCGGCATCCCACCGGAGGTCTCGTGGGAGCACCTCGAGTTGCTGGGCAACGAGGTCATCCCCCGCGTGAAGGGACCGCTTGCCTAGGCGGTGACCGCCGGTCAGGGTGGACCGGTGACACTCGATCCTCACTCCGTCCGCTCCGCCGTCGACGCCCGCTGGTCGAGCGACGTCGTCGACACGCTGTGCGACTTCATCCGCATCCCGAACGTCTCCCCTGCGTTCGACCGTCTGTGGGCGGCGAACGGCCACATGGGCCGAGCCGGCGACCTGGTCCGAGACTGGTGCGCGGCGCGTGAGATCGACGGGCTGACCGTCGAGGTCCGCGAACTCGACGGCCGTACGCCGCTGGTGCTCTGCGAGATCCCTGCCTCCGAGCCCTCGCTCGCCGGCGACACCGTGCTCCTGTACGGCCACCTCGACAAGCAGCCCGAGATGAGCGGCTGGCGCGACGGTCTCGGCCCGTGGACGCCCGTGCTCGACGGCGACCTCCTCTACGGCCGTGGCGGCGCCGACGACGGCTATGCCGCTTTCGCCGCCCTCACCGCGATCGAGGCGTTGCAGGAGTCGGGCGGGAGCCACGGCCGACTGCTGCTGCTCATCGAGGCCAGCGAGGAGTCGGGCAGCCCCGACCTCCCAGCGCACCTCGAGGCGCTCGGCGATCGACTCGGCGACGTCTCGCTCGTCGTCGGACTCGACTCGGGCGCGGCCTCCTACGACCGACTCTGGGTGACCACCTCGCTGCGCGGCGTCGTGTCGGCGACGTTGCGGGTCGACGTTCTGACCGAAGGTGTCCACAGCGGCTCAGCCGGTGGCGTGGTGCCGTCGTCGTTCCGGATCCTGCGCCAGCTCATGGACCGCATCGAGGACTCGACCACCGGCCGGGTGCTCGTCGACGAACTCTGGGTCGACGTGCCGGACGAGCGCCTCCGCCAGATCGACGAGATCGCCGACGAGATCGCCGGCGACATGGCCTTCCCGTTCGCCGGATCGACCGTCGCCGACCATCGACGCCCGATCGACGCCGTGCGGGCGCGCACGTGGGAGCCCTCGATCGCGACCATCGCCGTCGACGGTTTCCCGCCTCCCGATCGCGCCGGAAACGTCCTGCGGCCACACACGGCGGTGTCGCTGGCGATCCGGCTCCCGCCGACGGCCGACCCGTCGGCGGCGACGGACGCCCTTCGCCGTCGATTCACCGACGACCCACCCAACGGCGCGGTCGTCACCGTCGAGGTCGAGGCCGCCGAGGCCGGCTGGAACGCGCCCGACACCGAACCGTGGCTGCAGGCGGCGGTCGACCGCTCGTCCGAGAGCCTGTGGGGGCGTCCGTCGTCCGCGATGGGTGAAGGCGGGACGATCCCCTTCATGGGGATGCTCGGCGAGCAGTTCCCCGACGCCCAGTTCCTCATCACCGGCGTGCTCGGCCCCGGCTCGAACGCCCACGGCCCCAACGAGTTCCTCCACCTGCCGATGGCCCGGAGCATCGCCGCGACCGTGAGCCACGTGCTCGACGCACACGCCCGACGGTGACCGACGCCGCCTGGAGAGACGCCGCCAGCCGCCTCCCGATCGGTGAGGCCATCGAACCGCTGCAGGCGGCGTTGCGCGACCGAGGTCGCGCCGTGCTCCACGCCCCACCAGGCGCCGGCAAGACCACGATCGTCCCGCTGGCCCTCCTCGACGAACCGTGGCGCAACGGCACGATCGTCGTGCTCGAACCCCGCCGTCTCGCGGTGCGAGCGGCCGCGACCCGACTGGCCACGCTGCTCGGCGAACGCCCCGGCGAACGAGTCGGCTGGCGGATGCGCCAGGACACCAAGGTGTCGCGCCGCACCGAGATCGAGGTCGTCACCGAAGGCACGCTGACCCGGCGCCTCCAGCGAGATCCGGAACTGGCCGGCGTCTCCGTGGTGATCTTCGACGAGTTCCACGAACGCAGCATCGACGCCGACCTCGGTCTCGCACTGACACTCGACGTGGCCGATGCACTGCGCCCCGACCTCCGGATCGTCGTCATGTCGGCGACGCTCGAGACCGACCCGATCGCAGAACTGCTCGACGCGCCGGTCATCCGTTCCGAGGGCCGCACCCATCCGGTCGACGTCGTGCACGTCGACACGCCACGAGTCGTCAACGGCCGACGTGCGCGGATGGAACCAGCGGTCGCCGCAGCGGTCGTGCGGGCGCTCGCCGCCCATGGAGGCGACGTCCTCGTCTTCCTGCCCGGCGCGGCCGAGATCGACTGGACCATGCGGGCGCTCGGCGACCTCGGCCCCGACGTCGACGTGCGGCCGCTCCACGGGCGACTGCCGCCCGACGCCCAGGACGCCGCCATCCAGCCGGCGCCCGACGGTCGCCGCAAGGTGGTGCTGGCGACGTCGATCGCCGAGACCAGCCTCACGATCGAGGGCGTGACGGCCGTGGTCGACGCCGGCTGGCGGAGGACTCCGCGACTCGACGCCGGCAGCGGCATGACCCGACTCGTGACCGTGCCGGTGACGAAGGCCGAGGCGACGCAGCGCGCCGGCCGCGCCGGGCGTCTCGCTCCTGGCACCGCGTACGCACTCTGGAGTCGTGCGGAGGACGCCACACTGCGGGACCACCCGGAACCGGAGATCGAGGTCACCGACCTCGCGCCACTGGCCCTCGATCTCGCGGCCTGGGGCGCCGAGGTCGACGACCTGACCTGGCCCACCCGGCCACCGGCCGCCCACCTCGCCGCCGCTCGCGATCTCCTGCGGAGACTCGGCGCACTCGACGATGCCGGCACCGTGACCGCCCACGGGCGTGCGATGGCCGAACTCCCGATCCACCCCCGACTCGCACACCTCCTCCTGCGCGGCGCCGAACTGGGGCACGGCGCCCTGGCGGCAGATGTCGCCGCCGTGCTCCACGAGTCGGGACTGCGTCGCCGCGGATCCGACGTCGCCGAGCGGCTCGCCGCCCTCCGCAGTCCGGGGCGATTCGATCGCGGCGCTGTCGATCGGGCGAGGCGAGATGCCACGCGATTCCGCTCGCTCGTCGGCGCCGACGGGAAGCCCGGATCGGCTGCGGCGGGCGCGCTCGGCCTGGTGGTCGGGTTGGGGTTCCCCGACCGTGTCGGACGCGCCCGTGCCGGACAACGAGGCGAGTTCCTGCTCGCCGGGGGTCGCGGCGCCTTCGTCGACGACCACGACGTGCTCGCCGGTGCCGACTACGTCTGCGCGGTCGAGCTCGACGGCCAGACGACACGAGCACGCATCTTCCTCGGGACGACCCTCGACGAACGCGACGTCCGGGTCATCGCGGGCGACGACGTCGACGAGATCGACGAGGTCCACTGGGACCGACGTGGAGGCGACGTCGTCGCCCGTCGGGTCGAGCGTTTCGGTGCCTTGACGCTCTCGTCGTCGCCGGTGTCGGATGCTCCGGCGGCCGCCCACGTCGATGCGCTGATGGACGGTGTACGCGACGTCGGGATCTCGATCCTCGGCTGGAGCGACGAGGTCCGAGCCGTGCAGGCCCGTCTCCAGTTCCTCCACGGCGTCGACCCCGATCGTTGGCCGGCTGTCGACGACGACACGCTCCTCGCCGAGGCCGACGAGAGGATCCGACCCTTCCTCGGGAACGCCCGCCGACGCCGCGACCTCCGTCGCGTCGACGGCCGCGAGGTCCTGCTTCGAGGCCTCGACTGGGAGCAGCGAGCCTCGCTCGACCGCATCGCCCCGCCGCGTCTCGCCGTGCCGTCCGGCAACACCCACCGGGTCGACTACTCGGTCGACCCGCCGGTACTCGCGGTGAAGCTGCAGGAGATGTTCGGCTCGACCGACACCCCCACGGTCGCTGACGGCCGGGTCGCCGTCGTGCTCCACCTCCTCTCACCGGCCGGTCGCCCGCTCCAGGTGACCCAGGATCTGGCGAGCTTCTGGTCCGGCGCCTACCGAGAGGTGCGGGCGGACATGCGGGGCCGCTACCCCAAGCATCCCTGGCCCGAAGACCCGACCGTCGCCGCGCCGACCGCCCGCACCAAGGGCGGGGCGAAACGCCGCGATCGCTGACCGATCGGGCAGGATGTCGCCCATGGCAGCAGGTGGAGAAGGTGGGACGAAGGCGATCGTCGCGGCGTTGGTGGCCAACGCCGGGATCGCGATCGCCAAGTTCGTCGGGTTCCTGATCACCGGGTCGTCGTCGATGCTGGCCGAGTCCGTGCACTCGGTGGCCGACACGTCCAATCAGGGACTCCTGCTCTACGGCGGGAACCGTGCGAAGCGGGACGCGACGCCCCAGCACCCGTTCGGGTTCGGACGCGAGCGCTACTTCTGGTCGTTCATCGTCGCCCTGGTCCTCTTCACCCTCGGGTCCGGCTTCGCCATCTACGAGGGCATCGAGAAGATCCGCCATCCCCACGTCATCGACTCGCTCGGCGTGGCCGTGGGCATCCTGCTCCTCGGCATCGTCCTCGAGGGCTACTCGTTCGGCACGGCGATCAAGATCGGTCGCGGGATGAAGGGCGACGCGGGTTGGTGGGAGTTCATCCGCCGCTCCCGGGCGCCCGAGGTACCGGTCGTGCTCCTCGAGGACGCCGGCGCGATGACCGGTCTCGTCCTCGCACTCGCGGGCGTCGGCCTCTCCGAGATCACCGGCGATCCGGTGTGGGACGGCATCGGCACGCTGTGCATCGGCCTGCTCCTCGGATTGATCGCCATCGTCCTCGCCGTCGAGATGAAGAGTCTCCTCATGGGCGAGTCGGCGACGGTGGCCGACCAGCGAGCGATCCGTGCTGCGATCGAGGAGCATCCCGCCGTCGACTCCCTGATCCACATGCGGACGCAACACCTCGGACCCGAGGAGCTCCTCGTCGCCGCGAAGATCGACTTCGGCGACTCCTTGGACATGGAAGACCTGGCGACGGCGGTCGACGATGTCGAGCGGGCCATCCGGGCGTCGGTCACGCACACCCAGGTGATCTACCTCGAGCCGGACGTCCGCCGCGCTGCCGGGGCCCCGACCCCGTAGCCTGGGGAGACCATGGATCTCGACGAGGCCGCACGGAAACAGCTCGAGTCGCTGGGCACGTTCATCCGCGACCGCCGCAAGGCGGCCGAGTACTCGTTGCGCGACCTGGCCGAGAAGGCGAACGTCTCGAACCCGTACCTCAGTCAGATCGAGCGGGGGCTCCACACACCGTCGGTCCGCGTGCTCAAGGCGATCGCCACGGCGCTCAACGTCTCGGCCGAGTCGCTGCTGGTGCAGGCCGGTCTGCTCGAGGGCGACCCGGACAAGACCGCAGGACCCAGCGTCGAGGACGCCGTGCGCGCCGACTCGCTCCTCACCGACGACCAGAAGGCGGCGATCCTCGCCGTGTACCGGAGCTACGTCGCCCAGAACGTGAGCCTCGAAGCGGCGAACGCCGCCAACGAGGCCTGAAGAAGCAGGCCTGAAGAAGCAGGCCGGAAAAAGCAAGAGAGCGACGCCGAAGCGTCGCTCTCTCCGCGAGGTCCCTGCTCGTGCAGGGGACCCGGGTGCTCAGGCGGCAGCCTTGGTGGTCTTGGCGGCCGGCTTGGCGTCACGGGTGAGGGGCTTGACGGCCTTCACGACGTTCTTGGCGAACTTCTCCTGGTTGGCGAGGAGCTTCTTGGAGAACGCGAACTGGGTGTCGACGACCTCGGACAGGGTCGGGACCTCGTCGAGGATGGTGTCGATGGCCTCGATCTCGGGGAGCTCGAACGGGAGCTCGATGCCGGAGACGCGGCCGTCGACGAACGCCACGGCCTGCTTGACGTAACCGAGGACCTCTTCCTGGACCTTCACGATGACCTCGAGGGCCTTGGCTTCGTACTCGGTGACGGTGGTGATGACCTTGCTCATTGGTGTTGCTCCTGTCGTGGGGCGATGGGCGTGTTGTCGCCCGCTGATTTGCTAACTGTATCAAGCAGTCGCTTGATACGCCATGTGTCATCGGTCACGACGGAAACCCGACCAACTCGGTCGGGTTTCCGCGCGATCTCGCTAGGGTCGGGCCGTCAACTTCCATCCACACCTTGCAAGGGGAACCCCAATGGCAATCCGACTCGGAGACGAAGCTCCCGACTTCACCGCCGACAGCACCGACGGCACCATCAACTTCCATGAGTGGAAGGGCGACTCCTGGGCGATCCTGTTCTCGCACCCGAAGGACTTCACCCCGGTCTGCACCACCGAACTGGGACGCGTCGCCGGCCTCAAGCCCGAGTTCGACAAGCGCAACGTCAAGGTCCTCGGCCTCTCGGTCGACCCGGTCGACTCCCACAACGCGTGGAAGGGCGACATCGCCGACGTCACCGGCAACGAGCTCAACTACCCGCTGCTCGCCGATCCCGATCGCACCGTCGCCGACCTGTACGACATGATCCACCCGAACGCCAACGACACGTTGACCGTGCGCTCGGTGTTCGTCATCGGACCGGACAACAAGGTCAAGCTGACGCTGACCTACCCGGCTTCGACCGGCCGCAACTTCGACGAACTGCTCCGGGTCATCGACAGCCTCCAGCTGACCGCCAACCACTCGGTCGCCACGCCGGCCGACTGGAAGAGCGGCGAGGACGTCATCATCGCTCCGGCCGTGTCGGACGAGGACGCCACGGCGCGCTTCGGCACCTACGACGCCAAGAAGCCCTACCTCCGGGTGACCAAGCAGCCGAGCTAGACGCCGACGACGACGCCGAGTGCGTCGCTGAGGAGTGCCCGCCAGCCATCGGCAGCGATGCCGAGTGCGGCGAGGCGTTCCTCGGCGACGCGCCGAGCGGCATCCGCGTCGTCGCGACCAGCGGCCTCGGCGACGTGGGCATCGGTGAGGCGCACGAGCGCCTGCGCGATGCGATCGCCGGTCGCATCGACCGCTTCCATCGCGGCGATGAGCACGGCCCGGGCCTCGTCGATCGACCCGGCACGGGCGACGGCCACCGCCTCGGCGATGTGGGCGTAGACGAGGTCGAGATAGGTGTGCGGCTTCTCGGGCACGGAGCGCGCTGCGCTGCGCGCGCCCTCGACGTCGCCCAGCACCGCTGCAGCCAGTGCCCGACCGGCACCGATGTAGCCACGGTCGTCGTCGAGACCGGCCAGCGCCGCTCGGGCAGCCTCGGCCTGGCCGCACTGGAGCGCGTGCATCGCTGAGGCGACCGTCTGATCGGGTGCACCGACGATGTCGGTCGGCACCTCATGCGATCCACCGAGGATCTCGTCCCCCATGGCCACGTCGCCGAGCTGGACCGAGAGCGCCAACGCCGTGATGCGTTCGAAGTTCAAGATGTCCTCCGACGACGCGGTGAGATCTGCTTCACGGACGGCGTGGAGCACCTGCAATCCGGCGGGGACGTCGCCCTGCATCGCCAGCGCCCGGCCGAGGTTGCACTTGGCCTGGAGGGCACCGAACGCGTCGTCGATCTCGTCGAAGAGATCGCCTGCGCGTGCGAGCGTGGCGATGGCGTCGTCGGTCCGTCCGGCCCACAACGTGATCGAGCCGGTCAGCACGACCATCATCGCCTCGCCCCAGACCTCGCCCCGCTCGTGGGCATCGTCGCCGACGACGGTCGCGAGGGCGAGGGCCTCGTCGTCGTGGCCCTGGTGGAAGCGCACCCAGGCCAGGAGACCACGCGACCACGTCAGGCCGCCGGGGTCGCCCAACTCCTCGAACGTCTTCATGGCGTGGAGAACGCGTTCCTCGGCCTCGTCGACGCGACCGGACACGTACGCGGACCACGACAGGTTCTGGTGCGCCCACGCCGCGTGACGGGCCTCGCCGAGCTCCTCGAACAGCGCGAGCGCTGCCTCGAGCGCGACGTCGGCCGCCTCGAAGTCGCCGGCGAAGATGTTGGTCATCCCGATCTGGCGCAAGGCCGCGCCCTCGCCCGTCCGATCGCCTTGATCGACGAATCGACGGCGGGCGTCGTCGAGGACGGCGATGGAGCCGACGATGTCGCCCCGGTGCTGTTGGATCTCTCCGAGAACCAGCTGTGCACGCGCCACGGCCACCTGGTCGTCGGCGGCCGATGCGAGCTCCAGCGATGCGGTGGCATCGCGCTCGGCCGAGTCGAGGTGGTACTGGTCGGTGCGAGCGTCGGCGCGGAGCCGCAGCAGGTCGACGCGCCGGGGATCGTCGTCGGACAGCAGCGCCAACGCACGATCGCTGAGCGACTCGGCGACCGACGGGGAGAACTCGTCGTCGGCCTGCTTTGCCGCCGTGGTCAGCCAGGTGACGGCACGGTCGCGGGCGTCGTCGGGCACGCCCGGGATACGGCCCAGCTCGTCGACCAACTCGGCGGCCGATGCCCAGTGGTGGGCGAGGTGCGCGTACTCGTGCTCGTGCTCCTCGAGAGCGCCTTCGAAGTGCTTCTCGATCCAGACGGCGATGCCGGCGTGCGACTTGGCCCGGTCGGCCTTGGTGAGGGTCGAGTAGGCGACCTCGCGGATCACATCGGACCGGAAGGTGTAGACGTCGCCCTCGATCACGAGGAACTCCCGGGCAGCGAGGCTCTCGATGTTCCCGCGGGCGGCTTCGCTGTCGATGTTGCGCTTGACCTCGGCCATCGTCGCGAGCGCGCCGATCTTGTTCCGACGGCCGAGCACGGCGGCATCGTCGAGGATCGACCGATCGGCCGGCGACAACGCGTCGAGACGGGCAGCGACCAGACCGCGGAGCGTGCTCGGCAGCTCGCCCGACTCGGTGTCGAGCAACTGCTCGACGGTGTTCACACCGGCTTCGGTGACGAGGGAGACCAACTCCTCGAGGTAGAAGGGGTTGCCGCCCGAACGGTCGACCAGCATCGCCGCGAGTGACGGGTGCAGGTCGCCCTTGGTCAGCGTGAACAGCAGCCGGCGGCTCGCGTCGGCGTCGAGGGGATCGAGGTGGAGGACGACGCTGTTGGCGGCCTCGGGCGAGGGACGCCAGTGGTCGCCGATCGACCGGCGTGCCGTCGCCATCAGGACGAACGGTCGGCGGGCCAGCCGGGCGAGGAGCGTGTCGACGAGGTCGAGCACCTCCTGATCGGCCCAGTGGAGGTCCGAGAGCACGACCATCACCGGTCGGATGTGGCTGTACCCCTCGGCGACGGCCACGACCGAGCGGATCACCTCTTCGCGCGCCCGTGCGACGTCGATGCCCCGCAGGCTGCTGTCCGTCCCCAGCAAGTGCTTGAGACCCGTGACCACTCGATCGATCTCGGTGAGACGCCGCGACTCGGTGAGCGCGGCGTGGGTGATGCGTCGGAGCTCGTTGTCGATCTCCGACGGCGATGCGTCGAGGTCGAGCCCAGCCGCACCACGGACGGCGTCGGCGATCGGCCACCAGACGTTGGCCTCGCCGTAGGGGACACAGCGGCCCTCGAGAACCAGTGCCCCCAACTCGCACGAGGCGTGTGACGACATCTCCTCGGCGAGGCGGGACTTGCCCATGCCGGCCTCGCCGTGGACGACGAGGAGTGCGGCCCGGCATCGGTCGATCGCGTTGGTGGTGACGCTGGTCAGCAGCGCGAGCTCGGTCTGCCGTCCGACGAGGGGCGACTGGTGACGGCGCGGTCGGTAGCCCGGGGGCCGGAAGGCGGCCTTCGCCACCCAGGCCGAGACGGGCAGCGCCTTCCCCTTCGCGATCACCGGATCGATCGAGTCGTACTCGACCACCGCGTTGGTCGCGGCGTACGTGAGCGGCCCGACCAGGACCGTGCCCGGCTCGGCCGCGGTCTGCAGGCGGCTGGCGGTGTTCACCACGTCGCCCATGGCGGTGTACTCCCGTCCGCCCTGGACGGCGCCGACGAGCACCTCGCCGGTGTTGACCCCGACGCGCATCTGTACGGCGTGGTCGAACTCGGCGCCGACGACGGCGATGGTCTGTTGCATCCGGAGTCCGGAGCGCACCGCTCGCTCGGCATCGTCCTCGTGCGCGACGGGTGCCCCGAACAGCGCCACGATGGCATCGCCGATCACCTTGTCGACCCGACCACCGAACGCCTCGATGTCGAGGGCGAGCCGCTCGAAGCACCGGTCGACCAGGGCCTTGACCTGCTCGGGGTCGAGGGTCTCCGACAACGACGTGAACCCGACGAGGTCGGCGAAGAGCACGGTCGCGATCCGACGCTGGTCGCCCACCACCACCAGCTCATGGCCGCACGAGGGACAGAAGCGGGCCTCGGGCGGAACCTCGGCTCGACACTGCGGACAGTTCACGGGCGCGAGTCTACGGGGCCTCGAAGACATACCCCATGGGTCTCTCCTGACAGGAGAGATACCGTGCCCACCATGAGTGCACCGATGTCAGCCCCCGTCGCCACCGCCGCGGCGAGAACCGTCTCCGCCGTCAAGACCTACGGCTCGGGATCGACCGCCGTCACGGCCCTCGACAGCGTCGATGTCGAATTCGCCAAGGGCCGCTTCACCGCCATCATGGGCCCGTCGGGTTCGGGGAAGTCGACGCTGATGCACTGCGTCGCCGGCCTCGACACCCTCACCTCGGGACACGTGTTCATCGGCGACATCGACCTCTCGTCGCTGTCGGAGAAGGAACTCACGCGTCTACGCCGCGACCGCATCGGTTTCGTGTTCCAGGCCTTCAACCTGATCCCGACCCTGTCGGCGAGCGAGAACATCACGCTGCCCATCGACCTGGCCGGCGGCAAGGTCGACTCGGCCTGGGTCGACCAGGTCGTCGACACGGTCGGTCTTCGCGACCGTCTCGACCACCGACCGTCGGAGCTCTCCGGCGGACAGCAACAGCGCGTCGCCGTCGCCCGAGCGCTGGCCAGTCAGCCCGAGATCGTCTTCGCCGACGAACCGACCGGCAACCTCGACTCCTCGACGTCCGGCGAGATCCTCACGTTCATGCACGGTGCCGTCGAGGAACTCGGACAGACCATCGTCATGGTCACCCACGACCCGGTCTCCGCCTCGTACGCCCAGCGCGTGCTGTTCCTCGCCGACGGCCAGATCGTCGACGAGATGGCCGACCCGACCTCCGAGCGGGTTCTTGACCGCATGAAGCAGTTCGGTGACCGTCGATGAGGCGGGTCACCCTCCGCTCGATCTGGGAGCACAAACGACGGCTCGTCTCGACGGTGCTCGCCATCGTGCTCGGCGTGGCGTTCATGTCCGGCACGTTCGTCTTCGCCGACACCATCGACAAGGTCTTCGACGACCTCTTCTCCGACGTCAACGAGGCCGTCGACGTCCAGGTCCAGGGTGTGACCCTCTTCGACGGAGGGTTCGGGGGCGGCGAGGCCCGCGAGAACCTCGACATCTCGATCGTCGACACCGTCGCCGCCGTCGAAGGCGTCGATCGGGCCGCGCCGTTCGTCCAGACGCTCGGCTTCGGCGCGACCAACCGGGTCATCGGCCCGGACGGCGAGGTCCTCGGTGCAAGCCAGGGGCCGCCCACACTCCTCGAGAGCTGGATCGACGACGACGTCCTGAATCCCTACGACCTCGCCGATGGTGCGGCGCCGACCGCCGCGGACCAGATCGCGCTCAACGTCGCCGCTGCCGACGATGCCGAGATCGAGATCGGCGACACGCTGACGGTCCTGACACAGTTCGGCGAGTCGTCCTACACGCTGGTCGGCACGTTCACGTTCGGTGAGGCCGAGTCGGCCGCCGGCGCGATCTCGGCCGACTTCACCCTCCCGGAAGCACAGCGGATCGCGGGGCTCGATGGGCTGACCCAGGTCGTCGTGGCGGCCGGCGACGGTTCGGTCGACGACGAGACGCTCACCCAGCGCGTCGCCGAGGCGCTCCCCGATGGTGCCGAGGCGATCACCGGCGAGGAAGCGTCCGCGCAGGACGCTGCCAACGTGCAGGAGGGCTTCGCCTTCTTCCGCCAGCTGCTCACGATCTTCGGGGCCATCGCCCTGCTGGTCGGAACGTTCATCATCTCGAACACCTTCTCGATCCTCGTCGCGCAACGTACGCGGGAACTCGCCCTGCTGCGGGCCATCGGCGCCAGCCGCCGTCAGGTGCTCACCTCGGTCATGCTCGAGGCCGCGGTCATCGGCCTCGTCGCGGCGGTACTCGGACTCCTCGGCGGCGTGGCACTCGCCATCGCCGTGACCGCCGGGCTCTCGGCGAGCGGCGCCGACCTCCCCACCTCGGGACTGGTCATCAGCTCGACCACCGTGCTCATCGCCTTCGTGATCGGCCTCGGCGTGACCATGATCGCCAGCCTCCTGCCGGCGGTGCAGGCGACTCGTGTGCCGCCGCTTGCCGCACTGCGCGAGGTCGCCGTCGACCGAGCGGGAGCCTCGAAGGCCCGCATCGTCGTCGGCATCGGCATCCTGGCGCTCGGTGCGTGGAACCTCTCTGCCGCATGGCGCGACGGGAGTTCCGACTCGATCCCTGTCGTCGGACTCGGCGCCATCGCACTCATCGTGGGTGCCATCGTCATCGGACCGGTGCTGGCGGAGCCCACGGTCCGGATCCTCGGCGGCTGGTTGCCCCGGGTGAAGGGCGTCACCGGTCGACTGGCGACGGAGAACGCCGCCCGCAGCCCCAAGCGCACCTCGGCCACGGCTTCGGCGCTCCTGATCGGCGTGGCCCTGATCGGCTTCATCACGATCTTCGGTGAGTCGGCCCGGGTGTCGGTCCGGAGCGAGGTCGAACGTGGCTTCACCGGCGACCTGATCGTGCAGGCCGACGCCGGATTCGGCCCGCCCGGAGGCTTCTCGCCCACCGTCGCCGACGACATCGCGGCCACCGACGGCGTCGACTCGGTCACTCGCGTCGGCTTCACCCAGGGCCAGGTGGCCTACGACGACGGCGACACCGCCACCGACTTCGTCTTCGCGCTCGACCCCGAGTCGGCGGAGGACGCGTTCACGCCCCGCATGAGCGAGGGGGCGATCACCGATCTCGGTCCCGGCGGTCTCGTCGTCGACGTGGGCGTGGCCGAGAACCACGCTCTCGCCATCGGCGACACGGTCACCGTCACGGGTACCGGCGGGCAGATGGAGGAGCTGCGCATCGACGCCATCTCCGACGACTTCACGCTCCTCGGCAACTTCTCGATCGACTTCGACACCTACGGGAAGCTCGTCACCGAACAACAACTGGTCCAGGTGATCGTCGTCCTCGCCGACGGCGCCGACCTCGAGACCGTCCAGGCGGACCTCGAGACGGTCGTCGCCGACATCCCGTCGGTCAACGTGCTCGACCGCGAGGAGTTCATCGGTGACCTCGCCAGCCAGATCACCAGCTTCCTCACGCTGATCAACGCCCTCCTGCTCCTGTCGATCGTCATCGCGATGATCGGCATCGCCAACACGCTGTCGCTGTCGATCCACGAGCGCACTCGCGAACTCGGCCTGCTCCGAGCCGTCGGTATGTCGCGCTCGCAGCTGCGATCGGCCGTGCGGTGGGAAGCGGTCATCATCTCTCTCCTCGGCACGATCGTCGGCCTGGGCGTCGGCCTCCTCTCCAGCTGGGCGCTCGTCACCGCACTGGGCTCGTTCGGACTCAGCACGTTCAGCATCCCGGTGCCGTCGATGATCGTCGTCATGGTGGCGTCGGCCGCCCTCGGCGTCCTGGCGTCGATCCGGCCGGCCCGAAGGGCAGCCAAGCTCGACATCCTCGATGCGATCGGGGCCGAGTGACCCATGGCGCTCGATCCCACCGCACTCGATGACGACACGCTCACGTTCCTCCGGGAGCGTCACCTGGCGACGTTGACGACGCTCCGCCCCGACGGCTCGCCCCACGTGGTGGCCGTCGGGTTCACCTGGGACGACGACGCGGGTCTGGCGCGGGTGATCACGTGGGACACGTCGAAGAAGGCCCGCAACGTGCTCGCATCTCCCGGCGCCAGGGCCGTCGTGAGCCAGGTCGACGGCGGCCGGTGGTTGAGCCTCGAGGGACCGGCGACGGTGACGACCAACCCCGACGACTGCCGGGAGGGCGAGCGGCGCTACGCCGAGCGCTATCGCGAACCCAAGCAGCGCGACGACCGGGCGATCATCGAGATCGCGGTCGATCGGGTGCTCGGGCGGGCCTGATGGCCGGATACTCCGGCACCCCGCTGCCGAAGAAGCTCGGCATCCGCGAGGAGCACACCGTCGCACTGCTCGATGCGCCCGATGGCTTCGACGAAACGCTCGGCCCACTTCCCGATGGCGTGGTGGTGCGCCGAGCGGCGCGTGGCCGCAACGACGTCATCGTGTCGTTCCACACGACGCGTTCGAGCTTCGAGAAGCGACTCCCGGTGGCCATGCGAGCGCTCGATGTCGCCGGTGGTCTGTGGATCGCGTGGCCCAAGCGGGCGTCGGGCGTACCGACCGACATGACCGAGGACGTCGTCCGCGAGGTCGGTCTGCCCACGGGCATGGTCGACAACAAGGTGTGCGCCATCGACGACATCTGGTCGGGACTGCGACTCGTCCTGCGCAAGGAACACCGCCCCGGCCGGACGACCGCCGCTGGCTAGACCGCGGTGATGTCGGCGAAGTCCCAATAGGCGCGCTGGCTGGTGATCTTGCCGTCGTCGTCGAACGTCATCACGTCGATGATGCTCATCCCGTTGACGCCGTCCGCCGACTCCATCCGAGCGTCCATGGCGAAGGCGGCCTCGTTGCCGGCGACCTTCACGTAGGAGGACGGGGTCAGCGTCACGTTGTCGGCCATCGCGTGGGTCATGTCCCAGAACGCCCCGATCGCCTCCTTGCCGACGTTGGGCTCGGATCCGACGGGGTCCTCGACGGTCGCTCCCTCGGCGAAGAGGTCGAGCCAGCCGTCGCGGTCGTCGGTGTACCGCTCGCAATAGGTGTGGATGGTGTTCCGGATCGCGTCTGCATCGGCCATGCGCCGGACGCTACTTGCCGCTCCGCAGCAGGATGCGGGGACCGCGATCCCAGGTCAGGTAGTTCCACGCCCAGTTCACGAGCACCGAGACCCGGTTGCGGAATCCGATCAGCATGTAGAGGTGGAGCACGAGCCAGGCCAGCCACGCGACCGAGCCCACCAGCGGGGGCAGATGCGGGATCTCGGTCACCGCCGACCGGCGGCCGATGGTCGCCATGGTCCCCTTGTTCCGGTAGGCGAATGCCTCGGTGGGGCGGCCCTCGACCGAGCGGACGATGTTCTGCGCCACGAGACGCCCACCCTGCATGGCGGCCGGTGCCAGTTGCGGCACGGCTGCGCCGTCGGCGCTGGTCACGTGGGCGACGTCGCCGAGCGCCCAGCCGCCGGGACGGCCACGGATCGACAGGTCGTCGTCGACCACGACCCGACCGCCAGGCCCCAGGTCGACGTCGAGGACCGCGGTCAACGGACTCGCCTGCACGCCGGCCGCCCAGATCAGGGTCCTGGTCGGGACTCGTTCGCCGCCGTCGAGCACCACGTCGTCGGCTGCGACCGATTCGACGCGCGTTGCGAGTCGGACGTCGACTCCACGGCGACGCAGCGCATCGATGGCGTGACGGCGGCTCCGCTTCTGGAACGGGGTCAGCAACGAGTCGGACATCTCGACGAGGACGACGCGTGCACGGTCGACCGGGAGGTGGGAGAAGTCCTTGCGGAGCACGCGGTCGAACAGCTCGGCCATCGCGCCCGAGAGCTCGACACCGGTGGGACCGCCGCCGACGATCACGAACGAGAGCGCGCCCTCGTCGATGAGCGCCGGCTCCCGGTCCGCCGCCTCGAACTGTTCGATGATCCGGTTCCGGAGCGCGACCGCATCGGTGATCGAGTAGAGCGGGAACGCGTGCTCGGCCGCACCGGGCACGCCGAAGTAGTTGGTCGACGATCCCGCTGCCACCACGAGGTGATCGAACGCCAACGGCTGCTGATCCTCGATCTCGATCGACCGCGTGTCCCAGTCGACGCCGGTGACGGTCCCCAGCCGGACCTGGACGTTGTCGGCCTTCTGGAACACGGCCCGCACCGAGTGGGCGACGTCGGCAGCATTCAGTCCGCTGGTGGCCACCTGGTAGAGCAGTGGCAGGAAGGTGTGGAAGTTGTTGCGGTCGACGACGGTCACGTCGACCGGCTGATCCACCAGCTCGCGGGCCACGGCGAGTCCACCGAACCCGGCACCGATGACGATCACGTGCGGACGGTCCTGCATGCTTGTGAATCTATTCACGAACTGGTGTGGTGACAACCGATTTCTCGGGCGACTGGCACTCGGGGCACCAGTAGGTGGAGCGGGCCATCGGGCCCTGTCGTCGCATGCGGACGACGGTCCCACAGCGCTTGCACGGTTGGCCCTTGCGTCCGTAGACGGCGACGCCACCGCGATACGTCACCCGTCTCGACGTCGAGAGGTTGGCCCGGAGCAGACGGTGCGCCGTCTCGTACACGGCCCGGAGTCGGTCGGGCTCGATCGACGCCACCGCGGTGAAGGGGTCGATGCCGTGGAGGAAGAGGACCTCGGACTTGTAGACGTTGCCGATTCCCGCGCCCAGCCGCTGGTCGAGGAGGGCGTCGGCGACCTCGGTCTCGTCATCCGTCGATCGGGCAACACGAGCGAGGACCGCGTCGATGTCGGGATGTTCGGCGGTGAGGTCCGGTCCGAGGCCGGCGAGCGCGTCGGGTTGACGACCCTCTCGGTGGTGGATCTCGACCACGGGCGCCTGGAAGCACACGGCGACCCAACCGCTGTCGGCACCGACCACGGCTCGGGCGAGGTGCGCCCCCTTCTGCCATCGCTCGCCGTCGCGGTACAGATGCCATGACCCGGTCATCCGCATGTGGGTGCGCAGCACCAGCCCGCCGCTGAAGCCGATGAGGAGGTGCTTCCCGCGGGCTTCGACGGTCTCGATCGTCTCGCCGGGCCGGGGCCGGTCCCCCGCCAGTCGTGCGGCCTCGAAACGGGTGAGCGTGTGACCGACCAGCGCCGGCCGCAGCCGCGCCGCAGCCCGATGGATCGTGTCGCCTTCAGGCACCCCACCACGCTACGACCCCCTCTCCCGTTCTGGGTGCGCGATCGGGACGCCACACATCCCGATCGCGCACCCAGAACCGAATGTTGGTCGGGTTCCGGGGGGCGTCAGCGGGTGGTCAGCGGGTGGGGCGGTGGACGAAGCCCTTGTAGCCGTCGCGGTAGCCGGCGGTCTCGAGCGCCACGCGCCACGGCGAGTCGCCGGCCGGTTCGCCGTCGATCTTGCGGATCTCGAGCGATCGGTAGCGCGGACGACGATCCGGGCCCGACTCGACCAGGACCTTGAGGTGTTCGGCCCAGTCGGGGTGATCGGCGGTGTCGGCGAACGTCGACACGCTGTGACCGCCTCGCTCCAGGTAGGCGACGAGGGCACCGTCGACCAGCAACACGTGCGCCCCCGCCTGACGCGCCGGGCGGCCGGCGGACTCGGGCCACGGAAGTGCTGCGCCGTACGGCTGGGCGGGATCGGTGGCGGCGAGCACGACGGCGCCGGGACGAGCGTCGGGTTCGCGGGCGGCGCGCAGTCGGTCGACCGCCCCGGGTAACGCGAACTGCGCCGCCCCGAGGCCGGACACGAAGTAGCCACGTCGCAGCTCGCCACGCTCCTCGAGCGCCTTCAGCACCGGGTAGACGCCGGCGAAACCACCCTCGCTCCCCTCGCCCAGCGCCGCCTCCCGAGTGAGCACGCCATAGCGTTCGAGCAGCTGGCGGGCCTTGGCGTGTGCGGCCTCGGTCGGGGACGGCGCGGGCGCGAGCAGCGGAGCCACGAGCGACCACCGGCCTGCGCCCGCCGCTGGACCCAGCCGCGAGAGTCGGCCCGGGCGCGGGCGGCCGCGGCCCTTGCCTGCCGCCGACCGTCGGGGCTTACCGGCGAGGTGGGCTCGCAACGGGGTGAGCGAGTCGTTGGTCACGTAGCCCGCCCATGCGAGGTCCCACAGCGCAGTGAGCACCGCGGTGTCGTCGTAGTCGACGCCGGCGGCCTGTGCGGCGCCGACGAGGTCGGACCAGAACGACGCGCCGCGGCCGCCGAGGTGTTCGAGCAGGGCGACGTGGATGGGTCCGTCCGGTGGAGCGTCGAGCGTGGGGACGAGGAGGCCAGCCGTGTCGCGGAACAGGAGCCGGATCCGACCGTCCCGCGCACCGAGCGATCCGCCACCGACCCACACGACCTCGCCCGCAGTGCACAGCTGGTCGAGGTCGGACGGCGAGTACTCCCGCAGACGCGCGGGGAGGACATCGGCCTCGAGCACGGATGCCGGGATCGGCGCGCCCTGGAGCTGGGCCACCACGTCGATCAGCGCGTCGACGCCACGGCGATTCGACCCGACGTGGTGCCACTCGGGCAGGAAGCGTCCGAGAGCATCGCCCTCGACTGGTTCGACCTCCTTGCGCAGGGCGGCCAGCGACCGACGACGCAGGACCCGCAGCACCTCCGGGTCGGTCCACTCCCGGTCGTGGCCGCCGGGGCGGAACTCGCCTCGGAGCACCCGGCCCTCGGCCTCGAGTCGCTCGAGTGCCGGGATCATCCGGTCGACGGCCACCCCGTAGCGAGCGGCCGCCTCCATCGCCGTGAAGGGACCGTGCGTGCGGGCGTAGCGGGCCGCGAGGTCGGCCATCGGGTCGTCGACAGGGTCGGTGAACGCCGCCGGAAGCCCGACGGGGACGGCGACGCCGAGCGCATCGCGCAGCCGTGCGGCGTCGTCGGTCGCCGCCCAGCGTTCCTCGCCGCCGACGCCGACCGCGTAGGCGCGGCGTTCGGTCACCAGGTCGTCGATCCACGCCTTGGCATCACCCTCGGACCGGAGGTCCAACTCGTCGATGCTCAGCGGCCCGAGCAGGCGGAGGAGGTCGTGGCACTCGTCGGCGTCGCGGGCACGTCGTCCGTCGACCAGGCGTTGCAGCTCGAGCTCGAGGTCGGCGAGCACGTCGCGGTCGATCAGCTCGCGGAGCTCCTCGGAACCGAGCAGCTCGCGCAGCAGATCGCGGTCGAGCGCCAACGCTGCCGCACGGCGCTCGGCCAGCGGAGCATCGCCTTCGTACATGTAGACCGCGATCCACCCGAACACCAGCGACTGCGCCATCGGCGACGACTGGTCGGTGTCGACGGGGACCACGCGGATGCGCCGCGACCGGATGTCGGAGAGCAGCTCCTTCAGCGCGGGGAGGTCGAAGACGTCGTTGACGCACTCTCGGGTGGTCTCGAGCAGCATCGGGAACGTCGGGTACTTGCTGGCCACCTTCAACAGGTCGGCGGCCCGCTGACGTTGCTGCCACAGCGGCTGCCGGCGGTCGGGACGGCGGCGCGGGAGGAGCAGAGCCCGACCGGCGCACTCACGGAACCGCGACGCGAACATGGCGGTGTTCGGCAACTGGCCGAGGATGATGTCCTCGATCTCCTCCGGCGGGATCGCCAGCTCGTCGATCGGGAGGTCGTCGACGGCCTCAGGAAGGCGCAACACGATGCCGTCGTCCGACCAGATCATCTCGACCTCGACGCCCCATCGCTCGCCGAGCGTGGTCTGCAGCGCCATGGCCCACGGGGCGTGCACCTGCGCACCGAAGGGCGAGAGGATGCACACCCGCCAGTCGCCGATCTCGTCACGGAACCGTTCGACGACGATGGTCCGGTCGTCGGGGACGACGCCGGTGGCCTCGGCTTGCTCGTCGAGGAACGACACCAGGTTCTGGGCCGCCAGGGCATCGAGGCCGTGGTCGTCCCGGAGGGTGGCGATCGGGTCAGGGGTCTCGGTGCGGTCGCGGATCGACCGGGTGAAGGCCCCGATCGCTCGACCGAGTTCGAGCGGTCGCCCGGGGCCGTCGCCGTGCCAGAACGGCATCTTGCCGGGCACGCCCGGTGCCGGCGTCACGATGACGCGCTCGAAGGTGATCTCCTCGATCCGCCAGGTCGACGCGCCGAGCAGGAAGGTCTCGCCGGCACGCGACTCGTAGACCATCTCCTCGTCGAGTTCGCCGACGCGGGTGCCGTCGGGGAGGAACACCCCGAAGAGCCCGCGGTCGGGGATGGTGCCCGGATTGGTGACGGCCAGGCGCTGTGCACCGGCGCGCCCGCGCACCATCGAGTCGGTGCGGTCCCAGACGATGCGCGGGCGGAGCTCGCTGAACTCCTCCGACGGATAGCGACCGCCGAGGAGGTCGAGGCAGGCGGTGAGGACGTCGTCGGAGAGTGAGGCGAAGTTGGCCGACCGGCGGATCATCCGGGTGAGGTCGTCGAGCTTCCACTCGTCGAGCGCACAGGCCGCCACGATCTGCTGGCAGAGGACGTCGAGCGGGTTGCGGGGGTAGCGGGTGGTCTCGACCAGACCGTCGTGCATCTGCTTGACCACGACGGCGGCCTCGAGCAGGTCCTGCCGGTGCTTGGGGAACAGCTTCCCCCGACTCGGTTCGCCGACCTGGTGACCGGCGCGCCCGATGCGCTGCAGTCCGGACGACACGCTGCCGGGTGACTCGACCTGGATGACGAGGTCGACAGCGCCCATGTCGATGCCGAGTTCGAGCGACGACGTCGCGACCAGCCCCTTGAGCCGGCCCGACTTGAGTTCGTCCTCGATCTGGAGACGACGTTCACGCGAAATCGACCCGTGGTGCGCCTTCACGAGTTCCGGCGGCGGCCCGTCGTCGGCGTCGTCGGGCGCTTCGTAGGAACGACCCATGGCGCCCACCCCGTCGCCGGCGGTGGCCGTCGCCTCGTCGTGGGCGAGCTCGTTGAGCCGGGCGGCCAACCGCTCCGCCAACCGACGGGCGTTCACGAAGATCAGCGTCGAGTTGTGCTCCTGCACCAGCTCGAGCAGCCGCGGGTGCATCGACGGCCAGATGCTCCGCCGCACCGGACCGGCGGCGGCGGGTCCGCTCACCGGTTCCTCGATCACCTGGCCGAGTTGGCCCATGTCGTCGACCGGGACGATGACCTCGATGTCGAGTTCCTTGCGCACACCGGCGTCGATGATCGACACCGGCCGCCACGACCCATCGTCGGCCCGTCCGCCGAGGAACGCGGCGATCTCCTCGAGCGGCCGCTGCGTGGCCGACAGCCCGATGCGCTGCGGCGCCGTTCCGCCGTTCTGTTCGATCCATGTGACCAGGCGTTCCAACGACACGCTGAGATGCGCCCCACGCTTGGTCTTCGCGACGGAGTGGATCTCGTCGATGATCACCGCCTCGACGCCCATCAACGTCTCGCGCGCTGCCGACGTCAGCATCAGGTAGAGCGACTCGGGCGTGGTGATCAAGATGTCGGGCGGGTTCCGGACCAGCTTCCGACGTTCGTCGCTCGGCGTGTCGCCCGAACGCAGTCCGACCGTCGGCTCGGTGTACGCCACGCCGAGACGGTCGGCGGCGAGACGGATCCCCTGGATGGGCGCCCGGAGGTTCTTCTCGACGTCGACGGCGAGGGCGCGCAGCGGCGAGATGTACAGGACGCGGGTGCGGTGCGTGCGCTCCTCGGGCGGTGGACTCGACGTCAGGCGGTCGATCGCCCACAGGAATGCCGACAGGGTCTTGCCGCTGCCGGTCGGAGCCAGGATCAGGCTGTGGTCGCCGGCGGCGATGGCCGGCCAGCCCTGCTCCTGCGGCGGGGTCGGGGCCGGGAACGACGTCTCGAACCACGCGTGCACGGCGGGCGAGAACTGCTCGAGCGCGGCGGAACCTGGCATCGGAGGAACGGTATCGGCCGGCCGTGACCACCGGACCTCGGCCGATCGCCACCTCGGGCTATGCTGACTGAACGTTCATTCATTCTGCGGAGGAGCTCCCATGCCCTGGTCCATCGACGACATCCCCGACCAGACCGGACGCGTCGCCGTCGTCACCGGGGCGAACGGCGGGCTCGGCCTCGAGACCGCCGAGGCGCTCGCCGGCAAGGGCGCCCACGTGGTCATGGCGGTTCGCAACCAGGACAAGGCCGCAGCGGCCCAGAACCGGATCCTGACCGCGCACCCGACGGCGTCGCTCGAACTCGTCGCCGTCGACCTCGGGAACCAGGACTCGGTCAAGGCCGCCACCGACACGATCACGAAGTCCCACCCCGAGATCCATCTGCTCGTCAACAACGCCGGCCTGATGGCCATGCCCGAGCGGAAGACCGACGACGGCTTCGAGATGCAGTTCGGCGTCAACCACCTCGGCCACTGGACCTTCACCGCCGGGCTGCTTCCCGCGCTGCTCCGCGCCGACGCCGCCGGCGACGACGTTCGCGTCGTCACCGTCACGAGTGTCGCCCGGTTCATGGGCACCGGGGTCGACCCCGCCAACCCTCATCTCGAGGGCAAGTACAGCGCCTGGGGTTCCTACGGACAGGCCAAGCTCTCGAACTACTACTTCGGACTCGGGCTCCAGAAGGCCTTCGACGACGCCGGTGTCGGGGTCTCGAGCCTCATCGCCCATCCGGGCCTGTCGCACACCGACCTGCAGTCGCACACCCAGGCCGAGGGCGGCGGCGGGGTCATCGGCGCCGTGTCCGACAAGCTCGCTGCCCTCGTCGGCATGAAGCCGGCCGACGGCGCACGCATGCAGCTCCGCGCCGCGACCGATCCATCGGCGAACGGTGGCGAGCTCTATGGCCCGCTGTTCGGCAGCAACGGGCCGGCAGTCAAGCGTCCGGTGCTCCGCACGCTCGGCCTGGACGGCAAGGTCGCCACCCTGTGGGAGGTCTCCGAACGCGAGACCGGGGTGGCGCTCGACGTGGTCGCGGCAAAGGCGTCGCTCGACACGTGAGCGTGCCGGCAACGGTCGACCGAGCCGCGGCGATCCGCTCGGCCGTCGTGCGTCTCGTCGCCCGCCAGGGATTCCACGGCACGTCGATGGCCGCGATCGCACGCGAGGCAGGTGTCGGAACCGGCACCGCCTACGTGCACTACGAGTCGAAGGACGATCTCGTGCTCGCCACCTATGTGGAGGTCAAGGAGGACCTCGGCCGAGCGGCGACCCGTGACCTCCGGCCCGGCGACACCGAGTCGACGTTCCGGCAGTTGTGGTTCCGCGTCCACGACCACCTGGCCGACGACCCCGACCGGGCGCGCTTCCTGCTCCAGGTCGACACCTCGCCGTATGCGCACGAGGCCCACTCCCGATCGATGGACGAGTCGGGCGATGGCCTGCTCGATGCTGCTGCCGCGGCCGGGATGATGGAACGGTTCGCTCCACTCCCCCTCCTCGTGATCTTCGACCTGGCACTCGGCCCGGCGATCCGACTGGTCGCCTCGGGCGAACGGCTCGACGCCAGGAGCATGGAGACGCTGTGCGATGCCTGCTGGCGGGCCGTCACCGTCTGATCGAGCGTCGGCGTCCCGATACCCTCGCCGCTCGATGGACCCCGAACTCTCGCTCCGCTTGACGACCTGGTCGAAGGATGAGCCCGCCGACCGTTGGCGCTCACTGCGCACCGTGGCGCGTGCAGCCGACGCCGTCGGCATCGACCGCCTCGTCATGTCGGACCACGTCGTCATGGGCGAGAACCTCGACGCCTACGGCGACCCGGCACGTGGCGGGCAGGCCGGGGGTCGCCAACCGACCGGCCCCGATGGCCACTGGCTCGACCCACTGGCGGTGATCGCCCATCTGAGCGCCATCACGGACCGGGTCCGCTTCGGCACCAACATCCTGCTCGCCGCGCTCCGGCGACCGGTCGTGCTCGCCGGTCAGTGCGCGACGATCGACGTGCTCTCCGAGGGACGACTGGACCTCGGGGTCGGCGTCGGCTGGCAGCGAGAGGAGTACGAGGCCGCCGGGCTGTCGTACGCCGATCGAGGCCGCCTGCTCGACCACACGCTCGAGGTCTGCCGACAGCTCTGGACCGAGGACGCCGCCAGCCACGAGTCGGACGAACTGCAGTTCTCCGGGATCCACCAGCAACCCAAACCCGTCCAGTCCGGTGGCGTGCCGATCTGGGTGAGCGGCACGGTCAACCCCCGGTCGATGCGACGCCTCGCACGATTCGGCTCGGGCTGGATCCCCTGGGGGGCCGACGCTGCCGACCTCGCTGCGTCGATCGGGCACATGCGCGATGCCGTCACCGAACACGGACGCGATCCGTCGTCGATCGGCGTCGTCGGTGGCTTGCGCGTCGTCACCGACGACGACGGGGCGATCGACGTCGACGCCACGCTCGAGCCCGTGGCCGACGCGGTCGCCGCAGGAGTGACGACCTTCCACACCGGCGTGACGCTGCCCGCCGACGTCGACGATGCTGCGGCCATGTTGCAGCCACTCGTGACCGCGTTCCGCGCGGCGACCCGTCGGACCTGACGTGCGCGAACACGGTCGGCCTCTCGGGACGCGCCCGATCGTCGCCATCGCGACGACGCTCGTCCTGCTTGCGCTCACGATCCCCACCGCGGCGCCAGCCGGCGCTGCTGCGTGTACCGATCCCTTCACGGCGTCCTTCCGGGCCGACCTCCGCGATCGCTTTCCCGGCCAGCGGGTCACCGCCGCCGTGTACGACACGCGGACCGACTGCTGGTACCACCTCGACCGCGGAATGGAGATCACCACCGCCTCGGTGATCAAGGCGCAGTTCCTGGCCGGCGTCCTCCTCCGGGCCCAGGACGAGGGCCGCGGCCTGACGTCGTTCGAACGGAGCCGCCTCGAGCCCACCATGTGGCTCAGTCACAACCCGCCGGCCAGCGAGCTGTTCCACTCGCTCGGCGGGGTGGCGGGGCTCGAGTCCATGGATCGTCGGTTCGGCCTCACCAGGACCTCGCACACCACGAGTTGGGGCGCGACGGTCAGCACCGCCGAGGACCGCACCCGACTCGCAGTCGCGATGCTCCACGGCGGCGGGGCGCTCGGCGCCACCGCACGCGGGAGGGCATGGCAGTTCATGACCGCCGTGCACCCGACCCAGCAGTGGGGCATCTCGGCCGGCGTCCCCGCGGGGTACACGGTGGCCCTCAAGAACGGCTTCTACCCCCTGTCGGGCACCGCCCGGTGGCGCATCGGCTCGACCGGCTTCGTCCGCGACGACCTCACCGGCGAGGGCTACGCCATCACGGTCCAGAGCGACCGCAACGCGACCCATGCGGCGGGCCAGGCCCTCGTCGAGTTCGTGTCGGCCGAGGTCGCCACCGTGCTCACCACCGGTGATGCCGCCCCTCGCCTCGTCGACCGGTCACGGTGTGTGCAGGCCTCGGGTGGCGAGTCGTGGTCCAACGTCGCCAGCCGCCTCGGTGTGCCGGGCGACCCCGGTGGTGTGCAGTCGGTGGCCGGCGGCGGATCGAGCGCGTTGTCCGGCATGCGGGCCTGCGCCCCCCGCCTCGGATCTGCGCCCCCGGTCCCGGGTGGTTCGACGATCAACGGTGTCTACCTCCCCCTCGTCGGGGACTTCGACGGCGACAACACCGACGACATCTTCTGGTACGCCCCCGGACCCGCCGCCGACTTCGTCTGGAACGGCCAGACCAACGGCACCTTCACCAGCAACGCCCGACCCGTCAACGGCCGATACGAACCCCTCGTCGGGGACTTCGACGGCGACGGCACCGACGACATCTTCTGGTACGCCCCCGGACCCGCCGCCGACTTCGTCTGGAACGGCCAGACCAACGGCACCTTCACCAGCAACGCCCGACCCGTCAACGGCCGATACGAACCCTTCCTCGGGGACTTCGACGGCGACGGCACCGACGACATCTTCTGGTACGCCCCCGGGCCAGCGTCCGACTTCGTCTGGAACGGCACGCCGGAGTCGACCTTCGCGAGCAGCGCCACATCGGTCAGCGGCCGCTACGACCCCGCGGTCGGCGACTTCGACGGCGACGACGCCGACGACGTCTTCTGGTACGCATCCGGTTCCACGCCCGACTTCGTCTGGACCGCGACCGACGACGGCTCGTTCGCATCGACGGCTCGCTCGGTGAACGGCAGCTTCCAACCGGTCGTGGCCGATCTCGACGGCGACGCCCGTGACGACATCGTCTGGTATGCGCCGGGAGCGGACGCCGACCGGCGGTGGCGTGCGACCGGTGGGCCGGCGGACTTCGCCAGCAGCAGCGAGTCGCTCCCCGACCTCCACCTCCCGATCGTCGGTGACTTCGACGGCGACGCCGCGGACGAGGTCCACTTCTACGGCCCCGGCGCCCACGACGACGTGCTCTTCGACGGCTCGACCCGCAGGAGCCTCGGCGTACGTGGTCGCTACGAGCCCGCTGCCGGCGACTTCGACGGTGACGGACGCGTCGACATCCTCTGGTACGGCCGGGGCGTCGCCGCCGATCACCTGTGGCTGGGAATCGGCGACGCGGCGGCGCCTCGATCCGTGACTCCGACCACCTGAGTCGACACCGGCTGCGGGCGACTCAGATCGCCGGCACCGGCTGGGGCGGGGGCGGCCCGACGTAGCGGCTGCTGGGGCGGATGATCCGGTTGTCGGCAGCCTGCTCCAGCGCCTGGGCACACCACCCGACGACGCGGCTGGCCGTGAACGTCGGGGTGAACAGGTCACGGTCGAGACCGCACCGGTCCATCACCACGGCGGCGTACCACTCGACGTTGGTGTGCAGTTCCCGGCCGGGCTTGAGTTCGGCGAGCGTTCGCTCGACCTCGGCTTCGACCTGGACCGCGAAGTCGACCAGTTCGCCGCCGAGTCCCTGGGCGATCGATCGCAGCATGACCGAGCGGGGATCGGCGGTCTTGTAGACGGGATGACCGAAGCCCATGATCCGCTCGCCGGCCTCGACCTTCTCACGCACCCACTGGGCTGCGCGGTCCGGCGACCCGATCTCGTCGAGCGTGTCGAGCGCACGGCTCGGTGCTCCACCATGGAGCGGGCCGAGGAGCGCGCCCGCTCCGGCGACGATCGCCGAGCCCAGGTCGCTGCCGGTCGACGTGACGACGCGGGTGGTGAACGTCGAGGCGTTGAAGCCGTGGTCGATGCCGAGGATCAGGTACTGCTCGATCGCTCGCACGTACTCGGGCGGGGCCTCGTCGCCGCGGAGCATGTGGAGGTAGTCCGCCGCGTACGACAGGTCGGGCCGGCTGGCCACCGGCTCGAGTCCGCGACGCAGGCGGTGGATGGCGGCGATGAGCGCCGGGACCACGGCGCTCAACTGCAACGCCTGGGTGCGGCGGGCGACATGGTCGACGTCCATCGAGTTGGGGAGAGCCAGTACGGACGCATGGTGCGACAGGGCGGTGCGGAGTGCGGAGGAGACCGAGCCGGCCGATCGGCTGATGGCGGGCAGGACGGCGAGGACCGCTTCGGGGAGCGCCCGGTACGGGGCGACCTCGGCGTCGAACGTCCGGCGGCGGGCAGCGTCGGGGAGGTCGCCGTCGACGAGGAGGTGCCAGACGTCTTCGAACGTCCGTGAGGCCGCCAGTTCGGGGGCCGCGTACTGGCGGTAGTGGTAGAAGCCCTCCTGGCCTCGGACGTCGCCGAGGGCGGTCTCGGCCACGATCATCCCCTTGAGCCCGACCGGTGCGACGAGCGCCTCGTCGGCCGGATGGAGATGGGCCATGGCCGTGAGGTCACGGAGCGACACGACGCCCTGGAGTTCGCCGTCGACCACCACGGGGAGGTGGCGGTAGTGGCGTTCGGCGAACTGGGCCCAGGCGGCATCGATCGAGGCGTCGGGGTCGAGACAGTCGGGGTCGGGCGTCATCCAGGCGGCGACCGACTCGGTGGCCAGGTCGGCGCCGGTGCCGGCTGCGTGCAGGACGTCGCGCTCGGTGATGATGCCGACGGGGCGTCCGGCGTCGGTCACGACCAGCGAGCTGACGACGTCGCGGTTCATGTGTGCTGCCGCGGTGGCAACGCTGTCGTCGGGTGATGCCGACCGGGCGGGGACGGTCATGACGTCGCCGACGGTCCGGGGAGCGGTGGTGTCTCGTTCGGTGGTGTTCACGGCTCCAGTCTCGGGCGGCCAGTTCATGTCGTCAACGTTGATCGGATCAAGCTATGGTCAACCCATGGTCGTCGACCCGTGGATGACGAGCGAGCAGGCCTCGCGCCGGCTCGAGGTGAAACCCGAGACGCTGTACGCCTACGTCAGCCGCGGGTTGATCCGGAGCGAGAAGGTCCCGGGTCAACGGCGGAGTCGGTTCCTGCGCGCCGACGTCGAACGCCACGCGTCACGGAGCAGGCGCGGCGGACGCACGGCGGGGCTCGAGGTCGTCGTCGAGACGCAACTCACCCTGCTCGAGCCCTCGGGACACCTCTACTACCGCGGATGGGACGTGGCCGACGCCGTCGCCGAAGCGAGCTTCGAGGAGATCGCCTCCTGGCTGTGGACCGGCACCGTGGCCGACACGCCGTTCGTGGCCTCCGAGTCCGCCGTGGCCGTCGCCCGCAGCGCGGTCGACGCCGTCGGCGACCTCCCGCCCATCGACCGCTTCCGCACCGCGCTCGCCGTGATGCGGCACGCCGATCCGTTCCGCGCCGACCGGCGGCCCAGCGCTGTCGCCGACACCGGCCGGTCGACCGTTGCCGCCATGGTCGAGTGCCTCGACGTGCTCGGCCGCCACGACGCCCCCGACGGCGCACCGCTGGCCGCTCGTCTGTGGGCCCGGATCACCGACGCCAAGCCGTCGGCATCGCGGGTCCGGTTCCTCGACGCCGTCCTCGTGCTGCTCGCCGACCACGAACTGGCGTCGTCCACGTTCGCGGCGCGCGTCGCGGCGTCGACCTGGGCGGATCCGTACCTGGTGTTCCAGGCCGGCCTCGCCGTGCTCGGCGGGCCACTCCACGGGGGCGCCAGCGAGCAGGCTCGCCAGCTCCTCCGCGAGGCCGGCGAGACCTCGGCCGCCGAGGCGATCGGGCGACGGCTCGGCAACGGCGACCGCATCCCGGGGTTCGGTCACCGGGTCTACGAGTCGTCGGATCCACGAGCCGACGTCGTGTTCCAGGTACTGGGACCCGACGACGTCCCGTGCGTCGTCCCCGAGATCCTCGCCGTGATGGACGAGCGCAAGCTGCCGTTCCCCAACATCGACTTCGCACTCGCCGCCGCGGCCGAGACGTACGGCTTCGCCGACGGCGCCACCGAAGCGGTCTTCGCCGTCGCTCGCACCGTCGGATGGCTGGCGCACGCGATCGAGGAGTACGAGCACGCACTCCGATTCCGACCGCGCGCCGCCTACGTCGGTTCGCCGCCTCGCAACCCCTGACTGCTCGCGCCCACAGCGACGTCGTCGATCAGAGGATTGCTTCGACCAGGTACGGGCCCTCGGTCGACAGACCCCGTTCGAGGCCGGCCCGCAGCTCGTCGAGCGTGGTGGCCTGCATGCCCTCGACGCCGAATCCCTTGGCCAGCGACACCCAGTCGGGCGCCGGGTCCGAGAGGTCGGTGAGCGAGCGTGCCTGCGGGCCGGCGTCGTCGTGTCCCGTGCGGTGGAGCTCCATCTGGAGGATCCGGTAGGCGCGGTTCGCGCACACCACGACCGTGACGTCGAGCGACTCGCGCGCCATGGTCCACAGCGACTGGAGGGTGTACATGCCCGAGCCGTCGGCCTGGAGGGTGATGACCTTCCGGTCGGGTGCCGCGACCGCAGCCCCGACAGCGCACGGCAGCCCCTGCCCGATCGCGCCACCGGTGAGCGAGAACGCCTCGTGGGGAGCGGCCCCGGCAGAGGCGATGGCCCAGCCGAGCCCGGAGGTGGCCGACTCGTTCACGACGATCGCACCCTCGGGCTGGAGGGCGGCAACCATCGCTCCCATCGTCATCATGTCGAGGTCGCCGGTCGGCACCGTCGGAGACCCGTCGTGGGGCGCGGACTTCGCGCGGGCAGCAGCCACCGCCGCCACCAGCGCCTCGAGCCCTTCGCTCCCCCGCACACCCGGCGGAGCGATCGACACCACGCTGGCGTCGGCGGGGAGGAGTTCGCTGATGCCGAGCCGCTGGTAGCCGAAGAAGGCGACCGGAGCCCGGGTTCCGGCGACGACCAGCGTCTGGACCGACGCCAACACCTCGAGGGCCTGCTCGGGGAAGTACGGGATGGGGTCGAAGTGCGGGATGCCCGCCCCCTGTTCGAGGACGGCGGGGAAGGTGTCGATCCACACGCTGCACCCGGTCGCGGCCTGGACGGCGGCGGCGGCCTCGAGTTCGGCCCGCCGGACGACGCCCCCGAGCAACAACCCGGCCTTCACGCCGCTGCGGAGGCCGGCGGCAGCGAGGCTGATCGCGTCGGCGTCGATCGTGACCGAGGTCGAACTCCCCTCGGACACGTCGTGCACCTTCGCCTGACCCCAGGCTGCGTCCTGCGGGAAGATCAGCGTCGACACCCCCGACGGCGGACCCATCGCTGCGCCGATCGCCTCGCGCATTGCCGTGCCGGCGTGTGCTCCCGAGGAGACCCTGGCCACGTGGCGGGACACCGGACGGGCCAGCGACTCGATGTCGCTGGTCAGCGGTGCATCGACGCCGAGATGCCAGCTGGCGTGATCACCGACGAGGTTGACCACGGGTGTGTGCGCTCGACGAGCGTTGTGGAGGTTGGCGATGCCGTTGGCGAAGCCGGGACCCAGATGGAGGACCGTCAGCGCGGGTCGACCGGTGACACGTCCGTAGCCGTCGGCGGCGCCGGTCACGACTCCTTCGAAGAGCCCGAGGACGGCACGCATCGACGGCACCCGGTCGACGGCGGCAACCAACTCCATCTCGGTCGTACCCGGGTTGGCGAAGCAGACGTCGACGCCCGCTCCGACCGCAGTACGGAGGGCGAGTTCTGCACCGTTCATCGGTCCTGCTCCATGCGTCGGGGGTCGTCGTCGACCACGTAGCCGAGGTCGGTGAGTTGCGTTCGCATGCGGGCCGCACTCTCCAGATCGCGGGTCTCGACCAGGAGTTCGATCTCGGTGACCCGCGCCGAGTGGACACCGAACTCGCGGTGATGGGTCAGGTCGACGATGTTGCCGCCGGCCCGCCCGACCGCTGCGGTGAGTGCTCCCAACGCCCCGGGGGTGTCGGGAACGTCGATGACCAACCGGCTGAGGCGACCGGTGCGGGCGAGGCCACGCATGATGACGGACGAGAGAAGCCGGAGGTCGATGTTCGCGCCCGACAGCACCACGCCGATCGACCGTCCTGCGTATCGATCGGGATCGGCGAGCAGCGCAGCGAGCGACGCCGCGCCTGCACCCTCGGTGACGACCTTCTCGACCTCGAGATACCAGACCACCGCCTCCTCGATCGCCCGCTCGGGGACCGCGACGATGTCGTCCGCCAACGAACCGATGATCTCGGTGGTCAAGATGCCGGGGGTCTTCACCGCGATCCCCTCGGCGATCGTCGGCCCCCAACCCGCCGGTGGCTCCGTGGTCTGGCGGTTGGTCGCGGCGATCATCGCGGGATAGAGCTCGGACTGCACACCGATGAGCTCGACGCTCGGGGCGACACCGCGGACCGCCACACAACTCCCGGCGAAGAGGCCGCCGCCACCGACCGGCACCACGATGGCGTCGAGACCGGGGGTGTCCTCGATCATCTCCAACGCGCACGTTCCCTGCCCGGCGATGATCAACGGATCGTCGTAGGGCGCCACGAACGTGGCCCCCTGCTCGGCAGCGATCCGGTGCGCCACCTCTGCGGCCTCGTCCAGCGACTCGCCCTCGACCACGACCGTCGCCCCGTTGTCCTCGGTGCGGCTGATCTTCGTCGCCGGCGTCGCCTCGGGCATCACGATCGTCGACGGGATCGACAGCAACGTCGCGTGGTGGGCCACGGCCTGCGCATGGTTGCCGGCCGACATGGCCACGACGCCACGTCGACGTTCGTCCTCGTCGAGCGCCAACAGGCGGTTGCGGGCGCCTCGTTCCTTGAACGACGCCGTGTACTGGAAGTTCTCGAACTTCACCCAGACGTCGGCGCCGGTGATGGCCGACAGGGTGTGCGACCGGGTGGTCGGCGTGCGCAGGACCGACCCGCGGATGGCCGCGGCGGCAGACCGGACGTCGTCGAGCGTGACGGGAAGCCTCGAATGCTGCACGGGCGCATGCTGACACGGGACGACTGCCGCACGCGGCACGGGATCACCAGAACCGGGATCGCCGCATCACCCGTAGGATGGCGGGATGAGCACCTACGAGACGCCCGAGTGGCATCCGGCCTTCGAGGAGTACTGCGAAGCCATCTGGGAGCTCGCGGAAGACGACATCTCGGTGATCCAGGCGCGCATCGCCGAACGCCTCGAGGTGAGCCGTCCTGCGGTGTCGGAGATGATCCGACGTCTCGACGGCGAAGGCCTCGTCGACGCCGACGGCAGCCGCATCCTGCTGACCGCCGACGGGAAGAAGTTGGCCGAGCGCGTCGTGCGCCGTCACCGCCTGGCCGAACGGTTCCTGACCGACATCCTCGGCCTGTCGTGGGCCGAGGCGCATCAGGAGGCCGGCAAGTGGGAGCACGTCATCTCCGACAACGTCGAGCAGGCCATCGACCGCCATCTCGGTTCGCCCACCACCTGTCCGCACGGCAACCCCATCCCGGGTTCCGACTACGACGCGCCGCTGACCGTCCCGCTGTCGGGCGTCGACGTCGGCTCGTCGTTCACCGTCAGCCGCATCCCGGAGGAGCTCGAGTTCACGCCGGGACTCCTCGAGTTCCTCGAGAGCGCGTCGGTCCTCCCCGGCACCACCGGGTCGGTCAAGGCGTCATCGCCCGACGGCACGACCACCATCGAGATCGACGGCAACGCCATCGGCATCGGGGCCTTCGCCAGCGAACGCATCCTCGTCCGCTCCCGCTGACCGCCATCCCCAGAGCCCACCGGCCGCCAGGATCGCCGCCCACACGACGTTTCCGATCACCGTCGCCGTACCGTCGGCACGCTCGTCGGGGAGCACCGAGCGCCACACCCGCATCCAGGGGTTGGTCGTGTCGAAGAAGTCGACGATCAACGTGAGCGAACCGTGGGTCGTCTCGACGGTCAACCACAGCCATGAGAGCGCGCCGAGCGCACCAGCGGCGACGACCGCGTTGACGAGCCGACGGCGACCGTCGACGAACCGAGCGACGGCCAACACCGCGAGCGGGAGCACCACCACCGTCTGACGGCCGGGCCACCACCAGCCGTGCATGGTGAGCGCCACCCAGGTCGCAGTCGCATAGCCGGCGGCGAGCGGTGCGAGCAGGACGACGCGCGCGGCATCGGCACGCCGGGCGGTCCATGCGACCGCAGGGACCGCCAGGAGGAATGCCGGCGCCCATGCCACCAACCCGAAGTCCCGGTCGACCAGCAGCCCGAGGAGGCGGACCGTCCGCGCCAGGTGATCGGGGTCGTCGCCGACCACGGTGAACTCGCCACCGACGAAGTGGTCGCCCGCCGCGTAGACGGTCCATCCGCCGTAGACCGCCTGATGGAACGCCAGGTACGACGCACCGGCCACGCCCGCAGCGCCGAGAACCGCCGGCGCCAGGTGGCGGTCACGCCACAGACCGACGATCCCGAGGACGAGCGCCACCCCGGCGTACTTCACACCCAGCCATGGCAGGGCCACCACCGCGAGCAGCCACACGGCAGTCCGAGCCCGCGACCTCGGTCCCAGCAACGATGCCGCGGCAACGGCGACCGCGAGTGCGGCCACCGACTCGGGGTAGATCTGGCTCCCGTACGACGTGATCGGCGGGCTCATGCAGAAGGCCGACGTCACCAGCACCGCGGTCCGCGGGCGCACGCCCAGCCGGGCGACGGCCGTCCAGACCAGCACGGATCCGAGGGCGCCCACGACCAACGCCATCGTGAGCCGCGCACCGACCCAGCCGAACGATCCGACCCCCGGTGCCAGCAGCAGCGGGAGCAACGGATCGTGGGGACTGAGCTCCGAGCCGTCGGGCCGTGGTTCGGTCTGGCGCGGGAGGCTCGCTGCGTGGAACGCCCGCCATCGCTCGTCGGCCAACTCGTCGGCGATGTCGAGGTCGCCGTCCTCGATCAGGCTGATCGCGCTCAGCACGTACTGCGGTTCGTCGGCGGTGAGCCGGTCGTCGCGGGTCGCGTGCGCTCCCGCTCCGAGCAACGCCCACCCCGCGGTCACGACGAAGACCAGGAGCAGGACGCGACGGCGCGGTCCGACGTTCACCGGCGGTCAGTCCAACAGGTCGGCGCGCCGCACCACCAGCGCCCACGTGAGCGCACCCGACACAGCGAGCAGCGCCAGCGCCGTGAGCCCGGCCTCGGCCAGGGCGTTGGCCTCGGTCGACGCCCAGATGCGGGTCGCCAGCGTCTCGAACCCCGTGGGTGCGAGCAGCAACGTCGCCGGGAGTTCCTTCATCGTCGACAGCAGCACCAGCCCCGCGCCGGCGGCGAGGCCCGGTGCCATCAGCGGCAGGTCGATCCGCACCAGCCGCCGCCAGCGGTCGGCACCCAGCATCCTGGCGGCGTCGTCGAGTCGGCCGGGAACCGATCCGACGGCGATGCCCGCGGCACGGACCGACTGCGCACCGAAGTGGACGACGTAGGCGATCACGAGGAGCGGGAACGTCTGGTAGAGGCCGTCGAGCACCGGCGTGTTGAGCGAGAGGAAGACCATCGAGAGCGCGATGACGATCCCGGGAAGCGCGAAGCCGGCGACGACCATCGTCTGCGCAGGCCCGGCGACGCGACCGCGGTAACGGGCTCCGAGGAAGGCGACGGGCAGGACCACCACCACGGCGACGAGCGCGGTGACCAACCCGATGCCTGCGGTGTTGAGGATCGGCGTCCACAGGTCGGCTTCGGCGAGGTCGAGCGAGCCCGACGACAGTCCCCGGCGGGTCCAGTGGACGAGCGATGCGATCGGGGCCGCCAGCGCGTTCAGGAGGAAGAACGTGACCAGCGCGAACGTCGGCCAGCGCCACGCGCCGAGTGGCACGGTGAGCGACCGCTTCGTGCGCACCGCGGGAGCGGCCACGCCACGTCGACCGACCCGCCGTTCCGAGATGGTCACGGCGAGGGCGAGCAGGGCGAGGACGAGACCGAGCGCCATGGCCAGGTCACGGCGCAGGACGCGGTTGGCGTAGATCACGCGGGTCAGCGCCGGGTAGCCGAGGAGGTCGACGGCGCCGAAGTCCGACACGGCGTAGAGGAAGACCAGCAACGTGCCGGCGGTGATGGCGGTGCGGGCCTGGGGCAGGACGACCTGGAAGAAGACCGCCAGCGGGCGACGGCCGAGGATGCGGGCCGACTCCTCCACCGACGGACTCAGCGCCCGCAGTCGGGCGGCGACCGGGAGTTGGACGTAGGGATACGTGAAGAGCGTGAGCACGAGCCACGACCCGACCAGGCCGTCGACCTGCGGGAGTCGATCGACCCCGATCGGGCCGAGGACCGACTCGAGGAGGCCACCCGGAGCGACCGAGGCCTTGAGCGCCAACGCACCCACGAACGAGGGGAACACGAGCGGCAGCGGCACCAACACGGCGAAGATCCGACGGCCCGGGATGTCGGATCGGGCCACCACCCACGCCAGCCCGGTCCCGACCACGGCCGCCGACACCGCCACGAGCGCGGCGAGGACGATGGTGTTCCAGAGGGCCTCGCGCGTGACCGGGTCGGCCACGACGCTTCCCATGTCGACGTCGCCGACGACGACGCGGGAGATCAGATACGCCAGCGGCGCCGCGAACACCAGTCCGACGGCAGCCGACGAGAGGCTCAGACCCCACGGCGCCCGAGCGCGCCCGACCGCGACCACTCAGCCGTCCAGACCGCTGTCCTGGATGATCTCCGCCGTGCGGGCGAGACCGCCGCCGAGCTCGTCGAGGTCGATCGACGTGGTCGGGATGCTGTCGAGCGGCGGGAGTGCGTCGCTGGGTGCGACCCCTCGGGCGAGGGGGTACTCGAAGGTCTCCTGGCTGAAGAACTCCTGCGCGGCCTTCGACAGCAGGAAGTCGACGAGGGCTCGGGCGTCGTCACGCTGATCTGTGCCCTCGATGATCGACGCCGCCGTCGAGATGAGCAGCGATCCGAGATCGCCTTCGACGAAGAAGTGGTTCGCGCCGGGGAGGCTGGGGTCCTCGGCCAGCGCCCGTGCCAGGTAGTAGTGGTTCACGAGGCCCATCTCGATCTCGCCGCGGGTCACGGCCTCGACGATCGCGGTGTTGTTCGAGTACGCCTTCGCGTCGTTGGCCGCCATGCCGTCGAGCCAGTCGGAGGCGACGTCCTCGCCCAGCTCGACCCGCATGGCCGTGACGAAGTCCTGGAACGAGCCGTTGGTGGGGGCCACGGCGACTCGGCCACGGAACTGCTCGTCGGTCAGGTCGAGCACCGAATCGGGCAGTTCCGCCTCGTCGACGAGGTCGGTGTTGTAGACGAGGACCCGCACCCGACCGGACAAGCCGACCCAGTCTCCCGACCCCGATCGGAACTGCTCGTCGACCAGATCGAGCTCCGCCTCGTCGAGTTGGGCGAGACGCTTCTGGGCATCGAGGAAGCCGACCGCGCCCGGGCTCTGGGAGATGAACACGTCGACGTCGGTGTTGTCACCCTCGGTGTCGACCAGCAACGCGAGGTCGGCCGAATCGCCGTAGCGGACGTCGATCTTGATGCCGGTCTCGTCGCTGAACTGGTCGAGGAGCGGGCTGATGAGGTCCTTGGTGCGACCGCTGTAGACGGTCAGACGGTCACTGTCGGTCGAGCACGCGGGAGCCAGGAGCCCCAGCGCCAGCAGCGGGATGACCGCGAGGAAGAGATGGCGTGCACGCATGGCGGGGGATGCTATTGGTGCTGTCGGTCGTGTGTAAAGTCTGCCTAATGCCGACTGCGAGCCTCGACGTCCACCCCCCGATCCTGCTCTTCCTCCCGGCACGGAACGAGTCGGCGACCGTGGCCGACGTGCTCGCCGCCGCACCCTCGTCGGTCGAGGTCGACGGGGCCGCGTTCCCGGTCGAACTCCTCGTCGTCGACGACGGCTCGACCGACGGCACCGGCGACCTCGCTCGTGCGGCCGGCGCCACGGTGATCCGCACCGACGGCCTCGGGCTCGGGGCCGCCGTGCGTCTGGGACTCGGTCACGCAGCGACCATCGGCGCCGCCGCGGTCGCGTTCTGCGATGCCGACCTCGAGTACGACACCGCCGCACTCCACGACCTCGTCGCTCCGATCCTCGACGGCCGGGCCGACTACGTCGTCGGCTCACGCTTCCTCGGTGGCGCTCGACGCATGAAGCCGCACCGGCACTTCGGCAACCGTCTCCTCACGATGCTCGTTCGGGCAGCCACCCGAGACCAGCGCGACGTGCCCCTCACGGACGGCCAGTCGGGCTACCGGGCGCTCTCGGGTTCGGCGGCCGCCGCCGTCGACATCGCGCACGACTACAACTACGCCCAGGTGCTGACGCTCGACCTGCTGGGCCGGGGCTTCCGCTACCTCGAGGTCCCGATCGACTACGCCCACCGCGAGATCGGCCGGTCGTTCGTCCGCCTCCCGACCTACCTACGCCGCGTCGTCCCCACCGCCTACGCGGTCTGGCGCACCCACCACGATCCGGTTCTGGGTGCACGTTCTGCCATCCTGCGTCCCGATCGCGCACCCAGAACGATTGGTCAGTCCTCGACGACGAAGTCGCGGAAGCGATCGCGGGCGGCTCGCCAGGCGGCGTGATCGAAGCTGCCGTCGGCGGCGACGCAGTCGGCGGCGGCGAAACCCATCTCGAGCACGTGATGGGTGTTGTCCGGCGTGAAGAGGCCCTGCCGTCCGAGGACGGTGACCCGACGTGACGACGCCAACGCCTGCTCTGCCCGATCGAGCGCGGCGAGCGCAGCCGGGGTCATGACCGGATAGACCGAGGGCAGGCGGACGACGTCGACCGACTGCACCACCGGGTCGGGAAGTCCGCTGCGGACGAGGTCGTCGGCCACGCGGAGCCCGAGATCGGCGGCACTCGCCCGCCACACGCCGTCGTCGCGCCAGCACGGGATCTCGGCGCAGAGCACGGTGCGGTCGGTCGGGTCGGTCGCACTCGTCCGGTAGTTCGCCGGCTCGGAGATCCGAGTGGCGAGGACGGTCCGCTCCGGGAGGTAGTGGGCGTCGAACGGCGTGTAGGGCCGGCCGGCGACGGTGAGGTACACGAGCACCATCGCCCGCACCGGCATCGCCACCCGCTCGGCGTCGATCAGGCCGAGCCACGACGCCGTGAGACCGGCCGACAGCGTCGAGAAGACGTGCGAGGCGGTGACGATCCGTCCGTCGGCCAGGCCCACGATGACCCGGTCGTCGTGCTCGATCAGCCCCGTGACCTTCGTCTGGAGTCGCACGTCCGGCACGAGTTCGGCCATCGCCTCGCTGATCGCGCCGAACCCCCGCCGCGGATAGAGGAACGTCGGGGTGCTCCGGACGCCACGCACCAGGCGGCGGGCGATGTCGGCAGGCGACGACGCGGAGACCCGGCGCCGGGCGAGCTCGCCCGAGAGTTCGCTGGGGTCGGTGTCCCACAGCTTCCAGGCATAGGGCTCGTGGAACTCCCGCCACACGGTCGGGCCCAGGCCGGCCCGGACGACCTCGGCGTACGAGTCGGCGTTCGGCGACCGCGCCGGCCCGGTCACGGCGTCGAGGCCCGCCTTCGCGGCGACGCCGGCCGGCAGGCCCCGGAGGAGCCCGACCGGCGTGAGGGGAAACGGGAGCCAGCGGCCGCCGAGTCGGATACGACCGTTGCGGGGTCGCTCCTGCACCTCGACCAGTTCGTCGATCGCCGCTCGCGTCTCCGGCGTCATCACCGGGTGGAGACGATGGCTCCCGAGGTCGACGCGCTGGCCGGAGATCGTCCTCGAACCGGCCATGCCCCCAACGCGGTCGCCGGCCTCGAGCACCACGACCTCGTGGCCGGCTCGGGTGAGACGCCAGGCCAACGCGAGGCCGGCAGGACCCGCGCCGACGACGGCGATCACGGGCGCACGAATGCGACGGCGGGAGACCCGATGGCGACCACGTTGGCGGTGTCGCCCCGGTCGAAGCGGGGAACCGACACCTCGCGGATCCGGACCTGGGTCCCGTCGGCGAGCGCCACGACGTACACGGTGTCGTGGCCGTAGTACTCCGCCAGTTCGACGACCGCGTCACACGCGCCCTCGGCCTGTTGCTGGGCCGACAGGATCCGGAGATCCTCGGGGCGGAGCAACACATCGACCGCTCCGGTCACCGCGGAGCGCACCGGCACCCGGCCCACGGCGGTGTCGGCGAACGCCCCGGTCATCGTCCCGGGGACGAGGTTGGCGTCGCCGACGAACCGGGCGACCCAGGCGTCGGCGGGCTCGCTGTAGATCCGGTGCGGTGGCGCCTGCTGGACGATCACGCCGTCGGACATGACGGCGACGTCGTCGCCGAGCACGAACGCCTCGTCCTGGTCGTGGGTGACGAACACCGTGGTGATGCCCACCCGGTGCAGCAGTTCGTGGACCTCGGTCCGGACCTTCGAGCGCAGCGCGGTGTCGAGGTTCGAGAACGGCTCGTCGAGCAGGAGGGCCGATGGCTCGGGCGCCAGCGCTCGGGCGAGGGCCACCCGCTGCTGTTGCCCGCCGGAGAGCGTCCCGGGAGCACGGTCGGCGAAGCCGCCGAGGCCGACCATCTCGAGCGCAGCCTCGACCTTGGGGCCCTTGCGCTCGGCCCGGGGCAGGCCGAAGGCCACGTTGCCGCCCACCGAGAGGTGCGGGAACAGCGCCCAGTCCTGGAACACCATCCCGACTCGGCGCTTCTCGGCGGCGACCTGCGTTCCCGGCCCGGTGACGGCGCGCCCGCCGATCACGATCGTGCCGGCGTCGGGGATCTCGAGGCCGGCGATCGATCGCAGGAGCGTCGTCTTGCCACAGCCCGACGGGCCGAGCAGCGCGGTGACCTGACCGGCCGTCACCTCGAGGTCGACCCCGTGCAGCACCTCGGTGCCGTCGAAGCTGACCGAGAGGTCGTGGACGTCGATGCCCTCGCCGGTTCCGACCATCAGACGGCCCGATCGATGTCGAGGGACAACTGGTCGAGGCGCACGGGCTCGTCGAAGAAGTCGGGCAGCGGGCGCTCGTGGACCACGGCGAGTCGCTTGGTCGACCGCGTGAGCGCGACGTAGAGCGCCCGGAGGCCCTGCGCCTCCTCGTCCACGATCGCCGCCGGCTCGACCACGACCGACGAGTCGAGCTCGAGGCCCTTGACCATGCTCACGGGCACCACGGTGACCGGTTCGTTGAGCCCTTGTCGCGTCGCCTTGCCGTGCGGGACTCCAGCAGCATCGAGCGCGACGGACACGGCGTCGAGCATCGTCGCCGGAACGATCACCGCGAGGGACCCCGGCTCGATGAGATCGCGTTCCGAGCGGGCGACCTCGGCGACGCGGGCGGCGAGTGCCCCGAGGGGCGCTCGTTCGATCAGCGGGTCGTCGCCGCCCTCGCGCACCGAGCGTGGGGGCGACAGCTGCGGCGCTGCGACCCGGAGGACCCGAGCGGCGAGCTCCATGTTCCGTGCCGGGATCCGGTATCCGACGGTGAGTTCGCGACGTTGGACGCCACGCCGGGTCGGGAGATGGCTGATGATCTCGTCCCAGTTCTCGTGCGCCCACGCGCCGGTGGCCTGTGCGATGTCGCCGACGATCGTGAGCGACCCGTTGAGCGAACGACGCGAGACCATGCGCAGCTGCATGGGCGAGAGGTCCTGGACCTCGTCGACCACGATGTGGCCGTACGTCCGGATGCTCTCGTCCACCCCACGTCGCTTCTTGCGGGGGCCGAGCAACTCGCGAGCCTCGTCGAGGAGTGGGACGTCGTTGCGACTGAACACCACCGTCTCGCCCAGCGGCGTGCGCGGACGGTGGAGCAGCGCCAACTCCTCTGCGTCCAGCCACTTCCGCCCGGCCAGTTCGACCAGGGCACGGGATCCGAACAGGTCGTGCAGGAGTTGCCCGGGCGTGAGGAGCGGCCACATCCATTCGAGTGCCTCGACGACGGCCGGCGAGCGACGCAGTTGGTCGCGGACGTCGTCGGCGCTGACAGGGTTGCGGGCCGAGTCGGCCAACGCCTCGAAGACCTGCTGCTCGACGAACTTCCGGGCGCTGTTGTGCAGGCGGTAGCGACGGTGGGCGTCGCGGACGATGGCGGCGCTGGCCTCGACCGAGAGCACGAGGGTCTGGGCGCCCATGCCGACCCGGACGTCGGAGCGCAACGGGCGCTGCCGGTCGGCCACGGCCTTGCGGATGACGTGTGCCATCCGGCTGTCGCCCTTGACGCGAGCGACGGGCGCTCGGTCGGTGTCGCGGATGACCTCACGATCGACGAGGTCGTCGAGGACCGCCAGTTCGACGCCGGCCTCGCCGAGCGAGGGCAGCACCTGGTCGATGTAGCCGAGGAACAGGCGGTTCGGGCCGATGACCAGGACGCCCTGGCCGTCGAGCGGGAAGCGGTGGGTGTAGAGGAGGTAGGCGGCGCGGTGGAGCGCCACCACCGTCTTGCCCGTGCCCGGCCCGCCCTGGACGACGAGGAGACCCGAGAGCGGCGAGCGGATGATCTCGTCCTGCTCGCCCTGGATCGTCCCGACGATGTCGCCGAGCTTGCCGGCACGGTTCGTCTCGAGGGCATTGATCAGGGCCCCGTGACCCTGGATGCGGTCGTCGTCGACGAGGGTGATCCCCCCGTCCTCGCCGTGCACGGCATCGCCGAAGAGCTCGTCCTCGAGGTTGAGGAGCGTCCGGCCACGCGAGGTGAAGTGCCGGCGGCGTGCGAGTCCCATCGGATTCGGGCCCGTCGCCCGGTAGAAGGCCTCGGCCACCGGCGCCCGCCAGTCGACGACGACCGGCTCCTGGTGGTCGTCGGACACGCTCATCCGGCCGATGTAGTACGTGTCGTGCTCGTGCTCGGCGTCGGTGTCGATGCGACCGAACACCAACGAGTGGTCACCGAGGTTGAGCTGGGTCAGCCGATTGGCGATGTTTCCCTCGATCATCTCGCGTTCCCAGCGGGCCTGTTCGGTCCCGCCCTTGCCCACCTCGACCATCGAACGGAGCGAGCGAGCTCGGTCTCGGGCCGCGTCGAGGCACTCGTGGGCGTGATCGACGTAGGCCTGCTCCGAAGCCAGTTCGGGATGTGACGTCAACGACGTGGCACCTTCCGATGGAACACGGGAAATTCAGCGAATCGAGGGATCGAACAGCCTACCCGGGCCGGACGCTGTCCAACAGGAAGGCGAACACCAATGCCTCGTCCTTCCAGGCGTCGTACCGCCCGGACGGCCCGCCGTGCCCAGCACCCATCTCGGTCTTGCACAGGAACGGCCCGGCACCGTCGATCCCCGCGGTCTCGTCGCGCAGCCGAGCCACCCACTTGGCCGGCTCCCAGTAGCCGACCCGGGGGTCGTGGAGGCCGCCCGTGGCCAACACCGGCGGCAGCGGCACCGCCGGGATGTTCTCGTAGGGCGTGTAGCCGGCCATCACGTCGAAGATCTCGGGTGACTCGACCGGATTGCCCCACTCCTCCCACTCGATGACGGTGAGCGGCAGCGACGGATCGAGGATGGTGTTGAGGGCGTCGACGAAGGGGACCTCGGCGACGACGGCCGCCCACAGGTCCGGCGATCGGTTCAGCGCCGCGCCGACGAGCAGCCCGCCGGCGGAACCGCCACGGATGGCGATGCCGTCCGGTGTGGCCAGACCGTCGTCGATCAGGGCCCGCCCGGCAGCGATGAGGTCGTCGAACGTGTTGGTCTTGGCCGAGAACTTGCCGTCCTCGTACCACCGGCGCCCCATCTCGCCGCCACCGCGGACGTGGGCGATGGCGAACGCCCAGCCCCGGTCGAGCAGCGAGAGCCGGGCGGAGGAGAACGACGGGTCGATCGAGATCTCGTACGACCCGTAGCCGTAGAGCAGGACCGGCCCCGGCGCCTCGCGGTCGCGGCGATGCACGATGCTGACCGGCACGCGGACACCGTCGTCGGCGGTCGCCCACAGTCGTCGGGACACGTAGTCGGCCGGGTCGTAGCCGCCCAGCACCGGTTGCACCTTCCGGACGTGGCGCGTGCCCGGAGCACCGAGTTCCCCGTCGAGGTCGAGGTCGATCACCGTCGACGGCGTGACCAGCGAGGTGTAGGTGAACCGGAGCTGCGACCAGTCCATGTCGTCGTTGGCGCCGGCGTGGACCGTCGACACCTCCTCGGGTTGGTCGACGAGGAACTCGTCGCCGGTCGAGAGCCGCCGCACACGGAGTCGCGTGGTCGCGTCGATGCGCTCGGCGACCAGCAGGTGGTCGCGGAGCACGTCGACGTCCTCGATGCGAACGCCCGGGGTGTGGGGCACGGCGTCGACCCACGAGTCGGGGTCCGAACCGACTTCGTCATCGGCCACCGTGGCGATGCGGAAGTCCAGCGCACCGTCGTTGGTCAGCACGAAGAAGGCACCTGCGGCGTGTTCGACCGACGCCTCGACTCCCTGCCGCCGCGGCACGAGCACCGTGAACCCGGCATCGACGTCGTCGGCGGGGCAGACCCGGATCTCGCTGGTGATCTTCGACCCCATCTCGAGCAGGACGAAGTCCCGGTCCTTGGTGGTGCTGATCGAGCAGAAGAACCGTTCGTCGTCCTCACGGTGCACGAGCACGTCGTCGGCGGACGGCGTCCCCAACTCGTGACGCCAGATCTCGTGCGGGCGCATGGCGTCGTCGGGTCGTGTGTAGAAGAAGTGGCGACCGTCGACCGACCACGCCGACCCGTAGTAGACGCCTTCGACGACGTCGCCGAGATCGGCGCCGGTGGTCAGGTCCCGGAAACGCAGTTCGTACTGCTCGGAACCGTTGCGGTCGGCGGCCCAGGCGAGGACCTGGGTCGACTCGCAGAGGTCGAGCACGCCGAGGGCGAAGTAGTCGCCGTCGCCGGCCTCGGCATTGGCGTCGAGCATCACCTGTTCGCGGGCGGCCACGCCGACGTCGTCGGGGTCGGGAGGATCGGTCACCCCCGGCTCGGCCTCGACACGGCAGTACACCGGGTACTGCTGACCTTCGATCGTCCGGGCGTAGTACCAGCGGCCCCGCTGGTGGCTCGGCACCGACAGGTCGGTCTCCTGCACCCGCCCCTTGATCTCCTCGAACAAGGTGGCCTGCAGGTCGGTGGTGTGACCGAGGACCTCGTCGACGTAGGTGTTCTCGGCCTCCAGATGGGCGATCACGTCGGCATCGGTGCGGGTGACGTCACACAGCCACCCGTACTCGTCGACCGCAGTCCGGCCGTGGCGTTCGCGTGTGACGGGGCGACGCTCGGCGCGTGGAGGTGCCGGTTGGTCCGGGGTTGCGGGCATCGTTCGACGCTACGCGACATGCTGGCCGAGTGCGACGCTCGATCGACGACTATCCCTTCTCCGAGGACGACCTGCCTCCCGATGCCGACGAACTCGACATCCAACGGGTGTCGTGGGGGGTGGCGATCTCGGACGACTACGACGACGCCGAACCCCGCGTGGTGCTGACGGTCGAGGAGGTGGGCAACCCCGGAGCGGGACTGATCGCCCACCTGTCCCCCACCGTCGCCCGTCGGCTGCGTCTCGCGCTACGCGACGCTCTGATCGAGGCCGGCCAGGACGAGGGCCGCTAGCAGCGGCCCCGATAGCGTCGGTGGTCCCATGGCGCCGTCACCCGATCATCCGTTCCTCGCCACCTGCCGAGGTGAGCCCACCAGTCGTGTCCCGGTGTGGTTCATGCGTCAGGCAGGGCGATCGCTGCCCGAGTACAACGAGCGCAAGGGCGACCTCTCGATCCTCGATGCGGTCGAGATGCCCGAACTCGCCGCCGAGCTCACGCTCCAGCCGGTGAAGCGGTACGGCGTCGACGCCGCCATCTTCTACAGCGACATCGTCGTCCCGGCCCGTGCGATCGGTTTCGGGATCGAGATCGTGGCGGGCGTCGGGCCGGTGGCCGAGCATCCGTTCCGCACCGCCGCCGACCTCGACCGGTTGCCACAGTTCGAACCGGCCGAGCACGCGCCGTACATCGCACAGACCGTCGAGCTGCTCGTCCGAGAGCTTGGGGACACGCCGCTCATCGGGTTCGCCGGCGCGCCGTTCACCGTGGCCAGCTACCTCATCGAGGGCAAGCCCAGCCGGACCTACGAGCAGACGAAGCGGATGATGTTCGCCGAGCCCGAGCTGTTCCACCAGCTGCTCGATCGCCTCGCCGACATCGCGCTCGCCAGCCTGCGCGACCAGGTCGAGGCCGGTGCCAGCGCCGTGCAGCTGTTCGACTCGTGGGCCGGCGCGCTCGACCCTGCGACCTACGAACGCTTCGTGCTCCCCCATTCGCGCCGGGTCCTCGAAGGTGTCGCCGACCTCGGCGTGCCCCGCATCCACTTCGGGGTGGGCACCGGCGAGATCCTCGGGCTGATGAGCGATGCCGGTGCCGACGTGGTCGGAGTCGACTGGCGAGTGCCGCTCGACGCGGCGAGGGAGCGGGTCCCGGGCAAGGCCGTACAGGGCAACCTCGACCCCGCGATCGTCTTCGCCGGCTGGGACGCCACCGAGCAGGCGATCGACGACGTGCTCGCCCGCAACGCCGGTCGGCCCGGGCACGTGTTCAACCTGGGCCATGGGGTGCTCCCGGGATCGGATCCCGGGATCCTGCGCCAGGTCGTGGACCACGTCCACGAGCGGGGATGACTGCTCGCGTCGCCGTCGTCGGCGGCGGCATCGCCGGCCTCTCGGCGGCGTGGGAGCTCGAACGGCACGGGGCCGCCGTCACCGTGTTCGAGGCCACCGACCACGTCGGCGGGAAGCTACGGCGATCAGCCGTCGCCGGACTCGGAATCCCCCTCGACGAGGGAGCCGACGCATTCCTCGCCCGGGTCCCTGACGCGCTCGAACTGTGCGCCGAGATCGGCATCGACGAACTGGAACACCCGGCGATCGGTCGGGCCTTCGTGTTCGCCCACGGGGCGCTCCGGCCGCTCCCAGCCGCGCACCTGCTCGGCGTACCCACCGATCTCGACGACCTGGCGTCCACCGGACTCGTCTCCGACGGAGGGCTGGAGCGTGCCCGCTCCGACCTGACCTCCGACGCCAGCGCTCCGACGGAGGACATGTCGGTGGGCGCCCTCGTGCGGTCCCGCCTCGGCGACGAGGTCTGCGACCACCTCGTCGAGCCGCTGCTGGGTGGCATCAACGCCGGCGAGGCGGACCTTCTGTCGGCCGCTGCCGTGGCACCGCAGATCTGGGCCTGCGCGAATGCCGGTGGCTCACTGATCCGAGCGGCGGCCGAGACCCGGAACCGGGCGGTTGCATCGGGGGATCCGGTCTTCGCCACCCCCGCCCACGGCATGGCCGCTCTCCCCGAACACCTCGTCGCCCGCCTCGCCGCCGACATCCGTCGCTCGACCCCGGCGCCGGCACTGCGACTCGACGACAACGGCGCCCACCTCGGAGACGAGCCCTTCGACGGCGTCATCGTCGCCACTCCCGCCGACGTCGCCGCCACGCTGTTGCAGACCGCGGTGCCGGACGCGGCCGACGTGCTCGGCCGCGTCGACTTCGCGTCGGTGGTGATGGTCACCGTGGTGGCGGACGCCGCGTCCGTCGACCATGCCCTCGACGGCAGCGGCTTCGTCGTCGCCCGCACCGCCGGTGTGCCGATCACCGCGTGCTCGTGGGGTTCGTCGAAGTGGGCGCACTGGGCCGACGGCGACCACGCCGTGTTCCGGATCTCGATCGGCCACGACGCCGACCCGACCGACTGGTGTTCGTACGACGATGCATCCCTTGTCGCCGTCGCGCTCGATGGGCTGCAGTCGACCATGGGGATCGAGATCTCGCCGGTCGGGAGCCGGGTCGGACGCTGGCGCCGGTCCTTTCCGCAGTACCGGCCCGGTCACCTCGACCTCGTCGCCGACGTCCATCGCGCGGCAGCCGCTGCCGGACCGGTCGCGCTCGCCGGCGCCTCGCTCGGCGGCATCGGCGTCCCGGCCTGCATCCGGCAGGGTCGCGCTGCCGCCAGGACGTTGCTGGGCCGCCAGCGCTGACCGGATCCGGCCGTCGCGAGAAGGAGATCACCCACGCGGCGTGGTACAAGACCTCCATGCGGACACGCGCCCTGGGCGCTGCCATCGCGGCTCTCCTGATCGCCGACGTCGCCGTCATCGCCGTCGACCTCACGACGCAGACCGACGACAACATCGCCGCTGCAGCGGTTGCGTTGGCGTCGACGGCAGAACCGGTCGAGACCGACCTGGATCCGCTGGCCGGCATCGTCGTCGACGTCCAGCGTCCCGAGGACATCGACCCGTCGATCGAGCTCCCCCAACCGGAACCGGCACCGTCGAACCCCTACGCCCCCACCGCCGAGGTCCGCCACGGCACGCTCGAGATCCCCGCCATCGGCCTCTCGCAGACCCTGTTCGAAGGCGTCACCCTCACCGCCATCAACCGGGGCCCGAGTCACTGGCCGGGCTCGGCGATGCCCGGAGAGGTCGGCAACGTGGTCGTGGCCGGACACCGGACGACGTACTCGAAGCCGTTCTGGGCGTTGAACGAACTGGTGCCGGGCGACGAACTGATCTTCACCATCGACGGGACCGAGACGGTGTACGTGCTCGATCGGACCGAGATCGTCTATCCGACCGACATCCACATCATCGAACAGACCCACGAGCGGACGGCCACGCTCTTCGCGTGCCATCCACGCGGTTCGGCCCGCCAGCGCATCGTCGGGCACTTCACGATCAAGAACACGACGCCGATCGAGTTCTTCGACACCATCGGGCCCGGAAGCCCCATCGGCGACCTGTAGGCGCTGTCACCGAGCGCCGGGGCGGTGACAGACTCGCCGCCGCCATGCACCGCCCCCCACCCACGCTGCTCGCCGTCGTCGCCGGCCTCCTCCTGGCCGCGGCCACGCCGCCCTGGGGGTTCTGGCCGCTGGCCTTCGCCGGCATCGCCCTCCTCGACCACGTGCTCGACGGCGCCGACGGGATCGTCCGTCTCGGCCGAGCGTGGATCGCGTGGCTGGCGCTGCTGCTCCCGACCCTGTTCTGGATGAAGGACCTCACGGCGCCGGGCTATGTGATCGCGTCGATGACCTACGCCGGTTTCCTGGCGACCGGGACGATCCTCGCCCCCAAGGGGCCCGGCCGGTTCCTCGCCTATCCGGGCGGCATCATCCTCGCCGAGTGGCTCCGGTGGCGGTGGCCCTTCGGCGGCGTGCCGTTGTCGAACCTGGCGATCGGGCAGGTCGACGGGATCCTCGCACCGATGCTCCGTCTGGGCGGGGCGTTGTTCGTCGTCGGCATGACCGTCGTCGTCGGCTCGGCCCTCGCCGCCTGTTGGAAGCGCCACTGGTCGGTGGCCGCGATGCTGGCGACCTCCGCCGTGGTCGTGCTCCTCGTGGGCGTCGCCGCACCCGACGGTGAACCAACCGGTGAGTTCCTCGACGTGGCGCTCGTCCAGGGCGGCGGACCCCAGGGGACGAGAGCGGCCACGACCGAGGACGGCATCGTGCTCGAGCGACACCTCGCGGCCTCGGACGGCATCAGCGACGTCGACCTCGTGTTGTGGCCGGAAGACGTCGTCGACGTCGCGACCCTCGTCGGCAGCCCCGAGGAGGCCCAGCTGCAGGATCTCGCCCGCGACAGCGGCGCGACGTTCATGGCCGGCGTGATCGAGGACGAGGGCAGCGACGCGTTCCGGAACTGGGCCGTGGTCTACGACCCGGCCGGGGACGAGATCGATCGGTACGAGAAGGTCGAGCGGGTGCCCTTCGGCGAGTGGGTCCCGTTCCGGGGCGTGCTCGAGTCGATCGCCGGAGACGCCCTCCCGGCCCGCGACGCGGCGATCGGTACGACACCCGCCGTAGTCGACACACCGGTCGGTCGACTCGGCGTGTCGATCTCCTGGGAGATCTTCTTCGGCGAGCGGGCACGCGACGCCACCAACCACGGTGGACAACTGCTCGTCAACCCCACGAATGGTGCGTCGTTCTCGGGCACCCAGGTCCAGACGCAACAGGTCGCGAGTTCACGGATGCGGGCCATCGAGAACGGTCGCTGGGTGACCCAGATCGCACCGACCGGCTTCAGCGCCGTGGTCGATCCCGACGGTCATGTGCTCCAGCGCACGGCGGTCTCGGAGCGAGCGGTGCTGTACGACACCGTCGAGCTGCGGACCGGCCGGACGATCTACGTGCGGGTCGGTGACTACCTGGCCATCGCGCTTGCGCTGGCCGGCCTCGCCGCCGCCTGGATCGTGGAGCGGCGAGGCCGGTTGCGCGTCAGCTGATCGTCAACCGGTGAAGGTCGGCGTCGCCGTGGTGGCCGTCGCTGCGGTGGCCTCGACGGCGCCGGCCGCGGTCGTCGTGGTCGTGCCCTGCGTGGTCGTCGTCTCACCCGTGACCGTGAACACCGCAGCGTCGTAGTCGAAGGTCTGGACGTTCCCGCCTGCGGGGAGCTGGCGGATCGAACGCATCATCTGGAAGTTGGAGAAGGTGCACACGGCCTCGACGTCGATGGTCGAGCCGATCGCGGCGTCGTCCGGGACCATGAAGGTCGCGGTCCAGTCGCCGGCCTCGCCCGGGGCCACCGTCTGCTCGAGGTCGCCGGCCGTCACCGTGACGGATTCCTCCGCATCCTCGAGGACGCAGTCGGTGCCGCTGACCTCGAACGACGACTTCGCCGGTCCGCTCTCGGGCGACAGGTCCAACGCCGTGTCCGGGATCACCTCGAAGAACGCGCTCTCGTAGGAGGAAACGTCCTCCGAGTTGCCGACACAGTCTGCGTCGACCCAGATGACCGTGTGCACGTCGACGTCGTCGAACACCGTGAACTCGGTCGACCACGATCCGTCGACCTCGGGCACCACGACTCGATACGAGTTCTCGACGTACTCCTCCCAGACCTCGAGCTCGACGTCGCCGATGCAGTCTTCACCCGACACCTCGAACGTGGTGCCGGCGAAGCCCTCGCCCGGAGCGACCGTCATCGTCATCGCGGGTTCCGCGATCGGTCCGGCCAACTCGGTGGCGCCAGCCACCCCCACGCCCGTGAGCAGCATCGCGACGCCCGCGAGGGCGCCAACCGTCTTCTTCATCTGGTTTTCCTTCCGCCGTGCTCGACGAAGGTCGTCGAGCGCCCGCCGACTCTAGGGCAGCATCGTCACGAGTCGACGATGACCGTCGCCGGACCGTTGTTGACCAGCGAGACCGACATGTCGGTCCGGAAGCGACCCGTCTCGACCGTGAGCTCCATGCCCCGCAGTTCCTCCACGAGCCGATCGACCAATGGTTCCGCATGCTCGGGTCGGGCAGCCGCCAGCCAGGACGGACGGTTCCCCTTGCGGGTGTCGCCGTAGAGGGTGAACTGGCTGACCACGAGCACCTCGGCTGCCTGGTCGAGCACGGACTCGTTCATCACGCCATCCGCGTCGTCGAGCAGACGGAGTTTCGCCAGCTTCGCGGCCAGCCTGACGGCCTGGTCGGGTCCGTCGTCGTGGGTCACTCCGACGAGGACGAGCAGACCGGCACCGATCTGGCCGACGACCTCGCCGTCGACCGACACCGACGCTGAGGACACTCGCTGGACCACCGCACGCATGTCCGGCAACGTAGGTCGCCGATGCCTCCTGTCGAGACACTGCACGCTGGCGATGCCTCGCTCACGATCGATCGCGCCGCCGGTGGACGGTTGTCCTCACTGACCGTCGACGGTCACGAGTTGCTGGTCGCCGCGGTCGACGACCCGATGCGGTGGGGATCGTTCCCGATGATCCCGTGGGCCGGCCGGGTACACCACGCTCGATTCGAACACGGGGGCGAGGAGATTCGTCTCCCGATGGGACTCCCACCACACGCCATCCACGGCACGACGTATCTCCGTCCGTGGACGTCGCACGGCCCCGGCGCATCGACGACCGACCTCGGCGACGCCTGGCCCTGGAAGGGACGTGCACACCAGACCGTCCGCCTCGGCCCGGACCACCTCGATCTCACGATCACGGTGACGAACGACGACGTGCAGACGATGCCCGTCTCGGCCGGGTGGCATCCCTGGTTCCGCCGAACGATCGGCGACGCCACCGCACGGATCGAACTCCCCGGCGCCCGGATGTGGCGGCGAGACCCGGACGGCATCCCCGACGGGACGCTCGTGGACCCACCGGACGGACCCTGGGATGACTGCTTCACCGATCTCGACGGCCCGGTGATCGTGCGGTGGCCGGGCATCCTCGCCCTGACCGTCGAGTCGGACTGCCGACACGTCGTCGTGTACGACGAGGAGGACCGCGGCGTGTGTGTCGAACCCCAGTCCGCGCCGCCCGATTCGCACAACTCCGGCCATGACCTCGTCGAGATCGCACCGGGCGAGTCGTGGACGATCACGACGACATGGCGCTGGCGACGGGACCACGTTGCGCACTGACCAGCCTCGCCGACCTTGATGATGGAGCGGCGAGGCTGGCTGCGCGTCAGCTGATCGTCAACCGGTGAAGGTCGGCGTTGCCGTCGTGGGGGTTGCCGCCGCGGCCCCGACGGCGCCAGTGGCCGTCGTCGTGCCTCCGGTGGTCGTCGTCTCACCCGTCACCGTGAACACCGCGGTGTCGTAGTCGAAGGTGTCGACCTGAGCCTCGCCGGACGGAGCCCGTCGGATGGTCGGCAGGTCGTCGTCGTAGTTGGGGAATGCGCACGTCGCTTCGACGTCGATCGTGGACCCGATGGCCGCGTCGTCGGGAACATCGAACGTCGCGCTCCAGGTTCCATCGTCGCTGTTCGCCGTGAGCTCCTGCGTCTCCCCACCTGCGGTGACGGTGACCTCTTCATCCGCGAACTGGTTGAAGCACGTCCCGCCGGACACCGTGAACGTGGAACCCGGCTCGCCCGACTCGGGGGACAGCGTCAGGGTCGGGTCCTCGACGACCGTGAAGTACGCGGTCTGGTACTCGAACAGGATGTTCTCGGACTGCGCACCCCGGAACGCGCTCGCGCTCGACTGCGCGCCGCCCGACTCCAGGCAGTCGGCTTCGATCCGGACAGTGACGTCGGGTCCGACGTTGTCAGCGAGCGTGAATTCCGCCGTCCACGACCCGTCGGGCGCCACCACTGCCTCCGGCGTCGAATTCTGGACGTAGGGTCCGGGAGCGATGACGTAGACCTCGCCCGACGTGCAGTCCGCGCCTGACAGCGTGAACGAGCTACCCGGGACCCCGGTCTCGGGCGACAGCGTCATGGGTGGTCGTTCCGCTGGAACGCCCCGAGCGAACTCCGTGGCCCCAGCCACACCCGCACCACCGAGGAACATCGCGGCGCCCGCGAGGGCACCAACAGCCTTCTTCATCTGGATTCCTTCCGCCGTGCTCGATGAGGGTCGCCGAGCGTTCTCTCGACTCTAGGGCTCCGTCGTCACCGATCGACGATGACGGATACCTCGAAGCGGAGGGCATCACGCACGATCGTCGACCACACTGCGGAGATGATCACACCGGAGTCCGACACCGTCCTCGAGGTCGACCGCAACGACGTGAGCACGACGCGACTCGTCGACGTCGACCTCGCCCCGCTCGCACCGGGTGAGGTCCGTGCCGTGGTCGAACGGTTCGCCGTCACCGCCAACACGATCACGTACGCGGTGGCCGGCGACATGCTCGGTTACTGGGACTTTCACCCCACCGAACTGCCCTGGGGGCGAGTCCCGGCGATGGGTTGGGCCAGCGTGGTCGAGTCGGCGAACCCGGCAGTCGAACCGGGCGGGCGGTACTTCGGGTGGTTCCCGATGGCCGGGTACGTGACCGCCCTGGTCGCCCCGACGGCGAGCGGACTCCGCGATGACGGCCCGCACCGCCAGCAGCATGCGGCCGTCTACCGGGCGTGGACAGACACCCGCAACGACCCGGATCATCCGGGACCCTCTCCCGACGACCCGGACATCGACGCCGAGGACCGTCACGCCCTCCTGCGCGGGCTGTTCCTCACCGGGTTCCTGGCCGACGAGTTCTTCGCCGATGCCTCCTATCACGGCGCCGAGTCGGTCGTGGTCCTGTCGGCGTCGAGCAAGACGGCCATCGGCTTCGCCCAGAACGCCTCGACACGCGGCGCCGTCCGGGTCGTCGGCGTGACCTCGGCGGCCAATGCCGACTTCGTCCGTTCGGTCGGCTCGTACGACGACGTCGTCACCTACGACGACCTCAGCGGCATCGACGGCGGCCGCGACGCCGTCGTGATCGACATGGCCGGGAACCGCTCGGTCCTGGCCGCGGTGCACGAGCGCCTGGGCGACCATCTCCAGTACTCGATGGCCGTCGGGATGAGCCATCACGACGCCCCGCCGGCCGACATCGAGCACGGCCCTGCACCGCAGATGTTCTTCGCCCCATCCGAGATCCCGAAGCGGGTCGAGGCCTGGGGGTCTGCCGGCTATCAGGAGCGCACGGCAGCGGCGCTCGAGGCGTTCGTCGAGAGCAGCCGGGACTGGCTGCGGGTCGAGCGGAGCCACGGTCCGGAGGCCGCCGAGCGCACCTGGCACGACGTCGCCGGAGGCACCGTGCCCCCCGACGTGGGCCGCATCGTCTCGATGCACGAGGACTGACGCCGCCTCCGAGGCCTCCTCACTTGACCCCCCAGTCAATGAACGGCGACGATTGTCGGCTATGCAGACGCAGGCCCCGCACGGCGAAGACGGCTTCGCGCCGCTTCGGATCGCTCTCCTCGCCTACCGCGGGAAGCCCCACGTGGGCGGCCAGGGCGTGTACGTCCGCCAGCTCGCCAAGGCGCTCGTCGACCTCGGACACTCGGTCGAGGTCCTGGGAGGCCAGCCCTACCCCGAGCTCCCCGACGAGGTGCCCCTCGTCGAGCTGCCGAGCCTCGACATCTACAACGACCACTTCCCGGCCCGGATGCCCGGCCTGTGGGAGATCGACGACTGGAAGGACTTCGTCGAGTTGATGACGTTCTCGGCCGGGCAGTTCCCCGAGCCGCTGGCGTTCTCGATGCGTGCCTGGGACCACCTGCGGCATCGCAAGGGTGACTTCGACATCGTCCACGACAACCAGACCCTCGGCTATGGCCTGCTGCTGATCGAGAAGATGGGCCTGCCGGTGCTCGCCACCGTGCACCATCCGATCACGGTCGACCGTCGGCTCGAGATGAGCCACGCGCCGAACCGCTACCGGCGGTGGAGCCTCGGCCGCTGGTACGGGTTCACCAAGATGCAGACCCGGGTCGCCAAGCGCCTCCAGCGAGTCGTCACCGTGTCGTCCAACTCGTTCAAGGACATCGTCGCCGACCACGAGGTCGATCCGGACAAGATGGCCATCGTCCCGGTGGGCGTCGATCCCGACGTGTTCGAGCCCCTCCCCGAGATCGAGCGGATCCCCGGCCGACTGGTCACCACGGCGAGCGCCGACGTGACCATGAAGGGCCTCAAGTACCTGCTCGAGGCCATGGCCAAGCTGCGTACCGAGCGCGAGGACCTGCACCTCGTCGTCATCGGCAAGGAGAAGCCCGGCGGGGCATCGAGCCAGGCCATCGAGGCGCTCGGTCTACGCGACCACGTCGAGTTCGTGACCGGCGTCCCCGAGCGGCGCATCATCGAGCTGTACTCCGAGGCAGAGCTGGCCGTCGTGCCGTCGCTCTACGAGGGCTTCTCGCTCCCGGCCATCGAGGCCATGTCGTGCGGCTGCCCCCTCGTCGCCACCACCGGCGGCGCGATCCCCGAGGTCGTCGGCCCCGACGGCGAGACCGCCATGCTCGTGCCTCCCGGCGACAGCGACGCCCTCGCCTCCAGGATCCGCCAAGCGCTCGAGGAGCCCGAACGGTCGCGTGCCATCGGCCTCGCCGGACGCGAGCGGGTCAAGGACAACTGGAGCTGGCGCCACACCGCCGAACGCACCGTCGAGCAGTACCGGGTCCGTCTCGGCCAGATCGACGCCAGCGACGCCACCAGCGGCGTCACCATCCCCGGAGGTCTCGTCTGATGCTGACCGTCGACTACGACCGCCTCGGCCTCGAGCCGGGCGAGCTGATCCTCGATCTGGGCTGCGGCGCCGGTCGTCACGTGTTCCAGTCGCTGCGCAACGGTGCCCGCGTCGTCGCCTTCGACTACGACCTCGACGAACTCCGCCAGGTGGCCGACCTCTGCGGCGCCATGGCCATCGCAGGAGAGATCGAACGAGCCGAGGACGGCGCCGCCTGCCGCGGCGACGCCGTGCGACTCCCGTTCCCCGACAACACCTTCGACCGCATCATCGCGGCCGAGGTGCTCGAACACATCACCGACGACGAAGCCGCGATGGGCGAGCTCCAGCGGGTGCTCAAGCCCGGCGGCACGATCGCCGTCACCGTCCCCGCCTGGCTCGCCGAGCAGCTGTGTTGGAAGCTCTCCGACGAGTACCACGCACCGTTCGTCGAGGGCGGCCACGTCCGCATCTACACCGAGAACGACCTGCGTCGGAAGATGCGGGCGGCCGGTCTCAAGCCGGGCGACGCCCACCACGCGCACGCGCTGCACTCGCCGTACTGGTGGCTCCGGTGCGCGATCGATCCGCAGCACTCCGACGACCACCCGCTGGTCAAGGCGTACCACCGCCTCCTGGTCTGGGACATCACCGATCGTCCCCTGGCCACCCGCCTCACCGAAGCGCTGTTGAATCCGGTCATCGGCAAGAGCCTCATCGTCTACGCGACCAAGCCCGCCGCCGCCGGCAGCGGTTCGACGCGAGCCAAGGCGGGCGCGGCCGCATGACTCCGTCCGTCGACGGGCTCATCTCGGCGACCGACGTCCACGACACGGCGGGCGCGATCGCGGACTGGCAGCACCCGTCGGGGATGATCCCCTGGTTCCCGGGCGGACACGCCGACGCGTGGAACCACGTCGAGGCCGCGATGGCGCTCGACATCGGCGGCCACCGGGCCGAGGCCGAACGGGCCTACGAGTGGCTCATGGGGCTCCAGCGTCCGGACGGCGCCTGGCACCAGTACTACGTCGAGGCCGACGACGGCACAGTGAGCGTCGAGCAGGACAAGCTCGACGCCAACGTCTGCGCCTACGTCGCCGCCGGCGTCTACCACCACTTCCTGCGCCACAAGGACACCGGGTTCCTCGAGACGCTGTGGCCCACCGTCGAGGCGGCCATCGACTTCGTGCTCGACCTCCAGACGCCCCGGGGCGAGATCCTGTGGGCCCGGCACGCCGACGGCACGCCGTGGTCGTTCGCCCTGCTGACGGGCTCGTCGAGCATCTCGCACAGCCTCCGGTGCGCCATCGCCATCGCCCGGGCACTCGGCCACGAGCGGCCCGAGTGGGAGACGTCGAGCGCGGCGCTGACCCACGTCGTCGGCAACGTTCCCGACGCCTTCGCCCCGAAGCATCGCTGGGCCATGGACTGGTACTACCCGGTGCTCGCCGGCGCCGTCGGTGGAGCCACGGGCCGCGAGCACCTCGAGTCGCGCTACGAGACCTTCGCCGCCGACGACAAGGGCATCCGCTGCGTCTCCGACCGTCCGTGGATCACCACGGCCGAGACGTGCGAGTGCGCCATGGCGTATCTGAGCGTCGGCATGGAGGACCGAGCCCGCGAACTCTTCGCCCATGCCCAGACGCAGCGGCTCGACGACGGCCACTACTGGACCGGGATCGTGTACCCCCAGGAGGTCCACTTCCCCGCCGACGAGCGCTCCACGTACTCGGCCGCCGCGGTGATCCTCGCCGCCGAGGCGCTCGACGGCTCGTCGCCGTCGGCCGCGCTCTTCGCCGACCACGACGCGGTGCTCCCGGCACCGGTGCCGCACCTCCCCGATTGACCGCACCCGTCGTCGATCGGGACCCGCGGTGGCTGCGTTGGGCTGCCGACGTCATCACCGTCTTGATCGCGGCGTGGGCACTGCGGATCCTGCCCGGCGGCGAACTCGCGCCGGGCAATGACATCACCGGACATCTCCAACGGAGCAGCTTCGGCCTGCGCGAGGTGTTCGGCAGTGGACGGTTCGATGCGTGGTATCCGTCGTCGATGCTGGGGTACCAGCTCTTCCTGTTCTACGGGCCGGGTCTGACGATCCTCATCGGCCTGGCGCACGTCGTCACCTTCGGCCTGGTGAGCGACGCGGGAGCGCTCGAGTTGGTCCTGGTCGTCGCCTACGTCGCCACCCCGTTCGCCACGGCACGGCTCGCACGGGGGCTCGGACTGCAACCGATCGCCGCCATGGCTGCTGGCGTGCTCTCCCTGGCAGCCGGCTCGACACGAGGCGGCGGCATCGACGGCACCTTCGCCACCGGGCTCGCAGCGCAGCAGGTGGCGATGCCACTCGTCGTCCTCGCTCTGGCGATGATCGTCGAGCGGGTGAACCGGGCCTCGACGAGCAACAGCCGGCGCGGGCCGCTCCCGCTGGCGTTCACCGTGTCGGCGCTCGCACTCACCCACCCGCTCTCGCTCCTCGTCCTCGCGATGTTCATACCGGTCGTCCTGCTCGCGGTGTGGATCCAGGGCACCGTCGACCGGCGGGGCTGGCGGGTCCTCTTCGTCGCCGCGGTGTGGACGGTCGGGCTCTCGGCATGGTGGTGGCTGCCGGCGACGGTGCACAGCGACCTGCGGGGCCCGGTGACCTCGTTCACCCTCCCCGGGGTGTGGGAGCACATCGAGTTGTTGATCACCGGAGAGCGGGGCTGGCGGGGCATCGCGGGTCCGATCGCGACGTTGGGTGTGGTCTCGGCAGTGGCCGACGCCATCGTCCATCGCGACCGACGCGTGCTGTCGCTCGCGCTGATCCCCGTCTCCGCCTTCGTGCTGTTGCATCTCGCCCATGGGATCCTCGGGATCGACAACGACGTGGGCCGGCAACTCCCCAACCGCGGCCTGGTGTTCGTCGCCGTACTGGCCGCGCCGGCCGTCGCGGTCAATCTCGAGGACTGGCTGTCGACGACCCCCGAACGGCTCCGGAGACGCTTGCCAGCGGTGGCGACCTCGGTTGCGCTGTTCGCGATCATCGCCGCCGTGACGTTCCGGTCGGTCACGACGCTCGAGATCGGGCCCGTCGACCGCTACCGGCCGATCGACGACCTGCAGGCCGCTGCCCGCATCCTCGCCGACGACGTCCCCGACAGCGCCCGCTTCGCGTGGATCGACGGCGGAACGAACGACCTCGGTGTCCCCGAGCCCCAGCGATGGTTGGCGTGGAAGGCGGACCGGAGTTCCACGACCCCGTTCGGGCCCGAGTACGCACCCGGATCGGGAACGGTGAGCGTGGCGTCCAACGGACCGCCGGACGAGGCCGTCGAGCCGTGGATCGACGACGTCCGACTGCTCGGGGCCACGCACATCGTGACCGGGAACGACGAGAAGGCAGCCCTTCTCCACGGCAACGAACGTCTCCGACCCCTCCTCGAGTCGGACTCGCTGTCGCTGTGGCGGATCGAGTCGCGACCGGACCGACCCACCGGGACGCTCGCACTCACCGGTCGCTCGCAGATCGTCGGCTACGACCTCGATACCTACGACGTCATGGTCGAGCGTGACAGCGATGGTCCGGTGGAGTTCGCGCTCGGCTACTCACCCTCGTGGCACGCGACCGTCGACGGAGAGACGGTCGACGTCGGCCGGTCGATCCACGGGAGGGTCGAGATCGAGCTCGGTTCCGGCGACCACGACGTGACGCTCCGGTTCCGCGAGAGCGCAGCCGGTCCGGCCGGGCGGGCCATCACCGGCATCAGCGTTCTCGCCGCCGCCGGATGGTGGATTCAGCGTCGGCGCAGGACGCGCAGCGAGCCCGTGGCCGAGACCGGCTCGAAGTCGCCGGCAACCGCTCGCAGGTAGAGCTCGTAGGGCGGTTGGCCGCCGTCGGCGGGGTCGGGGAAGACGTCGTGGATCGCGAGCGTCCCGCCGGACACCACATGCGGCACCCACCGGTCGAAGTCGGCATGTGCCGGCTCCCGGCCGTGCCCTCCGTCGATGAACAGGAACGCCAGCGGCGTGGTCCAGTGCGATCCCACCGTCGGAGAGTCGCCGACGATGGCGACGACGTGTGATTCGAGGCCGGCATCGTGGACAGCTCGGCGGAACCTCGGGAGCGTGTCGATCCGACCGACCTCCGGATCCACGAGATCCGGCTCGTGGAACTCCCAGCCCGGTTGGTTCTCCTCCGACCCACGGTGGTGGTCGAGCGCGAACAGCACCGTCGCGCGGTCGCGAGCCGCCGCACCCAGGTAGATGCTCGACTTGCCGCAGTAGCTGCCGATCTCGAGGAACGGGCCGTCGACCGCGACCGCCGACGCGGCGTCGAAGAGCGCGAGGCCTTCGTCGGGCGGCATGAAGCCGCGGGCAGCTTCGGCGGCGGTGAGGACGTCAGGATCCATGCTGGGCACGGCGACGGACCCTACGACGTCGCTGCGCTAGGACGTGATCCCGACCATCTCGTCGCCGGACGCTGCGGCTGCTGCCGCGAACACGACCTCGTCGAGCACGAAGAACTTGGCCACCCACAGCACGCCGAAGGCGCCGATGTTGGCCGCCGACACGGCGAGCGTCGCCGAGGTCATCGACGAGACGACGGCCACGGCGAGGGTCGACAAGGCCAGACCGGCGAGGGTGAAGCCCCAGAACGGGACCACCTCACGCCGGAACGAGCTCCGTCCGTTCAACTGCCACACCCAGGCACGATTGAGAAAGAACACCGGGATGGCGGCGACGGACACCGCGAGCGTGTTGGCCGGAACGGCCTCGAGTCCGAAGACGCCGTGCGCGCCGAAGAGCAGCACCTGGGTGACCACGACGCCGACGATCGAGACCGCGGAATACCGCAGCGCTCGGAACCATTCGACGCCCCCGAGTCGGTCCTTCACCCATTCCATCGAACAAGCATCGTCGCTCTCGGATCGGATCTGAAATCGGGTGGGCCAGATGACCCAGAGGGCGCCCACCGTGCCCGACGGCACGGTGCGTCGAGATGGCCGTGCGCCAAGATGAACGCATGGACCAACGTGCACTCGACGGTGTCGTCCGTCTCCTCGACCTCGAACCGATCGAGATGAACATCTTCCGCGGCCAGTCACCGGACGAGGACCGCCAGCGCACCTTCGGCGGCCAGGTGGCGGGTCAGTCGCTCGTCGCCGCCGCTCGTACGGTTGACGACGGCCACACCGTCCACTCGCTGCACGCCTACTTCCTCCGGGCCGGCGATCCCGGGACGCCGATCCTCTACGAGGTGGACCGGATCCGCGACGGTCGTTCGTTCACGACCCGCCGCGTGGTCGCCATCCAGCACGGCAAGGCGATCTTCCACATGTCGGCGAGCTTCCAGACCCCGGAGGAGGGTTTCGAGCACCAGTTCGAGTCGCCCGTGGGCGACACGCCGCCGCCGGAGACCCTTCCCGACTTCGCCACCCGCTACGCCCACATGAAGGACCAGCTGGGCGACTGGTACGACCGTCCTCGGGCCATCGACATGCGCTACGTCGACTGGGAGCCCGAGGATCGTCGCGCCGAACTCCCTCCTCGCCAGCGGGTGTGGATGCGAGCCGCCGGCACGCTCGGCGACGACCCGCTGCTCCACGCCTGCCTGGTGACCTATGCGTCGGACATGACGCTGCTCGACACCGCACTGCTCCCCCACGGCACCTGGCACGACCCCGACGTGTTCATGGCCAGCCTCGACCACGCGATGTGGTTCCACCGCCCCTTCCGGGCCGACGAGTGGATCCTCTACGACCAGGACACCCCGTCGGCGTCCGGGGGCCGCGGCATCGCCCGAGGACTCATGTGGGATCCTGACGGCAACCTGCTCATCTCCGTCGTCCAAGAGGGCCTGATCCGTCGCATGCGCACCACGAAATGACCCGCATCTCCACGCCAGCCATGCGGGTCGGCGGAGCGATCGCCGCACTCCTGTTGTTCACCACGGCCTGTTCGTCCGACGACGACGATGCAGCTCCCCAGACCGACCAGCCCGGACAGACCGACCAGCCCGAACAGAGTGACGGGTCCACGCCGTCGGACGCCGGACCGGGTTCCTTGGCCGACATCGATCTCACGGTCCGGTCCGTGGGCTCGTTCGACGTCCCGATCAGCTACCGCACGCATCCCGACGGCACCGCGTTCATCGCGGAGAAGGCGGGACGGATCCTCGACGCAGAGTCCGGCGACGTGGCCCTCGACATCACCGATCTCGTCACCGACGACGGCGAGCAGGGATTCCTCGGCTTCGCCTTCAGCGCGGACGGGGGCGACGTCTACGTGTCGTACTCCGACTCGGACGGCGACACGATGATCGCCGAATACGCGTTCGCCGACGGCACGGCAGATCTCGACAGTGTCAGGACGTTGCTGCAGGTCACGCAGCCGTTCAGCAACCACAACGGTGGTGACGTGCACCTCGGACCGGACGGGATGCTCTACATCGCGCTCGGCGACGGCGGCAGCCGCGGCGACCCCGAGGGCAACGCGCAGGACACCTCGACGCTGCTCGGTTCCATCCTGCGGATCGACCCGAGCGCGCCTGCCGACGGCAAGGCCTACGGCATCCCCGACGACAACCCGTTCGCCGACGGCGGCGGCGCGCCGGAGATCTACCTCTTCGGGGTCCGCAACCCGTGGCGCATCGCCTTCGACTCGGAGACCGACGATCTCTGGGTCGCCGACGTCGGCCAGAACACCTGGGAGGAGATCACCGTGCTCCCCGCAGCCGACGGCGCAGGCCTCGGCGCCAACCTCGGGTGGAACGCCCTCGAGGGCACCCACGCATTCGAGGGATCGGCACCGGACGATTCGACCCTCCCGGTGTTCGAGTACTCCCACGACGACGGCGGTTGCTCGATCACCGGCGGGTTCGTCTACCGCGGCTCGGCCATCCCCGACCTGCAGGGTGCGTATCTGTTCGCCGACCTGTGCCGTTCGACGGTCCGGGCGCTGCGGGCCGGCGGCGGCGAACTGGTGGAGGAGCACACCTTCGACGTCGACGTCGGGACACCGATCTCGTTCGGCGTCGACTCCGACGGCGAACTCCTCGTGCTCTCCCAGACCGGCGACGTCTACCGCATCGAAGCCGCCTGACGACTACACGGCGAGGGCGCCGACGTGGCGCAGCACCGGCTCGGCGCCGGCGACCGAGTGCACGACGGCACCGGATGGTGCGACCTCGAGCAGCGTCGGAGCGGTGCGGACGGCGTAGGAGTCGGCGAGGGCGGGATCGTCCTCGACCAGGACCTTGTGAACCGTGTCGTCGGGGTGCAGCGCACGGAGGCGATCGGCCACCGGCCCGCACGTCGCACAGAACTCGGTCGCGAAGACGACCCACGTCCGGCCCGGACCGCGCAGGCGGTCGGGGAGGTTCGGGAGGTCGAGGGACGACCGATCGCTGAGCGATGCCGACCGCCGGTCGTACCAGACCTTCGCCACGGCGAAGACGGCCAGGAGGGCCACGACGAGGAGCAGGCGCATCACGCCACCACCTCGACACCACGACGGCGGGCCACGAAGAGCCACATCTCGCAGCCCACGCAGATGCCGGTCGAGGCGGCGAGACCGGCCAGTGCGGCGACGATCAGCGCCAGGCCCCACGCCAACCCCGGGGCGCCGGCGGCGAACGCGAGCGTCGCAGCGGACAGGAAGCAGACACCGACGGTGGCTGCGAACCGGGGCGGGCGGGGGTCCTCGAGGAATCGGGGCGGGGCGAGCCGCGGCTTGATCAGTGCGCCGTAGATCCGGAGGAACGGTCCGTACTGCGGACCGAACGCGGCGCCGAGGAACAAGACGACCGCAAAGATCGGCACGACGACCCGGAGGTCGGCGACGAATCCCGCCAGCAGGGCGGCCGTCAGCACGGCCTGGTTGAACCGGGGTGCACGAGGGTCGATGGGCTTCGGCTGCATCACGCCATTGTAAACATGACCTGCTGGGTCGACTATTCCCCGGGCACCCAGATCTCTACGATGAACGACGTGCGCACCCGCCGAATCGCCACGGCGCTGCTCGTCGCCGTCCTGCTCGTCGCCGCCTGCGCTGCAGACGAGGGGACCTCGACCACCGAGCGCGCCGCAGACCCGACGACGACCTCGTCAACGTCGACCACGACCACGACCGCCCCGACGACCACCACGATCACGGTTCCCGCTGCTCCGAGAGCCGTCGAGCCGGCAGCCGACCCGGTCGAACTGGCGGCGGGCATCGTCGAGGCCGAGCGCATCACCCGGGACCCCGCATCGCCGCTCCCCGATGTCCAGGCCGCCGCCTTCGAACTGCAACAGTTCTACCGTCAACTCGGACGCGCCCCCGACTGGGACGCCGCCGTGCTCGAGGCGGTCCCGGACGACCTGCGGACCACGGTCCGTGCGAACACCACGGCGCGGCGCCAGTTCCGCTCGATGCACCGCACCTTGTCCGACACGCTGCCGCCGTGGCGGATCGTCGATCCCCCACCCGCGGAGGAGCTCCTCTCGTATTACCGCGAGGCCGAGGCCGAGTTCGGCGTGCCCTGGGAGGTCCTCGCCGCCGTCAACCTGGTCGAGACCGGCATGGGTCGCATCCGGGGTACGTCGGTCGCCGGGGCGCAGGGTCCGATGCAGTTCATGCCCGCGACCTGGGAGGCGTTCGGCGCCGGCGGCGACATCAACGACCCCCACGATGCGATCTTCGGTGCGGCGCGGTACCTGGCCCACAACGGCGGCGGTCGAGGCGACATCGACACCGCACTGTGGAACTACAACCACAGCGACCGCTACGTCGAGGGCGTCAAGCAGTACGCCGCGGTCATGGCCGAGGACCCGGCCGCCTTCAACGGCTTCTACCACTGGCAGGTCGTGTACCTGTCGACCTCCGGCGACGTGTGGTTGCCGTCGGGGTTCGAGCAACTCGAGCGGATCCCGGTGACCGACTACGTGGCCGCCAACCCCGACCACCACCTGGGCACCGACACCGCCTGACGCCGGTCCGTCGTCGCGACAGCCGTCGGGTCAGCGGGTGAGGCGATCGAGGATGTTGCGGGTGATCTGTTCGATCTGAGGATCACGACCGGCGAGACCGTGCGCCCAGTCGGTCGAGCCCGACGTGATCACCGTTCCGCCGGAAGCCGACGTCCATGCCCCGAGCACTGCGTGTCCGTGGGAGATCTTGTCGACCGCCCACTGGTCGCGCGTCCCGAAGACACGCGACGCCACGTACTCGACCTCGGATGGAGCACCCGGCGGGGGCGGACGCGTCGCGGTCTCGCGAGTGAAGTGCGCTGCGGGGGCGGTGCCGAGGATCTCGAACGACTCGGGAGTCCCGTCCTCGTGCGTCGGGTAGGGCAGCCCGTCGCGATAGGTGAACGCACAGCCGTCACACTCGTAGCCGACCACGGTCACGTCGTGGCCGAGGAGGTCGCCATAGCCGAGCCCGGTGCCGTCGAAGATCCAGTGGTCCGCCCGATGGATGGTGTAGCCACCGGACCCGTTGGTGATGACCTTCCCGATCCGGTGGTAGCCACCGCGACTGAACGTCACGCCGGTCATGTGGTTCTCCGGGCGCTCGACCGCGTGGTCCGACCACATGGTCGTGGCCTCGGCCTGACGGTCGGTGTCCCACACGGGGTCGTTCTTGAACTGCGCCTTGTAGCCGACCATCACCGACCCGGGCCCGCCGTCGATCCGGTCCTCGAGTCGAACCTGCCAGAACGACGTGTTGCCCGAGAAGAAGGCGACGTTGCCGCCACGGGCAGTGTGCGCCTCGACCGTGTCCCGCATCCCCGCCGACCAGTACTCGTCGTGGCCGACCGAGAGGAGCAACGGATAGCCCTCGACCAACTCGGGGTGATCCTCGAGATCGGCGTTGGTGCAGATGTCGAGCGCATGGCCCTCACGCTCGCACCATGCGATGAACGGTTCCTCCCAGTCGGGCCAGCCTGCCGACCCGGCGTACCCCGACAGATGGTTGATCTGCACATAGCCGCGGTGCGCCGCCATCTGGGGATCGGGCGGCTGCATCGTCGTCACCCGCCGACCCTGTCCCGGCGGCTTGTGGAGATACCCACGCGCCATCGGACGCTGGAGCGAGACGTGTGTCCCGCCGGTGTAGAGATTGGGACCACCGAAGTCGTTGTACGCATGCCACGTGTTGGTCGACAGCGCGAGCAACGCCTTCGCAGTGGGTGCGGTCGGACGGACGACGAAGAACGCGTGGCTCGTCCGCACCTTGTCGCCGTCGTCGATCTCGAGCAGCACTTCGTAGTAGCCAGAACGCCAGGTGTCGGGGACCACGACCGATGCCCCGGCCGGCCACCCGCATCCAGCAGCGGCAGCGTCGTCGGGTGTCGGATGATCGCCGACATCGACCGTCTCGCGGTGGACGACGTCTCGGGTCGCTCCCACGCGGGCGATCTCGACCCGGACCGGACGGTCGTCACCGTCGAGCGCGGTCGCGGACAGATGGAGGTCGACCCGCTCACCGGCGGCCGCCGACTGGGGCCAGCAGTATCCATGGACTTCGGCGCGAGGCATGGGCGGAAGCTAGGACATGGCGTTCACCAGGTGTCGATGTTCGGACGCTTCTTGCCGGAGCGCGGCGTCGGCGCCGGCGCTGCGGCCAGGCCGGCGTTGATCCAGCGCCGCGTGTCGGCGGGGTCGATCACGTCGTCGATCTCGAACGCCTCGGCCATGCGCACGCCCTTGCCCACCTCGTACATGCGGGCCACCATCTCCTGGAATGTCCGCTCGCGTTCGTCGGGATCCTCGATGGCGGCCAGTTCGTTGCGGTAGCCGAGGCGTACCGCACCCTCGAGACCCATGCCCCCGAACTCGCTCGTCGGCCACCCGACGATGAACGACGGGGCGTGGAACGACCCGCCGGCCATGGCCTGGGCGCCGAGGCCGTAGCCCTTGCGGAGCACGACGGTCATGTACGGGACGGTCAGTCCTCCGGCGGTGACGAACAAGCGGCTCGCGTGTCGGACCAGACCGGTCCGTTCGGCTTCGGGGCCGACCATGATCCCCGGGGTGTCGCAGAGGAAGACGATCGGCAGGTCGTGGGCGTCGCACAACTGCATGAACCGGGCGGCCTTGTCGGCCCCGTCGGAATCGATGGCACCGGCGAGGTGTGTCGGGTCGTTGGCGATCACGCCAACCGCTCTCCCGTCGATCCGGGCCAGCGCCGTGACCATCCCGGCCCCGAACCCACGGCGCAACTCGAGCACCGAGTCGGTGTCGAAGAGCGTCTCGATCACGTTCCGGACCTCGTACACGCGCAGCCGGTTCTCGGGTATCGCTCGGCGGAGCAGGCGCTGGTCGGCGTGGTCGTGGGCCGAGCCCTCGAGCACCGGATCGAGGAAGTACGACAGGTACTTCGTGGCGACGGCGACCGCTTCGGCCTCGTCGGCGACCGCGATGTCGACGACGCCGCTGGCGATCTGGTCGTCGATGGGACCGACCTCCTCGGGGCGGTACACGCCGAGGCCACCCCCCTCGATCATCGCCGGCCCGCCCATGCCGATGTTGGCGTCGGCGGTGGCGATGACGACGTCGCAGCATCCGAGGATCGCAGCGTTCCCGGCAAAGCAGCGGCCGCTGGCGATGCCCACGAGCGGCACCAGGCCCGACAGGCGCCCGAAGTAGGCGAACGCCAAGCAGTCGAGGCCGGCCACACCGGTGCCGTCGGTGTCGCCGGGGCGACCTCCCCCACCCTCGGTGAAGAACACGAACGGCAGTCGCTGGTGCTCGGCGATCTCGAAGAGCCGGTCCTTCTTGCGGTGGTTGTTCAGCCCCTGCGTGCCGGCCAGGACGGTGTAGTCGTACGAGGCCACGGCGACCGAGTGTCCGCCCACCGTGCCGACGCCGCCGATCATCCCGTCGGCCGGCGTCTTCTCGCGCAACTCCTCCTCCGAGCGCCGCTTCCGCTGCGCAGCCACGACGAGCGCCCCGTATTCGATGAGCGACCCGTCGTCGAGCAGGTCGGCGACGTTCTCCCGCGCCGTCCGCTTGCCCAGCTTCCGTCGCTTCGCAACGGCGTCCGGGCGGTTCTCGTCCAGTCCGTGCGCGTGCCGCTCGATCACCTCGGCCAGGTCGGGGCGGATGTGGTCGAGATCGACGTCGTCTTCGACCGCCTCGACACGGGCAGCGACCTCGGCCGGTTCGACGGTGAGCAACGGATGACCGGCAACCACGGCGTCGCCGACCGACGCGCCCAGCGACCGCACGATCCCGGAGCCCGTCGCGGTGACGACGTGCTCCATCTTCATCGCCTCCATGATCGCCACCGGAGCGCCGGCGGGGACCTCGTCACCGACGGCGACCTCGAACCGGACGATGGTCCCCTGCAGCGGTGCGGCGATCTGACCGGTCCCGCCGGTCTGGCCGGTGTCGGTCTGGTCGGTCTGGGTCTGGCCGGTCGAGGTCTCGCCCACGGGAGCCGCCGCCGGGGCGAGCCGGGCGAGGTGGGTCTCGAGCCATGTCGTGTCGAATCGGCCGACCTCGAGGTCCGGCTCGCGCAGGATCGTCGCCAACAGCGTCCGGTTGGTCTCGACGCCCTCGATCACCAGGGCGTCGAGTGCATCGGCTGCGGCGCCGAGGACCTTTGTGTGGTCGCCATGGCGGACGACGACCTTGGCCAGGAGCGAGTCGTACCGTGGGCTGGTCTCGTAGCCGACGGCCGCGAACGTGTCGACGCGTACGCCGGGCGGTGGCGTGAACGTCTCGATCACCCCGCCGGTCGGCACCATCTGCCCGCCCGCTCCCAGGGTCTCCATGTTCACGCGCGCCTGGACGGCGAAACCGTCGAGGCGCGGCGGGGAGAACAGGTCGAGCGCTCCGAGGCTCTCGCCCTTGGCCAGGCGCAGTTGGAACCGCACGAGGTCGATGCCACAGACCTCCTCGGTCACGGTGTGCTCGACCTGGATGCGGGGATTGAGTTCGATGAAGGCGAACCGATCGCCCGACACGAGGAACTCGACGGTGCCGACAGAGTCGTAGGCCACCCGCTCGCCGAGCCGCACAGCGGCGTCGTGCAGCGCTCGTCGGAGGTCGGCGTCCAGCCACCACGCGGGAGCGAACTCGATCAGCTTCTGGCGCGAGCGTTGGAGCGAGCACTCCCGTTCGTGGCAGTGCTCGACCCTCACGCCGTCGCCGACGATCTGCACCTCGACGTGCCGCGCGTCGGCCAGCAGTTCCTCGGCGTACAACGCACCATCACCGAAGGCGGCCTCGGCCTCACGGGAACATGCGGCGAAGGCCTCCTCGAGCGCGTCGAGGTCGCGCACCGGACGCATCCCCCGGCCACCGCCGCCGGCCACGGCCTTGAGCATGACCGCGCCGTGTTCTTGCAGGAAGGTCCGGGCGGTGTCGAGGTCGACGCCACCCTCGGTCGCGGAGAGCACCGGGACCCCGGCCGCGCTGGCCGCTGCCCTGGCCTCCGCCTTGTCACCGAAGCGCCGCAACTGGTCCGGGCCGGGGCCGACGAACGTCAGGCCCGCCTGGCCGACCGTCCGGGCGAAGGTCTCGTTCTCGCTCAGGAAGCCGTAGCCGGGATGGATCGCGTCGCATCCGGACTCCACCGCCGCCGTCACCACCGCTGCGATGTCCAGATAGCCCGCCGGCCCGGTCCCGGGCAGCGCCACCGTCTCGTCCGCGGCGCCGACGTGGGGCGACGAGGCGTCGTCGACGGTGTGGCAGGTGACCGGCACCATGCCCTCCGCTCGGACGGCGCGGGCGATCCGGACGGCGATCTCCCCCCGGTTGGCGATCAGGACCTTCGACAGCGACGGCACCCCGGCATCCTGCCAGCCCCCGACCCCACGCTTCTGGGTGCGCGATTGTCACTCTCCACGTCCCGATCGCGCACCCAGAACGAAATGTGGGTGCGGGGGGCGGGTGGGTCAGGACGAGGCGCGGGTCCTGCGGAGGAGTGGGTCGGCCGTCGCGAGGGCCCGGTCGGCGATGCGGAGCACACGGCCCGCGGCACCGGGAGTGTCGTTGTCGACGAGGTTCCCCATGACCGCCAGCGTGATGTTGGCGATCGCCTCGGTCCCCACCGCCAGACGAAGGCCGTTGCGGAGGATCCACGGGTGGCCGATCAAGAAGGAGAAGCGACGACCGGTGCGGAGGAAGGCGTCGAAGCGCTCACCGATCTCGACGTCGTACTTCTCCGGAGCGGTCGACGGGTCGGCGAGGAAGAGGTCGGACGCCAGCATTCCCGACTCGAGGCCGTAGTCGATGCCCTCGCCGTTCATCGGGTTGATGAGACCTGCGGCGTCGCCGATCGCGACCCAGCCGGGACCGTGCCGCTTGACCGAACTCATCGGCAGACGCCAGGCCCGGGGGCGCTCGAGGTACTCGCCGTCGAGACCCCACTCGTCGCGGACCAGCGCCCGATAGTCGTCGAGCAGCGTGTTCAGGTTCAGGTCGTTGAACCGCTTCATCGTCGACAACGCACCCACGCCGATGTTCACGGTCCCGTCGCCGCAGGGGAACATCCACCCGTATCCCGGGACGGGTGTGCCGTGGCGATCGCGCAGGGTGAGGCACGCCTCCAGATGGCGATCGAGATGCCGTGGCGTCTCCATGTAGGCGCGGATGGCGAGGCCGAACGGTTCGTTCGGGTCCCGCTCGGCACCGAGCATGCGCGCCGTCTTGCCCTGGGCGCCGGCGGCGACGACCGTCAGGTCGGCACCGATCCGACGCGATCCGGCCTCGACCCCGATGACCCGGTCGCCGTCCATGATCGGAAGGGCTGCGGTCTCGTAGACGAGTTCGGCGCCGGCCTTGTCGGCGACGTCGACGAGGTGGGCGTCGAGCCGGCGACGTGGCCAGACAGCGCCGTGCGACGGGAACCGGCCGTGCGACGGCCACGGGAGCTGGCGGCGTTGCTTGCCGGCGATCATGCGCAACCCGTCGATTCGGTGCACGCCCTCGGCGTCGAGATCGACCGCCAGGTCCTGCAGTGCAGCCACGGCTCGCGGCGTGAGACCGTCGCCACAGACCTTGTCGCGCCCGTACTTGCCCTTCTCGAAGACCACGACCTTGGCGCCGCCCCGCGCCGCCTGGATGGCTGCAGCCGCGCCGGCAGGTCCGCCGCCGATCACCGCGACGTCGTAGTGCTCGTTCAGGCCGATCTCCACGGCGCCATTGTCGCCCGAAAGCGCTGCGAACCCACAGTCGCCCCGTCGATCACAGCACCATCTCGACCATGGCGACCCGTTCGTCGCCACCGTAGGGGGCGATCTCGTCGACGACCGCGAACCCGCGGCGACGGTGGAACGCGAGCGACCGGGGGTTGGGCGGCACGGTGTTCACCTCGGCACAGACCACCGGCCGAGACGACCCGCGCGCCCAGGTCTCGAACTCGTCGTACAGCCCCGCGGCGGCACCGAGTCCGCGCGCTGCGGGTTGGAGTGCGATGCGGTCCACGTACGCGAACCGAGCGTGACGCTGTGCGAACCACTGGTAGTTCGGACTCGGGTAGTCGAGGCCCTCGACGAGGCCGACGAACACGCCGACGATCTCGCCGTCGAGCTCGACGAGACGGAACCGGTCGGCCGAGGACAGGAACAGCTCGACCCGAGCGACGTCGAGCGGCCCGACCTCGGGTTCGTTCGCCGCATTCACCGCCACGACCGACTCGACGTCGTCCACGGTCACGTCACGGATCACCCAATCGGCCACGGCGAAGGAGCCTGGCAGACTCGCCCGCCGTGACCGAACCCCTGTACTTCGAGGACCTCCAGGTCGGCGTCGCCCACGAGTGGGGCGCCTACGAGTTGACCGAAGCCGAGATCATCGAGATGGCCACCCGCTTCGATCCGCAGCCGTGGCACCTCGACCACGAAGCAGCCAAGGACTCGGTGTTCGGTGAGCTCGTGGCCTGCGCCTGCCACCTCCAGTGCGTCATGTCGGCGCTCCACTTCCAGAACCCTCGGCCCATGGCGCTCGCCGCCGGTCTCGGACAGCGGGAAGGCAAGTTCGCCGCTCCCGGACGGATCGGCGACGTCATCCGACTGCGCCTCGAGGTCGTCGACAAGCGGCCCTCGTCGTCACGGCCGACGATGGGGATCATCGAGGTCGACAACGCACTGGTCGACGCCGACGATCGCGTCCTCTATCGCAACGTCGGCGTGATCCTCGTCCATCGGAGGCCCGACGCCGTCGGCTGACCCAGCCGCGTCGCCGGACGGGGCCGACGTCACGATTCGCGGGGACTCGACGGGTCCTCACCCGGCGGAGCGACATGCGCCAGGAGCGATCTCGCCTCGGTCTCCATCGCGTCGTAGGCGACGTGGGCGAGTCGTCCACCGACGCTCACACGGCGGACACCGAGGTCGGCGAGGACGACGAGCGGCGGGCCGGCGGGACGGAGGAGGACGTTGACGGCCGTGTCGACGCTGTCGACCACGCGGGTGATGTCGCTCAGTTCAGTGAGACCAGGGGCGTAGACGCAGTGAGCGCCGGCGCGGGCGTAGGCCAGGAGTCGGTGGATCGTGTCGTCGAGGTCGCCGGCGCCGTAGAGATGGTTCTCGGCTCGCGCGGTGACGACGAGGCCGTGCTCCTGCGCACCGGACACCGCAGCGGCGACCCGGTCGGCGGCGACGTCGATCGCGTCGATCGAGCCGGTCGACGGGTCGTAGTCCTCGATCGACACCCCGGCAGCACCCAGCCGCCCGAAGACTCCGACGTTGGCCTCGACACCGTCGAGATCTTCGGAGAAGAGACGCTCGCTGTCGACGCTCAGCGGGACCGAGACCGAAGCGGCCACGGCTTCGACGTGCGCACAGAGCTCGTCGAAGGTCACCTCCTGGTCCGACTTGCCGAGCGATGCCGCGTGCCCCGAGCTCGTCGTGGCGACGGCGGAGAACCCGAGGCGTTCGAGGCGGACGGCCGACCCCACGTCCCACGCATTCGGCATCGCGAAGAAGCCCCGCCGGTGCAGCTCGTGGAAGCGCGACGTCACGTCCATGGGTCAGAGTGTTGCCGATCGGCAGCAGCGATCGCCCCGGAGTGACACGATTGGACCGAGTCGGGTTCGACCCAGGGAGTTCCTCGCATGATCTTCGAGCAGCACTATCTCGACTGCCTGTCGCAGGCGTCGTACTTCATCGGCGACGAGACCTCGAAGCGGGCCGTCGTCGTCGACCCACGGCGCGACATCGCGCCGTACGTCGAGTCTGCGGCCGAACACGGCATGCAGATCGAGCTCGTCATCGAGACCCACTTCCACGCCGACTTCCTCTCGGGCCATCTCGAGCTCGCAGCAGCGACCGGTGCCACCATCGCCTACGGCTCGGTCGCCGAGACCGAGTTCGACTCGCGCAAGCTCGCCGACGGCGAGGTCATCTCGCTCGGCGACGTCACGCTCGAGATCCGCCACACGCCGGGACACACGCCGGAATCGATCAGCATCGTCGTGCGCGAGCACGCCGACGACGAGCCCTACGGCGTGCTGACCGGCGACACGCTGTTCATCGGCGACGTCGGCCGACCGGACCTCCTGTCGTCGATCGGCATGTCGAGCGACGACCTCGCATCGATGCTCTACGACTCGCTGCACCAACGACTTCTCACGCTCCCCGACAGCGCTCGGGTCTTCCCCGCCCACGGCGCGGGTTCGTCCTGCGGCAAGAACCTGTCGACGGAGACGACCTCGACGATCGGCGAGCAACGGACCTCCAACTACGCGCTCGCGCCGATGACCAGGGAAGCGTTCGTCCGGGTCGTGACCGACGGGCAGTCGGCACCGCCGGCCTACTTCTCCTACGACGCTCACCGGAACCGCGAAGTCCATCCCATCCTCGACGAGAAGACACCGCCGACGTCACTCGATCTCGATGCTGTACTCCGTCACCAGCGTGCGGGGGCGATCGTCCTCGACACCCGCGACCCCAACGAGTTCGCCGTCGGGCACCTCGTGGGTGCGGTCAACGTCGGCCTCGGTGGACGGTATGCCGAGTTCGCCGGCGGGGTGATCCAACCGGGCGCGCCGATCGTCCTCGTCACCGAGCCGGGGATGGAACTCGAGGCCAAGACCCGACTGGCCCGGATCGGGTTCGACAACGTCGTCGGCCATCTCGATGATCCGGTCGGTGTGATGTCTGCGCACCCCGACGACGTCGTCCAGAGCTCGCGCATCGACGTGGACATGCTCCGTGAGGCGATGGCGTCGGACCCCGGTCTGCAGTTGGTCGACGTCCGGCAACCCGGGGAGACGGCCGAGGGCACGATCGAGGGTGCCCGACTCCTCCCGCTCACACAGCTCAACGAGCGGCTCGCGAGCCTCGATGCGTCGCAGACCACGGTCGTGTTCTGTGCAGGCGGCTTCCGTTCGTCGATCGCGTTGAGTCGCCTGGCTGCTGCCGGTTTCGGCGACGTGTCCGACCTCCTGGGCGGCTACGGCGCCTGGCGCGCCGCGCAGCCCGCCGGCTGACGCTGACGTCGATCAGCGCGCCGGTTCGACGGCGACGAGACGAGCCATCGCTGCGGCGATCTCCTCACGGTGGGGCGCACCGGTGACGATCATGCCGACGGCAGTCAACGACGTGTGGACCTGACCGAGGCACTCGAGGTGTTCGACCTCGCCACCGGCCGAGGCCAGGGCCTCGGCGTACGCGACGCCCTCGTCGTGGAGCGGATCGAACTCGCACGTCACGACCAGCGCCGGCGGCAGGTCTGCCAGATCGCCACGCAGCGGCGCTGCCCGCGGATCGGTCCGATCGGCCGGGTCGGCGTAGTGGTCCCAGAACCACGACATCAGATCGGCGGTGAGGAGATAGCCCTCACCGTTGTCGCGGTAGCTACGCCGGGTCAGGTCGGAGTCGGTCACCGGACAGACGAGGATCTGCGCGGTGATCGTGGGACCACCGGCGTCGCGGGCCGTCTGGCACGCCACGGCAGCGACGTTCGCGCCGGCACTCCAGCCGGCCACGGCGACACGGCCGGGGATCCCGCCGAGTTCCTCCGCGTGGTCCGCGATCCAGCGCACGGCGGCGTACCCGTCGTCCGCTGCCGCGGGGAACCGGGCCTCGGGCGCATGTCGATAGTCGACGGAGACGATCATCGCGCCGGAACGAACGCACAGGTCCCGACAGAACGGGTCGTCGGACACCTCGCTCCCGAGGACCCATCCGCCGCCGTGGAAGTACACGACCACGGGGTACGGGCCGTCGGTCGCCGGCCGGTAGCAGCGATAGCGCAGCGTTCCGTCGGCCCCCGGGAGGGTTCCGTCGACGATCTCGCCGACCTCGGGTCCGGGAGGACGCTGCGCGCTCGACGGCCGCGTCGAACGCCCGAGCGTCCTCGGGGGACATCGAGTCCATCGTCGGGAGATCGAGTTCGGCCATGGTCTCGAGCAGGACCTCGACGTCGGGCATCATCCGCCGGATCACGCCATCGGCCCGCTCGACGCGATCATCACCCCGTCGCTCGAAGCCCAGGTATCCGGCATCGACGACGTCGACGCACACCTGCCGGTAGCGGTCGACGCCGCCCACGTAGGGCAAGAAGACCCGCGGCTTCCCCGGGACGTTGGCTCCCATGTACCAGGAGTCGGCCTGGGGGTAGAGGGTGAGCTCGCTCCAACGGTTCACGTGTTCGACCCACGCGTCCTCTGCGGTCGGGGTGGGCTCGATCACGTCGAGGCCGTCTCGGCGGAGGTCCTCGATGCAGTCGGTGATCCAGTCGACGTGTTGCTCGATCGAGACCATCATGTTCGACAGGACCGACGGGCTGCCCGGCCCCGTCACCATGAAGAGGTTGGGGAACCCGACGCTGGTGAGGCCCAGGTAGGTCTTGGGCCCGTGCGCCCACTTGTCGGCCAGGCGCACGCCGTCACGTCCGGTGATGTCGACGCTGACGATGGCGCCGGTCATGGCGTCGAATCCGGTGGCGAACACGAGCACGTCGAACTCGAACGAAGCGTCCGTGGTGTTGAGTCCCGACTCCGTGATCGTCTCGATGGGCGTCGACCGGAGGTCGACGAGGTGCACGTTCGGGCGGTTGAAGGTCTCGTAGTACCCGCTGTCGAGGCAGAGTCGCTTGCTCCCGAGGGGGAAGGTCGTGGGGCAGAGCTTCTCGGCCGTCTCGGGATCGTCGACGACCGAACGGATCTTGCCGCGGACGAACTCGGACGCCAGTTCGTTGGCCGCGGGATCGACCAGGACATCGGTGAAGGTGCCAGGGATCGAGAACAGCTCGGCTTCGTCGTACGCCGCCTCGAACCGACGCAGTCGCTCGGCCTCGTCGACCTGGAACACGCTCTCGACGGCACGCTCGAGGGGAACGCCGGTGCGGGACCAGCGCGCCTCCTCGCGGTACTCCGATCGGCGGCCGAGGATCTTCTCCATCTTGTCGGCGGCGACCGGACCGTTGCGGGCCGGCAGCGAGAAGTTGGGCGTGCGCTGGAACACCACCGAGTCGGCGGCCTGGGCGGCGATGATCGGGATCGACTGGATCCCGCTCGACCCAGTCCCGATCACGCCGACGCGCTTGCCCGTGAAGTCGACGTCCTCGTGCGGCCACCGACTCGTGAAGAAGACCTCACCCTCGAATCGATCGACCCCGGTGATGTCGGGTTCCTTCGGTGCAGACAGACAGCCGGTGGCCATGACGTAGTAGCGGCACGTGACGGTGTCGGCCCCCGACCCGTCGGTGCGGGCGGTGTTGATCGTCCACACGCTCGCGTCGTCGTCCCAGACCGCCGACACCACCCGGGTGCCGAACCGGATGTCGCGACGCAGGTCGTGCTTGTCGGCGACGTGGTTCACGTAGCGGAGGATCTCGGGTTGGGTGGCGTAGCGCTCGGACCACTCCCACTCCTCGTCGAGCTCCGGGTCGAAGCTGTAGGAGTAGTCGACGCTCTGGATGTCGCAGCGTGCGCCGGGGTACCGGTTCCAGTACCAGGTCCCGCCGACGTCGTCGCCCGCCTCGATGCCCAGGGCGTCGATGCCCGCGTTGCGGAACCGGTGGAGCAGGTAGAGCCCTGCGAAGCCGGCGCCGACCACCACGACATCGGTGGTCACGGTCGCGATCGACCCGTCGTCTTCGGTCATCGGTTCCCCCTCAGGAATACGTGGCGGCCCGCCACGGGCAGCGGCGCCAGTGTCACACACCGACGCGGGCGTTGACATCTGCCGCAATCTCTCGTACTTTCGGTGTTGGTTAACAAACCAAGAGGGAAAGTACAGGCCATGGCAGCGATCGCGACGATGGACGAGGAACGACTCAGCGAGACCTTCGCCGCGCTCGCCAACACGACCCGGCGAGCGATCCTGGCGCGCCTCTCCGAGGGTGCGGCGACAGTCAACGAACTCGCTGCGCCCTTCGAGCTGTCACTGCCCGCGATCTCCAAGCACCTCAAGGTCCTCGAGCGCGCCGGGCTCATCGTTCGAGGACGCCGAGCGCAGTACCGACCGTGCGCTCTCGACGGCGCGCCACTCGAGGCGGTGTCGACCTGGGCCGAGCAGTACCGGCACGTCTGGGAGACCCGCTTCGACCAGATGGACGACTACCTCTCCCGACTCCACGAATGACGAGGAAACGACGATGACCGGACAAGGACCTTCGAAGGACGTGGTGATCGAGCGGAGTTTCGACGCCTCGATCGAGCGCGTCTGGGCGCTGTGGACCGACCCGGTCCACTTCGCCCAGTGGTACGGCCCCACCGGCGCATCGATCCCGGTCGCCGAGATGGACGTCCGAGAAGGCGGCTCACGGCTGATCTGCATGGAGATGCAGACACCCGGTGGCCTGATGCAGATGTGGTTCACCGGCGAGTACCTCGAGGTCGCCCCGCACGGTCGCCTCGTCTACACCGAAGCCATGTGCCGTGAAGACGGCACCGTCCTGACCGCCGCCGAGGCCGGCATGGCCGAGGGCCACCCGACCACCACCCGAGTCACCGTCGAACTCGTCGACGACGGCGGCAAGACCCACATGACGATGACCCACGCGGGCGTCCCCGCCGACTCCCCCGGAGCTGCCGGGTGGACCATGGCCATCGACAAGCTCGCCACCCTCCTCACCGCCGGCGACGGCTGACCACATTTCCGATTCCCAGATGTGCCACTCGGCGCGACACTTTCCGGTAGCGCAAATCAGCGTTGTCCAACGAGCATGGAGGTGTCGCGATGAAGCTGCGACGGATTCTGGCCAGTGGTGCAATGTGTGCGGTCGTCATCGGCGGCGTCGGGATCGACGCCGCCGGCGCCGGGAAACCGGAGGGCGTTCCGCGAGGACAAGTGGAGCGCGGTCCGGAGCACGCTCGCTCGATCTGTTCGTTCTCCGGACTGAACGACGATCCGGATGCCGAGTTCCCCGAAGGCGGACAGGTCCAGTCGTACGGTCAGGCCGTCCGACTCGGACTCAAGGCCTTCCTCGACGAGCTCGGCGAGACGCCGGGAGCACTGTGCAATCCCGCGAAGGGCATCGATCTCCACGGTGGTGGCGGCGGCCACTGACCCGCCAATGGAGGCGGACACCCGCGCTGCAGGTTCAGAACGTGGCCTCGCCGGGAATCGCCGCCGCTTGACGTAGCCAGTCTCGGACCTGGGCATCGTCGATCCCGTCGTGTTCGCCGATGTCCAGGTAGCGGACGTGTTCGTACTTCGACGTCCCCGGCGGGGGCGGATCGAGCGCGCCGCCGTTCAGCCACGTGACCTTCACGTACTTCGTGAAGCAGTGCATGCTGAGGAACCAGCCGTTCCCGTCGATGCCGTAGAACGGCGAGTTCCACCGGACCGCCCGGACCGCTTCGGGAACGACCTCCCGGACGAGGCCATCGAGGTGACGCCCGATGGTGCCCTTCCACTCCGGCATGGCGTCCAGGTACGCCTGGACCGGCTCGTCGCCGTCGCCCTTGGGGATCTGTGGGTTGCCGCCGGAGAGCAGCTTCACGTCGTCGGGGTCCTTCGTCATCGTGCGTGAACCGTCCATGCCAAGTACGGCGACGACCAAGCCCAGATCGCGATCGCCACCGGCACTGGCACCGTACTCACCGGCCCGCTGCCATGACCGCGCCCTACGAGATCCTCGCCGTCGAACATCTCGGCGGATTCCGCCTCCAGCTCACGTTCGCCGACGGCCTCGTCGGCGACGTCGATCTGTCCGACCGCCTCCGTTCCCCGGTCGGCCCCGTCTTCGAGGCACTCCAGGACGCCGAGTACTTCTCCCGAGTCGCGGTCGACTCCGAACTCGGCACCGTCACGTGGCCCGACGGAGCTGACCTCGCCCCCGATGCCCTCCACGCCCAGGTACTCAGTCTCGCCTGAGTCCGGTTGCGGGTTCGGATGGCACGGTCGAACCACCGAATGAGCGGCGGCACCGTTCTGTTGCCTTGGACGTCCACGAAGGGCCAGGGCTATCGGCACGTCGTCGCGGCTCACAGCCTCTGGGTTGCGATTCCGCTCACCGGCGCGCGGATTCGCAGCCCAGAATCAGATCGAACGCCACACCGGGGGTGCTGAGGTGTTCTGTGGGGCGATCCGGAACCACTACCTATCGCACACGGTCGTCGTCTCGCTGACGCCTGTCCACCCTCGGCGACGTCAGCTCTCCAACGTTCGCCGGTAGACGTTGGTCTCTCGCACCTCGAAGCCTTCGCGGACGTAGAGGCGGTTGGCGGCTTCGCGTGACGGGCGCGACGTCAGGTCCACGGTCGTGCACCCGAGTTCGGCGGCGCGGTCGACCATGGCGCGGGTGAGCGCCCCGCCGATTCCCAGGCCCCGACCGGCCTCGTCGACGACGACGTCCTCGATCCAGGCCCGACGTCCCGTGGGGATCCGGAAGACCGCGAGCGTCGACGTGCCGAGGATCGTCCCGTCGTCGTCCGTGGCGATGAACATGTCGGTCGCGGTGGCGGCGACGATGTCCTCGAGCGCCTCCCGGTCCGGCGGAGGGTTCGACTTCGACAGCTGGGGCGTGAGGCGCTGGTACGCCTCGACCAGGGCGTCGGTGACCTCGGCGACGATCTCGATGAACATGCCCGGCACGCTATCGGCGGCTCGTGGTCTCCTCGGGACGTCAGCCAGTGTTCAGACGGTGGAGACGTCATCGTCACGACGCGGCGACCCGGGTGTCACGGTCCCCTCGTACCGTCACGATCATGAACGTCGTCGACATCGTGCGGGTGATCTGGGACGACTCCGTCGGCACCGCCGGAGCGCTGCGCAACTGCCGTAGTGAACTGCTGCGGCATCACGACGCCGAGCGGGACGTCGAGGCCCTCCGCCAGCGGGTGGCGTCACGAACGTCGCCGGACGACGCCCGCGCGACCGCCTGACTCCACCGAACGGACTCCACCGGAACCGACGCGGGACGCCGGTAGCCTCGCGACGTGGAGCATCTCCGATGGAATCACCGCCCCACGCTCGAACGTCCCGTGCTGATCGCGGCGTTCGAGGGTTGGAACGATGCGGGCGACGCTGCGTCTTCGGCTGTGCGCTGGTTCACCGACCGTTGGGATGCCGAGCCCTTCGCCGACATCGACCCGGAAGAGTTCTTCGACTTCACGTCGACCCGTCCGGAGGTCCGCATCGACGGCGATGCGCGGGTGATCGACTGGCCCAGCAACACCTTCTCCGCCGGCCAACTGCCCGACAACGGCCGTGACGTGATCCTCCTGCAGGGCGTCGAGCCGCAACTGCGGTGGCGGACGTTCTGCGACCTTACGATCGACGTGGCCCGGACCTACGACGCTGCGATGGTCGTGACCCTCGGGGCACTGCTTGCCGAGGTCCCCCACACCCGCCCCGTCGGCATCGCCGGCACTGCGTACGACGGCGAGGTCGTCGAACAACTCGGGCTCACCCGGTCGACCTACGAGGGCCCGACCGGCATCGTGGGCGTGCTCCACGCACAGTGCCGCGCCGCCGGGATGACCTCGGCATCACTGTGGGCGACCGTGCCGACCTACGTGCCCGGGTCACCGTCCCCCAAGGCGACGTTGGCGCTGGTCGAGAAGACCGCGGCGCTGCTCGACGTGGGTGTCATCACGACCGACCTCGAGATCGCCACTGCGTCGTACGAGCGCCAGATCAACGAACTGGTCGAGGACGACGACGAGACGCAGGCCTATGTGGCCGCGCTCGAACAGCGCCACGACGAGGGCCAGGACGACGACCCCACCGACCTGATCGAAGAGGTCGAGCGCTTCCTCCGCGATCAGGACTGAGGCGTCAGCGGCGCCAGATGTCGGAGCGAGGGACGTCGAACCAGACGTCGACGTCTTCACCGTCGATGGCTCGGAACACGTGGTCGCCCCAGTGGTCGTATCCCGCCATCGGTGCGGGCAGCGCGTCGCGGCCGTAGAAACCGACGTCCATGGTCTCGAGTTCGTGGGCCTGCAGCGCTCCCCCCGTCGCCCGGCACAAGAACACGAGCGAATAGAGCGGGACCGTGGTGAACCCGAGGCGCATGCCGTCGAGGACCATGAGCACGCGCTCGACCTCGCAGGTGATGCCGGTCTCCTCGTGCACCTCCTTCACCGCGACCTCGGCGGCCGAGTAGCCGATGTCGGCCCACCCGGTCGGGTACAGCCAGACCCCGGAGTCGGATCGCTGGACGAGCAGGATCTCGCCCTGGTCGTTGTGGACGACGGCACCGATCGCGATCTTGGGCGTCTGATATCCCGGGACACCGTCGCCGACCCCCTTCATCCACTCGTCGATGAAGTGATCGGGGTCGAAGTCCGAGCCGGCAGCCACGCGGATGTCGCCGGCGACCGCGAGGATCTCTTCGTAGCGCTCTCGTTCGTAGAGGCTGTCGGTGAACCCCAGACCGGTCTTCGCGATCCCGGCCAATGCCTCAGACCACCGGAGGAGGTCTTGGCGGGTGGGTCCTCCGGAATCGGTCATGGAGCGACGCTAGCCACAGCGATGTGGCACGGTGGGCCGATGACCATCACCGTGCTCGACGACGCCGAGACGACCGTCGATGCACGCATCGACGGTGACGCCGTGTGGATCTCCGCCGACGATCTCGACGCAGCCATCGGCTGGACTCGGAAGCCTGAAGGGCTCTGTCGCGGCCCGGTGTGCGTCCCGGTCCGGGAGCCCATCGACGGCGACGACGGTGCACTCGACCTGCGCGCGGTCGCCGCGGCGCTCGGCAAGCAGACGGTCTTCGACCCCGCAGGACCCGTCCTCGCGTTGGCCGACGACCCGATGGGCCGCGGCGAGGTCCGCAACCTCCACGACCTCGCGCTCCCCGACTGTTCGGCGTCGGACGACGAGGGTCGCTTGGTCGACCTGTCCGGCCTGGCCGGCAAGAAGGTCGTGCTCATCGCCTGGGCGTCGTGGTGAGGGTGTCGCCACGAGCTCCCGGTCTGGGAGCAACTGATCGCCGATCTCGCCGACCACGGGGTGACCGCCGTCGCGGTCAGCCTCGACGGTGACGTCGATGCCGCCCGGCCGTGGGTCGTCGAGGCCGGACTGAGCTTCCCGTCGGTGCTCGACGTCAATCACGTCGTCGCCGACTGGTTCGGGATCGTGAACGTGCCGACCGCCGTCTGGTTCGACGAGGACGGGAACATGGTCCGCCCTCCCACGATCGCTCCGGGCGACGACCGCTTCCGCGAGTTCTCCGGTGTCGACTCCTCCGTGCACCACGACGCCCTGCGCCGCTGGGTCGTCGACGGCGAGCTCGACCGCGAGCTCCTCGCACGCTGGTCGCAGCCGCCCTCGGAAGCACCCTCGCTCGCTCGGGCACATCGACGGGTCGCGGCCTGGCTCCATCGCTCCGGCGACGACGAGGCTGCCGCACCGCACTTCGCCGAGGCCGCGACGCTCGCGCCCGACGACTGGACGATCCGTCGCGGGTCGATGCCACTCCAGGGCGCCGACCCGTTCGGCGACGAGTTCTTCGCGTTCGCGATCGAGTGGGACCAGCGGGGCCGCAACAGCTACGCCGAGTGAGACGGACGAGGCGACCGACGCTCAGGCCAGGGCGTGGAGGATCGCCTTGCGCAGCTCGACACGCCGGTCCTGGCCGACCTTCTCGCCACCACGGCCCTGCACGTAGAACGAGTCGACGACCTCGTCGGTCAGGGTCTGTACCCGAGCCCTGCTGATGTCGAGGTCGAGCTCGGCGATGGCATCGGTGATCCGGTAGAGGACACCGACGGAGTCGGCTGCGTGGACCTCGACCACCGTGGCGGTCGACGAGTCGTCGAGATGGAACTCCACCCGAGCGTCGACGGCCAGCGCGTTCGGGGGACGTCGGTAGGTCGCCTCCCGTTCCGCCAGTCGGGCCTTGAGCGCCAGGCGGCCGTCCAGCGCCAACGCGACGTCCGTCTCGATCGCGTCCCACGAGAACGTCGGGCCGAAGCTCGATTCAACGGTCAAGACCTCGAGTGCCCGGCCGTCGATGGTCGAGATGTTGGCGTCGAGCACCGCGAGGCCGTGGAGCGCGAGTACGCCGGCGACGCGGCTGAACAGGCCCGGTCGATCGACATCGATGACGGTCAGGGCCTGTTCGTGACCCTCGATGACCCGCACACCCTGCGACAACCGGTGGAGTTGACCCGGGGTCGGGAATTCGACGGTGACCTCTTGCGCCGACCCTCCAGCGAGCACGTGCTCGACACGGCTGGCGAGGCTGTCGACCAACTCGGCCTTCCACGGACTCCACGCTGCCGGACCAGTGGCCAGCGAGTCGGCTTCGGTCAGCGCATGGAGCAGTTCGAGCCGTTCCTGGGTCTGCAACTGATCGGCGACGCGGTGGATCACGTCGTCGTCGTCGAGGTCTCGACGCGTGGCCACGTCGGGCAGCAACAGGTGGTGCTCGACCATGGCGACCAACGTCGCGACGTCGGCGTCCGAGAACCCCATGCGTCGCCCGATGGTGTCGACGAGTTCCATGCCGACCTCGGTGTGGTCTCCGGGGAATCCCTTGCCGATGTCGTGGAGGAGCGCGCCCACCAGGAGCAGGTCGTCGCGGTCGACCCGAGCGGTCAAGGCAGCGGCGTTCGACGCGGCCTCGCACAGGTGACGATCGACCGTGAACCGGTGGTAGGCGTTCCGCTGCGGCTTCGAACGGACTGCCGCCCACTCGGGGAGCACCTTGGTGAACAACCCGTGCTGGTCGAACGACTCGATGTGCCCGATGGCCGGGCGGCCGGCACCGAGTGCGGTGACGAACGCCTTCCGTGCCGCTTCCGGCCACGGTGACGGCATGGCGGGGACCTCGACCAGGCGGTCGAGTGTCGATCGGTGGACCGGGAGGTCCTCGGTGGCGGCGACCGCGAGCACCTGCAGTCCGAGGCTCGGGTCGGCGAGGTCGGCGTCGGGCGTCAACACGATCTCGCCGCCGCGGACGACGATGGTCGGCGCCACGCTGCGCTCGCGTCGGCCCAGACGCCCGAGCGGACCACGCAGCGATGCCTCGACCCGACGCCAGGTGTCGTCAGAGCAGAAGGCGATCGTCCGGGCCGCCGTCGCGACCCGGTGCATGAGGTCGTCGGCACTGGCGTCGCCGAGCGCCTCGGCGACGGCATCCTGCTCCTGGAGCACGAGGACATCACCGCGTCGCCCGGTCCTCCGGTGGAGTTCGACCCTCGTGGCGAGCAGGACGTCGTACGCCTCGTCGAGGGCCACGGCGTCGCCCTCCCAGAACAGCTCTCGTGCCTCGGCAGCCCAGTGGAGCGACTGCACGTCGCGGAGACCGCCACGACCCTCCTTGAGATCGGGCTCGAGCAGGAACGCGACCTCACCCGATCGGGCATGGCGCTCGCGCACCCGCTCGGAGAGCTCGAGCAGGAACGACTTTGCCCGCTTGCGCCACAGCTCCTTCGCCTTGTCGATCAACGCGGCGGTGAGGGCCGCGTCGCCAGCGAGGTGTCGTGCTTGCAGCAGTGCCGTCGCCGAGTCGAGATCGTCGGCGGCGAGGGCCAGAGCTTCTTTGGTCGTACGCACGGCATGGCCGAGCTTCACTCCCGTGTCCCAGACCGGGTACCAGATCGCATCGGCCACCGGCCCGATGTCGCGGCTTCCGTCGTGCAACAGCAGGACGTCGAGATCCGACTGGAGGCTCAGTTCGCGACGCCCGTATCCACCGAGCGCGACGAGCGCCACGCCCGACGGAACATCGACCGCACCGTCGAACAGCCCCTGGAGGTAGGCGTCGGCACGGTCCGAGTACGCCTCGCACAAGGCGCGCCCGACCAGGGTCCGGTCGGCACGGAGATCGTCGTGAGTGAGGTCCATCTGGGTCGCGAGGCGGGGCTAGCCCCGCTGCATCGAGCCCAGGTCGGCGAGCGAGTAGCCCGACTCGGCGTGCTCGGACTGGTCGAGGCCACCGGATTCGGCCACCTCGTCGACGCGGATGCCCATGACCGCCGACAGGATCTTGGCGAGGGCGAACGTCACGACGAACGAGTACACGAGGACCACCACGATCGAGAGCGCCTGCTCGATGAGCAGCTCGGTGCCGCCGCCGAAGAACACCCCGTCGTGGAAGTCCCCGGCGGTCCGACCGATGATGCTCGAGTCGGCGAAGAAGCCGATGAGCAGCCCACCGATGATGCCGCCGACCATGTGCACGCCCACGACGTCGAGACTGTCGTCGTAGCCGAACCGGTACTTGAGCTGGATGGCGAGGTAGCACACCACGCCGGCCACGACGCCGAAGACGATCCCGGCCATGCCACCGACGAACCCGGCTGCAGGGGTGATCGCCACGAGACCGGCCACGATGCCCGAGCATGCGCCGAGGGTCGTGAAGTGCCCGTCCTTGATCCGTTCGATCACCAGCCAGGCGAGGCCGCCTGCCGCTGCGGCGAGGAAGGTGTTCATGAACGCCTGGATGGCGATGTCGTCGGCGGCGAAGGCGGAGCCGGCGTTGAAGCCGAACCAGCCGAACCACAGGATGCCGGTGCCGAGCATGACGAGGGGCAGGTTGTGCGGCGGCATGGCCTCTCGGGGCCATCCCTTGCGCTTGCCGAGCACGAGGACCATGGCGAGCGCGGCCACGCCGGCGTTGATGTGGATCGCGGTCCCGCCCGCGAAGTCGAGCGAGCCACGAGCGCCGAGCCAGCCGACGAGTTCGCCGTCACCGTCGAGGCCGTAGATCCAGAAGACCACCGGGCAGTAGACGAGGATGCTCCACACCGGGACGAACACGGCCCAGGCGGCGAACTTCATGCGGTCGGCGATCGCCCCGGAGATGAGCGCCGGTGTGATGGCGGCGAACGTCATCAGGAACGCGATGCCGAGCAACGTGGCGCCGTCGTCGACGCCGGACAGACCGAAGAGGTCGGTGTTGCCGATGAACTGCGAGTCGCTGTTTCCGTTGAGGGCGAGCGAGTAGCCGGCCACGACCCAGATCACCGGGATCACCAGGGCGCAGTACACGTTCATCAGCAGCATGTTCAGCACGTTCTTCGAACGCACCATCCCGCCGTAGAACAACGCCAGACCCGGGATCATGAACAGAACCAGGGCTGACGAGATGAGCAACCAGGCGTTGTTGCCTTCCAACGGATTTCCTCCACACTCGCGGACGACCCGCGGCAGATCGCCGCAGGTGTTCGGTTCACATTCGCGTCAGCGTGTGACGGGCGAGGGTCCTGATTGTTTCCGCTCTGTGAACGGGTTCCTCGTCAGGCCGACGTGAGCTCTCGCTCGATCTCCCGGTCGCGCCGAGCCGCCATCTTCTTGGCCGCCGAGTCGACACGTTCGAGGTACTTGAGCACCGTCGTGCGGGCCTCGTCGGCCTCCGGCGAGAGCCCTTCGAGCTCGGGGAGCTTCCAGTGGTCGATCACCATCGGGCGCAGGATCTGATCGAGATGGATCTGCATGTCGTAGATCTGCGCTCGGGCGATGCGCTTGGCATGCTGCGCGAAACCGGGGATGCCGGTGCCGGGCATGGCGAACGTGCGGACCTGCCGGTCGATGGCCATCACCATGCCGTCGGGGTCGGCCTCGAGGGCGGCGGTGGCGGCGTCGCGGTAGAAGACGTGGTGGAGCTGCTCGTCGCCGGCGACCTGGGCCATCACCTGGTAGCCGACCTTGTCGTCGAGGAGCCGCCCGGTGTTGCGATGGCTGATCTTGGTCGCCAGCTCCTGCATCGTCACGTAGGCGAGGCCGTCCTGGACCGACTCGGGGTGCGGCACCTCGCCGAGCGACACCTGCGCCATGCGTCCACGCTCGAGTTCGTCGAGGTCGACAGCGCGCGTCACGTGGAGGTAGTCGCGGATCACGATCGCGTGGCGGCCTTCCTCGGCGGTCCAGCGTCGGGCCCACACGCCCCAGGGCTCGTGCTTGCCGAAGAGGTTGTAGATCGTCTCGAAGTAGTACGGCAGGTTGTCCTCGGTGAGGAGGTCGACGATCATCGCCGACTGGACCTCGTCGGACAGCACCGTGTCGGCCGGGTCCCACTCGTAGTCCGGACCGATGTCCTCACCACGGCTCCACGGCACCAGACGGTGGGGGAACCATTCCTTGGTGTTCGTCAGGTGACGGTCGACGAGCCCGGCGACCACGGGCGCGAGTTCTTCGGTGAGCGCGGCATCGGACAACGGCATGCCGCGAGCCTACCGACCGGTCGGTAGAGGTGCGAGGTCACCTGTCACACCGCGCACGCCGATCACACGGCGTCTGCGTCACGCTCACCGGTGCGGATGCGGATCACGGCGTCGAGGTCCGTGACCCAGATCTTGCCGTCGCCGATCGTGCCGGTCTGGGCCGCCTCGGCGATCGCGTCGACCACACCGATCTCCTGGCCGTGGTCGACGACGACCTCGACCTTCACCTTGGGGACGAACTCCACCGTGTACTCGGCGCCCCGGTACACCTCGGTGTGACCCGACTGCCGACCGAAGCCCTGCACCTCGGACACGGTCATCCCCTGGATGCCGATGCCCTTCAGGGCTTCCTTCACGTCGTCGAGCTTGAACGGCTTGATGATGGCGGTGATCTGCTTCACGTCTGCTCCGTGGCGTCGAGCGCTTGGGCAGCCTTCCGGGCTGCGATGTGCACAGCGTCCCACACGCCCGAGAACGGTGGTGCGTACGCCAGGTCGAGGTCGACGACGTCGTCGACCGTCATCTCTGCGGTGATCGCCGTGGCAAGGACGTCGATCCGTTTGGCCGCGCCCTCCTCCCCCACGATCTGTGCGCCGAGGACCCGGCGCGAGCCCCGTTCGGCGAGGAGCTTGATGGAGATCGGTTTCGTGTCCGGGTAGTACCCGGCACGGGTCGTCGACGAGATGGTGACCGACTCGTAGACGAAGCCGTTGCGATCGGCCTCCGACTCGTTGAGCCCGGTGCGCGCCATCTCGGTGGCGCAGACCTTGGTGATCGCCGTGCCGACGACACCGGGGAACGTCGCATACCCACCGCCGAGGTTGATCCCCGCGACGCGGCCCTGCTTGTTGGCCACGGTGCCGAGCGCCACGTGCACCTGTCGCTTGCTCACCCGGTGGAACGACTCGGCACAGTCCCCCGCGGCGTAGACCCCAGGCTTCGAGGTCTGCTGACGGCGGTTCACCCGGATGGCGTTGCGGACGCCGAGCGTCACACCGGCCTCGCCTGCGAGTTCGGAGTTCGGCGTCACGCCGAGACCCAGGACGACCAGGTCGGCAGCGATCGGTCCGTCATCGGTGAGTACGTGCTTCTCGTCGAAACCGAGGGCTCGGACGCCCAACCGGACGTCGACACCGTGCGATCGCATCGCACGGGCGATCGGTGCGGCCATGTCGGGGTCGAACGTACGCATCACCTGGTCGTTGCCCTCGATGAGCGTGACCTCGGCACCCCAGCGGATGAACGCCTCGGCCATCTCGATGCCGATGTAGCCCCCGCCGATGACCGCGACCTTCCGGCACTGCGACTGCCTGGCGCGCTCGAGGAGCGCGACGCCGTCGTCGACCGTCTGGACGCCGAGCACGTGCGGCAGGTCGATGCCGGGGATGTCGGGACGGATCGGCCGGGCGCCGGTTCCGATCTGGAGCAGATCGAACCCCAGCTGGAAGGTCCGCTGCCGAGCATGGTCGTACACCTCGACCTTGCGGGCATCGAGGTCGATGCCCATGACCTCGTGGTGCATCCGCACGTCGATGCGGTGCTTGTCGCGGAACTCCTCCGGCGTCCGGGCGACGAGATCGTCCGGACTCTGGACGTCGCCGGCCACGAGGTACGGGATCCCGCAGGCCGAGTAACTGGTCCGATTGCCCTTCTCGAGCGCGACGATCTCCATGTAGGGCTGGCGACGGCGGGCCTGCGATGCCGCGGCCATGCCGCCGGCATCACCGCCGATGACGAGGAGACGCTCACTCATGGGCGCGGACCCTACCGGTCGGGTCTGGTGCCCATCCTCCGCGACACTGGGCGCCGTGGCTGTTCGCGAGGATTGTCGGCACTACTCGACCCGTTCGACGCCCGCGGGCGACGTGCTCCAGCGGTGTCGACTGGGCGCCGCCGAGGAGATGCCGTTCGCGTGCCCCGAGGACTGTCTGTTCTTCGAACCCCGTGCCATCACCGACACCGGCTGGCAGCGCCTCGACCGTCCCGAGGACTGAGTCAACCGTCCCGGTCGAGGATCGTTCCCTCACGTAACCGGCGGAAGAACAGCGATCGAGGCATGGCTTCCGCACCACGTGCGGCAGCATCCGACAGGACCTCGTCGTCGACGTGGCTGCCGTAGGCGATGACGCGAGCGCCGGTCGTGAGGGCGGCGTCGAGCGCTCCGCCGAGGCCGAGGTCGACGACGATCACGGTCGCACCGTCGAAGTCGGTACCGGGACGGACGACACGTACGCCGTCGATGCCGGAACGGATCTTCGAACCGTCCATCAGGTCGGTCGTGATCGCGTACGCCGTCATGTCTTCCCCTCCGCTCGACGCCGGGCCTTGAACAAGAAGGCCTTCGCCGCACCCCAGGTGAGCCCCAACTCGTGCAGCGACGGGTCGACCTCGTCCCACGAAGCCGGGACGAGCCCGTAGTCGTCGTCGGGGAACGACCGCTGCACGAACGGGTCACGAGCAACCGTGGGGACACCCACGTCGACGAGGACCTCGTGCGCGAAGCGGGTCGTGTCACGCAACAACGACAGCGGGTTGGTGCGCTGGTGGTCGAGGTCGGTCTCGACCAGCGCCTGCATCCGCGGCACCACATCGGCAGCCGCTTCGACGCCGGCAGTCGTCGCCGCCTGCTCCACGTCGGCGCTCACCTCTCCGGACCAGGAGCGGACTCGTTCGATGACCAGGCGCTCGATCCACGCGGGAACGACCTCGGCCACCGCAGCGACCAAAGCGGCGGAGATCTCGCGGAACCGCTGCTCGTCCGCGGGATCGTCCTGACTCGTTGCGGCGTGTGGGTTGTCGGGCGGCGACATCGGAGTCAAGCTTCGGGCATGCGACCTCGCCGCGTCGAACCCGGCCCCGGCCAGGAATCGGTCTGGGACTATCCCCGACCTCCTGCCGTCGAGCCCTGCGACCACCACGTCACCGTCGACTTCGGCGGGGTGCGGATTGCCGAGACGACCCGCTCGGTCCGGATCCTGGAGACCAGCCAGCCGCCCGCCTACTACCTCCCGGCCGCCGACGTCCGCACCGACCTCCTGGTGCCGGGCACCGACCGCACGTTCTGCGAGTGGAAGGGCGCCGCGGTCTACTGGACCGTGCAGGTCGGTGAACAGGCCGCACCGAACGCCGCCTGGACCTACCCCGCACCGACCGAGCGGTTCGCGCCGATCGTCGACCACTACGCCTTCTACCCACAGATGATGGACGAGTGCACCGTCGACGGCGAGGTCGTCGACGCCAACGAGGGAGCGTTCTACGGCGGTTGGATCACGTCGAAGGTGGTCGGCCCGTTCAAGGGTGGACCGGGGACGCAGGGCTGGTGAAGATCAAGGCCATGTCGGTGTTCGAGGGCATCGTCTACCACTCGGTCTGCCTCGACCCGTCCCATCCGGAACGACCCACGCTCGAGGTCGAGGCCGTGCTGCGCGACGGCGACGTCGACGACGGACCGGTGCTGCTGCCCTGGGCCGACTTCGTCTACATGGTCGGCACCGACGTCGCGAGGCGGTGCTTCGCCGATTTCGCGGACGACGACCGGATCGTCGACCACCTCGGCGTGAAGCACCTGGCGTTCCCGCTCTGGACCGCCGGCGACATCACACGCCGCTAGCGAACAGGACTACAGCGAGCGGCCCGCGCCCTCCCAGTAAGGGTCACGAAGCAGCCGCTTGTAGAGCTTGCCCGTCGGGTGCCGCGGGAACTCCTCCTCGAAATCGACCGACTTCGGCGCCTTGTAGCCCGCCAGATGGTCGCGGACATGCCGGATCAGGTCACGAGCCAGTTCGTCCGACGGCGCATGCCCGTCGGCCAACTCGACGGCGGCCTTGACCTCTTCGCCCATCTCGTCGTGCGGGATCCCGAACACCGCAGCGTCTCGCACGGCGGGGTGGGTGACCAGCACCCCTTCGATCTCCGCCGGGTAGATGTTCACGCCGCCGCTGATGATCATGTCGATCTTGCGGTCCGAGAGGTAGAGGTAGCCCTCGTCGTCGAGGTACCCGATGTCTCCCAGGGTCCCGAATCCGCCTTCGCGGTGCGCCGCCGCTGTCTTCTCGGGAGCGTTGTGGTACTCGAAGTCGGTGCCGAGCAGGTTCTTGAACCAGATCTGTCCCGACTCCCCCGTGGGCATCTCGTTGCCGTCGTCGTCGAGGATGCGCACCTCGTAGCTGGCACCGAGTCGGCCGACACTCCCCGGACGCTCCAGCCACTCGTCGGCCGAGATCACCGACATGATGCCGCCCTCGGTCCCGCCGTAGTACTCCCACACCTTCGGGCCGAGCCAGTCGATCATGTCGCGCTTCACCTGCGGTGAGCAGGGCGCTGCGCCGTGCCACACACAGACGAGCGAGCCGCCGTCGAAGGCGGCCTTCGTCTCGTCCGGCAGCTTCAGGAGCCGGATGAACTGGGTCGGCACGAGGTGGACGTTGGTGACGCCGTGCTCGTCGATGAGCGACAGCACCTCGGCCGGATCGAACTTGTGCTGCATGACGCAGCGGCTGCCCGCCAGCAACGGCAGCAGGGACCACGCCCACTGCGCCGAGTGGTAGAGCGGACCGCACAGGAGGGTGGTTCCGCCGTCGGGGATCGAGAGGTTCGCAACGGCTCCGGCGGCGACCAACTCCATGAGGTTCGCCGGCATGCCCGGCTGGATGGTCGAGGTCCGAACACCCTTGGGGAAGCCGGTGGTCCCGGACGTGTAGAACATCGGGCCGCCCAGCGTCTGGTCCTCGGGCTCGTCGGGCGACGACGCAGCGAGGAAGTCCGCGTAGTCGGTGAAGCCGTCCGGCGGGTCGGCGTCGATCACGAGCTGCAGCAGGAGTCGGTGGTCGAGCCGGGCGATGGCGTCGGTCGCGACGTCGAGGAACCGACCGTCGACGACGAGCGCCTTCGAGTCGGAGTCGTCGAGCACGTAGGCCAGCTCCTCACCGGTCCAGTGCCAGTTCACCGGGACCATGTAGAGCCCGGCGTGGCCCCCTGCGGCCTGCACCTCGAAGTTCTCGCACCGGTTGCCACACAGGATCGAGATGGTGTCGCCGGCGACCAGACCGGCATCACGGAACCCGTTGACCAGGCGGTTCGTCGCGTCGTCGAGCTCGGACCACGTCTCCTCGCGGAGATCGTCGATCAGCGCGATCGAGTCGCCGTTCGCGTCGGCGTGCTTCTTGGTGATGTCGGCCATCGTGCCCCCTCGTGCGAGGCCGGACGGTGGCCCCGCCCGCAACGTAGCCGCGGGCTACGGGTTGAGGTTCCCAGAACGGAGCCCGTCGAGGTCGACCGACACCCACCGGTATCCGGCCGCCTTCACCACGGCAACGACATCGACTCGGCGAGCGAGCGCTTCGTCGATGCGGTCGAGAGGGAGCTCGACGCGAGCGAGCTCACCGTGATGCCGGACCCGGAGCTCGTCGAAGCCCATCGCCCGCAGCGCTGCCTCTGCGTCCTCGACCGATCGCAGCCGGCCCAGGGTCACCGGCGTGCCGTACGGAAGACGGGACGCAAGACACGGGGCCGCAGGCTTGTCCCACGTCCGCAGACCGAGTTCACGTGAGACCCGGCGGACGTCGTCCTTGGTGAAGCCGGCCTCGACCAATGGAAAGACCGCACCGCGCTCGGCCGCCGCGCGTTGCCCGGGGCGGTGATCGTCGAGGTCGTCGAGGTTCACGCCGAGCATCGCCGTCGCCGAGGTCTCCTCCACCAGGGGCCCGATCGCGTCCATCAGCGCGTCCTTGCACCAGAAGCACCGGTCGGTGTCGTTCTGGCGGTACGCCGCGTTGTCCATCTCGTCGGTGTGCACCTCGCGCCAGTCGAGGCCCCATTCGGCGGCGAGGCTGCGGCAGTCGTCGTGCTCGAGACCGGCGAGCGACGGCGACACGGCGGTCACGGCCGTGGCCCGATCACCCAGGGTCTCGTGGGCGACCCACGCGAGGAACGCCGAATCGGCGCCACCGGAGAAGGCGACGACGACCCGATCGAGTTCGCGCAGTCGGTCGCGGAGCACGGCGAGATCACCCATCGATTCCATCCTTGCGCACCGAACCCGGCGACGAAGCAGCGTCAATGGGACAGAAGCCCGATTGAGGGAGATTCTGCATTTCTTCACGATCGGCCGCATGGGGCCGCCACCGAGAGTTACTCTCATCGTTCCCTGTTGTTGAACACAAAGGAAACTGATCACATGCGAAAGCCGGGCAAACTCCGCCTGCTCATCGCGTTGCTGATGGCCTTCTCGCTCGTCGCAGCCGCATGCGGCGACGATGACGACTCGGCCACCGGCGACGAGAGCACAACCACCGAGGGCTCGGGAGGCTCCGGCGACGGCGCCGACGGCGCGCTCGCCGGGATGCGGGGCACCACGCCGCTCGCACCGCTCGACGATTCCTTCAAGGACCGCCTCCTCGAGGTCGACCCCGAGCTCGTCGACTTCAACTACGGCCCGGAGACCTACGACGCGATCATCGTGTCGGCCCTCGCGGTCGAGGTCGCCGGCACCGACGGTGCCGAGTACGGCAACGAGATCAACGGCGTCACCCGTGACGGCGAGAAGTGCACCGGCTACGCCGAGTGCCTCGCCCTCATCGAAGCCGGAACCGACATCGACTACGACGGCGTCTCCGGCCCGCTCGACTTCTCCGGCAACGGTGAGCCGACGGTCGCGAGCTACGGCATCCTCACCTTCGGTGACGACAACCGCATCGACGACGACGCCACCGAGTTCGTGACCGCCAACGCTCCGGAAGAGGCCGACGTGCCCCAGGAGCCCGTCACCGCCACCCGTGAGGGCGACGGGGTCTTCAAGGTCGGCACGCTCCTCCCGGAGACGGGCTCGCTTGCGTTCCTCGGCCCGCCCGAGTTCGCCGGCGCACAGCTCGCGATCAACGAGATCAACGAAGCCGGCGGCGTCCTCGACAAGCCGGCCGAGCTGAGCAACGGCGACTCCGGTGACACCACCACGGACATCGCCAACAGCACCACGGACCGTCTGCTGTCCGAGAACGTCGACCTCATCGTCGGTGCCGCTTCGTCGTCGGTGAGCCTCACCGTCATCGACAAGATCACCACCGCTGGTGTCGCCATGTTCTCGCCGGCGAACACGTCGAAGAAGTTCAGCACCTACGACGACAAGGGCCTGTACTTCCGCAACGCCCCGTCGGACATCCTCCAGGGTGCGACGCTGGCCGACATCGTTCTCGGTGACGGCATCACCAACGTCTTCATCCTGGCGCTGGACGACGACTACGGCACAGGCCTCGTCGACGACTTCACGGCCGCCTTCGAAGCCGGCGGCGGCGAGGTCATCGACGCCGTCATCTACGACCCGGCTGCGCAGACGTTCGACGCCGAGGTCGGCCAGGCCGTCTCCGCCGATGCTGAGGGCACCCTCCTCATCGGCTTCGACGAGTCGAGCCGCATCCTCACCGTCATGGTCGAGCAGGGCATCGGCCCGCGCGACAAGCCGGTCTACGGCTCGGACGGCAACATGGGCAACGCCCTCGGCGAGAACTTCGACGCCGGAAAGTGATCCCACGCATCGTCAGCACTGACTGACGAGCGACCGCACTCCGAAGAGGCCCCGGCTCACGCCGGGGCCTCTTCGCGTTCTGGCGCACACCCACGTTCTCCGACGGGCGCGACAACGCTCCCGACGCGAGTCGAACGTGGTCAGCGTCGCGCTGGCGAAGTGGCGGCGGCTACTGGACCCGGGCGAGCGTGCCCAGGTAGAGCTCGATCACCTTGGGGTCGGCGAGGAGTTCCTTGCCGGTGCCCGTGTAGGCGTTCTGGCCCTGGTCGAGCACGTAGGCCCGATCGCAGATCTGGAGGCAACGACGGGCGTTCTGCTCGACCATGATGATCGACACGCCGGCGGCCTGGATCCGCTTGCACCGGACGAAGACCTCGTCCTGAAAGAGCGGCGACAAGCCCGCGGAGGGTTCGTCGAGCAGGAGGACCGACGGATCGGCCATGAGGGCACGCCCCGATGCGACCATCTGCCGTTCGCCACCCGACAGCGAGCCGGCCCGCTGCTTGCGGCGCTCGAAGAGGCGCGGAAAGAGGTCGAACACGAACTCGAACCGCTCGTTCACCCGCTTCGGCTCGAGGTACGTCCCCATCTCGAGGTTCTCCTCGATGGTGAGGGACGGGAAGACGTTGTTGGTCTGGGGGACGAACCCCACCCCCATCGACACCAGCTTGGACGCCTTGTGCCCGGTGATGTCCTCACCGGCCAGCGTGACCGACCCCTGTCGGACCGGGATGAGGCCGAACAGCGCCTTGAGCAGTGTCGACTTGCCGGCGCCGTTGGGGCCGATGATGCCGATGAGCTCGCCGTCCTCGAGCGTGAGCTCGCAGCCGGTGAGGATGTCGACGCCGGGCACGTAGCCGGCCACGATGCCGCGGGCTTCGAGCAGGCTCATGCGTCGTCTCCGGTCGGGTCGGGTCCATCGTCGGCGCCCAGGTGCAGCTCGGAGCCGATCACGTCACCGTGTGCTCCGGTCACCTCGGCGATGACGGCTTCCTCTTCCCAGTCGCTGAGGTCGCTGTCGTGGTGGGCGCCGAGGTATGCGTCGATGACTTCCTTGTTCGAACCGATCGCGTCGGGCGGGCCCTCGGCAATGATCCGGCCCTCGGCCATGACGACGACCCAGTCCGAGATGTCGAAGACGACGTCCATGTCGTGCTCGACGAAGATCACGCTCATCCCCTCCTCGCGGAGGTTCTTGACGTGTCCGAGCAACGACTGGGTGAGCGCAGGGTTGACGCCGGCCATCGGCTCGTCGAGCATCACGAGCTCGGGCTTGGCCATCAGCGAGCGCGCCATCTCGAGCAGCTTGCGCTGGCCGCCGGAGAGCGAGCCGGCGAACTCCTCACGCATGTGGTCGAGCTTGAACCGGGCCAGCAGCTCGTCGGCCTGGGCCTCGATCTCGGACTCCTGGCGACGCCACAGGAACGGGAGCAGCGACGGGAGCATCCGCTCGCCCCGCTGGCCGGTGGCACCGAGCTTCATGTTCTCGATGACCGTCATCTTGGCCAGCGCCTTGGTCAGCTGGAACGTCCGGATCATGCCCTTGCGAGCGACCTGGTGCGGCGCCATCTTCCCCATCGACTCGCCGTTGAACTCCCACGCGCCCGTGTTGGGCTGGTCGAAGCCGGTGATGAGGTTGAAGAAGGTGGTCTTGCCGGCGCCGTTGGGGCCGATCAGGGCGGTGATGACGCCACGCTGGAACTCGAGGTGGTCGACGTCGACGGCGACGAGGCCGCCGAACTGACGGCGGACACCGTCGACCTTCAGGATCGGGTCGGGCTTGGCGGCCCCAGGCTCGCGCGCGACGTCGGCGAAGGGGTCGGCGGCCACTGCGGGAAGGTCAGCGGGCATCGAGTTCGATCTCCCTGCGGTCGCCGAAGATCCCCTGCGGTCGGAACACGATCAGGCCGGCGAGGAGCACACCCACGAGGATGAACCGAACGGCGCCGACCTGCGTTCCGGTCATGATCGCGTCGGGGATCAGGTCGTTGTTGTCGGCCTGGCGGAGGAAGGTGTCGGTGAAGGCCAACACCATCCAGAACAGCATCGCGCCCACGATCGGGCCGATCACCCGGGCCGCCCCGCCCAGGAGCAGCGACGTGAGGATGAAGAAGGTCAGCGGCGTGCCGAAGTTGTCCGGTTGCACGGACTGCGTGGCCACGGCGTTGATGAACCCGCCGAGCGCACCGATCATGCCGCCGAGGACCAGCGCCTGCATCTTGTACGAGAAGACGTTCTTGCCCAGGCTGCGAGCCGCATCTTCGTCCTCGCGGATCGACTTCAGGACACGGCCCCACGGGCTGCGCATGAGGAGGTACACGAGCACGGCCACGATCACGACGAGACCCCAGCCGACGGTCATCGGCCAGAGATCGGTGTGACGGAACTCGAGGGGCCCGAACCCGTACCGACCCGGGTTGTACGGGTTGACGTCGTAGAACTCGCCGGCGAAGTTGTTGATGCCCGACGAACCGCCGAAGTAGTCGGAGAACGTCACCGATCGCAGGATGAGGCGCAGTGACTCGGCCGCAGCGATCGTGACGATCGCCAGGTAGTCCGCGCGCAGCCGGAGCGTGGGCACACCGAGGATCAGCGCGAACACGGCAGCGGCGATCAGGCCGGCGAGCACACCGAGCCACATCGACTGGTCGAAGTACTCGACGGTCACACCCACGCCGTAGGCGCCCAGGGCGACGAAGGCCGCCTGACCGAAGTTGAGCAGACCCGTGTAGCCGAAGTGGATGTTGAGACCGATGCCCGCGAGCGCGAACACGATGGCGTCCTTGGTGAACGCCGCGCGGATGGTGGTCTCGAAGATCAGGCCCCAGTCCATGTGGGCTCCCTTCTCGTCGTCATCCGACTCGCTCCGCTCTGCCCAGGATCCCCTGCGGGCGGACCAGCAGGATCACGATCAAGATGGCGAAGGCGCCGACGTTCTTCAGCTCGGTCGAGACCCAGATCGTCGACACCTGGACGAACAGCCCGATGATGAACGAGCCGAGCAGGGCGCCGTACGCCGTGCCCAGGCCACCGAGGGTGACGCCGGCGAACATCAGCAACAGCAATTGGAACCCGAACTGGAAGCTGACCTGTTCGCCGAGGCCGAACAGCACGCCACCGAGGCAGGCCAGCGCGCTTCCGCTGACCCACACGAACAGGATGACGCGGTCGACGTCGATGCCCGACGACTCGGCCAGATCCGGGTTGTCGGCCACGGCACGCATGGCCTTGCCGATGCGGGTCAGCTGGAGTGCCAGGCCCACGCCGACCAGGACCACGACCGAGATGATGATGCTGTAGATGTCCTTGGCGGTGATCGAGATCGGTCCGATGTCGATCGCTCGCTGGAGGGCGTAGTCGCCGTAGGGCCGGGTACCGCCGCCGAACTGGTAGAGGAACAGGTACCGCAGGATGAAGCTGAGGCCGATCGAGACCACCATCATCGCGATCAGTCCGGTCTTGCGACGTCGGAGGGGTCGCCAGATGCCCAGGTCGCTCGCTCCACCGAGCGCGCCGGTGGCGACCATCGCCAGGAGCGCCGCCGGGATCAGCTGGATCCCGAGGGTCTGGTTGAAGAAGTAGGCGATCAGTGCGCCGAGCGTCACGAGTTCGCCGTGGGCGAAGTTCACGAGACCCGTGGTCCCGAAGATCAGCGACAGGCCGATCGACGTCATCGCGATGATCAGGCCGAACTTGATGCCCTCGACCGTCAACTGGAAGAACTGATCGATCTTCGAGCCGACGTTGCGGGTGTCCTCACCCAAGGCGAACAGGATCGGACGGGACTGCCCCGGCCGCACCGAGACGGCCAGCGAGGCACGGTCCTCGTTGCGGAGGTCGATGTCGTCGGGGAGGCTGTCGGGATCGATCGACACGACGTAGTCGCCCGGGCCAGGCAGGCCGATCGACCAGGTGCCGTCGTCGTCGGTCTCGACCGAGTCGATCTCCTCACCGTCGGCGGTGGCGACCGAGATCACGGCGCCGGCCACGAGGATGACCTCGTCGTCGACCTCACCGTCGGCCTTGAGGGTGCCGCCGACCGACTCTGGCGCTTCGGTGCCCGTCTCTGCGGCTCCGGTCTCGGCAGCGTCCGTCTCCTGGGCCCCGGCAGGGACCACCAACGAGGCCAGCACGAACGTGACGGCGAGGACGCCGAGGAGGGCAACGGCGATGGTCTTCGGGAGTCGAGACGTCACGGGAGTCGGACCATACAGAACTGCACACCGGCCACGCGGCGTCGAAGGGCATCCTGTCGAATTGTTTTCACAATTCGGCCACGACCGAGCGCAGTTTGTCCCGCTTCGCGTGCGGCTCACGCCCCCAGCTGCAGCGACTCCAGGACCTCGTCGAGAGTGCCGGTCATCCCGGTGATGAACGCGCCGAACTCGGCGTAGACGGCCGAGGCCTCGTCGTAGCGCATGGTGTAGACGACCTCCTTGAGGTCGTCTGGGTGCTGCGCGAACAGGGTCACGCCCCACTCGAAGTCGTCGATGCCGGTCGACCCGGTGATGACCTGCAGGATCCGGCCGGCGAAGGTTCGACCCGACTTCCCGTGCTCCATCATCAGCGAGTGCCGCTCGTCGTAGGGCAACGTGAACCAGTTCTGGTCGACGTTGCGGCGCTTCGACATCGGGTAGAAGCAGAACGCCGGCTTCCCCTCGGGCGGGAGTTGGGGGTGGAGGCGCGCCTGCTTCATCTCGTCGGGGACGCCCTTGGCGTACTCGGAGATCTCGGTCAACGACACGTAGCTGTCGACGAGTTCGAGTCCTGCCGCGGTCAGCTCGGTCTGGAGCCGGCGGAGGCGCCACTGGTCCTCACCCAGGACCATGAACCCGAGGTCGGCCTTGTGTCCGAGCACCGACACCGGGACCACCTGGTAACCGTCGGCCTCGGCGGACGAGACGGCGGCTCGGATCTCGGCGGCGTCGGCGAGCGGGCCGACCGAGAAGAAGAGGTGGAGGACGGATTCGCCGTCCGTGGGGATCGAGGGAGAAGTCACTCCCCAACCCTAGAAGGCGTTGCGGGCGGAACCGCTAGGGGAGGAACCGCTCTCGCTGCGAGCGGGTCGGGAGCTCGCACTGGTCGAACTTGCCGAACAGCCGGTAGCGCGAGGCAGCGATCACCTTGTAGGCGCCGTCGGCGATCCTCTTCGGCGTGTGGCGGATGATCGCGGCGACCGGGGCCAACCGGCCGATCGCTCGCAACTCGGCGGCGACGCCGTCCATACGCTCGTGATGGACGGGCTCGGGTCCGGTGTTGTCGACGAAGACGAAGGTGTCCGCACTCGCTGGACCGTCGTCCTCCCACACGATCCCCAGACGCGCCGCCGTTTCGCCCTGTAGCGGAGCGAAGTGGAGGATCCGGTCGCGATCGAGCCCCATCAGCGAACGAACGCCGCGATGGCAGAGTCCGCAGACACCGTCGTAGAGGACGATGTGGTCGGGGAGGCCGGAGAGGTCGTCCCCGACCCCGTCGCTCGGCGCCGGCTTCTCGTCGCGCTGCGTCGTGCTCACGATGCGACCACCGCCGACAGCGTCTCGCCCAGGAGGCTCACCCGACCGGGGAGGTGACCGTTGGCGATGGAGTTGACGGTGAAGCCGTCGATGCCGAGCGCCATCCATTCGCTGAACTGCTCCCCCAGCTCGTCGGGAGTCCCGTGGGCGAGCATCGAGCGCATGGCGTCGGCGTCCTCGACCGACATGGACGACAGGTCGAGACCACGTCGGCCCAGCGCCTCGTCGACCTCGGCCACGGCCTGTTCGTGCGTGGGGGCGATGCAGGCATTGCGCTGCATGGTGACGGTGATCTCGCTGCGATCGCGGCCGAGTCGCTCGCAGTGCGCGGCCAACGCCTCGAGCTTGCGAGGGATCTCCTCCGGTCCAACCGTCATGTTGGAGTCGTCGCCGTACTGGGCGACCATGCGAAGCGTCTTCTTCTCACCCGACCCGCCGATCATCACCGGGATCCGGCCGAGCGGCGGCGGCTGGTTGATCGCCCCCTTCACCGCGTAGCGCTCGCCGTCGAGCGTCGGTCGCTCGTCACGCAGCATCGGCAGGATGATCTGCAGCGCCTCGTCGAGCTTCTCGAACCGGTCGGTGAACGAGCCGAACTCGATGCCGAACGCATCGTGTTCCTGCTCGAACCAACCGGCACCGATGCCGAGCTGCGCCCGGCCGCCGCTGACGATGTCGAGCGCGGTGACGGTCTTCGCGAGCACGGCGGGATTCCGATAGGTGTTGCCGGTCACGAGCGCGGACAGACGCACGGTCGACGTGTGCTGCGCCAGCGCCGAGAGCAGCGTGTAGCACTCGATCATGTAGTCCTCGGGCTGGCCGAGCATGGGCAGTTGGTAGAAGTGATCCATCACCATGACGGTGTCGAACCCCGACTCCTCCGCCTCCTTTGCCTGCTGGACGACCAGGTCGAAGATCCCGTCCGGAGCGACCGTCCCCTCCCCGTCGGGGTAGTTGAAGTTGGGGATCTGGTAGCCGAGGCGCGTCATGGGTCCGACCGTAACGCCGTCCACGGTGCACGCGCCGACGTTCAGCGAGAAGTGACGGTGACGGTCGCGTTGTAGTCGGGGACCTGCGACAGCGGCTCCCGGTGATCGGGCCCGGCCGGGAGGAGCACGTTCCCCTCGGGCCAGTGGACCTGGAGGCTGCCGCGTGCGAGCCGGATGCAGTGCAGGTGACCGTCGTACGTGCCGGTCTCCGATGTGAGCCGCACCGGCGCACCGTCGGCCATGCCCAACGCCGCGGCATCGTCGTGGTCGATGTAGACGGCGTCGCGACCAGCGCCCGTCAACGGGTCGACCTCGGCGTAGACCATCGAGTTGAACTGCTTGCCCCGCCGGGTGGCGACCGTGAAGGTGCCGACCGGCAGGTCCGCCGTCGACGGCTCGAGCGGCGTGAACCGCGCCCGACCCGACGGCGTGGGGAACTCGCCGCCGGCGCAGAGGTGGCGTCCGCCGTACTGCACCTGGTCGCCGGTCTCTCGCAGGTCCTGGATGCCCTCGTAGGCCGGCACGACGGTCGCGATCTCGGCGCGGAGATCGCGATTGCTCGGCCACGAGAAATGCGGCCGCAGTTCGGGTCGGGCCCGCGACGCGACATCGGCGAAGAGCCGCCACTCACTCCTGGCCTCGCCGACACGCCGCGGGATCTCCGGCGAGAACGCGATGCGGCGTTCGGTCGTGGTCGACGTGCCGCCGCCTTCCTGTTCGTAGCGAGTGAGCACCGGCAACAAGATGACGTCGTCGCCGGGTTCGAGCATCTGCGACGACACCACGATGTCGGCGTGGACGCGGAGCGGGATCGTCGCCATGGCCGCGTCGACCCGCTGGGGGTCGGGCAGGACCTCGCGGAAGTTGCCGCCCGAGGTCCACAAGACGTCGATGTCACCCCGTGCGGCGGCATCGAGCATCTCGGGCGCGGTGAGGCCGGGCGAGTCCGGGACCTCGAAGCCCCAGAGTTCGGCCATCTCGGCCGCATTCTCGGCGTCGACCGCCCGGCCGCCGGGGAACGACGTCGCGTACGCCCCCATCTCCGCGCCCCCCTGCACCCCCGAATGTCCGCGGATCGGCATGAGCCCCGCACCGTCGCGACCCACGTTCCCCCGGCTCAATGCGAGGTTCACGATGGCCTGGACCCCGGAGACCGCGTCGGCGTGCTGGGTGATCCCCATCGACCAGGTGAGGATGGCCGAGGACGCGTCGGCGTACTCGCGGGCGAACGCCTCGACGACCGCGGTGTCGACGCCGGCGGCTGCGCACAGGTCCTCGTGGGATTGCCCGGCCAGCGACGCGACGACGTCGTCCCAGTGCTCGGTGTGGTCGGCGATGAACGCCTCGTCGACCGCGCCCCACTCGATGAGCTTCTGCAGCACCGCATTGGCGAGCGCCACGTCCCCGCCGGGACGCACCGGCACGTGGAGATCGCAGATCTGCGTGCCGAAGAGGAACGACTCGACCGTCGACGGCACCCAGTAGCGGTCGAGGCCAGGCTCGAGGTACGGGTTGACGACCACGACGCGGAGGCCGTTCTTGCGGGCCAGGTACAGGTGCTTCATGAACACCGGCTGGTTGTTGGCCGGGTTCGACCCCCACAGCACCAGCAGATCGGACTCGAGGACGTCCTCGAGCGAACAGGTCGTCGCCGCCACGCCCAAAGTGGCCTTGAGGCCGCTGGTCGACGGGGCGTGGCAGACCCGCGCCGCCGAGTCGATGTTGTTGGTGCCGATCGCACGGACCGCCTTGGCGGCGGCGTAGTACACCTCGTTCGTCAGGCCACGGCTCGTCAGGTACACCGCGCTGCGGTCTCGTCCGGCCTCGCGCAGTCCGCTGGCCAGCGCTCCCAGCGCCTCCTCCCAACCGATCGGGCGGAAGCCGGCCTCACCACGTCGCCGGCGCATGGGCACGCCGAGGCGCCCCATCGACCGCAACTCCTCGCCTGACTTCCGGCGCAGCGGTTCGACGTCGCTGAGCAGCACCGGGTCGATCGGGTCGGCGGTGTTGAGCTCGAGCAACCGCAGCCGCGTCGTGCACAGGTGAATGCCGTCCATCGTCCAGTCGTGGAGCCCGGCGACGCCGAGCGCACAGCCGTCGCACACACCCTTGGTCAACACGTCCCATGCGTACTTGGGGTGGTTGAGGTTGGCGATGGCCGTGCGCACCATCTCCTTCTCGTGACGGGGCTTCTGCATCCCGATCCCGTTGATGTGGGTGACCGACACCCAGTGCTCTCGGTTCCAGCCCCGGAACTGTTCGTCGAGACTCATGCGACGGCTCCCTCGTAGACGCGGGCCCGCCCGTCGCTCGCCCACCCGACCAACGTGATGCGGGCGATCCGGGCAGCCTCGACGGCCAACGACGTTGGTGCTCCCTTGGCCACGACCAGCGTCACCCCGGCGGCCCACGCCTTCTGGACGATCTCGAATCCCACCCGTCCACTGACGGCCAGACCGAGGTCCGGAGCGGGAACGGCGCCGGCGAGCAGGCGCTCGCCGATGACCTTGTCGACCGCGTTGTGACGTCCGACGTCCTCACGAAGGACGACGGTGTCGCCCGAACGGTCGAACAGCGCAGCGACGTGCACCGCGCCGGTGGCCGCGAAGATCGGCGCGTCGCCGAGCAGTCGTTCGGGCGCGTCGAGCACCAACGACCGGGGGAACGGCGCTCCGGCCGGCAGGGGGTGCAGGCGGGTCCGCAGTTCGTCGACCGCAGTCGTCCCGCACATGCCACACGCCGACGAGGTCACGCCGAGGCGGGGCTCGGGAACGGGCGCGAGGCCGCCCGTGCCGACGGTGACGACGTTGAACTCGGACTCGACGACGGCACCGGGACCGTCGCCCCGGCAGTACTTGACCGACCGGATGGTGGCACCACCGAGGAGGTCGTCGGCGAGGCAGAACCCCGCCGCCAACTCGAAGTCATGGCCGGGTGTCCGCATGGTCGTCCCGACCAGGTTTCCGTCGAGGCGGATCTCCAGCGGCTCCTCGACGGCCACGTCGTCGGGCCCGCGCGTCGAGCCGGATCGGTCGATCTCGGTGGTGAGGATGCGATTGGTGCGACCACGGCTCATCGGATCTCGCAGCCTAATGACGCACGATGGCGGCAGGACTCGGGCAGACGGATCACGAACCATCCAGGAACGCCGGAGGGAACACCCAGAAGGGGTGAGGAATGCAAGGCAGTGCACGCATCGCGTCGACCGCGGTCGCAGCGATCGTCCTGTTGGCGGCATCAGTCGTCGGGGCACCGACCGTTGCCGCCGACCAGACATCGATCAACGTCCCCGTGGTCCACATCGAGGGCCGCGGCCACGGCCACGGCGTCGGCATGTCGCAGTGGGGCGCCTACACGCTCGCCACGCAGGGCGCCTCGGCGGCCGACATCATCTCCACCTTCTATCCCGGCACCCAGCTCGGCAACGCCGGCGGCGAGGTCGTCGTCCCCCTCGAGCGCCGCGACCGGGTGCAGGTGCAGTTCCCGAACGGCGGTGAGGTCCGGTCGTCTCGCAGCGGCGACCAGCAACCGGGTTTCCCGGTGCGAGTCGGCCCCGGTGAGACCGTCGAACTGCAGCGTGACGGCTCCGGATTCCGCGTCGTGGGTGGTTCGGTCGCCGCGCTGAGCACCGGAGCGACGGCGTACCAGGCCCGCCAACAGGACTGCATCCTGATCTTCTGCCCGCCCGAGGACGACGACGGCGAGTCCCCCACCACCACGACACCGCCCACGACGGACCCCGGTGGCGGCGGCGGTGGCGGCGGCCAGCCTCCGGCCGGTGGCGGCGGCGGCGGCGCCGACCCGTCCACGTCGACGACCGCACCGGCCGACCCCGTCTCGTCCACCCCGGTCTGGGCCGTCCCCGCCGACGGCGGCACGTTGACCTCGATCGGCCGTGGCCGCACCTACCGCGGGCTGTTCGAGTTCACCGGCGCTCCGGGCGGGGCCCGACTGCGGAACCACGTCGACATCGAGAGCTACCTCAAGGGCATGGGCGAGGTCCCCGGGAGCTGGCCGGCAGCAGCCGTGCAGGCCCAGGCGATCGCCGCTCGCACGTTCGCGTTGCGCCGCGATGGCCGCAAGCGGCGAGATCTGCGACAGCGAGTCGTGCCAGGTGTACGCCGGCATCGCCCACGAGTCGGCCGGCCAGATCGCCGCGGTCGACGCCACTGCCGGCACGGTGGCGCTCTACAACGGTGCGTTCGCCGCGACCTTCTACAGCGCGTCCGGTGGCGGCATCAGCGCCACCACCGCCGAGGGATTCGGCTCGTCTGGCGACGTGGCGTACCTGCCGGCGAAGGCGTATCCGACCGTGCATCCGGACCCGTACTCCCTCGACATCGCCCTCACCGACGTCGCCGGCCGCCTCGGGTACGCCGGGACCATCGAGGACATCCGTGTCGACGAGACCGGACCCTCGGGACGAGCACTGCGCATGACCATCGTCGGCGACGCCGGCGAGATGGGCGTCGACCCACAGGACTTCCGCCGCCGACTCGGGCTCCGATCGACGCTGTTCGAGGTCGCGACGTCCGAAGCCGAGGCGCCGCCACCTCCGCCCGAGGCGACCGACGACCCCGGCGTGGTCGGGACGACGGTCGACGCGGTCGACCTCGACGCGGTACGCGCGATCAGCCCGACGCAGATCGACCAGCGGATGGTCGAGCAGGCGCTCACCCCGCTGACCGACGACTCGACCGGTCCGATTCCCGTGCCGGCGCCGCTGGTCGCAGTGGCCCTGGCGCTCATCGTTCTGACCGCGTCCACCGCGACCGCGCATGTGGGCTCGCAACGACGCCTCCACCCCCTCTTCGCCCTGGGGACACTCGTCGCCGACGTGACGAGCAACGTCGCCCGCTCCGCGATTCGGGTGCACATCTCGCCGGTGGTCAGACTGGCGAGATGGATCGACCCTCGCCGCTGACGCCTCGCCGCACGGTGATGCGCGGGCTCGCTCGGCGATGCCCGATGTGTGGAAATCGTGGGATGTTCGACGGGTGGTTCCATCTACGCGATCGCTGTCCGACGTGCAACTACCCCACGACGCGCGTCGACGACCAGTGGATCGGCGCCTTCGGCCTCAATGTCATGGTGACCTTCACCACGCTGGCGTTCGTGGTCGCCGCCGGCTTCACGGTCACCTACCCGGACCCGCCGATCCCGGTGCTGATGATCATCACCGTCGGCGTCGCCTTCGTCCTCCCGATCGCGTTCTATCCGATCTCGAAGTCGCTGTGGTCGAGCATCGACCTCGCCATGCGCCCGCCGGAACCGGACGACGACATCGATCCACGCTTCCTCCCACCGACCGGCCGTCAGGGCGACTGACGAGTCAGCGCAGCGGGGACCCGAGCTCAGCGCAGCGTGGTGACGTGTGCTGCGTCGTTGAAGCGAGCGATGCCCCAGCGGCCCTGACGCCAGTCGGCCAGGGTCTCGTCGAGAACGAACTCGGTCATCGAGGTGTTGGTGGCCACCAACCACGCCACGTCGGCGTCGGTGGCGATGCCGAGGTGGTGCTGCATGGCGTGCGCGATGACGCCGCCGTGGCAGGCCACGACCACGGTCTCGCCTGCGTGCGCTGCGGCGATGCGTGCCAGTGAGCCACTGACCCGGTCGCGCATCCCGCCCCAGGATTCGGCGTTGGCGATCTGATGCCAGTTCGGGTCCCAGCCGGTACCGAATCGTGTCGGCCAACGCTCCTCGATCTCGGCCCAGGTGAGCCCGTCGGCGTCGCCGGGATGCAGCTCACACACCCCACAGTCGATGCGCGGTTCGGCGTGTCCGATCGCCGGACCGATGATCGACGCCGTCTCGATCGCCCGCTCCATCTCCGAGGCGTAGAGGGCCGCGACGGGTCCCAACTCACCCGACGACAGGCGGTCGGCGAGCGCCGCTGCCTGCGATCGACCGAGGTCGGACAGGCCGGAACAGGCCTCGTGGCCGGCGAGGAAACCGCCGGCTTGCGCAGCCGATTCCCCGTGGCGGACGAGGATCAATCGGGTCAGGGACATCGGTGGGAATCCTACGGTCGGACGCGGAACGAGCGCCCCGTGGGGCGCCCGTTCTGCGAATTGCTGCGTGCGGTGGGCGACTAGAAGTCGTCCATCCCACCCATGCCTTCGCCGCCGCCGCCCTCGGGCTTGTCGGCGATGACGGCTTCGGTCGTGAGGAAGAGCGCCGCGATCGATGCTGCGTTCTGCAGCGCCGACCGGGTCACCTTGGCAGCATCGATGATTCCGGCCTTGGTGAGGTCCTCGTACACGCCGGTGGCCGCGTTCAGGCCCTCGGTGGCGGAGTCGAGCGAGAGCACCCGGTCGACCACGACGCCGCCTTCGAGGCCGGCGTTGCGGGCGATCTGCTTGAGCGGCTCGGCGAGCGTGTGCGCCACGATGCGGGCACCCGTCGACTCGTCGCCCTTGAGCTTCTTGGCGACCTTCTCGACGCTGGCCCGGCTCCGGAGCAGGGTCGTGCCGCCACCGGCGACGACGCCCTCCTCGATGGCCGCCTTGGTGGTGCTGACGGCGTCCTCGATGCGGTGCTTCTTCTCCTTGAGCTCGACCTCGGTGGCTGCGCCGACCTTGAGGACGGCGACGCCGCCGCTGAGCTTGGCCAGACGCTCCTGGAGCTTCTCGCGGTCGTAGTCCGAGTCGGTGTTCTCGATCTCGTTCTTGATCTGCGCGATGCGACCCTGGAGGTCGTCGTCCGAGCCGCCACCGTCGACGATGGTGGTCTCGTCCTTGGTGATGACGACCTTTGCTGCGGTGCCGAGCAGGTCGAGCGTGGTGTTCTCGAGCTTCAGGCCGATCTCCTCGGAGATCACCTGGCCCCCCGTGAGCACTGCCATGTCCTGCAGCATCGCCTTGCGGCGGTCACCGAAGCCCGGCGCCTTGATGGCGGCGGCCTTGATGGTGCCGCGGATGCGGTTGACCACGAGCGTGGCGAGCGCCTCACCCTCGATGTCCTCGGCGATGATCGCGAGCGGCTTGCCCGACTGCATGACCTTCTCGAGGACCGGCACGAGGTCGCGCACGGCGGTGATCTTCGAGCTCACGAGGAGCACGTAGGCGTCGTCGAGAACCGCTTCCATGCGGTCGGTGTCGGTGACGAAGTACGGGGAGATGTAGCCCTTGTCGAAGCGCATGCCCTCGACGAGGTCCATCTCCATGCCGAAGGTCTGGCTCTCCTCGACGGTGATGACACCGTCCTTGCCGACCTTGTCGATGGCCTCGGAGATCATGGTGCCGATCTCGGCATCGGCCGACGAGATGCCGGCGACCTGGGCGATCTGCTCCTTGCCGTCGACCTCGACGGCGAGGTCACGGATCGAATCGACGGCTGCGGCGACCGCGGCCTCGATGCCCTTCTTGAGCGACATGGGGTTGGCGCCGGCTGCGACGTTGCGCAGGCCTTCGCGGACCATCGACCAGGCGAGCACCGTGGCGGTGGTGGTTCCGTCACCGGCGACGTCGTCGGTCTTCTTTGCGACCTCCTTGACGAGGGCCGCACCGATCTGCTCGAACGGGTCCTCGAGCTCGATCTCCTTGGCGATCGAGACGCCGTCGTTGGTGATCGTGGGGGCGCCCCACTTCTTGTCGAGAACGACGTTGCGGCCCTTGGGGCCGAGGGTGACGCGCACCGCGTCGGCGAGCTTGTTCATGCCCGCTTCGAGCGAACGGCGTGCTTCGCTGTCGAAGGCGATCATCTTGGCCATCGGTTGACTCCTGGTACAGGCGGAACTGTTTCGGGGATTAGCAGTCTCCAAGTGAGACTGCCAACAGCCAATCACCTACCGCTGGCACTCGCAACCCGAGACTGCTGATTCCTCACGCGTCCACTCGGCCCGCACCGGGCGGGCTCCAACGGGCGGCCTGCAACGGGCGGCCTGCAACGGGCGGTACGTACCCATCGGTACATACCGCTACGAAAACGACGCGCAACGTGCCGATCGGCACGTTGCGGACATCGGGTGACCGGCTCGGGTCAGCCGCCGGCGACGGCGGGGATGATGGCGATCGTCTCGCCGTCGGGCACCGGCGTGGCGAGGCCGTCGAGGAAACGGACGTCGTCGTCGGCCACGAAGATGTTCACGAACTTGCGCAGGCCGCCCTCGTCGTCGAGGAGACGGTCGGTGAAGCCGGGGTGGGCCGAGTCGAGCGCCTTCAGCGCGTCGCCGACGGTGGCGCCCTCGACCTCGACCTCGGACGAACCGCCGGCCAGCGGACGCAGGGTGGTGGGGATGCGGATGGTGACGCTCATGGATGAACCTCTGCTCGGGGTGACGCGCCACGGTCTCGGGCACGCCGGAGATGCTAACGGGATCGACGCGTCGGACCACCGACGCGGGGCACAGGTTGCCGACAGCGATGCGATCCGGCGACACTTCCTGCGTGCCGCTCCACCGCGCCATGCATCACGACCACGATGCCGCCGAACTCCTCGCCCACAAGGGGGACCACACCGTCTCGGTGTGTCTGCCGGCGCGGGACGAGGGCACCACGGTCGGGACCATCGTGGAGACGATCCGGACCGAGCTCATGGAAGAGATCGCCCTGGTCGACGAGATCATCGTCGTGGACGACCACTCGACCGACGACACGGCCGCCGCCGCACGCGCCGCCGGCGCCGACGTCGTCGACGCACAGAGCACCCTCCCCGACTACACCGGACCCGGCAAGGGCCAGGCGCTGTGGAAGTCGCTCCACGAGAGCACCGGCGACCTGGTGCTGTGGTGCGACGCCGACATCGACCACTTCGGCTCCCACTTCGTGACCGGGCTCCTCGGCCCCCTGCTGCTGCATCCCGAGGTCTCGTTCGTCAAGGGCACCTACGCTCGGCCCCTGGTCGGCGGCGACGGCGGTGGACGGGTCACCGAACTCGTGGCCCGGCCGCTGCTCGCCAATCTCTTCCCCGAGCTGGCGTCGATCGGCCAGCCGCTGGCCGGCGAGTACGGCGGACGACGCCGGCTGCTGGAACGACTCCCCTTCGTCGACGGCTACGGCGTCGACATCGCGCTGCTCGTCGACGCCGCCCGAGCCGTGGGCATCGACGGCATCGCCGAGGTCGACCTGGGCGAGCGACGCCACCGCAATCGCACCCTCGACGAACTCGGCCCGCAGGCCACCGCCGTGATGCGGGCTGCGCTGAACCGCGCCGGGCTCGACACCCGTGCGGACCATCCCGTCGTCCTCAAACGACCCACTCACGAGCCGTTGCTGCTCTCGCAGCACGAGCTGCCGCCGCTCGTCGAGCTGCCCAGCTATCGGCGCCGGAGCGCGTAGACCCGACTAGCGGTCGGTGGCGCCGGACGTCGCTCCGGCCGACTCGCCGGACCCCCTGTCGTCGTCGGCCGACGAGTGGTCACCCAGGTCGCCGTCGACGTAGTGCTCCAGCGGCTCGAGGATGCCGGTGTTGTCCGGCGGTGGGAGATCGGCCTCGGCCTCGAGGACCTCGTCGATCGGTGTCTCGAGCACGTACACGGCCCACAGATGGCCGACGAGGACCTTGACGGTCGCGGCCAGCGGGACCGCCAACAACAGCCCGAAGAATCCGCCGAGCGAGCCGCCGGCGAGCAGCGTCAGCATCACGACGGCCGGGTGCAGGCTCGTGGTGCGCTGCATGACCAGCGGCGAGATGAAGTGATTGTCGATCTGCTGGGCGATCGTCATGATCGCGATGACCCACAGTGCGGTGCCGGCGTCACGGGTCGTGAGTGCGATCGCCACCCCGGGAACGGCACCGACCCACGGACCGATCAGCGGGATCATGTTGAAGACGCCGGCGATCATGCCGACGATCAGCCAGAACGGGAGACCGAGGATCGCGAGGCCGACGCTCACCATCGCTCCGACGATGATGGCCACCGCGAGCTGCCCACGGAAGTACCCGCCGATCGTGTGGTTGAGCCGGTGGGCGACGTGGAGCACCTGCGGCTTCGCCCGCTCCGGGATGAGACGGCGGGCGACGACCCCGATGTGGGGCAGGTCGACGAGAAGGTAGAACGCGATGATCGGGGCGAGGATGAAGATCAGCCCGATCTCGAAGACCCGGGTGCCGACCTCGCGAACGGTGTTCAGCTGTTCGGCGATCCCCGTCTCGCCCGGGAACTGGGCCCGGGCATCAGCGGCCACCCGGTCGAGGTCGGCGGCGAGGCGGGCTTCGTCGGCATCGTTCAGGACATCGGAGGCCGATTCGACGACCCGGTCGAACTCCTCGTTCTGGGCCGAGTCGGTGCCACCGAACTGATCCTTCAACTCGTCGACGTTGGGGACCTCGATGAGCCAGCCGTCCTCCTTCGAACGGTCGGAGAGGTCGTTGAGCCACTTCTCGCCGTCGGCGCGGATCTCGGGCCACTGATCGGCCAACTCCTCGCCCTGGGTCTGGACCAGCGGGGCGATCAGGAAACCGACCATCACCAGCAGCGCCACGAACCCGACGTAGGTGATACCCGTGCCTGCAGCCCGCGGGACGTGCCGTTTCGCCAGGGCGGTGACCACCGGGTTGAGGATGAACACGATCGCTCCGGCCAGCACCAGCGGCGGGAACACGACCCGGAACTGCCATCCGATCCACAGCACCACGGCGAGTGCCGCGCCGACGCCGAGCAGCGCCCACGCTGCTCGCCCTGCCACCGCGAAACGATCGAACATCGACTGAACGGTACCGGAACCCCGACGATCCGCTGCGGCGCTCGTATCGTGGTCCCATGGACGTCGAGCGGCCGCCACGAATCCTGCCGAGCCTGGTGCTGATGATCGTCGGCGTGCTGGTCGCTCTGGCCGTGGTCGGGTGGGTCATCGGAGCGGTGCTGTCCCTGCTGAGGCTCCTCTTCGTGGTCGGCGTGGCCGTCGCGATCATCTGGGCGATCGTCGCGTCACGATCCGATCGCTGACCGCTCCTCGAGCACCGCCCGGACGGCGGACTCGACGCACGTGACGGTGTCGTGCATCGACGCGTCCTCGCCGAAGCGGTCCACGAGCGAGACCACCTCGAGCGGCTCGGGCCCGGACGACCGGCCGTGCCCGGCACCTTCGATCACCTGACCCACGATCGCGACCACGGGCACCCCGAGCGAGTCGGCCAACTCGACGACCCCACCGACGACCTTCCCGTCGAACGACTCGTCGTCCAGGAAACCCTCGCCGGTGACCACGAGGTCGGCGCCGGCGATGACCTCGTCGAGCGCGACCTCGTCGGAGACCAGAGCGAACCCGTCCTCGAGTTGGGCGCCGATCGCCGCCAGGCCGCCGGCGAGTCCACCAGCGGCGCCGGATCGAGCGAGCGAACGCACGTCGACCCCGTGGTCCTGCTCGTACACGTCGGCCAGTCGGACGAGGCGATTCTCGAGCAGACGGACCTGCGCGGCGGTCGCCCCCTTCTGCGGTCCGAACGTCCGGGCGGCGTCGACGAACGTCGTGCGGACGTCGCACGCGACACGCAACTCCACAGCCCGGTATCGCTGCAGCGGATGCATCGCACGGAGCGCCCCCAACCCGCCATCCGTCGTCGCCGACCCCCCGAGGCCGACGATGACCCTCCGAGCGCCCGACTCGACCGCCAACCGGATCAACTCCCCCGTCCCGTGGGTGTCGGCAGCGATGGGGTCGTTGTTCTCCGCGCCACCGGCGAGCAGGAGCCCGGACGCCGACGCCATCTCGATGATGGCGGTGTCGCGGTCGAGTCGCCACGCTGCCTCGACCGGTTCGCCCAACGGTCCACGCACGACCGTCGTCCGGTTCGGTCCGCCGAGCGCGTCGATCGTCCCCTCCCCGCCATCGGCGACCGGTACCTGGTCGCAGGACCACCCCACCGACACCGCGGCGCGAGCGATGGCGGCCGCCACGGCAGCGGCTGACGCGGTTCCGCGGAACTTGTCGGGGGCAGCGACGACTCGCACCCACCCATGCTGGCACCCGACCAGCGGGTGCCGAACCGCGGTCAGACCAGCGGTGCGAACAGAGCGACGACGGCAGCAGGATCGGGAACGACGAGGTCGGCTGCCTGCGCCATCTCCTCGGGGAGGCCGGCACCGGCGCTGGCGATCTTGACGGTCGCGACGCCTTCTGCCTGCAACTCGTCGAGCATGGCGAACGCCGGCAGATCGCCCACGTCGTCGCCGACGTAGACAACCGTGCGGCATCCTTTCGCCAGCGATCGCACGGCGGTCCCCTTGTCCACGCCGAGGGGCGGGTGCAACTCGATCGAGGCCTTCGCCGTCCGGGCTTCGAGGCCGGTCTCGGTGGCGACCCGCGCCGCCCATGCCTCGACGGCGGCCTCGGCCTCCGGCGCTCGACGGAAGTGGGCGGTGAGCGAGAACCGCTTCGGCTCGATCAAGACCCCCGATGGGAGTTCGGCGTCGGCCGCGACCCGGTCGATGACCGCATGCCAGCTCTGGGCATCGGGGTGATCGGAGCTCGTGCCACCGACGCGCGACTCGAGTCCGTACAGCGCCGAGAGATCGACCGACTCGGGGACGAGTGGCGCGAGGAATGACCGGGGACGGCCACTCACGACCGCGACCCGTCGGTAGAGCACGGCCAGGCGGGCCAACAGTTCGAGCGCACCGGATTCCGGCGCGGCGCGCTCGGGATCCTCGACGATCGGGGCGAGCGTCCCGTCGAAGTCGAACAGCAAGGCCGTCGACCGGGGGTCCGCGCCGACGATGGCGCGGATGGCGTCGGGCGTCACGCCTGCGAATGTAGGTCGGCGCCTCCGAGAAGCGTGCACCCGACCCGCGAGGGCGAGCGTCGCCTCTGCCACACTGCGTCCGATGACCGTCCGTCGTGCGCTCGCCGTCGCCGCCCTGGTGTTCGTCGTCGCTGCGTGCGATCCCCACACCGTGGCGATCCGCTTCGACCCGACCGTGGGCGACGGGTACCGATTCCGCTCCGACATCACGACGCGCATCGAGCGCACGATCGACGGCGAGACCACCGCCGAGGACAGCGAGTCGGTGCTCGATGCCACCGAGCGGGTCGTCAGCATCGACGACGACGAGATCACCCTCGAAGTCACCCTCGAACGCGACGCATCCACCCAACGCACCTACGAGGTCCGCTTCGACCGCGGCGACCGGCTGACCGCCATCGACCTGGTCGAGGGCGTCCCGGCCGAGGCGCTCGGCCTCGACCTCGCCACCGACCTCCCCGGTGACGTCGCCAGCCCCCCGGATGGACCGCTCGAGCCGGGCACCACGTGGGAGATCGCCCGGCCCTTCGCCGTCGACGGACGGGACGAACCCGTGATGGTGCGCGGTCGAGGCCGTGTCGACTCGCTCGGAGTGGTCGACGGGCACGACGTCGCCGTCGTCATCGTCGAACTGACCGTCCCGATCCGCACCACCATCGACACGGCCGATGGCGTGGTGACCGTGCGAGGCACCCAGTGGAGCACCTCGCGGACGACGTACGACCTCGCCGAGGGCGTCGCCCGCGGCGACGACACCGAGATCCACGGCGACGTCGCCGTGAAGGTGGCTCCACCCACCGGCATCGTCGCCGATCCGGTGCGGGGCACCATCATCTATCGGATCGACATCGGCACCGTGCGCGTGCCCACGGAGGGCTGACCGCTCCTAGCCGGAGGTGGCGAGATCCGGTCCGAGGACCACGATCAGGTTCGACAGCTGCGTGTCGTCCACCGGTGCCGGGGTCGGGAGCAGCGTCACGGCAGCGACATCGGCGCCGATGGCCGTGGCCAGTGCTTCGGCTTCGGCCTGGTAGCCGTCGGTGAAGTACACGACGGTCGCGGTGACCCGTTCGGCATCGGTGGGGTTCGCGGTGACGTAGCCGAGGGCTTCGAGATCGGTGGTCTTCGTGCCCGCGGCACCGTTGACCCCGGAACCGTTGGCGACGAGCACCTTGACGTCGGCCGGGGCGCGGAGCGGAGCGGTGGTGGTCGTCGTCGACGACGTGGTGTCCGGATCGGGCGACTCGGCGGGGTTGTCCGCGGCTCCGACGGTCACCTGGGCCGTGCTCGCACTGTCGTCGCGCAGGAGGACCAGGCCGATCACCACGGCGACGGCGACCAGGATCGCACCCTTGACCGGCGAGCCCTGCGGCTCGGGCGGGGCTGGCGGTTGGCGACGGCGCCGACGAGGGCGTTCGGTCTCTTCACTCACGGGTGGCTCCGCTTCCATCGGGGGCCAGTGTGGCGCGTTCTGCGCCGATCGGCCCGATCGCGCCGCAACCGACGCACCAGCAGCGGGTCGGCGGTCATGGCCTCGGGGTCGTCGATGATGGTCGACAAGCGCTTGTAATAGGTCGACGCCGCCATGTCGAGGTCGCGACGGATCGCCACGCTCTTCGCTCCCGGGTTGAGCCACCAGGAACCCTCGAAGTCGAGGATCTCACGGTCGGACGAGGACAACGGCACGACACAATGGTGCTCCGGGCACCGGTGCGTATCAAGGACCCTCGGTCGTCAGAGGTGGCTGACGTTGTCCTCGAAGAGCTCGAGCACGTGGTTGGAGAACAGCCGTGCGACGAGCTCGCCCCGGCTCGTCACGTTCGACTTCTCGAAGATCGACTTCAGGTGGTCGCGCACGGTGTGGACCGAGATGGCCAGTTCCGATGCGATCTCCTTGGTGCCGGTCCCGCGACACACGAGCAACACGATGTCGCTCTCGCGTTCGGTGAGACCGTACGAGTCGAGGAGGATCGGGACGAGGTCGCCCGGGCCGGCGGCGTCGATGGTGACCGAGACGATGCCGTCGTCACCCTCCATCGGCGTGACGTGCAGACGGACCCACCGGCCGCTCGTTCCCCGGAGTCGAGTGGTGAGCCGCGTCGTCGAACGGCTCGAACGGGCACGGGAGGCTGCGACCAGGATCGTTCCCGGCAACACACCGTCGACCTCGATCCGCAGATCGTCCAGTACCTCGTCGGCGTCGGCCGACTGGCTCACGACCTTCCCGTCAGCGTCGAGCAGGACGACGACCGGGCCTCTCGACGTCAACGGCTCGGTGACATGGGCCAACGCACTGCGCAGGACGTTGGTCGCCGGGACGAGGAGGTTCCGCACGTCGCTGACCTCGGTCGGGGAGTAGACGTCGCCGTCGCACCGGACGAAGGCGCCGATGGCCAAGCACGTCGAACCCGCCGTGAACACGACGCGCAGTTCGTCGCTCGCGCCGCTTGCCGCATAGAGGTTGTTGAACCGGGGACTGCGCCCGAGGTCGCCGTCGGTCACCTCGGCCAGCGTGGCGACCGGATCGATGCTCCGCGCCAGGTCGTTGAACTTGTTGAAGTCCGGATCGAGCAACTCGTTGTCCCAGAACGGGACACAGTGTGAGGGCTCGAAGCCGAGCACGACCCCACCGGCGGGGAGGTTCGTCTCCGGATCGGTCGTCATCACCGCGACCGCGTCGGCCGGGGCCACCAGGGCGAAGGCACGCACGATCACCGCACACGCCTCCTCGCCGGTCAAGCGTTCGTCAGCTGCGGCCACGAGTTGGTCTCGGGCGGTGGTGAAGGACGTGATCCCCATGGGTCTCAACGGTACGACCACGGCAGCAACCGCACCCATCCCTCACCTGGGGGGTCGCCACCCCCCAACTGGGAACGCCCTCCACTCAAGGTCGGGATGTTGCTTCCGTGGCGTGATTCGTACCGTCCGAACCATGACACTCCAGAGCCCGACCTTGATCGCCAGAGGGGAAGGGGATCACTTCCACTTCCTGAACAACCTCTTCACCGCGAAGCTCACCGGCGAGGACACCAACGGTCAGATGACCGTCATGGAGTTCCTCGCACCGAAGAACTTCGGGCCGCCCCTCCACCGCCACGACGTCGAGGACGAGCTCTTCTACATCATCGAGGGCGAGGTGTGGTTCTCGTGCGGCGACGCCGAGGCCGTGCACACCGACGGCGCCGTCGTGTGGCTGCCCCGGGGCCGCCCGCACACCTTCCAGGTCCGCTCCGAGACCGCCAAGGTCCTCCAGGTGACCACGCCGGCGCAGTTCGAACGCTTCGTCGCCACCCTCGGCAGGCCGACCGACGACGCCACGATGCCCGAGCCTGAGGAGATCGATCCCGGCCACGTCGCCGAGATCTGCGCCCAGTTCAACATCGAGGTGCTCGGGCCGCCGCCGGCGCCCGTGGCCTGAGGAGCGCGTACATGAACCGCATCACCACCATGTTCTCGGTCGGCGCGCTCGCACTGTCGGCCACCACCGTGCTCGCCCCGACCGCAGCCGGTGCCGCCCCTTTCGAGGAGTCCTTCTCCTTCACCGGATCGGCCGTCGAGTGGACCGTCCCCGAGGGCGTCACCGAGATCACCGTCGAGGCGTTCGGCGCCCAGGGCGGCACCAGCGCAGTTGCGGGTTTCGACGACGACAGCGGGATCGAGAGCGTCGAGGCCGGGACGGGCGGCCTCGGCGGCGTGACCACGGCGACGATCGCGGTCACGCCGGGCGAGACGCTCTCGCTCGCGGTCGGCGGCCGAGGCGGGGACGGCAGCGCATCGGTCGTCGACGGCGACGATGCGGCACCCGCCGTGATCCTCGCGACCGGCACCCCGGGAGCCGCCGGTTTCAACGGTGGCGGGTGCGGCGCCGTCGGCACCGCGGCGACGTCGACGCAGAGCGACGGCGCCGACTTCGACAGCGCCCTGTGCGACGGAACGCCGTCGGCGTCCGACGCCCATCCCGAAGTGGCCGAGATCGCGGCGGTCGCGGCCGCCAGCGGCGGAGGCGGCGGCGCCACCACCGTGAAACGCGGCACCGAGGTGCTCGTCGCTGCCGGAGGCGGCGGCGGGGCCGGTGCAGCAGCAATCCGCAACACCCCCGATGGCACGCTCCAGAAGACGACGGCCACGACCGACGGTGGGGTCGGCGGTGGCGAGAACGGCGGCGACGGCGAGAGCTACTCCGAGGTCTCGCCGCCGACCGGCGGCGGCACGCAGACGGATCATGGCTACTCCGGCGCACTCGATCCGAGCGACGACCCGAGCATCGCCCAGCAGGGCGAGGTGGCGATGAACGGCGGGACCCGACACGTGCTCGTCCTCGCCGGCGGTGGCGCCGGCGGCGGCTGGTATCCCGGCGGCGCGAGCATGACGAACTCGAGCGGGGGCGGCGGCTCGAGTCACCCGGTGACCGACACCACCGCTGGCGTGCAGGAAGGCGACGGCCTCCTCAACATCTCGGGCGAGGCCACGCCTCCCACCCCCGATCAGCCCGATGCCGTCTCGCCCGACGCCGTCGAGGCACCACTGCCCGAGACACCCACCGCCGTCGCCGCGGTCGAGACCCCCACCTTCACCGGCTGAACCCAGCCCACTCCTCGAGAGGAACAACCATGTCCAGCAACACCAGCAAGATCCGACAGGCGCTCGCCGTGCTCGCGCTCGTCGGCGCCGTCGCCGCCTGTGGCGATGACGACGACAACGCCAACGCACCGACCACCACGACGACCGCAGCTCCCGACGACACGGCCGCCACCGTCGACGTCACGGCGGTCGACTACGCCTACGAGGGCCTCCCCGACACGATCGAGGCCGGCACCCGTCTGACGCTCGCCAACGCGTCGGATACAGAGATCCACGAGCTCGTGGCCTTCCGCATCCCCGACGACGAGACCCGCTCGATCGACGAGTTGGTGACGCTTCCGCCCGAGGAACTACTCGGCCTCATCGGTCCCGAGCCGGCGACCGTGCTCCTCGCCCCACCCGGCGGTGACCAGATCCCCGCCGTCGGCGACGGGACGCTCTCCGAACCGGGCCGGTACGGCGTGATCTGCGTGATCCCGACCGGCGCCGACCCGGTCGAGTACCTCGATGCCGCAGCGGCATCCGAGGGTGGGCCGCCCGAGGTCGACGGCGGTCCCCCGCACATCACCCAGGGCATGTTCGCCGAGCTGCTCGTGGAGTAGTCGTGCCCGCGGGTGCGTCGGGCTGCAAGCATGCGACCGATGTATCCCGATCTGTTCTGGCTGCAGCAACGGTTCGACGGGCCGAGGGTCGACGACCCCGCCCGTCGGACCGCTGACGCGCTCGCGTCCCTGTCACTCGGCGACCGTGTCCGACCAGGGCAGTCCGTCGCCGTCGGCGTCGGCAGCCGCGGGATCGCCAATCTGTCGACGATCGTGCGAGCGACCATCGACCACCTGACGGGACTCGGCCTCGAACCATTCATCGTCCCCGCGATGGGGAGCCACGGTGGCGGCGACGTGCCCGGCCAGACGGCCGTGCTCGACGGGTACGGCGTCACCGAGGACGCCATGGGCTGCCCGATCCGGGCCCAGATGGAGACCATCGAGCTCGGGACCACGGCGCTCGGGTTCCCCATCCACTTCGACCGACTCGCAGCCGGCGCCGACCATGTCGTCATCGTCAACCGCATCAAGCCCCACACGATGTTCACCGGCGACGTCGAGAGCGGCCTCGCCAAGATGCTGCTCATCGGCTTGGGCAAACAGCCCGGTGCCGAGACCTACCACCGAGCGATCCTCGACCATGAGTGGCCGACCATCGTGTCGACGGTGAGCCCGGCCATCCTGTCGAAGGTCAGCGTGCTCGCCGGGATCGCGATCGTCGAGAACTCCGACGACGAGACCGCACGCATCGAGGCCATCGCCGGCGAGTCGATCGTCTCCGACGAGCCGGCCCTGCTCGCCCAGGCCAAGGAGCTCATGCCCCGGCTGCCGTTCGCCGATCTCGACATCCTCCTGATCGACGAGATCGGCAAGAACATCAGCGGTGGCGGGTTCGACCCCAACGTCGTCGGTCGCAAGGACTCGCTCCACGAGCCGGACCGGGCGCAGCCCGTCCGGGTTCGGGCCATCGTCGTGCGGGCGTTGACGGAGGCGACTCATGGCAACGCCCTGGGCATCGGTTTCGCCGAACTGTGCCGCACCCGAGTCGTCGACGAGATGGACCGCTCGAAGACGTGGCTGAACGCCATCACCGCCAGCGACCTGCCCGCGGGGATGATTCCGATCCACTACGACACGGACCGCGAACTGCTCGACGCCTGCGAGACCCGGACCGGGCTGCGAGGGCTCCCGAACGCCCGCCTGTGTTGGATCCGCAACACGCTCGACCTCGGCGTCGTGGCCTGCTCGGTCGCGTATCTCGACGAGGCGCGGGAACGACCCGACCTCACCGTGTTGAGCAAGCCGACGGCCATGCCGCTCGACGCAATGGGGAACCTCCCCGACTCGCTCCCGATCCCCTAGCGGTCAGTGGACGGCGTTGCCGTCGCGCAACACGGGGAACACGTGCGGGCCATCGGCCACCGGATGGCGGTCGACGGTCGCTCCGCCGTCAGTCGACACGATCTCGGCGCCGGCGGGTGAGTACTGGAGGATGTAGGCCTTGCGGACCGCGTCGGTCGTGTTCGGGCCCGTGAGGTGTGGGGTCAGCGACGAGAAGACCACCACGCCGCCGGCACGAACCGGCGCCACCTCCACCTCGGACGCCTCGTCGAAGATCTGCCACCCGAGCGGGTCGACGTAGTGGTGCTGCAAGGTGCCCATACGATGGAGACCCGGCGCGACCTGCGGGCACCCGTTGTCGACGGTGGCGTCGGTGAGCGCCACCCAACAGGTCAGGTAGTACTGCGGGTCGACGAGCGTGTATCCGTTGTCCTGGTGCCACGGGAACCGTCGGGGCTTCTGCGGCTTCTTGTAGACCGCCTGGTCCCAGTAGAGGTCGATGTCGGGTCCGACGAGATCACCGCACAGCCCGAGCAGACCCGGGTGCGTCGCGAACGACCGCAGGACCTCGTCACGATGGGCGAGGTTGGGAGCGAAGGTGATCGCGCCGGCCTCGGCGATGCTGAACCGCTGGTTCTCCATACCGGCGAGAAACGCCTCGACGTCGGCGTCGCGCTGGTCGAGGACTGCGGTGACCGCGGCGACCTCGTCGGCGGAGAAGACGTCGTCGATCACCAGGAAGCCGGCGCGGTCGAAGGTCGCGGCCTGCTCGTCGGTGAGCGTCGTGAAGGGACCGGTCGGCGTCGGCCACTCGAACGACGTGTTCAGCGGATGCCGTTGCGGTTCGGCCAGTGCCATCGGATCAGGCGAGGACGTCGGGGCTCGACTGCACGATGACGACCGGCGGGTCGTCGAGGCCGTGCTGGTCGGCGCACAACGCCCGGTAGAACGCGAGGATCGCATGGGCGTCGATGACCATCTCGACCTGCCCGTCGTCGCCCAGGTTGAGATTCGCACCGTGGATGATGAACGACACGTCGGTGACCTCGTCGTTGGCCGCCGGCACATGCAGCGTGTGCGTCGATCCCGCGGGCTCGTAGAGATACGACCCGGCGGTGTTCACGGCCTCGGGGCTCTCGAGGTAGTGCCAACTCCCGGACTGCGTGAACGCATAGACGTGCCCGGTGTGCTTGTGGGTCTGGATTGTCGAGTCGGGCTCGAAACGATTGCGGACGACCCACACGCCCATCGCCAGGTCGACCTGCAGCAACTGCAACGTCGATCCCTCCCCGATGTCGACGAAGGGCAGATCGCCTTCGCCCCGGTGGATGGTCGGTGGTGCACTCTCGATGACGCTCACGGTGTTCCCCTCTTCACTGGCCCGGTTGCCGGCGAACCCGAGTCAAGCCGATGGGGCGGTGTCGGTGGCGAGTTCGTGATGGACGTGGGCCCGTTGCCCGTCTCGGTCGAAGATCATGATGAGTTCTGCCGGCGCGTCGACCGCGCTGACGGCATGCGGCGTCATGGTCGCGAACTCCGCGGCTTCGCCCGTCTCGACGATGATCTCGCGTTCGCCGAGTGAGAGTCGGACCCGGCCTTCGAGGACGAAGAACCAGTCGTGGCCGGGGTGCACCCGCTGCGTCGCCACGTGCGGGCTCGGCTGCAGTCGGAGCTTCACGGCGATCGTGGAGCCGGTCGGCCGACTCAACGTCCACGTGGTGCGCTCGCCCGACCCGCTCGGCGTCGGGCGGATGACCACGTCGTCGTCGCTCGTCACGTCGAGGAGCGAGTTGAGGTCGACCTGGAGCGCGGTGGCCAGCGGCAACAGCACGTCGAGGCTGATCGTCCGCTTGCCGGTCTCCACCCGGCTGATGGTCGACGCGCTCAGGTTCGTGCGCTCGGCGAGGTCGTCGAGGGACAGGCCCAGCGTGTTGCGCAGGCTCCGCAGCCGCGTCCGTACGGCACGGTCGATCTCGTTCGATCCGGTCATCGAGGCCGCCTTGCGAATACTGCAAGTCGTGTTGCTGGCATGGGGACAGACCGTATCGTCGATCGCATGAAGAACCACTCCCCTCAGACCGTCGGACGACACACCGACGTCCTCATCGTCGGCGGATCGGCCGCCGGCCTCGCCGCCGCACTCCAGCTCGTGCGTCAGCGTCGCTCGGTGATCGTCGTCGATGCCGGCGAACCACGCAACGCCCCTGCGGCCCACATGCACGGATTCCTCGGCCGCGACGGAACACCGCCCTCGGCGCTCACCGCCGCCGGACGTGACGAGGTCCGCAGCTACGGCGGCGAGGTCGTCGACGGACGCGTCGTGAGCGTTGCACGGACCGATGACGGTCGCTTCCGAGCCGAACTCGTCGGAGGGCACGCAATCGTCGCCCGGAAGGTGCTCGCAGCCACGGGGCTGGTCGATGACCTGCCAGCCATCGACGGGGTCGCCGACCACTGGGGCAGCGACGTCATCCACTGTCCGTTCTGCCACGGCTACGAGGTGCGAGACCGACGGGTCGTCCAGGTCATCACCCACCCGATGGGTCTGCACCCCGCGTCATTGTTCCGACAGCTGACTGACGACCTCACGGTGGTCGTCCACGACCCGACCGGCATCGAGGAGGACGAGCTCAGCACTCTCCGCGCTGGCGGCGTACAGGTCATCGATGCGCAGGTCCACCGCCTCGTGACCGGCGCCGACGGCGGCATCGAAGCGGTCGAGCTCGTCGGCCACGACCCGCTGGCCGCCGACGCGGTGGTGGTCGGACCACGATTCCGCGCTCGAGCCGAGCCGTTCGTCTCGCTCGGCCTCGAGCCCGTGCCCCATCCGAGCGGGGTGGGCGACATCATCGAGACCGACGCAACCGGAGCGACATCGGTTCCCGGCGTGTATGCCGCCGGCAACGTGACCGACCCGAGCCAACAGGTGTTGCACGCTGCCGCCGACGGCAGTCGCGTCGGCGCCATGATCAGCTTCGCCCTCGCCGACGACGACCTGCGCGACGCGGCGCGGCCGTCGGCCAACGAAGCCGACTGGGACCACCGCTACGGCAGCGACAAGGTCTGGAGCGGAAACCCCAACGGATCGCTCGTCACCGAGGCGAGCGACCTCGAGCCGGGGAGCGCGCTCGATGTCGGCGCCGGCGAGGGCGGTGACGCCATCTGGCTCGCCGAGCGCGGCTGGACGGTGACCGCGAGCGACATCTCCCAGCGAGCGCTCGACCGCATCGACGCCGAGGCACGCGGTCGTGGGCTGGACCTCACGTGCCACCACACCGACGCCAACGCCCGCGACGCGTTCGAGATCGGGGCCTTCGACCTCGTGAACGCGGCCTACGCATCGATCCCCCGCACGCCCGACGGCCGCGGAGTCCGCAACCTGCTCGATGCCGTCGCGCCCGGCGGGACCCTCGTGGTGGTCAGCCACGACATCGAGCCGATGCGCGTCCCCGTCGACACCGCGACCCACAGCCGGATCTTCGACGCCGACGCCTACCTGCGGGTCGAGGACATCGCCGCCGAAGTCACCGACGCTGCGGACTGGACCATCGAGGTCCACGAGAAGCGGCCGCGCCCGGCCGGTGCCGCATCCTCACATCACGTCGACGACGTCGTGCTCCGAGCCCGGCGGACCGGCACGCGATCGGGGGCTCCGTCGTGAGGTCGGCGCACTACCCTCGTGCGTCGATCCCGCCCGAGTAGCTCAGTTGGCTAGAGCAGCTGTCTTGTAAACAGCAGGTCACCGGTTCGAATCCGGTCTCGGGCTCCACCAGCCTCGGCCACAACGCGGGAATGGTCTGCTGGCTTCTGCTCTCTTCGCACGGATCCGATCAGGGTCGACGGGGCAGAATGCTCAAGCCGGCGCGGTGGCTTTGACTGCGACGATCGATGCGATGAGCGCGCTGATGGCGATGATCTGACGGATGTTCGTGGCATCGCCTTTCACGAGGACCCCGACCAGAAAGGTGCCGACCGCGCCGATGCCAACCCACACTGCATAGCCGGTCCCGATCGGGATCGTCCTGGTCGCGGCACTCAGGAGGTACATGCTGATCCCGAGCGTGACCACGAAGCCGAGAGTGGGAAGGCGACGGCTGAATCCCTTGGTCTCGTCGAGCAGACTCGCCCATGCGACCTCGAATGCTCCAGCGACGATGAGGATGAACCAGGCCATGACGGGGGCTCCTGCGCCCGTCGTTCCGGCCGGTACGGTGCGCCCCTCGTCGGGAGAACCCCACATCGCGGTTCTCGAGGCTCGATCCTAGCGATCTGAAAGTCTGGTATGTCTCGATCCGATGCCATTCGAACCTCCTTGATCGCATCCGCACGCCGGCTCCGCGAACGCTCCGCTCTCGCAGCCGAGGTCGCCGCCCTCGACGCCGACGACGACGATCGCCAAGAGAGGCTCGCCGTCGCACGGCTCATGGAGTCGCTTCGTGCTCCGGGGGGACGTGTACCGATTCAGGCTCTCCCAGGGCGTCGGGCACGAACAGCACGGCGATCGCTACGGCATCGTCGTCCAAGCGAACGAACTACTTCCACGCTCGGTCGTCGTCGTCGCACCCACATCGACACGCCCGGGCGGCATCGTTCCGACCAGAGGTCGACCTGGATGGACCCCCAGGACCAGTGGGGCGTGGACGAGGCTTTGACCACAGTGCTCGGCCTCGACTGACGCTGGGCCGCCTCGTCGCTCACTCGTCGGGTGGCGAACCCCGGAGTTCGTCGACGGAGTCGATGGTCATCGCGGCCGCACCAGTGTTGCGGTGTACGGACCGGCCGACGAGGTGCGCACCGATCGGCGCGGTCAGGAACAGCAAGAACCCGGCCAGCAGCAACTTGACGGCTTCGGCGACGTCCAGGTGGAGCGCGGCACCGATCAGGACGAGGAGTACGCCGAGCGTCGTGGTCTTGGTCGCAGCGTGCATTCGGGCGTACACGTCGCCGAACCGGTTGATCCCGATGGCAGCGAGCACGGACCATGCTGCGCCGACGACCAGGAAGATCTCTCCGACGGTTGCCATGTCAGCCCCCTCTGCGTTCGACGAAACGTGCTGCGACGGAGGTACCGACGAATCCGAGGAGGCCGACGATCACGATTCCGTCGACGAACACGGCATCGCCCGTTCGGGCGGACTCCACGGCGAGGACACTGATCACGATGAGGAGTGCGCCGTCGACGGCGATGATGCGATCGGCGAGCGACGGACCGACGATCAGCCGGTACAGGAAGCCGACGGCGGCGACAGCGAGCAGGACGAACGCAGCGAGGATCATGGCGTCACCACGGCGGTGTCGGGCGAGGTCGGGAAAGCTGCCGCGGCCCGTTCGGCCATGGCGAGTACCTCACGGCGGGCATCGTCGAGGTCGCGGAGGTGGAGGACGTGCACGAACACGACGGGGTCAGGGGTCTTGGTGACCTCGAGCGTGAGCGTGCCCGGCGTGAGGCTGACGGCGTTGGCAACCACGCTGAGGACGAAGTCGTCGTAGCCGGGGAGCGGGACGGCGATGATTCCGGTGTGGATCGAGTTCTGGGGCGTGACGACCTCTCGCGCGAGCACGACGTTCGCTTCGAGCAGCTTCCCGGCGAAGTACACGACGAAGCGTGCGAGCGCGAGCGGCCGGATCTTGTGGTGGGACGCCGGTCGTGCCGGGATGAGCGAGACGACGACGGCCACCACGAGGCCAGACAGGACGTTGGCGATCGAAGCGTCGCGCCACAGCACGATCCAGAGCAGCGTGAGTGCGGAGACGGTGATGACCCGGTTCACGGCTCCAACACCCCGGTTCGGTAGCTCGATGGGTCGAGCAGGTCTGTGGCTGCTCGTTCGGTGAGGTCGTACAGCGGCCCCGCGGCGACGGCGATGACCACAGCAACTGCGGCGAGCGTCACGGTCGGGACGACCATGAGCAACGGCATGTCGCGCTGTCGCTTCACATCGGGTTCGATCTCGCCACCGAACGCCCCGGCCCAGATCTTGGTCATCGAGAAGAGGGTCAAGACGCTGACAACGAGGCTGACGGCGACGACGATCCAGGCGTCGGCTGCGAGGCCGGCATCGATGAGCGCGAACTTCGCACCGAAGCCGGACAGCGGAGGGATGCCCGCGAGGCTGAGCGCGGTGACGAGGAAGGTCACGGCGAGAACCGGCGTCGTGCGGAGCAGACCACCGACCCGGTCGAGGTTCGACGAGCCGGCCCGGTGTTCGACGAGGCCACCGACGAGGAACAGGGTCGTCTTCACGACGATGTGGTGGATGATGTAGAGGATCGCGCCGGCCAGGCCTGCGACGGTGAACAGCGCCAGACCGAAGATCATGTAGCCGATCTGACTCACGATGTGGAACGACAGGATCCGCTTGATGTCGCTCTGCGCGATGGCCCCGAGCACGCCGACCGTCATCGTCAACGCCGCGATCAACAGCAGGAGCCCGATGGGCCGGTCACCCGGATCGACGAGGAGCGTCTGCGTGCGGATGATGGCGTAGACCCCGACCTTGGTGAGCAGACCGGCGAACACCGCGGTCACGGCTGTCGGTGCCGTGGGGTAGCTGTCCGGTAGCCAGAAGAACAACGGGAACACCGCGGCCTTGATGCCGAACACGCCGAGGAGCAGCAGCGGCAGTGCCTGGCGCAGGCCGTCGGGGAGTTCGGTCATCGACGTGGACAACTGCGCGAGGTTCACGGTGCCGGTGCTGGCGTAGATGAACCCGATGCTGGTCAGGAACAGGGCGGAGGCAACGAGGCTGATGACGACGTAGGTCATGCCCGCCCGTACCTGCGCTCGTGTCCCGCCGAGGGTCAACAGCACGTAGCTGGCGGTGAGCATGACCTCGAACGAGACGAACAGGTTGAACAGGTCGCCGGTGACGAATGCGCCGGCGACCCCGGCGGACAACACGAGATAGATCGGATGGAAGCCGACGTGACGGTCCTCGGCACCTCCTTGACCGATGGCGTACACCAGCACGCCGAGCAACATCAGCGAGGCAAGGACGAGCATGATCGCGGCGAATCGATCCACCACCAAGGTGATGCCGACAGGAGCCGGCCATCCCCCGGCCTGAGCGACCGCGGGGCCGTCCCGATCGACGATGACGGCGAGTGTCGCAGAACACGCCAGCGTCGTGGAGAGCACGACGACACCGAGGACGCGTTGCAGGACGCGCGAGCGGCCGAGGACGATCGAGAGCGCAGCTCCGGCGATCGGGAGCAGAATCGGCGCAGGGACCAGGAGGTCGGTCATGGGTTCTCGCCAATTCGCTCGGCCTCGACCGCGGCGAAGTCGACTTCCTCCTCGGTCGGGCGGGTCCGGGCTGCAACCCGCCGGTCCTCGACGTCGTCTTGGACTTCGTCGTCGTTGGTGAGCGCCCAACTGCGGTACGCCAGCCCGAGAAGGAACGTGGTCACGCCGAACGTGATCACGATCGCGGTGAGCACGAACGCCTGCGGCAACGGATCGAGGTACGGGCCGCCATCGGCGGAGATGAATGCCGGGCGCCCGGGCGGTCCAGCACCGAGGAGGATGAACAGGTTCGCTCCATGAGCGAGGAGCGCGAGACCGAGAATGATCCGCGTGAGCTCACGTTGGAGCAGGAGATAGGTGCCGCATCCGAACAGCACGGACGCTGCGGCGGCGAGAACGACGGTCATGAGACCGTCCCCGAGTCGTCGTCGGGTGTGCCCTCTTCGCCGAGCGCCTCGAACGCCATGAAGACGGTTCCGACGACGACGGCGTAGACGCCGCTGTCGAAGATCAACGCGCTGGTGACCTTCACGTCCCCGAGCACGGGCGGATGCAGGGTCGCAAAGCCTTGTTCGAGAACGTCGCCGCCGAGGATCAGGGGAACGATCGCCGCCATCGCGGCGATCATGAGTCCGCCTCCGAGGATGGTCCACGGCCGGACGCGCGTGAACTGGCGGACCTGGTCGAGCCCGCCGCCGACGTAGGCGATCGCGATCGCGGCACCACCGACAAGGCCACCGATGAACCCGCCGCCGGGCTGGTTGTGCCCTGCCGCGAGGAGATACACCGACAGCACGATCGCCGAGCCGGTGATCACACGTGTCCCGACGTCGAGGACCAACGAACGCCTCATGTCGGCACCTCGTGGGTCGGCGCAGGGTCCGACGCTCGGCCGGGCCGGCGACCGACGCGGGCGAGGGCGACGACCCCGACCGCTGCGACCGCGAGGACCGTGATCTCGCCGAGCGTGTCGAGGCCACGGACGTCGACGAGGATCACGTTGACGACGTTCTTGCCGCCGCCGTCGGGTTCGGCTCGAGCGACGATCTCGTCGGACACCGCCCGATCGCCGGTGCCCGACGCGGTCATCATCGCGAGCGAGAACACGCCGACGGCGACGAAGGTGGCGACGCCGATCCGCAGCGCCGTCGCTGCCCGGAACTGGTCCGGCCGGAACCGTTCCGGCAGGTGCCGGATCACGAGCATGAACACCACGATCGACAGGGTCTCGACCGCGAACTGGGTCAACGCCAGGTCCGGTGCGCCCTGCAGGGCGAAGATCAACGCCATCGTGTAGCCGACCGCACCCAGCAACAACACCGCAGCGAATCGACGGCGGACGATCGCGACCGCGCCAGCAGGCAACACCAGCGCCGCAGCGAGTACCGGGTGAGCCGCGAGTTCGGAGAACGGGCCCCATTCCGGCCGGTTCCCGGCGGCAGCCAACGCAACGACCGGTGTACCGATGACCACGACCATGATCACGCCGATCGACAGCGGCAACGATCCCGGCTGCACGATGGCCGTGACACGGCGAGCGAACACGTTCATCAGCCGCACCAACTCACCGAACACTTCGTCGCCCCGGATCGGCGGCGCCAACCGGGCCTGGGCCCGCGCGACCCACATGCCGCCACCGACCACGACCCCACCCAACACATACGTCAACACCGACAACCCCAGTGCCGCGTTGACGCCATGCCACAACGCCAGCTTCGGGTCCCCGACGCTGCCGTCGAGCGAGTTCGCGGCCGAGTCGACCAAGGGCCCCAGCACCGGTGAGACCGCAGCTCCAGCGACGACCGATCCGACCGCGAGGACCACCGCCGGACCCACGAAGCGGCGGGTCGGCGCCGGCGAGATGCGGTCCGACGACGGCTTCTGGCCGACCAGGAACGGGGCGACGAACCGGGCGCTGTACGCGAACGTCAAGATCGAACCGACGAAGAGACCGGCGAGCGTGGCCATCGCCCCGAAGCGGCCATCGTGCAGGAACGCCTCATACGCCGACTCCTTGGCGATGAATCCTGCGAGCGGCGGGAGTCCCGCCATCGACGCCGCCGACAGGATCGCCACGACACGAACTGCAGTCCATCCTCGGTCGAGGATGGCGAGTTCGCGTCGGTCGCGGGTCCCGGTCTGGTGGTCGACGATGCCGACGACGAGGAACAGCGCTCCTTTGAACAGGGCATGCGCAACGAGCAGGACGCACACGGCCTTGGTCGCTTCCGGTTGCCCGCTTCCCGCGAGGACCAACATGAACCCGAGTTGGCTCACCGTGCCGAACGCAAGGAGCAGTTTGAGGTCGTCTTGCCGCAACGCCCGCAACGCCCCGGCGATCATCGTGGTGATCCCGACGCCGATCACGACCGGCCGCCAGATCCCGACCTCCGCGAATGCGGGCGAGAAACGGGCGACCAGGTAGATCCCGGCCTTCACCATGGTGGCCGAGTGCAGATACGCACTGATCGGTGTGGGAGCGACCATCGCGCCGGGCAGCCAGAAGTGGAACGGGTACTGAGCCGACTTCGTGAACACGCCGAGCAGCACGAGACCGAGGCCGACACCGACCGCCCCTCCGGCGGGAGGGTCCGCCAACAGTTCGGCCATGGACCAGGTGCCTGCGGCCTGTGCGAGGACCACGAACCCGGCGAGCATGGCGAGTCCACCGGCGCCCGTGACCAGCAGTGCCTGGAGCGCGGCGGACCGTTGCCCCGCCGTCTTCTGCTCGCGTCCGATCAACAGGTAGGAGGTCACCGACGTCAGTTCCCACGACACGTACAACCAGATGAGGTGATCGGCGAGAACGAGGCCGAGCATCGACCCGGCGAACAGCACCAGCAATCCAGCGATTCGAGCGGAGGTCGCGCTGCGATCGAAGTACGACGCGGCGAACCCGAGCACCACGATGCCCATGCCCGAGACCAACAACACCATCAAGAGGGCGAAGCCGTCGAGTCGGACATCGGCAACGAGATCGAGACCACCGATCCAGGTCACCGACTCCTGGACCGCTCGGCCGTCCCGGATCGTGGACCATCGGGAACCGACGACGGCGACGGTGGCGACCATCGGCAGTGCGGCGACCGCGAACGCCCACGTCCGGAGCCGACTCGCTGCCGCCAGAACGGCGACACCGACCGCCCAGTGCGCGGCCAAGAGAAGCAGCAGCATCAGATCGGGAAGCCGAACTCGTGGGGCTTGCCGCCCATCATCACGAGGGCCACGGGTGCTGTGCGCCCGCCCGCTCGGTCGTCGAGATCGCGCGGAGCGGCCTCGTCACCGACCACGATGACCACATCGACGGACCGCGAGACCGCGTAGCGGTGCAGCACATCGAGACCGCGACCGGGGACGAGCACGAGGCCCGGTTCGAGATCGTGGAGAAACACCCCTGACGACTCGAGGTCACGCACGGCGACGTCGACGTCGAGATCGGGGTCGGCGGACGTTCGGGCGACATCGAAGGTGACCAGGCGAGCGATCTCGACCTTCGCGGTGTCCGGCGCGAACAGTCGAATGACCGGGAGCGCGTCGACGATCCCGCTGGGCTCGCCGGTGACGGTGACCAGGAGGCGGAGGCTGCCTCCATGGTCCGTCGCCTTGCGGACGACGACAGGCGAGGTCTCGTCCTCGTAGTCCCGCATTGCGGTTCGGGCATACCCGTAGAGGAAGGGGCCCATGGCGACTCCCAGCACCACGAGCGGACGCAGCGCATGGCCCCGACGTGACTGACCGACTGCGATGAGCACGCCGATCCCTACCCATGCACACGTGATGACCGCGATCCAGGCCGGCTGACCCGCCAAGCCCACCTCGGCCAGGATCGGACGGTCGCCCGGCACCGGGTCGCGCAGAACCAACGCAGTCACTGCGACCTGGCAGGCGCGATCAGCGAGGTTTCGGTGGCCACCCAGGGCACCCTGGCGGCACTTCTTGACGAACGGATGCGCAGACGGCGCGCACTCCGTGACGGCGCTGCGATTCCTACGGGTCGAGCAGCGCGCTGAACTGTCGCAGCGTGACCGCTTGGTCGGTCAGCGCGCCGGTGGGCAGCGGCACGTCGATCGGCGTCCCGTCGAGACGCAGGTTCAACGACTGCACCCCGGGAAACGTGGTGGCGGTCACCACCAACTGTCCGACGGCGAGCAGCTCTGCCTTCCCGCCGATCGACGCGAACGCTGCAGACAGATCGAGGGTCACCGAGGTGCCGGTGGCGGACGATTCGAGCACCACGGTTGCCGGCGGGACCGCGGAACGCAGACCGATGTCGGCCTCCTCGTCGCTGGGACCGTCGACCAGCGCACGGAAGATCGCGGTGATCTGCCCATCGCGGCTGCCGTCGCTGGTGACCTCGCGGGCGACGGGTACGAGGCGGTCGTTGTCTGCGATCAGATAGAGGGTGGCCGTGAACTCGACGGTGTCGACGGCTTCCGGCCCGGCCTCGGTGCCGACCGGGAGTTCACGCTCACGTGCGGGCAGGTCCACCAAGCGGGGCTCTTCCTGCGGCCCGAGGCTGCACGCGGTCACGATCATCACAGCGACCACCGCGAGGGGGGCTCGTCGGAGCCAGGTCATCGCGCAGTCCTCGGGAGCGTCAGCACGAACCGGGCACCCCGTCCGTCGGGAACGTTTTCGACGTGGATCGACCCGTGCATCCCTGTCATGTTCTCTCGGGCGAGTGACAGGCCGAGCCCGGATCCGTCCGCCGTGCTTCGCCGTTCGCCGTGGGCACCACGAGCGAATCGTTCGAACACGCGATCACGTTCGTGGCGGTCGACGCCTGGGCCGTTGTCGTCGATCATGACGCGCACTTCGGATTCGGTCGCGTCGATCGTCACCATGGTCGGCCCCAGGCCGTAGGCGACAGCATTCTCGAGCACGTTCCGGAGCACGACGGTGAAGCGCTGGACGTCGACACGGACGAGTGCGTCGACGGCAGGGTCGGCGACCTCGATCGGGACCGATTCGTGTCGGAGGCGACGCAAGGTGTTCGTCACGATCTGGGCGGGGACCACCTCCTCGAGATCGACGCGCGCCGAGCCTGCGTCGTGCTTGGAGATCTCGATGAGGTCGGCGACCATCCGCTCGAACCGTTTCACGTCTCCGGCGAGCAACGTGAGCGCCTCGTTCGCTTCGTCGGAGAGTTCGCCTCGACGATTCTCGAGCACCGAGACCGTGTTCACCAGCGTGGTGAGCGGCGACCGGAGCTCGTGACTCACGTCGGCGGCGAAGCGGGACTCTCGATCGATGCGTTCCTCCAGTGCGTCAGCCATGCGGTTGAACGACGCAGCGATTCGAGCGACCTCCTCGTCGGCATGGTCGTCGAGTCGCGTGCTCAGGTCGCCGTCTGCGATGCCCTCCGCGGCGCGGCTCACCGACTCGAGCGGCTCGGCGATCCGCCGACCGATCAGGCCGGCGATCGCCATGCCCGCAACGGTGGCGAGCCCCCCGACCCCGATCAGGGTGTTCCGCAGCGTGGCCAACGTCGATTGCACATCACTGAGCGAGAACACCTCGAAGTACTGGTCGCCGCCGTCCAGCGGGGCTCCGATGGCGATGAACAACCGATCGTCGAGCCGGAACCGTTGGCGTGCGGCGCTTCCGGTGTCGATCGTCCGGACGAGCGTCCGGGGTAGATCATCGGGCTGGACCTGGAGCGACGACGTGAACCACTGGCCGTCTGCGAACAGCAACTCGCGGGCGCGTACCTCAGGGCGAAGCGAGGAGAGCAGCGCGACTTCGTCGATGTCCTCGGTTCGGAGGGCCGCAGCCACGAGCGCGGCGTTGATGGTGAACTGGTCGACAGTGCTCTGGTCTCGCTCCTCGATGAGCACGTCTCGGACCACGTAGTAGGTGGAAACGCCAACCAGCAGCGACACCATGGCGACCAGGCCCCCCACACGCACCACGATGCGATTGCGTAGACGGGTTCGGCGTGACCTCATGGCCATCGGTCCGGCCTCCTGTTCGATCGGATCAGCCGGCGGGTTGCGGGTCGAACTTGTAGCCCAGGCCGCGCACCGTGGTCACGAACTCGGGTTCGGAAGGATCTCGCTCGATCTTCGCCCGCAGCCTCCGGACATGGGCGTCGACCACCCGAACGTCGCCGTAGTAGTCATAGCCCCAGACGAGCTCGAGAAGCTGATCGCGTGAGAGCACCTTCCGTTCGTGCTGGATCAGCTCGCTGAGCAGACGGAACTCCGTTCGCGTCAACTCGACGGGCTCGCCGTCGACAGCCACGGCTCCTTCATCGACACGGACCTCGAGCCGGCCGAACCGCCGAGCCGCGCCCGCGGCTGGCAACAGACCCTGCGTCCTCCGGAGCAGTGCGCGGATCCGAGCCGCGACCTCCTTGACGTTGTAGGGCTTGGTCACGTAGTCGTCAGCGCCCGCTTCGAGACCAGCGACGACATCATGCGAGTCGTCGCGGGCCGTCAGCATCACGACCGGCACCGCACTGGTCCGACGGATGGTCCGGCAGAACTCCAGGCCGTCCATGCCCGGGAGCAACACGTCGAGAAGGACCAGGTCCGGCTCCTCTGCGCTGAAACGAGACAGCGCCTCCGCCGCGTCGGCGGCGACCTCGACTGCATAGCCCTCTTCTCGCAACGCGAGCCGCAGCGACGCACGGATCCGATCGTCGTCCTCGACGATCAGGAGTTTCGCGTTGACGGGCGTTGGAGCACTGCTCATCCGGGTTCGGTCCTGTCATCTCGGAGCGTGGCGCACTGATGACGAAGTGTCGCAGATCTGTCGACGACGTGGGACTCGACCCGCATCGTCCCGAGGACACAGGACGCGCAGCGAATTCGCGCAGATCACGCGTCCGATCGTCACAGACACACGGGACTGTGGGAGTTGTTCCATCGGACTGCACTTCCGAGGAGGGGCAATGAGTTCGATCTTCGTCGTCATCGGTTGGTACGTGACCGGGTTCCTCGTGGCACGTGCGCTGATCGACCACGGTCACAGTCCGATGATGTGGTGGGTCGCCGCCGCGCTCCTCGGGGCCATGGTCACCTTGCCTGCGGTGATCGCCACGATCTGGGCACATCGGGTGCCCGTCGCGTTGGACCTCGTCGAGCGTTCCCCATCGCCATCCAGCGTCATGCACGTCGTCGCCGTCGCTCCGATCGATCGGCTGGAGGGCGCGGTCGATGCCATCCCGACGCCGGTCGGTCGGCGCACGGATCTGGTGACCGTCGTCGGGACCGTGGGGTACGAGGCGTTCAGCCACGCCGTCGAGACGGGCGAACGAGCGCACGCCGCTGCTTCCATGAGGTCACTCATCCGCCCGTGTTCGATCACGGACAACCGCATCGTCACGACCGAGGGTCCGCGACAGTTGGCCGCGGTCTTCGACGAGGTCGGAGTACCCGACATCGTCGTCCTCGGAACTCGGCCCGGTCGCATCCCGACGCGTCGCGCGTTCGAACGGAGCCTCGAGTTGAGCGCAGCGCACGACGTCCCCGTGCTCATCACACCCTGGAACCGCTCCCCGACCCCCGCCGCGACACGAGAGCTGAGTCTGAGTCCATGACCGATCTCCATCCACCCGAAGAACACCAGTTGTTGGTCTTCTGGGTCGCCCTGTTGACGATCGTCGTCGTCGCCCGCGGTCTCGGGTCCGTTGCCAAGCGTCTCGGTCAACCAGCCGTCGTGGGCGAGTTGGCCGCAGGTGTGGTCCTCGGACCGTCGATCCTCGGACGAGTCGCCCCCGACGTGTTCGAGTGGCTGTTCCCCCCGGATGACGTGCAGACCGCGATGATCTTCACCGTCGGCTGGATCGGCGTCGTGTTCCTGCTCGTCGTCACCGGCGACGAGACCGATCTCGGCCTCATCCGACGCCTCGGACGAGCCGCGGGAATCGTCTCGACGGGCAGTCTCGTCGTTCCACTCGTCCTCGGGTTCGGCGTCGGCCTGGCGATGCCCACGGTCTTCATCGGCGAAGGCGGCGACCGCACCGTGTTCGCCTTGTTCCTGGCCGCCGCGTTGTCGATCTCCTCGCTGCCGGTCATCGCCAAGATCCTCGGCGACATGGGCTTCATGCGCCGAGACTTCGGACAGCTCACCCTTGCCGCCGGCATGGCCAACGACGTCATCGGATGGGTGATCCTCGGTGTGGTCGCCGGTCTCGCCCAGGCCGGGGCCATCGACGTGGGAGCCATCGCGTCGACGGTGTTCGGTCTCGGAGTGTTCTTCCTGCTCGCCTTCACCGTTGGCCAACGAGTGCTCGACTGGGCGCTCACCCGGCTCCGTCTCCGCGACTCCTCGCCCGGTGCAGCGACCGGCGTCCTCATCCTCACCGCGCTGACTGCCGGAGCAGTCACGCAGTGGCTCGGTGTCGAAGCTGTGCTCGGCGCGTTCGTCGCCGGCGTACTCGTCGGCCGCAGCCGCCTCCGCGACCACCGCATGATCGAGCCGATCGAAGTCGCCACCACCAACCTGTTCGCGCCGGTGTTCTTCGCGACCGCCGGACTCCGAGTCGACCTCGGGCTCCTCGGCGATCCCGAGGTCCTGGTGTGGGCGGTCGTCGTCCTCGCCGTCGCGAGCATCGCCAAGTTCGGCGGGTCGATGATCGGTGCACGACTCACCGGTCTCTCGGTACGGGAAGGCGCCGCCCTCGGCGTCGGGCTCAACGCCCGCGGCGCACTCGAGATCGTCATCGCGACCGTCGGGATCTCCCTCGGGGTGCTGAACCAGGCCTCGTACACCGTGATCGTGCTCATGGCGATCGCCACGTCCATGGCCGCCCCGCCGTTGCTGCGCAGAGTGCTCGCCGGCTGGGACGGCACACCCGAGGAGCGGAAGCGTCTCGATCGCGAGGAGGCACTGCGATCGAATCTCCTCGTCCGCGCCGACCCGGTTCTCGTACCGACACGCGGGGCCAGCAACTCGGTGATGGCCGCCCAGATCGTCGCCATGGCATGGCCGGAAGAGGTACCGGTCACGCTCGCGACCGTCACGGAGAACGGCCGCCGCGTGGACCTCGGCGTCCTGCACTCGGTGCTCCATGAGCATCCGGTCGAGGATCGGACACTCCCTGCCCGCTACGACGTCGACGCCATCATCACCGAGCTCCGGCTCGGGTTCGGTGCTGTCGTCGTGGGATGCAGCGCGCCGGCGGATCCCGCCCAGATCCTGCCCGACTTCGTCGCAGACCTGGCCAAGCGCAGCCCGGTCCCCGTCGTGATCGTTCGGCGCGGGCTGTCCGTCAACGGACGACAGCCCCCGGCCTACGGTCGGGTGCTCCTCCCGGTCGCCGGGACGCAATCATCGAGGGCGGCACAGGAACTCGGACTCAACATCAGCGCGAGCATCGGAACCCGAGCGGTGCTCGCCCACGTCCTCGATGCCGACGAGTCAGGCGACGACGCAGACGCCGAGCCCCTCGGCAACCGGATCCGACGCTCCGCCGTCGGCGTTGCGCGGCGGGAGACCGGCGCGCTCGAAGCCGAACAACAGATCCTCGACAGTGCCGCTGAGCGGGCTCGAGAACTCGGTGCTCGATCGACCATGGCCGTCATCCGCGCCGCCAGCACCGGCGACGGGATCCTCGCACTCGCTGAACACCACGAGACCGACCTCGTCGTCGTCGGCGCCACACGCCGAGCCGTCGAAGGCCACCTCTACCTCGGTCGGACCGTCGAACGAGTCCTCGGCAACTGTGACGCCACCACCATCGTGGTCGTCACCCCCGACACCCCGCGTCGATCATGAGACGTCCGACACCGCACCACTCCACGCCAGATCCTCCGATCGAGCAATCCCGTCCGGTCGTGTTGATCACCGCAGACAACGAACGCTGCGGCACTCACGCACTCGACCATGCCGTCAACCTGTTCGGGCCGGATCACCGCTACGTCGTCATCGGCGTCCACCGACACCGAGACGAACGCTCCGCCGCCGAGAGACTCGTGCGCTCCATCGCTCGGTCCGCACCCGACCTCACCGAGTCACTCGTCGTCTCCGGGGACGCCGCACGGGCCGTCTGTGAGACAGCCCGTCGATACGCCGCCGCAGCGGTCGTCGTCGGTGTCGACGTCGGCTCCGGCGACAGGACCGCTCCCTCACCGGCGTTCCGAGTGCTGCGGGGTGCCCCATGCCCCGTCGTGATGGTCGCCACCGAGGCGACCTGACCATCCTCGCTCCGGCGCGACGGGCCCACGCGTGCCGCGGGCACGAATCAGGCGCATCGCGTACATTGCCGCTATTCGGACAGTGTTGGCGGAAGGCGGGCGCACGCGATGGGATCTGGATCGGGGACGCTCGGTCGGCGGCGCGAACCGCTCGTCGCGGCTCCCGTCGACTCGGACCCTGTCGGCGCGGTCCTCCGGTCGGTCTTCCCGGGCATCGCAGTCGACGCACACATCGGGTCCGTCGTGGTGTCGGACATCGAGGCCGGGGACACACTGTGTCGGCAGGGCGATCCGGCCGACGTCGCCTGGGTCCTGATACGCGGGCGCCTCCGCGTGCTGCACGCCGACTCCGACGGATCAGCGATGCGAGCGATCGCCGACATCGGGCCCGGATCGGTGATCGGTGAGGGAGGGCTCGTCGACGGAGGTACCCGTGGTGCGACGGTCGTCGCCCGCCGCGACTGCCTCGTGGCCGAACTCTCCCGCCAATGGTTGGCAGACGTCGTCGGAGACGACCCGACCTCGATCGGCCACCTCATCCGCTCACTCGACGGTGGAAGAGACCGCCTCGAGACGACCGAGCGGGTGATCGCCGTCATCCCAGCGGGAGCGAGCACCCTCGCGGTGGACACGCTGGTCGATCACCTGCGCGCGATGCCGGAAACCATCGTCGTCGATGCTGCCGTGAGTGCGCGCGGCTCCGGGTGGCTCCGCGACCTCGAGACCTCGACGGAGACCGTCGTGCTCCTGGGCGACGGGTCATGGAGCGAGTGGAACGACCGTGCGGCCAGGATCGCCGACCGAATCGTGACGCTCGTCGACGCAACGCAGCCGACCCTGCACGCGAACGAGATCGCCGTCGCCGAACTCCCCGGCTTCCTGGCCAATGCCCGAACCGCGGTGTTGGTCCACCCGGATGACCTCGACACGCCCAGGCGCACCCGAGATCTCCTCGACGCACGGCCTGACGTCCGCCACCTCCATCTACGCGAGACCAACGCACGAGACCACGGCCGCGTGAGCCGTCACCTCACCGGTAGGACGGTGGCGCTCGTGGTCGGTGGCGGCGGCGCGCGCTCGTTGGCGGCAATCGGCACCTACCGCGAACTCCGACGACGCGGCATCCCGATCGACGCGGTGACCGGGTCGAGTGCCGGTGCCGTCCTCACCGCGCTGATCGCCCACGACGTCGATCCGGACGAGATGCTCGTTCGGGCACGCGCCGGCTTCGACAAGGTGCGCGATCCCACCATCCCCGTGGCCTCCATCCTGCGGGGACGCCGTCTCTGGGAGAAGCTCGGCCATCACCTCGGCGACGGCGACATCGAGGACACGTGGATCCCGTTCGCGTGCACGACGACAGATCTGACCGACCACGCACTCGTCGAGCACACGCGCGGATCGCTCCGTCGAGCCGTGCGAGCGAGTGTCTCCCTACCCGGCGTCTTTCCGCCCGTGGACCTCGACGGACACCTTCATGTCGACGGCGGCATCCTCGACAACCTCCCGGTCCGCGCCGCACGCGACCTCGCACCCGGGGCCGAGGTCATCGCCGTCGATGTCTCCCCGCCGCGTGGTCCGTCGGCCGAGGAACTGCCGCCCGACGTGTCGGGCGCCCAGATCCTGTTCCGCCGTCTGATGGGCATCGCCGGGCCCGGCGTTCCGTCGATCGCGACGACGATGACCGAGTCGGTGCTCCTGGGCGCATCCCGATCCCGTCGCGAGGTGCTCGAGGGAGTCTCGTGCCACATCGACCTGGACCTCGAGCGCTTCGCGCTCCTCGACTTCGCCAAGCTGGACTCGATCGTCGACATCGGCTCCCGGGAATCCGGCCCGATCGTCGACGAATGGGCCAGTCGCCACACCGACCTCGTCGGGGCCGATGAGGCGTGGACACCCACCATCGCCGTCGACGACCGCCCCGACCCCGACCTCGCGGCGACGACGTGGCGCGGCGTCACGGGCGCCTTGTGGCTGGCGGTCGCCGACCTCCGCTTCCGTCTCCGTCGGTTCGTGGTCGCGATGGCAGCCGCTGGCGTGGTGCTCGCCCTGTTGCTGCTGATGACCGGTGTCGTGAACGAGCTCGATCGCGAACCGTCGGTGACCACCGAGACCATCGGAGCGACGGCATGGCTGCTGCCCGACGGGATCAACAGCCCCTTCACCTCCAACGCCACGTTCGACGAGAGCGCGATCGCCGCCACCCGATCCGACGGCACGATCCGTCCCGCGGTGATCGCTCGACTCCCGGTCACGATCGACGGCGAGACGATCGACGCCATCCTGGTCGGCCACGCCGATGACGGACCCGGGGTCCCCAGCGTCGCCGACGGACGCGCAGCGGTCGCAGCAGGTGAGGTCGCCATCGCCAGCTTCGCCGGCGCTCGCGTCGGCGACACCATCGATCTCGGGAGCTCCGAGGTCGAGGTCACGGGAACGCTCGACGGGACCACGCTCTTCGCCGGCATGCCATTGGTCTTCACCCCCATCGACGCGGCGCGTCATCTCGTCGCGGGAGGACGACCCGTGGTGTCGACGCTCCTCGTCGACGGTGCAGTCGACCAGGTGCCGGACGGTCTCCATGTCCTTGCGCGGTCCGACATCGTGGCTGAGGCCAAGGGCCCCGTCGAACGTCCGATCCTCACGCTGCACCTCGTGCAGGTGCTGCTCGCGATCGTTGCGGCCATGATCATCGGCGCCGTCGTCTATCTCGCCTCACTGGAACGCACGAGGGACGTGGCGGTGCTCCGGGCCGTGGGTACGCCGGGTTCGATGCTCGCCCTCGGCGTCGCGGCACAGGCACTCGTGGTCGCCGCAGTTGCGGCGGCCCTCGCCGTCGGACTCGAGATCGTGTTGGCTCCGGCGTTCCCGCTCACCGTGTACCTCACCGTCGGCGACTTCGCGTTCCTGGTCGTGACCGCCGGCCTGGTCGCCGTGGGCTCGAGCTACCTCGCCGTCCGTCGAACGCTCCGGATCGATCCATCCGAGGCGTTCGCAGGAGCCGGAGGCTGAGATGCCGGTCATCACCGCCCGCGATCTCACCGTCGAGTACCCGGCTGACGGCTACGTCAACCGTCCGATCGACCACCTCGACGCCCGGATCGGGGACGGGACCCTGTCCCTGCTGTTGGGTCCGTCCGGATGCGGGAAGACGACCCTGCTCTCGTGCCTGGGCGGGCTCCGTCGGCCCACCGGCGGCTCCCTCCAGGTCGATGGGATCGAGCTCACCGATCTGTCCGACGGTCGACTGCTCGACTATCGCCGTCGGGTCGTCGGCTACGTCTTCCAGTCGTTCAACCTGATCGCATCCCTCGACGCGCTCGACAACGTCGCGGCCCCCCTGGTGTCCCAGGGAGTCCGACGACGCGTTGCTCGAGATCGGGCACGACGGACCCTCGATCGCGTCGGCATGGCAGACCACATGTCCAGACGGCCCGGACAACTCTCCGGCGGGCAGCAACAGCGTGTGGCCGTTGCGCGAGGACTCGTCCACGATCCGGCGCTGCTGCTCGCGGACGAACCCACTGCGAATCTCGACTTCGTACAGGCCGAAGCCGTGATCACCCTGCTGCGGTCGCTCGCAGTACCGGGCCGGTCCGTGATCGTGTCGACCCACGACGACCGTCTCCTTCCCATTGCCGACGAGGCGATCAATCTGCGGCCGACGGTCGACGAGACGGTCGACGTCGGTGTCCGCCACCTCGCCGACTCCGAGGTGCTGTTCCATCAGGGAGATCGCGGGACCGCCGTGTACGTGGTCGACGAGGGCGCCATCGAGATCGCTCGCGGTGACGAGGTGCTCCACAGGGTCGGCCCCGGCGCCTACTTCGGTGAGTTGGGGCCGATGATGGGCCAGCCACGAAGCGCAACCGCTCGTGCCGTCGGGCACACCGTGGTGACCGCCCTTACCGTGCAGGAGTTCAGGACCCAGAGCCGGCACGCCGCGATGACGGGGTCTTCCGATGCCCCCACGACGGGGCGATCGTGATTCCGTCGCCGTTGCGTTCCCAGAGGTGTGCGTAGGCGACGGGACGTTCGACCCTGTGCAGGACCCTGACGGACACGGCACGATGCTCTCCAGAAGGTGGGTCGCCACCGCCACGTCCGGAGAGACCGTCGACTGCGAATGAGCGAGACCCCACCACTTGGACTCCGCCGAAGTCTCGGCCTCGTCGAGGTCACGGCAAGCGGCGTCGGACTCATCATCGGCGCCGGCATCTACGTGCTCCTCGCGGCAGCCACCGCCGAGGCCGGCGCTGCCGTGTGGATTGCCTTCCTGGTGGCAGGCGGGCTCAGCGCGCTCACTGCCCTCAGCTACGCCGAGCTCGCATCGATGTACCCATCGGCAGGAGCCGAGTACGAGTACACGAGACGAGTCGCTCCCCCATGGGTCGCGTTCGCGATCGGCTGGCTGATGATCCTCGCACTCGCCGTGGCGGCCGCTGCGGTGTCGCTCGGGTTCGGCAGCTACCTCCGCTACTTCGTCGACGTTCCGGCGCAGGCGGGCGCCGGCGTGCTGTTGGTGGGCGTGACGGCGGTCGCCATGGGAGGAATCGAGAGCTCCGCACGGCTGACGACGGTCCTCAGCGCAGTGCAGATCCTCGGGCTCGTCGTGATCATCGCGATCGGCGTGCCCCATGTCGGTGACGAATCACTCGTCGACGGCGGCACGGTCGGCGGCGTCCTCGGCGCCTCGGCGCTCGTCTTCTTCGCGTTCGTCGGTTTCGACGAGGTGATCACGCTGTCGGAGGAGACCACGCAACCCACGCGGACGATCCCGCGCGCCCTCCTGCTCGCGCTGGGTGTGTCGACCTTGCTGTACGTCGGCGTTGCGATCGCCGGGATCTCGGTCCTGGGTCCGGACCTGCTGGCGGCGGCGGAGCAACCGTTGGCCGATGTGATGTCCACGGCTGTTGGTGGAGTGAGCGGCGAGGTCGTCGCCGTCGTCGCGATGATCGCCACCACCAACACCACGCTGCTCGCCATCACCGCTGCGTCGCGGCTGCAGTTCGGCATGGCATCCACCGGCGCCCTTCCCGCTGCGCTCGGCCGGGTCAACCGACGCCGCGCCCCCGGCCGAGCCATCGGCCTCGTGGTGGCGGCCGCCGCGTGCTTCGTCCTGGTCGGGGACATCTCGGTCGTGGCCGGAGTGACCGACTTCTCGGTCTACGTGGTCTTCATCGCAGTGAACGCCACGGTGATCACCCTCCGGTTCTGGCAGCCGAATCGCCGCCGGCCGTTCCGCGTGCCAGCGACGGTCGGTCGTGTGCCGATCCCTCCCGTGCTCGCACTGGGCGTCACTGCCGTCATGGTGCCGTTCTTGGACCCGGTGGCCATCGGGCTGGGCACGGTGGCCACCCTGATCGGCATCGCGGTCTACGTTGCCCTCGAGCGGCTCCGGCCGCCAGCACCCCGGGCACCACGAGGGAGCGACGACCCGAACATGGCACCGCGCACCACGATCACGGCAGATGATGCCGCCGCGACCGCGACGGTGCTCCAGATCGACTTCGACGTGGTGGAGTTCGAGCTCGAGGAGTTCCGAGCCGGCATGCAGATCGAACTGCAGCACGGTCGTGGCGATCCCGACACGAACATCACCGACGACGACCTGCTCACCACCGGCAAGATCGCGCTCGCTCATCTCAACGAGATCCCCGACTACTACACACGGCTCGCCGTCATGACCCGGGCAGCGAGGCGGCACCAAGCCGACTCGTAGCCCAGCGAAGCCGTTTCAATAGGAGCCGCCCGGGTAGGACTCCTCGGATCGGTTGGCAGTGGGCATCTCGATGTTGATGGTCGACGGCGGGCCCTCCTGGAGGCCCCACAGGACACCGGTCCGCAGGATCTCGTCGAACACCCAGAAGAGGCGGTTGGCGAGCGGGAGCCGGGTGCCCAGTTCACGTGTGGCGACGAACTGCGGCCACCCGTTGCGTATCGAGCGGTCCCAGAAGGCGTTGTGGGGAATCTGCAACATGTCGCCGATGCCCTGCCCCGCGTTGTTGGTGCCGGTCATGTAGTGGGTCATGGCGTTGAGGACCGGTCGGCTCGCACCACCGTCGTATTCGGCGGCGAGGTCGAGCAGCGTGGCGGCGAGCGCGATGCCCTCCGGTGTCGGCGCGAGCACGGCGTCGAGTGTCTGGTCGGACTGGACTCGAGCGTCGGTCCAGGTGGCGGGAATGTAGACGTCTGCGACGCCGAGGTAGTGCGCCGTCACCTGCCATACGTGGAGGAACCCGTCCTCCTCGGCCCGGTTCGACTCCACCTCCCAGTTGGCGAGTGTGCGATGGATGAACGTCGCCAGGCTGTGCCAGGTGATCATCAGGTCGCGCTGGCTGATCGGCGCCGGCATCTCGGCCCCCTCGTTCCAGCGCGGCGACGTGGTGATCAGGTGGCGCACCGCGCTGTGGGTGAGTCGAGTCTTGATGCACGTGACGATCATCTCGCCATCGGGATCGAACGCGTTCTCGGTGCCGACGTCGTAGCCGAGCTTCGCCGTCTTCGCGACCCGGTCCCGCATGTCCTCACCACCCTTGGAGTGGTAGACGGCGCGGGCCTCGTCGGGGATCGCGCAGCTCACGATCCCGCTCCCCAGTCCATAGAGGATGCCCGTGTAGGTGCCGCGGGTCTCGTAGAACGAGAACCCGTCGGCCAGCTTCACGCGGTCGAGCCACGGAGGCGGCTGACGGGCCTGTTCGATGAATGCGGCGAGATCCTCCGGGAGCCCGGCGGGCAAGGCTTGGTCGTTGCGCCGCCACGGCCGGAGCAGTTCGTTGAGCTCGTCGATACGCCCGATGCCCTCCTCGGTGAACAAGCGCCGGACGACGGCGTCGGCCACGGGATCCCACACGTTCTCGGGTGGGAGGGTGTCGAGGCTTCCGCCCGCCACCGACTGATTGCTGTTCCATGCCCAGGCCGGGGCGGCGGTGGCCAACACCCCGAGCACACCCAACGCGCCTCCGGCCTTGAGCATGTTGCGTCGGCTGATGACGGTGTCCACGATCGATCCCCCAGGGAGTAGAGACGGTACAGCGTTACAATATTCGACATCTTGTAACAGCAGCAACCACTAGGCTCCGTCGGGCATGTCGACGCCCGAGACGAGCAGCGGACCCCGCGCCCACCTCCTCCAGACCTTCGCCGCGTTCGACACCACCGACGGCACCACGACGAAGGTGCTCGACGCAGCGCTCGCAGAGTTCTCGTCCGTCGGCATCGGACGAACGTCCATGGAAGACGTCGCTCGCAGAGCTGGCGTGTCGCGCCAGACGGTCTACCGCCACGTGGCAAACAAGGACGCGCTCGTCGGCCAGGTCCTCCAGCGCGAGTTCCAACGCCACGCCGAGCAGTACGTCGCCGAGATGCAGACCGCCGACACGGCCGTCGAGCGGATCGTCGGCGGCTACAGCAGCACCATCCAGGCGATCCGTTCGAACCCGCTCCTCACGTCGGTGCTGTCACACGGTGTCGACACGGCCGTGTCCTCCATGGCGGCGAGTGCCGAACACGTCCTGTCCATGGCCCGGATGTTCCTCACGTATCTGCTCCAGGTCGAGCAGTCCGAGGGCGAGATCGCTGCCACGATCGACGTCGACGTCATCGCCGACCTCATGGTCCGCGTCGCCGTCTCCTACGTGTTGATCCCGAGCGAGGTGTTCGACCTCGCCGACGAGAACGCCACCAAGAACATGGTCCGGACCTTTCTGCTCCCCATTCTCGGCTGGACGTCAGCGGACTGACCTGTCGCCGGGCCATGACACGCCGAGATGCCGCCCGGTGATCTCGGTCGTTCTGCCCTTGGCAGAACGGCGCTGTTCTCGCTCGAGACCGAGCCACACTCGCTCCATGACCAATGCAACGTCCCCGGCCATGGCAGGCGCAGTGCTCGACCGGCTGCTCGATCAACGCATCGTCGTCCTCGGCGAGGCGGTCGACGACGACAGCGCCAACCGCGTCGTCTCCCAGCTGTTGATGCTGTCGGCCGACGATCCCCACGGCGACATCTGCCTGTACATCAACTCGCCGGGCGGCTCCGTCATGGCCGGTCTGGCGATCTACGACACGATGCAGCTCATCCCCAACGACGTCGCCACGGTCGCGGTGGGATTCGCGGCGAGCATGGGGCAGATCCTGTTGTGTGCGGGTGCGCCCGGGAAGCGTCACGCATTCCCCAGCGCACAGGTCGTGATGCACGAGGGCTCCGCCGGCCTGGGAGGTGCGGCCGCCGACGTCGAGATCCAGGCCGACAACCTGCAGGCCACGCTGGCCCGCATGCGGGGCATCATCGCCCGACACACCGGACGCGACATCGACGAGGTCGTCCGCGACGTCGGACGAGATCGTTGGTTCGACGCCGAGCAGGCCAAGGCGTACGGCTTCGTCGACCACATCGTGACCTCGATCGACGAGATCGTCCCCGCCCGCCCGACCCGCCGTATCGGTCTGCGGGCGTCGGCATGAGCACCTACACGATCCCCAGCGTCATCGAGTCCACGCCCAAGGGTGAGCGCGTCTCCGACATCTTCAGCCGGCTCCTCTCCGAGCGCATCATCTTCGTGGGCACGCCCATCGACGACGGGGTGGCGAACGTCGTGATCGCCCAGATGTTGCACCTCGCCGCCGAGTCGCCGGCCGAGATCCAGCTCTACCTCAACTCGCCGGGCGGGTCGTTCAGCGCGGTGATGGCGGTGTACGACACCATGCAGTTCGTCTCGCCGGACGTGGCCACGCTCTGCGTGGGTCAGGCCGCGTCGACGTCGGCGATCCTGCTGGCCGCCGGCGCCCCGGGTCGGCGCTCGATGCTCCCCCACGCCCGTGCCGTGCTCCAACAACCCCACACCGAGGGCAGCCGTGGCTCGATCAGCGACCTGGCGCTGGAGGCGGCGGAGATCGCGCGGATCCGCCGTCAGGCCGAAGGACTCCTGGCCCGGCACACCGACCGGGACCCGGATCATGTCCGTGCCGACATCGACCGTGCGCTGGTGCTCACCGGAGCCGACGCCATCGACTACGGCATCGTCGACGTCGTGGTCGAGGCCGACTCAGGCCGCCAGCATGCGCAGGTCGCCGCTGCGCTCCGACCCGGGCCGTAGACGACGGGCCGCTCGGTCGAGCACCTCGTCGAGTTCGAGGCCCAACGCTTCGTGCACGGCACGCAACAGGTCCGACGAGACCTCCTTGCGGCCACGCTCGACCTCGGAGAGGTAGGGCAGCGACACCGCTGCTTCGTCGGCCACGTCGGCCAGGGTCCGGTCCTGGCGATGGCGTTCCTCGCGGAGGACGTCGCCGATCACGTCCCGGAGGCCGAGGACGCGTCGCTCTCCGGGGAAGGCGACGACGTCGGCCCAGTCGTCCCGGTCAGCTGCAGCGTCGCTCGCCATGACCGAACGCTACCAACGCCGGGTGAAGGTTCGGAGGCTCAGGCGACGCTGACCAGGTCGCCGGTCCAGCCGTCGGCGCCCTCGAGCTTGCCGTCGAGCTTGCGCTTGATCCGTTGGAGCGCGTTGTCGATCGACTTGGTGTGGCGCCCGAGCTTGTCGCCGATGTCCTGATAGCTGCGGCCGGCCACGTAGAGGCGCAGCACCTCGACCTCGAACGCCGACAACAGCATCTGCATCGAACGTTCCATCCCCGCCATCCGCTCGTCGGCGACGATGGTCTCGCACGGATCGACGTCGGAGTGACCGACCAGGATCTCGTCGATGGGGGCGTCGGCGGAGTCGTCGCCGGGCCGCGATCCGGAGATCGACAGGTACGAGTTCAGGGGCTGGTGCTTCTGGCGCGTCGCGGTCTTGATGGCGGTGATGATCTGGCGCTTGATGCACAACTCGGCGAAGGCCCGGAAGCTGGCCTGGTGTTCGGGACGGAAGTCGCGTACCGCCTTGTAGAGGCCGATCAGCGCCTCCTGCTCCACATCGTCGCTGTCGCCACCGATGAGGAAGTAGCCACGCGCCTTGGCTCGGGCGAACCGGCGGTACCGGTTGATGACCAGCTCGAGCGTCTCGGGACACCCGGAGGCGTGGTAGCGGGCGATCAGATCCGTGTCCGTCACATCGGCGAGGTCGGTGTTCCGGCGTTTCGCCACGTACTGGCTCCCAGGTGCGTCGTGTGGTGGAGGTGGAGCGCCCACTCGGACCGCCGGAGAGCCACGGTCTCGGTCACGCACCGTGGCCATCCCGGGACTGACCCGATCGGACTAGTCACAGTGTGACGACCGTTACATCACAGTGTCAACACGCGGAAGGAAGTCGTCGGAGGTACGGCGAATCAACACGCGCCACGACCAGGCGGTCATCCGCGACGACGGACGACCTCGTAGATGGCGAGCGCCCCGGCCACGCTGACGTTCAACGACTCGACCGCACCGGACATCGGGATCGACGCCACCACCTCGCATCGCTCCCGGGCGAGACGGCCCAGCCCGCGACCCTCGGCCCCGAGCACCAGGACGACCGGACGGTCGACGGGCGGGAGGTCGTGGATCGAGACGTCGCCACCCATGTCGAGCCCGATGACGAGCGCGCCGCGCGCCGTCGCATCGGCCAGCGCAGTCGGAAGTCCGCCGACGATCGCGAACCGGAGGTGCTCGATCGCGCCGGCGGCGGTCTTGGTGACGGCGGGGGTCACGTGGACGGCACGATGGCGTGGCAACAACACGCCGGTCACGCCGGCGCACTCGGCGGTGCGCAGAAGCGCCCCGAGGTTGCCGGGGTCGGTGATCCCGTCGCAGGCGAGGAGGAACGGCGGCGTGTCGCCGACCGGCTCGTAGAGCTCCTCGATGTCGGTCTCACGCAACGTCGATGCGTGGGCGATGACGCCCTGGTGCGCGGTGGTGCGCGCTTCGGCGGTCAGCTTCGTCCGTCCGAGTTCGCGCACCGGCACCGAGTACTGCTCGGCCAGCATGCGGATGTCCTCGAGGTCCGGCGCTTCGCTCCGGTCGGTCGACAACAGGATCTCGTGCACACGACGTCGGCCGGCGAGGAGCACCTCTCGGACGGCGTGGATGCCCTCGACCTGCGCACCGCCGAGACCCTCGCGGCTGGCCTTCTTCGGCTTGCCGTCGATGGCCCCGGTCTTCCCACGGTTCTGACGGCTCGGTGGTCGTCCACCACCGCCGCCGGATCGGCGGGTGGGCGGCGGCTTGCGTCTTCCCTTCCCACCGCCCTTCGCATTCCCGTTCTTCTGCGTCATGACGGATCCTCTCGTTCGAGCATCGCAACGGCCCAGCAGGCGACACCGTCGCCGCGGCCGAGCGCACCGATGCCTTCGGGCCGCTTGCCCTTGACGGTGACCGGACCACCGGCGGCAGCCGACAGGCGTTCCTGCATCGCTTCACGGTGCGGTGCGATCTTGGGTCGGTCGCACACGACCGAGCAGTCGATGTTGGCGAGTCGCCAGCCAGCGGCCCGCACCTCGTCGCCGATGGTGCGCAGCAGTTCGATGCTGTCGGCGCCGGCGAGCGCTGGGTCGGTGTCCGGGAAGTGCGACCCGATGTCGCCCATCCCGGCCGCCCCGAGGAGCGCGTCGGCACAGGCATGCGCGATGACGTCGCTGTCGGAGTGGCCGACCAGTCCGGGCCCGTCGAAGCGGAGCCCGCCGAGCACCATCGGACGATCGACGTCGTCGCTGACCGGGTGGATGTCGAACCCCATGCCCACGCGGCCGGTCATGCGTCCGCCCGTCCACGCAGCGTGCGCTCGAGCAGCACGACGTCGTCCGGGTGGGTGAGCTTCACGTTCCCGATCTCTCCTTGCACGACCACGATGGTGCCACCGTCGCGTTCGACCAGCGTGGCGTCGTCCGAAGCATCACGCCCGGTCGCATGCGCGGCTCGCAGCAGGTCGGCACGGAATCCCTGCGGGGTCTGGACGGCGACGAGCGAATCACGGTCGACCGCCCGCCCGGTCCGTTCCCGGAGCGAGTCGGTCACCGCCACGCCGGGGACCACGCCGTCCGCTCCCCCGCGTACGGCATCGACCACCGACTGGAAGAGCGCGGGGGTCGCCGCAGGACGGGCGGCATCGTGCACCAGGACGATCGTCGCGTCGGCAGGCACCGCCGCCAGCCCGTGCCGGACCGAGTCTGCTCTGGTCGGTCCGCCGGCGACCACAGCATCGGCGTCGACGGGGGACGCGGCGTCCGAGAGCGGCAGGACCACCACGACGCCATCGACCACCGAGCGGGCCGCTGCAATCGACCAGTCGAGGACACGGCGACCGGCGACCTCGACGAACTGCTTGGGGCCGCCGAAACGCGATCCGCCCCCACCCGCGACGATGACGGCCCAGATCGGGTCCTTCGTCACGTCGGCAGCGGGGTCGGGCACGGCGACGAGCGTAGGCACCCGAGGCGCTCCCACCACCCTCCGCGGTGACTCCTGACACGTGGGCGACAGCGGGTCGCCTAGATTCGTCGCGTGGCCGACAGGGAACTGCTCGCGGAGTCCGACCTCTTCAAGGATCTCACCGACGCCGAACTCGACGGCATCGTCGAGTCGGCCACGGTCCGCGAGCTACGTCGCGGTGACGTGCTCTTCGCCGAGGACGACGAGTCGAACGAGGTGTTCGTCGTCGACGAAGGCCGGATCGCGATGACCCAACGCTCCATCGACGGCCGCGAATCGGTCATCGCGCTCATGGAACGGGGCGACCTGTTCGGCGAGATGCCGCTCTTCGACGGTCTGGGCCGTTCGACCGAGGCTCGTGCGCTCGAACCGTCGACGGTGACGATCATCGGATACGAGCCGGTCCGGACGCTCTACGAGGCCCGCCCGCAGCTGCTGTGGAGCGTCGTCGCGATGCTCTCGAACCGCCTGCGGTCGACCGACGCTGCCCTCGCCGACTCGGTGTTCCTCGACGTGACCGGACGCACGGCGAAACGACTCCTCGAGCTCGCCGGCGACGACGACGAGTTCGTCCTGCCGGTGACGCAGGAGGAACTGGCGGGCATGGTCGGGGCGTCACGCGAGCGGGTCAACAAGGCCATCGCCAGCTTCGTCAAGCTCGGCTGGCTCGACCAACGCGACCGGCGCTACCAGATCACCGATCGCGAGCAGCTCACCCGCCGAGCCACGTGATCACCCGCCGCCACGCATCAGCGGCGTAGTCCGCACGGTGGGCAGGGCGGCTCGGATCGTGCACGAAGCCGTGGTCGGCGCCGGCGTAGCGGACCACCTCGGCCCCGGTTGCCTCGAGCGCATCGACGTCGGCGGCCGGCGTCCACGGGTCGCTGGTGCCGATGACGGCGAGTACGGGCGCCGCTCCATCGGACGTGACGGCGTCGAGCGGCGCGCCCTGTCCCTCGCCCTGCCACTGCTCGGGGATCCGGATCATCCCGTAGAACGCCGCAGCACGGTCGAATCGGCCCGTGCCGGCGGCCTTGAACGTGTACATGCCACCCATACAGAAGCCCATCACGCCGACGGGAGCGCCCTCAGGGAGTGCCGCAGCTGTCACGTCGGCTGCGGCCACGAGATCGCCGAGTACGTCGCTGTCGTCGAGCCCGCCCACCGAGGCCAGTCGCTCCTCGAGCGAGAGGTCCTGTCGACCGGGCCAGGGTTCGGGCATGCAGACGGCCCATCCGTGATCGTCGGCCAACGCCTGACACATGTCGGCGAACAGCGGACGGAGGCCACCGATGTCGGGGGCCACGACGACGCCTCGCGTGGGCGCACGACCGTCGGACGGCACCGCCGAGTAGGCAGGCGTGCCCGATGGCAGCGTGATCTCGTCAGGCATACCGGTCCAGGATGGAGGACTCGGCCAGGCGGGACAACCCATCCTTGATCGCTCGGGCACGGGTCTCGCCCACACCCTCGACGTCGTCGAGGTCGTCGATCGTGGCCCGCATGATCTTCTGCAGCGAGCCGAAGCGGTCGACGATCGACTCGACGATGTTGTCCGGGAGGCGTGGGATGCGCGCCAGCAGCCGATAGCCACGGGGCTGGACCGACGCGTCGAGGTCCATGCCACCGGGGAGGTGCAGCATCGAGCCAACGGCCCGGAGGTCGAGCAGGTCCTCGGTCCCGAGCTCGGCGAGCGCGTCGAGCGCCTCGTCGAGGTGCCACGAGCTCTCCTCGTGGAAGTAGTCGCGCAGGACCATGGTCCGGTCGTCCTCGACCCCGCCGAGCAGTTCGTCGAGCTGCAGTTTGATGAGCCGACCATCGGTCCCGAGCTCGACGATGTCGGACGCCAACTCGTCGGCGATGCGACTCACCATCTCGGTGCGCTGCAGGACGGTGACGACGTCGCGCACGGTGACGAGGTCCTCGACCTCGAGCGCTGACAACGACGCCGCGGTCTCGTCGAGACGCATGCGGTAGCGCTCGAGCGTCTGCAACGCCTGGTTGGCCCGACTCAACAGGATCGGGATCGGCTGCAACGGATGCTTCTCGTCACCCACGTAGACCGCGATGACCTGCTGGTCCTCGGACACCGAGACGACGATGACGTCGATCGACCGGGCGACACGCTCGGCGGTGCGGTGGCGGGTCCCGGTCTCGGACGTGGGGACGTTGGGATTCGGCACCAGGTGCACGTTGGCCCGGGCGATGCGGGTCGCATCGGGCGCCAGGATGATGGCGCCGTCGGTCTTCGCCAACTCGGAGAGGCGCTGCGGGCTGAATGCCGCGTCGAGCAGGAAACCGCCCGAGCAGATGTTGAGGACCTCGGGGCCGTCGCCCACGACGATCAGCGCACCCATCTTGGACTGGAGAATCCGGTCGAGGCCCTCGCGTAGCGGCGCGCCCGGTGCCACGAACGTCAATGCCGCGAGCATCTCGGGGGAGGTCCTGGGCGCCACCGGCCCATTCTATCCGGGCGAGGCAAGGCGGACCGGCGGCTCGCGGAGCAGACCGGCGGCCACGATCGCACTGCGGAGGTCGGTCGCCCGGATCGCCTCGCACCCCTCGGGCGGGTCGGGCGCCCGTTCGGGCACGAGGACCGTCCCGAAACCGAGGCGCGACGCCTCGGCCATGCGGCGGTCGAGGTGACCGACCTGGCGCAGCTCGCCGGCCAGGCCGATCTCCCCGCACACCACCAGGTCGGCGGGGAGCCCCCGACCGGTCGCAGCCGACGTCACGGCGAGCGCGACGGCCAGGTCGACGGCGGGTTCGACCGTCTTCACGCCGCCGGCCACGGTCACCCAGACGTCGGTCCCGGCGACGGAGATGCCCGCTCGCTGCTCGAGGACGGCGAGGAGCATGCCCAGTCGCCCACCGTCGAGCCCCTGCGTCTGCCGCCGGGGCGAGGGCAACGGTGAGTCGGCCAGCAACGCCTGGACCTCGACGAGGAGCGGGCGTCCGCCGTCGAGCACCGGGACGACGACCGACCCGGCCGCTCCCGGTCGACGGTCCGACAGGAAGAGCGCGCTCGGGTCGTCGACGCCGAGCAGGCCCGACGTCGTCATCTCGAAGACCCCGAGCTCGCCGGTACCCCCGTGGCGATGCTTCACCGCACGGAGCAGTCGCAACGCATGGTGGCGGTCGCCCTCGAACGACAACACCGTGTCGACGAGGTGCTCGAGCACCCGCGGGCCGGCCAGCCCGCCGTCCTTGGTGACGTGGCCGACGAGGACCACCGCCACGCCGCGAGCACGAGCCTCCTCGACGAGGCGGTGGGCGCACGCCCGGACCTGCCCCACGGAGCCCGGCGCCGACGACAGCACAGGATCGTGCACGGTCTGGATCGAGTCGATGACCACCAAGGAGGGTTCGACGTCGTCGAGGTGACCCACGATGGCTCCGAGGTCGGTCTCGGAGGCCAGCCACAGCCCGTCGGGTGTGGCGTCGAGTCGGTCGGCACGGCCCCGGACCTGGGCAGCGGACTCCTCGGCCGTCACGTAGAGGGTCCGGGCCCCCGAGCGCGCCGCACCGGCGACTGCCTGGAGGAGCAGCGTCGACTTGCCGATGCCGGGTTCGCCGCCGACGAGGGTCACCGAGCCCCGGACGAGACCTCCCGACAGCACACGATCGAGTTCTCGCACGCCGGTCGGCGACGGACGGACGTCGCGGTCGGCCACCTCGCCGATGGGCCGGGCCGGGGTCCGCTTCGACGCCGTGGCCGACCGCACCACGGTGCGGGCCTCCTCGATCAGGGTGTTCCACTCATCGCAGCCGGGACAGCGCCCGGCCCAGACAGGGGTGCCGGCGCCACAGGTGCTGCAGCGGAACTCGGTTCTTGGCTTGGACTTGGAGGTGGCCACCCCGGCATTGTCCTCGCGAGGGGTGACGAGAACGCGGTCAGGCGTCCGGCGCCGGGTCCTGCCCGGTGCGACGGCGCCATGCGGCGAGACGGATCGCGAGGAAGAACAACAGCGCGAACCCGGCGGCGACGGCGAGGGCGAGCCACAGGTAGCGCTCGGTTCGTTGGAGCGTGCCGGTGGCGGAGAGGTCGACGGCATCGCGTTCGAGCACCGACGGACGCCACAGCGCCCCGTTCGACGCCTGCGTGGGAGCGTTCGACACCACGTCTCCCGGCAGGCGGACGCCGATCTGCACCTGGAGGACGTCGTCGATGGCCTGTCCGATCTCGTCCTCGATGAGTTCGGCGGGGTCGGCTTCCAACGCCTCGGCCAACTCCGGATCGTCGGTCAGTCCGGACACGCCGGCCGAGAAGTCGACGGTGCCCGAGAACGTGTACGAGGTCTCGGCGAAACCGTCGTCTCGGACGACCGCGAAGTCCCGGAACGGCCCGTGTTCTCCGGCGATCTCGTCGACCAGGATCCCGACGTCCTCGGGGCGGGCGAAGTCGTGGGTCAGACGCACCCAGGTGAGGCCGTCGGCCTCCTTGGCGGGCTCGGTGGCCGTCCAGCCGGTGGCGAGGAGGTCGTCGAGCGCGAGGTCGTCGAGGAGATCGGGACGGCGTTCGAGCGCGTCGTCGTCGACGCCCGCTCCGACCTGGACCGTGCCCGAGCCGTCGTCGGCCACGTCGATGTTGATCTCGGTCCGCAGTTCACAGCCGGCCAACGCCACCACGAGGGCGACGGCTGCGGCCACCGCCCGCAACGCCCGCAGCACTCAGGTCGTCCGTACGACGAGCATGCTCGTGGGCAGGTGGTGCGACAGCTTGTTGGGCACCGCGCCGATCTCGAGGAAGCGGCGGACACCGGTCATCCCCTTGTTGCCCACGACCAGGAGGTCGTAGCCGCCGGTGCGGGCGGTCTCGATGAGGGCGGAGACGGGGTCGGCGTCGACGACCAGCGTGTCGATCTCGGCTGACGAGCCGGCGTGCGCGGCCTTGGCGGCGTCGACCACGGACTGTCCCTTCGACGGCTTGGCCGCGGTGAGGATCGTCAGCGACGCGCCAGAGCTCTCGGCGATGTCGACCGCCCGTTGCACGGCCTTCGCGGCCGTCTTCGATCCGTCGGTTCCCACGATGATGCGCTGGTACACAACGGGCACTCTAGGCATGTGATCATGGACGGATGGCCGTCGACCCCATCCAGGCGATCCGCGACATCGCGTTGGGCTTCCCCGAGGCGACGGAACGCGAGACGTGGGGGAATCCGACCTTCCGGGTACGCGACAAGATCTTCGTCAGCTACGGCGTCGACGAGCAGGGTCGTCCGCAGATCACCATGAAGGCCGCACCCGGCGAACAGGAGAGTCTCCTCGCCGAGGGCGAGCCGTTCTTCATGCCCAAGTACGTGGGCTCGAAGGGCTGGATCGGCATCCACGTCGACGACGAGACCGACTGGCGCGAGATCGCGGAGTTGGTGATCGACTCGTACCGCGAGATCGCCCCCAAGAAGCTCTCCGCCAGCATCGGCATCCGACCGGGACCGCCCTCGGCCGGCGCACGCGCCGTCGTCGCCGTCGGCAACGTCATCGGCGAACTGATCGAGGGCAAGCCCCCGAAGGACGAGGCCGTCGCCGAAGAACAGGCCGACGACGACCGTCTCGACGGTGAGTTGGAACTCGAGTTCGGACCGCTGGACGGCCCCCTCGACAACTGATCAGGCGTCGGCGGCCATCTCAGAGGTGCCCGCTGAGGCCGCCGAAGTGCAAGAAGTCCGGATCGCTCCCCACGCCGTACAGGAGCAGGTCGTCGTAGCCATCACCGTTGAAGTCACCGGCGGAGGGCCGATAGGTGCCGTTGATCGTGACCTGCTCCGACCGGAACCCGCCGGTCGAGCCCCACCAGACGAAGTCGGCGCCCCTGCCGGGTCGATACCAGGTGATGTCGTCGTACCCGTCGCCGTCGAAGTCACCGGCGACGGGACGGTAGGTGCCGTTCACGGTGGTCCGGACGCTGCGGAAACCGTCCGCCCGCCCGTACCAGATGTAGTCCGCAGCCCCTCCCGGCGCATACCAGAGGATGTCCTCGAACCCATCCCCATCCAGGTCGAGGGTCACCGGTTGATACGTGCCGTTCACGGTGGTCCGGACGCTGCGGAAACCGTCCGCCCGCCCGTACCAGATGTAGTCCGCAGCCCCTCCCGGCGCGTACCAGAGGATGTCCTCGAACCCATCCCCGTTCAGGTCGAGCGAGAACGGCTCGTAGGTCCCGGTGACTGTGGTCGGGACACTTCGGAACCCATCGCTCGATCCGTACCAGATGTAGTCCGCCCCCGATCCCGGTCGATACCAGTGGATGTCATCGAATCCGTCGCCGTTGAGGTCGACCGTGAAGGGCTCGTAGGTTCCGTTGACCGTCGTCTGTCGTACATGGAACGTCTCCCGTGAGCCGAAGAGGGTCAGGTCGGTCGCGCCACCTGGCTGATAGAGCAGAACGTCGTCGGCGACATCACCGTTGAAGTCGCCGACGAGCGGATCGAAGTGCTCGCCGATGTCCGGATTCGGGAACGGTCGGCCAGTGGTGGTGAACGGCACCCACGTCGTCGGCATCGTTCCCGACGTCACGTCACGGATGCCCCCGACGCCGATTACGTACGCCATCCCCGAAGACAGCGGGGCATCGGGGCGGATGACCACGGAAGTGGTGTCACCATGGCGATGGGTCTCCAGCGTCGCCGGGATGGGTGAACCGGTGATTCCGTCCAACAAGACGACGGTCTGGTCGTCGATGCTCGAGTCGCGGACGAATCGACCGAACGTCAGTCGAAGCCCCGTGGTCGGATCGACGGTTGCTCTCGGCGCAGGGGTCGAATGCAGGAGCCACGGACCATCGTTCTCTGCTGCCTCATCGACCACGGTGGCAGCACTGACCCTCGCGGGCTCGGTGGGCTGCCCCTCACTCCGAGGCCCACCGACTGTCCGTTGCTGGATTCCCGATGACGTGAGCACGTCGCCCTCGAGCCGGATGAAACCGCGCACGAGGGGCCCGTCGTCACCGCACGGGTGCTCGAACCGAGCGATCAGCGACGTCACGAGGGAAGCATCGGCCTCGAGGTCGTCGATGACCGCCCAAGCCACGCCCCCGTGGCAGTCGACGAGCTCCGGGATCTGGAGCCACAATCCGCCGCGCGTCGGGTTGTGGGCGACTCGTTGCTGGAGCTCCGGGAGATAGCCCTCCATCAGTGGAAGATGTGACGGGCCGTGGACCGTCGCGATCCAGAGCTTGTTCGCCTCGTCGCGCACGCGGATGTCGACCGTGCGATCTCCCACGTGGTGTTCGAACTGACCCGTTCCAGGCGTGAAGACGTGACTCTCGCCGGCCCCCTCCCCCGCACCGGAGATGTCGAAGAGAACGACGGAACCTGCTTCGGGAACCGAACCCGGTGCCGGACTCCAGAGGCCGCCAGGGACATCGAGGTATCCGGGTGGCACTGTCGGGTCGTCACGATCCCAGCGGATCCAACCACGCTCTTCGGGCGAGTCGTCGCCGCAACGGACGGCGAAGCGGAACTCCGCGAACCGAAGACCCTCGCCGTCCGACTCGATGTCATCGATGACCGCCCAGCCGACGGCATCGCCGCACGCAGCGCTCTCGGCGCTCAAGGAGAGCGATGCCCTGGTCGGATTGCCCGATTGAATCTCGACGAGACCGGGCAGGACGCCCAGATCGCCCGGCAACTGGAGATTCACGTCCCACTTCTCGAAGCCGTGGATCTGGGCGTGCAGACCGTGTGCCCGCGTCGTGAAGACGAACGATGCATCGGACTTCGAGTACCCCCACTCCCTGCCTTTGCCCACCCAGGCGCCCGGGTCTGATTGGAAGAACGCCGCCGTGCCGTCGTCCGGGACCGCCGATGGCTCGGGATGCCACAGGTCCCCGGGGTCAGGCGTGTACCCGGGCGGTGACGGCGTCTCGTCGGCGCGCCAACGGATCCATCCGTACAGCGGCGGACCCGTCTCTTCGCACCGATACCGGAACCGCAGTTCGAACGACTGCACCGCCCCATCGCCCACAGTGGCTTGGTCGACGGTCATGTCTGCGGCGACCTCGTTGCAACCGGACCCGGGACCGTCGACCGTGAGCGCCCCGAGCGCCTCCCGACCGAACGGGTCTCGAGCCAGGTACGGGTAGTTGGCGGAGACGAGCGTGGTCAGCCAATCGGGGAACGTGAACCGCAGATCCCAGTCGTCCGTGCCGTCGATGTTCACCGAGAACCCGCTTCGACCCTGCAGATCTCGAAGCAGAGGCGTGAACACGGCGTCAGTCAGGTCGTAGGAGTAGGCGGCGCCGAGACCGACGACATCGCCAGGCGAGGACTCGAAGTAGGCGCCGGAGTCCGTTCCTTGTGTGACGTCCTCCGGCGGCTGCCACTCGATCGGCTCGGGCGGGACGACATCCACGCGGAGGTCGTAGGGACCGCCGCTCGTCGATCCGTGGAAGTTCCTGACCGAGACGAGCGCGGTCCCCGGACCGCTGACGAACTCCACCGTCTCGTCCTCGCCGGTGTATCGGGCATCGGTGATGCCGATCGAGTGCCCTTCGACACCGAAGGCTTCGATGACCGGGTCGAAGGCAGCGGCCCGCTCCGGATCGAACTCCGTCGGGATCACCGTCGCCCGCACCATGGATGCCTCTGCGACCTCGATCCTCCACCAGTCGACGTCCCCTTCCACCTGGATCGACCCAGAGTTGGTCGCCGTCGTCTCGCTGGCGAGAACGGGAAGGTCGTTGGGTTCAGGATCCACCTCCGGGGCCTGCACCGAGCCGATCGGCTCGTACCCGAGGACGCCCAGTGACGCAGCGACGTCGAGTACACCGAAGCCGTAACTGTCGTCCACGCCTGCGGGACCCCGGTCCTCGGCACCGCGTAGGAGCGCGAGGCGCGTTCGCGACTCGTCGTAGCCAGGATGACGACTCCGGATCAGGGCTGCCGCGCCCGCGACCAGCGGAGCGGCGAACGACGTCCCGTCCTCGGTCGCATAGCCGCCGCCGGCCTCGGTCGACGTGATGCCCATTCCAGGAGCAGTCAGATCCACCTGGAATCCGTAGGTGGAGAACCACGAGAAGTTCCCGTCGCTGTCGGTGGACGCCACACCGACCACGCCGGGCGATCCAGCCGGAACCGAGGGGGCGTTGACAGCGTCGTTCCCGGTGGCAGCGACGACGACCACATCGTGATCGAGCGCGAAGGTGACGGCGTCGTCGATCGTCTCGCTGGTCCCCAGTCGGCTCAACGACAGGTTGATGACGTCAGCGCCGTGCTCGGCGGCCCATCGGATTCCGCTCGCCACGGTCGCGTCGGTGCCGTCCCCGAACGAGTCGAGCACCTTGACCGGCATGATCATCGCTCCTCCGCCGGCCACCCCGGCGACGCCGATGCCGTTGTCACGCTTGGCCGCGATGACTCCCGCCACGAGGGTGCCGTGACCGAAGTCGTCGGCCGTGTCGGCGGTTCCGTCGAAGGCGTTGTACCCCGGGACGATTCGGCCGACGAGATCTGGGTGACCAGCGTCCACCCCGCTGTCCAGCACGGCCACGACCACGGATGGCGATCCCGTCTCGATCCTCCAGGCATCGCCCAGACGGATCTGGTCGAAGGCAGCGGACTGGTCGGAGTACCTCGGGTCGTTGGGCGTGTCGCTCGCGGAGACAATTCCGTTCGGTTCGGCGCGAACGACGTCCGGCCTGGCCTCGAGTTCAGCAGCGACCTCCTCGGCGTTTCGCCCATCAGTGTCGATGACCACGGAGTCCGTGTCGGCGATCCGCATGCGGACCTCCCCTCCGACCGACTCGGCTGCGCTCGCGGCAACAGCACCGCGCTCGAATTCCACGACCACCGACGTCGGCTCCTCGCTGGCGGGAATCCGCGAAGGCGTCGATCGCGGCAGGCCGATCGGCGTTCGATCCGGGGATTGCGCCTCGACGTCGACGGGAACGTCGCGGAGGCTCGGAGGCGGTGCGGCAGATGCCGGAAGGGGAGCAAGCATCGTGGCGGCGAGCAACGCCATCACGACCGCGACCCAGCCAACCAGGGGTCGCGTCATCCGCCAGTACCTCGATTTCCCCACGGGCCCGAGCCTACGAGGTGACCTCGGCCGGCTCAATGGGCCCTGGAGTCAGGCGTCGGCGGCGGCTTCGAGTTCTTCGACCGTGGGGGGCTCGAAGCCCTCCTCGGAGCGGAAGACGATGACGTCCTGGTCGGTCTCCGGATCGTGCTCGACGTCGACGGTGACGATCTCGCCGGCGCGGAACTCCTTGTAGAGGAGCTTTTCCGACAGCGGGTCCTCGACGAAGCGCTGGATCGCACGACGCAGCGGACGAGCGCCGAGCGTGGGGTCGTAGCCCTTGTCGGCGACGTAGAGCTTGGCGGCCTGCGTGAGCACGATGCCCATGCCCTGGCCCTCCATCTGGATGGCCAGCTTGGCGACGAAGTTGTCGACGATCTGGATGACCTCGTCCTTGGACAGCTCGTGGAAGACGATCGTCTCGTCGATGCGGTTCAGGAACTCGGGCCGGAAGTGTTCCTTCAGGGCGTCGTGGACCTTCTCCTTCATCTTCTCGTAGGAGACGGCCTCGTCGGCCTTGCCGAAGCCCACCGACTGCTTGCGCAGGTCGGCGGTGCCGAGGTTGGAGGTCATGATCAGCACGGTGTTGCGGAAGTCGACCGAGCGACCCTGTGCGTCGGTGAGGCGACCCTCCTCGAGGATCTGCAGCATCGTGTTGAACACGTCGACGTGGGCCTTCTCGACCTCGTCGAAGAGCACGACCGAGAACGGCTTGCGGCGCACCGCTTCGGTGAGCTGGCCGCCCTCTTCGTACCCGACGTAGCCCGGAGGCGAACCGACGAGGCGCGAGACGGTGTGCTTCTCCATGTACTCGGACATGTCGAGGCTGATCATCGCCGACTCGTCGCCGAAGAGGAACTCGGCCAGCGTGCGGGCGAGCTCGGTCTTGCCGACGCCGGACGGGCCCAGGAAGATGAACGAACCGCTCGGGCGCTTCGGGTCCTTGAGACCGGCCCGGGTGCGGCGGATGGCCTGGCTGACGGCCTTGATGGCGTCTTCCTGACCGATGACCCGCTTGTGGAGCTCGTCTTCCATGTTGAGGAGCTTCTGGGTCTCCTCCTCGGTGAGCTTGTAGACGGGGATGCCGGTCCACACCGAGAGGACCTCGGCGACGGCTTCCTCGTCGACCTCGTCGAACAGGTCGACGCCGGAGTCCTTGATCTCGACCTCCTTCGCCTCCTTCTGGGCCAGGAGTTCCTTCTCCTTGTCGCGCAGACGACCGGCCTCTTCGAAGTCCTGGGACTCGACGGCGGCCTTCTTCTGCTCGACCACGCCGGCGAGCTCGTTCTCGAGCTCCTTGTAGTCGGGCGGGGTCTGCATGCGCTTGATGCGCAGACGCGAGCCGGCCTCGTCGATCAGGTCGATGGCCTTGTCGGGGAGGTGGCGGTCCGAGATGTAGCGGTCGGCCAGGTTGGCCGCGGCCACCAGTGCCTGGTCGGTGATCGTGACCCGGTGGTGCTGCTCGTAGCGGTCGCGCAGGCCCTTGAGGATCTCGATGGTGTGGGCCACGGAGGGCTCCTCGACCACGATCTTCTGGAAGCGACGCTCGAGGGCGGCATCCTTCTCGAGGTGCTTGCGGTACTCGTCGAGGGTGGTCGCACCGATGGTCTGGAGCTCACCGCGGGCCAGCATCGGCTTGAGGATGCTGGCGGCGTCGATGGCGCCTTCTGCGGCGCCGGCACCCACGAGGGTGTGGAGCTCGTCGATGAAGAGGATGATGTCGCCGCGGGTGCGGATCTCCTTGAGCACCTTCTTGAGGCGCTCCTCGAAGTCACCGCGGTAGCGGGAACCGGCCACGAGGGCACCGAGGTCGAGCGTGTAGAGCTGCTTGTTGTGCAGCGTCTCGGGCACGTCGTCGGCCACGATCTTCTGGGCCAGGCCCTCGACGATGGCGGTCTTGCCGACGCCGGGCTCGCCCACGAGCACGGGGTTGTTCTTGGTGCGGCGGCTGAGCACCTGCATCACGCGCTCGATCTCGCGGGAGCGACCGATGACCGGGTCGACCTCCTTGTCGCGGGCGAGCTGGGTCAGGTTGCGGCCGAACTGGTCGAGCACGAGGGATCCCGACGGCGTGTCGCCGCTGGTCGAGCCCGCGGCAGCCCCCGCCTTCTCGCCCCGCCCGCCGGCACCGCCGGGACCGGCCGTGCCGGAACCCTGGTAGCCGGACAGGAGCTGGATGACCTGCTGGCGGACCCGTGACAGGTCGGCGCCGAGCTTGACGAGGACCTGGGCGGCCACGCCCTCGCCCTCGCGGATCAGGCCGAGGAGGATGTGCTCGGTCCCGATGTAGTTGTGGCCGAGCTGCAACGCCTCGCGGAGCGACAGCTCGAGGACCTTCTTGGCCCGAGGGGTGAAGGGGATGTGCCCCGACGGCGACGAGCCGCCCTGTCCGATGATCTCCTCGACCTGGCTGCGCACGGCCTCGAGGCTGATGCCCAACGATTCGAGGGCCTTGGCGGCGACGCCCTCACCCTCGTGGATGAGCCCGAGCAGGATGTGCTCGGTCCCGATGTAGTTGTGGTTGAGCAGCCGTGCCTCTTCTTGCGCGAGTACGACGACTCGGCGGGCACGATCGGTGAAGCGTTCGAACAAGACTCTGCCTCCCTCCCGATCTCTCGGGAGCTGGTTCTGACGGGGGCTCCGTGGGACGAGTGTAACCCTGCCCCGGGAGCGTTCATCACCGCAGCGACGTGGGCGCGCATGGAATGTCCGACATGGCGTCGATAGCCTCGTACGACGCTCCGGGTCGCTCACGCTCCCGTCCCCGGGCCCACTCCGATCCTGATGCCCTCCGACCACCCCACCCACCTGCGGGGCATCCCGGGCGCCGGATCCTCCGGACGCTCGGGCCGACGCTCCAGTTCTCCGGGCGGACCGCAGTTCCGGCCGCCGCTCATCGGCGACCCCCGGCGCGGCCGCCGACCGGAGCCCCGTCGGCCCTTCCGACGCCGCAGCAGCGGGCCGAAGGCCTGGAGCCCCCGGCGCCAACCCCGCTCGATCCCGTGGTCGACGCTGCTCATCGCGCTCGGCTTCGCGCTGCTCGGGTTCTTCGTCTGGCAGAAGTTCTGGGACGCGACCCGGGTCGACGTCGTCATCACCGGCATCGAGGACCAGGCCGAGCTGACCCTGGAGGAGGCGTCGGACCTCCACATCGAGATCGACATCGAACAACTCGACCTCGAAGCCGGCGTGACCCCGACCGTGTTCTTCGACGGAGTGGAACTCGACGACGAGACCCACGAGGTCTCCGAGACCGGCATCACGTGGGATCCGCCGCCGCTCGAGGAGGGCGTCCACGTACTCGCGATGTCGATCGGCCGGCCGCTGCTCGACGACGCCAAGTTCACCTGGACCTTCGCCGTCGACGGCACGCCGCCGTTCATCGACGTCGTCTCCCCGCAACCCGCCGCGCCGATCTGCACGCCCGTGTCGGTCACCGGACGGATCGAGACCGGACTCGCCAGCTTCCAGATCGACGGCGAGGACGCCGAGGTCGACGAGAACGGGTCGTTCACGCTCGAGTTCGACCAGGCGCCGCTCGGACCAGTCCTGCTCACAGCGGAGGATCAGGCCGGCAACAAGGCTGCGGCCGAGATCGTGATCCCGGTCGAGTACCCGTCGACGCAGGGCATCCACGTCACCGCAGCGGCCTGGGGCTATGACCCCCTCCGCGAACACGTGCTCGCCCTGGTCGACGCCGGAAAGGTCTCAGCGGTCGAACTCGACATCAAGGACGAGGGCGGGATCGTCGGCTACGACACCGACGTCGACCTGGCGCACGAGATCGGCGCGGTCCGCCAGGAGTACGTCCTGAAGGACGCCATCGACCTCCTCCACGCCAAGGGCGTGCGCGTGATCGGGCGCGTCGTCGCCTTCCGCGACGGGCCACTCGCGGCGTGGGCCGAGACCAACGGGAGGATGGACTACGTCATCCAGGACAACGACGGCGCCGCCCTCTCGAAGTACGGCGGTTTCACCAACGTCGCCAACGCCGATGTCCGCAAGTACAACATCGACCTGGCCGAGGAGGCGATCGACCGCGGCGTCGACGAGATCCTCTGGGACTACGTCCGCCGCCCCGAGGGCGACATCGAGGGCATGGTCTTCCCCGGTCTCCAGGTGGCCGACCCGTCGCCCGAGGCCGAGAAGCGAGCGGTCAACGACAACGTCGTGTCGTTCCTGGCCGAGTCCGGCCGGATGGTCCGCGACCGGTGCGTCTACCAGGGTGCGTCGCTCTTCGGCATCGCCGCCCGCAACCCCGACGCCATCGGCCAACCGGTGCCGGGCATCGCCCGCAACGTCGACTACATCGCACCGATGCTCTACCCGTCGCACTGGGTCCGCGGGGAGTACCGGGTCGACCACCCCAACGCGCAGCCCTACGACATCGTCGAGAAGTCGCTGTCCGACTTCCAGCGCAAGGCGGCCGGATCCGGGGTCGCCTTCAACCTGTGGGTCCAGGACTTCTCGATCGGCATCCCCTACGGACCCGAAGAGGTCCGCGCCCAGATCCAGGCGGCACGCGACCTCGGCGTCGACAACTGGCTGCTGTGGAACGCCACCGTGCGCTACACGCCCGACGCGATCACGCCCGAGATGGTCCATCGCCCCGACGGCACCGAGCGCCCGGGGTCGTGACTCCGGTCTCTCGCTCTCGTTTCCGCGGGCGCCACCGATAACCTCGCCGCATGGCGAACCCGCTGCTGTCGTTCCCCGAGGCCGGAACGCATCTCGCGACGATCGACGAGCGGCTCCTCGCCAGCGTCACCACCGACGATGCACACCTCACCGAGATGACGACCCATCTCATCCGCGCTGGCGGGAAACGACTGCGGCCCATGCTCGGCGTGTTGGCTGCCTCGACCGGCGTCGACACGGGCGGCTCGGGCATCACGCTCGACGTCATCGACGGCGGCGTGGCCGTCGAGTTGGTCCAGGTCGGCTCGCTCTACCACGACGACGTGATCGACGAGGCCGACAGCCGTCGGGGCGTCGAGTCGGTCAACGTGCGGTGGAACAACCTGACCGCAATCCTCGCCGGCGACTTTCTCCTGGCGAAGGCCTCCGAGATCGCCGCCCGCCTCGGCACCGAGGTCGCTGAGTTGCTGGCCCAGACGATCGGTCGCCTGTGTGAGGGCGAGATCCTCGAACTGCGCTTCGCCTACCAGGTGGACCGCAGCGAGGACGCCTACTTCGGCGCGATCGACGGCAAGACCGCCTCGCTCTACGCGACCGCGTGTCGAATCGGCGCGATCGTCGGCGGCCTCCCCCGCACGCATGTCGACGCCCTCACCGCCTACGGCAGCTCGTTCGGCATGGCCTTCCAACTGGTCGACGACGTGCTCGACCTGGTGTCGACGGAGGAGGAGCTGGGCAAGCCCGCCGGCCACGACATCACCGAGGGCGTCTACAACCTGCCCGTCCTCCACGCGCTCACCACCGACGCCGGCGACGAGCTCCGATCGCTCCTGGGAACCCCCATCGAGGGGCCGGAACGTGACCGGGCGCGCGATCTGGTGATCGCATCCGGCGGCGTCGCCGCGACCATCGCTCGTGCCGAGGACTACGTCGCCGAGGCGAAGTCCGCGCTCGACGACCTCGGACCGTCGGTCGGCGCCACGACCCTCGCCGACGGCGCCGACCACCTGCTCACGATGGTCGCTGCCGCCGCGGGGTAGCCCGCCGTCAACGTGTGAGGGCGATCGTCAAGGTGTTGGCGATCGACATCGCCGTGACGGAACCAACCAAGCTCAACACGATCGTCCGCGTCGACCGCGTGGTGGCCGCCTCGATCCGATCGACGAGCTCGGCGCGCATCTCGGCCATGTCGCCCTTGAGTTCAACACGCATCTCGGCCATGTCGCCCTTGAGTTCAACACGCATCTCGGCCATGTCGCCCTTGAGCTCCGTACGCAACTCGGCCATGTCGGCTCGGGTTGCGGCCTGGGCGAACGCGACGTCGTCCTTGGTTGCGAGACGTTCGGGTTCTGGAGGAAGCGACTTCATCATCAGCTCGGCATAGCGGTCGTTCACATGGTGCCGTGCGAGCTCGTAGAGCTCGTGGCGTTCGGCTTCGGTTGCGGACATCCCTACTCCTGCAGACGCGGGTCGGGCGGCCCGCACGCCGAGTCTCGGGACGGGGTACAGGGTATCCGGCGGCACCGACACCGGTCTCGTGACACGATGCGGCCGTGCACGACTCGCCGCTCGTCCGGAGCCTGATCACCGGCCTGACCGCGTTCCGTGTCGCGTGCCTGGTGTGGCTGGTCGCGATCCTCGTGGCGACCCGGCAGGACGTCGACCGAACCTGGGCCGCGGTCGTGCTCGTCGGTGCGGCCACCGTCGTGACGGTGGTGTGGTCGCTGCGACTGCGGACCGAGGGCGCCACCGCGTTGTTGGGACGGAAGCCACTCGCGATCGACGTCGGGGTCGCGGCAGCGCTGGCGGTCGGCGACGGCGTCGTCTTCGACGGACCGCACTCACTCTCGCTCGGGTCGTCGTGGCCGCTGACCAGCGTGCTCAGCGTCGCGATCGGCTGGGGCGCCCGCAGCGGTGCGGCCGCCGGCGTCGTCGTCGGCATCGCGAACGCGGTCGGCGATGCGCTCGAGGGATCGACCTGGACCTTCGGCGAGATCTTGTCGCGCACGTCGACACTGTTCCTCTACACGATGGCCGGCGCCATGGCCGGCTACGCGTCCCGCCGCCTCATCGCGGCCGAGGAGGAGATCGCGCTCACCCGGGCTCGTGACGAGGTCGCCCGGACGCTCCACGACGGAGTGCTCCAGACCCTCGCCGCCGTGCAGCGGCGATCCGACGACGAGCAGCTGGCCGATCTCGCACGGGAACAGGAACGAGAACTCCGCGAATACCTCTTCGGTGTCGGCGTGGCCGACGGCGGAGGGGATCTGGGTGCGGCGATCCGCCACGTGACCGCACGCGCCGAACGTCGGGACCGCACGACCATCCGCGTGGTCATGGCGCCCGACGTCCCCGACCTCGGACCCGCGACCGTCGAGGCCGTCGCCGGCGCTGTCGGCGAGGCGTGCACCAACGCCGCGAAACACGGCGGTGCACGTGTCATCACGGTCTATGCGGAACCGTCCGAGAACGGCGTGCTGTGCTCGGTGAAGGACGACGGCCAGGGGTTCGACCCGTCGACGACGGACGAGGGCATCGGCACCACGCAGTCGATCCGGGGCCGGATTCTCGACGTCGGCGGCTCGGTGGAGATCGATCCGAACCCGGGTCGCGGCACCGAGGTCCGGATCTCCGTCCCGATCAGATCGGGTCGCCGCAGTCCGTGAACCACGCGACGTCGTCGCCGTCGAGCGCGAGGTGCACCTCCATCGTCGCCGGCGCACCGTCGACCTCCTCGATCTGGATGAGGGTGACCGTGACGGTGTCGTCCACGTCGACGGTCCGACCGTCGATCTCCCAGGTCCAGGTCTCGGGCGGGCCCACCTCGACCACCTCCATCGACAACTCCGGGTTGTTGAACCGCTGGCCGACGAAGTCGAGGCACTGTTCTTCCCCGAAGAGCTCGAACACCACCGGGTGCAGACGGTCGATGAGGGTCCCGACGTCGTGGACGTGCACGGCATCGACGAAGACGCCGTAGAAGGCCGCAACCGCTTCGTGGTCGATCAGCGACGCCCGGTCGAACGTCGTCGTGGTGACGGTGGTCGTGGTCGTGGTGACGGTGGTCGTGGTCGTCGACGCCGTCTCGACTTCGTCGCCCGACTCCTCGGCGAAGACGAATCCGCCGACGAGTCCCCCGACCACCAGCACGACGCCGGCCACGATGAGTGCCGGTCCGGTCCGTGGAGTCATCCCAGCTCCCAGTTCGCCTCGGCGCCGAGCGCGAGCCCGAACATCGTCCCGAAGTTGTTCCGGTTGATCAGGTGGCGGGTCCCGTCGCAGTCGATCCACGCATCGCCGCCCTTGGTGAAGGAGACCTTCAGGGCCGGGGCGCACGCGCACGCCGTGTGCCCGCAGCACGACGACCCCGGCGGCGCACACGTGGTCCGCGTCATCGCGGCATCCACCGTGATGTCATGACGGAAGTCGGTGTAGACGTCGGCAGTGACGGCCTCGGTCGTGTCGAACACCCTGGCAGGGACGGTGACGGCGGCGTCGTGGACCGCGAGGTTGTCGACCTTCATCTCGAAGGTGTCCGCCCGAGTGGTGGTCGTCGGGGAGTTCCCGGTCGTGGAGCCCTGGACGGTCTGCGTCGCCTGCGTGTCGTGATCGTGGGTGTCGACGTGACTCCCCGTGAACGTGATCCCGTCGACCTCGCGGACATCGAGGCCGCTCGTTCCCTCGACCTCGTCCGGGGTGCCCGGAGTCTGGATGTCGAGCGCATAGCGGAGGTCACCGACCACCGCCGACTGCGAGTACGTGAGCGCGTCGATCTCGACGGGGCACTCGGGCGATGGTTCGGTGTTGCCGCACTGCGCGTTGAGTTGGAGGTCACCGATCCCGTCGCCGGACGCGTCGTAGCGGTTCTCGTGTGCCGGGCAGCCGGCTTCCAACACGATCCGGAGCCGGTTGACCTCGTCGTACCGGACCGAGATGGCAGCGTCCGGCGCCTCTTCGTGCGCACGGAACTGAGGCCGGTAGTCCTCGGGCACCGATGGAGGCGCACCCTCGGTCCTCGGCCAGTTGGCCGAGGGGCCCGACTGCATCCAGTCGAGACGGCCGGCGGGTCCCGATCGCGCCGACGCCCACGACCAGAGGTCGAGACCGCGGAACTCGAAGCCGTGGTCGAAGATGCGCAGACGACCATCGACCGCATCGTCGACGCCGTCGAGTGTGTCCGGAGCCTGGCGACCCTTGGCGGTGATCTGGGCATCGACGATGGCCGACGTCATCGACACCACGTAGACGCAGCATTCATGGCCGGTCGCGGTCCGCAGCGGCACCCGACGTGAGCCGTTGTCGTAGTACGCCGCCCAGTCGCACTGGTCGGGCGTCGGCACCGGTGGCGGGGGTGTCGACGTGACCGGCGGCGCGGTCCCTCGTTCACGGGTACGGGAGTACACCCACACGCCCACGATGATCAGCAGCCCGCCGAGCACGATGGGGACGATGAACAACTGACGGAACGTCGACTCACCCGGCGGGTCGCCGACGGCGATCTCGACGTCGGTCGACGGCGCCTCGGTCGACGGTGGTTCCGTCGACTCGACGGTCGATGCCGTCGACTCGGTCGGCGACGACCCCGCCGGCGTTCCCGGTTCGACGGTCGTGGCATCGCACGGCACCTCGGCGTCGAAGGTGACGCTCATCACCCCGCCGTCGGGGAAGTCGGCCGGCGGGATCTCGAACGAGACCGGCCCGTCGGCTGTCGTCCCGGTCGCGGTGAACTCCGTGATCTGGTAGTCGCCGCCCTGGTTGATGCCCAGGATCCCCTGGAACAGGTTCTGGTCGATGATCGGGCCCTCGTACGAGAGCTCCTCGCCCGACGGGCCGCTGGCGTCCATCAGGAACATCGGGTCGCTCAGTTCGGCCATCGACGGCAGGCCATCGAGCGATCCGCCGAAGGGGATCACGCTGAACGGGTCGGTCAGCGGTGGGCCGCCGTTCGGGTCCTCGTAGGGCGCGCCGGAGTGGTCCTCGTCGGAGCAGAAGGCGTGGAGCGAGGGCGGGGCCAGCCCCGCGCGGGCCGTCGGAGCGACCAGCACCACCGCCATGCACACCATGGCGGCGACCGCCGCGACCGATCCCGCTACGCGCTTGGACATGCCCGCTCCTGACTTCGCCCGTTGTTCGGAGGATAGGCACGCCGGCGTCCGACGTGCACCGGAGCCCGCTCTCGTACCCTGTCCCCCATGCCCGACACCCCCGCTCCGTCCCCGTCGCGGTCCTCGGACCTCGGGCCGGTCCGGGTCGTCCTGGCCGACGACCACGCGATCTGGCGGTCGGGTCTCCGGTCGGAGTTGGGGTCCAACTTCCACGTCGTGGCCGAAGCCGCCGACGCCGACGAGGCGATCGAGGCCATCGCCTCGCACCGACCCGACCTCGTGGTGTGCGACCTCAACATGCCCGGTGGTGGGATCAAGGTCGCGAAGGCCTGCGGTGAGTCGACCCGCATCGTGATCCTGACCGTGTCCGAGGCCGAACGCGACCTGCTCGACGCCGTGGCCGCCGGCGCCCAGGGCTACCTCGTCAAGACCACGCCCCCGGAGGAGTTGCGCAACGAGTTGTGGAAGGCGGCCAAGGGCGAGCCGGTCTTCTCACCGCAGCTGGCGTCGCTGGTGCTGGGCGAGTTCCGACGTCTCGCCAAGGCCAGCGGACCCGTCGAGGTGCTGTCCGACCGCGAACGAGAGGTGCTCCAGTACGTGGCCCGCGGGCACACCTACAAGGAGATCGGCGAGACGCTGTTCATCTCCCCCAAGACGGTCGAGAACCACGTGCGCAACATCTTGTCGAAGCTGCACCTCAACCGGCGCCAGGAACTCGTGCGCTTCGCCGTCGATCACGGCATCGAATAGCTGCGCTGGTCAGTCGTCGACCTTGTCGACGTGGGCCTCGTGCGTACGGATCTTGCGTCCGTCCTCGCCGAGGATCACGTCGATCTCGTCACCGATGATGTCCTTGTCCTCGATCGTCCCCCACTGACCGCGGAAGTCACCCTCGGTGATGATGACTCGGTCGCCCTTCTTGAAACGTCGTCCCATGCGGCCATCGTGACACGCCGTGGTCGTGGCCGGGGGCTGGGTCAGGTGGCGCCGACCTCGGCCGGCATCTCGAAGTCGGTGCTGTCGATCTCCTGATCGAGGAGTGTCCGGAGGAGGCGGCCGTCGCCACCGTCGATCACGACGGGGATGCCGTCGGCATCGACGCACAAGGCGGTGGTGGGATCGTCGAGTGACTCGACCTCCCAGCAGTCGACCGGCTCGCCGGCGAACTCGCCCTTGCGGGAGATCACGAGGCCGCCGCGCGGATCGACGGCGCCGAGCACCGGGTCGCTCGGGTCGACGGAGCCGCCGGGCGAGTCGAAGCACGAGAACTCGACGTCGGGCGGTGCGCCGATGCAGCCGTAGAGACCGTCAGGCAACCGGAACTCGAGGGTGTGGAGTTCGTCGGTACCGGTGATGGTGGTGTCGCGACGGGCCCGCGGGAGCCGGCGCCAGACCTCGACCGCGATGGTCGTGTCCTGGTCGCCACGGACCTCGCCCTCGTACCGGGCGTGGTACTCGAGACCGGCGGCGAAGTTGATCGCCTCGGCGAGGGCCAGGGCGTCGCTCTCGAGGCCGGTGGTGTCGATCGTCGTCGGCGGAGCGATGACATCGACATCGGGCTCACCGCCGTCAGCGGTGGTGGTGTCGGTGGTGTCGTCGGTGATCGGACCGGCAGGACCTGCGGTCGTGCTGGACGAGTCGAGTGCGGTGGTGTCGTCGTCACCGTTGCTGATCCCGCCCAACGCGAACCCGACGCCGGCGGCGACGAGGGCGATGACGACGCCTCCGATGATCATGCGCATACGAGACATCTAGACCACCGACGGGATCGTGGCGCCGAAGAGCGCAGCGAAGAACTCACGGACGAGGAGGACGAACAGCCAACCGATGGCGACCACGGCGACGATCGCACCCACGGCGAGCAGGGACACGCCGGCGACCGTACCCGCGACCGTCGCAGCCGCCGCACCTGCACCCATCCCACCGAGACGGAGTGCCGCAGCAAGGACGACAGAGAGGATCCCCAACGCGGCCACCAACGGTGCGAACGTCCAGTCGTCAGCCTTGACGAGCCCGACGACGATGATCGGCACCGCGATCGCGCCGAGGCCGATGCCGACGGCGATCATGGCCTGGCGGCTGGCGTCGTTCGGCGTCCGGTCGCGGAGGCTCCACAACGTCCGCATGCCGAGCGCCACGCCGACGACCGGGCCGAGGATCGGCACCACGATGCCGGTGGCCGACGCCACGAGCGCGACCGTGGCATTGCGCCCGTGTCGGGGTTCGACCGCGGACGCCGGGGGCAGGGTCACTCGGCGCTCGAGATCTCGGCCGGCGGGTCGAAGATGTCGTCGTCGACGTCGCCGTCGGACTCGACGAGCTCGATCGCCGTGTCGCCCACAGCAGCGCGGACCGGGGTGCCGGCCTCGGTCACGCACACCTCGCCGTCGCCGTCGGCCGCGCCGAAGGTGAAGCATCGGACATCGGCGCCGTCGATGGTGTCATCCCGGGCTTCGACATCGACGCCGGCCAACTGTTCGAGCACCGATCCGAAGATGCCGTCGGGCGACGTCTCGGCGACGGCCTGGGAGCACGTCCAGTCGCTGTCGTCGCGGCGGCTGCACGTGATCGACTCGCCGTCGACCAGGAAACCGGCGGTGTCGGCGGTCGACCCGTCGGCCTCGACGTGCGTGTCCTGACGGACCTTGCCGTCCTTTCGCCACAGCTCGAGCGTCACGTCGTCGCCGCCAGCGGTCCGGTACACGGCATGGACCGTCTGGTCGCGACCCAGCGCCAGGAGTTCGGCGAGCTCGGCCCCGGCGTCGTCGAGGTTCGGGGTCACCACGTCGGGTACGGGTGTCGTGTTGGTCGGGCTGGCCGGACCGTCGTCGTCGTCACCACCGGCGAACACGACCAGGGCCACGACGACTGCGACCGCCCCGACCACCAGCGCGACCAGCCACCAGCGGCGTGGACGTCCGGACGCGGGGGCCTCGGGTGGTTCGTCCGCGCTCGGCGGCCCCGAGGGCACCTCGGTCTGCACGTCGCTCATCTCGCTCCTCGGTGTCGGGGTCGGCCTGTTCGGTGGAACGGGCGAATCGATGGGTTCTGTCGGTCGAGTCAGAACAGCTTGATCTGGATCGGTGCCGACTCACCACTGTGAGCGACGTTTCCGGCCTCGTCCACCGCGACCACCCGGTAGAAGTAGACGCCGAGGGGCACCAGTCCGGTGAGGGTCCGGTTCTCGCCGTCCCAGAGGGTCGCGCCGTCGAGCGGGGTCCCCGGCGTCACCGTGTGGGTGCCACCGTCGAGGATCCGCACGACGTTGCCCGTGAGGTCGTGGACGATCACGGTGATCTCCACCGAGCCCGCCAGGTTCTCGGTCACCCGCCAACGCAGCTCGGCCTCGTCGGGGCCGAACCAGCGGCTCCAGATCTTGGGCGAGGGCTTGCGGGGGACGATGACCGGTGCCGTCAGGTCGACGGGCATGGCCGCCGATCCGTTGGTGACCAGCCCGGCGGCGTCCGTGGCCCGGTAGTCGACCGTGTGGTCGCCCTCGTCCATCTCGAAGGGGCGGACGTAGTCGGTCCAGGTACCGCCGTCGATGCGGTATTCGATCCCGGTGACGCCACTGCCCTGGGCACCGTCCACGGCCCGGAGGACCACGATCGGCTCCGCCCGGAACCAGCCGTTGCGGGCCGGGAGCGGGGGCAGGGTCCGGAGTTCGATCGACGGGGCGGAGCGGTCGATCGACCGGACCTCCTCGACGATCGGGCTACGGCGTCCGGCGACGTCGACGGTGAAGGTGCGCACCGAGTGCACGCCCTCGCCGAGGGTGATCGGCCCGGTGACCGGCACGAACGGTGAGCCGTCGACCGAGACGCACTGACCCGACGGGCTCGTCGGGTCCTCGGCGAGTCGGCCGGCGTCGCACAGGTCGCCGAGGTCGGGATCGAACGCCGAGTCGACGTCGGAGCCCGGCAGGGTGTCGCTTCCCGTCGCGGTGACCACGATGGGTGCGGTGTGGTGACCGCTCGCCGGCACAGCCGGTCCGGCGACGCCTGCGTCCGGATCGTCGATGTCGACGAGGAAGGTCGCGCACGACGTGGGCTCGACGTTGCCGGCGACGTCGGTCGCCGAGAAGCAGAGCGTGTGACTGCCGGGCTCGATCGTGAACGGACCGGTGTACTCGGCTGCGGGGGCGCCGTCGAGGACGAAGTGGATCGCCTCCACGCCGGAACCCTCGCCGGGATCGACCGACACCAGTTCGACGAACGGCTCCTTCAGGAACCAGTCGTTGGCGCCGGCCGGTGCTCCGGGAGCGATCCGCAGATCGGTCTCGGGCGCTTCGAGGTCGACGTCGACGGCGATCGTGGACTCACCCGATCGGTTGTCGAACCGGTCGACCGCCGAGGCGTGGACCAGGTGCTGGCCGGTCTCGAGCGTCGGGACGACGCCACAGGTCGGGTCGCACTCGACGTAGCCGTCGTTGTCGATCCGGAATCGGAAGCGGTCGCTGTCGGCACCGACACCCGTGCCGTCGTCGTAGCCGTCCACCGTGATGGTGGGAGCCGAGACGTACCAGCCGTTGGCGCCGTCGGGCGCCCCGGCTGCGGCGAGGGTCAGGGTCGGTGCGTTCTCGTCGACCCGGATGAGCTGGCCGAACGGGCCGGCGGTGTTGCCGGCGACATCCGTGGCTCGGTACTGCACCGTGGTCACACCGGTGGGTGCGATCGGGGGTGCGAGCGGGTCGTAGTCGGTCCACGGCCCTGCACCGATGCGGTACTCGAGCAGATCGACACCAGAGCCGCCGACCTGATCGATGGCCGACAGGACGAGGAACGGACGGACGTCGAACCAGTCGTCGCCGCCGAAGTCGCGCTCCGCTTCCGTGGGCACCGTCGCCAGCACCACGGTGGGCGCCTCGGCATCGAGGCGGAACGTGGTGGACGGCATCGGTGACGGGGTGTTCGGATCGTTGTCGTCGTGGTAGCGCACTCCTGCGGCGTTGACGGCCGAGTACCGGAAGGTGTGCTCACCGGTCGACAGGTTGCCGACCTCGGTCGACGACACGGTGCAGGTGGCGGAACCGCTCACCGGGCACAGGGTCTCGAGGCCGTTGTCGAAGGCGTACACGAACGGGCGGTCGTCGGCCGGGCTGGCGGCCGAGTAGCCACCGAGCGCGATGGCCGGCGCATTGCGGTACCAACCGGCGTTCCCGTCGGGCGTGCCCGGCACGAGCGTGGCGGTGCCCTCGGGCGCATCCTGGTCGAGGATCACGGTCCGAGCAGCGGTCAACGAGACGTTGCCGGCCTCGTCGTAGCCACGGACCTGGATCGTGTTCGGCCCGTTGCCGCCCCGCAGGAGGATGGCGTCGCCGTCGTTGCAGACCCGCCAGTCGGTGTCACCGGTGACGAAGCACTCGGTGAAGTCGAGACCCGACAGGTCGGCCTGGTCGGCCACGGTCATCTCGAGCGTGACGACCGCCTTGGTGACGACCTCGTTGGCCGCCGGAGCGGTGACGTTGATCGTGGGTCGGTCGGCGTCGACGCCGATGATCCACTCCACGCCGTTGATGTCCTCGACCTCCGAGCCACGGACTGCCGTGGTGTAGAGGCCGTAGTAGCCGGACACGTTCGGGCCGAACTCGATGCCCGCACCGGCGTCCTCCGGAGCGACCGCACCGGAGAAGACGTGATCATCGTCGAGTTCGACGATGGTGCTTCCCGCACGAGCGCCACAGGGGTTGGCCGCCGTCGGGAGCGTGCTCCCTGGTGCGGCGTTGCCGTTGACGTCGGCCTCGGGGATGAGGAACGAGTTGACCAGCGCACCGGCCGAGGCGGGCCCGGCCGAGGTCGGGAGTCGCGCTGCACAGGTGTGCACGGTGACGTTCCCGGGACCGCCGCCGCCTTCGATCCATCCGGTGATGGGAGCCGGTGCCCCGGCGCCGCCGGCCCACCAGAAGTCGCCGTACGGCGTCAGCTGGGCGAACGGAGGCTGGTCGATGACGACCACGCCGTCGGTCTCCCACGGATCGCCGTCGGGGGCGGTGCCGTCGTTGTCGATCGGGTTCGCAGTCTGCGGGACGTCGGCACAACCGCCGTCGGCCCCGTTGAGCCCGGCCACGACGCCGGTGGCGAGGCCACCGGTACCGGTCTGGGTGGGTGCGAGGACCTTGACCACGCCGCCGGCGCCGCCGCCACCGGCACCGAGGCGACCGGCGCCACCGTTGCCGCCGGCAGCGGAGATGGTTGCCCCGCCGAGGTCGACGAGATGACGTGCCTCGAACACGATGCCGCCACCGGCGCCACCGCCGGCGCCGATGACGCCGGTGTGTTCGTAGGGGGGATCGAGCGTCGGCAGCGGGATCTGCGGGGTACCGGCGTTGTTGTCGTGGTCGTAGGTCTGCGAACCGGGGATGCCGTTGTCGTCCGGGTCGGCGTCGCAGACACCGGACAGGTTGCCGGCACCGTTTCCGCCGTCGGCGGTGACGGCACCGTCGATGATCAGGGCGTCGTCGGCACGCAGGATGACTGCGCCACCGCCGAGTCCAGCTGCACCAGCCGAGTTGGCGTCCGCAGATGCACTACCCGGGGCACCCGGGAGCACGTCGGGCTCGACGTCGGCGTTGGCGTAGGGACGGATGCCCTCGTCACCGAACGAGCCGGTGAAGCCGACGCCCGCATTGGTGCCGCCGGAGTTCCCGGTGGCGCGGTAGTCGGTGTAGTCGGGACCGAAGTTCGGGACGTCGCTGCTGATCGCATCGGCGTCGATCGAGCCGGTGGCCGACACGACGAGCGTGTTGGCGCGGAGCTCGAGGCTCCCCTCGGATCCGGCAGGACAGGCGTTGCCGGTCCCGAGCGGGTTGCCACCGATCGAGCTGGTCGCCACGGTGATGTCACCGTTCACGGTGAGGGCGTCGAACTCGTGCACACCGCACAGGGCGAGCGCCCCGTTGACGGTCTGGGTTCCACCCGCGTAGCGCGGGGGCACGGGGTCCGGCGGTGCCGGAGGACCGTCGGGTCCGGGTGAGGCCACGGGCGGGCCGTCGGTCGGCAGAGGCGAACCCGAGGGGTCGGGCTGCTCGAGCGGCAACACGTCGGGCTGGCCGGGTTGGCCGGGCACGGGATGGCCGGCGAATGCGACGGTCGCACCGTTGCCCGGGTTGTAGTCGTCGGAGTCGGTCGTCCCCAGGTTGATGCCCTGGTAGTCGGCGGCGTCGACGCTGAAGGCGTTGCAGAAGATCGGACCGGCCAGGTAGTCGAGCAGGAAGTCGAGCTGGCTGATGCCGAGGATGTCGAAGATGAACCCGCCGAGCTCGATCCGGGGATCAGAGCCTGGCCAGATCACGAAGTCCTCGGTCCCGTTGTCCACACCGACCTGGTTGATGGTCGATGCGACGCCCGGGAGGATCTGACTGATCACGCTGCAACTGCGGAACTCGATCAGCACGTTCTCGAACAGGTCCGTGGACAGTCCGGCGTCGATCGCGTCGAGCAGGAACGCCTTGGCCGGGTCGTACTCGAGACCGGCGAGCAGGAAGTTGATCCGGACCTTGTCGGGCACGCCCGGGATCCAGTCGAGCCAACCGGGGATGTCGAAGGTGCGGTCGAAGGCGAGGCCGGCATGGAAGACGTCCATGTCGAGGTTGATCGGGCCCACTCTCGCGGACCCTGGTCCGTGTTCGTACGCCGTCGCGTGCAACAGATTCGATCGGAAGGTGAATCGATCGACTCGGTCGAGCGTGAACTGCGCGAGGAGGTCGGACTCCAGGCGGACCTGGATCGGGAAGCTGTTGAGGATGTCCTCGATGACCCCGATGAACTTGTCGACCAGCCACCCGATGATGTCGGAGATGAAGCCGGGCAGTCCGAGGGTGTCCTCGAGGAAGTGCGACACGTCGCCGCCCACGTCGGGGAAGTCGATGACCGAGCGGATCTCCATGTCGAGCGGATCGATCTTCACGGCGAACGCTGCGGAGATCGGGGCCGGGGTGTTCCCGGCGATGGTCGTGAAGCCACCCAGGTCGGCACCGATACGAGTGCCGTCGAGGTAGATGACCGAGTCGAGACGGCGAGCCGGCGTCGGGGTCGGCGAGAAGTCGAACCCGGCGAACACCTCGTTGACGTCGATGTCGACGTCGGAGATGAACTGGAAGATCGGATCGCTCTCGGCCGGCTCGTCGTCGTTCACCTCGGGACGGTTGGCGTCCTTGATGATCTCGTTTCGGAGACGGAAGCTCGGCAGGGTGCCGTCGGCGTACGCCGCGTCGTTGGGATCGAAGCTCGGGATGTTGCGGATCGCGACCTCGATCTCCCCGAGCTTGATGCCCTCGGAGACCTCGAGGCCGTCGGCCACGAACCGGGCGCCGATGCTCACCGGCGTCGAGAGGCGACCCTCGGCCTGGATCAGCGACGAAGTGCGGAGACGGTCGTCGCCGATGTCTCGGATCGAGTCTCGCTGGTAGATGCCCAGTGCGATCTCACCCGGGATCGGGACACCGTGCGTGAACTCGGCGCAGTTGGGGTCGCGGCCCTGTTCGGCCGTGCCGACCACGTCCTGTGCGCACGGCTCGGTGAGCAGCAACTGCGCATCCGAGTCGGCGAAGGCGAACATGGCGGCGAGCTCACCGAGCTCACTGACCGGGACGCCGGCCGAGTTGCGGATGGCGCTGCGGAACCGGAAGTCGGCCGCGCTGTCGCCGCCGACGGGCACGCCGTCGGCGTTCTTGTCGGTGTCGTCCTGGTTGAAGGTCTGCGGATGGTCGACGGTCAGCGACTGCGGGATCGGGAGGCGGATGGCCGCCCGGGCCGTGAGACGGTCGTCGGAGAAGTCGAACGGTGTCTCGTTGTCGAAGTCGACGACCTTGACCCGCAGGCCGTTGTCGTTGTCGAACTGGCCGTCCCAGCCGTTGCCGGTCGGGTCGCTGTTGAAGTCGGGGGCGAGCGCCTTCGCGCTCACGCCGGCGGCTTCTTCGATGTCGGCCTCGGTGCCGTACTCGAGCACACCGAAGAGATGCGGATCGTCGGGCTGGTCGAAGCGGAGCATCGGCGCCATGCACTGGGCGTCGGGGGCCTCGTCGGCCGCTGCGCCACAGGGGCGACGCCAGCCACGCTCGTTCTCCTCGTCGAGGTACTTCTCGGTGTCGGAGAGCGTCATCTGGATCCAGCTCGGCACGTCGGACAGGCCGGCGTCACGGAGGCGGACGACGACACCGTCGTCGAGCAGGGCTTCGGCGTGCAGCGACAGCGGGTTGATCCCGGCGCTGGCGTCGTCGAACCGGACCTGGACGCAGGTGTAGTCGGTCTTGCCGTCCTCGGGGAACAGCGGGTAGTCCGGCGGGGCGTTCGGTGGGGTCTCGCAGGCCGAACCGGCGATGACGACCTCTTGGAGTTGCGAGGACGGCGCACCGTCGGTGCGACCGATCTGACCGCGGACGTGGAAGTCGGACTCGACCGCGTCGACCGCGGCGTGGAGGAACTCTCGACCGTCGACCGGAGCGCCGGGCGCCGGGAACGGGCCCGACTCGTTGACGATCTCGTCGTAGGGCAGTGTCCCCACGTAGCCGGTGTCGACCTGCTTCAAGTCGAAGCTGGCCGCCTCGAAGGCGATCTTGTCGATGCCGTCCGGGACGAGCGGGCCGGTGCCGAGCAGGCGGCTGTACCCGGCGAAGCGGACGTCCTCGCTCTGGTCGGTCGGCAGCAGGACCCGCAGGACCTGGGGGATCTCGTCGATGTCGACACGACCCGCGAGGACCGACGACCCACCACCGAACTGGAGGCGGGCGAATGCATCGATGTCGATCTTGGCGCCCGAGGTGTTGGGCCTGGTGGCGAACTCGAGTGCGCCCTGCGTGTCGGCGACCTCGTTCGAGTCGCACCACGTGCCGTTGAGGGCCGACTGTCCGACCTGGCCTCCCTCACGGGGGCCACGGACGCAGACGTCGATGCCGGCAGGGATGTCCTCGAGCAGGGTGTCGAGGAGGATCCGGTTGGCGGCATCGGGCTGCAGGTCCGCAAAGGCTCGGACGTTGAAGTCGTCGGCGAAGTCGACCCGTACGGCGGTGGTGCCGATCGGGTCACCGTTGACGTCGCGCACGGCGGTCACACCGCCGCCACGCACCCCGATGATGTCGGCGTCGAGGCGGAAGGCGTCACCGCGCTGGATGGCCGTGATCTCGTAGGTGTCGAGGGCGTTCGAGCCCACCGGACGATCCGGGACGATCGCGTCGATCGTCGGATCCGGCGCGATGTAGTTCTGGAAGTGCACGCGCATGCCCGGGAGCGTCTTGCCGTCCTGGACGTCGAACGTCGCGGTCGGCGGATCGTTGGGATCGTCAGGCAGGTCGAGCGTGCCACGAATCTCGAGCGGGTGATCGAGGTCGTCGAGCTCGAGCGTCGCGATCAGCACGTCGGCTGCCGGCGGGTCGAGCAGGGCGCCGTCGTCACCGCGCTGCGGCGAGACCGACGAGAACTCGAGGGTCTCGAACGTGGTGTCGGCCGGACCGTCGGTGGAGATGATGAGGTTGGTGACGTCGTCCGAATCGTTCAGGTCGATGCCCGGGTCCGACAGGTCGAGTTCGGGGTCGTAGAACAGTTCGGCGTGGGTGGGCAGGTCGTTGATCCCACCGGAGACACAGAAGGCCGTGACCGTGAGGCGGGGGTCCTTGCAGACCGTGTTCTCGCCCACGAGGTACGACACGTCGAAGTCGAGGTCGATCCCCGAGCCGGCGTCCGGCGAGTCGATGAGCCCGCGGAACGGGCCCGACTGCTCGACGACCGGGCCGTCCGGGGTGGCGACGGTGGTCTGGCTCGGCTGCAGGAAGTGCGCCCGGAGTTCGGTCGGCAGGTCGTTCACCGCGAACTCACCACGGATGCGCTGCGGGTCGATGGCGTCGGTGGTGCCCGCCTCGGTGCCCTCGAGCGTCGCGTCGAGCAGCGCCGACACGTCGAAGGGAACGTTGGAGGTGAAGCCGATCGACAGCGGTGTGTGGTCGAGGGTCACGTCGGGGCCGAAGGGCGCCGTGTCCTCGCAGATGGCGGTCAGCGACAGACCCGAGGGCGTCGGGACCGGTGACTGTCCACCCGAGCGGGTGCAGAAGGTCAGGTCACCCGGGAACGGGGTGATGTCGACGTCGAGGCCGAGGTCGACCGTCGGATCGTCGACCACGAGGTCGCCGATCTCGATCTGGTCGCCGATCACCAGGTCGTCGACGTCGATCCGGACCTGGAGGTCACGGTCCTGGCTCGGCGTGGTGCCGCCGAGCGCAGCCTGGACGGCGGTGAGGCCGTCGTCGTCGACGTACTGGACCGTGCTGATCTCGGGGATGCGGATCTGCGCTTCGAGGTCTTCGCCCCGGCCGGTGACACCCACGTAGAGCGGGGTGGTGTCGGCCGGCGGAGCCGGGAAGTCGGTGGGTCGCAGGTCGAAGGTGCGGACCGACGCCTCGACGAGGTCGATGGCGTCCTCGGTGCCGGGCTCGCAGGCTTCGGCGCCGAGGTCGTATTCGCAGGTGATGAAGAGGAACCGGTCGAGTTCGCTGGCCGCGACCTCGAGGTCGGGACCGTTCGAGGCCAACCGTTCCGTGCCCTCCATGACGACGAACACGTCGGCGGGAGCACCGGTCAGGTCGAAGTCGGCGAACAGCGGCGTCTCGCCGACGAGTTCGGTGTCGACCGGCAGACCGATCGCCGCGTCGACGTGCACGTCGGGCGAGCCCGGGGTGCCGTCGGCATGGTCGAGATCGAGGTCCACGGTGGTCGTGGCGTCACGGCTCGTGCCGTCGATGTCGCCGAACGTCCGGGTCAGGGTGGCCTGGACGTTCTCGGGGATGTCGAGGATCTCGAGGCCGGCGCAGTAGGTGCCGGTGTCGCCGCAGTCGGGTCCGGACCCGACCTCGCGGATCTCGGCCGAGGCGGCGAAGTCGACGACCTCGGACGACTCGACGGTGATGACGACCGGTTCGTCCTGGCTGGCGCCGGGACCGGTCTGGCTGAACTCGAAGGTCGAGGGCAACGGGGTCACCGACAGGTCGGCGTCGACGCGGGCTCGCAGCGCGTCGTCGACCAGGTCCGTGGTGTCACGGAGGTCGGCGACGGCGTGCACGAGCAGCGGCTCGGTGCCGTTGCCGAGGTCGGTCCGGGCGTGGAGGCCCTCGGGGTCTTGGGCGAATCCGACTCCGCGCAACTCCTCGAGCCGCACGCTGGTGACGGCCTCGAGGTTGGCGAGGTCGTCCACGTCGAGCAGGGCGACGATGTGCGGCGTGTCCGCCGGGGCGACGTAGGGATCGACCCCGTCAGGATCGCCGGCGTGGATGCGAGCGTCGACGTCGATGGAGCCGATCTCGCCCTCGGTGCCGGGTCGGCACTCGAGCGTGGCGACGTCGAGGTCGCAGGCGGCGAACTGCACCGACTGGTCGATCACGGCGTCGTCGTCGGACGGGTCGGTCGTCGTGGCCTGGAGGACCGAGGCGAACTCGGGCAGACCGTCGATCACGACCTGGGCGCAGACCGCGCCACCTTCGGGGTCGGGGTCGTCGCAGTCGACGCCTGGCGTCGTGAGCTGCGCCGCTATGTCGATCGAGAGATCGTCGGCGCCGGGTGCCACCGTGCGGATCCGGGTCGACGTGCGGTCGAGACCGTCGAAGGAGACCTCGGGCTCGACCGGGGTGTGCACGTAGGCGGTGAACTCGCCGGGAACGTCGTCGATCGCGATCTGCGCTGCGACGTGGTCGAACGTCCCGAACTCGATCGGGAGGTCGGGCTGGTCGAACGGCAGGTCGCCGTCGATGGAGAAGTCGGCAGCGACGTCGAACGCCGAGGGGGCCCGGTAGGCGACGGTCAGCGGACCGGTGTCGACCGTGCCGTCGTCGAAGGGATCGGGATCCTCACAGGGCTCGGTGATCTCGTCGTAGGGGTCCGCCACCAACGGCCGGCCGTTGCCGCTCGTGCAGAACGAGAACGGTGCGGGGAGCGGCGTGATCGCGACGTCGGCCGCGATGTCGACACGGCCGTCGGCCGGATCGTCGCCGTTCAGGTCCACGCCCTCGATGTCGACGTGAGCCCGGAAGTCCTGGTTGTCGCCCACGTCGGCCTTGACGCCGAAGAGGTCCTCGACGTTGAGGTACTGGAGCTCACGGACGTCGGTGATGCGACCGGCCGCCTCGAAGAGGAGCACCTCGTTCGTGTCGGGCAGGCCGCGGCCCACGACGCTCACGAAGAGCGGCTCGAGCACGGACGGACCGGGGAGATCGGCCGGCCGCTCGCTGAAGTTGGAGACGGCGAACTCGATCTCGCCGATCTCGGACTCGGTGCCGGGCTCGCACACCGCGTTCTCGTAGTCACGGTCGCAGGTGTGGAACTCGAGGCGTTCGAGCGTCTCCGACGCTCCGGACACGGTCCGGACCCGGAGGTACTCGGGCAGGCCCTGCACGTCGATGTCGGCGTTGATGGGGGCAGCCAACACGCCGACGGGGATGTCGGCGTCGATCGGTCCGATGACGGCCGAGGCGTGCATGTCGAGCGGTGCACCGCCGGCTCGCGGCACGGCGTCGACCTCGACGCGGCTCTCCTCCTCGAGGCCGACGAGGCGCGCTTCGATGCGGTCGGGCACGTGACGGAGTTCGAGGTCGGCGCACGTGGTGCCGCCGGCGCCACAGGTGATGGGACCGGTCGTGTCGGCCGTGGCGAGCGCCAGATCGACGTCGACATCGATCGACTCGGAGGCCTCGTACACGATGCGGGTCGGGTCGGTCTCCTGGTCTTCACCCGGCGGCGAGAACTGGAGCGCGATGCGGTCGGGCAACGGGGAGATCAGCGTCGTCGCCTCGAGGGCGACGAGGTCGGCGTCGCGGAAGTCGACGGCGCCGTGGATCTCGAGCGGGCGTTCGCCGTCGCCGACCTCGACCACGCCCTCGACGCCGCCGTCGGGAGCCATGGCGAACTCGGCGCCGCGAATGCGCTCGAGGCGCGCCGAGACGAAGGTGTCACCGGTGAGGATTCCGCCCTCGCCGGCCTGGAGGTTGACGTGCTGGCGCTGCGAGGGGATCCACTCGTCGAAGTCGACGGGGTCGCCGTCGTAGTTCGTGATCCGGGCCTCGATCGCGCCGATGCCCTGTCCGCTGCCGGAGAAGGAGGCGTTCGTGCCCTCGTCGGCGACGTTCCACTCACCGGTGAGCTGCGAGGGCAGTGACTCCAGGTCGAGGCGCGCGTTGATCGGCCGTTCGCCGGGCGCGGTGCGACGGAGGTCGACCGCGATGTCGGCCAGACGTCCGCTCTGGGACGCCGAGTCGTAATTGACGAAACCGGCGCCGGCGTCGTCCTGACCGAAGTCGACGGCCATCGCTCGGGGCAGGCGGTCGATGCGTGCGGTGACGTCGATCTCGTCGTCGCCCAACTTCAGCGCGGCGTCGGCGGTCAGGTCGACCTCGCTGGCGCTGTCGTGGGAGTAGGTGAACGACTGGGTGCTGCCCTCGCTGCCGTAGCTGACCTCGATCGCCTGGGGCATCGGGGAGAACTCGAGGTCGATGTCGGCCTGGAGGTCGGGGCCGTTGTCCAGCGCCGCGAACGTCGTCAACGGTCCCTGGTAGGCGGCACCGGCCGGGGTGAGCCCGAGGTCGGTGATGCCGGGGTCGATGAGGTTCAGCAGGCCACCGGTGGTGTCGATGCGCGCGGTGATGGGGTTGAAGAACGTGTCGAGGCCACCGACGACGGCCTTGTACGACGGCGGGATGGAGCCGCCTTCTCCGGTGTCGTAGCCGAAGCGCACGACGGTGTCGGGCTGGCCGCCCTCGAGGTCGACCACGGTGAGCTTGACGTTGATCTTGAGCGGCGGCGTGCCCTGTCCGAGCAGGGACGCGGTCACGAGCCGGTTGATCTCGATGTTCGGGGCGATGATCTCACCCGTCTTCGGCGGGTTGTTGAACAGCCCCTCGGCGTCGATCAGGTTGACCCCGACCTCGACGTCGGGCAACAGGTCGCCGTCGACGTCGACGGGGATCGGCGCCTGCGGCGCCCCCACGTTGGGCAGCGGGAGATTGAGAAGTGTCGCGGTGTGTCCGTCGGACACGGCCTCGATCTCGTACGCGAGGATCGGGAACGGCACCGCCGTCCGCCTGCTCTGCAGGTCGATGACCCCGGCGTTCGCCAGCACCGCGAGCGCGATGACGACGAAGCCGATGGGGGCGAGCGCACGCGTCAGGACGCGGCGAAGATGGGGGCTGATGGCAGTCACGTTGGGCTCCTACAGCGGTGGGGGAAGGGTGGGAGCCTCGACCTCGTTGGAGAGGGTGACCGCGGTGGGCCGATCGAGGGCATCAGGGACGGTGAGCTCGAGGCTGGAGTCGAAGTCGCAGCCGAGGAGGACGAGGAGGCACGGGTTCAGCAACCCGAGCTGGTAGCGGACCTGGACGATGGCGCTCTGACCGGCCAGCAGGTCGCCGATGCCCTGCGGAGCGGGACCGAGGTCGCCGACGCCGCTCGTCGGGCTCCCGGCCGCGTCGAGGACGACGCCGTAGGCGTCTCCGGGGCCGACGTTCGTGATCTCGTAGACCACGGTCACCCGACGTGACACGTAGTCGACACCGAGGCCACCCCAGTAGGTCGACACGACCTCGGACTGGAGTTCCGGTTCGAGGATGTCGAGGTCGCCGTTCAGGTCGAGCGACAGCGTGTTGTCGGCGCCGGGGTTCACCTCGGCGGTCAGGTCGAAGACCCCCGAGCCGGTTGCCTCCCGGTAGGCGCCGGTCCCCCGGTCGACGGTCCAGGTGCCGGTCCCGGAAGCGATCGAACCGTCGAACCCGAGCGTCGGTGTCTCGCAGTCGCCGGACGACAGCCGGATCTTGACGGTGCCCCGATCGGTGAGGAACGAGGCGTGGCTCTCGATGCCCTGGAGGAACGCCGAGGGCGACTCGGGGGCCGGCGGCGTCGCGCCGGAGGTGTTGGGCTGGCGGACGATGTCGGAGTGGAGGTCGAGGTGGGTCCGCAACTCGACGGGGAGGTCGCCCAGCGTCCCCTGGGGGAGGTCGGTGCCGTAGTCGTAGTGCCAGTAGGCACCACTCCCACCGTCGTCACACGACCGGCCGGGCGCCCGGGAGTTCCCGACGCCGTTGTCGGCCGTCGACTCCACGTCGATGGGCGCAGGCGATGCCGCCGCCGGCAACGTCGCGGCCACCATCAGCACGAGGGTGCCGACGATGAGGAACAGCGCCACGCGCTGGCGCCAATCAGGTCGTCGCTTCGTTCGCACTCGCCTGCCCGTTTCCTGTCGCGGATGACCCCGGACTGTCGAACGCACCAACTTCGACCTTCTTGCGCAATTTGTCCGATTTTCTGTCAGGAATCCTGCCCACCATTGACGTTTCCGCCAGTAACAGCAGAGAAACACTGGCGGTTCCGTCAATATGCGGTCCGAGAATGCTGCTGGTGTGAGGACCTCGTCCGTCGTGGCAGGCTTCGCAGATGCCTTCCGACGCGCCCGTGGCGCCGCCGATCCATGCCGTCCGGGCCGCGGTGTCCGCAGCGCTGGCTGAGGACCTCACCCCCCTCGGCGACCTCAGCGCGGCGCTGGTCCCGTCCGACGCCGTGGCCGAGGCCTCGTTCGTCACCCGAGCGCCCGGCGCGGTCGCCGGCACGGCCTGCGCCACCGAGGCGTTCGCCCAGATCGACGACCGTGTCACGGTCGACTGGCACGTCGGCGACGGCGACACCCTGGCCGCAGGCGACGTGCTCGGCGTCGTCCGCGGCCCGCTCGCGCCGATCCTCACCGGCGAGCGGACCGCGCTGAACTTCCTCTGCCATCTCAGCGGGATCGCCACGCTGACCCGTCGATTCGCCGACGCTGCGGCCTCCGGCGGCTCGGCCCGCATCTGGGACACCCGCAAGACGACGCCGGGGCTCCGCTCACTCGAGAAGGCTGCGGTCCGGGCCGGCGGCGGGGCCAGCCACCGGGGGAACCTGTCCGACTGGGTGATGTTCAAGGACAACCACCTGGCTGCCATCGGCATCGTCGAGGCGGTGCGACGTGCCCGTCACGCGTGGCCGGCCCGGACGATCCACGTCGAGGTCGACGACGTCGACGCGATGATGACTGCGCTCGACGCGGGGTGCGACGCGATCCTCCTCGACAACTTCACGCCCGAGGCGGCTGCGGCCGCCGTGGTCGCGGCCGATGCGTGGGCGACGACGAACAACACCCGCCGTCCGTGGCTCGAGTGCTCGGGCGGCATCACGGTCGACACCGCCGGCGCCTACGCCGCGAGCGGCGTCGATCTGCTGTCGACCAGCCAGATCACGCAGTCGGCCCCGGCCCTCGACATCGGCCTCGACATCCGCACCTGACTTCTCCGGCCGGCCGTCGTAGCATCCGCCGAAACCCCGATCGCAGGAGCGTCATGCACACACCCGGTTCGAAGCGGCCCGTCCAGGCCATCGTCGCTGCTGCAGTCCTCGCCAGCGCGGTTCTGGCCGCCGTTCCGTCTGCGTCCGCGCAACCGGACGGCACGATGCTCGTCCTCGGCTGGGACAGCCAGAAACTCTTCACCGTCGACGCGGCAGACGCCACGACCACCGAGGTCGGCGCCGGCGATGTGGTCGGCAGCACGGGCATCGAATGGGACGCCGCCACCAACACCCTCTTCGCGATGAGCTACGACCTCGATCCAGACCTGCTCTACACGGTCGATCCCGACACCGGGGCATCGACCGAGGTCGGCTCGCTCGGCATCGACGACCCCACCGGCCTCGCCATCCACCCGGTGACGGGGGTCATGTACATCACCTACGACGGGGATGAGTCCATCCTGGCCACGGTCGACAAGACGACGGCCGCAGTCTCCGACATCGGGCCGACCGAGGATCGCATCGGGGCCATGGCCTTCGACCCCACGGGCACCACGCTGTACGGCCTCAGCTACGGCAGCGATCTGTACGAGATCGACACGACGACCGGCGCGCTGACGCTGCTCTTCAGCGACCTCGCCGATGTCGACGGCGCCTCCGGTCTGGCGTTCGACTGCGAGGGAACGCTCTACTCGGCCCAGTACGACCTGGTGATCATCGACCCGACGACCGGCGACACCACCGTCGTGGACGAACTGGGCCTGGTGTCATCGGACGAGGACTTCGTCGAGGCCATCACCGTGATCTGCGACCAGACGCCGCCCACCACGACGTCGACGACCAGCTCGACGACCAGCTCGACGACGTCGACGACGACCAGCACCACCAGCACGAGCGTGGTGACCGACGCCCAGCCGTCCACGGCGACGCCCGCCGCGCCGACCAAGGCCAGCCCGCAGTACACCGGCTGATCCGGGGCGCCGCCGGATCAGATGGGGAGCCTGTGGCGGGGTTCGCGTAATCTCGCCCGCCGTGCATCTCCTCGCCATCGACGTCGGGAACACCCAGACCGTCATCGGGCTCTACGCGCTCGATGACAAGGCCGTCCCGGCGGGTGAGCGGGCGGCCGACACCGACCTGCTCGACCACTGGCGCATCGCCACCAACGTCGAGCGCACGGCCGACGAGTACGCCCTGCTGTTCCAGGAGTTCTTGGCCTTCCACGGATTCGGCTGGCCACAGGACGTCTCCGGCTTCGCCGTCTGCTCGTCCGTCCCGCGTGTGACCGGCTCGCTCCGCCGCTTCAGCGAGCGGTACCTCGGCCAGGACGCGCTCGTCGTCGAGCCCGGCGTCAAGACCGGCATGCCGATCCTCTACGACAACCCCCGAGAGGTCGGCTCCGACCGCATCGCCGACGCCGTCGCCGCCTGGGATCTCTTCGGCGGTCCGACGATCGTCATCGACTTCGGCACGGCGACCACCTTCGAGGCCATCTCGGCCAAGGGTGAGTACCTCGGCGGCGCCATCTTCCCCGGGATCGACATCAGCCTGGACGCCCTGTTCGGTCGGGCCGCCGCATTGCGCCGGGTCGAGCTCGTCGAACCGGCCAACGTGATCGGCCGTTCGACGGTCGAGTCGATGCAGTCGGGCGCGGTGTACGGCTTCACCGCAGTCGTCGACGGCATGGTCCACCGGTTCGAGGACGAACTCGACGGCGAGTCCACCGTCGTCGCCACCGGCGGCCTGGCCGGCCTGATCGCCCCGCTGTCGGAGACGATTGACCATCACGAGCCATGGCTCACGCTGCACGGGCTCCGACTCATCCACGAGAAGAACGCAGCCCTACCAGTGGACGACGCATGATCTTCGACCCTCCCTACCGCCTCGACGTCGATGCCCGGGTGGCATCGCTGATCGCCGAGTACGCCGGTCTCGAGGACGGCGAAGAAACCGAGCGCGTCGTGACCATCGCCGGTCGCGTCATGCTCCTGCGCGACCAGGGCAAGCTGGCCTTCGCCACCCTCCGCGAGGGCGACGGCTCCGAGATCCAGCTCTTCGCGCTGTCGAAGGTGCTCGACGGGTACGACGAGTTCGTGAAGCTCAACCTCGGCGACTGGGTCGGCGCGACCGGCACCGTGGTCAAGACCCGTCGGGGCGAGCTCTCGGTGAAGATCACGTCGTTCGTCCACCTGGCCGAGGCCCGACGCGGTTTCGGCGACAAGTTCCACGGCATCAACGACACCGACATCCGCTACCGGCAGCGCTACGCCGACCTGTGGGCCAACCCCGAGTCGGCCGTCGTGCTCCGTACCCGGTCGCGGATCATGAGCCTGACCCGACGGTGGCTCGAGGACCGCGAGTTCGTCGAGGTCGAGACGCCCGTGCTCCAGCACGTGGCCAGTGGCGCTGCCGCAACACCGTTCACCACGCACCACAACGCCCTCGACGTCGACCTCAAGCTGCGCATCGCTCCCGAACTGTTCCTCAAGCGCCTCGTCGTCGGGGGTTTCGAGCGGGTGTTCGAGATCGGACGGGTGTTCCGCAACGAGGGCATCTCGACCCGACACAACCCCGAGTTCACGATGCTCGAGCTGTACCAGGCCTATGCCGACTACGCCGACATCATGACCCTGGTCGAGGACCTGGTCGCTCACCTGGCGATCGAGCTCCACGGGACCACCACGCTCACCTACGGCGACCGCGAGCTCGACCTCTCGACGCCGTGGCGACGGGCCTCGATGGTGGAGCTGATCGAGGACTCGATCGGTGTGCGCCTCGACGTGAACCAGCCGATCGACGACGTCCGCAAGGTCGCCGTCGAACACGACGTCGAGATCGAGGAGTCGTGGGGAACGGGCAAGCTGATCCTCGAGATCTACGAGAAGACGACCGAGTCCTCGCTGTGGGGGCCGATCTTCGTGACCGACTACCCCGAGGAGGTCTCGCCCCTCTCGCGATCGCATCGTGAGCTGCCCGGCGTGACCGAGCGTTTCGAGGCCATCGTCGCCGGACGTGAACTCTGCAACGCCTTCTCGGAGCTCACCGACCCCGACGTGCAACGAGCCCGCTTCGAGGACCAGGTCCGCCAGCACGACGCCGGCGACCACGAGGCCATGCCGCTCGACGAGGACTACCTCCGGGCGATGGAGTACGGCCTTCCGCCCACCGGCGGCCTCGGCATCGGCATGGACCGTCTCGTGATGCTGCTCACCGACACGCCGTCGATCCGCGACGTCGTGCTCTTCCCCACCCTGCGCCCCGAGCAGTAGGCCAGGTCACCCGAGGGCATCGGCACGCTCCACCACGTGGAGGCCGAACCGGCCCGCTTCTCGCATCATTGCCGCGCCACCATCGAAGCGGCCAGTGCGCCTGTCACCCCGGCGCGCCGCCAGTCCTTCACGGATGATCGGGTGCCACTGCGAGTCGAACACCTCCAGCGCGTGTTCGCCCGCCTGCTCCTTGGTGATGATCTCACCGGTGGCGATCGTTCGGTACAAGCGGGTCGGTCCGAGCACGAGCCAGGACGTCGTCCAACGCGGACGGAACCGATGCCTCGGAGCCGGGCGTCCGGCGACGTGGGTTCGCGCCAACGGCTCCCAGTAGGCGTGAAGGTTGTCGAGGTTCCATTGTCGTAGGACGTCGCCCTCCGGATCGACACCGAGCGACGACGGGGCTGCCCCTCGCACGGCCACGCCATGGTCCCGTAGGACACGCCACATCACGGGGTTCACGTCGAACCCGCTGCCGCAGTGGCAGGCAAGCCCGACATGGGATCCGATCGGCTGAATTGCCCTCACCGGCTGTCGAAGATCGTCGGCCGCGACGAACACCGTGTTGCAGACACCGGGCACGCTTGGCCGTCCGCGCGCGATGGCCGCCGGGAAGGAGCGAATCGCCGAGCGCCGGTGGACGGTCCTGACCAACTGACAGTCGTCCGAGTCGCGGTGATCCAACACCGCCACCAGGTCAACATCGCTGCGGTCGGGGTGGAACGCATCGAGCGCAGCAGAACCGACGACATAGAGACCGACGACCCGACCGGGAGCGAGCCGATCGAGCAGATCGAGATACTGCCGGGCGCGGCGTTCGGCCAGCGGGTGCATGCTTGCAGTGTTGCCGGGCGCCGAGGTGGCGTGCCGCGTCCTACGCGGCGCCGGCGTCGGGGCCGGCTCGGGCCGGTTGGAGAACGCGGCCGTCCGGCAGGACGAACTGCCAGCCGCCGTCGACCGATTCGGCCGTGAGGTCGCCGGTGTGGATCCGGTGGTGATGCCAGCTGCAGGTCGGGAGGAGGTTGTCCAGGTCCGTCAGCCCGCCCTCGGTCCACCGCTGGTGGTGATGGATCTCGACCTGGCCTGGAGCAGCGTCGCAGTCCGGCACGGCGCACCCGCCGTGCCGGGACAGGAGCGCCCGCCGCTGGGCGGCAGTGGCGATCCGCCTGGCCCGACCCACGTCGAGCGGTTCGCGGTCGGCGCCCAGGATCGTCCGCGAGACGTGTCCGTCGCAGGCCCAGAGATCGCGCAGTCGGAGCGGGATCGCAGACCGCCAAGCGAGGTCGACCTCGGTCCGCCAGGCGAGCGGATCGCCCTCCCCCGTCAGGGTGTCGAGCGTGGTGACGATGGAGAAGAGCGGCTGGCGGCGTGCTGGGTTCTTCGGTGAGACCGCTGCTCGGTCCAACACCTCGCCGAACGCCCGCGCTCGCACGCGTGAGACGGACTCCCCCAGCCGGGGATCGGTCGGATCGGCCTTCCTGGCCTCCTTGTCGCGACGTCGGATCTGCGCCACGACCTCGTCGAGGAGGGCCTTGGTACGGATGGCGAGTTCGCCGCCGAACTCGAAGTCGCCCTTGAGCCGTCCATCGAGCGTGGTGGAGAGACGGAAGGTGTCGTCGCGAGTGTCGGCGGGTTCGGTCCCGTCCGGGTCGACGTGGCGCAACCAGTGCTCGACGACCTGGACGAGCTGGTCGGCCGTGACCTGTCGGGCCACACCGACCAGCGTGTTCTCGTCGCGAGCGAATGCGTCGAGCGTGCGCGGGTTCTGCGCCCTGGTCAGCACGTTCGCATGCGAGCCAGTGATCGAGCCATCGGCGACGGCGGCGTCGGTCGCAGGCATGGAGCGGAGACGGGTCGCGAGCCAGAGCCGTGAGCCGGTGATCGACCGGCGTTGACCGGTGTTCGCCGTCAACCACGCGGCCATGGAACGGCAGCCGTCGAGTGCCGCTGCACCGCGGGCCTCGAGGTCGGAGACGAGGGCACCGATGGTGTGATCGAGCCGCTCGCGCTCCCGCTCCAGCGCGACGAGGTCGACGCGGATGTCCGGCCACGCCACGTCGCCGGACTCGAGGTCACGGGCCATCGCCTGCAACCCATCGATGCAGCGGCGGAGTTCTTCGACGAGTGACCCGAGCACGCAGCTCACCTCCAACAGGAATTCCGTGGGGAAGCGACGATGGTCGGGAGTCGTGTTCGTCCGATGCGAGGTTCTCCGATGCGGACCGCCCGACTCCGAGGGCACTTCCGACCATAGTCCGAACTGGTGTTCGAGTCAACCCCTCCTTTCGTGGCGACCTCGACTCGATCAGCCCGGCGGTCGATCGACCAGCGCCACCAGCTTCTGCGGCGCCAGCACGCAGTAGCTCTCGGTGACGACCTCGGTCACCTCGTCCCAGTCGGTCTCGTCGTCGAGCACCATGCCGACGGCGTTGCGCCCCCACCCCAGGAGGAAGAACGGATGGCCGGTGGCGATCAGTGCGTCACGCTCGTCATCGGGTGAGCGGACGGCGACGATCGTCGTGACCGATCCGTCGCGCTCGCACATGGCGAACACGTGGGCGAAGTTCTTCTTGCGAACCAGCCAGCGGTGGCCGGTCCATGCCGGCTCGTCCCACGCCTCGGGCAGGGCGAGGCAGCGGGCCGCCAACCGGGAGAGGATCTCCTCGTCGACATCGACGTAGTCCGACATCGCCAAGGATCATGGCACCCCTCGCGGGGCGAACTCGACGCTCCAGGCGTCGGGGGCCGACGGCTGTGACGTCGAGTTCAGCCGACGATGACGAGTCGGACGGCGAGATCGTCGTCCGACTCGGGGTGGTCGGTCCGGGTGTGGGCGCCCCGGGTCTCGGTGCGCAGGAGGGCCGCAGTCGCCACTGCGGCGCCGAGCGTGGCCAGGTTGCAGAGTTCGGCCGAGGCGACGTCGGACACGGGCCGGCCGGCCACCTCCACGGCGTCGTCGATGGCCCGCTCCAGCGACTGCTCGTCCCGCAGCACCCCGGCGTCGGCGAACATCATCCGTTGGAATCGGTCGCGCTCGGCGGTGACATCGTCGCCGTCGTCGATGACGTCGACGGTCGAGACCGGGATCGGGTCGATGCGTCGACCGGGGACCCCGTCGGGCACGTCGAGGACGCAGCGCATGGCGCCGGTGGCCTCGGGACCGTCCTTGCCGGAGTCGATCGCCTCGACCACGCGGGGCCCGAACACCATGCCGTCGAGGAGCGAGTTGGACGCAAGACGGTTGGCGCCGTGCACGCCGTTGCAGGCGACCTCGCCCGCCACCCACAGCCCGGGGAGCGACGACGCTCCGTCGAGGTCGGCCACGACACCGCCGCAGCAGTAGTGGGCGGCCGGAGCGACGGGGAGCCAGTCGGTGGCGGGATCGAGACCCACCTTGTCGAGTGCGGTGCGGATCGTGGGGAACCGCTCGTCGAAGCTGTCGAGCACGGTGGCGTCGAGCCAGACGTGCTCGGTCCCGTCTTCCTGGAGCTGCGCGCAGATCGCTCGCGACACGATGTCGCGGGGTTGCAACTCGTCGACGAACCGTTCGCCGCTCGCGCCGCGCAGCAGCGCACCGTGGCCCCGCAGCGCCTCCGACAGCAAGGGGCGAGGCATCGACGCGTGGTGCAGCGCGGTGGGATGGAACTGCACGAACTCCACGTCGGCGACCGCGGCGTCGACGCGCAGCGCCATGGCCATGCCGTCGCCCGTCGCCTCGAGCGGGTTCGTCGTGACCGAGTAGAGCTGCCCTCCCCCGCCGGTCGCCATCAGCACGTTGCGAGCCCGGACCTCGATCTGCTCGCCCTCCTCGTCGAGCGCCCGGACGCCGACACACCGGCCGCCCTCGACGACGAGATCGAGCGCGAAGGTGCGTTCGAGCAGCACGGCAGCCGTCTTCTTCACCGCGTCGACGAGCGCTCGTTCGACCTCGACGCCGGTGGCGGCGCCGCCGGCATGGAGGATCCTGGGGTGGCTGTGCCCACCCTCACGGGCCAGCAGGTACTCACCCCGCTCGTCCTGATCGAACATGGCGCCCATGGCGATGAGTTCGTTGACCCGGGCGGGGCCTTCGTCGACGAGGACCCGGACGGCTTCGAGGTCGCACAGCCCGGCCCCGGCCGTCAGCGTGTCGGCGAGGTGGAGGTCGGTCGAGTCGGGATCGCCGCCCAGGACCGCGGCCACGCCGCCCTGCGCCCAACGGGTCGCCGACTGCTGCAGCTCGCCCTTGGTGAGCACGCCGACCCGCATGCGGTGGACGTCGGCTGCCCGGACAGCGGCCGACAACCCGGCGACCCCTGAGCCGAGGACGAGCAGATCGAGCGTGTCCATGCCCGGCAGTCTGCCGCGCCCGTCAGCTGCGTTGCTTGTCCTCGTACATGTCGGCATCGGCGCGGTCGAGGAGTTCGTCGAGGGTCTCGAGGCTCTCCGGTCGGAACAGCGCCGCGCCGACACTCACACGCAACTCGAACGGCTCGTCGCTGGTCTCGTTGAACCGGCGGGTGGCGCGGCGGAGCTTGTCGATGGCGGGGTCCGGAACGTCGGCGCCCGTGAGGAGCACGGCGAACTCGTCGCCACCGAGACGAGCGATGACATCCGATGCCCGGTAGGTCTCCGCGAGGATCTCTGCGAACTGCGCGAGCGCACGATCGCCGGCGCCGTGCCCGTGACTGTCGTTGATGTCCTTGAGCCCGTCGAGGTCCATGAAGAGCACGATGGCGTGACGGCCGGTACGACGACACACGTCGAGGACCTTGCGACTCACGAACTCGAAGCCCCGACGGTTGGTCAGGCCGGTCAGCTCGTCGATCGTGCCCGCCTGGGTCGCGGCGATCTCGTCCTCGACCACGCCGGCGAGATCGCGCAACGACGCTGCCTCGTCCGCGGTCAGGTCCCGGGGTCGGCTGTCGATGAGACACAGCGTGCCCAGGCGCGATCCACCGGGTCCGTGGATCGGTTGGCCGGCATAGAAGCGGATGGCCGGATCCTCGGTCACCAGCGGGTTGTCGACGAAGCGCTCGTCGGTCATTGCGTCGGCGACGTGCAGCACCTCGTCGCTGTGGAGCGCGTGGCCGCAGAACGAATCCTCACGCGGTGTCTCGGCGATGTCGGTCCCGGACTTGGAGAGGAACCACTGGCGCTCGGCGTCGACCAGGGTCACGAGGGCCACCTCGACGTCGAAGATCCGCCGCGCCAGGCGCGTCACACGATCGAACCGCTCCTCGTGCTCGGAATCGAGCAGCGAGAGCGACACGACCTCTGCCAGGCGGCAGGGTTCGTTGGCGGGGATCGACGGTCTCTGGATGCGCTCATCCTGTCCGCAGAAGATGCGGAACACACCGCGGAGCCAGCAACTAGACACCCGATCATGACCGGAACCTGGGACGGCGACGACTATCAGCGACGATTCGACCGGATCGCGGCTTCTGGGGGCGACGTGCACGGCGAGGCGACGTTCGTCCGCGCCCTCGAGCCGACCTCGGTCCTCGATGCCGGGTGCGGCACCGGGCGGGTCGGCATCGAACTCGCGGAGCACGGGATCGAGGTCGTCGGCGTCGACGTCGACCCGTCAATGCTCGCGACCGCACACGAACGAGGCCCGGACGTCACGTGGATCGAGGCCGATCTGTGTCGGTTCGACCTGGGACGGCACTTCGACGTCGTCGTGATGGCGGGCAACGTCCCGCTGTTCACGCCTCCGGGGGCGCAACCGGACCTCGTGGCGTCGGTGGCACGTCACGTTGCTCTCGGCGGGACACTGGTCGCCGGATTCTCCACCGACTGGGCGGATCGGCCCTACGACGTCGACCAGTACGACGACGCCTGCGGCGCGGCCGGGCTCAGACTCGTCGAGCGCTTCTCGACCTGGGACCGCGCGCCGTGGGCCTCATCGTCCACGTACGCTGTCTCGCTCCATCAGTTGGAGGCGACGCCGCCGGATTCCACCTCGATGTAGCGGTGGGGGGCCGGGCCGTTCTGGGCTTCGGCCAGGAGCTCGGCCGTGACCTCGTCGATCTCGCGGTTGTCGTTGTCGACGTGCACGACACGCGGCTCGTAGCTGGCCAGCTCGGCCTGCTCGTAGTCGGCGTAGCTGATCAGGATCACCTTGTCGCCAGGACTCACCAGGCGTGCGGCGGCGCCGTTCAGACAGATCACACCGGAGCCTCGCGGACCGGCGATCGTGTAGGTCTCGAGCCGCGCGCCGTTGTCGACGTCGACGATGGCGACCTGCTCGAACTCCATGATGTCGGAGGCGTCGAGGAGGTCCTCGTCGACCGTGACCGATCCCACGTAGTGGAGGTTCGCGTCGGTGACGGTGGCGCGGTGGATCTTGGACTTCATCATGCGACGGCGCACGTTGATCAACTCCCTTGGGTGGGCGCCGCAGCTGCGGTCACCCCCACGTTGTCGATGAGACGGGTATGAGCGAATCGCACGGCGATGAGCAGACGCAAATCGCCGTGCAGGGTTTCCGGGACGGTCAGTGTCGCGGCGTCGACGACGGCGCAGTAGTCGAGTTCGCTGACGGTCTCGGGGCCGGTCTGTTCGGCCACGACGGCCGCCATCAGGTCCCGGACGGCGGCCGGGTCGGTCTCGCCGGCGACGATGGCCGCGGCGGCGGTACGGAGCGCCTGGTTGACCACTGGTGCCGCCGCTCGCTGGGCGTCGTCCAGGTACGCATTGCGGCTCGACATCGCCAGACCGTCGGCCTCGCGGACGGTCTCGCAGCCGATCACCGTCACCGGCATCGACAGATCGGCGACCATGCGTCGCACCACGGCGAGTTGCTGGAAGTCCTTCTCGCCGAAGTAGGCCGCGCACGGCCCGACGATCGAGAACAACTTGGCGACCACCGTCGCCACGCCGGCAAAGTGCGTCGGACGACTCGCACCCTCGAAACCCTCGGAGACCCCCGACACCGACACGGTCGTCGCGATGGGGTGGCCGTCGGGGTACATCTCGGAGACCGACGGGACGAACAGCACGTCGACGCCGGCGCTCTCGGCCTGGACGGCGTCGCCCTCCAGGTCGCGTGGGTAGTCGTCGAGGTCCTCGCCGGCGGCGAACTGGAGGGGGTTCACGAACACGGACGACACGACCAGGCCGCACTCCGCTCGTGCGGTGCGCATCAGGGACACGTGGCCGTCGTGCAGGTAGCCCATGGTGGGGACGAAGCCCACCGATCCGCCCGTCGATCGATGTTCGTCGAGGAGTGACCGCAGGTCGTCGATCGTGTGGACGCGCTTCATGCCGTCGCACCGTCCCGAAGCCGTCGGGCAGCGTCGGCCAGGACCGAGTACGCCGCCCGCTCGTCGATCGGGAGCGCTTCCACGTGCCGAGCGACCGTCGCCCAGTCGTCACGCGCCACCGGGCCCGTGAGCGCAGCCTGGGGGCCGACCGCTTCGACGTTGTCGAGCGCACCACGAGCCAGATCGAGATAGGCCTCGAGGGGCACACCGACGGCTGCAGCCACGCGCTCGGCCTGCCCGAGGAGCGCGACCAGGTGGTTCGCGGCGATCGCCGCCGCTGCGTGATAGGCGACGCGGTCGGCATCGGCCACCTCGACCCTGCGGCCGTCGAGCGCGTCGACAACGGCGGCAGTCGTCGCCTCGTCGCCTGCGGTCGCGAACCAGGCACCCCGGAGTCGTTCGGCTCCGAGCGCTGCGTCGGCGAGCGACACCAACGGGTGGACCGACGCGACCCGGTCATGTGGGGCGAGGACGTCGAGGCCGAGCGAGCCGGCCACGTGCATCACCGCCGCGTCGCCGGGAGCGACCTCGGCAGCCAGCGACGCAACGACGTCGTCCGGTACCGCGAGAAGCAGGACGTCGACTCCGGCAGCGGCTCCCGACACGTCATCGGTGCGACCGAGCGGTCCGTCGACCGACCAGCCAGCGGCCGTGAGCGCAGCGGTGAACGCACCGCCGGCACGGCCTGCGCCGATGACGCGCGCGTCGAGAGATTGCACGAGGAAGTCCTTTCCAGATCCGGCCCAGATGGTGCCGGTCCAGGCGTCAGGATAGCGGGCCCAGGTGGTCGACACTCCCGTCGAGGTCCTGGCGCCAGCGCGGTGGCGCGAGCGTCGGATCGAGTTCCGAGAGCGGTTCGAGCACGAACCGCCGCTCACCCATCCGCGGGTGGGGCACCTGGAGATCCGGCTCGTCGACGGTGACCCCGTCGATCCACAGGATGTCGACGTCGAGGGTGCGCGGACCCCACCGGACGTCACGGACCCGGCCGGCTGCCGACTCGATGCGGTGGCAGATCCCCAGCAACTCGTGCGGGTCGAGGTCGGTGTCGATCTCGACCACCAGGTTGAGGTAGCGACCCTGTTCGGGACCCCCCACCGGGTCGGTCTCGTAGACGTCCGACACCGCGACGACACGCGGCAGCGAGGCGATCGCGGCGCGGAGGTGCGCTCGGCGGTCACCCAGGTTGGAGCCGAGGCCGAGGAACGCCCTCGTCACGACCGGGAGCGGCGGAGCCGCACGGCGGTCGATGCCACGTCGAGTGGGATCGGCGGTCGGAGTTTCCGGACCGTGACCGTCACCGCGGTCGCCGCGGGATCGACGCCGAGGGCGGCGTCGGCGGCCACGGCGGCGACCCGTTCGAGCAAGGCGTGTTCGACCGACAGCACGGCTGTGGCGACGGCCAGCGAGACCTCGCCGTAGTCGATGGTGTCGGCGACGTCGTCGGACGCGGCCGCAGCTGCCAGATCGGCCTCGATGTCCAGGTCCAACTCGAGTGGCTGCGCCGATGCCCGCTCGTCGTCACCGACGCCGACGTGGCACACCAGACGCAGACCGCAGATCTCGATGTGGTCGGTCATCCGTCGGCGGTGTCGGCCGCGTCGTCGGACGCCGCGCCGTCGTCATCGTCGGTGGGCTCGGGGGCCACCGGCGGCCGGAGCACGTCGGGGCCGGGAATCTTGGCGACGAGCGCCACGAGGCTGCGGGCCGGCGAGCCGAGCTGACGGTGCAGCAGCTGCTCGATGATCGAGATCGCCTGCGGCGGCCCGGGCACCAGTTCGTTCCACAGGATGTACGCCGCCATCAGGCCACAGACCCGATCGCTGAGCTCGTCCTGATGGAGCACGACCTTGCCGCCGTCGACCAACAGTTGCCGCAGCTCGGGGAACAGGCGGACCAGGAATGCCTCCTGGTCGTCGCTCCGGGAGAACGGTCGGTGGCGCCAGGGCACGCCCAGTTCGTCGTAGTTGTGGAGATTGTGGCTCGACTCGACGAGCGAGATGACGCTCGTGAACCCCTGCTCACGCAGCCAGATGATCTCCTCCTGGCGACGGACCTTGCGGTGGTTGGTCCCGTAGCCGCCCGGCCGCTCGCACACCGCGAGACGGTCCTGGATGATCCAGGTGAAATGCCGCGGGGTGATCCCTGCCGCCCATTTGCCTCGCATCGCCATCAGCTCGAACTCCTCGTGGACCCACCGACGGGTGTGGCCAGGGCACGGACGGTGGCGGCGACGTCGTGAACCCGGATCATGTCGGCTCCCATCGTGGCAGCCCACAGGGCCGTGGTGACAGAACCCTCGAGCCGGTCGCCCGGCGGCGCCGGGTCGGCGGCCCCGTCAGCGTCGGCCATGGCGGCACCGAGGAAGCCCTTCCGGCTCGTCCCGACGGCCACGGGGATCCCCGTCGCGACCAGGCGGTCGAGATGGGCGAGGAGCGACCAGTTGTGGTCGAACGTCTTGCCGAACCCGATGCCCGGGTCGATCCAACACTCCTCGACCCCGAGCGAACGGGCGCGAGCCTCGGCCGCGACGAGCGATGCCCGGACCTCCTCGACCACGTCGCCGTAGTGAGGGGCGTCCTGCATCGTTCCCGGCACGCCCTGCATGTGCATGGCCACCCATCCGGCTCCGGTCTCGGCCGCCACCTCGTCGAGCGACGCGGTGACGTCGTTGATGATCGAGGCGCCGGCATCCACGGCGGCGCGAGCGACGTCGGCGTGTCGGGTGTCGATCGAGATCCGCCGTCCAGCGGCACGCACGGAGTCCGCGAGCCCCTCGATCACGGGGAGGACGCGGGACAGTTCCTCGTACACGGGCACGGGAGCGGCTCCCGGTCGCGTCGACTCGCCGCCGACGTCGATCACATCGGCTCCGTCGGCCAGCATCTCGTCGCCGCGTTGCACTGCCGATGCGGCGTCGAACCATTCCCCGCCATCGGAGAAGGAGTCGGGCGTGACGTTCAGAACGCCCATGACCAGGGGAGACATCGGGTGCCATCGTAGTCTTTCGGCCGTTGCGACTTTCCGACTCTCTCACTCCATCTGATGCTGTCTCCGTACGCGGCTTGGCATTGCGAGAGGCCGCGTGAGTATCGTCCCGGGCGCTCGGTGGCGACACGAAGTCCGGTGAGATCCCGGCACTGTCCCGCAACGGTGATTCCCGAGGGCTTCGGCCCAGAGGTGAGTCCGGTCGAAGTCGACACCGAACGAACCACACAAACCCTCGAGGCAGGGGTTGGTTCGGCCGGCATCCCGTCGATCGAGCAGCCGTCTCGACGACAGGAGGTCCCGACCGAACATGAAGTCCACCACCCGAATCGCACTGCTGACGTTCGTCGCCGTGCTCGCACTGCTCGCAGCCGCGTGCGGCAACGACAAGGGCGAGGTCGCGTCGAGCGGCGGACCCGCCGCCGCCGGCAACGACGGTGCCGACAGCGAAGACGAGTCCACCTTCCCCGTGACCGTCAGCGTCGCCGACGTCGAGACGACGATCGAGGCCGAGCCCAGCGCCATCGTCTCGCTGTCGCCCACCGGCACCGAGATGCTCTTCGCCATCGGCGCAGGCGACCAGGTCGTCGCCGCCGACGACTACTCCGACTACCCCGCCGAAGCACCCACGACCGACATGTCGGCCTACGAGCCCAACGTCGAGGCGATCATCTCCTACGAGCCCGACCTCGTCGTCCTCTCCGGCGATCGCAATGACGTCAGCGCGGCACTCGCCGACGTGGGCGTGCCGGTCCTGGTCCTTCCGTCGGCGCTGACCTTCGACGACACCTACACCCAGATCGAGGTCCTCGGCGCGGCCACCGGCCACGTCGGCGATGCCGCAGAACTGGTGTCCTCGATGCAGACCGAGATCGACGAACTCGTGGCCCAGGTGCCCGACCGCGACGCCCCGCTCACCTACTTCCACGAGCTCGACGACACGCTCTTCTCGGTGACCTCGCAGACCTTCATCGGCGAGGTGTACGCCCTCGCCGGTCTCGAGAACGTCGCCGACGCTGCGGATCCCGACGGCGAGAACGGCGGCTACCCGCAGGTCTCGGCCGAGTTCCTCGTCGACGCCGACCCCGACCTCTTCTTCCTCGCCGACACCAAGTGCTGCGGCCAGACGGCAGAGACGGTCGCCGCACGTGGTGGGTTCGACGGCCTGTCTGCGGTCCAGAACGGCAACGTCGTGGAACTCGATGACGACATCGCCTCCCGCTGGGGCCCGCGCATCGTCGACTTCCTCCGTACCATCGTCGAGGCCACGGCCGAGGTCGAGGTGCCGGCGAACGCCGGCTGACTCGTCCGCTGACGAGAGCAGGATCGATTCCGTGAGCACCGCGACCGACGGCCCGGAGACACACCCCGGCCCGTCGGTCGCGCGCCCACATCCCGATCCGGCGTCCGACGTCATCGACATCCCCGACGCCACCCGCCTCACCGTCGGTTGGCTCGCCGCCGGCGTGGGGGCGATCGTCATCGCGCTGGTCGTGGGGATCTCGGTCGGGCCCGTCAGCGTCCCGCTCCACCGATCGGTCCTCGAACTGCTCGACCATCTCCCGCTGATCGACGTCGACTCCGGCCTCTCGCCGACCGAGCGGGCGATCGTGTGGGACATCCGCACACCCCGTGTCGTGCTCGGCCTCCTGGTCGGCGGCCTCCTGGCCGGATCCGGCGCCGGCTACCAGGGCGTGTTCCGCAATCCGCTCGCCGATCCCTACCTCCTCGGCATCGCCGCCGGCGCAGGGCTGGGAGCGACCCTCGCCATCGTGACCGGACTGGGCGATGGCGTCGGCATCCTCGACCCCATCCCGGTTGCCGCATTCGCCGGAGCCCTGCTCGCCGTCGGCGCCGCCGCCGCCCTCAGTGTCCGCCGCAACGGCACCACGTCGCCGGCGACGCTGATCCTCGCCGGCGTCGCCGTGGCCGCGTTCTTCACCGCTCTGCAGACCTACGTCCAACAGAAGAACGCCGACACCCTCCGCCAGGTCTACGCGTGGATCCTCGGCCGCCTGTCGACGTCGGGCTGGGACGAGGTACTCGTGGTCCTCCCGTACGCCATCGTGTGCGGTGGGGTCCTCGTGTTCATGGTCGGCGCGCTCGACGTGCTGGCCGTCGGCGACGAGGAGGCCGAGTCCCTCGGAATCCGCCCTCGCCGCATCCGCGCCACGGTCCTGGTGGCTGCGTCGCTGGCCACCGCCGCGGCCGTCGCCGTGAGCGGACTCATCGGATTCGTCGGCCTGATCGTCCCCCACGGGATCCGGCTGCTGGCCGGCGTGAGCAACCGCCGGGTGATCCCGTTGTCGCTGCTCTTCGGCGCGGCCTTCCTCGCCCTCGCCGACGTCGCCGCCCGCACCATCCAGTCGCCGGCCGAACTGCCGATCGGCGTGGTCACCGCATTCGTCGGGGCGCCGTTCTTCCTCGGCATCCTCCGATCGCAGAGCATGACATGACGGACTCGACGGCGATCTCGTGGAACGGCGTGACGGTCGCGCTCGGCGGCAACGACGTCGTGCACGGCCTCACCCTCGACGTCCCCACCGGCACGTGGATGTCGCTCATCGGCCCCAACGGCGCCGGCAAGACCACCCTGGTCCGGACGCTGTCCGGAGCGGTCGCCCATCGGGGCACGATCCGTCTCGGCCGGCGCGACGTGCACGACCTCAGCATCCGCGACCGGGCGCGTTCCGTCGCCGTGGTCCCCCAGCATCCAGTCATCCCGCCCGGTATGCGGGTGTTCGACTACGTCGTCCTCGGACGCGCGGCGCACCAGGGGCTCCGTTGCTCCCCGTCGATTCTCGACCGCCGACGCACCGTCGCCGTGCTGCAGCGCCTCGATCTCGAGTCGTTCCGCGACCGCAGGGTCGACACCCTCTCGGGCGGCGAGCGTCAGCGAGTGGTCTTGGCACGGGCCATCGTCCAGGACACGCCGCTCCTCGTCCTCGACGAACCCACCGCGGCGCTCGACGTCGGGCACCAACTCGACGTCCTCGAACTCGTGGCCGACCTGCGGACCGAACGAGAGCTGACGGTCGTCACCACCGTCCACGACCTGAGCGTCGCCGGACAGTTCGCCGACGTGGTCGCGGTGATGGCCGACGGACGACTCGTCGCCAGTGGCGCCCCGGCCGACGTCCTCACCCCGGAGACCATCGGTGCCCACTGGGGCGTCGATGCCAGCACCGCCGTCGCCGACGACGGCACCGTCACCGTCACCGTCCGCCGTCGCCGCGAACCCCGCCTCACTCCCGAGGCCCGATCCCGAACGGAACAGCGCAGCTCATGAGCCCCATCGGCCCGTCCACGTCTCGCGACACTCCCACCGACGCTCCCCCGACCGAGCACCAGGACCCGCCGGAGCTCCGCCGCGCCGACTCGTTGGTGCTCGTCAACACCGGCAACGGCAAGGGCAAGTCGACTGCGGCCTTCGGCACGATGATCCGCGCCGTCGCCCGCGGCTGGCCGGTCACCGTCGTGCAGTTCATCAAGTCGGGCAAGTGGAACGTCGGCGAGGAGAAGGTCGCCCGCGAGCTGGGTGTCGAGTGGTTCGCCCTGGGCGAAGGGTTCACGTGGCTCAGCGAGGACCTCACCCGCGACCAGGCCGTCGCCCAGGAGGCATGGCGCCACGCTGCATCGTTGCTCGAGAGCGGCGCCTCGCGACTCGTCGTGCTCGACGAGATCACCTACCCGATCAACTGGGGTTGGATCGACGAGGCCGAGGTCGTTCGGGCCATCACCGAGCGATCGCCGAAGGTCAACGTGATGTGCACCGGTCGCGACGCACCTGATGCCCTGCTCGACATCGCCGACACGGCGACCGAGATGCGGGTCATCAAGCACGCGTACCAGTCGGGTATCCGAGCGATGAAGGGCCTCGACTACTGAGCGGCGCCGTTCTCGTCTGCGGTTCGGCAAGCGGCGTCGGCAAGTCGACCGTCGTCGCCGGGCTCTGCCGCCTCTACCGCCGTGGCGGTGCGTCGGTCGCGCCCTTCAAGGCCCAGAACATGTCGAACCACGCGGCGGTCACGGCCGACGGCGGCGAGGTCGGCCGGGCCCAGGCGATGCAAGCACTGGCCGCCGGGGTCGACGTCGAGACGGCGATGAACCCGATCCTCCTCAAGCCCTCCGGCGAGCGGACGAGCCACGTCGTCGTGAACGGCCGCGAGATCGACACCACCGACGCCGAGGGATGGGGCGACCGGACGACGGCACTCCGATCGGTCGTCGTCGAGGCGTTCGACTCACTGCGGGAACGGTTCGACGTGGTGGTCGCCGAGGGCGCCGGCGGCGCCGCCGAGATCAACCTCCTCGACCGCGATCTCGTGAACCTACCCCTCGCCGCCGCGACCGGCACGCCGGTGCTCCTGGTCGTCGACATCGACCGCGGCGGCGCCTTCGCCGCGGCGCACGGGACGATCGATCTCGTTCCCGACCACCTGCGTGCCACGATCGGCGGCATCGTGTTCAACCGCTTCCGGGGCGACCCCTCGCTCCTCGACCCCGGCATCCGCGATCTCGAGGCGAGGACCGGCGTTCCCGTGCTCGGCGTGCTCCCCCACCTGGGTGACCGACCGCTGCTCGGTGTCGAGGACTCCCTCGACGTCTCCGGAGCGGTGACGGCCACCCGGTCCCTCGACCCGATCCGCATCGCCGCCGTCCGCTTCCCCCACCTCGCCAACCCGTCAGACTTCGACCCCCTGATCGTCGAGGCCGACGTCGACTTCTGGTGGGCGGACCGCGGCTCGGACCTCAACGGTGCCGACGTGGTCATCCTTCCCGGGAGCCGGGCCACCGTGCGCGATCTCGACTGGATGTTCGACCGCGGGTTCGAGGACCGCATCCTCGCTCCCGTCGGCGACCTCGTCGGGATCTGTGCAGGCCAGCAGATGCTGGGTGACACCATCGTCGACCACCACGAGTCGCGTCTCGGGACGGCGATCGGTTTCGGCGTCACGCCGCTCGTCACCGAGTTCGGCGCCGACAAGGTGGTCCGACGGCGCAGCGGCACCAGCGACGGCCGAACGGTCCACGGGTACCAGATCCACGCCGGACGCACCCCGAGCGTCGGCACGCCGTGGGTCCACTTCGGTGACGAGCACGGGGACGAGGCCGATGGCTTCGTCCACCCCGACGGGCGCGTCCGGACGACCTCGCTGCACGGGATCTTCGACGACGACGACTTCCGAACGGCCTTCCTCACCGACGTCGCCCGTCGGTACGGGCGCACCTACGACCCCGCGCCCCGCCCATTCGCCGAGGAGATGACCCGGCAGCACGACCGTCTCGCCGACTGGATCGACGAGTTCGTCGACGTCGGGGCGATCACCGCCATGGCCCGGACCGCTGCGCCGGCCGGACGGGGGCCAGGATGGTGATCGACGCCCCGTGGGAGCCGACAACCGCCGCGGTGGTCGAGTCGACAGCCGAGGACACCCGCCACGCGCTGGTGTGGTCGTTCCCCGAGACGGTCATGGCCATCTCCTCGGCACCGGTCGGAGGCGGGACGGCAGCCATCGACTGGGCGCTCAACGTCGGGGTGACCGAGGGCTACGCACGAACCGACCTCGGCGCCCACGTACGCGAAGTCTCCTCCCACCTCGGCCTCGACGGGACAGGCGCGGCGATGCTCACCGCCGCCGACGTCCGTCGGGTCGTTCGTGGCACGGACGAGGGCGTCGTCGTCGACGCCACGGTCGGCGTCACCAAGCCGACGTGGGCGGCCGACGCCGACGGCACCCACGCTCGACGAGACGGCGACCGGTGGGTTCCCGGCACCATCAACATCCTCGTGCAGGTGCCGGTGGCCCTGTCACCTGCCGCTGCAGTCAACGCCGTCATGACCGCGACCGAAGCCAAGTCGCAGGCGCTGATCGAGGCCGGCGTCCCCGGGACGGGCACCGCATCCGACGCGGTGCTGATCTGTTGGCCGCCGACGCTGCCGGTCCAGGAGTTCGGTGGACCGCGGTCGCCCTGGGGAGCACGCATCGCCCGAGCGACGCACGCCGCCATGGTCGAGGGACTGCGGGTGCATCCATGATCACCCTCGTGCTCGGCGGCACTCGGTCCGGGAAGTCGGCCTTCGCCGAGCGACTCGCATCGGCGGCCGAGGCGACGGTCACCTACGTGGCGACCGCTCGCGTCGCTCCCGACGACCCTGCCCACGCCGCCCGCGTCGAGGCACACCGCGTCCGCCGTCCCGTCGACTGGCACACCATCGAGTGCCCCGACGCCGGCACCCTCCCCCAGGTCCTGCGCGACGTCGCGGGAACCGTCCTCCTGGACTCGATCGGCACCTGGGTCAGCGGCCACCCCGACCTCGATGCCGACCCCACCGAACTCGTCGACGCCCTGGTCGCTCGACGTGGCGACACCATCGTGGTGTCCGAGGAGGTCGGCCTCGCCCTCCACGCCCCGACCGAGGCCGGTCGGCGCTTCACCGACACCGTCGGCATCGTCAACCAGGCGATCTCGGCGGTGGCCGAACGTGCGGTGCTCGTCGTCGCCGGCCGCGCCCTCGAACTCCCCCCGCCGACATGTTGAGCGCGCTCGGCTTCCTCACCGTCGTCCCCGGAACGCACCGGCCGGACGAGCGGACGTTGCGCTGGTTCCCCGTCGTCGGAGCCTTGCTCGGCGCCATCCTGGCCGCCGTCTGGATCGGCGCGTCCGCCGTCTTCTCGCCCGCCGTCGCCGCGATCCTCGTCATCGCCGCCGACCTCGTGCTGACGGGCATGCTCCACGTGGACGGATTGGCCGACAGCGCCGACGGACTGCTCCCCCACCTCGAACGCGAACGCCGCCTCGAGGTGATGCGGACGCCCGACGTGGGAGCGTTCGCCCTCGCCATCGTCCCGGTCGTGATGCTGGCCCGATGGGTGGCGCTGGCCGGCGACTTGATCGACCCCGAAGCGCTCATCGCCGTGTGGGCGGCAAGTCGGACGTCCATGGCCGTGATCCCGGTGCTCGTGCCCTACGCCCGACCCGCCGGCCTTGCATCGCCGTTCCTGGCCGGGGCTCGTCACTGGCACGCCCTGTGGCTCGTTCCTGTGGGAGTCCTGCTCGTTATCTGCCACCAGACCACGGGTCTCATCGCCTTGGCGGTCGGCATCGCCTCGGTCGTCATGGTGGTCGTGAGCGCGCGACGTCGCCTCGGTGGGTTCACCGGCGACGTGCTCGGCGCCGCCGCAGTGATCATGGAGACGGCGATGCTGCTCGTCCTCACCGCACGATGAGCCTGACCACGCGTGCCGCCGCGACCGCGCTGGGCCTCGTGGCGTCGCGACAGATCCCCCGCCTCAGCGACGAGGTCCATCCCGTCGCCCGCTTCGGATCCACGATGACGACGATCGAGTCGCAACTCTGGCGCGACGATCGGGGCGCCGGCGTTGTGTACGCCCTCGCCGGTGCGGCGATCGCGGCGGCCACGGGCCGGGCCAGCCACTCGACAACGGCGACGGTCGCGATCTGCGCCAGCGGCGCCCAGCTCCGCTCGACCGGCGCCGAGATCGCGCGGTTGCTCGAGGAGCACGACACGTCCGGTGCCCGGGCCGCACTCCCGGCACTCGTCGGCCGTGATCCGTCGACACTCGACGATTCGGGGATTGCCGCAGCGGTGATCGAGTCGTTGGCCGAGAACAGCGTCGACGCGGTGTTCGGGCCGGCCTTCTGGGGACTCGTCGCCGGCGCTCCTGGCGCGGCCGTGCATCGTGCGCTCGACACCATGGATTCGATGGTGGGCCGCCGCAACCTCCGCTACGAGAACTTCGGTTGGGCCGCGGCGCGAGCCGACGACATCTCGAACCTGGTGCCGGCGAGGGTCTTCGCGCTCGCCGTCGCTGCCACCGTCCCGCATCGACGCGACCAGGTGCTCGCGGCGGTTCGTCGTGATGCCGGTGCACATCCGTCACCAAACGCCGGGGTGGCCGAGGCCGCGATGGCCGGCGCTCTCGGAGTCGAGCTCGGTGGCCCGCTGCGCTACGGCGACGACGTCGAGGACCGACCGACACTCGGGATCGGGCCACGACCGACAGCGCTCGACGTCCGACGCGCCATCGACATCGCACGACGCACCGAAGACCTGCTGATCGCGCTCCTGGCCGGCATCGCGGTCGTCTCGTTCGTCCGGAGACGACGATGAGCCTCCTCCCTCCGGGAGCACACGGCGGCGACGCCCACCGTCTGGCCCACCTCCTCGGTCGGGATCCTCGCGACATCCTCGACCTGTCGGCGTCGTTGAACCCTGTCGCTCCCGACTCCACGTCCGTCCTCACCGATGCGCTCGACGAACTCGACCGCTATCCCGACGACACCGTCGCCACCCGATCACTCGCGCAGGCCATGGGTGTCGATCCCGAACGCCTCGTACTGACCAACGGCGGGGCCGAAGCCATCGCCCTCGTCGCCCGACGCCAGCCCGCCGGTTGGGCCGACGAGATGGAGTTCGGTCTCTACCGCCGCCACCTCGCGACGCTCGACCCCGACGGGCCCCGTTGGCGGTCGGACCCCCACAACCCGACCGGCCGACTGCTCGACGACAGCGACCGCGACGCGTCGGTCCGCGACGAGGCCTTCTTCCTACTGGCCACCGGCGAGTGGACCCGCGGTGACGACGAAACGACAGTGGTCGGCTCGCTCACCAAGGCGTGGGCCCTTCCGGGCCTCCGGATCGGCTACGTCCTCGCCGTCGACGAGGACGAGGCCACAGCCATACGGCGACTACGGCCCCGGTGGTCGGTCAACGGGCTCGTCTGCGCCGCGCTGCCCGCACTGCTCGAATCGGCAGAGCCGATCCGGTGGCGCGACGGGATCGCGACCCTGCGAGACCAACTCGTCGAAGTCCTGCGTGGCCACGACATCGAACCGGAGCCCTCGGACGTGAACTACGTCTGGGTTCCGCACGCCCCCGGCCTCCGAGAACGCCTGCTCACCGAGCGCATCGTCCTGCGTGACGGTGCGAGCTTCGGCCATCCCGACGCCGTACGCATCGCCGTTCCCGATGCCGACGGACTCGAACGCCTCGCCCGCGCCCTCGACCGCGTTCCGCCCATCACCTGAGGAGCCTCCATGCCCGAGATCCCCGAGATCCCCGAGACGTCACTCGACGACCTCATCGCACGCGTCACCCCTGGCGCCGACGATCCCGCGTACGTCACCGCGATGGACGAAGCGGCAGCGCGATGGGACACCCGCGCCAAGCCTCCCGGTTCGCTGGGTCGACTCGAGGCACTCGCGACGCGGGTCGCAGCGATCACGGGCACCTGCCCGCCGGCGGTGCCCCAGGAGCCTGGTGTGGTGGTCTTCGCCGGCGATCATGGCGTGGTCGCCGACGGAGCGAGTGCCTGGCCGAGCGAGGTCACGGGCCTCATGGTCGAGGCCATGGCCGGTGGCGCAGCGGCGATCAACGCGTTCGCCGCCACGGTGGGAGCGAGCGTCAGCCTCGTCGACGTCGGCGTCGCGACCGACCTGTCGCACCTCGACGTCGTGGTCGACGCCAAGGTGCGGGCGGGAACGGCGAGCTTCGCCTCCGGGCCGGCGATGTCGCGGGACGAAGCGTTGACGGCCATCGGTGTCGGTGCCGCGGCAGCCCGGGTGACGATCGAGGACGGCGGCGACCTGCTGGTCGGTGGCGACATGGGCATCGGCAACACCACGCCGTCCGCCGCGCTCATCGCCCACTTCACCGGGCAACCCGTTCGAGTCACTCGTCGGTCCAGGAGCAGGCAGCGACGAGTCGGGGATGGCACGCAAGCAGGCGATCATCGAGGGTGCCCTCGCACGGATCTCCGCCGACGCCGACCCGATCGACGTCCTCGCCGCGGTCGGCGGACTCGAGATCGCTGCCCTCGTCGGGTTCTACCTCGGCGCCGCGGCCGCCCGGATCCCCGTGATCGTCGACGGAGTCATCGCCTGCGCTGCGCTCTGCGTGGCCGACGCACTCGCTCCGGGCACGTCATCGCGGGTCATCGCCGGCCACCGGTCGACCGAACCCGCCGCCTCCGTAGCCCTCGACCACCTGGGCCTCGACCCGGTGCTCGACCTCGATCTCCGTCTGGGCGAGGGCACCGGCGCCTGCCTCGCCGTCCCCATGGTGCAGGCGGCGTGCCGCGCACTGCGCGACATGGCCGACCTGCCGGGCTAGCTGACGCCGATGAAGCGCATCGCCTCGTAGCGGGTGGCGGCGTTGGTGCGGAAGAGTCCGCGGACCGCCGACGTGATGGTGCTCGAACCCGGCTTGCGGACGCCGCGCATCGACATGCAGAGGTGCTCGGCCTCGACGACGACCAACACGCCCTTGGGTTCGAGGACCCGGTCGAGCGCATCGGCGATCTGCACCGTGAGGCGCTCCTGCACCTGCGGACGCTTGGCGTAGACATCGGCCAGGCGGGCGAGCTTGGAGAGCCCGGTGATGCGACCGTTGTCGTTCGGGATGTACGCGATGTGCGCGGAGCCGATGAACGGGATCAGGTGGTGTTCGCACGCCGAGTAGATCGGGATGTCTCGGACCATGACCATCTCGTCGTGGTCGGCCTCGAACGTCGTCTTGAGGTGCCGGTCGGGCGTGTCGTGGAGACCGGCGAAGATCTCGGCGTACATGCGGGCGACTCGGGCCGGGGTGTCGAGGAGGCCGTCACGCGCGGGGTCCTCGCCGACGGCAGCGAGGATCTCGCGTACGGCGGCTTCGATGCGCGGCTGGTCGATCTCGGGCGCGAGCGTCGGGCGCTCGTCTTCGGGAGCGGTCATGTGCCGGACGTTCCCGGACGCAGGCGTGACCAGCGACGCGAGCGCGGTTGCTTTGCCGGCTCGGGAGCAGGCCGGGGTTCGGGTTCGGTCCGCTCTGACGCAACGACGGCGGGGACGTCGGACTCGACGGCCGGTGCCGGGAGGTCAGGAGCTTCTTCGGCGTCGAGCGCCGACGGGTCGGGGTCGACCCACGTCTCGATGTCGCCGAAGATGCGATCGAGTTCGGTGTCGTCGAGCGTCTCCTTGTCGAGCATCTCGGTCGCCAGCTTGTCGAGCGTCGACCGGTAGGCCGTCAGGATCGCCTCGGCCCGGTCGTGGGCGTTGCTGATGAGGGTGCGGATCTCGTGATCGATGGTCGCGGCCACCGTCTCGGAGTAGTTGGCCTCGTGGCCGTAGTCCTTGCCGAGGAACACCTCGCCCTGCTTCGCTCCCAGAGCGAGCGGGCCGACGTTGTCGCTCATGCCGTACGCGGTGACCATGGCCCGAGCGATCTCGGTGGCCTTCTCGATGTCGTCGGCGGCGCCGGTCGTGATCTCACCGAACACGACCTCTTCGGCCGTACGGCCGCCGAGCAGCATGGCGAGGCGGTCGACGAGTTCGGACTTGGTGTGGGTGTATCGGTCCTCGATCGGCAGGGCCAGCGTCCAACCGAGGGCTCGGCCCCGGGCGACGATCGAGACCTTGTGGATCGGGTCGCAGTGCTCGAGCACGTGGCCGACGAGCGCGTGTCCGCCCTCGTGGTACGCCGTGACCTTGCGTTCCTTCTCGGACATGACCCGGGTCTTGCGTTCGGGTCCTGCGAGGACACGGTCGATCGACGACTCGACGATCGCCATGTCGATGGTCTGCACCGAGTTGCGGGCAGCGAGGAGCGCTGCCTCGTTCATGAGGTTGGCGAGGTCGGCGCCGGTGAAGCCAGGCGTCCGGCGGGCGATGACCGAGTTGTCGACGTCGTCGTCGAGCGGCTTGCCCTTCGAGTGCACGTCGAGGATCGCCTTGCGGCCCTCGAGATCGGGACGGTCGACCACGATCTGACGGTCGAAACGGCCCGGCCGCAGGAGCGCCGGGTCGAGGATGTCGGGGCGGTTGGTGGCCGCGATCAGGATGACGCCGGTCTGGGCCTCGAAGCCATCCATCTCGACGAGCATCTGGTTGAGCGTCTGCTCCCGCTCGTCGTGGCCGCCGCCCATGCCGGCACCGCGATGACGGCCGACGGCGTCGATCTCGTCGATGAAGATGATGGCGGGCGCCTGGGCCTTGGCCTGTTCGAACAGGTCGCGGACGCGGGAGGCGCCGACGCCGACGAACATCTCGACGAAGTCCGAGCCGGAGATCGAGAAGAAGGGCGCACCGGCTTCACCGGCGACCGCACGGGCGAGGAGGGTCTTGCCGGTACCCGGAGGGCCGACCAACAGGACACCGCGCGGGATCTTGGCGCCGATGGCGTGGAACTTGGCCGGGTCCTTGAGGAAGTCCTTGATCTCGCGGAGTTCCTCGACCGCCTCGTCGGCGCCGGCGACGTCGTCGAAGGTGACCTGGGGCTGGTCCTTGTTGAACTGCTTCGCCTTGGCCTTGCCGAACTGCATGACGCGGCTGCCGCCACCCTGCATGGCGTTGATCACGAACAGGAACAGGCCGAAGAGGATCAGGAGCGGGAGGAGGCTGAACAGCAGCGAGACCCAGATCGACTCCTGCTGCTGGTCGGTCTCGATGTCGATGGACGGACGGGCCTCGGAGAGCTCGGTCGTGAGCTCGTCGGCGAACTCGGCCGGGTACGAGATCTTGTACTTCGTGCCGTCCTCGAGCTCGCCGGTGACCTCGTGACTGCGGTCCTTGATGGTGGCGGTCTCGACTTCACCGTCGGCCACCGCCTCGCGGAATGCGTTCAGGTCGAGATCCTCGACGTCGGGACCCTGGCGCAGGAACGACCCGCCGACGAGAACGGCGGCGACGATGAGGGCGATCCAGAGGAATGTGGAGCGGCGGAAGCGTTTCATGGGAATCCGGAGATGTTACCGGGACCGTTCCCGAATGGCCCCGCGGCGGTGGCTCACCCGCCGGTGCTCACTCGGAGCCCAGGTAGTTCCTGATGTCGGGGAGATTGCGGTACCGCTCGGCGACGTCGAGGCCGTAGCCGATGACGAATGCCGGTGGGATCCGGAAGCCGATGTAGCGGAGATCGACGTCGGCTTCCTGGTTGCCCTCACGGACGAAGAGCGCGCACACCTCGAGCGAGGCCGGTTGGCGTGCCCGCAGGGTCTTGCGCAGGTACCGGAGCGTCAAGCCCGAGTCGATGATGTCCTCGACGATGATGACGTGGCGGTCGGCGAGATCGATGTCCAGGTCCTTGACGATCCGGACGACGCCCGACGACCGCGTGCTCGCCCCGTAGGACGAGACGGCCATGAAGTCGACTTCGACCGGCGCATCGATCGCCCGAGCCAGATCGGCCATGAAGATGAACGCACCCTTGAGGACGGCGATGAGCAAGGGCGTCTTGCCCTCGTAGTCCTCGGCGATCTCCTTGCCGAGTTCTGCGATCCGAGTGCGCAGGTCCTCTGCCGTGACGAGCACGTCGCCGATGAGTTCGTCCTGCTGTTCAGCCACGCGCGCCGAACCTAGCCGCGCACCGGAAGCCGTCTCGCTTCGAGCTGCTGGTTCGACCGACGGATCTCCAGACCACCACCCACCTGGGCTGCGACGGCGTCACCGCGGGCGACGCCGAGCACGCGATCGACCGAGGCCAGGTCGGGCGGGTGGCCGTCGGGGTCGTGTGCACGGAGCCACGCCCGCACCGCACGACGCCCGAGCGCCACCGGTGCGTCGGCCAACGCTCGAGCATCAGTCGGATCGATGGCTGCGGCCAGGCGCTCCAGGTGCTCGACGTCGGCTGCGACGACGTCGGCCGATCGGGCCAGGATCGGGCGCACGTCTCGCTCGGCGACGTCGTCGAGCAGCGGCAGGACCTCGTGTCGGATCCGGTTCCGACGGAACCGGGCATCGGTGTTCGTCGGATCCCGTACCGGATCGAGGCTGAGCGCAGCGCAGATGGCCTCGGTCTCGGCGCGTCGAACGGCGAGGATCGGGTGTCGAGCGGGCGACATCCCGCGAAGGCCGTCGAGCCCGGTTCCCCGCAGGAGCGCCAGGATGACCGTCTCGGCCTGATCGTCGAGGGTGTGTCCGAACAGCGCGTCGTCGGGAAGGACGTGGTGGCGGGCGCGCCGGGCCCGTGCTTCGAGGTCGCCGCCCGGGTCGACCGTGACCCGTTCGGCTCGGAATCCGGCGCCGAACCGGTCGGCGGCATCGGCGACGACACGCGCTTCACCGGCGCTGTCAGGACGCAGCCCGTGGTCGACGTGCACCGCCGTCACCCGCAACCCGGCATCGACCGCCAGAGCCAACAACGCCAGCGAGTCGGCTCCTCCGGACACCGCACAGGTGACGGTGGTTCCCGCCACGGGGAAGGTGCACCGGTCGCGCACCGATGCGACAGCGCTGCCGAGATCAGCCACGGCGAGCGTCGACTGCCTCAGTCGGCGACGACGAGCGTGCCGCTGCGCAGCATGTCGAGCGCATCGGGCACGCTGTCGATGCCGAGAGTGCGAGCGCTGCGCCGGAGGCTCGCGTAGATGTTGGCGCGACTGACTCCGAGCGTCGCCGCCGCGTTGACCACCGAATCGGTCTCCGACACCACACGGAGGATCTCGAGTTGGGTGTCGGTCAGTTCGCCGGTCACCAGGCGGCGCGGCGTGTCGCCTCCGTCGCCAGCGGCGGTCCGGGACATCCGTTCGAGCCCGGCGAAGCGAGGCCGCGGTTCGGTGTCGACCGTGTCCGGTGACATGCCCTTCTCGATCCGGGCGATGGCGGTGAGCGCACCCGTCTGGGCCTGTCGCCGCTGTTCGGGCTCCGGGGCACCGGCGAGCACCTCGCGCACCGTGGCCAGGAGGTCGTCGGCGTCCACGGGCTTGACCAGATAACGGATCGCGCCACCGACCCCTCCACGGGCCTTCTCCATGTCGGCGCCCAACGAGGTGACCATGATCACCCGCACGGTCGAGATGCGATCGTCGAAGTGGGACTTGAGCCGGTCGAGGACGGTCCATCCGTCGACCTCCGGCATCATCACGTCGAGCAGCACGACGTCGGGCACCTCGACCTCGATGGCGGCGAGGGCGTCGTCGCCGTCGGACGCCGTCATGACCAGGTGGCCGTCCGATTCGAGCGCCATCTGGGCGAGGTAGCGGATGTCGGGTTCGTCGTCGACGACGAGGATCGACGCCATCAGGTCACGAGCTCCTCGGACAGTCGGACCCGGTCGACCCACTCCTGCGGGTCGCGGATCTCGGCGAGGGTGGGGAGCCAGCTCGGGCCTCGCCATGCCGGTTCGAGGCCGGTCTTGCCGCCGGCGAGCCGCTCGACCTCGGCGATGAAGTCCTCGCCCTGCTGGTACTGGTTCAACTTGGCCTCGAGCCCGAGCACCCGTTGCACGGTGCGATTGACCGCGTTGGCCGAGGCCCGGCGCTGCTGGAGCACCCGAGCGAACCGGTCGGCCGACGGGACGTGGTCGATGCCGGCGCGGTTCATCGTGACATCGCCGTGTCCTTCGAGCAGGCTCATCAGCCCGCCGATCTGGTCGAGCACCACGCGCTGCTCCGGCGAGGCCAGGACGTGGGCGAGCCCGCCCTCGGACATGGGGCTGCGCCCGGCGCGGATCTCGTCGACGGCCCGCTTGAGCGCCCGCACCAGCACCATCGGGTCGACAGAGGCGGACGACAGCATCGAGTCGATCAGGCCGAGGTAGTGCGACCGCATCCACGGCACACCGGTGAACTGCGCGCGGTGGGTGACCTCGTGAATCGCCAGCCACAAGCGGAACTCGCGTGGCGGGAACCCGAAGCGCTTCTCGAGCGACAAGACGTTGGGGCCCACGTAGTAGACGGTGTCGCCCACGTCGTCGGGCCGGTCGTCGTCGCCGGCCGCCATCAACAGGTCGTACTGGCCGAGCACGCGACCCGACATCCATCCGAGCAACATGCCGACCTCGGCGGCGGCGGCGGTCCGCATCACCACGGCGCCCGGGCCCCGCACGCGGGACGACATCCGGTCGGTCACCGGCGACAACAGCCGTTGGAACGAGGCGATGTTGGCTCGCACCCAACCGGCGCGGTCGGTGACCTGCCCACGGGCAGCACCGGACAACGAGCGCAGTCCGGTCTCGGCCTCGACCAGTTCTTCGGCGAGGGCGGTCAGTTCTTCGAAGTCGGCTTCGAGCGAGTCGGCCAGGTAGGAGTCCGCGAGCGGCTCTCGACCAGCGGCCCGAACGGCGATGCGTTCAGCCAGGTCCCAGTCGACCAGGTCAGCCACGCTCTTGGTCGGCCCCCGGGTACTTCGGCTTGACGACCTTGTTCAGGTACCCGATCACGACCATCGCGGTCACCGGGACGACGGCGAATGCCATCAGGACGACAGCGATCCAGAAGTGCCAGATGGGAGCTGCGAACATGACTCGATCCTAGGTCGACGGCTCGTGGCCGATGGCATCCGCGATCCGCGCACGGAGGTCGTCGGTCGCCTTCTCCCGACACTTGCTCGAGACGTAGGCCTTGATCTCGGCCTCGAAATCGAACGCCTCGAAGCACGGCGGACAGTCCTCGAGGTGCTGTTGGATCGCAGCCCGCTTCGCGTCGGTGCACTCACCGTCGAGGAAGTGGTACAGCTCGTGCAGCGTCTCGGAGCAGTCGTGTTTTTCAGCAGCCATTCTCGTCAACTCCCGACATCGCTCAGATTCGTGGGCTCGGCGAGTCCACGGGCGACGGCGAACTCGTACAACTGCTTCTGGAGCGCTTTTCTTCCCCGATGCAGCCGAGACATCACCGTGCCGATGGGGATGTCGAGGATCTCGGCGATCTCCTTGTAGGCGAACCCCTCGACATCGGCCAGCAGGACGGCGATGCGGAAGTTCTCCGGAAGCGACTCCATCGCGTCCTTGACCTCGGACTCGGCGAACAGGTCGAGGAGCTCCTCCTCGGCCGAACGACCGGCGGTCGCTGCCTCGAGCCCACCGAGGCGGCGATAGAGGTACAGGTCCTCGACCTCGGCCAGGTCGGTCTCGTCGGGCCGACGCTGCTTCTTGCGGTAGATGTTGATGTAGGTGTTCGTCAGGATCCGGTAGAGCCAGGCCTTGAGGTTGGTCCCCTCGGTGAAGCCGCCGAAACCGCGGTACGCCTTCAGGTAGGTCTCCTGCACCAGGTCCTCGGCGTCGGCCTTGTTGCGGGTCATCCGCATGGCGGCGCCGTAGAGCGAGTCCATGAACGGCATGGCCTGTTCGGAGAACGTCGCTTGGTCGGCCATGGCCGACGACCCTATCCGGCGTCCGCTGGATCGACGGGCTCGGCGAAGGCGACGACGTTGCTCTCGTAGCTGCGGATCGAGGCGTTGAACTCCCCTCCGCACGTGATGAGGACGAGGCGCTCTGGAAGCGTCCGGGAGAACAACTCCGCCGGCAGCTCGTCCTTGCCGTATTCGGTCACGGCGGTGATCCGGTAGCGCCGGCTCGAACCGTCGTCGAACGCCACCGAGACGTCGTCGCCGTCCGAGAGACGCTCGAGATGGCGGAAGACCCCGTCGACACCGTCGTACGCGATGTGTGCAGCGAGGACGGCCGACCCGACCTCGCCCGGGGCGACACCGAGTTCGTACCAACCGACGTCGTCGACGCCGGGGATCTCCATCTCGCCGTTGGGTTCGAGTCCCACCGGGAGGACCGGTGCGCCCTCGACGCCGAGGGCGCTGATCGAGAGACCGGTCGGCCGTCGTGGCGCCCGGTGCTCGGACGGGTCGTAGAGCGCGGAGTCGAGGCGCTCCGTACGACCGGAGAGCGCCGAACTCCCGAGACCCTCCGAGGGCACGTCGCCCTGATCGGGTGTCGGGAGTTCGGCGCCTTCGCCGGCCGGGGCGCTGCATGCGCCCACGGCCAGCAGGACGGCAGCCGACGCCACCAGGAGGGCATGGCGACGACTGCGCACGTCAGCGGGTGCGGGCCATCGCCATGCGACGGACCGGGACCGCAGCCACGAGCAGGGCAGCGAAGGCCGCGAGGGCGACCGGGAAGCCGGTGCTGGTCTCGCTGACCGGGCTGTTGCCGGTGTTCACCGCGCTGGGCACGGGCGTCTCGGCAGCGGCTTCCTCGGCCGGCGCAGCACCGAGGCCCGTGATCGACTCGGTGAGGACGGTCAGCGTCTCACCCTCGAGCGAGCCGACGGCGTAGACGATGAGGCTGGTGCCGTCCTCGATGGCGAGGTCGGCCGGGCCGATCACGACGGGGGCGGTCTCGCCGGCAGGCACGACCGAGGCGCTGATGGTGCCGGTCGGGAGGTCCGCGGAGACCTCGTTCGGGTTGGTGAGACCCTCGAACGCAGCGTCGCCGTTGGCGAGGACGTCGACGGCCGGAGCGGCTGCCGTGTGACGCACGGTCAGGCGACCCTGGCCCGCCTCGATCGGCGAGGTGTCGTTCTCGAACACGGCGAGGGTCGGGTTCCCGTCGGCGTCCAGGTGGGCGATGATCGTGTAGTTGCCCGTGGCCGGCAACGCCGTGTCGCCGGCGGGGATCGCAGTGGTGTCGGTGCCTGCGAGGTTCACCATCAGTCCGACGAGGGTCTCGCCGGCCAGGGACGAGAGGTCCTCGGTGTCACCGGGCTGGAAGTCGGCGAACACGACGTCGCCGTCGACGATCACGTCGACGGGAGTGTCCGGGATGCCGTGGATCAGGTGGATGCGGACATCTTCTTGGGCGCTGGCCGGGAGGGCCAGGAGTGCGACCGCCGCGGTGGCGAGCGCAACGATTCGAACGAGGTACTTCATGGGTTTCTCCATCTGGGTCAGTGGTGGTGAATCACATGGAGTACGGGTTCGGCGATCCTCTGGATGAGAGGTCTAGCGAAATCCGTGGTATGTCCCGTTTGCCACGTCGTCGAAGGTCGACACCACCACGCCACCGTCGAAGAGCGACCACAACTGGTCCTGGACGACGACCGCACGGGACGGGTACCTGCCGCCGGCGATCACCGTTCCCCGCTCGGTGATGCCCGAGTCGGCGACGTCGAAGACGGTCATGCCGGCGCCGAATCCCTCGGGCTGGTTGGGGGTCGGCTCCTGGAACCGTTCCATCGGGAGGATCGCCGCCGACTCGGGCGCCCACCACAGGAAGGCCTGCGGGTCGTTGCCGGCCTGCGAGTAGGCCTCGCGCTCGGTGTGGGTCTGGATCTGCTTCGGGTTCGTCGGGTCGGAGACGTCGAACAGCGAGATCAGGAACCCCTGGTCCCGGCCCTCGAGGTCGGCGTCACGACCGATGCCCAGGAGGCGCCCTTCGCCCACGGGGTGGAGGTACGACGAGAAGCCGGGGATCTTGAGCTCCCCCACGGCCTGCGGCGACCGCGGGTCGGACAGGTCGATCACGTAGAGCGGGTCGGTCTGGCGGAACGTCACCACGTAGCCGACCGGGCCCATGAAACGGACCGACTGGATGGTCTCGGTCCTGCCCAGGCCACCGACCGAGCCGACCTCGACCAACTCGCCGCCCTGGACCTCGAAGACGTGCACGCCGGACTCGCTCTCGTCGCGGCCGTCCCACGGCGTCCCCTCGGTCGTGGCGACACGGAGGTGGCCGTCGAACTCCGACAGCGAGTACTGGTTGAGCGTGCTCCCGGGGACCTCGCCGGCGGCGACGTGCGAGGCCGCTCCGTCTCCGCCCAGGTCGAAGGCGTGGACCGCCGTCGACCAGTCCTCGGACGAGATGCCGCCCTGGTCGCCGGCGCTGACCCACTGGGTGGCCGCCACGTAGAGCGTCGACGCCGAGGCGTAGACGGTCCCGGCGTCGGCCACGATCGTCGTCGTGTTCGACGGGTCGAACCCGCTGTCGAAGTCGACCCGGAGGATCGACGTCTCGCTGATGCCGGCATTGACCTCGGGCACGAGGACGTCATCACATTCGACGATGGCCCCTTCCAGTGACGAGGGAGCTGCGCCGTCCTCGGCCGCGGTCGTCGTCCGGAACGCCGGCAGCCAGTCGTCGATGGTGGTCTCGTCGATCGTGTCGTCGAGCGCAGCCTCGATGTCGGACATGTCGACCATGTCGTCGAAGGCACGGGCGAACTGCGGCGGCTGTGGGTACGACGTCACGACGATGCGAGCGACGCCGTCGACGACACGGGTGTCGACGTGGTTGCCCTCGATCTCGGTCGTCTCGATCACGGCCGGAGCCGTGCGGTCGGACACGTCGATCAGTTGGATCGACATCCCGGCGGCGAACGACGGCGGATCGATCGGCATCGGCTCGGGCTCGACCGGGAGCGGAAGCGGTTCCGGGAGTGGTTCCGGCTCGTCGTCGGGGGCGACGCCCGGTTCGACGGGTTCCGTGCGGGCCTCGTCGGTCGCCGGCGGCGGGCTCGAGATGGCGATGTCATCGACGGGCATCGGACCGCCGTAGAAGCCGCCACCACCGGAGATCGCGAGCAGCCGGTCGCCGGAGAGGAGGATCTGCGCCCCGTAGGAGGCGAGGGCGAGGCGGCTCAGCACCTCGGCGGTGGCGCCGTCGAGGATGACGAGTTCTTGTTGATCGACCACATAGACGAAGTCACCGTCGTTCTCGACCGTGTCGGGTTCGTCGATGCCGGCTTCCTGGGTGTTGGTGTCGGACGAGCCGCCGTCCGCGGCGCGACCGCTCTCGGGCGATGCCGGCGCCGCCGAGAAGCCGTCACCGGACGCCTCGTCGACCGCCACGCCGGTCGGCGCCGAGTCCTCGAGCACCCCGCCGACCGGAGTGAACGATTCGCCCTCCATGCCGAAGCCCATGGATCCACGCAGGACCGCGGGGGCAAACGTCTGGAAGTCCTCGAGGACCTGGTCGCAACTCTGCCCCTCGCGCAGGAGTGTCGGGGCGTTCGACCGGACGCCGAGGAAGAACGGACTCCCGCCTCCCGCCGCCCGGGGATCGCCGTCCCCCGACGAGCACGCTGCCGCCGTCAACACCACGGCCAGCGCCATCGCTGCCGCCCGCACACCCGTACCCGTTCGTGGAGTTCGCATGGTCCTGTGACGTCGCGAAACCGTCGTCCGGTTCCCGCCCGCCGTGTTTTCCCCTTCGACGAGTCTGTCAAGGTCTGCCCCCGACCTGCCGACAACTCTTCCACACCCTTCGAGAGGCGGACACGATGCGGACCCAGACCATGACGGAGACCTGCAGTCTCCTGATCGTCGACGACAGCCACGAGGTTCGCTATCTCCTCGGCTGCGCGCTCGAGGCCGACGAGCGCTTCACCGTGGTCGGTGAGGCCGACACCGCACGTGCCGGACTCGAGCTGGCACTGCGGGCCCGCCCCGATGCCGTGATGGTCGACCTGTTCCTGATCGGTGAGGACGGCCTCTGGCTCCTCCGACGACTTCGACGTGACCTACCCGGCGCTCGCCTCGTGGCCGTCACCGGCTCGAGCGATCCGGTGCTGCATGCCGAAGCCACCGCGGCGGGAGCCGACGCGGTGCTCGAGAAGCGCAACCTCACGACTTCGTTGCTCGACAAGCTGGACGCGGCAACACGGCGGTAGCGTCCGCGCGGTGCCCGACGGGACCGAGCCCCGCAACGACCGACGCATCGAGCGGCGACTGGACGACCCTGCGCGCCTCGCTGCGGTCCGAGCCACCGGGCTCCTCGACGCACCCACACCGCCCGCGGTGGCGAAGATGGTCAGTCTCATCCCGTTGCTCATGGGTGCCGACGCTGCGCTCGTGAGCCTCGTCGATCTCGACCGTCAGTTCTTCGTCGCATCCACGGGTCTCCCCGAGCCGTGGTCGAGCCGTCGCCAGAGCGACCTCCCTCGGTCGCTCTGCCAGTTCGTCGTCACCGAGGACCAACCGATGGCGTTCTTCGACATCGAGGAGTCGACGTTGCTCGAGGGCACGCTCGCCGGCGAACTCGGTGTGGCGTCGTACCTGGGAATGCCGCTGCGTGGTGCCGGCGGCGAGGTCCTCGGCGCGACCTGCGCCATCTCGTCGACGCCTCGCGCCTGGACCGACACCGAGCGCCTGGTGCTCTCCACGATCGCCGACGTCGTCAACGGCTTCGTCGCCGCCGAGGCCGGACCCGACGCCGACGTCGTGGCCGACCGGGTGGCGCTCGTGGCCCACGACCTGCGCAGCCCCGTGGCCACGCTCGTCGGCGCCGCCCGTCTGTTCAGTGGGAGTGACGCCGCCGACCGTGAGAGCCTCCGCGCCGTCATCGACCGGTCGGCCGCCCAACTCGACGGCCTCGTCGACGACCTCCTCATCGCGACCCGCCCCCACAACCTCGACATCCCGCTGAAGCGCGAACACCTCGACCTGCACCAACTCTGCGAACGCCTCGCCGCCCAGAAGACCGCGACGCACGGCGTCAGGGTCACCGTGACCGCCAAGACCCCGGTCCACGCCCTCGTCGATCAACGCGCGATGGAGCGGGTGGTGCAGAACCTCCTCGACAACGCCCTTCGCCATGGCGAGGCCCCGTTCGAGATCGAGGTCACGCAGACACCTGCGGGGGCGTCGATCTCGGTCGCCAACGCCGGCCCACAGATCGATGCCGAAGCTGCCGCGCTGCTCTTCGGCCGCTACCGGCCCGGCACCGGCTCGGGTTCTCGCACCGGCCTGGGGCTCCACATCGTGTGGCGTCTCGTGACCGCCCACGGGGGCAGCGTCCGACTGGTGGACGACCCCCTCAGCGTCGTGTTCCGCGTCGACCTTCCCCACGACTGAGGCCTCACCGTCACCGGCAACGACTTGGAGCCCGAAGCGAGAATTGAACTCGCGACCTACGCTTTACGAGAGCGTCGCTCTGCCAACTGAGCTATTCGGGCGGAGCCGTGCACGCTAGCGCGAGGTGGGCGCCGCGCCGGAAGCCGATCTGCGGTCAGAGCGGCGGAAGCCCGGCGACGAGGGCCTGCAACAGCAGCAGTTCGTTCGGATTGCGGTCGATCGCCTCGGCGACATCGCCCAGCCGGTCGATGGCGTCGAGCAGCGGAACGGGGTCGTCGACGATCGCGAGGCGGTCGCGATACGTGGCCGCCATCATCGCCAGACCGAAGCGGAGTTCGATGCGCCGGTGGCGACGGACCTGACGCTTGTGGCGGGTCTCCAGGTCCTTCAACGCGCCGCGAGGGAGACCGAGGTCCTCGATCTGTCCGGCGAGTTCGACCGCCTCGACACGCTGGCGGGCGTCGACCGGCTCCTGCGCGGCGTCGATGTGAGCGATGACCTCGTCGACGAGTTGGGCTGCGGTGTACCCCGTGCCATCGACCCGCAGCGGGATCGTCGACCACGCATCGCGACGCACGTCGAGCGACGGGTCCTCGACCAGCAGCCGGGCACGGAGCAGATCGCCCGTGGACGCAGCCGCCGCGGCCGCCGCCGTGTCGGGGGTCGCACCCGACGCCACGAGGGCGTCGATGATGGCGTCCAGGGGAACGGCGCCGACGTCGATGCGCACCGCACGACTGGCGATGGGCACCAACTCCGGGGGCACCTCCTCGGCGAGGATCACGAACACCGTCGAGCCCGACGGTTCCTCGATTGTCTTGAGGAGCACCGGCCCGGCCTGGTCGACCTTCTCGAACTCGGTCAGCACCAGCACCTTGCGGGCGCCCTCGACCGGGCTGCGGGACGCGGCCTTGATGATGGCCTCGGCGTCCTTGACGAGGATGGCGAGCCCCTCGGGAGCGAACACGTGGAGGTCGGGATGGCTCTCGTCGAGCGCGAGGCGTTGGGCGCGGGCGACGTCGGCGCCACGCGTCGCTGCGTCGTTGCCGAGCAACGCCGCGGCGAAGGCCGCGGCCAACGCCCGCTTCCCGGAACCCATGGGCCCGACGAGCAGGTAGGCGTGCACCGGTTGCACGGCGGCGGCCTGTAGTTGGGCGACCGCATGGTCCTGGCCGACCACCCCGGACCAGATGTCGACCGCAGACGTCGCAGCGGGGTCTTGGTCGATCGCCGTTCCGGTCACGGCGTCCATCCTGCCTGATGCCGGCGGCGGTTCACCCGCCCGCGACCAGCGGGGCGACGGCCTTCCAGATCTGCGCCTCGATCTCGTCGGCCGACAACGACGCGTCGATCACCAACCAACGATCCGGATCGGCGTCGGCCTGGATCCGGAACCCGGCCCGCACCCGTTCGTGGAACTCGACCTCCTCGGCCTCGAGTCGGTCGGGTGCCACGTCGTGCACCCTCGCCCGAGCGACCTCGACCGGGAGGTCGAGGAAGACGACGAGGTCGGGCTGCAGACCTCCCGTGGCCCACAGCGACAGGTCGCGCACCTCGGTCGGGTCCAACCCTCGCCCGTGGGCCTGATAGGCCACCGAGGAGTACAGGTAGCGATCGGTCACCACGTGCCGGCCGCCGGCGAGCGCCGGTTCGATCTCCGAGGCCACGTGTTCGGCACGATCGGCCGCCATCAGCAGCGCCTCGGTCCGTGGGTCGAGGTCACCGGTCGCCGGATCGAGGAAGATCGAGCGGATGGTCGCGCCGGCGGTCGTGGCGCCGGGCTCGAAGGTCCGCACGGCGTCGAGTCGTTCGGCGAGGCGGCGGGCCTGCGTCGACTTGCCGACCGCTTCTCCACCCTCGAACGCGACGAACCGTCCCCGCACGCCGGTGGTCGTCACGCGTCGGTGCCGTTGCTGCCGGTCCCCTTGGGCATGTCGACCATCTCCTTGCGGGCCGCGTCACGCATCGACGATGCCGCGATGAATCCCGCGGCCACGATGATCAGCCCGGCGGTCCACAACGTCAGTACGACGCCGGGGACCGCGATCGACGCTCCGAAGACACTGAGGTGGTTGTCGTCGAACACGGCGTCGGAGAGCTCACCGAAGAGCTCGGACAGGAACGGTCCGACGGCGAACGAGATCAGGACGCAGAGCCGTACCAGCGTGTAGAGCGCCGAGAAGATGCGCCCGCGCAGGTCGTCCTCGACGTGCTCGTGGAGCATCGTGAACCCGAGGACGTAGACCGTGCCGGCGCACACCCCGAGCACGAAGACGAACACCGATGCCAGGACGATGGCGGACATCGACGCAGCGGCCAGCAGCGAGGCGCCGGCCACGAAGACCGCGGTCACGAACGCCCACTCCTTGGGGACACGCTTCTGGAAGACGGAGATCGTCACGACACCGCCGGCGACACCCAGACCGAGTGCGAAGATCAACACGCCGAAGCCGGCCTGCCCGGAACCGAGGACGTCTTCGGCGAACACCGGACCGAGCGGGACGAGCATGCCGCCGCCGATGAGACCGGTGGCGAGGCCGAGGTTCACCGACCGGACGACCGGGTTGATGAACACGAACTCCCAGCCCTCGCGCAGCTCTCGCCACGCCGAGCCGAACTCGATGCGCCGACCAGAGGTCCGGGCGCGCTCCTCCTTGCGACGACGCGGCAGCGGGAGGGAGTAGATCATCAGCGCCGACAACCCGAACGTCGCGGCATCGAAGTAGAACGCGAGCCCCTCCGGGGTTCCCCGCAGGACGGTCAGGAGTTCGAAGTCGCCCAACCACTCCGACGCCTTGGCCAGCAACGAGAAGATGCCGGCGGCGAGGGGGATGGTGCCGTACGCCGCCACCAGCGAGAGCGAGTTGGCCGTGGTCAGGTGGTCCGACGGGACGATGTGCGGGACCGAGGCCTCCTTCGCCGGTGCCCAGAGGAGGGTGAAGACCTCGAGCACCAACGACGCGACGATCAACCCGGGCACGGTGTCGACGAAGGGCAGTGTGGCCAGGACCAGCGCCCGGCCGATGTCGCACAGCACCATGAGGCGCTTGCGGTCGAAGCGGTCGGCGAACACCCCGGCGGCGGGCCCGAGGAAGAACCCGGGGACGATCCGGGCCGACATGACCAAGCCGATGGCAGCCTCGGGACGCTCCGGGCTCAGTCGGGTGGCCAGTGCGGCGATCGCGAGGAACCCGAGCCAGTCGCCGGTGGCCGACACCACCTGGGTGAGCCACAGACGGAAGAACGCCGTCGAGCCGAAGAGACGGACGTGCATGCGCGTCGGTTCCTGGGGGTCGTCGACGGCAGGCATCGACAACGTGGGGAGGTCTCCCTCGGCACTGGGGTCGCGGGGGTCCGCCATCACATCACGACGTTAGAGACTGCGGGAGCGGGAGCGGTCGATCCGATCCGATCCACGTGGCCTCACGTCGTCTTCTTGGTCGCCGACTTCTTCTTGGCCGCAGTCTTCTTGGCGGCCGACTTCTTCTTCGAGGCCTTCTTCTTGGCCGGCTTGCGCTTGGCCGCCGTCTTCTTCTTCGGGGCGGTCTCGCGCCGGATCTGGAGCAGCTCCGATGCACGCTCGATCGTGATCTCCTCGACGAGATCACCCTTCTTGAGGCTGGCGTTGGTCTCGCCATCGGTCACGTAGGGCCCGAAGCGGCCGTCCTTGACGACGACGGGCTGCTCAGTGACGAGGTCCTTGCCCAGCTCGCGCAGCGGCGGCTTGGGGGCTGCCTGACCGCGACGGCGCTTCGGTTCGGCGAACAACGCCTTCGCGCGTTCCATCGTGACCGTGAAGATCTGCTCCTCCGACTCGAGCGAGCGCGAGTCGGCGCCCTTCTCGTCGCCCTTGGAGACATAGGCGCCGTAGCGACCGTTGCGGGCCAGGACCGGGAGACCGGTCTCCTCGTCGATGCCCACCTCGCGGGGCAGCGACAACAGCTTGAGGGCGTCCTCGAGCGTGACGTCCTCGGGCTTCTGGTCCTTGAACAGCGACTCCATCTTCGGCTTGACGTCGTCACCGAGGGTGTCGAAGTCGCCGAGCTGCACGTAGGGACCGAAGCGACCGGTCTTGACGTAGACGGGCAGCCCCGAGTCGGGGTGCTCGCCGATCGGCACGTCGCCCTTGGGTGCGGCCAGCAGTTCGATCGCCTTCTCGAGGGTGAGCTCGTCGGGCGGGAGCCCTTCGGGAATCGACGCGGTGTCGTCGTCGCCACGCTTCACGTAGGGGCCGTAGCGGCCGGGCTTGGCGACGACCATCTGGCCGTTGTCGTCCATGCCCAGGGGGAAGGTGTTGACCTCGGCGGCGTCGACCTTCTCGAGCGCCTCGTCCACGGTGATGCCGAGGCCGTCGCGACCGGTCGCCTCGTCGCCGAACCAGAAGCGGTGCAACCAGGGCACGCGTTCCTCGTCGCCGGTGGCGATGCGGTCGAGGTCGTCCTCCATCTTGGCGGTGAAGGCATAGTCGACGTACTCGCCGAACTGGCGCTCCAGCACGTTGACTACGGCGAAGGCGGTCCACGTCGGAACGAGCGCCGAGCCCTTCTTGAAGACGTAGCCGCGGTCTTGGATCGTGCCCATGATCGACGCGTACGTCGAGGGACGACCGATCCCGAGTTCCTCCATGCGCTTCACGAGCGATGCCTCGGTGAAGCGTGCGGGCGGGCTTGTCGAGTGGCCGTCGGCGGTCAGCGCGGGGTCCGGGAGGGCGTCGCCCTCGGAGAGGTTCGGGAGCACCCGTTCCTCGTCGTCGCGCTCGTCCTCCTCGTCGGTGTCCTCGACGTAGGCCTTGAGATAGCCGGGGAAGGTGATGACGCGGCCGCTGGCACCGAAGGTGCACCGCACCGACGGCGATCCGTTGGTCGCGTCTTCCCGGGACACGGTGTCGGCGTTGATCCGCATCGAGATCGTGCGGCCGACCGCGTCCTCCATCTGCGAGGCGACCGTGCGCTTCCAGATGAGGTCGTAGAGAGCGAGCTCGTCCTTGCGCAGCTCGGCCTTGAGCTCGTCGGGGGTCTTGAACGCCTCACCCGACGGACGGATGGCCTCGTGCGCCTCCTGGGCGTTCTTCGACTTGCCCTTGTAGGTACGGGGCTCGGCCGGGACGTAGTCGTCGCCGTAGAGCTCGCGGACCTGGGTGCGAGCCGCATGGACCGCGGTGTCCGACAGCGTCGTGCTGTCGGTACGCATGTAGGTGATGTAGCCCTTCTCGTACAGGCCCTGCGCGATGCGCATGATCTGGCTGGCCGACATCCGGAGCTTGCGACCGCCCTCCTGCTGGAGGGTCGACGTCATGAACGGCGGCTTGGGGCGACTGCGCCAGGGCTTCTCCTCGACCGAGGCGACCTCGTAGGGCTGCCCCTCGAGACCAGCCTTCAGGTCGGTGGCACGGGCCTCGTCGACCACGGCGACGTCGGCCCGGGTGACCTGCCCGTCCTGACCGAAGTCACGTCCGCTGGCGACACGGGCACCGTCGAGCGCGACCAGCTTGGCCGTGAACTCGGGGTCGGTGGGGAACGCCGCGGTCAGGTCCCAGTAGTCGGCGCTGACGAACGCGATGCGCTCACGCTCACGCTCGACCACGAGACGGACGGCCGGCGACTGCACACGACCCGCCGAGAGGCCACGGTTCACCTTGCGCCACATGATCTGGCTGACGGGGTACCCGTACAGACGATCGACGATGCGTCGGGTCTCCTGGGCGTCGACCCGCTTGTAGTCGATGTCGCGACTGTTCTCGACGGCGTGCTCGATGGCGCCGCGGGTGATCTCGTGGAACACCATCCGCTTGACCGGGACCTTGGGCTTGAGCACCTCTTGGAGGTGCCACGCGATGGCCTCGCCCTCGCGGTCCTCATCGGTCGCGAGATAGAGCTCGTCGGCATCCTTCAGCAGCGCTTTGAGCCGCTTGATGACGTCCCGCTTGTCGGGGTTGATCTCGTAATCGGTCTTGAAGTCGGAGTCGACGTCGATCGACAGGCCCTTCGAGGGCAGGTCGCGGATGTGTCCCACGGAGGCTTCGACGATGTAGTCGTCACCGAGGAACTGGCTGATCGTCTTGGCCTTTGCAGGAGACTCGACGATGACCAGAGGTCGCGACGGAGAGGGTGTCGGCACGGCAGCAGGGTATGAACGACCCCCGAGACCGTGTCAAGCCGCCGGTCGTCGCGAGCGAGTCGCGTTAGGTTCCGCCGACGATGACGAACCTGCTCCATCTCGTGGTCGCGCTCGTCGACGATCCCCGTGCCCGCAACGAGTTCCGCGAGGATCCGGAGGCATCGGTGGCCGACGTCGACGACCTCACCGGGGAGGACGTCACGGCGGTTGCTGACCTCGCTCGCGTCCAGGTCGATCCTGCTCGGGAGGCCGTGCTCGCCGCGGTCCTCGACCTCCGCGCCGGCAACGACGAGTCTCCCCGTGCGGTCGCCGTTCGAGGGCTGCTCGCGCTCTGCGACGCCGCCGACGCACTGACCTGACCACGGGCACCGCAAAACGGCGTCCGGGTGCACGAGCGGCCACCGAAGCGGCGGATCGTGCACCCGAACAGCGGATGTCTGGTGGGCGCCGGAGCGCCCGCTGGTCAGGGCCTGATCAGAGCGCCTTGAGCAGGATGGCGTCGCCCTGGCCACCGCCGCCACAGAGGGCGGCCGCACCGAACTCGACGCCGCGACGCTTCATCTCGTGGAGCATGGTGAGGGCGAGGCGGTTGCCCGACATGCCGACCGGGTGCCCGAGAGCGATGGCGCCACCGTTGACGTTGGTGATGTCCGGCGTGATGCCGAGCTGGTCCATCGAGGCGAGGCCGACCGCGGCGAACGCCTCGTTGAGCTCGTAGAGGCCGATCTGGTCCTGCGTGATCGGGGCGCCCTCGAGGGCGTTGAGGATCGCGCGGCTGGGCTGCGTGAGCAGGGACGGGTCCGGGCCGGCGACCTGGCCGTACCCGACGACCTCGCCGAGGCCGGTGATGCCGAGCTCGGCGGCCTTGGCGGCCGAGACGACGATCGTGGCCGACGCACCGTCGGAGATCTGCGACGCGTTGCCGGCGGTGATGTTGCCCGCCTTGTCGAATGCGGGGCGGAGTCCGCCGAGGCTCTCGGCCGTGGTGTCGCCGCGGACACCCTCGTCGACGCTGACGAGGACCGGGTCACCCTTGCGCTGGGGCACGGGGACCGGGACGATCTCGTCGTCGAAGAGGCCGTTCTTGATGGCGTCGGCGGCACGCTGGTGGCTCAGAGCCGAGAACTCGTCCTGCGGGGCCCGCTCGAGACCGGCCGAGGCCGCGTACTTCTCGGTACCGGCGCCCATGGCGACCTGGTCGAAGGCGCAGAAGAGACCGTCGTACATCATCGAGTCGACGACCTTCTGGTCACCGATGCGGTAGCCGGCACGAGCGCCGGGGAGCAGGTACGGAGCGTTGGTCATCGACTCCATGCCGCCGGCGACGACGACATCGGCGTCGCCCGACTGGATCATGAGGTCGGCGAGGTAGATGGCGTTGAGGCCCGACAGGCACACCTTGTTGATGGTCGTCGCAGGGACGCTCATCGGGATGCCGGCGTTGCTGGCGGCCTGGCGGGCGGCGATCTGACCGGCACCGGCCTGGATGACCTGGCCCATGATGACGTAGTCGACGTCCTCACCGGAGAGGCCGGCCTTGTCGAGCGCACCCTTGATGGCGACACCACCCAGATCGGTGGCAGCCATGGATGCGAATGCACCCGACAGCTTCCCGATCGGCGTACGAGCGCCAGTGAGGATCACGGAACCAGGCATGAGGACAACTCCCCCGTCGATGAATGTTCGCCAGCAATCGTAGGGAGGCCGCGCTACCCGCGGTAATGCAGTCGGCGATCGCCGACTCAGCGGGAGGCTGGCTCCTCGAAGGTCCGGCGGAGGGCGAGGACCACGACGTCGTACAACTTCGACTCGAGGTTGACCTCGATCACCTCGCCGACGGCGTGCCCGCGACGGGCTGCAGCCTCGGCCCGCAGGTCGATGACCTCCCCGACGAGGACGCTGTCGTCCTGGCTCGCAGGGATGTCGACGTGCCGCGGCGGTGGGGGCGGTGGCGGAGGAGGAGGCGGCGGTGGAGGTGGTGGCGGCGGCGGGCCGGCACTGGCCGGTGTCGGCTGTGCCGTCCGTCCGGCGGTCGGTGGGCGGTGCGGCGACGCGGCGGACGGGAGGGCGCGCTGCGACGAGATCTCGGCCAACACCCGGTCGCGGAGGTCCGACGCCTCGGCGCGCGTCGCGGCCGCCCACGACGCGGCATCGCGCCGGATGGCGGCCGCGTCGCGTTCGGCCTGACGGCGGATGCCGTCGGCCATGCGGCGCGCCTCGGCCAACACGACCTCCGGGTTGCGGTACCCGTTTCGACGTCCACCGAGTTCATGCACCGTCGCGCGACGCTACCGGCGACTCGCCGGCCAGTCGTGGACAGGGCGGAGGTCAGACCAGGTGCGCGACCGAGTCCGGCAGTTCGTCGGCGACCCGGATGATCGGGATGCCCGTCTGGGTGTTCTCGTGCATCTCCTGGAAGCACCGGGGCATGTCGTCGAAGGAGTACACCTCGTCGTGGATCGTCGGCTTGAAGACCGACCCGTAGAGCTCGGTGGCTGCCTCGCAACCGATCGGCGTCTCGTAGTGGGTGTGGTCGATGGTGACCTGCTTCACCGACTGCACCGTCGAGTTGTAGGAGACGACCTGGCTCAACTGCCAGCCGGCGCTCACGTTGACACCGCAGCGCCCGGCCACGGCGAGGCCGGCCTCGAAGACCGGGCCGCGGAGCATGTCGCAGACGAGGTGCATGCCCTCGCCGTCGGTCAGCCCCTTGACCTCCTTGGAGAAGGCCTTGATGTCGTCGCGGGTGGCGAAGCGGTTGAACTGCTTCTGGTCGATCCCGACGATGCCCTGCTTCTCGAGCGCGTCGCGGCGCTCCTTGCTTCCGGCGCAGAAGTAGGCGTTGTGCCCCTCGGCCTTGGCGAGCATGAGGAACAGTTCGCCCACGCCGCCACCGAAGCTCAGCACGTTGAGACGGGCCTTGCGCTCGTACGGGACCTTCACGCGGTAGATCCCGATGGCCCGGCGCCACAGGTGGTAGGCGGTGGGGGCCCGGAGCGGCAGTGCGGCCATCTCCCAGAGGTTCAGACCACAGTCGAGCGGCGCCTTGATGAGCTGCCACTCCTCGACGACGGCGTCCTTGGCGTACCAGCCGATCGACTCGGGCTGGTCGTAGGCCCAGATGCGCAGCGGGAAGCCGTTCTCGTCGGGCTCGCCGTTGCAGTGGGTCACGACGATGTCGCCGGCGACGAACTTGGTGACGTCGCGGCCGACGGCGGTGACCTCGCCCAGCGCCGAGTTCCCGGGGTAGATCTTTCCGCCACGGGCTTCGGCGATGTTGATGGTGTCGGCCGTGGCCGCGTGGTCGATGTTGTGCTCGGCGGAGACCGCGAGGATCTTCATCTGCACGTCGGTCGGGCCGAGGTCGCGGAGTTCGAGATCGTCGACGGCAACGACCTTCGAGACGTCGACAGCGCTCGGGTCACCGCCGCTGGCCGCGGTCTCTGCCGCGAGACGCTCTGCGGTGATCGAGTAGGCACGGGTCATCGTGGTCATCGGGGCTCCAATTCATCGGGGGTCGCATTCGGACCGGCGATCAGCGACAAGATCCTGCCGGATACGGACCCGCAGAACGGAATGCAGCGTGCATCGGCTCGCCAGCCGGGCAACGCGTTTCGACAGATCGGCCGGCCGGTTGCGCGTTCGTGCACCCCAGGCAGCTCCCCGGAGCGGCGGCGCGGCCACGATCCGTGGCCATTCGCCGGTCAACAGCGACGTCTGTCACCGATGCGGCCCGCGTGGGCGGTTTCGGTGCGAGAAATTCGGCGAGCAGGCACGCATCCGGCCGCTGCGCGTCGAATCATGCAGCAATGCCTGATGACGAACTCGCCGCGCTCGCTGCGCACTGGCTGCTGGGACGCCTGAGCGTGCTGCAGGCCACGATCTCGCATCTCGCGACCGCGGACGGACTCACCACGCAACGACGGCTCGAACTCCTCGACCTCTCGCGCGAGGTCAGCGCCCAGATGCAGGAGTCGCTCGAGGCGATGGCTCGTGGCCTCCCGGCCGCTGCGCGGACGACCCTGATCGACCTGTCGGATCGAGTGGCGGTCAGCCCGCCGGAGTGATGATCGTCTGCAGTTCGGTGTAGGGCTCGATGCCCTCGGGGCCGAGCTCGCGTCCGACACCCGACGACTTGAAGCCGCCGAAGGGTGCCTTCATGTCGAGGATCATCTGGCTGTTGATGGTGACGACACCGGTGCGCACCTGCGTGGCGAGCTCGGCCGCGTGGTCGACGTCGGCCGACCAGACCGAACCGCAGAGCCCCATGTCCGAGTCGTTGGCGATGCGGACGGCATCGGCCTCGTCGTCGTACGGGATGGCGGTCAGGACCGGACCGAAGATCTCCTCGCGGGCGATCCGCATGTCGTTGGTGGCGTTGGCGAAGAGGGTCGGCTCGATGAAGTAGCCGGGTCCGTCGGGCTGGCCACCGCCGGTCACGACGGTCGCTCCCTCCTCGACACCGAGCTGCTGGTAGCCCTTCACCCGGTCGCGCTGGCTGGCGTTGACCAGGGGCCCGATGGCCGTCGTCGGGTCGAGCGGGTCGCCGACAGGCATGGCCGCCATGGCTTGGCCGATGGCGTCGACGACCTCGTCATACCTCGTGCGGCTGATCAGGAGTCGACTCTGCGCACCGCACACCTGGCCGTTGTTCATGAGACCGGATCCGAGGAGGTCGCCCATGACCGCGTCGAGGTCGACGTCGTCGAGGATGATCGCCGCCGACTTGCCGCCGAGCTCGAGCGTCATCCGCTTGAGCTGCTCCCCACAGATCGCGCCGATCTTGCGGCCTGCGGCGACCGAGCCGGTGAAGCTCACCTTGTCGACGTCGGGATGCCGGACCAGGTACTCCGACGGGCCGCGGTCCGCGGCGACGATGTTGACGACACCCGGCGGGATCTGGGCTTCGACGACGGCCTCGGCGAGCAGGTAGCTGTCGAGGGGCGTGTCGGGGGCCGGCTTGAGGACGATGCAACAGCCGGCCGACAACGCCGGGCCGAGCTTGAGGACGCTGATGAACAGCGGGACATTCCACGGGATGATGCCGGCACACACACCCACGGGGACCTTGCGCACCGTGACGGGGCTCAGCGCGCCCTGGCGTTGGGTCACCCAGTCGTGGTTCTTGGCGATGTCGACGTAGGCGTCGAGCACCATCGTCGACGAGAAGACCTGCCCCATGATCGACCAGGCCGACGGCGACCCGTTCTCCTTGGTGATGATGTCGGCGATGTCTGCGCCGCGTGCCTGGAGCGCAGCCGAGAGACGGGCGATGGCGTCGGCGCGCTCGCTCGGACTCATGCGGGGCCACGGCCCGTGGTCGAACGCCTCGCGAGCTGCGGCGACGGCACGATCCATGTCGGCCTCGATGCCCGACGGGCACGAGCCCAGCACCTGCTCGGTCGCGGGGTTGATGACCTCGATCCGATCGGTGCCGGCCGGGGCGACGAACTCGTTGCCGATGAAGAACGTGTCGTGGGTGAGGAGATCGCTCATATCTGACACTGTGTCAGATCAGCCGGTCCGAACGCGCCGACCCGAACGCGCCGGTCGGCGCGTTCGACCCATATACGGGTGCCATCGCGCCGATCGTTCCGCAAGGATCGGGGGATGCCGACCGTCGACCACCTGCTCTACGACGTCTTCACCGACACGCCCTTCACCGGCAACCCCCTCGCGATCGCCGTCGACCCGCCGGCGTTGTCCGACGCGCAGATGCAGACGATGGCCAAGGAGCTCAACCTCTCCGAGACCGTCTTCCTCACGACCGGCGGCGCCGACGGTGTCGTGACCCGCATCTTCACGCCGGCGGTCGAGTTGCCGTTCGCCGGTCACCCGACGATCGGCGCCGCGCTCGCACTGGCCGACCTCGGGCTCACCTCGGGACCCGTGACACTGCTCGAGCAGGTCGGGCCGATCGAGGTCGCGGTCGACGACGGGTTCGCGTCGCTGACCACCGCAGGCCCACCGACCTCGGTCGACGTCGCCGACCCCGAGGACGTGATCCGTTCCCTCGGACTCGAGTTGTCCGACCTCCACTCGTCGCTCGGGGTCCGCGGTTGGAGCGTCGGTGGCCCCTTCACCGTCCTCACGGTCCGAGATGTCGAGACCCTCGGTCGATGCCAGGTCGACCTGTCGTGGTGGCGCGACACGATGGCGCACACCGCCGCCCCGGACATCTACGTCCTCGCGCCGGTCGACCCCGGCCAGCGTGTCGATGCCCGAGCGTGGCGAGCGCGGATGTTCGCGCCGGCACTCGGGATCGGCGAGGACCCCGCCACCGGTTCCGCCGCGGCCGCGACGTGCGGCTACCTCGCTGGGCACGCGTCGCCGGAGCGACTCGCCGAGGGGTGGGTCATCGAGCAGGGCGTGGAGATGGGTCGCCCGAGCGAGATCCACGTCGGCGCCGTGCTCCGGGGGCCCGAGTTGGTGGCCGCCACCGTCGGCGGCCGCGCCGTTCGGGTCGGGGCCGGGTCGATGGACCTGTAGGAAGGGGCCGTGTACGACGATGACGACGAACTGCTCGAGCGCGACGAGGGCGCACCCATCTGCGGCTGCGGCGTGACGATGCTGCCCGACGGTGACGACGGCTTCGTCTGCGACAACGCCGACTGCGAGGCCTACGGCGAGTCGGCCTGACCGACGCCGGTCGTCGTGGCTCCGTGGGGTACGACGACCCGGTCGGCGACCTCTTCGATGTCGGGGTACAGGACTCGGATCAGACCGATCGCCACGGCGGTCGCCGCGAGTTGGGCGGCGATGAATCCGGGCGCCGACGACGGCTCGATGCCGGCGAAGGTGTCGGAGAACATGCGCGCCACGGTGACCGCGGGGTTGGCGAAGCTGGTCGACGACGTGAAGTAGTAGGCGCCGGCGATGTAGCCGCCGACCGAGAACGCCGCCATGCCGGCACGGCCAGAGCGGACGACGCCGAAGATCACCAGCAGCAGCCCGAGCGTCGCCACCCCGTCGGCGAAGACCAGGTGACCGGCGCTGCGATCCTTGGTCGACCAGTCGACGACCGACAGGTCGAACATCACGTTGGCCGCCATCACCCCGACGATGCCGCCGCTGACCTGGGCGACGACGTACCCGACGGCCGTCGGCGTGTCGATCCCGCCGAAGGCGCGGTCGGCGATCGTGACCGCGGGGTTGAAGTGCGCGCCGGACGCTGGCCCGAGAGCGAGGATGAGCGCGACCAGGACGCCGGCGGTGGCGAACGCGTTCTGGAGGAGTTGGAGGCCGACGTCGTCGGTGAGGTTCTGGGCCATGATCCCGGAGCCCACGACCCCCGCGAGGAGGAAGGCCGTGCCGACGAACTCGGCGACGAGCTTGCGGGTCATGCGACGTCCAAGCTGGCGATGAGGGCCTCGACCCGAGCGCGGATGTCGTCGCGGACCTCGCGCACCATCTCGATGCCCTGGCCCGCGGGATCGGCGAGTTCCCAGTCCTCGTAACGCTTGCCGGGGAAGATCGGGCAGACGTCGCCGCATCCCATCGTGATGACGGCGTCGGCGGCCCGGGCGATCTCGTCGCTCCACGGCTGCGGGACCTCGGCCGAGATGTCGACGCCGACCTCCGCCATGGCTTCGACCGCAGCAGCGTTGGTCTCGATGCCGGGCTCGGAGCCCCCGGAGAACACCTCGATCCGGTCGCCGGCGAGGTGCCGGAGCCACCCGGCGGCCATCTGCGACCGCCCGGCGTTGTGCACGCACAGGAAGAGGACGGCCGGCTTGTCGAGTTCGCCGACGTCGAGCCGTGCCAGTGCCCGGAGACGGTCGCGGGTGAACCGCTCGACCAGGATCGGGAGCCAGGTCGAGAACCGCGCCCGCTCGTCCATCTTGGTGAGCGAGTCGGCGACGTAGCGGTCGACGGTCTCGGCATTGAACGTTCCCGCGAACTCCTCCCGGAGGCGTGCGGCGGCCTCGTCGACGAGCGCGTCGGCGGGCTTGGTGGGTGAGTCGGTCATCGGGATGCTCCTTGCTCGCCTCGGACGAGGCTGCGGATACGGGTGTCGATGTCGGCGAGTGCGCCGTCGAACGCCTCGGCGGTGCCGACGTCGACGGGATCGGGGACGGACCAGTGCAGCCACGTCGGGTCGGGCTCGAGCTCTTCGTGGGCCCGATCGCACACCGTCACGACCAGATCGGCCGACTCGACATCATCGAGGTGCCGTGGTCGAGCGTCGGCGAGGTCGAGGCCGGCACGTCGAGCGGCGTCGACGGCCCCGGGATGGACCCGGTCGGCGGGGTGCGTCCCGGCCGACGAGGCCGCGGCCCCGACGGAACGGTTCCACGCGGCAGCGGCGAGCTGCGACCGAGCTGAGTTGTGCGTGCAGACGAACAGGACCGACGCTGGCAGATCTCCGCCGCCGGTCGTTGCGTCGACCACCGGCGAGATCAGCCGAACGTAGCGACGTCGGCGATCGCCCGAGGACACGAACCGTTCGATCAGCCCGACCTCCTCGAGCACGTCGAGGTGGTGCGCCAGGAGATTGCCGGGCACGCCGAGATGGGCCGCCAACTCCTTGGGAGACCGGTCGGTGCGACGCAGTTCGTCGACCACCGCGAGGCGGAGTGGGTCGCCGAGGGCCGCGAAGACGCGTGACCGGCGGGCGACGTCGGCGGCGGTCTCGGTGGTGGGCACACACGCACCATAACCACTCATCCAGAAGTGATTCAATATTGGCTGAGTGAATAGGGGATGAACGTCATCACCGACGACCTGGCAACATCGGGCCCATGGAGATCCACCTGGTCGACGGGACCTACGAGCTGTTCCGGTACCACTACTCGCCCAACAACCGGGATCTCGACCAGGGCGCGACGCGGGGCGTCGTGAACTCGATGCTGCAGTTGGTGGACGACGGGGCGACCCACATCGGCGTCGCGACCGACCAGGTGATCGAGAGCTTCCGCAACGACATGTGGGACGACTACAAGGACGGCTCGGGCATCGACCCGCAGCTGAAGTCGCAGTTCCCGCTGGTCGAGGAGGCCCTCGAGGCGTTCGGCTTCGCCGTGTGGCCCCAGGTCACCCACGAGGCCGACGACGGGCTCGCCGCCGGCGCCGCGCTCGGGCGCTCCGACGACCGGGTCGAGCGGGTCATCATCTGCACCCCCGACAAGGACATGGCTCAACTCGTGGGCGGCAAGGTCGTCCAGTGGGACCGTCGCCAGGACAAGTGGTACGACGTCGAAGGGGTCCAGGAGAAGTTCGGCGTCCTCCCCGAGTCGATCCCCGACTACCTGGGCCTGGTCGGCGACTCGGCCGACGGCTTCCCCGGCCTCCCCGGCTGGGGTGCCAAGTCGGCCGGTGCCGTGCTCGCTCGCTACGTCCACATCGAGGACATCCCGCCGGCGGCCGGTCAATGGGACATCACGGTGCGCGGCGGAGCGAAGCTCGCCGTGACGTTGCAGGACAATCTCGAGGACGCGCTGCTCTTCCGGACGCTCGCCACCCTCCAACCCGATGCACCGGTGAGCCCCGACGTCGACGCCATGGCGTGGACGGGTCCGAGCGACGACGTCGTCACCTTCGCGGCAACGATCGGCGCAGAGCGCCTGGCAGAACGGGCACAACGCCTCGCCACCCGCTGAACCAACCCCACGCACCGAACCAACCCCACCCACCCACCAAACCAACCTGTTCTGGTGAACGGATGCGACCACCAGATGGCACGGCTGTTCACCAGAACGGGAACGGGAAACGGAACGGAACGGGAGCGGGTCGGCACCGAGGTGTCCCGGACGCCCCGCCCGGGCGCCCGGAACCACGGCTCACTGGGGATTCCCAGTGGGTTCCCGCTCTGTGCCCTGAGTTTCGTCCAGATCAGACGGTGACGCCATGGGCAATCCGACCCATTGCATCAGGATATCCTGACGCCTCCGACCGAGCCTCAGTTCCCGGCGACCAGGTCTCCGAATCCCATCGGCGGCACGACGTCGAGTTGGTCGTACGTGCACTCCCCGGGTGACTTGTCCGGCCGCCACCGCACGAAGCGCGTGGTGCCACGGAACCGACCACTGGTCATGATCGTGTAGCCGACCTCGACGACTCGCTCGATGCGCAGCGGCACCCACGACTGGTCGCGCGTCGCGTTCCATCGGTTGGGTGCGCCCGGCATCGCACTCCCCGGGCCCGCCTCGGCCGCGGCATGTGCTTCGGCGTCGTACCACTTGCTCCACGGATGTCGTGAGAAGTCGTCCTCGACCAGCGGTGCCAACTCCTCGGCGAGTTCTTCGCGGAACGTCGCCTTGAAGCTTGCCGACACGCCGACGTGTCGCAGCTCGCCGTCCGCGGTGTTGATGCCGAGGAGGATCGAGCCCACACCCTTGCCGTCCTTGTGCCAGCGGAACCCGGTCGCCACGCAGTCGGCGGTCCGTTGGTGCTTCACCTTCTTGAGCACGCGCTTGTCGGGTTCGTAGACGCCGGCCGGGTCCTTGGCGATCAGCCCGTCCAGACCGGCACCCTCGACGCTGCGGAACCACTCGGCTGCGAGCTCGTGATCAGAGGTGACCGGCGTGACGTGGACCTGTCTGCCGGGCGTGACCGCCTCCTCGAGGAGCGCACGGCGCTCGGCGAACGGCGTCGCCATCAGCGAGCGGTCGCCGAGGGCCACGAGGTCGAACGCCACGAAGGTCGCCGGCGTCTTCTCGGCCAACATGTTCACCCGCGACTCGGCCGGATGGATGCGTTGGCCGAGCGCGTCGAAGTCGAGGTGGTCGTCCACGGCGACGACGATCTCGCCGTCGACCACGCACCGGTCGGGCAGCGCGGCGAGCAGCGGCTCGATCATCTCGGGGAAGTAGCGGGTCAGCGGCTTCTGGTTCCGGCTGCCCAGCTCGATCTCGTCGCCGTCGCGGAAGACGATGCAACGGAAGCCATCCCACTTCGGCTCGAAGAGCCAGTCCCCCCTCGGGATCCCGTCGTTCGGCTTCGCCAGCATCGGCTTCAGCGGGAACGGCACCGGGAGATCCACGGGGTCGACGTTACGCGGTGCCGTCCGGGTCTCGCCGCGGGTGGTGGGTCCCGGGGACGGCGCCGTGGACCCAGTCGGCAGCATCGCCCGCCACGAAGTCGTCGAGACTCCAGGTGCCCGGCTCGACGAGCGAGCGCGTCGGTCCGGTGAGGAGGTAGGCGTCGGCGTCGACGGTGCCGTCGGCGATCTGCACGGTGACGCTGGTGCGCGTGTACTCCGGTCCTTCGAAGCGGTCGAGCACGTCGAGTCCGTCGTCGTCGACCTCGATGAGCGATCCGACTGTGGTCGACGCTGCGTCGACCACGAGGCCGGGGTATGCCGCACCGCGGAGCACCGCCGCTCGGTGTCCGCGGAGCGTCGCCGGGGTGGCCGGGACCGGTCGGCCGACGAGGCCGGCCAGCAGCGGTGGATGTCGGAGCGTGCCGTAGACGAAGAGCCGATGCGTCGTTCCCATCGCCGTACACTCTGGCTCGTCATGGCCGACGACGAGCTACCCCCGCCGCCACCGCCACCGCCGTCGTGGGGTCCGCCTCCGGCGCCGACGGGTGGCACCGACGACCGCACCCTGGCCACACTCGCCCATGCCGGCCAGATCGTCGGCGGTTTCGTCGTTCCGCTCATCATCTACCTCATCAAGAAGGACGAGTCCCCCTTCGTCGCCGACCAGGCTCGAGAGGCCCTCAACTTCTCGATCACCGTGGTGCTCGCGATGTTCGTGTCGTTCCTGTTGATGCTCGTCCTGATCGGCTTCCTCCTGTTCTTCGTCGTGATGGCCGGCACGATCATCTTCCCGATCCTCGGCGCCGTCGCGGCCAACCGTGGTGAGTACTACCGCTATCCGATCTGCATCCGGCTGGTGACCTGAACCACCGGGCACCCACGGCATTCCTGTCGCGAGAAACGTGCCCGGTAACCTCCGGCGCCATGGCCGAGCACTCCATGTCGGAACGGATCGCAGACCTCGAGGCGAAGAAGGCTGAGGCGCGTCAACCCGGCTCCGAACGCTCGATCGCACGCCAGCACGAGCGGGGCAAGATGCTCGCCCGCGAGCGCATCGAGTACCTCCTCGACGAGGGCAGCTTCCACGAGATCGACCTGCTGTCGCGACGCCCGATGGAGTCGAGCTTCGACGACCGCCCCTACACCGACGGCGTCATCACCGGTTGGGGCACGGTCGACGGCAAGAAGATCTTCGTCTTCAGCCAGGACTTCACCGTCTACGGCGGCGCCCTCGGCGAGACGTTCGCCAAGAAGATCCACAAGCTGATGGACATGGCGCTCAAGGTCGGCGCACCGTTGATCGGACTCAACGACGGCGCCGGCGCCCGCATCCAGGAGGGCGTCGTCTCGCTCGACCAGTACGGCGGCATCTTCTTCCGCAACGTGAAGGCCAGCGGCGTCACCCCCCAGATCAGCGTGATCATGGGCCCGTGCGCCGGCGGCGCCGTCTACTCCCCCGCGATGACCGACTTCGTGTTCATGGTCGAGGACACCTCGTACATGTTCATCACCGGACCCGACGTCGTGAAGACCGTGACCGGCGAGGACGTGACACAGCAGGAACTCGGCGGCTCGGACGCCCACGCCGCCAAGTCCGGCGTCGCCCAGTTCGAGGCCTCCGACGACAAGGCCGTGCTCGACGACGTCAAGTTCCTGCTCTCGTTCCTGCCGTCGAACAACCTCGAGGAGCCACCGGTCCTCGACACCGGCGACGACCCGGACCGGCAGTGCCCGGCGCTGAGCGAGATCGTCCCGACGAACCCGAACCAGCCCTACGACATGAAGGCGGTCATCGGCGAGATCGTCGACGACGGCGAGTACTTCGAGTACGCCGCCAAGTGGGCACCGCAGATCACCTGTGGCTTCGCTCGCATGGCCGGACGCCCCGTCGGCATCGTCGGCAACCAGCCCATGGCCATGGCCGGCGTCCTCGACATCGAGTCGTCCGAGAAGGCCGCCCGGTTCGTGCGCACCTGCGACGCGTTCAACATCCCGCTGCTGACCTTCGTCGACGTCCCCGGCTTCATGCCCGGCGTCGACCAGGAGCACAACGGCATCATCCGCCACGGCGCCAAGCTGCTCTACGCCTACTGCGAGTCGACCGTCCCGCGGATCCAGGTCATCACCCGCAAGGCCTACGGCGGCGCCTACGTGGTCATGAACTCGAAGTCGATCGGTGCCGACTACGCCATCGCGTGGCCGTCGGCCGAGCTCGCCGTCATGGGCGCTGCCGGCGCCGTCGAGATCGTGGGACGGCGCGAGATCGCCGAGGCCGACGACCCCGATGCCAAGAAGGCCGAGCTGGTCGAGGAGTACTCCGAGAAGTTCCTCAACCCGTACGCCGCCGCAGATCGTGGCTACGTCGACGACGTGATCGACCCCGCCGACACGCGGCGCAAGATCAACGCCGCCCTCGACATGCTCGCCTCGAAGCGCGAAGAGCTCCCCGCCCGCAAGCACGGCAACGTGCCGCTGTAGTCGGACGCCGACGCTGATGGACATCCGCCCCGTTCCCACCGACGAGGAAGCCGCCGCGATCGCAGCAGCGATCGAAGCCGGCTGGCCGCGTCCAGCGGCCGACGACGGTGGTACCGAGGTGCCGCGGTGGCGCTTCTCCGGGCGCTGGTGGGGCAAGCCGATCCCGCTGCGGCGTCGCCGACCCTGGTGACCACGTCACCGTGACCGCCGAGATCGCGTCCGCTGAGGCCGGCAACGCCGAAGTCACGACCGTCGGTCATGACATGGCGGTCGTGCACGAAGGCACGACGGTGCGGCGTCTCCACGACCTCGCTCCGGACACCGAGCACGAGGTCGACGGGATCACCTTCCGAACGCTGCCGCGCCCCGATGGCGAGCTCCTGTGCCGGTTCGCGACGACCAACGACGTCCACTTCGGTGAGACCGAGTGTGGTCACCTCGACGGCATCGACACCGGGCCACCGATGTCGGTCGGACCGGGCGAGCGGCCGTACCCCACGACGATGAACGAGGGTGCGGTGAGCGAGATCGCCGCCATCGACCCGGCCGCGGTCGTGGTCAAGGGCGACCTCACCACCAACGGCACGATCGAGGAGTACCAGCAGTTCCTCGACTGCTACGCAGCGGCCTTCGGCGATCGCCTCCACCACGTACGCGGGAACCACGACGGCTACCACGGCGCCACCTTCGCGGCGACGCCGACACAACAGATCGACCTCCCCGGCGTGACGATCGCGCTCATCGACACGACGATCCCGAGAGCCGCGACCGGCACGGTCACCGACGAACAGCTCGAGTGGCTCGGCGACGTCGCCGCCGCAGCCGACCGTCCGGTCCTGGTCCTCGGCCACCACCATCCGTGGGACCCCGCGTCGGCCGAGCGTCCCGACGGCTACTTCGGCATCCATCCGGATGCCTCCGAGGCACTGGTCTCGGTGATCGCCGCCCACGACTCGATCCGTGGCTACTTCGCCGGCCACACCCACCGGAACCGGCGGCGGACCTTCGCTGCGACCGGCGACGTTGCCTACGTCGAGGTCGCCTGCGTCAAGGACTTCCCCGGAGCCTGGGCCGAGTACCAGGTCTTCGAAGGTGGGATCCTCCAGATCATGCATCGGATCTCGACGCCCGAGGCACTCGAGTGGACCCAGCGGACCCGGTCGATGTTCTTCGGCGCCTACCCCCAGTACTCGTTCGGGAAGCTGACCGACCGCTGCTTCGCCATCGAGACATGACCGGAATCCCGAAGCCGGCGCTCGACGGCCTCCGCGTCATCGACATCTCGACGGTCCTCGCGGCGCCGGCGTGCGCCCGCTACCTGGCCGACTTCGGCGCCGACGTCATCAAGGTCGAACGCCCCGGCGTCGGCGACGGGACCCGCAACATGTTCCGCCGCCACCCCGACGACGACGTCACCTACTTCTGGAAGCTCCTCGGGCGTGGGAAGCGAACGATCGAGCTCGACCTGAAGTCGGACGAGGGCCGCGACACCCTGCTGCGCCTGTGCGCGACCGCCGACGTCCTGGTCGAGAACTTCCGGCCCGGCACGCTCGAGCGACTGGGGCTGGGACCCGATGTCCTGCTCGCCCGGAACCCCGACCTGGTGATCACCCGGGTCAGCGGGTTCGGACAGACCGGCCCCTACGCCGGCCGAGCCGGGTTCGCCACGTTGGCCGAGGCGATGTCGGGGTTCGCGTCGTTGTCGGGCGAACCCGACGGGGCACCACTGTTGCCCCCGATCGCACTGACCGACGAGATCACCGGCCTCACCGCGGCCTTCGCAACCATGGTCGCGCTCCACTCCGGCGTGGGTCAGGTGGTCGACGTGAACCTGCTCGAGTCGCTGTTGCAGATCATGGGTCCACTCGTGTCGGCGGCCGCGGTCGAGGGCTACGAACAGCCCCGCCTGGGCTCGGGCGTCCCCTACACCGTCCCGCGTGGCACCTGGCAGTGCAGCGACGGCGAGTGGGTCGCCGTGTCGACGTCGGCCGAATCGGTCGCTCGGCGGGTGCTGGCCCTGATCGGCCTCGACGACGACGAGTCGCTGCACAGCTTCGAGGGTCGGGTCGCGGCTCGCGACCGGATCGACGCCCGGATGGCCGACTGGATCGGCGCCCGCACCCGAGACGACGTGCTTGCGGCGTTCGACGAAGCCGAGGCTGCCGCCGCGCCCGTCTATTCGATGAACGACGTCCTCGCCGATCCCCACGTCCGGGCGCGCGGTTCGGTCGTCGACGTCGACGGCACTCCCATGCAGGGCCTCGTCGCCACACTGTCGGCCACGCCCGGGCGCATCCGCTGGGCGGGGCGCCCCCAGGGGGCCGACACCGACGAGGTCCTCGCCGAGCTCGACGACGACTGAGGCCGACGGACCGCATGTTCGCAACGTGCCGATCGGCACGTTGCAGTACGGAAACGGACCGGTACGTACCGATCGGCACGTTCGAGTCGGCACGTTCGAGTCGGCACGTTCGGGGTCGACGGACGACGGCTACGACGGCCGGCGCCGCACGATGCCCGAACTCAACGCCTCCGGCATCGGGGGCCGACGGCTGTGACGTCGAGTTTGCGGTGCGATCAGTGAACCGCGACCTCGATGCGATCGCGATCCCACTCCTGGGCGGCGACGAGTGCCGCCGCGGCGCTGGCCTGGACCGACTCGGCGTCGAGGCCGTGGCTGGGATACGACGCCACGCCGGCCTGGAAACGGCGAGGACCGATGGTCCCTGCGATGTGGCGGCGAAGCCGTTCGGTCGTCCACACGGCGCCGTCCTCGCCGGTGTCCTCGAGCACCGCGACATAGACGCCGTCGTCACGTCGGACCACGACATCGGACTCGCGGAGCGTCGCCTCGGCGGCGGCGGCGACCAGCCCCGCGGGGACCGGACCGTCGGCCGATCCGACGATGAGGATGTGCACGACCGACAAGGGACGGAGGGCTCGACGAGCGATGGCGATCCGACCCCGGAGCGTCGTCTCGAGGAACTCGCCTTCGAGCAACTGCGCCGACAGGTCCTCCTCAGCGTCTGGGTCGTGCGCCGAGTCCCGCACCGGTGCAGCAGCGACCTCGGGTTGACGTTCCGGGGCGGGCGGCATGCGCAGGTCGATGGCCGCGGCCGTCTCTCGCTCGGCGGGCGTCTCCGGCGACCACAGCGCGAGGACGGCCGCGACGGCCGCGCAGAGTCCGGCGAGCAGGGCAGCAGCGGAGTGGTTGGTGACGGCCGCGAAGATGCCGAAGGCCGCGGCCGCCGCAGCGACGACTCGGAGCACCCCGCCCTCGCGCACCGGCACCCGGATCAGTCGCTCACCAGGTCGAGGATCTCGCCCATGATCTTGGTGAGGTCGAAGTCCTTGGGGGTGTAGACGGCAGCGACGCCACCGTCGAGGAGCGGCTTGCGGTCGTCCTCCGGGATGATCCCGCCGGCGATGACCGGTGCGTCGACACCGTTCTCGCGGAGGAGACGCACGGTCTCGGGGATGAGCTGGAGGTGGCTGCCCGACAGGATTGAGAGGCCGATCGCGTCGACGTCCTCATCGGCTGCGACCGAGGCGATCTGCTCGGGCGTGAGACGGATGCCCTGGTAGATGACCTCGAAGCCGGCGTCGCGGGCGGCGACGGCGATCTGCTCGGCACCGTTGGAGTGACCGTCGAGGCCGGGCTTGGCAACGAGGAGGCGGGGTGGGCCACCCGGGCGGACCTTGACCCGCTCGGCCACGGCACGCAGGCCGTCGCTCGTGGGGCCGAAGCCGCTGGCGGCGGAGACACCGGTCGGGGCCCGGTACTCACCGAAGACCTCACGCAGGAGACCCGACCACTCGCCGGTGGTGCCGCCGGCGTGGGCGAGGTCGATGGTCGCCGGCATGATGTTCTCGCCCGACTCGGCGACACGACGGACCTCGTCGAGCGAACGCTTCACCGCGTCGCTGTCGCGGTTGGAACGCCACTGCTGGACGTCGGCGATGAGCTCGTCCTGCACGGCCGGGTCGACCTTCATGATCGAGTCCTCGCCTCCGAGGGGCGAATCAGCGGTCTCGGTGTACTTGTTGACGCCGACGACGACCTGATCGCCCGACTCGATGCGACGGATGCGCTCGGCATGGCTACGGACCAGACGGCCCTTCATCTCGTCGATGGCCTCGAACGCTCCCCCGAGGTCCATGATCTCGGTCATCTCAGCCCACGAGGCCTCGACCAGATCGGACGTCATCTTCTCCATGACGTGCGATCCGTCGAAGATGTCGCCGTACTCGAGCAGATCGGTCTCCTCGGCCAGGACCTGCTGCACCCGCAGCGACCACTGCTGGTCCCAGGGGCGAGGGAGACCGAGCGCCTCGTTCCACGCCGGCAGCTGGATCGACCGCGCCCGAGCGTTCTTCGAGAGGGTGACGCCGAGCGCCTCGAGGACGATGCGCTGCACGTTGTTCTCGGCCTGTTGTTCGGTGAGGCCGAGGCTGTTGACCTGCACGCCGTAGCGGAACCGCAGCGCCTTCTCGTCGGTGACGCCGTAGCGCTCACGGCCGATGCGCTCCCACAGTTCACCGAAGGCCCGCATCTTGGCGGTCTCCTCGACGAAGCGGATGCCGGCGTTGACGAAGAAGCTGATCGAGCCGAAGACCTGCGAGAAGCGGTCGTCGGCGACCTGGCCCGACTCCTTCACGGCGTCGAGCACACCGATGGCGTTGGCGAGGCTGTAGGCGATCTCCTGGACCGGCGTCGCCCCGGCTTCCTGCAGGTGGTAGCTGCACACGTTCATGGGGTTCCACTTCGGGATCCACTCGGCACAGAAGGCGATCATGTCGACGATCAGACGACGGCTGGGGAGCGGCGGGAAGATGTAGGTCCCGCGGCTCAGGTACTCCTTGACGATGTCGTTCTGCGTTGTGCCGCGCAGCTGCTTCGACTCGACACCGTGCTTCTCCGCATTGGCGACGTAGAGACCGAGCATCCACGCCGCCGGCGCGTTGATGGTCATCGACGTGTTCATCTCGCCCTGCGGGATGCCGTCGAGCAGTGTCTCCATGTGGCCGAGATGGACGACCGGCACGCCGACCTTGCCGACCTCACCGCGTGCGAGGACGTGGTCGGGGTCGTAGCCCGTCTGCGTCGGGAGATCGAACGCGATCGAGAGCCCGGTCTGCCCCTTGGCCAGGTTGCCCCGGTACAGCTCGTTCGACGCCTTGGCGGTCGAGTGACCGGAATACGTCCGCATCATCCACGGGCGGTCCTTGGGGCGGGGCTCACTCGCTGCGCTCATACCCCCATTGTCCGCCACGGGCGAGGTCGCACGCCACCTGCGCCTGGCCTCCCCGCACCCCCACGACCTCGTTCTGGTGAACCGTCGCGTCATCTGACGGTGTCGTGTGACCACCAGAACGGGTGTGTGGGGACGGTCGGGCTCGGGTCAGGGGACGAGGACCGCCTTGCCCACGAGTCGGTGCTCGAGCAGGTCCGAGAGGGCGTCGCCGACCCGGTCGAGCGGGTAGCTCGTCGGCTCCGGCGGCGTCAGGCGTCCGGTCTCGACCATGGCCAGCGTGTCGGACAGCAGGACCCGCTGTTCGCGACCGTGGCCCATCGCCCAGGCACCCCAGTCGACGCCGACGACCGAGCGGTTGCGCAGCAGCACCTGGTTGGTGGGCAGCTTCGGGATGTCGCCGCGGGCGAACCCGATGACGCAGAGCCGGCCGAACTCCCCCATCGCGCGGAGCGCCGGTTCGGTGAGGTCGTGGCCGACGGGGTCGAACACGACGTCGACACCGCCGCCGGACAGTTCGCGGGCTGCGGTCTTGAGGTCGACCTCGGAGTAGTTGATCGTCTCGTCGGCGCCGGCCACGGTGCATCGCTCGAGTCGCTCGTCGGACGACGCAGCAGCGATGACGGTCGCGCCCAGCGCCTTCCCGTACTGGATCGCGGCGATGCCGACGCCGCCAGCAGCACCGAGCACGAGGAGTGACTCGCCCGACGACAACGCCGAACGACGACCCAACGCGAACGCCACGGTGCAGTAACTCTGGGTGAAGGCGGCGGCTGCGGCAGACGACATCTGATCGGGGACGTGAGCCAGCGCGTCCGGGGTGGTGGCGACCGCCGAGGCGAAGCCGCCGAGCCCGACGCTGGCCAGCACGCGGTCGCCGACCTTCCACCGGGTGACGTCGTCGGCGACAGCACTGATCGTCCCGGCGACCTCGTTTCCCGGCACGAAGGGCAGGGGCGGCTTGATCTGGTACTCCCCGGCGACGAACAGTCCGTCGACGTAGTTCACGCCGGCGGCCTCGACGTCGACGATCACCTGTCCGGCCGATGGTTCGAGGTCCGGTCGCTCCTCGACGACGAGGCTCGACGGTGGACCAAGTTCGTTGCAGACGACCGCGCGCATGCCCCGAGTCTCGCAGTCGCGGGTCGAGGCGTGGACACCTCGACACGCCATCGACCTTGTGGCACACCATTCGCCACTTTGTCGTCAAGGTTCGTTGCTCGCGTGCCGATGGAGGGTCATGTCGAACGCCGTCACCCACCACAGCCGATCGATCGCGAAGCAGACCCTGTTGGGAGTCATCGCCGCACTGGCCCTCGTGGCCGGAGCGAGCATGGCGCTCGCTGCCGACGGCGACGGGACGGAGGAGCCTGCGACCACGTGTCCCGAGACGGGCGACACGACGACCACCGCAGTCGAGGACGATGCCGCTGCGGAATCCGATGTCGAGACCGACGTCGAGACCGATGACGAGTGTGAGCCGACGTCGACCACGGTTGCCGACGACCCGGAGTCCGACGAGGACGATGGCGACGAGGGAGACGACGGGGAGTCGGAGGAGACCGACGAGGAAGACGAGGCAGACGACGTCACCGACGACACCGGCGAGGAAATCGCTGACGAGACCGACGGTGACGACGAGTTCCGCAACCACGGCGAGGCCGTGAGCAAGGCCGCCCGCGAGGACTGCGAACCCGGCCCCGGCCACGGTGCATGCGTCTCCGAGGTCGCTCGGTCGAACGCCGGCAAGCACGGGTCCGAAGACGGCGACGACGAGGTCGACGACGAGAGCGACGACGACGACATCGACGACTCGACCGAATCGACCGAATCCACCCGGACCGAGAAGCCGGCCAAGGCCGCCAAGGGCAACGGGGCGTCCAAGGGCAAGGGCCACAAGGGCTGACGACGAGGGTCGATCGACCCATCAAGGTCTCTCGACGCCACGACGATCATTCGACCATGACCACATCCATCTCCCGGGCCGTCCGCCTCGCCGCAGCGGCAACGCTGTCGACGCTCGCCGTCCTCTCGGGTGGCGACGCCAGCGGCGTGGTGCAGTTCCCGACTCAGGCGAACGCCGTCGGAACGGGCAGCCTCAACGCCGGCCCCAACCGGGCCACGTAGTCCGCTCGGGGAACGTCGATCGCCCCGAGCGACACCAGGTGGTCGGTGGTCCACTGGACGTCGAGCAGGCGACCGACATCGTCCTCACGCAGGATCTCGACCAGCGCGACCAAGGCGACCTTCGAGGCGTCCCGTGCCTGGTGGAACATCGACTCACCGGCGAAGAGACCGCCGATGCTCACCCCGTAGAGCCCGCCCACGAGGCGATCACCGTCGTAGGTCTCGACGCTGTGGGCCCAGCCCATCTCGTGGAGCCGACGGTACGCCGAACGGATGTCGTCGGTGATCCAACCGCTCGGCCGGCCGGGGTCGGCGCACGCCGCCACCACCTCGTCGAACGCCGTGTCGACACGGACCTCGTAGCGACGGCACGACGCACGCAGGGAACGAGAGACCTTCAGGGACTCGAGCGGCAGGACACCGCGGGGGTCGGGCGACCACCAACCGAGCGTCTGCCCGCCATCGACGTGCATCGGGAACAGACCGGTGCGGTAGGCGTGGAGCACCGTGCCCGGCTCGAGGTCGCCACCGATGCCCGCGACGCCGTGCTCGTCGGCGTCGCCGGGTCCCGGCAGGTGCCATTGGCACGGAGGTGGCTCGATGCGCACAGCGGCGATTGTCCCCGACAGCGGTGGTTCTGAACGAACCACGAACGGGGATGTATGGGAGGCAACGTCACCGCCACCGTCACACACGAGGAGATCCCATGGACAACAAGACCCAGAACAGCGCAGCGACCGGCGAGCGCGGCTACGCCCGTGGCGTCTACATCCCGGGCATCGTCGTCGTCATCCTCCTGGTCGTCCTCCTGCTGGCCGTGCTCTAGATCCGTCCCCACCACGCGAACGAGGCCGGGCCCACTGGGCCCGGCCTCGTTCGCGTCCTGTCAGCGGCGATGGCCGCGCAGGGATCAGTAGTCGTAGAAGCCGGCGCCGGACTTCCGGCCGAGGTGCCCGGCGACGACCATGCGACGCAGCAGCGGGACCGCGGCGTAGTTGGGGTCGCGGAACTCGTCGTAGAGGGCGTCGAGGATCGAGAGCGAGGTGTCGAGGCCGACGAGGTCGAGCAGCGCCAACGGGCCCATCGGGAAGTTGCAGCCGCCCTTCATGGCGGCGTCGATGTCATCGCGGTTCGCGGTGCCGTTCTCGAGCATCCGCACCGCGTTGTTGAGGTACGGGAAGAGGAGGGCGTTGACGATGAAGCCGGCGCGGTCCTCGACGAGCACCGGGCCCTTGCCGCATGCCTCGGCGAACTCGCGCACCTCGGCGATGGTCTCGTCCGAGCTGATGAGGGTCTTGATGATCTCGACCAGGCTCATCATCGGTGCCGGGTTGAAGAAGTGGACGCCGCACACGCGCTCGGGGCGGGAGGTCTTGACCGCCATCTCGATGACCGGGAGCGTCGACGTGTTGGTGGCGAGGATGGCCCCGTCCTTGCAGACACGGTCGAGTTCGTCGAACAGTTCGAGCTTGGTGTCGAGGTCTTCGACGACCGACTCGATCACCAGGTCGCAGTCGGAGAGGTCGGACAGGTTCGAGGTGGCCGAGACCCGGGCGACGGCAGCCGTGGCGTCGGCTTCTTCCATGCGGCCCTTCGAGACCAGCTTCTCGAGTGACTTCTGCATGGCGGCGACGGTGGCGTCGGCCGACTCCTGCTTCCGTGACCGGAGCACCACGGTGAAGCCCGAGGTGGCCGCAACCTGTGCGATACCCGAACCCATGATTCCCGAACCGATGATGCCCACAGTCTTGATCGTCATGGCCGGACACCGTACCGACTGACCTTCGGACGCTCGTAACCGCGAAACTGTCCGCATCGCAGATCTCCACCTGATCCCCACCGGCTACGAGCGGCTCCTGCCGCCCGGCGTCCAGATGACCGTGCGTTCACGGCGGCGTTCGATGACGCGCGGCCTGGAGGGCCGGATCCTCGACCTCGGCGGCGCCGAAGCCCACCGGTCGCTCTGGTCGAACGCCGATGCGACGATCCTCGACGGGGTGGCCGATCCCACCCTGTTGTCGCTCGTCGACCGGTCGGAGCGCTTCGACGTGATCGTCTCGGTGATGCAACTCGCGACGGTGGCCGATCTCGCCGGCACGATCTCCCGCCTCAGCCGCCTCCTCGGGCCCGACGGACAGCTCCACTTCCTGGAACCCGGCCGCCTCACGGGCGTAACCGGCCGGGCCCAGCGGCTCGCGGCGCCGATGGTCACCATCAGCACCGGATTCCGCCTCGACCGCGACATCCCGCACCAACTGCGCACCAACGGCTTGTCGGTGACGTCGCTACAGCGGCATCGCAACGGCACGACACAGTGGTGGCACCGTCTGCTCGTGGAGGGCACCGCCCATCGGGCCCTCCCCCTTGCTCGCAACGACTGACCGCTGCGTCCCCGCCCGCTGCCGGGTGTCAAGACCGGAATGACCCGATCGGGCCATGGTCCCGAACGGCTCGTCCCGGGACAATGCGGACGGTGGCATCCCTCAAGATCGACCGAGATCGGCGCGACGCGCTCGTGCTGCGGGCAACCGCAGTGCTCGCCGGCATCGCCACGCTCTTGTCGATCCTCAGCGGCGAACTGCTGACCGCCCTCCTCGCTGCGCTGGTGACCGTGTCGATCTGGCTGGTCATCCGTCGATCGGGCCGCATCATGCTCACCGACGGCGAACTCGACCGACTCCGCCAGGCCGAACTCGCACTCGGCGCAGTGACCGATCCACACGATGCAGCGCGAGAACTGGCCGAGCACGCGATTCAGTTGCTCGGGGCCCGGTCCGCCGTCGTCCTCGTCGAAGGCATCGGTGACACCGTCCGAGTGTCGGCCGGCCCCACCGCGGTCGAGGACGTCTACGGCTCGGGCTCGAAGATGCGGCTGCTCGACGATGCCGGCGTGCCCTGCGGGTCGATCGCGGTGTCCGCCCGTGCCGACGGTCGGCCCTACACCCCACGTCACGAACGAATCCTCGACGCGCTGGCCGAGCGGGTGTCCACCACACTGCATCAACTGTCGCTGCTCACCGAGGTGCGGGCCGAACGCAAGAAGCTGGCCGACCTGTTCGGTTCGTCGTCCGACGGCATCTTCTCGGTCGGCTCCGACCTGCGCGTCCGGTCGTGGAACCCGGCCATGGAGCGCATCACCGGGGTCTCGGCCGTCGTCGCCATGGAGCAACACGTCACCCAGTCGTTCCGGCCCGCCGACGTCGACGGTCGCCCCCGGCACGGCTCCGCCGACCCGGGCCGGTCGGGAGCGATGGTCGAATCGATCCTGCTCTCGATCGACGTCGGCGACGAGCAGCGCTGGCTCACGTGCTCGTACGCGCCCCTGTCCGACGGCGGCTACGTGGTGATCGCTCGTGACGACACCGAGCGCAAGAAGCTCCAGGACGACAAGGACGGATGGATCGCCCAGGTGTCGCACGAACTGCGCACGCCGCTGACGCCCATCAAGGGTTTCATCCACACCTTGATCCGGCGCGATGCGCAACTGGGCACCGACGACCGCCAGAAGATCTACGAGATCATGCTCCGGGAAGAGCAGCGTCTCGAGAGTCTGGTCAACTCGCTCCTGCGTTCGACGCAGCTCGACCAGGACGGACTCGTGGCCGACGTCGCGCCGGTCGACTGGGTGGCCATCGTCACCGAGCAGGTCGGCAACTTCCGGCGCCAGGACCCGAGCCGCACCATCGAACTCCGCGTCTCCGACGACGCCCGCACCGTCACCACCGACGCCGACGTGGCCACCGGGATCCTCACCAATCTGCTGTCCAACGCCCTCAAGTACGCCGATCCAGGCACCTCCATCGAGGTCACCGTCGAGACCGCGACCAACGCACCCGGCGGCGACGACCTGGTGACCAGCGTGGTCGACCACGGGCCGGGGATCCCACGCTCGGACCAGGATCGGATCTTCGACAAGTTCACCCGGCTGGGCGACCACCTGACTCGCCCGCAGCAGGGTGTCGGGCTCGGGCTCTACATCGCTCGACGATCGGCCGAGAAGCTCGACGGACGCCTGTGGGTCGACCAGACCGACGGTGGCGGTTCCAGCTTCCGGTTCACGCTCCCGATGGTGGCTGCCCGCGTCGAACCACCGGTCGAGGCCCCCGTCGCGCGATGACGCGACGTTCGCACTGACCCCAGACCCGCGTGGGTCCTCAGGACTCGGTGATGGTGACCGACTCGATGATGTGCGTGGTGGTCGGCGTGCCCGTCGGGTCGCCGTCGGCCTCGATGGCCTGGACGACGTCCATGCCCTCGATGACCTGACCGAACAGCGAGTAGCGAGCCTCGCCACCGACCGCCTCGACCAGCGTCTTGGCACCGTTCTCCGAGGTGACGATGAAGAACTGGCTGCCGTTGGTGTCCGGGCCCGAGTTGGCCATGGCCAGCGAACCGGCCTGGTAGTCGTCGGGGTCGGGAAGCTCGTCGGCGATCTGGTAGCCGGGGCCGCCGGCGCCGGTGCCCTGCGGGTCGCCGCCCTGGAGGACGAAGTCGGGGATGACCCGGTGGAACGTCAGACCGTCGAAGTACTTGTACCGGGCGAGGTACACGAAGTTGTTCGCCGTCACGGGAGCGGTGTCGTCGGCGAGCTCGATCACGATGGTGCCGGCGTCGGTCACCATCGTGGCCGTGTAGGTCTTCTCGGTGTCGATGCACATGTCCGGCGCCGCCGGGAAGCTCTGTGTCTGCTCGGCCGAACCATCGGTCGGCGGGCACGGCAGCGGATCGGCCTCGGGGGTCGAGTCGTCGGGCGTCGAGTCGCTCGGGTCCGTGGTGTCGTCGACCGCACTCGTGTCGGTCGTCGCGGCCACCGGCTCGTCGTCGTCCTTGGTCAGGACGGAGAACCCGATGGCGAAGGCCAGGAACGCGACGACGGCTGCGCCGATCATCACTCCCCGACGGCGGACGTTCTCCCGTTGCTCGGTCTTGCGAAGCTCTTCGATCTTCGCCTGACGAGCCTGCTTCTGCCGTTCACGCTTTTCAGTACCCACGGTCGGGTGACCGTACTCGGTCCTCCCGCCTCCGACGGAGTCACGCTCCGTACGGCCCGCGCCGCGTTGGGGACGTGGACTCTCGCAACCGGTGCCGCTACTGTGCGTAGCAGTCAGGCCACTTCTGGGCCTGTTCTATGGTACGTCAAGCTATTTCGAGCTGCGAGAAGACGTGCGGGAGGGGTTCCACCACGATGGCGACCGAAGAAGCGGGCGGCGAGTCGACCTTCTCCGTCGAGGTCGGCCAGCGTCTCCGTGCGGTGCGACGTCTCCGCAAACTGTCCCTCGACGACGTCGAGCGCGAGAGCGGCGGCCAGTGGAGCGCGTCGGCCATCGGCGCCTACGAGCGCGGGTTCCGCAACCTGAGCCTGCCCCGCCTGCGCGAGCTCGCCGAGTTCTACGACGTACCGATGTCGGTCCTGCTCGGTGAGTCCGACGACGACGACGACACGGACCGCCCGTCGAAGGTCATCCTCGATCTGGTCGCGCTGTCGGGCATCCCCGAGGCGGAGGCGATCCATCGCTACGCCCGGTCAATCATCCTCGAGCGTGGCGACTTCAACGGCCGTGTGCTGTCGATCCGCAGGGACGACCTGCGGGCCATCTGCTCGCTCCTCCACGCCACCGAGACCCAGACGTTGCAGCAATTGCGCGACTGGGAGGCGTTGGTGGAAGTCAGCTGAACCCGTAGCGTCGACGTTCGTGCTGACAGTCCAGAAATTCGGCGGGACGTCCGTCGCCGACCCCGATCGGATCCGCGAGGTCGCCGACCACGCCGTCCGCACCCGCAAGCGCGGGACCGACGTCGTCCTCGTCGTGTCGGCGATGGGCAAGGAGACCGATCACCTGCTCCGCCTCGCCGAGGACGTGAGCCGCACCAAGCCGTCGCGTGAGATGGACATGCTCATCACCGCCGGCGAGCGCAAGGCCATGGCCCTGGTCGCGATGGCCATCTCCGACCTCGGCGTCCCGGCCCAGTCGTTCACGGGCTCCCAGGCCGGGTTCATCACCGACACGACCCACACCGACGCCAAGATCATCGAGCTCCGGCCCGAGCGCATCGCCGAGGCGATCGCCGCGGGGTGCATCCCGGTGATCGGCGGCAGCCAGGGCGTGTCGACCGACAAGAACGTCACGTTCCTCGGCCGCGGCGGCTCCGACACCACCGCCGTCGCGATCGCACATGCACTCGGTGCCGAGATCTGCGAGCTCTACACCGACGTCGCCGGCGTCTACTCCGCCGATCCCCGAATCGTCGCGAAGGCCGGGCGCATGCCCGAGATCAGCTTCGACGAACTGCTGGAGATGACCGCGACCGGGTGTCCGAAGCCGGCCATGCGATCGGTCGAGTTCGCCCGCCGCCACGAGGTCAAGCTGCACATCCGGTCCGCATTCACCTGGGAACCGGGCACGATCGTCAAGGAGCACACCGACATGGAACAGGCCGTCGTCAACGCCGTCACCCACGACACCAGCGAGGCCAAGGTCACGGTGTCGGGTGTGTCCGACCAGCCCGGCATCGCGGCGCGCATGTTCACCGTGTTGGCCGAGTCGGGCATCAACGTCGACATGATCGTGCAGAACACGTCGGAGCACGGCCGCACCGACATCTCGTTCACGGTCCCCCACGACGAGGCCGAGGCCGCCACCGAGCTGATCAACAGCCTCTCCGGTGAGGTCGGCGCCGCCGCTTGTGGCTATGACCACGACATCGGGCGCGTCTCCGTGGTCGGTGCGGGCATGAAGTCGAACCCCGGCGTCGCCGCCAAGATGTTCCAGGTCCTCGCCGACAACGACATCAACATCGAGATGATCTCGACGTCGGCGATCCGGATCTCCTGCGTCGTCCAGCAGTCCCAGGTCGAGGACGCCGTCGAGTTGCTGCACACCGCCTTCGACCTCGACGTCTGAACCAACTGGCTGTGTGATCCGGGCCATCGCTCGTAGCCTGGAACGCATGAAGGTAGGAATCCTCGGATCAACCGGCCAGGTCGGCGGCGTCATGCGACGCCTCCTCGCCGAACGCAACTTCCCCGTCGACGAGATGCGCTACTTCGCCTCGTCACGCTCGGCGGGCCGCACCCTCCCGTGGGGTGACCGCGAGATCACCGTCGAGGACTCGACCGAGGCCGACTACTCCGACCTCGACGTCGTCCTCGCCTCTGCCGGCGCCACCGCGTCGCGAGCCCTCGCCGAGAAGATCGCCGCCTCCGGGCCGATCGTCATCGACAACTCGTCGGCCTTCCGGATGGACGACCGGGTCCCGCTCGTCGTCCCCGAGGCCAACGCCGACGCCCTCGACGACATCCCGATCGGCATCGTCGCCAACCCCAACTGCACCACGATGGTCGCCATCCCGGTGCTCGCCCCGTTGCACCGCGAAGCCGGACTCGAGGCCCTCGTGGTCTCGACGTACCAGGCCGTCTCCGGCGCCGGCCTGTCGGGTGTCGACGAGTTGGACGCCCAGATCCGCAAGGTCGGCGACAAGGCCCCCGGCCTGACCCACGACGGTCGCGCCGCCGAGTTCGGCGAGCCGGACAACTTCGTCAAGCCGATCGCCTACAACGTGCTGCCACTCGCCGGCGCCATGGTGGACGACGGGAGCGAGGAGACCAACGAGGACCAGAAGCTGCGCAACGAGTCGCGCAAGATCCTCGGCCTCCCCGACCTCCCGGTCTCGGGCACCTGCGTCCGGGTACCCGTGTTCACCGGTCACTCGCTCAGCATCAACGCCCGGTTCGCTCGGCCGATCTCACCCGATCGGGCTCGCGAGATCCTCGCCTCGGCCCCCGGCGTGCAGTTGGCCGACGTGCCCACACCGCTCGACGCTGCGGGCATCGACGACACGCTGGTCGGACGCATCCGGGTCGACGAGACCGTCGAGAACGGCCTCGCGCTGTTCCTCGCCGGCGACAACCTTCGCAAGGGCGCCGCGCTCAACACCATCCAGATCGCCGAAGAACTCCTCCGCCGACGCGGCTGACCGAGACGGTCAGCAGGTGCAGGGCTGCGTACCGCAGCCGGGGCAACCGGTGGCATAGCGCTGGGCTGCCTCGTCGAGGCTGAGTCCGAGCTGGTGCGCGAGCGACGCCACCCAGGCGATCACGTCGCCGAGTTCGTGGAGCTGTTGAGCCGGCGTGCCCTTGCGGGCCGCCTGCGCGAGCTCACCGACCTCCTCGCACAACCACGCCACCGAAGGCGCGATCCCGCGGTCGACATCACGGTCGCCGTAGGTCGCGGCGATGCTCTCCTGGAAGTCAGCGATGTCCATGGGTATCCACCGTAACGGCCGACCCGGTGGCCACACTGGGCGCTGATGCGTCAGCTCGCTCGGGGAGTGCTGGCCACGCTCGTACTGCTGATGTCCGCGTGTGGCACCGACAACGGCTCCGCCGCCCCTGCGACCGCTGCGGCCCGTCCCGTCGTCGACACCGCGCTGGCGTCGGCCTCGAAGATCAGCACGCCGAACGACGTCGTCGCCACGAGCACCGGTTCGTTCACGATCGCCGTGACGAGCCCCGAAGGCATCGCCTCCCCGGGACTCGACGCCGCGGTGTCCGTGCTCGCTGGTCGACCGGACACCAACCTGGTCGTCACGGCGCCGGCCGCCGACGTGCGCGACACGGCGGACGCCCGAGCCACGACCGCGTTGGCACCGGTCGAGACGGAGACCATGACCGGCCACGTGGCAGCGGCGGTCAACGGGGGCATGCTCGACGCCGTCGAGACGGTCACCGCACCGGGAGCGGCGCGTCCCGATCTCGTGGTGATCGGGCTGACCGATGACGCCGCCACGGGGTCTGCTGCCGCCGCTGGAGCGACGTTGGCCGTCGAACGGGGCATCCCCGTCCTGATCGTCGTGGTCGGCGGCGACGACCCCGACCTGGCCGGGGCGGCGATGCTGCTGTCGACGATCACCGACTACGAACTCGACCTGCTCGTCGCCGAACCGACGGTCCACGTCCTCACCGTTCCGGCGTGCGAGGCAGGATCGGTGCGCGGCCCGGTGCAGGTCGATGCCGCCGAGATCGACGAGCCGACGCCCACGGTCGACTGCACCAGTCCCGACACCGGGCCGTTCGACGACGAGACCGAGGCGTGGGCGGCGGGGCACGCGACCCTCGCCGACTGGGGTCAGCTCATCCCATAGAGACGTTCGATCGGCAACTCGATGATCAGCCGCCGGTCGGCGACCATGGCGGCGCGGTACTCGTCCCAGTCGTCGTGCTCGCCCGCGACCTCGCGGTAGTACGACACGAGCGCCTCGACGGTCTCGTCGTCGGGTGATGCCGCCACCGGCATGAGCGAGGCCGTGCCCTCGACCACCGTGTAGGCGTAGAAGTCGTCACGGGTCACGTGGAGGCTGGCGCGGGCGTCGCGTCGCAGGTTCGCCGTCTTCGCTCGTCCGTCGGTCACCGAGATCCGGATCACGTCGTCGTCGCCGACGACGTAGGCGACGTTCGACAGTTGCGGACGCCCGTCCTTCTTGAGCGTGACCAGCACTCCGTGGTGCCGGTCGTCGAGGAGGGTGCGGAGCGCGTCGGGAGCCATGCCTGCGACAACACCCACTCGCACGGGACGATTCCCGTACCGTCCCCCTCGTGGCCGCCCTGACCGTGCTCGCACTCGCCGTGCTGGCGCACGCGCTGGTGTCACAACGACTGCGCTCCACGGTCGTTTCGGCGCCGATGATCTTCGTCGCCGTCGGTCTCCTCACGGGTCCACAGGCACTCGATCTCGCCCGGATCGACCTCGGCTCCGAGGAGGTCATCGTCCTCGCCGAGCTGACGCTGTCGATCGTCCTGTTCTCCGACGCGGTCCGTGTCGATCCTCGCATGGCGCGGAGCTTCGTCGGGATCCCCGCCCGGATGCTGGGACTGGGGCTGCCGATGGTGATCGGCTTCGGCACCGTGATCGCCCGCGTCGCGCTCGGCCTCGAGTGGGCCGAGGCCGCGCTCCTCGCGTCGATCCTCGGAGCGACCGACGCCGCCCTGGGGCAGGCGGTCCTCACCGACGACAGCGTGCCTGGCCGGATCCGGAGTTCGCTGAACGTCGAGTCCGGACTGAACGACGGACTCGCCCTCCCTGCCGTGACCCTGTTCACGGCGATCACCGCCGCCGAGTCCGGGGCCCGTCCGCCCTCGTACTGGATCCGGTTCGTCGCCGAACAGATCGGCTTCGGCATCGCCGCTGGCGCCGTCGTGGGCATCGCTGCCGGCTGGTTGCTGGTCCGGGCCCGCCGCGCCAGTTGGGTCGACGGCGTCGACGGGCAGTTGGCCGCGCTCGCCCAGGTCGGCCTGGCGTTCGTGCTGGCCCACGAGATCGGCGGCAACACCTTCATCGCCGCCTTCGTGGCCGGCCTGGCGTTCCGCTTCATCGGCCGCGACGACGCGGAGTACCTGTGCGAGTTCACCGAGGACGGCGGCCAGCTCTTCGCGAGCATCACGTTCGTCGTGTTCGGCAATGCGCTCCTGGGCCCGGCGCTCGGAGCCCTGACGATCCCCATCGCGGTGTGCGTGGTCGCGACGCTCACGATCGGTCGGATGATCCCGATCGCCGTGTCGCTCGTCGGGACCGGCCTACGGGCTCCCACCGTGGTGTTCCTCGGCTGGTTCGGGCCTCGAGGACTGGCGTCGATCCTGTTCGCACTCACGGTCATCGAGGGATCGGACCGCGAGGTCGACGACACCCTCTTCGTCGTCGTCGCCTGGGCAGTGCTCTCGTCCGTCGTGATCCACGGCGCCACTGCCAGTTGGGGGGCACGTCACTATGGCGCCTGGTTCGCCGCGCACCGGGCGGCGACCCACGACCAGGACGCGATCATGGAGGACGACCCCGACGGGGAGTCACCCGTCCTGCGGCCGCGGTGGACACCGCGGCCGTCGCCCGACGTCAGCGACTGATCTCGCGCAGCAGGCCGGTGTCGACGTCGTAGACGAAGCCGCGGACCCGCTTGTGGGCGAGGAACGGGCTGGCCTCGATCCGGCCCATCGACTGGCGGACGCTCTGGTCGAGGTCGGTGAAGGCCTCCATCGCGAACGACGGGCGGATGCCGGTCTCGGACTCGATCTCGTCCTTGAGGTCGTCGTCACGGAACGTCAGCCCGCCACAGCGGGTGTGATGGACCAGCGCGATCTCCTCGGTCGCCAGCTTGCGCTGCGAGATGATCAAGGACCGGATGACGTCGTCGGTGACCACGCCGCCGGCGTTGCGGATGATGTGCGCCTCACCGAGCTCGAGGCCGAGCATGGCGAACACGTCGAGCCGTGAGTCCATGCACGTCACCACGGTGAGCTTGCGTTGCGGAGCGGTCGCGAGCCCCGCTTCATGGAAGTTCTCGGCGTAATCGGCGTTGGCTGCAACGAAGTCGTCGATGGTGCTCATGACATGAGAATCCTTCACCACTCGAGCTCGTCGCAACCCCGGTGGTCGGCGGGTTCGACCTGGAGCGTGGCGTGGGCGATGGCGTACCGCCCCTGGAGGAGGTCGCGCGCCTGGTCGAGCACCTGATGACTGTCGGTCTGGTCGTCGATCACGAGGTGGACCGAGGCGTTCTCCATCTCCGAGGTCAGGGTCCACACGTGGAGATCGTGCACGTCGATCACGCCGTCCAGAGCACGCAGATCGGCGGTGATTCCGAGGAGATCCGTGTCCGGAGGTGCCGACTGGAGGAGGACTCGTACGGCCTGCGCACCGAGGCGGTAGGTCCGCGGCAGGATCCACAGACCGATCGCCGCGCCCACGACCGGGTCGACCCAGGCCCACCCGAACACCTCGAGCAGGACAGCTGCGATGATCACGCCGACCGAGCCGAGCGTGTCGGCGAGGACCTCGAGGTAGGCGCCCTCCACGTTGATGCTCTCCTTTGCCCCTTCGCGGAGCAGGAGGAAGGCGATGAGGTTCACGACGAGGCCGATGGTGGCGACGACGAGCATCGGGATGCCGAGGACTTCCGGTTCGCTGGTGATGCGTCGGATCGCCTCGACCAGAACGTAGATCGCCACCCCGAAAAGCAGGAGCGCGTTGACGAACGCCGCCAGGATCTCGAGCCGGTACAGACCGAAGGTGTGGTGACCCACGTCGTCGCGCCGGGAGTGCCGGCTGGCCAACTGGATCGCGGCCAGCGCCATGCCCAGGCCGATGACGTCGGTGAGCATGTGTCCGGCGTCGGAGATGAGGGCGAGCGAGTTGGTGAGCACCCCGCCCACGGCCTCGACGACGAAGAAGACGGCGATGAGCACGAACGAGATCGCGAGCCGGCTCTGGTGACGTGCTCCGGCGCGGAGCGCACCGGCGCCGTGGTTGTGGCCGCCGTGGGAGTGGTCGTGCCCCATCAGCCGTCTCCCCGGTGGGCGAGGTGTTCTCTCGACAGGTCGAGGAGTTGGCGGACGTGGTCGTCGTCGAGTCGGTAGAAGATCGAACGACCGTCTCGCCGGTTGCGCACGATCCCCGCCGACCGCAGCAGACGCATGGCATGCGACACCGTCGTCTCGGATGTCTCGACCGCTTCGGCGATGTCGCCCACGTTCATCTCACCGGCTTCGAGGAGGGTGTAGAGGATGCGGACCCGTGTCGGGTCGCCCAAGAGCTTGAAGCTGTCGGCCAGCTCTGCGGCCTCGTCAGTTGATATCTGCACATCTGTGAAGGTATTCGATCAGCGTTGGCGGGCACAAGACCGGCCGGCCGCATACCGTCGCGTCGATGGACGGCGCTGCGCTCGAGATCACCCCGAGCCGAGAGAGCTCGGTCGGCAACCATCCGGTCCGGCGCGCACTGCCTCGGCGGGAGCGACGGACGGTCGGCGCGTGGTGTTTCGCCGACCACATGGGCCCGTCCGCCTACGGCGAGGACGACCCGATCGGGATCGGACCACATCCGCACATCGGACTCCAGACCGTCACCTGGCTCGTCGCCGGCGAGATGCTCCACCGCGACAACCTCGGCACCGAGCAGACCATCGCACCCGGCCAACTCAACCTGATGACTGCAGGTCGCGGCGTGTCCCACGCCGAGGAGGGGATCCATCCGCGTGGCGACCTCCACGGCATCCAACTGTGGGTCGCCCAGCCGGAGCGGACCCGCCACGGCGACGCTGCGTTCGAGCATCACGCGGAGCTTCCCCGACTCGAACTCCCCAACGCCTCGGCCACCGTGCTCGTCGGGTCGATGGGCGACGTCACGTCGCCGGCGCGCCGCGACACCGACCACTTCGGCGCCGAGATCCTGCTCCGCAACGGGACCACGGTGGTCCCGGTCGACGACCGGCACGAGCACGCGCTCGTGGTCCTGTCGGGTGCGATCGAACTCGACGCCCAGCCGATCCGACCGGGCCTGCTCGGCTACGTCCCCGTCGGTCGCAGCGAGCTGCCGATGGTCGCCGTCGAGCCGACCAGGCTCATGCTCCTCGGCGGCGAGCCGTTCGAGTCGAGGATCACCATGTGGTGGAACTACGTGGCCCGCGATCGGGACGAGATCGACCAGGCCAACCTCGACTGGGCATCCGGACACGACCGCTACGGCGACACCGGCTCGTCATGGACCCGGATCCCGGCGCCGACGCCGCCGTGGAGCTCGTCCACCGGGACGCGCTGAGCCGACCGCCCCGTCAGAGCGCCGGGGACGGCCGGACGAACAGGCGAGTCGAGACGTCGCGACCCACCAGCCCGACGAAGAAGGCGAGGACCGACACGCCGGCGATGGTCGCACCGCCTGCCGTGCCGTGATGGAAGCTGAGGAGCAGGCCGACCACCACGCTCGCCGAGCCGACCAGGACGGCGCCGATCATGATGGCCGGGACCCGCCGCACGAAGAGACTCGCGGTCGCCGGCGGCCCCACGAGCAGGCCGAAGACCAACAACGTGCCGATCGCCTGGAAGCTGGCCACGATGCTGACGGCCAGCAACGTCAACAGCGCAGCGTGGGCGAGCGCGGGGTGCATCCCCAGCGTGAACGCCTTGTCGCGGTTGAAGGCGAGCGCGAGGAACGGCCGGTAGAGGACGATCGTCGCGACGAGGACCAGCGCGGCGGCGATCGTCTGCGTCCGGATGTCGCCGGCGGTGACGCCCAGGACGTCGCCGAACAGCAACGAGGTGACGTCGGTGGCGAACGAGTCCGACCGCGACACGATCACGATCCCCAACGACAACATGCCGACGAACAACAGACCGATCCCGGTGTCCTCGCGGACGACCGTTCGACTCGAACACGACAGAGATGAGCCCGCTCATCACGAGCGCCGCGAGGAGTGCCCCCAAGACCGGGCTGAACCCCCACAGGACCGCCAGTGCGATCCCGGGGATGACCCCGTGTGCGAGCGCATCACCGAGGAAGGCGAGGCCGCGGAGCACCACCCAGGTACCGACCAGCGACGTGGCCACGACGGCGACGAGACCGCCGATCAGCGCCCGCTGCATGAACGCCGGCTCGAAGGCCTCGGTGAACCAGGTGATCACGACGCTCCACCTCCGAGGGCCTCGGCGATGCGGGTGGCATTGGTCCGGACCATGTCGACGTAGGTGGCGCCACCGCTCCCGTCGGCGCCCAGCGACTCGGTGAAGAGCTCGACCACGGCGACCTCGACTCCGGCCTCCGCGGCCAGCGTGTCGGCCAACTGCGACGGCGACGACGTCTCCACGAAGATGGCGCGTACGCCGGACGACCGGATCGTGGTCGCGAGCGAGTCGAGATCGCGAGCGCTCACGGCATCGTTGGTCGAGGCCCCCGGTACGACAGTGCCGACGACCTCGAATTCGTAGCGGTCGGCGAAGTAGTCGAGGACCTCGTGGTTGGTGACCAGGAGCCGGGCATCGGCCGGGACGACGGCCACGATGTCCTCGACCTCGAGGTCGAGCTCGCGGAGTCGGTCGACGTACGCGGGTGCCGACGCCAGCTCGAGGTCGACGAACGCCGGCACCTCGGTCGAGAGGAAGTCGACGATGCCTTCGGCAGCGTCGGCCATGCGGTCGGGGTCGGTGAAGAAGTGGGGATCGACGGTCTCGCCGTCGGGGAGCGTGAGGCTCGACACTGCTCGGATCGCCTCGAACGTCGGCACGCCGTCGGACTCGGCGGCGCGGACCGCGTCGACCAGCCCCTCCTCGAAGCCGGCGCCGTTCGCGATCAGCGCATCGGCACCGGTCATCGCCGCGACCTGCTGGGCCGAGGGCTGGAAGCCATGAGGGTCCGTTCCTCTGGGCATGATCACCGTGACCGTGGCGTCGTCACCGACGAGCTGCTCGACCACGTCGCCGAGCACGGTCGTGGTCACCACGATGCTCGGACCGGCGGCGCTGTCGGCGCCTTCGTCCGCACCGCAGGCAGCGACGAAGACCGCGACAGCGGCAGCGATGACCACCAAGATCCGAGTTCGCACGATCGACCGCTCCTACCAAGAATGAGACTTGCTCTCGGAACGCTATCGCCCGAGTGACCAAAACAAGAACGAGACTCATAACGATCTTTGGCGATACGCTCGACTCGATGGCCACCACCGACACCCACGAGGTCGTACAGACGAGGCTCCGCCACAACGACCAGCGGTACACGACCCGGCGTCGTCAACTCGTCGACATCCTCATCGCCGACGGTGGCCCGATGACGATCCCCCAGATCCTCGAGGCCGCGCCGGCGCTCGCCCAGTCGAGCATCTACCGCAATCTCGGCGTGCTCGAGGACGCCGGGGTGGTCGTGCGCATCGTCACGTCGGACGACTTCGCCCACTACGAGCTCACCGAGGAACTCACCGAGCACCATCACCACCTCATCTGCGCCGACTGCGGCGACGTCGCCGACTTCTCGCTCCGCGAGTCGGTCGAGACCGAGCTCGACCGGGCCCTGCACGCCGCAGCGCGCAAGGCGGGCTTCGACATCCGCCATCACCGTCTCGACCTCGTCGGGCAGTGCGCGGGCTGTCGATCGTGACGTCCGTCGGCATCGCCCCGCTCGCCGTCCGCGGGCTCCGGGTCCGCTACGGCAGCCGCGTGGCGCTCGAGGACGTCGACTTCATCCTCGACCACGGGTCGACGCTGGCCGTGATCGGACCGAACGGGTCGGGGAAGTCGACGCTGCTGTCAGCGATCATGGGCCTCGTCACCCCCGACGCCGGCTCGATCGACCTCGGCGGGCGGAAGAGCGCGATCGTCCTGCAGTCGACCGCGGTCGATGCAAGCCTCCCGATCACCGTTGCCGAGACCGTACGGATGGCCCGCTACGCCGACCGCGGGCTCCTCGCTCGCTTCGGCCCCGACGACCGGACGGCAGTCCAGGAGGCCCTCGCCCGGGTCGACGTGGGCGACCTCGTGGGCCGTCAGCTCCACGATCTCTCCGGTGGCCAGCGACAGCGTGTGCTCGTCGCCCAGGGGCTCGCCCAGGAAGCAGACCTCCTCCTGCTCGACGAACCGGTCACCGGCCTCGACCCTGTCTCACGCGACGTCATCCTCGACGTGATCGACGGTGAGCGAGACGCAGGGCGCTCCGTCGTGATGACGACCCACAACCTCGACGACGCCCGGAGATGCGATCGCGTGCTCCTCCTGGCCACGCGCCCGATCGCCTTCGGGACGCCCGACGAGGTGTTCCAGGAGGACCACCTCCGCGAAGCGTTCGGCGGACGGGTGCTCCAGCTACGCGACGGCGGGTTCCTGATGGACGATCCGCACCACGATCACTGAACCTGCGTCAGCGTTCGAGGCTCTGGGCGAGCCGGTCGATCGTGGGCCGGAGGATCATCGTGTAGGTGTCGGCGATGGCCGTCTCACGGTGTTCCTGCTGCGCCCGGAGTCGATCAGGGTCGAGCGCGACCGCCATGAAGGCGGCCTTGCTCGGGAAGGCGTTGAAGCGCGCCTGGTGCCACTCACGCCCATCGCCCACGATCGTGCCTTCGACACCGAACCACGCAGAGATCCGGACGCCGTGTGGGACCGCGACGTCGCCGGCGTGCTTCTGGTACTCGACCATGTCCGAGTCGGCGCCACCGGGGTGGAAGCGGATCAGGTGCAACAGCGTGACCGGGCCGTCGTCGTCCGTCGGCGGATGTGGGACGTCGGACCAGTCGGGGAAGCTCGACGGGTCCTCGCCCGCCGACGGGTCCGGGATCGGCTGGCAACCCGCCACGATGGTGGTGGCCATGCCCGCCTGCTTGTGGACGTGCTTCGCCTGGAAGTCGGGACGCGACTGCATCTCGATGAACGACCGGCGGGTCGGGTACTTGACGATGCCGACTCGGTCCCACTGCGGAGCGTCACCGAGGAGTTGCGTGTCGACGTCGGCGATGAAGACCGGTTCGGCCCCGATGTCCTCGAGCACCTCGATCGGCGCGTACCGGTCGTCGGCTTCGCGGCCGGAGACGGTGCCAGCGATGCCGTCGCCGTAGTCGGCCACGTCGCGGTAGTGCATGAGGTTGACCATCCAGATCGGTCCGTCGTCCTCCGGCGACGTCGCCGCCAGGCGCAACGCGTAGTCACGATCGACTCGTCCGTAGGTGGGCTCCGCCGTCTCCATGCGCCCCATTGCGCCCAGATGCGAGTCGGACTGTCAATAGATTCTGCGTGTCCGAATCGCAGGTCCTGTCCGTCCTAGTCTGCGCCCATGTCCGAACATGTCGAAGTCTCCCGCCACATCGCCGCATCGCCTGAAGCCGTGTGGAACGCCATCACCGACGTCACCCGCATGGGCGAATGGTCGCCGGAGTGTCACACGTGCGAGTGGAAGGACGGCGCGACCGGCCCCGCCGTCGGCGCCTGGTTCGTCGGCCAGAACCGCAACGGCGAGTTCGAGTGGACGACCGAGGCCGAGATCATCGAGTGCGTCCCCAACGAGGTCTTCCGGTTCGACGGGGTCTTCGGCGATCTCCACTTCGCGAAGTGGGGCTACCTCCTCGAAGCCACCGACGACGGCTGCATCGTCACCGAGACCTGGGAAGAGGGTCGCCCGCCCGAGGTCATCGAGATGACCAAGTCGATCTCGGGCGTCGACGACCGCGCCTCACACAACCGTGCCGGCATGGAGAAGACGCTCGAACGGCTCGCCGCCGCGGTCGAGCAGGGCTAGCGCCCCACGGGCGCGGTGGGGGTGAAGCGGACCGGCAGGCGCTTGATCCCGCCGACCAGCGGCATCCCCATCGCCTCGAGCGGGACCGGGTCACCGGCCAACTCGAGGTCGGGGAGGCGGGTGAGCAGCTGACGGAACGCCACCGACAGCTCGCGCCGTGCGAGGTGAGCGCCGAGGCAGAAGTGCGGGCCGGGGCCACCGAAGCCGAGGTGCGGGTTGGGGTCACGTCGGACCAGGAACTGCTCGGGTTCGTCGAACACCCGCGGATCGCGGTTCGCCGCTCCGTAGAGCAGCACGACCTTGTCGCCCTCGGCGAAGTCGTGGCCGCCGACGGTGACATCGGTCGTCGCGGTGCGACGCATGAAGGTCACGGGCGAAGCGACGCGCACGATCTCCTCGACCGCGGTCGGTGTGACGGTTTCGAGATCGTCCTGCCAGATCTTGCGCTGCTCGGGGTTCTGCGACAGCAGGTTCACGCCGTGGCTGATGGCCGTGCGCGTGGTGTCGTTGCCCGCGACGGCGAGGAGGATGAAGAACGGCGCGATCTCGTTCGGCGCCAGCATGTCCTCGCCGACGTCGTTGTGGACGAGCTTCGACGTGAGGTCGTCGGTGGGGTTCGCCCGCCGTTCTTCGGCCAGTTCGTTCATGAGGTTCGTGAGGCTCATGCCCGCTTCGAACATGGCCATCATCGGATCGCCGTCGCCCATGAACTCGGGGTCGCCGCCGCCGAGGATGACGTTGGTCGCCTTCAGGACCGTGTCGAACTCACTGCGGGGGATGCCCATCATGTCGCAGATCACCAGGAGCGGGAACGGCTGCGACATCACGTCGACGAGATCGACCTCGCCGGCCTCGCAGAATCCGTCGATGACCTCGGTGCAGATCGTGTCGACCGAGTCGAGGACGTTCTGGAGTTGGCGGGGGGTGAACGAACGGGCCACGATCCCGCGCTGGCGGGCATGCCGGGGGTCGTCCATGTTGATGAACGAACCGAAGAAGTCGAGTGCTTCCTCGGGCAGGTCGGGGATCGCGACGGCACCCTTGCCGGAGCAGAACTCCTTGGGCCGCTTGCTGATCTCGACCACCTCGGCGTAGCGCGTCGCGGCGTGGAACGACTCGGTCTCCCCGGTCATGATGTTCTCGAACGATGCGGGAGCGAACGGCCCGGCCTCGCGGATGGCGATGAACTCGGCCATGCGGGTTTCGAGCGGCTGACGCCAGAACTCGGGGTCGATCAGGCGGTTCTCGGTCTGCACGGTGCTCCTCGGCGGGTCTCGGACGTGGCCGCACGCTAGCGACGAGCCTCCCCCGAGTCCGGATCGCGCCCGGGGGTGTGACATCGGTCATGCCCTGCCGGTTACCGTTGCCTCCGTGCAGGGTGGGGAGGTCTGGGAAGAACTGTGTCGGCTGGGCCGAGAGCGTTCCTTCGCGGCCGGCGCGCACATGACGATGTGGGGGGCCGACGAGCGCGGTGTGGTGGCGATCGTCACCGGCGTCTGCAAGGTCGTGAACACGACATCCGAGGGCCGCGAGGCGCTGGCGACCGTCCGTGGCCCCGGCGAGGTCCTGGGTGAGATCGCCGCGCTGACCGGCTCACCTCGCTCGAGTTCGGTCATCGCGCTCTCCCCTGTCGAAGCCGTCCTGGTCAACGGCGCGGAGTTCGACCGATGGCTCGACGAGGCCCCCGGGGCGGGCCGCAAGCTGGCGACGCTGTTGGCCGTCCGCCTCGCGGAGACGACCCGATTCGGCATCGCCGCACGACTGCGCGTCGACACCCGCGTGGCCGACCGCATCCTGTTCCTCGTCGACCGGTTCGCTCCCCCGACCCAGAGCAGCCAGATCGAGCTCGAGACGTCGCTGACGCACGAGGACCTCGCAGCGTGGGTCGGCGCGACCCGCGCCGTCACCACACGGGCGATGGGCGCGCTCCGCGACCGCGGGCTGCTCGACTTCGGGCGCGGGTGGATCCGGGTGCCCGACCGCCCTGCGCTGGAAGCCTTCTGTCTGGCCGAGTGAGCCCGGCCGCTGACCGGCCGCAGCCGGTCAGCGGAGGAAGAGCATCTCCCGGTACTTGGGCAGGGGCCAGTCGGAGTCGGCGATCTCGCCCTCGAGCGCATCGGCCTGCGCCCGCACGTCGACCATGAGCCCACGCACCGTGTGGGCGCAGAACTTCATGTGCGCCTCGGTGGTCTCGAAGTCGTCCTCGTCCATCGCGTTCGACAACGCCTCGACCGCGGCACGCAGCGCATTGACGAGCGTCGCGATCTTCTTGATCGGCGCCGGGTCGAGGTCGACGCCGAACTGGTTCGCCTGCTCGCAGGTCGCGGCCAGCGAGGACAGCGACGTCATCGCTGCCGGGAGGATCGACGTCTTCGCCATCTCGACCATCAGGTTGGCCTCGACGGCGATCGCCAGGATGTACTGCTCGGCGTACACCTCGTAGCGGCTCTCGAGCTCGGCCGGGCTGAGGACGTTCATCGACTGGAACAGCTCGATGACGTCGGGCTCCATCAGCACCGGGAGGGCATCGGCCGTCGTCGGGATGTTCCGCAGGCCGCGCTCCTCGACGGCAGCGCGGTGCCATTCGGGCGAGTAGCCGTCACCACCGAAGATGACGGCCGAGTGCTCGTCCATCAGCTCCTTCAGCACCTCGGCCACCGCTGCGCTGAGCTGCGCCTCGGTCGCATCCTCGGGGAGGATCGCCTCGAGCTTGTCGGCGATCCAGTGCAGCGAGTCGGCGAGCATCGTGTTCATCGCGACGAGCGGGCCGGACACCGAGTGGTTGGAGCCGACGGCCCGGAACTCGAAACGGTTGCCGGTGAAGGCGAACGGCGACGTCCGGTTGCGGTCGCCCGGGTCGCGCTGGAACGGGAGGATCTGCGACAGGCCGAGGTCCATCGACCCGCCGTCGGAGTCTCCGGCGACGCGCCCCTCCTTGATGTCGTCGAAGACCTGCTCGAGCTGGTCGCCGAGGTAGACGGACAAGATGGCGGGCGGCGCCTCGTTGGCACCGAGACGATGGTCGTTGCCCGCCGACGCGATGACCGCGCGGAGCAGCGGACCGAACTTGTGGACACCGCGGATCACCGCGCCGCAGAACACCAGGAAGTGGAGGTTGTCGCTCGGTGTCGAACCCGGATCGAGCAGGTTGCCCTGGGTGGCGTTCCCGACCGACCAGTTGACGTGCTTGCCCGAGCCGTTGATGCCGGCGAAGGGCTTCTCGTGCAACAGGCACAGGAACCCGTGCGCCTTCGCGGTCGACTTCATCACCGTCATCATCAGCTGCTGATGATCGGCAGCGACGTTGGCGGACTCGAAGTACGGGGCGATCTCGAACTGCCCCGGCGCGACCTCGTTGTGGTGGGTCTTGGCCGGAATGCCGAGGCGGAAGAGCTTGTCCTCGAACTCCTGCATGAAGACCTGGACCCGCTCGGGAATCGCACCGAAGTAGTGGTCGTCGAACTCCTGGCCCTTGGGCGACGGCGCACCGAAGAGGGTGCGACCGGCCAGGAGGAGGTCGGGTCGGCTGGTGGCGAAGTGGGCGTCGACGAGGAAGTACTCCTGCTCGGCGCCACAACTCGAGGTGAGGGGAGCGATGTCGGTCTCGCCCATGATCCGCAGCAGGCGCTGGGCCGCATCGTCCATGGCCGCGTTCGAGCGGAGCAGCGGGATCTTCTTGTCGAGGGACTCACCGGTCCACGACATGAACACGCTCGGGATCATGAGCGTGGCGCCGTTGGCGGTCTGCATCACGTAGGCCGGGCTGGTCGGGTCCCAGGCCGTGTAGCCGCGCGCCGCGTTCGTCATGCGCAGGCTGCCGTTGGGGAATGACGAGCCGTCGGGCTCGCCCTTGATCAGCAGGCTCCCGGAGAACTCGGTGATCGCGTTCCCGTCGCCGTTGATGACGATGAACCCGTCGTGCTTCTCCGCGGTGATGTTCGTGAGCGGGTAGAAGACGTGGGAGAAGAACTTCACACCCTTGGAGAGCGCCCAGTCCTTCATCGCCGCTGCGACCACGTCGGCAGTGGCGGCGTCGAGCGGCGTCCCGTCCTTGACGGTCGCCTTCATCGCCTTGAAGGCCGACTTGGACAGCCGTTCCTCCATCGTCGCGAGGTCGAACACGTCCGTGGCCCAGATCTCCGACAGGGGCTGCCCGGCCTGTCCCGTCTCGGGGACCGTGCGGTCGGTGACCTTGCTCGTTGCTTCGAACCTTGCCGTACTGGCGGACATCCGGGCCTCCACTGCTCGGGATCGAACGGTGGATCCGTTCATCTCGGGACCCCCCATCCAAGCCGGTCCAGCGCCGTGGACGAACTCCGGACATCAGTCTTCGCACGCTGGTAACGCTGCGGACTCACTGTGCGCGCACCCGTGCCCCGGTAGTTTCGGCCGGCGCCGGACGACCGAGGAGCGCCCCCATGGACTACGAAGACGCCCGACGTGCGGTTGCCGCGGGAGCAACGCCCGAGGACGCAGCCCGGGAACTCGTCGCCGAACTGACGTCGGACGAGCGCCTGTGGCTCCTCGACGGGGATGCCCCGACGTGGGCTGGGCTGCGGTTCCTCGGCGAGGACGGCTACCACCTCGCGCCCTTCCCCGCCGCCCGTGTCGAGCGGGTCGGCATCCCGGGCATCGCATTCAGCGACGGCCCACGAGGCGCGGTGGTGGGGAACGCGACCGCGTTCCCCGTGACGATGGCGCGCGGAGCGACCTGGGACCCTGATCTCGAGGAGCGCGTCGGAGAGGCCATCGGCCGCGAACTCCGGATCGCCGGCGCCGACCTGACCGGGGCGGTGTGCGTGAACCTGCTCCGGCACCCGGCCTGGGGGCGAGCGCAGGAGACCTACGGCGAGGACCCGTTCCACGTGGGCGAACTCGGCGCCGCACTGACCCGCGGACTCCAGCGGCACGTGATGGCATGCGTCAAGCACTTCGCCTGCAACTCGATGGAGAACGCCCGCTTCTCGGTCGACATCGAGGTCGACGACGTCGCCCTCCACGAGATCTACCTACCGCACTTCAAACGGATCGTCGACGAGGGCGTCGCCTCGGTGATGTCCGCCTACAACTCGGTCAACGGCGAGTGGGCGGGCCAGAGCCACGCACTGCTCACCGACGTCCTGCGCGACGAGTGGGGATTCCTGGGCTTCGTCATCAGTGACTGGATCTTCGGCCTCCGCGACGCGGCCACGTCGATCCACGCGGGACTCGACATCGAGATGCCGTACCGGATGGTCCGGCAACAGCACCTCGCCGACGCTCTCGAGCGCGGCGACGCTTCGTGGGACGACGTCGACGCTGCGGCGCGCCGGATCGTCGCGACCCTGCTCCGTTTCGACCCCGTCCTCACCGCGCCCGCCCCGTCCCCCAACGTGTTGTGCGCTCCGGAGCACCGTGACCTGGCCCGCGAAGTCGCCGGGCGGTCAGCCCTCCTCCTGCGCAACGAGATGGTCGGCGACTCCCCGGCGCTCCCCTTGGCACCCGGCAGTCGTGTCGCGGTCGTCGGACGACTGGCCGACGTCGTCAACCTCGGTGACGGCGGTTCGAGCGATGTCTGGGATCTCGACTGCGTGACCGTCCGCGCCGGACTCGCCGACGTGTTCGACGTCACCGACGACCCCGCAGGCGCGGACGCCGCGGTCGTCGTGGTCGGGTGCACCTACCTCGACGAGGGTGAGTACATCGGGGAGACCGACGCCTCGCTCCCCGCCATGTTCCCCGCCCAGGACGAACCCGAGGTGGTCGCCCGCTTCGAGGAGTCGATCGCCGACCTGCCCACGACCGTCAAGCCGGGGCGTCTCGACGATCGCCCTCGCGGGTTCGGCACGGGCGGCGACCGGACGTCACTGCGTCTGAGCGATGAGGACGTCGAGACGATCCGTCAGGTCGCCGCGGTCAACGACCGGACCATCGTCGTCATCCAGGCGGGCAGTGCGATCGTGATGAGCGAGTGGGTCGACGACGTCGCCGCCGTGGTGCAGTCCTGGTACGGCGGCAGCCAGGCCGGACCGGGTCTCGCCGACGTCCTGACCGGCGTGGTGAACCCCTCGGCCCGACTCCCGTTCAGCGTCCCGGCCGACGAGGCCGACCTCCCCGACTTCGACCGCGACGCCACGACCTTCCGCTACGACCGCTGGCATGGCTGGTGGCACCTCCGCCGCACCGGTCGCCCGGCAGCGTTCCCGTTCGGCTTCGGACTCTCCTACACGACCTTCGCGATCGCCGACACTGCGATCGAGGTCGTCGACGACGGGCCGATCGTCATCACCGGTTCGGTCGAGAACACCGGCGGTCGATCAGGCGCAGACGTCGTCCAGGTCTATGCCGACCTCCCCGACGTCGATGCCCCCGACCGTCTGGTCGGTTTCGCCCGGGTCGAGGTCGAGGCCGGCGGGCGCTCGCCGTTCCGCATCGAGGTCGCGCGCGATCGGCTCGCCACCCGGGACCCCGATCGGAATCAGTGGAACGCAGCGTCGGGCATCCATCGGCTCCGCGTCGCTCGGGACGCTGCCGACACGGCGTCGCCGGTGCACGAACTGCGGCTCTGACCCCAGCGGACGACGGAGGTCACGGGTCGCCCTTGCTGTCGTCGACCATCGTCGACAGCGCATCGCGCTGGCGTCCTCCGACGAGCGTGACCCAGGCGGCGGCACCGGCCGGGATCGGGAGCCAGAACTGCACGATCCGGTAGGCGGCGACGCCGAGGCTCGCCTCGGCGCGCGACGTGCCGAACCCCACCAGTGTGACGATGAGCGTGGTCTCGATCACGCCGAGACCGCCCGGCGAGAGCGGGATGGCGGCCAGGACGTTGGCCAACCCGTACGCCACGAGGAGCCCCGGGATCGACGTCTGGTGCCCGAAGGCCGCGATGAACAGCCAGAGGACCGCTGCGTCGAGCAGCCAGTTCGCTGCCGCCCAACCGACCGCCTTCGCTGCGAGGCGCGGCTCGCGCCCGAGTGCCGCCAGCTGGTCCGCCGCCCGACCGAGGGCGTGGGTGATCCGGTCGGCGTCGACGTGTGGCGTGCGGTCGGCGAGGTTCGCGATCACGCTCATCGTCCGCGTCCGACCCTTGGTGAGCGCGACGACCGCGAAGGCGACGATCGCGAGGAGGGCGGCGCCGACACCCGCTGCGGTTGCGTACAGCGGTTGAAATCCCGACGTGGGGATCGAGACCACGAGCCCCACCCACAGCAAGACGTTGAGCATCAGCGCCGACCCCAACGACTGGGTCGCCATCGCGAAGCTCGCTCGGGCGGTGTCGACGCCGGACCGGGTGAGGAGTCGGTACTGGAGCACTCCCCCGGCCGCAGCACCACCCGGCACGACGTGGTTCACCGCGAGCGACGACAACACGATGCGGAACATCCGCCACAGCGTCGGTCGCTGATCGGGCGGCAACAGCGAACGCGTCAGTTGTGCATAGGCCACGAGCGCCAACCCCTCGAGTACGACCGCACCGACGAGGAACCGTGGGTCGAGTCCACCGAGGAGGCCGAGCGCCTTCCGCGTGCCACCGATCTGGGGCAGGACCAGGAAGTGGAAGACCCCGGCGAAGAGGAGCGCCCGGGCCACCAGGCCGAGCGCACGACGGCCATGGGGCGGAGACGACTGGTCCTCGCCGTCGGGCTCGTCCGGGCTCACGCGGTGGGACGATCGAGGTCGGCGAGCGCCACGTGGTCGGCGAGGAGCTGACACAACAGGCGACGGATCAGCGGTGCAGCGCCCGGGACGCCGCCCTGGCCAGGCATCGAAAGCACCGTACTCCTGCTGTGGTTTCGCCAGGCCTCACGTCTCCGGGCCACTTCTCCGGTCTCGCAGGTCGGTCTCGATCTGGTCTCAATCTGCACATCGAGGGCAGACCCCCGGGCGGACCGACCGTAGGTTCCGAACGCTGGAGCGACTCCGCTGATGCGGACGGAAGGTGTGCCATGGAGCAGCAGGGGCTGAGCGCATCTCGCGCTCGATCGTGGACCGCGATCATCGTCGCGATCCTCGTGATGGGCGGCGCGGTCGCCTGTTCTGGAGGGGGCGGCGACTCCTCAGCACCGGGCGGTCCGGCAGCTGATCCAGAGGCAACGGAGGTCGATGCGAACGGCCCGCTGGCAGCGCTCGTGGCGCTGCGCGACTCGAGCGAGTCGGACTTCCGGGCGTCGGCCGACGACAGCGGTCGCGTCCGGTCGGTGTCCGGCTCGTTCCCGACGGCGGGAGGCACGCCTGCCGACGCGGCGATCGAGTTCCTCGCCCGTCACGCCTCCGTGTTCGGGCTCGATCGGCCAGGCATCGACGTCGAGGTCACCTCGATCCGGGATCACGACGAATCGATCGTCGTCCGACTCCGCCAGACCTATCGCGGTGTCGACGTGGATCCCGGAGGCCTGGTCGTGACGATCGTCGGTGACGACGTCGAGTCGGTGTCGGGCGGCGGGCTCGCACCCATCGCCCTCGAGGTCATCCCTGCGATCGGCGCGGCGGATGCCACTGCAGTCGCCGCCGAGGACATCCCGGGCGCAGGCGTGCTCGGCGTCCCCCGGCTGTCGATCACGAAGGACGCTCAGGATGCGTTCCGTCTCGTGTGGCTCGTCGACCTCGCGTCGCCCGGCGGCGTGCTCGCCGCGCGGGTCGATGCCCGGTCGGGCGAACTGCTCGGACGGACGGACGGATCGCTCGACGACCTCGTCGACAAGGACCTGGAGGTCTTCGACGACCGGGGGACGAGGTCCAACGAGATCGCCGACGACCTGAGCTGTGTCGGGAACGGCCCGACTGCGGGAGACGAGGAGCGATACCACCTCTCGGTTGCGGCGACCCCGAACGCCCACACGGTCTGGACCAACACCATCGGCGTGATCAAGTGGTTCGACGCCAGCTTCGGCTGGCTCGGGTTCGACGACGACGACTCGCCGCAGGTGGAGGTGCACGCCGACGTGGTCATGGACCCGGCCGAGAACTCCATCGTCGCGGCAGCGCGGTACATCAATCACTGCGAGGACATCGTGATCGGTGTCGGCTTCCATGCCGACAAGCGGGTGCTCGCCCACGAGTACACCCACGGGGTCCAGGATCACGTGGGCTCCCTCGACTACGAGGGCGAGAGCGGCGCAGTCGCCGAGGGGCTCGCGAACGTCCTGGGACACTCGTTCGCCGGGACCGTCGAGGACCTCGACTCTGCGATGGACTTCACTGACTACGACGACGGGTGCTCGCCCGGTGTCGCCATCGAGGATTGTCCCGACCACGGCGGCGTCCACACCAACGACGCGATCGTCGAGCACTTCTTCCGCGCGATCGCCCTCGGCGACGGCGGCGGAGCCATCCGGCCGGCTGGTCAGGCGAAGATGGCGCGGCTCGCGTTCGGGTCCATGTTCGCGATCCCGTCAGACGTCACGATCTCGGAGCTCACGTACGTCGTCGAGAACACGACCCTCTACTGGGCGGCGCTGGGACGGCACGGGTTCACGTTCGACGACGTGTGCACCGTGACGAAGTCCGTGGCCCTGATCATGGGAGGCCCGGGGTACTGCACCTACTTCTCCGACCACCAGGACGACGATGGTGACGGGATCCCCAACGCCAGGGACGACTGCGACAACACCAACGGCGTCGATCCCGACGGCGACGGGATCCCGAGCGTGTGTGACGACGACGACGACAACGACGGCCTCCTCGACGAGGACGACAAGTGCCCCCACCACTGGGACCCGACCAACGCCGACAACGACGGCGACGGCAAGGGCGACCCGTGCGACACCAACGACGACGGCGACAACCACCTCGACAGCGTCGACAACTGTCCGCTGGCGAAGAACAACGACCAGTTGGACAGCGACCGCGACGGCCAAGGCGACGCGTGCGACGACATCGACGGCGACGGCGTGATCGACTCGGACGACAACTGCCCGTACGACTGGAACGCGGGCCAGTCGAACATCGACGGCGACAACCTCGGCGATGCATGTGAGTCCGATGCCGACGGCGACGGCGTCGACGACTCGCTCGACACCGACGGCACGACGGACAACTGCCAGTGGTACCCGAATCCCGACCAGGCAGACGCCGACGGTGACGGCATGGGCGACGTGTGCGACCCGTGCCCGGCCGGCGCCGACATCGTCACCGGGTTCACGGCCAATCCGTTCGGGACCGGTGGCGAACTCCCCGGCGGTCTCCCCGGTGGGCTCGGCGATGACTTCATCCCCGGGACGATCGTCTCCGACCAGGACGGAGACGGCATCCCCGACGGCTGCGACGACGAGGCGGTGTTCCTCGACCTCGGGCTCTCGGGACTACGGCGCGACCTGCCGAGGATCCCGGGGACCGGGAGCGTCACGGTCCCCGGCGAACAACCGCCGGGGGGCACGTTCGACCTGCCCGATCCGTGCCCATCGACCGACCCCGACGACGGCGAGGTGGTGGATTCCATCGTCGGCAACGTGTCGATCGCCGGGGCTCCCGTCGGTGCTCTCGCCTCGCTGGTCGACGAGACCGGCAGGGTCGCCGGACAGGCGCCACTCGCCGACGGTGCTGGTTCCGTGCCCTTCGAGGTCCGGCCGGCCACCGGACTGCATCTGCGACTCGACGACGGCGAAGGCCCCCTCCGAGCGGGACTCCGGGCCGACTACGACTTCGTCCCCTGTGCGGGCGAAGAGGCGACGATCGGCATCGTCCCCGGGGCGTACGGCGGATTCTCGGAACTCATCCCCCGGGAGCACCACCGCGGTGGGTCGGCTGAGGGCCCTGCCACATCGACCTCGGTCGGCGGGCCCGACCCGAGCAACGGCGAGACCACGACGAGCGGGGTCGACTCGCCGACGAGTTCGAGCGACACGACCCGGACGACGACGGTCGACTGCACGACGACGACCACGACGGCGTCGGATCGCACCACGTCGACGACCGCTCCGAGGATCACGTCGACCACCAAGCCGTGCCTGTCGACGACGTCATCGTCGACGACGCGGCCCCCGGTCGTGGCCACGACGAAGCCGCAGTTCGAGACGACGACCACCACCCGTCCGCAGGTGACGTCGTCGACCCGTCCACCGTTGAGCACCACGACGACGACCCGCCCCCGGGTCACCTCGACGACCCGGTTGGGCGGCTGATCGGCGCCTGTCGACGGTCAGCGCATCAGCGAGCGCTCGTTCGTGACCAGACGGCGCCTGATCGGGTCACGGGTACGAACGACATACGTGTGGGCGTGCAGATCGTGCGGACCTCGATGCATCGGATCCCTGCGGATGACCGAACCGATGGCGACCTGGGTTACCAGGGTCGCCCACGCCCCGATGACCGGGATGAACGCGAGCAGTTGCCAGGAGTTGCGAAGCATCGCAGCGGGAATCGAGGGCGGCGCTCCCCTCAGGTTCTCGACACGGACACCGACGATCGCCTTCCCCGGCGTGCGCCCGAACAGCGACTCGAACGATGCGAACATCGCGATCATGAAGATCCCGGTGGCATAGGGAATCGGCTCGAGTACGAGGTTGTGGAGCGCGATGACGGCCCCGAGGATCCAGAAGTCGATCACCCTCGCGAGTCCGCGTGGCCAGGCGCTGGCGTACTCGGACAGATCGACCGCTGCCGGATCGACGGGCGGGGTGACGGTCCGTCGATCTTCCCGCACATTGGACGCACCGCGGGGACGGCGGTGCGAGGTTCTCTCGTCTTCCGAAGGGGCTCCGCGAACGTCCTCGACGAGCGCCGTCACGTCGTCCGCGTGTTGCACAGCCGTCCAGACGCACTCCGCCGTGAGCTCGAACCGTGCGCCCAGGCCGTTCAGCAGCAGCCGCAGGCGCTCGTGCTGCGCCGGCGACAGGTCACTGATCTCGACTCCGATCGTTCGCCGATCGGACTCGGCCGTCGCCTCGATGGTCGGTGGAGCAAGGTCGCTGGACACCGGAGCACCGAGGGCGACCTCGCAGTCGAAGCAGTGCTCGACCCACGCTTGGTACTCGCCACCGCACCGCGGGCAGTGCCGGAATGTCGCTGTCCCCACAGCGACAGGGTAGGGACTCCCCTCGGTGACCGCAGACGGATTCAGGGCCCGGTGAGGAGCTCCTCGAGCCACTTCGACGTCGGGAGGATCCGAGCGTCGCCCAACGAGATCATCCCGGGCTTGTGTCCCGGCGGCGGGTAGCCGGGCGGGTACACGACGGCTGGCCGCTCCGGGTCCACGGTCACGGACAGGACCGTCCCCGGCTGGATGTCGGGAACGGCGACGTCGAAGACGGTCCACCGCACGGTCTGGCGACCCTGCCCGGTCCCGTCGGCCCGCACGACGTCGAGCTCGACCTCGAAGACCTCGGAACTGCTCATGACGTCCGGGGAGGTCTCGGTGACCTGCTTTCCCGAGACGACCGTCGCCGAGGCGGGGACCGCCCGAGCCAGCGAATCACCGTACGGATCGGACTTCGGACGACGACGGAAGAGTGACATCGGCGAATCGTAGATCCACGTCGGTCCTACATGTCGGAAGTTCGCGGGGCCTCGTAGCCGACCATCACCATCTCGGACTCGAAACCCATCGCCTCGTAGAGGGCGATTGCCGGCTCCCGTCGGTCCTGCACCGTGAGACACACTCGGCCGGTCGTCGACGCCGGCACGAGCGCACGGCACAGGGCGGCCACGAGTTGGCGTCCGAGACCTGCACGACGAGCGGTCGGCGCCACCGCGACGAAGTCGATGTAGGCGTCGCCGTCCGGTTGGATCTGACCGGCGACGTAGCCGAGGATCGATCCCCCGACACCGTGCGCGACCAACACCACCTGGTCGCCGCTCGTCGAGCGGGCTGCCAGTTGCTCCGCGCTGAAGTAGGTGGCGGGGAACTCGACGTCGTGGAGCTCCGCCACCGCGTCGACGTCGTCCGAGGCCATCGGGCACAGGGCGTGACCCCGAGCCTCGGTCGGCCAGGAACCGATGACCTCGGCGGCCGCGACCAGCACGTGGTTCGGCTCGCTCGCTTGCCAACCCATCTGGCCGGCCAGCGCTGCCAGGCATCGATGCTGCGCGACTCCGGACAGCACCCGCCGGGTGACCTCGGAAGGGATCTGCGCCAACGCCACGTCGACCAGGACGCGCGCCCACCCGACCCACTCGTCGTCGTCGACCGCGACCCATGGCCCGTGGACGTGACCGAACCTCGATCCGACGTCCCACTCCGCGACGACAGCGCCGAGGACGCCGTCGCTCCCGTCGACGACCCGCACGGTGTCGGCCCATGCGGGGTCGAGCGCCTGCAGCTCCGACAACACGCCGGGGCGCGAGACCCCCAGCGATGGCGCGTTGCGATCGGGTCTCGACTGCTGATCGACGATCAGATCGAGCACGGCATCGAGTTCTCGGGACGCCGGCCGACGAGCCGACCCCGGTGCGACATCTGGAGACCCCTCCGCGTCCATGGGGTCATTCTTCCCTTTCCGGCGGACCGGTGGAGTGCGGCCTCGGCCTCCGATCAGCTCGTGGTCGGGTAGCCCGCTGCGTTCCAGCCGCCCATGCCGCCCAGGACGTTGACGATCTGCCGGCCGGGGTCCGCATGGGCGATGAGGCTCGCCGAGACCGACGACCGGAAGCCGCTCCCGCACACGACGGCGAGTGGCTTGTCCGAGCGGGGGACGTCGTCGAGACGATCCGGGAGTTCGGCGCCGGTGATGAACGTCGCCCCCTCGATGTGCCCCTCGCTCCACTCGGCCGGTTGCCGGACGTCGAGCACATCGACCTCGCCGGCATCCACACGGTCGCGGAGCTGGTGCACGGTGATCTGCTCGAGCTGCTCGATGTCGCGGCCGGTCGTGCGCCACGCCATCATGCCGCCGGCGAGCCAGCCCTTCGGTGGCGGGTAGCCGATCCGCAGGAGGTGCCACGTCGCATCCCACAGGTCGCCGGGTGCGTCGACGACGAGGACGACATCGACGTCCTCCGGCAGGATCGTCCCGGCCCAGGTCGCGAACGACGAACCGAGGCCAACGTTCACCGCGCCAGGCACGTGACCGCCGCCGAACGACTCCGGCGACCGGCAGTCGAGGATCCAGGCTCCGCCATCGCGGGCCGACTCGACCTGCTCCGGTGTCAGCGCCGGAGGCTCGGCGAGGGTGCCGAGTCTGGAGACACCGGCGAGGTTCTGTCGACGCATGCGCCGCCAGTACGGCGGCACGGCAGGGAGGTCGTCGAGGTCGAGGCACTGCTTCACGAACTCGTCCGACGACGACACCTTGGCCAGGATCTCGTTGGTCCGGCGCTCGTAGCCCACCGTGGTCGACAGTCGGCTGCCGATGTTGCCGCCACACAGCGAGCCAGCCACGTGGGTGGGGAACACCTGCACGTGGTCGGGGAGTTCGAGCAGCTTCGTCTGGATGGTGTGGCAGAACTCCCGGGCACTCGCCTCGGTCTGCTCCGGGTCGCCCAACAGGTCCGGTCGGGCCACGTCGCCGACCAGGAGCGCTCCCCCGGACAACAGGATGGCGGGCTCGTCGCCCTGGTCGTGGTCGTAGAGCAGCAGCGAGATGTGTTCCGGCGTGTGGCCGGGCGTGTGGAGGACCTCGATGCCGACCTCGCCCAACTCGAACTGGTCGCCGTCGGCCACCGGTCGGTGCTCGTAGCCGAGGTCGGCGACCGCAGAACCCCACACCTCGAGTCCGGCCCGACCCGCCACCTCGGACAGTCCGGACAGGTAGTCGTTGTGGCCATGGGAGTCGCAGGCGTGGGTGACGCGGAGGCCGTGGCTGCGGGCTCGGTCGAAGTAGACGTCGACATCGCGCCGGACGTCGAAGAGGAGCGCCTGGCCCGTCTTCTCGGACCCGACCAGATACGACGCGTGGCCCAAGCCCTCGAGGTGGAACTGTTCGAAGATCATGGCAGCCCAGATACCCGACCGCGCCCGGGAGTATGTGTCAGGAGAGTTGTTGTGCGCCTCGACCGAGCTCCTGGACATCGCCCATCGCCCGGACCTGAGCGACGCCGGTCGTGGTCGACGCGAGGACGAGGGCGAGATTGAGCCGCGCGTCGATCCGGAAGCGCTCGTCGGACTGCCCTCGAGCCCAGGCCATCATCGCCCCGAACATTCCGAGGATGGTGTGTCTCGACACCACGCGATAGGTGATCCCGGGTCGCAGCGCTCCCGCCTCGTCGAGCATTCGCGCCGCCTTGTCGTAGACGTCGAACGACTCGCGCCCATCGGTCGGCCACTCGGGCAACGACGACACCGCGCGGACGATGCAGCGATACGCCGTCGGTTCGGCAATCAGGGCATCGACCCCGTGGTCGGTGACCGCTCGCAGACCTTCCGATGGATCCTCGGGAACCACATCGGGCAGCGGAGCCGTCTTGGCCATGCGCCAGACCACCCGCCCCATCAGTTGGTAGGCGAGCTGATCTCGTGGGCCGATCAGGTTGTAGACCGTATGCGGTGAGACCTCCGCGAGCGCGGCGACCTCCTCGATCGTGACGTCGCTGAACTCGCGCTCGCGGAGCAGGCCCACCGTCGCATCGAGGATCGCCTCACGACGTTTCCACTTGTTCCGTTCGCGTAGGCCCGTCGCGTGACGACCCTCCGCTCGGATCGGCCGTTCACCCATCGGATTCGCCCTCCTCGGAGTCCGGCGGCGCCAACGGCGAGCTCAGATCGCGACTCCCCAAGGAGGTGAGATCGTCCACCTTCCAACGATCGTCGAGACGCACGAGTCGGACGCGCAGGTAGGACTCCAGCTCGGCGGTGGCCCCACCCTCGCTGGACACCTCCGACAGTGCGTGGACGATGACGCCGAGCTCGTCGCCGTCGTCGGTCGTCACGTAGACGTCGTCAACGGTGACGGTCGAACTGGCCTTCTCGGCCACGATCTGATCCCGTACGTCGGTGGTGAACGCGTCGACGAAGTCGGCGCGGAACTGCTCGGTCGCGAAGCTCTCGACCGCGGACTGCTGAGCGTCGAGGTCTTCGTGCTCGTAGCTCATGAGCGCTTCGACGAACCCGCTCGCGACGAGAACGGCATCTCGCTGCCGGTCGATCATCGCCTGGCGCTCTGCGGCGTCGTCTCGCTGGGCCGAGCCCCAGACGATCGCGCCGACGGCGGCGGCCACCAACAGGACTGCCACGACCGTCGTCGGCCAACGCCGGCGCGTCGTCGATGACGGACCCCGCTCCGCTTCCACGGTCACCTCGATGTCGTTCACACGGACCGCCCTCGTCGTCGTTTCACCAGGATCACCAGCCACGCGGCGGCACCGAGTGCCGCGAAGATCGGCAGCGCGAACACTGCGGCGCGCAGAAGGCGCTCGAGCGGCGACCGGCCGCTGTCGCCGTCGCCGTCACCACTCGCGAGATCGACCGGCGTCGAGCCCGGTCGTTCGGATGCGCTGTCCGACCCATCGGCTCCCGGTCGCTCTCCGCCGGTTCCCGGCGCGGCCTCGTCGGCCACTGCGGCCTCGGTGATGGCCACGTCTTGGGCCGGGCAGGTCGGGATGTCCGGCGCCCCGGGGTACGGCTTGGGAGCGGCGAACTCGATGGTGGGAGGGTTCCCACCGCTCGGCGAGATCATGAGTCGGAAGATGCCGTCGCGAGGATCCTGGACGAGACCGATGACGTCGGCGAAAGCTGCGGAGCGCTGCAGCACACCCTCGAGCGAGCGGATTGCGTCGGCATCGAGGACGGCGTCGAGCGTCGCGGTCCCGTCGATCGTGCAGATGACTGCTCCGTCGGCGGCGTCGATGACGGCATTCATGAGCGCGACGGTCGACGGGCCTTCTTCGAGGAGTGTCTCGATCGACGGCCGAGCCTCCTCCATGGCCTCGGTGAGGCCAGCGAGACTGTCGATTCCGGACCCGAGAGCGTCTCGGTGCGTGGCGAGCACATCGGTGATCTCGGCGACCCCGTCGACGAGACGCTCGATGTCGTCGCCGTTCTCCGACAGGGTCGTCGTCAGCTCCTCGGTGCTGTCGACGATACGACGGATGTCGTCGCCTCGCCCGTCGAGCGCAGCGGCCAACTCCTCGACGACGGTGCCGAGCGCGTCGGCGTCGATGGTCTCGACGAGCGTGTCGAGAGATCGGAAGAGGTCGCCGTACTGGAGCGGGCTGGAGGTGTCGGGAAGTTCGACACGGTCGCCGTCGGCCAGCCGTGCGCCTGCGTCGGGGTCGGTCCCGGGCGCCGGCGCGAGGTCGACGTAGGGCTCGCCGATGGCCGAGCGTCGCCGTGCCGCGGCGACCACGTCGGCCGGAAGTTCGACACCGCGGTCGATGGCCAGCTGCACCTCGCTCCTTCCGGGCACCAGTTCGACCTGTCGGATCCGACCGACGGCGTGACCGAGGTAGGTCACCTCGTAGCCGGACCGCAGACCCGGCGACTGTTCGAACTCCGCAGTCACGACGTAGGGCCGTTCGACGAAGTCGAGATGCAGGAAGTTCACGGCCGACCAGGCGATCGTCGCCGCGGTGAGGACCAGGAACGCCGCGATGTTGAGGTAGATCCGCCTCATGGCGTCACTCCGAGCAGCAACTCGCCCAATGCCCGACCGAGCTCGGTCGTCTGGAGCGTCGCGTCGCCGAAGCTGAAGTCGTCGAGCCAGGCGTACGCCACGACACCGCCTTCATGGATCGCCGTGGGGATCCGCTCGGTGACGACGACCAGCTGTTCGATGGTGCGGATCAACCGGTCTCGCTCGTCAGCGACGACAGACACCACCGGCGCCAGGTCGTGGATGATCCTGGTGAGCCGTTCTCGGTGGGGAGCGAGCACCTCGGCGTCGAGGGTCACCGCCAGAGCGGTGAGATCCTCGACCACGGTCACGACACGTTCGCGCTGGCGAGCCAATGAGCCCGTGGCATCGGCGGCAAGCTCGATGGTCTCGCCGATGTCTCCCGCGTCGGTCGCCAACGTGGCGAGGACGACGTCGAGGTCGGTGAGGAGCGCGTCGAAGACCGCCGACTGTGCCGCCAGGTTGTCGGTGACCGAGCCCACAGTTCCGATGAGCTCGTTGAGTTCTGCCCCCCGGGGGCCGATGCCGAGCGCGCCCGCCTCGACGATGGCTGCGACGTCTCGACCCTGGACAGCCCGCGTGAGACCGAGCAGCTCGATCGCCAACTCCTCCACGGTCGCGGTCGATCCACCCGTGGGCAGCGTTGATCCCGTCGACAACACCGGCTGGTCCTCGGGGTGGTCGGGCAGCTGGAGAGCGATGTAGTTCTCGCCCAGGAGGGAGGTGACGGCGATCGATGCCGTCGTGCCCTCCGCGAGCGAGCGTCCGTTCTCGACGGTGAACTCGACCACGGCCTCGTATCCGTCGAGCTCGATGCCCAGCACGGTGCCGACGTTGATGTCGGAGATGCGGACCGTGTGCCCGATCACCAGTTCCTGCACGTCGTCGAAGCGAGCGAAGTAGCGAGCATCACCCTTGATCGCACCGGTGGTCTCGAGCGTGCACGACGACAGGGCGAGCACCCCGATCACGATCGGGACGAGGAGACGAGCGAAGCGTCTCATCCGCACGTCGACGAGTACGTCGGGAGACAGGGCACATCGGCGCCGAGCTCATCGAGGATGGGGAGCAACTGCTCGAGGATCGTGCGATCGATCGGGCCGCGACCACGGATCGCCATGTGTTGTCCGTCGTAGGCATCGACGATCTCGACGTTGAGGGAGAAAAGCTCGTCGACCAACTGCTGCACCGCGCCGGCGTTGACCTTGATGGTCAGCGCGAGGGTGGCGACGGCGTCGAGGTCCTCCGGGAGGGTCACCTCGTACGCCGTCAGCAGCGCCTTGCCCTCACGCGCCAACCGGACCATCGCGTCGACGAAGTCGACGATCTGCTGGCGCTCCTCGTCGAGCACGCCGGCGACGGTGGCGAAGTCGTCGAGCAGTCGGCCGATCTCCGCCTCGCGAGCACGCGCGACCGCAGCGAGACGATCGACGTCGTCGGCGATCGACAACAGGTCCTCGTCCTGGTCGGCCATGGCGGGAATCAGTCGGGAGAGCTGGAGCAGCGCCTCGTTGATGGTGGCACCCTTGCCCGCCAGCGCGCCGGACGTCGCGGTCAGCAGCTCGTTCACCGACGCAGGGTCGAGGGCCTCGACCAGGTCGGTGATCGCCTGGAGCGCCTCGTCCGGTTCGACCGGGATGATCGTCCGATCCACGCCGATCACCGTGCCGGGTTCCATTCGCTCCTGCCCGGGGGTCCATGCCGGGAGGACGATGTCGCGTTCGCCGATCAGCGACACCGGAGCGATGGCGACAGTGGCATCGGCCGGAAGCGGGACGTCGTCGCGGATGGAGAGGGTGACCACGATCTCGTCGCCGTCGATCTCGATATCCCGGACCTGGCCGACCGTGACACCCATGACCTTCACGTCGCTCTGCTCGTAGACGGCGACCGCGCGGCTGAACCGCGCCACGATCTCGTAGGTGTCCGATCCCGACGTCGAGCAGCTGCCCAGGAACAGGACCACGACGAGGACTGCGGCGACGACACGCACCAGACGCCTCATCCCAGCGCCTCCAGCATGATGTTCCGCAGCTGGACGAACGAGAGGCCGGTGAGCACGACGTCGACCCACGAGCCCGTCTTGCCGATGTCGGCCAGCGCTCCGACGGTCGGTCCGGCCGCGGCCAACGTCTCGTCCACCTCGGCGACACGTCCGTCGAGCACGTCGGTCGTCGCGTCGAGCCCGGCGAGGATGGTGTCCAGCTCGTCGCGATTGCGCTCGATCAGATCGGCCAGGGTGGTGGCCGCCTCGCTGCCGGATCCGAGGAGTAGACGGACCTGGTCCTGGCGGGTGGCGATCTCGGCGAGCAGCGCCTGCGAGGTGTCGATGAGGCGGGCGATGGTCTCGTCGCGGCCAGCGAGGGCGTCGGTGACCTGCACGGTGTCGTCGACCAGATCCTCGATCTGTTGACGGCGAGCGTTGAGGACCTCGGCGAGCGTCACCACGTCGTCGAGGATGTCTCCGGTCTCCCCCGCGTTGTCTCGCGCGAGCTCCGCCGCACGGCCGAGCAACTCGTCGATGGCGTCGGCGTCGAGCTCCTCCGCCGTGGTGGTGAGCTGTCCGAGCGCGTCGATCACACCGAGGGGAAGGCGTGTGCGCTCGACCGGGATCCGACGCTGCTCGGGCGGGAGGTCTTCGAGGAATGGCTCGACCACCGGGCCGGCCAACCGGACGTAGCGGCCGCCGAGCAGGGTGGCGAGTGCGACCTCGAGTGTCGTCTCCGGGCCGAGTTCGACGCCGGAGTCGAGATCGAACGTCACGACGACGACGCCTTGGTCGAAGTCCGGCTCGACCGAGCTCACACGGCCGACCTCGATGCCGGCCACGCGGACGGGATCACCGCTGCGCAGGCCAGCGGTCTCCTCGAGGACGGCACTCACCTCGTAGGTGTCTGCGAAGAGACCGGTGGAGCCGACGGCATAGGCGCCGATCGTCGCAGCCACCGCGGCGATGACCGTGGCGATGCCGACCAGGCGCACCGGCAGGTCGCGGAAAGAGAATTGGAGCGACCTCACAGCCCGAGCACGCCCAACAGGGTCTCGCCCAGACTGGCGTCTTCCGGCGTGTCGGTCTGCCCGACCACGGGGTGTGGGCACGGCGGCGGCGAGGCAGCCACGCACGAGAAGTTGATCTTGATGTACCGCCCGTCGTCGATCACCGACCACACCTTCTCGAGCACGGTCGGCAGGCCCGCGAGGACGAGGTCGACGTCGTCGAGAGAAGGCTGGAGCGACTCGGTCACCGCCGCGAGATCGGCGAGGATCGAATCGACCTGGGTGGCGTTGTCGACGAGGAGCGAGCGGAGCGCGTCCGTGGTGCCCGGGATCGTGTCGAGGGCTTCGACGAGGACGTCCTCGGACGCCTCGAACGTCTCGGTCAGACGGACGAGGTTGTCGAGCAACCGTTGGATGCTCTGGTCGCGGTTCGCGACCTCGCCGGCGAGGACCCCGTAGTCGTCCACGAGCGATGCGATCGTGTCGCTGCGCGACGCTGCGGTGTCGAGCACGGTGGCGAGATCGTTGGTGATGCCGGCGATGGTCTCGCGGTTTCCGGTGACGGCGTCGTTGAGGGCCGACACGAGCGAGTTCACCTGCTCCGGTCGTACCGCTTCGAGCAGGGGCCCCAGCTCGTTGATGAGGTCGCCGAGATGCACGGCCGATGCGGTGTTCTCCATCTCGTCACCGTCGTCGAGCATCGCATCGTCGGACCCCGGATCGAGTCGGAGGAGTCGGCGACCGAGCAGGTCCTGGGCCTGGACCGAGACCAGCGAGTCGACCGGGAGGTCGACCCCGCGGTCCACGCCGAAGGAAACGACCGCGCGTCCGGTGACCAACTCCACCGCGGCCACGGTTCCCACACGGACGCCGGCGAGCTTGACCGGGTCCCCGGCACCGAGATTGGTGGCGTCGTCGAACGTGGCACTCAGTTGATAACGGTCGACCGACCGCTCGAAGCCGGTGATCTCGCTCGCGATCCAGAGCGTGAGGGCCCCGCTGATCAGGACGAAGAGGATGAGCCGTGGGTGACGCAGCATCAGCCCTCGTAACCCTCTCGATCCGGGCAGTTGGCATCGCCGATCAACGCGCACGGCTCGAAGTCGAGGATGCCGTGGCCGATGCCACCCCAGACACCGTTGCCGCGGTCCCACTGGAGCAGCCCCGTGCCGAGCAGTGCGCTCACGGCATCGAGGCCGTCGACGAAGTCGGGGAGGAAGCGGAGTTGTTCGTGGAGCACGCCGGCTCCTCGTTCCAGCGCCCAGAGCGTCGGGTCGAGGTCGTCGCCGATCGCAGTGAGGAGGTCGTCGCCTCGGACGGCGAGTTCGCTGACGCCGACCAGGAGTTCGCCGAATGCGTCACCCTGCTCGTCGATCGTGCGGAGCACGTCCTTGCCGTCGCGCGCCAGTGTGTCGATGCTGTCGATGCGTTCGGCGAGGGTCGAGGACAGCGAGCGAGCGTCGGCCAGCAACGCGTTGATCACCGCCTGCTTGCCGTCGATGCGCGTGGCGAGATCGTTGGCGGCGTCGACCGACGATCCGATCTCCTCGCCCAAGCCGTCGACACCCCGCGCCAGTTCGGACACGATCGTCGAGACCTCGTCGGCGTCGACGGTGTCGAGGAGCGTGACCACCGCGTCGAGGGTGTCGGCGAGTTCGGTCGGTTCGACGACGGAGCCCATGTCGTCACCGGGGCCATGGAAGGGTCCGTCGACCTCGTTGGGGCCGGGTCGGACGTCCACGAACTTCGGGCCGAACACCGACAGTGGCTCGATGGTCGCTGTTGCATCGACCGGGATCTCGATGTCCTTCGCGATGTTCAACGTCATCTCGACGGTTCCGTCGTCGAGCAGTTCGAGGCGCTCGACCGTGCCGACCTTGATGCCGCGGATCTTGACCTCGGAGGTGTCGTCCAGACCGAAGCCGACGCGCGTGGTGCGAGCGGTCAGCCGATAGTCGTCCGCGTAGGCGCCCGTGGCTGCGAGCACGAGCAGGGACGCAAGCGCGCTGACGGCGACGATGGCGATCAACCCGACAGCGAGACGGGTACGGGCGGCGTCGAGGATCATCGGCTCACCCGGTGAGCGACGCTGTCGTCGTCGTTCCCCAGAAGAGGAACGAGAGGAGGAGGTTGACGACCACGATCGCCATCATCGACGTGCGGATGGCCCGACCCACGGCCTGGCCGACGCCAGCCGGCCCGCCCGAAGCATTGAACCCGTACCAGCAGTGGATGAGGACGACGAGCACGGCGAAGACGATCGCCTTGATGAGGCTGTACAACAGGTCGACCGGCGGGAGGAAGAGCCCGAAGTAGTAGTCGTAGACGCCGGGCGAGAGACCGAGGATCCGCACCGTGACCACCTCGGATGCGAAGAACGAGGCGAAGAGCGAGACCAGGTAGAGCGGGACGATCGCGATCAGCGCTGCGAGGATCCGGGTGGAGACCAGGTAGGCGATGGGCGGGATGCTCATCACGGAGAGGGCGTCGATCTCCTCGCTGATCCGCTTGGCGCCCAACTCGGCCGTGAAGCTCGAGCCCACCTGGGCTGCGAGTGCGATGCCGGCGATCATCGGGGTGATCTCACGGACATTGCCCAGGCTCGTGACGATGCCGGTCAGCGATTCTGCACCGATCGTCCGCAGGCCCTCGTAGGCCTGGATCCCGAGGGTGCCACCGGTGGCCAGCGACATCGCACCGACGACGAAGACCATGCCCCCACCGACGACGAAGGCTCCCGCGCCGGACACGACGTCGGAGATCTGGCGGGCGACCTCCTTGAAGAATCGTCGGCGCACGAGGATCTCGGTGAAGACGGCGGCGAGGGCCTTCCCCGAGAAGAGGACGAAGTCGCCGACCTGACCGATCGACGTGGTGAGCGAGGTCGGCATGCCGCGGAGACGCTTCGCCGTTCGGGAGAACCGGTAGGAGTGCGCTGCGGCGGTCATCAGATCGAGGGAGGGAACATCGTCAGGTACAGGGCGGTGATCACGTAGTTGAGGACGAACACGGCGATGAAGGTCTGCACCACCGACTCGGTGACCGCCTTGCCGACACCCACCGGACCCATGTCGCAGGTCATGCCCCGATAGCAGGCGACCGAGGCAGCGACGAACCCGAAGATGCCCGCCTTGAGCAGGCCCACGACCAGGTCCGGGAGGCTCACCAGCGTGGTCGCGCCGTTGAAGAACGCCCCGGGAGAGACGCCCTGCAACAACACGTTGAAGAAGAAGGCACCCGCAGTGCCGGCGACCACCACGAGCGAGATCAGGAAGACGCCGACGACGGTGGCGGCCCAGAGGCGCGGCGTCACGAGTCGGTGCGTGGGGTTGACGGCCATCACCTCCATCGCTGCGAGTTCGTCGCGCACGTTCCGAGCGCCCATGTCTGCAGCCATCGCCGAACCACCGGCGCCGGCGATGAGGAGCGCGGTCACGATGGGGGCGATCTGCTGGATCATCCCGGTGACGGCGGCAGCGCCGGTGAGCGACTGTGCCCCGAGCTGCGCGACCAGTTGCCCGAGCTGGAGCGAGATGACGGCGCCGAACGGGACGGCGACGAGCATCACCGGCAGGATCGTCACGCTGGCCAGGAAGTCGCACTGGTCGAGGAACTCACGCCACCATCGGCGGATGTCCCAGGTCCGGCGCGTCCCCTCGAGTGCGAGTGCCGCCATGCCGCCGAGCGCGTCCAGGAATGCCCCGGGCAACTGCAACACGCGTGACTGCACGGCCAACTCGAACACCCCCTGACGTTCGTCTGCGTTTTGTGAACTGTGTCACTTTTGCGAGGGATGTGCAAGATTGCACATCTCGGCAAACTCTCCGATCAGAGGTCGAAGGAGCGCACGAGGAGGCCCTGGGCCACGCCGATGAGCGCCCCCAGCGCCCCGCCGATCGCCACCAGGATCCACTCGTCCTCCTCGAAGATTCCACGCAGCATCCGCTCGAACTGCTCCTTGTCGAGCGATCCGAGTCGGTCCTCGATCAACTCGTCGAGGCGGAGGCTGTCGGCGAGATGCGCCTCGACCGTGGGTCGCAGGGCGCCCTCGAGCGCGAGGACATTCGCCAACAACACATCGACGACCTCGCCGAGGACTGCGTCGGACGGCTCGGACCCGCCCGCCACCATGGCGAGCATCGGCCGGAACTCGGCGAGTCGTTCCACGGCCAACGATCGCAGTTCTGCGCTCGAGGCCCCGGGCGACGAGCTCTCGGCCACGGCCGACAACAGCTTCGCCGGGGTGAAGATCTCGCGAGCGGTGATCGATCCGTAGTCGGCGGCGATCTCGCGCTGCCGCTTCGGGAACATCCCCTGGTAGGTGACCAGCCCGAGGAAGCGCCGCGGCTCGAGAGGCCGGAAGATCATCTGGATGGCGAGCCAGTTGGTGCCGAAGCCGACGATGCCTCCGACGATGGGCATCGTCCACCAGATGCCGAACACGCCGAACAGGACGGCCTGCACCACGCCGACGCCGAAGCCGAACACGGCGCCGTAGAGCTCGATGAAGCGGAGCTCGCGCGCCGCGATCTCGCCGGTCACGCGAGCGAGGCGGCCGGCGTTCTCACCGGTCAACTCGCGGACGAGCAGCGCGTTCAGGTCGAGGACGTCGGGCAGTCGGTCACCGAGTGCCTCGACGAGCCCGTCGACGGATCCGGTGGCCTGGGCCAGCAGCATGTTCCGCAGCTGCTCCCGCGCCGCAGGATCCATCGAGTCCCAGACCGCAGGCGCGAGGACGTCGAAGCTGGCCCCCACCGCACGGTCGAGGACGACCTCGTGCTCGGCGAAGAGCCGTTCGACGAGCCCCCCGATGTCGACTCGTTCGACGATGTCCGCAGGGGACAGCACCTCGCCGGTGGTCTTGGCGATCTCCTGGGCGAACTTCGGCGCCATCCGGTAGACGATCCCCTGCCACCGCAGCGGGCCGATGCCGCGTGGCACGGCCGGGTGGAAGATCATCTTCACCGCCGCCCAGTTCGTCACATAGCCGATGAAGGCCGTCACCGTGGGCACGGTGACGAACAACCACATCTGTCCACTCATCGAAGCCGTCCTGATCTCAGCGGGGTACCTGATTCCACGGCAACGAGTCGTCCGTGCGCGGCTCGCCCGGCAGGCCCAGCGCCCGCTCGGCGACGATGTTGCGGTTGACCTCGTCGGTACCACCGCCGATGCGGTGCGCAGGCGACCAGAGGAACTTGCGCACCCAGCGGGCATCGTCGCCCTCGGTGAGCATTCCTGATGCACCCAACAGGTCGATGCCGAGTTGGGCGGCCTCGACGTTGAGCTTCGTCGATCCGAGCTTGGCCACGGAACCCTCGGGCCCGGGGCGCCGACCCTGGAGCGCTGCGGTGAGCGTTCGCAGGCCGAGGTATCGGGCGAGCTCGCCCTGGATCCAGATGTCGACGATGCGTTGGCGCGTGTTCGCGTCGAGGGTGCCGCGCCGACGGCCGAGATCGGCGAGCCGCGCGGGGAGCGTGCTGGGCCCGGCCCGACCGCCGCCGATCGAGCTGCGTTCGTTCATGAGCGTCGTGACCGCGACGTGCCAGCCGTTGTCGACCTCACCGATGACGTTCTCGTGCGGGACCCGCACACCCTCGAGGAAGATCTCGCTGAACTCGGACGTGCCGGTCATCTGGCGGAGTGGCCGCACGGTGACGCCTGGTGACTTCAGGTCGATGATGAAGGCCGTGATTCCCTGGTGCTTGGGCAGGTCGGGGTTCGTGCGACAGAGCACCTCGCCGAAGTCGGCCATGTGCGCGCCGGAGGTCCAGACCTTCTGTCCGTCGATGACCCACTCGTCGCCGTCGCGCACCGCCTTGGTCGCCAGGCCGGCCGAGTCGGAGCCGGCGTTCGGCTCCGAGAACATCTGACACCAGATCTTGTCGCCGCGGAGGAGCGGCTGCAGGTGCTGCTCCCGCTGCCCCGACGTGCCGTGGGCGCGCAGTGTGGGGCCGACGAAGTTCAGGCCGACCGTGAACAGGTCCGGAGGGGTCTTCTGCGCCGCCTCCTCCTGGTTGAAGATGATCTGCTGTTCGGCAGATCCGCTGCGACCACCGAACTCGGGCTCCCAGGTGATCTTGGCGAGCCCTGCGTCGAACTTGGCCGCCTGCCACGCCCGGGCCCGACCGATCAGGTCGCCCTCGACGAGACCGTCCAGCGTCGCGGCGATCCACGCTCGACACTCGGCCCTCCAGCCAGCCTGTTCCGGCGTGTCGTTGAAGTTCACGTGAGCCGCTCTCGCTGATCCAGCACGGACGCAGCGTACGCAAGGAAGTGTACGACTGTCCAATTCATTTGCTACCGTCGGCGCATGACCGTCACCGAGACTCCTGATGCCCAGGCGGACGCAGCTCGACTGTTCCTCCGGGGCTCGTCGTTCCTCGACCCCGAGTCATGGCACCGGCGGGTCGATGGCGTCCGCGGTCCGGGCCCCTTCCTCGATGTCGACGATCACATCTTCGGGGCGCTCTCTGTCGTGACCGATCTCGAAGTCCTGCTCGAGGTGTCGCGGAGACCCGACGAGTTCGCCAACACCGACGAGCCAGCGTTGCTCGCCACCCCCGGGTTGACGGGCGAGGGGAAGGACGACGTCTGGGGTCAGCTCAAGATGCTCGTCAACCAGGACGGGCCCGATCATCTCGCCCATCGCAAGGTGGTCGTCGACTGGTTCAAGAACTCGACGCTGCGTGTCCTGAAGCCCGCGGTCGACGAGCTCGTGAGCGAATCCATGAGCCGACTCCGCGAACTCAACGGCGAGTGCGACTTCGCGTCGGAGATCGCGCTCCCCCTGCCGCTGCGAGTGATCATGTCCATGCTCGGCGTCCCCCGCGAAGACGAACCGGTGATGCTGAAGCTCACCCAGGAGATGTTCAGCTCCGAGGACGAGGAACTGGGGACCAGCGATCCTCTCGCTGCCATCCACGAGGTCGCGACCTACCTCATGAACCTGATGGAGGCCCGCAAGTCGTCGCCCACCGACGACCTCTGTTCGGCCATCGTCCACGGCACGGTCGACGGCACGCCGATCGAGACCATGGCCGCCCTCGGCCTGCACGTGATCATCTCGACGGCGGGGCACGACACCACGTCGTTCGCGATGTCCGGGGGCATCGACGCGCTCTGCCGGTTCCCCGACGAGTTCCAGCGCCTCCGCGACGATCCCTCGCTGGTCGACAACGCCGCCCACGAGGTGGTGCGCATCACCGCGCCGGTTCGCCACTTCATCCGGCACGTGCAGGTCGACGCCGAGGCCGCCGGCCGGCGGTTCTCGCCCGGCGACCGCATCTTCCTCTCGTATCCGGCAGCCAACCGCGACCCTGCGATGTTCGACGAGCCACACCGACTCGACGTCGGACGGGCGAACGCCAACCGCCAGGTGGGTTGGGGACACGGGCCGCACTTCTGCCTCGGGGCCCGCCTCGCACACATGGAGGTCGCGGCCGTGCTCGACGGCCTGCGGCGCGAGTTCGTGTCGATCGAGACCACCGGCCCGACCGAGTGGACCAAGGCCCACTTCGTCGGTGGCGCCAAGCACGTCCCGATCCGCTGCACGACAGGCAGGGCATGACATGACCGAGACCGACCACCCGAACGCCCCGGTGCTCCTGATCGAGCGCAAGGGTGCCGTCGACTGGTTGACCCTCAACCGCCCGCGCAAACACAACGCGCTCGACCCGACGCTCATCGATGCGTTGTGCGACTACTTCGCGGCGGTCGCCGACGACGACGACGTCCGGGTCATCGTGCTGCGAGGATCCGGGCCGTCGTTCTGCGCCGGCCTCGACCTGCGCGCCCAACTCACCGGTGCGGACACCCGTCGGATCATCGACCTCATGCCCCTGATCCGCGCCTGTCCACAGCCCGTCGTGTCGCTCGTGCACGGAGCGGCCAAGGGAGGCGGCTTCGTGATGGCGCTCGCCTGCGACGTGCGGGTGGCGGGCGAGTCCGCTCGGATGGACGACACGTTCATCGACATCGGACTCAGCGGCTGCGACGTCGGGATCTCGTGGTTCCTCCCCCGCATGGTCGGCCTCTCGGTCGCGTCCGAACTCATGCTCACGGGCCGGACGGTCGACGCCCACCGCGCCGAGCGACTCGGCCTGGTGTCCGAGGTCGTCACCGACTCCGACCTCGACGCGGCGGGCCAACGTGTGGCCGACGGACTGCTGTCGAAGTCGCCGCTCGGCCTGCGGCGCACCAAGGAGATGCTGAACAGGGCACTCGCACTCGACGATCTGGCGGAGGTGATCCGCATGGAACTCGACATCCAGGTCGAGGTGATGCGCTCCGACCCCGCCTTCAACGCTCGACTCGACTCGTACGGAGACAAGAAGTGAAGGTCGACCTCGGCGCCACGATCCGCCCACAGAAGGCATCGACGCTCGCGAGCGCTGCCGAGGCCGCCGGCTTCGACGCGCTGTGGGCGGCAGAGACCAACCACGATCCGTTCCTGTCGTGCGCCCTCGCGGCTGCTGCCACCGAGCAGATCGAGATCGGCACGTCGATCGCCGTTGCGTTCGCACGCACGCCCATGACGCTGGCCAACACTGCCCACGACCTGCAGTCGCTCAGCGGCGGCCGCTTCGTCCTCGGTCTCGGCAGCCAGATCCGACCCCACATCGAGAACCGCTACTCGATGCCGTGGTCACACCCGGCCCGGCGGATGCACGAGTTCGTCCGTGCGCTGCACGCGATCTGGAACACGTGGGAGGACGGCGCGCCACTCGAGTTCGACGGCGAGTTCTACCGCCACACGCTCATGACGCCGATGTTCGCGCCGCGCCCCCATGGGCACGGAGCACCGAAGGTGTTCCTTGCCGGCGTGGGTCCGATGATGACCGAGGTCGCGGGCGAGGTCGCCGACGGGTTCATCTGCCACGGGTTCTCGTCCGAGCGCTTCCTCCGGGAACGCACCGTGCCCGCACTCGAACGCGGCTGCGAGCGCGCCGGGAGGCAACTCACCGACATCGAGATCGTGGCTCCCGGATTCGTGGTGACCGGAACGGACGCCGCAGCGATCGATGCGGCCGCTGCTGCGACGCGACGTCAGTTGGCGTTCTATGGCTCGACGTCGGCCTACCGCCCAGTGCTCGACCTCCATGGCTGGGGCGATCTCCAGCCCGAACTGCACGCCATGTCCAAGCGTGGGGAGTGGGCCGAAATGGGTTCGCTCATCACCGACGAGATCCTCGAGACCTTCGCCGTGGTGGGCGACCCCGAACACGTCGGCCGCGAGCTCCAGCGCCGCTACGGCGACATCGCCGATCGCGTGACCAGCTACGAACGACCCCGCCCTGACCCTGCGGCGAACGCGTGGACCTCCGTGGCCCACACGCTCCGCCATCCCCGTTGACCCCGACCCGAAGAGAGCACCGACGATGACCGACGACAACGAGATGAAGACCACGCGCCCGGGCGCATCGCACCGCATGGTGAAGTGGTCGCCGCCCTACCGCAAGGAGAACGTCGAGCTCCCCGAGTTCGACCTCGTCGACATCGAGCGCGACGGTCCGATCGGACGGATCATCCTCAACAGCCCGGAGAAGCGGAACCCACTCGGGTACGAGCGGCTCATGCAGATCGAGATGGCCGCCAAACTCCTCGAACTCGACGACGACATCCGCGTCATCATCATCAAGGGCGACGGCCCGTCGTTCTCCGCCGGCTACGACATGACGCCGGTCAAGAAGGGCGAGCGCCAGCGCAACATGCCGCCGGGTGGCTACATCGCCCCCGAGCGCGATCGGCTCTGGCAGTCCTACGACCTCGAACACGCTCGCGTGTACTTCACGCTGTTCGACCTCCAGAAGCCGGTCATCGCGCAGATCCACGGTCACTGCCTCGCCGGCGGCAGCGAGCTGGCCGGGTTCTGCGACCTGCGGGTCGTCGCCGACGACGCCAAGATCGGCTGGCCGGTCGGCCGAAACTGGTCGCCCGGAAACCTGCAGTACATGCCGTGGCTCGTCGGCATGACCAAGGCCAAGTACTACATGTTCACCTGCGAACCGATGAGCGGGAAGGAAGCCGCCGAATGCCAGTGGGCATCGGAGTCGGTCCCGCCGGAGGAACTCGAGGCGCGCACCGAGGAGTTGGCGCAACAGATCGCGCTCACCCCCACCGACCTCATCATGTTGACCAAGCGCAGCATCAACCGACAGTTCGAGGTGATGGGCTTCCGCACCGGCATCGCCGCCAGCGTCGACCTGCTCGCCGTGGCCAGCTTCCGGGAGCAGGGCCTCTACGCCAAGCGCGACGAGGAGACGGGCGAGGCCGGCGACGAGTTCCTGAAGCGTTCCGAGCGCGACGGGCTGAAGGCGGCCATGGCGTGGCGCGAGGAGACCTTCGGCAACAAGTACCGCCCCGAGGACGAGACGAACTGACCATCTACTGTACGACTGTCCAGTTCTCATGGTACGGTCGACCGAGCGCGACGAAGCAGTTCCCCGATTGGAGAGATCGATGAGCCCCCAGATCCCGATGTTCGATGCGGACAACCACTACTACGAGGCCAAGGACGCGTTCACCCGCCACCTGCCCCGTGAGTTCAAGAACCGCGGCCCGGTGTGGGTCACCCTCGAGAACGGCCACCAGCGCCAGATGATCCGGGGCAAGGTCGACTGGCAGGTCCCCAACCCGACCTACGACCCCATCTCCAAGCCCGGCGTACTGCGGGAGTACTACAAGGGAAATCCGAACAACAAGACCTTCGCAGAACTGATCCGGTCGAACCTCGAACCGCTCCCCGCCGCCTATCAGGACAGCGCTGCACGACTCGCCGTCATGGACGAGCAGGGAGTGGACGCCTGCTGGATCTTCCCGACGACCGGCGTGCACTACGAGGAAGTGCTCAAGAACGACGTCGCCGCCAACGTGGCCGTCCACCGTGCCTTCAACCGCTGGTTGCAGGACGACTGGGGATTCGCGAACCAGAACCGGATCTTCGGCGCTCCGTACATCACGCTCGCGGACCCCGACGAGGCGTGTGCCGAGCTCGACTACGTCTCCGATCACGGAGCGCGCGTCGTCGTGATGCGACCGGCACCGGTCACCACCGCCGATGGGCAGCGCTCGCCCGGCGACGAGATGTTCGATGGATTCTGGCAACGAGTGAGCGACGCAGGGATCGTCGTCGTGGCCCACGTCGGGAACTCCGGGTACGGAGCGAACGGGTATCCCGCGCCCGGTGGCGCCGAGGCAACGCTCGGCGGGGGACGAAAGCCCACCAACGCCGTCTGGAAGATGGAGCGAGCCATCTGTGACTGGCTGTCCGCGCTCGTGTTCGACCGGGTCTTCGAACGGTTCCCTGGCGTGCGGGTCGCCTCCGTCGAGAACGGCGCCGTGTACCTGCACGACATCTTCCGTCAGCTGGCGGCGGTCCGCGAGAAGTACCAGAACTGGTTCCAGGACGATCCGGTCGAGACCTTCAAGCGGCACGTCTGGATCAACCCGTTCTGGGAAGACGACATCGACGACGTCGTGGAGTTCATGGGCGCCGACCGCGTGCTGTTCGGCTCGGACTTTCCCCACATGGAGGGCCTCGAGTACCCGGCCCAGATCTTCGACGAGATCGGCCACCTGAGCGAAGACGATCAACGGCGAATCGTCCACGACAACGCAGCGGAGCTCACCGGCGTGAGCCGGCTCACGCCGGCCTGAGCAGCGTCGGACCCACGATGACCGAGTCGAAGACCGAGTCGAGAAGCGAACACGCCGGCGACATGTTGCGCCGGCGCGGCGACGCACCCGCCGTCATCATGGCGGGGTCGGGCGAGACGCGGACCTACGCCGAACTCGACGACCGTTCGACCCGCCTCGCCCGCGTCTTCGACGAGGCCGGACTCGTTCCGGGCGATCACATCGCGGTGCTGTTGGCGAACCAGCTCGAGTACTTCGACGCCGCATGGGCCGCCCTTCGGGCCGGGCTCTATCTCACGCCGATCAGCTGGCACCTCGGGTCCGACGAGGCCGGCTACATCATCGAGGACTGCGGCGCCCGGGCCCTCGTGACGACCTCGGCGATGGCCGAACTGGTCTCCGGGCTCGGACCGCGTGCGAAGCACCTCGAGCTCCGCCTGTCCGTCGGCGGCGGGATCGACGGGTACGACGACTTCGACGACGTGCTCGCCCACGCTTCCGGAATCCCACGCGACGACGAACGCGAGGGCATGTTGATGCTCTACTCGTCGGGTACGACGGGACGGCCGAAGGGCATCCTCCCTCCGGTCTCCACGTCGTCGTTCGGGACCGCACGGGGCGGCATCGCCACGATCGCCAAGCAGTTCTACGACGTCGACGATTCCGCCGTCTACCTCAGCCCGGCGCCGCTCTATCACGCAGCCCCGCTGGGCTGGACGCTGGCGGGACACCGACTCGGCGCGACCGTCGTGGTGATGGAGCGGTTCGACGCCGCGGGGACCCTCGAGGCGATCGAGCGCCACCGCGTCACCCACGCGCAGTTCGTGCCGACCCACTTCGTCCGCATGCTGCGGCTCCCCGAAGCCGTGCGCACCAGTGCCGACCTCTCGTCGCTGCGTCGGGTCATCCACGCCGCGGCGCCGTGCCCCGTCCCGATCAAGCATCAGATGATCGACTGGGTCGGCCCGATCGTCGACGAGTACTACGGCGGCTCCGAGGGGTTCGGGCTCTGCGCCATCGGCGCCCAGGAGTGGCTCGACCATCCCGGCTCGGTCGGACGTTCGGTCTTCAACGAGGTGCACATCGTCGACGAGAGCGGCGCGGAGCTCGGACCGGACGAGACCGGCCAGATCTGGTTCTCCGCCGCCGGCCGGTTCGAGTACCACAACGATCCGGAGAAGACGGAGCGAGCCACGGACGCTCGCGGCTGGGCCACGTACGGTGACATCGGCCACGTCGATGGCGACGGCTACCTCTACCTGACCGACCGGGCGACGAACATGATCATCTCGGGCGGGGTCAACATCTATCCGCAGGAAGCCGAGAACGTCCTGACCGTGCACCCTGCCGTGTACGACGTCGCGGTGCTCGGCGTGCCCGATGTCGAGATGGGCGAACGGGTGAAGGCCTTCGTCGTCGCCGTGGACCCGCCGGCGGATCCGGACAAGCTCGCCGTCGAGCTGATCAACCACTGCCGCGGCGAGATCGCGCACTACAAGTGCCCGCGCGAGTTGGTCTTCGTGGACGAACTCCCGCGCCTCGAGAGCGGCAAGCTGCTGAAGCGGCGCCTGCTCGACGAAGTCGAGGGCATCGGCGGATGACTCGCCTACTGAAGGTGTCAGCTCTCGATCTGGGTCATCCCGGCGACGATCATCTCGATCAACTGGTCGACCTGTGCATCGAGCGGCTCGCCGGCCTTGGGTGGAGCGAAGCCGAGACGCGAGGCCATGCCTTCGAACGTGAACGGACTGAACGCCGCGCCGAACACGAAGATGCCGAGCACGCGGAGATCGACCGACGGCGGGATCTCGTCGGTGCCGGCTGCGTAGCTGAAGATCGCCTGCGAGATCGGTTCGAGGATGTCGTCGTAGAGCTGTTCGAACCGCGGGCCGCCGCGCAGTGCCTCGGCCAGGAACAGACGGAAGGCGTCGGGGTTGGCCGCCGCCTCGACCATGAGCAACTCGAGACCCGCGCGCAGGGTCGGGCGCAGCGGCGGGGCCGAACCGACGTCGAACATCTCGACGATGTTCTGGGCCGCCGGCTCCAGGCCGTGCCGGATCGCCGCACGCCAGAGATCCTCCTTCGACCCGAAGTAGTGCCGGACGAGGTTGTGACCGACGCCGACGTCGCCCGTGATCTCACGGATCGACGCGCCCTCGAATCCACGCTCGGCGAACGCACTGAGCGCAGCGTCGAGCAGCGCCGCCTTCGTCTTGTCGGCGTCGGCTCCGGGCGGTCGCCCGATCCGTCGCCCTTCCGATTTATTGGACATTCGTACAGTTTACCTCACCCGGCGTCCAGCGTGCGCCCCACCTCGACCAGGAGTCTTTCATGAGCACCACCACCGATCCCGCGACGCACGTCGATCCCGGCACCCTCTTCACCGACGGCGCCACCTTCATCGACCTCGAGGGGTGGCACCGCGCCGTGGACCAACTGCGCGACACCGGCCCGTTCCTGCGCTTCGACGACGACGTGCACGGCACCCTGTGGGCCACCGTCGACCTCGAGGTCCTCCTCGAGGTGTCCCGGCGTGCCGACGTGTTCGCCAGCACGACCGCTCCCCTGCTCCCGCCCAAGCTGGCCGGCGACGCCCCCGACATCAGCGAGGTCGGGGCGCAGTTGAAGATGTTGATCAACCAGGACGGCCACGATCACCTCGTCCATCGCAAGCTCGTCGTCGAGTGGTTCAAGAACTCGACCCTGCGGGTCTTGAAGCCGGCGGTCGACACGCTGGTCGCCGAGTCGATGGAGCGTCTCCGCGAACTCGGTGGCGAGTGCGACTTCTCGACCGAGGTGGCCCTGCCGCTCCCGCTCCGCGTGATCATGTCGATGCTGGGCGTCCCCCGCGAGGACGAGCCGGTGCTGCTCAAGCTCACCCAGCAGATGTTCAGCGCCGAGGACGACGAGCTCGGCGAGGGCGACCCGTTCACGGCGATGATGGAGGTCGCCGGCTACTTCACCGAGCTGATGCAGGATCGGCAGGCCAACCCCACCGACGACCTGTCGTCGGCAATTGCCAACGGCATGGTCGAGGGCGCTCCGCTCGAGGCCATGACCGCGATCGGCCTCTACGTCATCATCGCGACCGCCGGGCACGACACGACCTCGTTTGCCATGGCTGGTGGTGTCGATGCGCTGTGTCGGTTCCCCGACGAGTTCGCCCGCCTCCGCGCCGACCCGTCACTGGTCGACAACGCCGCGCACGAGGTCGTCCGGCTGACGTCCCCCGTCCGCCACTTCGTCCGCCACGCCCAGACCGATGCCGAGGTCGCAGGCCACACCTTCGCGGCCGGCGACCGCATCCTCCTGTCGTACCCGGGCGCCAACCGGGACCCGCAGCTCTTCGACGACCCCCACCGCCTCGACGTCGCCCGCTCCAACGCCAACCGCCAGATCGGCTGGGGCCACGGCCCTCACTTCTGTCTCGGCTCACGCCTGGCACAGATGGAGGTCGCCGCAGTGCTCGGAGGCCTGGCCAGGGAGTTCACCTCCATCGAGCGAACCGGTCCGACGACGTTCACCAAGTCGCACTTCGTCGGGGGCGCCAAGCACGTGCCGATCCGCTGCACGGTCTGAGCGAGGACACGATGGACGACGCAGGAACGACACGGGAGGTCCGATGGGCGTCCGCATGACCGACGACGAGGCGTGGGCCTTCCTCGAATCCGGACACACCGCGGTCCTCACGACACTGCGACGCGACGGTTGGCCGGTGTCGCTGCCCCTCTGGTACGTCGTCTCGGACCGCACGATCCACGTGGCCACGCCCGGACGGAGCAAGAAGGTGCTGCGCATCCGCAACGACGACCGGGCCTGTCTGCTCGTCGAGCGGGGCGATGCATGGGTCGACCTCGCCGCCGTCGAACTCCCCGTCCGGGCGACGATCCTCGAGCCCGGCGCCGAGTCCGAGCGCGCCAGCGCGCGCTTCACGGAGAAGTACGCGGCGCACGTCCCCGCGCCGACTGGGATGGCCGCCGCCACGAGGGACCACTACTCGCGTCAGACGGTCATCCGCCTCGATCCGGCGGGAGACGTCATCAGCTGGGACAACGCCCGGATCCGCACCGACCGCTGAGACGACGCTCCGAACGCGGACGATGTGGAAGAGTCGGTCGTCGATGACCACACCGCTCGACCCGCGCCCCGGACCACTCGACCTCGGGGTGTTCTCGCTCTCACTCGCGGTCGCCGATCTCGAGGTCTCGGCCGCGTTCTACCAGAAGCTGGGATTCGTCGAGGTGGGCGGGAGCCGCGACGACGACTACCTGATCCTCAAGAACGGTCAGACGACGCTCGGCCTCTTCCATGGGATGTTCGAGAGCAACATCCTCACCTTCAACCCCGGCCTCACGCCGCAGATGGACCAGCTCGACGAGTTCACCGACGTCCGCGAGATCCAGCGTCGGCTGCAGTCCGCCGGCATCGAGCTGATCGAGGTCGTCGAGTCCGAAGCTGGCGCCGGGCACGTGACCATCGTCGACCCGGACGGCAATCCCATACTCATCGACCAGTTCTTCTGACCGAGGCGACGAGTTCGTCGACCGTGGCGATGGCGCTGGCGGCACGACCGGCAGCGGTGTGCGGATGAACTGCACGAGCGAGACACTGGCGATGACCACAGCCCCGCCCAGCAACTGGCGCAGGCTCAGGTCGTCGCCGAGCGCGAAGCCGATGCTCGTCGCGACCACCGGGCTGAGGAGTGAGAGGAACGTCGCCCGCTGGGCACCCAGGAGCGCGATGCCGCGGAACCAGATGGCGTAGGCGACCGCACCACCGATGGTCGCCAGATACAGGTAGCCACCGATGTTGACGGCGGTGAGCGAGCGAGGCAGCCCTTCGCTGGCCAAGGCCAACGGCGCGAGGAACAGTCCGCCGGCGGTGAGCTGCCATCCCGCGAAGGCGAGGCCGCTCGTCGGGCGACCCCAACGCTGCACCAACGTCGAACCCATCGCCATGGAGGACGCACCGACGAGCGCCGCGATCACGCCGACGCCGTCGAGGCTCGCTCCTCCATCGAGCACCAACAGCCCGACGCCGACGATGCCGAGGAACCCCGCGAGCACCTTTCCCCCGACGAGCTTCTCGTTCAGTACGACCGTGGCGAGGAACATGACGAGCAGGGGCTGGACGGCGCCGGCAGTGGCCGCCACGCCGCCGGGGAGCCGGTAGGCGGCGGTGAACAGCATGGCGAAGAAGACCGTGAAGTTCAGGACGCCGAGGACGGCCGAGCGCCACCACCAATGTCCGCGAGGCAGGGTCCCGGTGGCGGCGACCAGCGCCAGTCCGGCGGGGAGTGCCCGGAGCGTCGCCGCCAGCAGCGGCCGGCCCGGAGGGAGGAACTCGCTGGTGACGGCGTAGGTGGTCCCCCACACCATCGGGACCAAGACGGTGAGCCATGGCATCTTGGCCGCCTCACGTGATCCGTTGGCCATCGATCCATCCCCTTGCCTTCATTGTCGACAGAAAGTATCTTGACGACAAGCTTTACCGAGAGGAACCAATGAGTCAAGTATCTTTTGACCAAGGTGATGTCGTGGACCGCATCGTCGCCCAGTGGCGACGGGAGCGACCGGACCTCGATCCTTCGGCCAAGGAGGTCACCGGACGATTGATCCGGTTGGCGGACGCGATCGGGCATCGGAACGCCGATGTCCTCGGTCCCCTCGGACTGACCGGCGCGCAGTACGGCGTGCTGTCCGCCCTGCGCCGGGCCGGCGAACCGTACGAGTTGAACCCCACCGAACTCGCCCGGAACCAGATGATGACGTCGGGCGGGATGACTCCGGTGATCGACGCCCTCGAGCGGGCCGGCCTCGTCGCACGGCGGGCCAACCCGGACGACCGCCGCTCGCGGCTGGTCGCGCTCACCCCGGATGGACTGTCCCGGATCGACGAGGCGATGGAGGTGCACGCTGCCACCGAGCACGAGTGCGTCGCGGGTCTGACCAAGACCGACCAGCGCAAGCTCGTCGAACTGCTCCGCAAGCTCACCCTGGCAATGGGGACCGATATTTCTAGTCCCTGATCGAAATAGGCGAGACTGGCGACATGCCCGACCGCCGCACGCGAGATGCCCGATGAGCGTGAACGGCTGGAGCCTGATCCGCTTCGTCCATGTGTTGTCGGCGATGGGCTGGGTCGGCGGGCAACTCTTCCTGAGCGCGGTCCTGCTTCCGGTGCTCCGCCGACGACTCCCTCCTGACGAGCGAGGAACGCTCATCCACGAGACCGCGCGGCGATTCGCGTCGATGGCGAACACGGCGCTCCTGCCGCTCCTCGTCGTCTCCGGCGTGGCCATCGCCTGGCACCGAGGCGTCACCTTCGCAAGCCTCGGCGATCCCGGGTACGGCCGACTTCTGGCGATCAAGCTCGTGTTCGTCGTGGCCTCCATCGCACTCGCCGCGGGGCACGGCGTCCTGGCCAGTCGCCGCCCCTCCAGCGCGCGCCCGATGGCGATCGCCGGACTCGTCTCGTCGGTGGCGATCGTGGTCTTCGCGACCGCCTTGGTGCCGTGACCATGCGTGACTCTCCCCGCCCACCGCCGAGTCGGGACCTCGACTCGCCCGACGAGATCGCCGAGATGGTGCGTCGGTTCTATGCCGACGTCGCCATGGACGACCTGCTCGGCCCGATGTTCAACGACGTGGCCCAGGTCGACTGGTCCGAGCACCTCCCGAAGCTGACGGCATTCTGGTGTCGTGCCCTGCTCGGACACGACGGCTACGCGGGCAACCCGTTCCGGGCCCACGCCGACGTCCACGCGAAGCGACAATTCACGACCGCACGCTTCCAGCGGTGGCTCGACCTCTTCCACGAGACACTCGAGCTCGGCTGGACCGGACCGAACGTCGATCGAGCGCGCAAGCTCGCCCATGACGTCGCCCGGGTCCACCATGATCAGCTCGTCGACTCACCGACGGATCCGCCCCTCCGCGGTCCGGGCTTTTCTCCCCTTCGGTAGAAGAACGCGAGACGTACACTCGGGGGACGGCAACCGCGTTCGCCCGCCGAGGAAAGACCTCCCATGACCTCCCTCCAGGAAGAAGCTCGGGCGCTGGGAGATCCCACGCGTCACCGGATCTTCCGGTTCGTCGTCGACGCAGCCCGACCGGTCGGCATCGCCGAGTTGACCGACCACCTCGGGCTCAACCACAACGCGATCCGCCAGCATCTGAACAAACTGTCGAACGCCGGCCTCGTCGTGCAGTCCACGGCAGCGAGCGGCCGGCCCGGTCGGCCGCGGCTGGAGTACACGGCATCGCCGAGCGCGGACAGTCGGTGGGGCGGCATCGGGCCGTATCAACGTCTGAGCCTGTTGCTCACGGAGATCATCAGCAGCGGCGACACGCCGGTCGACGTCGGCCGCCGTGCCGGACGTCGTCTCCGCATCACCACCGACGCCGACGACGTGGCCAACGTCTCCGAAGCGCTCGACCGTCAAGGCTTCGAACCCGAGGTCGTCGCACGCCGGGATGGGGCCGACATCGTGCTCGGCACGTGTCCGTTCGAGGCCGCAGCGGTGCAGGATCGCGACACGGTGTGCGGCCTGCACCTGGGCATCGCGGAGGGACTGGTCGACGGCACCGGGCTCGCGGTGTCCGATCTGGCGATCAAGGACCCTCGACGCGCCGGCTGCCGGATTCGTCTCCGAAGCGAGACCACCTGACCGACGCCGGGGAGCGGTACGGTGCGAATCGGACAGGGACACGGGCAGACCAGAGATTCGGGACGAGACACATGCATGCCAGCGGGACGGAGCGGGACCCGTGCCGGTCGTGAGGATCCCGCGCCGTGCGCTCGCCGCGCGGACGACCGAGGCCCTCATCGACCGGTCGATCGTCGTGGTCGCCCCGGCGGGCTACGGCAAGACGACGCTGATCGAGGATGCGCTGAGCGCGTCGAAGATCCGTGGCGCCTGGGTCCGCTGCGCTCCAGCCGACCGTCATGCAGGACGGCTGCTCGCGTCCCTCGCTGATGCGGTGAACGGCGTCGCGCCCGGGACCACGGAAGTCGTGGCGGACGCGGTCGAGGGCGGCAATGCAGCACCGGATCCAGTGACCGGAGCTCGCGCGCTCCTTGCCGAGTGCAGCCAACTGCTGGTCGATCCGATCGTCGTGGTCGTCGATGACGCCGAAGTCCTGACGGGTGCGGAGACGTCGTGTTCGGTCGTCGCGGAGCTGATCCGGGGAGCGGGCGACAAGGTCGGCGTCGTGGTGCTCTCGCGCCGTTCCCTCCCTCTTCGACTCGGGACTCCCCGAGCGGACGGCCGACTGCTCGAACTGGGCACGGGCGACCTCGCCTTCGACGCCACGGAGTGCGGCGACCTCCTCGAGTCGCTCGGTCGGGCTCCGTCGGCCGACGATGTGGACGGCCTGATGACCGCCACCGAGGGATGGCCGCTGGGCATCGCCACGCTCGCGGAGACCGGTGCCGCCCATCGCCGTAGCCAACGGGCCGATACCTCGTTCCGCTCGACCCAGGCGTTGCGCGAGTTCCTTCGCGAGGAGGTGCTCGCACCGCTCGACGACGCCCAGCGGAAACGGCTCCTTGCGTCGACCGTTCCCCGACGACTGACGCCCACCGTCGCCGATGCGCTCGACCTCCCGGACGACCACCTCGCAGGTGCGGGTACACGCGGCCTCTTCCTCCACCGGCTCACGTCGGACGCCGACGCGTTCGCCTATCACCCGCTCTTCCGCGAGGTCCTCCTCGACCAACTCACCGCCGATCTCACGACCGACGAGATCCGGGACATCCACCGACGAGTGGCACCCGTCGTCGCCGTCGACGACCCCGTCGAGGGGATCGAACACTGGATCGCCGCCGAGGAGTGGGACCCGGCGATCGATGCCATCGCGACAGCCGTCCGGTCCGTGGCGCCGATGTCCCCCGCCCTCGTCCAGTCGTGGCTCGATCGACTCCCCGACGGGTTGCGCGACGACGCGAGGGTCCAGCTGCTCGCCGGTCATCTGGCACGGGCGACCGGTCACTACGACGTGGCGGTCGGCCATCTGCGGGCTGGGCTCGGCGAAGATCGGATCGACGGGAGCAGCGAGTGGTGGGGCCGGTTCCTGTTGATCGACTGCCTCGGGCTCCTGGGCAGGCCGGAGGAAGGGATCGCGATCGCCGAGGGTTTCGACGAACCCGAAGCGCGAGCGGCCGGGCCGGCGGCAGCCGCCGCGGCGTTGTACGCGGCACACGGCCTCGCGTCCGCAGGACAGTCGTCGACCGCCCTCGCGTTGGCGGCCAGAGTCCGCGAGCTACCGGATGCAGAGGCGGTCGACCCGATCGACGCGCTGCTCCGGGCATACATCGATGTTCCGGCCGGCGATCTCGCTCAGGCCGAGGACAGAACGCTTCGTGCCTACCGGCGGGTCGAGGCCCACGACCCTCTCGGCATGCGGCTCAACCTCATGGCGGCCCACGCCACGGTCTTGAGCGAACAGGGACGTCGGGGCGAGGCCCTCGAGTGGTGGGAGCGACAGCGAGCGGAGGCCGATCGAGCCCTGATGGTGGCCCGGGTCAACACGATCTGCGGGTTGCAGGCCATGCTCCACGCCCAGATGGGCCAGTTCGCCGACGCGGAGGACCACCTCGCCGTCCACGCCACGACCGGCACGTGGGCGGACCAGTCCGCCCACGTCGCCCGATCGCTCGTCGCCGCCGGACGCGGCGATCGGACGACCGCCCTCTCGGCAGCGCAGATGGCCGTGTCCGCGATCGGCGCTCCGCCGCTGTACCAGTGGTGGACATCGGTCGATGTCGTTCCGGCCCTCGCCACCGTCGGCGCACTCGACCGCGCCGAGGCGGTGCTGGACGATGCGGCCACCCTCGTCGACGAGACGTACCCCGGGCCTGCGGGACGCCACCTGCGGGCGCGCACCTCGTTTTTGCAGGCCTACGTAGCCGACGAGCGTGGCGAACTCGACCGTGCGTGCTCCCTCGTCGCGTCGGGTCTCGCCACGGCCAACGGCACTGCCCCCGAGATCCTCCGTCTGGAGTGGTCTCGGATCGAGCCGGTGGTCTCCGCAGCGCTGCAGCGAGGCGCACTGGCTCCAGCGCCGACGATCGAGGCGCTCTGGACCGCCTTCCCCGACGGGCGCGCGCTCGTCTCCCTGGCCGACCACCCCGACTCCGTCGTCAGCAGCGCGGCGTTCCGGCCGGCGTTGGCTTCGGGACATCCTGCCGCCCGCTCGATCGTCGCCCAGGCCGTCGACACCGACGACCCTGCCGTCGCTGCTGCGGCACGAGATGCCATTGCCCGCGTCGCCGACTCGCCTCCCCCACGCCAGTTCATGTCCCTCGGGGGTTTCCGCGTCCGTCGTGGTGGGTGGACGACCGATGAGCGGTCGTGGGGCCGGCCCGTCGACGCTCGCCTCCTCCGCTTCCTGCTCGTCCACGGCGAAGGCCCCGTGCCCGTGGACCTCGTCTTCGAAGCCATCTGGCCCGAACTCGACGTCGATCGAGCGCGCCGCAGTCTGCAGGTCGCGACGTCGCGTATCCGCCAACTCCTCGACGATCCGGGTTCGTCCGCGAGCATCGTCGAGACGGGCCACGGGACCTGCCGACTCCGGTTGACGGGCGGCGACGTCCTCGACTGGCAGGAGTTCGAGCGAGCGGCCGACGTCGCGCTCGAGGGCGACGCGCCATCACTCCCGCTCCTCGAGCGCGCCCGATCGCTCTGGGGAGGCGAGCCGCTCCCGGAGGAGCGATACGAAGACTGGGCCGCGGGATGGCGGGCCCGGCTCGTCGACCGCTGCGTCGACGTGCTCGTCGCACTCGTCCATGCCCACGAACGAGCGGGCGACGACGCGAGTGCGATCCGAGTCGCGCGGGAGTTGGTCGACCTCGACCCCTACGACGAGCGTTCACATCGGCTGCTCATGGCAGCGCTCGCCCGAGCCGGACGACGTGGCCAGGCCCTCCGGCAGTACCTCGTCTGCCGCCGCATGCTGCTGGACGACCTCGACGTGCAACCGAGCGAGGCCACCTCGACGCTGCATGCCGCCATCCTCGCCGGTGGCGCGATCTGAGAAGGCAAGCGTCGGGAGACCGCTAGACCGCCATCGCTGCTCGGACCTCGTCGAGCGCATCGACGCCACCATCGCCACGGCCCGTGATGTGACCCGACTCCAGCACGTAGTAGGTGCTCGTCGAGCGGAGCGCGAATCCGACGTGCTGTTCGACCAACAAGACGGTGAGGTCACCGCGTTGCGTGAGGTCGGTGATGACTCCCTCGATCTCGGCGACGACATTGGGTTGGATCCCCTCGGTCGGTTCGTCGAGGATCAACAGTCGCGGCTTGGTCAGCAACGTCCGGGCGATGGAGAGCTGTTGGCGTTGCCCTCCCGAGAGGAGCCCGGCCGGCCGGTTCAACAGATCGGTCAGCACCGGGAAGGTGTCGAGCACCTCGTCGATCTCGGACCGCACCTTGGTGATCAGTTGCAGGTTCTCCAGGGTGGTCATCTGCGGGAAGCAGAGCTGCCCCTGGGGGACGTAGCCGATGCCCCGCTTGACACGCTGGTTGGGCAACAGCTTGGTGATGTCCTCGCCATCGACGAGCACGGTGCCCGACTTCACCGGGATCAGGCCCACCGCCACCCGCAAGAGGGTGGTCTTGCCTGCACCGTTGTGCCCCATGAGGGCGACGGCTCCGCCGGCGGGAATCGACAACCCGACGTCGAACAAGACCATCGAACGCCCGTATCCCGCCGTCACACCGACCATCTCGAGCATGAGCTCAGCCATCCAACGACACCTCCGTCACGGTTCCGAGATAGACCTCTTGCACTCGCGCATCGGCCTGGATCTCGGTGACCGACCCTTCTGCCAGCACCTTCCCGCCGTGCATCACCGTCACGGTGTCGGCGTAGGTGCGCATGAACTCCATGTCGTGCTCGATGACCACGATCGTGCGATCGCTCACGATCCGTTGCAGCAACTCGCCGGTGGCCTCGCGCTCGCTGCCACTCATCCCGGCAACCGTCTCGTCGAGGAACATCACCTGGGCGTCCTGGACGAGCAGCATGCCGACCTCGAGCCATTGCTTCTGCCCGTGGGCGAGGATCCCCGCCGGGCGATCGGCGAGCTGCGTCAGCCCGATGGTCTCCAGCGCCTCCTCGACCGCTTCTGGCACCTTGCGGCGGGCTCGCAATCGCCCCAGGGCTCCTCGGTGGATGCCCGCAGCGATGTCGAGGTTCTGCAGCACGCTCAGTTTCTCGAAGACGGTGGCGGTCTGGAAGGTGCGCCCGACCCCGAGGCGCACGATCTCATGCGACTTCATGCCCAGCAGATCGTGGCCGCGGAAGGTCACCGTGCCCGTTCCCTGCACCAGCCCGGTCAGCGCGTCGACCAGCGTGGTCTTGCCGGCGCCGTTCGGACCGATGAGGAAGTGCAGCCGGCCCTGCAGCATCGTGATGTCGACACCGTCGATCGCCTTGAATCCGTCGAAGTCGACGGTCAGGTCGCGGACCTCCAGGTAGTCCTCGCCACGGAAGGATGCGGTCATGCCGCCACCTCGCTTCCGATGGTCGCGGCCACACCGCGCGCCGACCGGCGTGGCCAGCGACCGGCGAGCTTCGCTCCCAGCGAAGCAATTCCTCCCGGAAGGAAGAGGATGACGACGATGAACAGCGCGCCCTGGAAGTAGATCCAGTTGGTCGGGAACCGCTCGGACAGGGTCGACTGACCGAAGCCGACGGCGAGCGCGCCGAGCGCTGGACCCAGCAACGACGCCCGACCGCCCAGTGCGACACCGGCGATCATCATGATCGAGGCCGTTGCGTTGACGTCGGTGGGCGAGATGATCCCTACGAGGGGCGCGAACATTGCTCCGCCGAGACTGGCCATGACCGCTGCCACCACGAACGCGAACAACTTGGTGTTCGCCGGGTCGTATCCGAGGAAGCGGACTCGCTCCTCCGCATCGCGGGTGGCGACGAGGAGCTCGCCGTACCGGCTCCGGTTGAGTTGCCACACGATCACGAGGCAGACGATCAACAGACCGGCCGCCAGCAGGTAGAGGTTCTTGCGGACCGTCGGGTCATAGAGGTTCTGACCGAAGAAGGTGGTGAAGGTGTTCAGACCGTTGAATCCACCCGTCTGTTTGATCGTCGCGACCAACAGGGTCGCGAAGGCCACCGCCATCGCCTGCGTCAAGATGGCGAAGTAGGCGCCCTTGACCCCACGCTTCAAGACGGCGTAGCCGAGGACGTAGGACACGGCTGCCGGCACCGCGACGATGGCGAAGATCGTGAAGGCACCGCTGCGGAACGGCTCCCACCACACGGGCATCGTGGCGTCTCCGTACAACACCATGAAGTCCGGGACCTCGCCCGGCCCAGCGGCCTCGAGCTTCATGTGCATGGCCGTGACGTAGGCACCGAGTCCGAAGAACACGCCCTGACCCATGACGAGCATGCCGCCGCGGCCCCACGCGAGCCCGATGCCGACTGCGACCAGCGCCCACGAGCAGTACTTGCCGAGGTTCCCGAGGCGGAACGCCGACAGCCCGCTCGGCGCCCACACCAACAAGATCACCGCCAGCACGCCGATGGCGAACAGGGACCCGTAGGTCCGCACGAACGCTGCCAGCGCGAACCTCGATCGCACCGGGGCCGACCGCTCGGGTTCGCCCGGCGCGTCGGATGCTTCGAAAGCGGTCGTGGTCATGCCAGTGCCCTCGTCCGGACCGTGAAGAGGCCCTGCGGTCGGACCTGGAGGAAGACCACGACCAGTGCGAAGGTGATGACCTGCGCCATGCTCCCGCTGGTCCAGTCGGTGAGGAACGCGGTCGCCACGCCGACGACCCATGCGGCGATCACCGTGCCCTTGAGCTGGCCGACGCCGCCGGCCACCACGACCAGGAACGCCGGAATGATGTACGTGGTGCCGAGCGTGGGGTTGGTACCCGAGATGAGGGCGACGGCGACCCCGCCGATCCCGGCGAGACCCGACCCCAGGAAGAACGTGATGCGATCCACGTTTCGGGTCGAGACGCCCATCGTCTCGGCGAGCTCCCGGTTCTGCACCGTCGCCCGGATCTGACGGCCGAACGAGCTGTACTTGAGAAGGCTGTGCAGGCCGCCCAACACCGCCAAGGCCAACACGATCGTGAGGAGTTGTCGATGTGGCCAGTCGTAGCCGAAGACCGGGATGCTGCCGCGCAACCAGGTCGGTGCGCTCACCGGGTCGCCCTGCGCACCGAACACGTCCTTGGCGAGCTGTTGGAGGACCATGGCGACACCCACCGTCACGAGAAGGGTGTCGAGTGGTCGCTCGTACATCCACTGGATGACGGTGACCTCGAGGAGCAACCCGAGGAGTCCTGCGGCGAGGAACGCGACCGGAATCGCGATGACGATAGAGATCCCGGTGCTGGTGACCACTTGTTGGGTGACGTACGTCGCGTACGCGCCGGCCATGAGGAACTCGCCGTTGGCCATGTTGATCACGCCCATCTGGCCGAACGTGAGGGTCAACCCGAGTGCGGCCATCAACAAGATGGCGGCGCCCGCAGTGCCGGTCAGGAAGGGGGTTGTCAGTGCGTCCATGCCTTCGCTTTCAGAGTTGTCAGAGCATCTGGGCTCTGGCGCTGGATGGGGTGCCGTGCTCGTGCACGGCACCCCATCGGCGACAGGTGACACTTCAGACCGAGCCGAGCTCGGTCGGCATCACTCCGAGTTCGGGTCCCACCAGTCGTAACCCTCGAGGAACGGATCCGGTTCGATCGGCTCTTCCGAGCTCCAGACGATGTCGAACTGGTTGTCCTCGTTGATCTGACCGATGAGGCCGACCTTCGCGATGTGGTGGTTGTCGCCGTCCACCGTGACCGTGCCTTCGGGCGCATCGAACGACACACCGTCGGACGCAGCGTTGACCGCGTCCACACAGAACGACTCCGCCTTCTCGACCATTCCCTTGTACAGGTACAGCGAGGTGTAGGCGGCCTCCATCGGATCCGAGGTCGGCCGATCCGCTCCGTACTCGCCCTGGAAGGCTTCGATGAAGGTCGTGTTCGTCGGGCTGTCGATGCTCTGGAAGTAGTTCCACGCCGCGAACTGTCCGGTGAGGTCCTCGCCCATGGCGGGCGCTTCCTCCTCGGCGATCGAGACGGAGATGATCGGCGAGTTGTCCGCACCGAGTCCCGCTTCGTAGTACGCCTTGATGAACCCGACGTTGGACGAGCCGTTGATCGTGTTGAACACGAAGTCCGGCTTGGCGGCGGCGATCTTGGCGACCTGCGTCGTCCAGTCGTCGCTGTCGAGCGGGACGTATTCCTCGCCGACGATCTCGATGCCGAGTTCGGCCGCGTACTGCTTGATGATCTTGTTCGCCGTCCGGGGGAAGACGTAGTCGGACCCGGCGAGGAACAGCGTCTCGACGCCCTCCGATGCCAGGAAGTCCATCGCGGGGATGATCTGCTGGTTGGTCGTCGCACCCGTGTAATAGATGTTCTCCGACGCCTCCAGACCCTCGTACTGCACCGGGTAGAAGAGCAGGCCGTTGGCGCCCTCGACTACGGGGAGCATCGCCTTGCGGGATGCCGACGTCCAACCGCCGAACACGGCGGCGACCTCGTCCTCGGTCAACAGCTTGTTGATCTTCTCGGCGAAGACCGTGGGCTCGCTCTGACCGTCTTCCTCGATGAACTCGATCTGCTTGCCGAGGATGCCGCCGGCGGCGTTGATCTCCTCGGTTGCGAGCATGAGTGAGTCACGAACCGTCTGCTCGCTGATCGCCATCACGCCCGACGTGGAGTTCAGGAATCCGAGTTCGACGGTGTCGCCGTCCACGCAGATACCGGACGAGGCCTCCTCGGATCCGCCTCCACCGGACGCGTCGGACGTGTCGTCGTCACCACATGCGCTGACCAAGAGCGCAAGGGCGGCGAGTGTCGCTATGGCCCCGCCTGGGGTCCTGCCGCGTCTCATCAAAACAACTTCCTCTCCACGTCGTCGACGTGATCGTCTGTACCGGGCCGGGGGGTCGAACCGATGTGGACGGAAGCTAAGAGCGGAACGTGTCGGACGAATTGCCCGAACGTTTCCGGCCCGTGAATCGATCAGCGAGGCCGATCCAGCCTCGTCAGCCGGGCAGGACTTCGTCCATCGACCGTCGCACGTCGGCCACGTCGGTCGCGGTGGCGACGGCCAGTCGACACTCGTCAGACGGCTCGAGCACCGCGACGTCGCGTCGCCCACCCGTGGGGCACGCCGGGGCGTCGCCGATGTGGAGCCGGCTGGCGACGACGTCCTTACCACCCGCTCCCGCAGGACCCGACCACCCCGGGATCGCCGAGTCGACCGAGGTGAGCAGCACCGGGGCATCGTCCAGCCGAACGTCGAGGGTCGAGCGGAACGCCCCCGTGGTCTCGCCGGTTCGGCCGAGGACCACGACCTCGTCGACGACGACGTGAGCGCCGCGCTGCGCATGCACGGTGGTGGTGGTCGTGTGGCGGGCGTGCGCGGTGAGGATCACCGGCTCCGGACGCCAGTCGAGGCGCGCTCCGGCTGCGACGCGGATGTCCGTGTCCCAGCGGGTGCCGATGCCGCGGGCGGCATAGACCACGGACGCGGCGACCGAGCGCATCGCGATCGTCACCCCGGGTCCGACGTCCACGGCGACCCTGATGTGGTCCTCGCCGACAGGCGAGGCCCCCGAGCCGACCAACCACAGCGTGGAACCGTCCCAGCGGAACCACACGGGTGCGCTGCACAGCACCCCCTCGACCCGGACGGTTCCCCCGGTGCCACGCCGCAGGCGGATCGACACCTGGGTGTCGGTCCACCCGCTCGCGACGGCGACGGCACCACGCGCAGCAGCGAGACCGAGGGGGGTCGAGGGATCCGTCACCAGCGGAGCCTCAGGCCGTCGCGGCGACGGGACCACGCATCTGTGCCTGGATCCACGTCGCGATGTCCGCCGCGCCCTCGGGCGAGTTCAGTGACACGAACACCGTCGGGAGCTCGCCGCGTTGCAACGCGGCATCGCGCTCCATCACGCCGAGGTCGGCGTGTACCAGGTGCGCGATGTCGATCTTGTTGATCACCAGGAGGTCGGAGCGGGTGACACCGGGTCCGCCCTTGCGCGGCACCTTGTCGCCGCCGGCGACGTCGAGCACGAACATCTGCACGTCGACGAGACCCTTGGAGAACGTGAGCGTGAGATTGTCCCCGCCGCTCTCGACGAGCACCAGGTCGAGAGGACCCTCCCGCTCCTCGAGGTCCTCGATGGCGTCGAGGTTGGCCGTGATGTCCTCCCGGATCGCGGTGTGGGGACAGCAGCCGGTCTCGACGGCAACGATGCGGTTGGCATCGAGGACCCCCCGACGCTTCAGGGTGTCTGCGTCCTCGGTGGTGTAGATGTCGTTGGTCACGACACCGATGCGCAGTTCGTCGGCCATCAGGGCGCAGAGCGCGGCGACCAGCGCTGTCTTGCCGGTACCCACCGGGCCCCCGATGCCCACGCGGAACGCGCTGTCGCCGCGCTCTCGGGGCGCATGGTCGTGGGAGTGGCTGTGCGAGTGGGAGTGGGAGTGAGTGCTGTCGATGTCGTGCACGGTGACGCTGCTCTCGTCGTTCTCGGGTCGGTCAGCTACGGAAGAGTCGGGTGGGCAAGGCGGACTGGAGCTCGACGTCGATCTCTGCGAACGGGGTCGATGCATGCGGGAGGTCGTCGGCGCCGACGAGCCCGATGGTCGACGCCGCCACCCCGTCGACCTCGGGACGCAGGTCGTACAACGTCGCGGTCACGTCGAACGGGTCGAGCGACAAGAGTCGCAGTCCCGCAGCGCTCAGGGTCGCCGCGGTGCCGTGCGCGCTGGCGAGCGCGGTCTCGTCGGGATCGCAGCCGATGGCGGAGGCCAGCAGTCCGAACGCCACCGGCTGCACCGGCGGACGCCCGTCGGCGAGGACGATCCGCCCGTCCGGAACCATCACGGCCGCCGTACGGGCCAGCGATCGGCCGAGTGACCGCGAGGTCGCCCGAACCTTCGCGCTCGGGGTTCGCACTCCCCATGCAGCGTCGAGCTCGTCGGGGTCGACTCCTGCGGCGGCGAGCCGCGCCGCCGCCGCATCGGTACGGCCCGAGGTCCACAACCGACAGGTCACGTACTCGGCGAGCGACGCCGCGTCGTGGACGCGCCCGGCGTCCACCGCGGTCTCCAGGCCGTGACTGTGCGCATAGGTGCCGTCGGGGAATCGCCCGTCGGCGAGCAGGAGGAGTGATGTGAGCGACACGACGAACCGGGTTCAGAACAGGAAGTAACGCTGAGCCATGGGGAGATCGTGCGCGGGGTCCTGCTCGATGGTGTCGCCGTCCACCGTGACCATGAAGGTGTCGGCGTCGACGGTGATCTCCGGTAGCGCGTCGTTGTTGACCATGTCGGCCTTTCCGACCCCGCGACAGTCGTCGACAGCCACCATCTGGTGCGACAGTCCGATCTCCTCGGCCAGCCCGGCCTCGATGGCACCCGGCGACACGAACGCGATCGATGTGTGGCCGGCCGTTCGCCCGAACGCACCGAACATGGGTCGGGGCAACACCGGCTGCGGGGTGGGGATCGAGGCGTTCGCGTCGCCCATCGCACCCCAGGCGATCACGCCGCCCTTGACCACGACATGGGGACGGACCCCGAAGAACCGAGGGTCGTAGAGCACCAGGTCGGCCAACTTCCCGGGCTCGACCGAGCCGACCTCGCTGCTCAGTCCGTGGGCGACGGCGGGACAGATCGTGTACTTCGCCACGTAGCGCTTGGCCCGCTCGTTGTCGGCCCGAGCGTCGCCCGGCAGGGACCCACGCCGACGCTTCATGGCATGTGCGGTCTGCCAGGTGCGAATGACCACCTCGCCGACCCGCCCCATCGCCTGCGAGTCCGAGCCGATCATCGAGATCGCGCCGATGTCGTGGAGCACGTCCTCGGCCGCGATCGTCGACGGACGGATGCGGCTCTCCGCGAACGCCAGATCCTCGGGCACCGACGGATTCAGGTGATGACAGACGATGAGCATGTCGAGGTGCTCGTCGGCGGTGTTCACGGTGTGCGGCCGCGTCGGGTTGGTGGAACTGGGGAGGATGTTGGGCTCGCCCGCGACCGTGATGATGTCCGGCGCGTGGCCTCCTCCCGCACCCTCGGTGTGGTACGAGTGGATCGACCGGCCACCGATGGCGGCGAGCGTCGTCTCGACGAATCCCGCCTCGTTCAGTGTGTCGGTGTGCAATGACGCCTGGATCCCCGCCTCCTCGCACACTCGAAGACAAGCGTCGATCGCCGCTGGCGTGGATCCCCAGTCCTCGTGGAGTTTGAATCCGCTGACACCGGCGAGAACCTGCTCCCGCATCGCGGCGATCGAGACGGTGTTGCCCTTGCCGAGCAACGCCACGTTGATCGGCCAACCGTCCATCGACGTGAGCATCGACGACAGATGGAATGGCGAGGCCGTGACCGTGGTCGCCTTGGTCCCCTCCGCTGGGCCGGTGCCACCGCCGATGATCGTGGTGATCCCGGTCGCGAGCGCAGTGTCGAGGATCTGTGGGCAGACGAGGTGGACGTGACAGTCGATCGCCCCTGCAGTGAGGATCTTGCCGTTGCCAGCGAGGACCTCGGTCGACGGTCCGATCACGAGGTCCGGGTGGACGCCGTCCATCGTGTCGGGGTTGCCGGCCTTGCCGAGTGCGGTGATCCGGCCGTCCTTGATGCCGACGTCCGCCTTGATCACGCCCCAGTGGTCGAGCACGACCGCGCCGGTGATGACCATGTCGGGAGCCCCTTGGGCCGCAGTACGCAACGACTGGCCCATGGACTCGCGGATGACCTTCCCTCCACCGAACACGGCCTCGTCGCCGGCGATGCCCGGCCCCCCGGCGAGATCGTCCTCGATCTCGATCAGCAGATCGGTGTCGGCCAGTCGGATGCGGTCGCCGGTGGTGGGGCCGTAGAGCGCTGCGTAGCGAGACCGGGTGAGGATCGGCCCGCTCATGATTCACCGCCGGTGGAGTGGAGCCCGCGGAATCCAGCGGTGATGCGCTCACCGGCATAGGCGACCAGTTCGACCTCCATCGAGATCCCCGGTTCGAAGCGAACGCTGGTGCCGGCAGGCACCGCCAACCGGCATCCCACGGCGAGTTCTCGGTCGAACTCCAGCGCCTCGTTGGCCTCGGCGAAGTGGAAGTGCGACCCGACCTGCACAGGCCGGTCGCCGGTGTTGAGCACTCGGAGCGACCGGAGGTCACGGCCCGCGAGGAGCGTGATGTCGCCGTCGCCGAGCAAGACCTGGCCGGGCACGAGGCGAGTGGCGTCGTCGGCGGGGTTGCCATCGAGCGCCGCCGGTTGGATCGGACCGTGAAGGGTCACGAGCTTGGTGCCGTCGGGGAACGTCGCCTCGACCTGGAGTTCGTCGATCAGCGTCTCCACGCCCTCCATCACGTCGGACGTGTCGAGGACGTTGCGGCCGTCGGACATGATCTGCGCGACCGAGAGGCCGTCACGGGCCGCCTCGAGCACCCACGCCGCGAGGACCGCCACCGCTTCCGGGTGATTGAGCAACAGGCCGCGGGATCTTCGACGCTGGGCCACCTCGGCGGCACCGGCCATCATCAGCCGTTCCTGTTCGTGCGGGGTGAGCAGCATCCGGCCTCCGTGATGAGCGTCGTGATCGGCTCCGACAGTCCGGTCTTGCTCTCCGCCTGCGGCCGATAGCCGGCAGAACCTAACGCGCCGCGAGGACCCCTCTGACCAACTCGCCGGCAGGGTCGCGCATCGTCGAAACCTTTACGATTCCTGACGTTCTCAGGTCCGGTGCCGGTTCGCTCAGGAAGCGGCTGGCTCGCAGACCACGACCGGGATCTCGCGATCGGTGTTCGACTGGTATCCGGCGTAGTTCTTGTAGTCCTCGGTGATGCGCTGCCAGAGCGCGTCACGCTCGTCGCCGGTGGCGGTGCGCGCGACGAAGCGCTTGGTGACGCCGTCGATCGTGATCTCGACCTCGGGTTCGGCAACGAGGTTCTTGTACCACTGAGGATGCTGCGAGTGACCGCCCTTCGACGCCACGAGGACGACGGTCTCGCCGTCGATGATGGGCGCGGTGAGCAGCGTCGAGCGACGCTCGCCGCTCGACCGTCCGGTGACGTGGAGTTCGAGGGTCGGCATGCCCGCGAGTCGGTTGGGCCACCGTCCACCGGTGAGCGCGAGCAGCGCCCGATGCCCGTTCTCGAGCATCCATGCACCAACGGTCGGAACGAGGTCCTTGTTCGCCATGACCCGGAGTCTGCCGTGTCGGCGACCACGGGGCACAGGTCCCCGGTCGCCGAAGGCCACCTCAGCCGGTGCGAAGCGCCTCACACTGCGCTCGGGCCATCGTCACCACATCGGCGACCAGCTCGTCGAGATCGCGGCGGTCGCGGAGCCAACGCACGTGCAACGCTGATGACGCCGCCGTGATCGACGCCGCAGGGAGCAGAGCCGTGCGACGGTCGAGACCGAAGTCGGCGACGATCACATCAGCCCACAGCTGCACGACAGCCTCGCGACGTTCGTCCATGCGGTGGCGGAGCGCCGGTATCGAGCGACCGTCGACGAGCGCGAGGAGCAGGTTCCCCTCCCGCTTGATCGTCTCGGCCCACAGCCGGAACGTCGCCTCGACCTTGGCGTCGAACGACACGTCGTCGTCGAGCACGACCTTCGATCGGACGTCGACGTCGACCACGATGCGGTCGTAGAGCTCGGAGGCGATCTCGTCGGGCGACGCGAAGTACTTGTACGGCAGCGTCGCCGACACGCCGGCCTCCTCGGCCACGTCCTCGAACGTGAGCGGGAGCTTGTCGCGCTCCCCCAGGACCCGACCCGCGGCCACGATGAGCATCTCCCGCCGGTCCTCGCGACTCATGCGTCTGGGCGAGGCGTCGGGCACGGCCCAGAAGCTAGCGCAAGAATCTTGAACAACCGCTTGTGCATGTTCAGAGAACATGAACAGAATGACCAGACGCTCTCACCAACCCGTCGAGGAGACCCCGTGTACGAGCCCGTCATCGACCGCGACATCGCCGAGTTGTTCATGAAGAACGCCGACGACCCCATCAAGACCCACGTCATGAGCCTCGTGCACGAGTGGTGGGCCACCGCCCCGCAGTCGGCCATCGACCAGTACGTGACGCTCCTGCACCGGCTGCCCGGAGCGACGGAGTTCCTGGCCGAGCGCTACCTGCCCACTCCCCTGACGCTCGACGACCTCGAGCCCTGTGGCCCCGGCACGCTCGGCGACGCCTACAAGCACTTCATCGTCGACAACGGCCTCGAGGTCAACCTCGCTCGCAACTACCACGAGTACCACGCCGGCCTCAGCGCCGAAGGCAAGCTCGACCGCATGCCGGACGACATCAAGTACTCGCTCGTCCGAGGCTTCATGCTCCACGACTTCCTTCACACGATCACGGGCCACGCTCCGGACATCCCCGGTGAACTGGGCATGGCGGGCTTCCACTACGCCCAGATCAACTCGCTGTACCACTCCATGCGCACGGCGGTCACCACGACCCACATCGCCATGGTGCAGCCGCAGGCCATCAAGGCGGCCATGGACGCGCTGTCCAACGGCTGGGCGATGGGTCGGGCGTGGAAGAACCTCCACTTCACCAAGTGGGAAGAGCAGCTCGACCGACCGATCGCCGACATCCGGATGGAGTACGGCCCGGCGCAGGCCGCCGCCTGAGCCACCGACGACCGGCAGCCACCCGCTCGGGCGAAGCCCGACGATTACTTGCTACAAAGCTTCTTGACATCTGCGTTTCTCCTATTTACCTTGGAATCAAGCTACTCGATTCCAAGGAGATGATCTGTCGTGGACACGACCACCGACCGCCCACCCGTCTACATCGACGTCACGAACCCACAGCTCGCCGCCCGGTCCGGTCCGGCGCCGTTGACCACCCGGCCGAGCCCGGCGCTGGCGTTCCCCCATCAGCAGCTGACCCAGACCGGCCCCACCGAGTTCGGCGACGTGCTCGTCGCACGGGGCTCGCTGCTCCCCGGAGTCGAGGTCCACGACAGCTGCGTCTCGGTGCCCGGTGCTCGAGCGTTCCACGTCGCCGCCGACCTCGCCGCCGGGCCACAGGAAGCGTTCCAGTGCCGGACCGAGTTCGCGCACGTGCATCCCGCGGGCGACGGGAGCCTCCACATGACCCTCCCCCCGCTCGTGTACGACGACGTGATCGCGAAGGGCTGGGGTGAGCCCCACCCGATCAGCGGGACCATGCTCGTGTTCGGGCCTCGCGACCAGCGCGAGCTCGAGATCGTGTGGCAACTCGTCGTCACCAGCTACCGCTACGCCATCGGGTACGTGGCCGATGCGGTCGACCCCGGGGCCGAGGTCGAGGTCGAGGACGCCTCGACATGACGGCCCGACGACTTGTCCGGGGCATCGCCGCGCGACTCGCGCCCGCACACACCAGCGCCATGCCGGCAACCCGTACGCACGGCGCCACGGCCACACACCGACTCGTGACGTGCCCGGTGCGCACGCCCTCGCTGACGCTCGCCACCGCCCGCATCCGGGCGAACACCTGAACGACCTGACTGATCGGAGACCACCATGACCACCGCCGCGCATCCCGCCGTCACCCACGTCCCATCGGCCGTGGCCACGTCGACCACGCATCCCGACGCCCCGACCGCCCACAGACTCGCCAGGACGGCAGGGGCGCTCTATCTCGCCATCTTCGTTCTGGGGATCTTCAGCGAGGTCGTCGTGCGATCGAGCTTCATCGAGCGAGGAGACGCCGCCGCCACGGTGCAGAACCTGCTCGACGCCCCCGGCCTGTTCCGATTCGGCTTCCTGACCGATCTGGGCATGGTGGCCGCCGACGTCGCCACGGGCGTCCTCATCTACCTGCTCCTGGCACCGGTGAGCAGAGCCGTCGCGCTCACCGCCGCAGCGTTCCGGATCGTCCAGTCGGCGATCCTCGGCGCCAACCTGGTCAACCACCTGATGGCCATCCAGTTGCTCGAGGGTGACGGCCTGCTCGGTGGTCGCACCACCGAGCAGCGCGACAGCCTCGTGCTCCAGCAACTCGAGACCCACCGATACGGCTACTTCATCGCGCTGGTGTTCTTCGCCGTGCACCTCGCCCTGCTCGCCTGGCTCGTGCACCGGTCCGGCTACCTGCCCCGTTGGCTCGGCTGGTTCCTCGGAGCGGCGGCCGCCGGCTATCTGCTCGACAGCGCCTGGTTCTTCGTGTCGCCCAGCTACGACGGGGCGTTCTCGCCGGTCGTGCTCGCCCCGGCCATCGTCGCCGAGCTCTCGCTGATCCTGTGGCTCCTCGTTCGCGGGATCGACGTCGAGCGGTGGGACGCCACGGCCCGACGGTGATCACGCACATGGGCCGCAGCGACGACCGCCGCGGAACCAGCCGCCGACAGCCCCGCGAGGACGAACGGCACGCGCGGAGACGAGAGCTGGATGATCCAACCCATGAGCACCGCACCGATCGGCGTGCTGCCGAACAACGCCATCTGGTGGAGGGCCATCACCCGTCCCTGCATCGACGGGTCGGTGGCTTGTTGCAGGACCACCGTGTTCACCGACTGGAACGACGCCGACGCGAAGCCGAGCGGGATGCTCGTGGCGACGAAGGTCCAGAAGTTCGGTGCAAGAGCGAGCGCAGTGCACGCCAGGCCGAAGCCGACCAGCGCGATCGCAAGACTCCGTCGAGGATGCAGTTTCACCCCGGCGATGTAGATGCCCCCGAGGATCGATCCGATGGCGCTGACACTCATCGCTGTGCCGACGGCGCCAGCGCCGAGGTCGAAGCCGAAGTGGACCATCGACGGGAACGTGGTCGGGAAGTTGAGGGCGACCGTGCCGACGACGGCCATGACCAGGAGCGGTCGGCCGACCTCGGGGCTCCTGCGGACGTAGGCGAACCCTTCGCGAAGCCGGCCCTTTGCCTGCGTCTGGAGGGGCCGTGGAGCGAACTCGCGAGACCGCAACGTCACGAGCGCTGCGATCACGACGAGGTACGACGCACCGTTGAGTACGAAGCACATCTCGACTCCGACGGTTGCGATCAGCGCGCCGGCCAGTGCCGGGCCGATCAGTCGTGAGGCGGCGTTGATGTTGCTGTTGGCGGCCACCGCGCTGGGGAGGAGCTCCGGACCGACGAGTTGGTAGACGATCGCCTGCATCGTCGGCCGCTCGAACGCGAGGACGATGCCCAACGCGGTCGTCAGTGCATAGATGGACCAGATGGAGACCTGGTCCATCGCCACGGCGAGCGCGAACGCCAGCGCGAGCGTTCCCGAGGTCGCCGACGTGATGACGAGGAGGCGCCGGTTGTCGACTTTGTCGGCCAGGACGCCGGCGGGAGCGCCCAACAGCAGCATCGGCAGGAACTGCAACGCCATTGCCACGCCGAGTTGGTCGCTGCGATCGGCGATCTCGAGGACCAGCCATGTCACGGCGAGGCTCTGGGTCCACGACCCGATGTTCGAGATGGTCTGGCCGACGAAGTAGCGACGGAAGTTGTCATTGCCGAACGCCGAGAAGCGGCCGGACGCAGCAGATGCGTCCGACCGCCTCGCGGGCCGACCGGTGAGTCGGGCCATCGGATCAGGCTTCCGTCAGGACCCGGTCGGTGCGGGGCGTGGTGACGACACCGCGATGGCCGAGCATCGGGTTCTTGAAGCCCTTGACGGTCATGTACAGGCCGGCCGAGAGTTCCCAGGTGGCGATGGGAAGAGCGCTGAGCATGCCGATCGTCGACACCTGGTCCCATGCACCGAACAACGTCGCCGTCGAGGAGGCGAGCAGGAGCGGAGCGCCGATGATCCCGAGCGTGGGGATCCAGCGCGGAAGCAGCCGCGCCTGACGCACGATCGTGGCGAAGCACACGGCGTTGACCGACGCCATGAGACCCGGGCCGAGCAGGAAGGTCCAGTCCTTCACCGCCGTCAGTGCGTCGGCGGTCGCAGTGAGGGTCGCCGGGTCGGTGCCGCCGACGTTCTCCCGCAGCGTGAAGACCGAGAGCACGGCGATCACACCGGTGAAGATCATCGCGGCTTCGAGGGTGCGGCTGGCGACGAACCCGACCGCCCGTCCCGGGGCGTGGCGCTTCAGGACCGGATACAGGGCGACGGCGGTGCCGATGCCCGTGAGCCCAGTGAGGATCTCGATGAGTCCGCCCCATTGGACGCCGTGGTCGGTACCGGCACCGAGCACGTAGTCGGGGACGTTGACAGAGCCGTCGTAGAGGCCCAGGGCGGGGATCGAGAAGACGAACGTGCCGAGGTAGAAGAGGCCGGCGGCCAAGGTGGCCTTCCGGTCGGCGTCCATCGGTGGCCTAGAGGTTGGGGTCATGGTCAGTTCCCTTCGTTTCCGGGCAGGTGCCCGCGGTGGTCGAACCCTCCGCCGGCGTGATCGAGATCAGCGGGATGCCGATGTCGCGCAGCCGTTGGAGGAGGCCGTGCAGTGCGGCCTGGTCGACGACGGCCCCGCGGAGGACGGTGATACCGCCGTCCTCACTGGAGATGGTCAACCCGTCGAACCAGGCTGCCCAACGATCTCCGAGGTGTCCTTCGACCCTGATCTCGTACTGCACCCGTCGACCGTACGAACCGATGTGGTGAGTGGTCCTCACCACATGTGGTGAACCGACGTGGTGATCGCTACAGGCCGAGCTCGTCGGCGCGGCGGACCGCCGCTCGCCGGTTGCTCACCCCGAGCTTGCAGAAGATGTTCTTGGTGTGGGTGCGGACGGTGTTCAGCGACACGATCAGTTCCGTCGCGATCTCCGGTCCGGTCAGCTCACTTCGCAGCAGACGCAGGACGTCGAGCTCCCGGTTGCTGAGCGGATCGACCAGCTCCGGCACACGCGGCGAGGGAGGAACGTCCGTGAGACCGAGGATGGCGTTGCACTGGTCGACGGCCCTCCCGTGACGCACTGCAGTCCTGAGGAGCGCCGTCATCGTCTCGCCGGCGTCGAGGAAGACCCGGACGAGTCGCTCGGCCTCGGCGCGGACGAGCGCCTTCTCGATGGTCGCGACCGCCTTCGCCGTGTCGCCGCCGGCCTCGTGCGCGAGCGCGAGCAGCGATCCGGCTTCGACCTCGGCCGACGTTCGACCGCCGGACTCGGCCGCAACGCGCAGCCGCTCCGCCAGCGAGATCGCCCCGGCGATGTCGCCGCCCGCCAACAGCACGCGAGCAAGCGTGAGGTGCTCGTACTCCCGAAGGTAGGTCAACTCGTCGTCGGCAGCGATGCCTGCGCTCACGGCCCAACGCTGCGCTGCCGCGACGTCGCCGGCGAGCAACCGCGCTCTGGCACGCGTGGCCCCCACTGGTCTGACCTTCGGTGAGTAGTCGGGGTCGTAGCGACGCTCGGCCTCGGTGAGCAGGTCGAGCGCAGCCTCGTGATCACCCCGGACCGAGCAGAGACGGGCGTCGACCACCCGCCATCGATGGGGGTGCTGGCCGAGGGCGAACCGTTCGCCGACCTCCATGCTCTGCCGGAGATGGTCGGCCGCCGACGCCAGCTCGTTCCGTTCCAGGTGGATCTCGGCGAGACCGACGTGCATGTCGGCAACACCGCGGAGCGGGCCGTGGACGACAGCGATCTCGAGCCCCGCACGCAAGGTCTGCTCCGCATCGGCGAGGCGGCCATGACCGACCTGGATGTCGGACAGGCCGAGACGACAACCCAGGACATCGGAGACGTGTCCCGCGATCTCGAACTCGCCGATCGCTGCGGCGTACTGCGCAGCAGCCTGCTCGAGATCGCCTTCTGTCCATCGAGCGAGTCCCACCAGCGCCGCCGCCGCACCACGGCCGAGGTGGTCGTCGACAGCACACCGTTCGGCGGCATGTTCGCCGTGGAGGACGACGGCAGAGAGATCACCGCGCAAGAGCGCGAGGCCCGCCCGGTACATGGCCACCTGCGCGCGGGCACGGCGGAACTCGTCGACGTCGTGGACGATCACCTCGCCGCCGATGTACCCGGGGTCGATCCACGACCGGATGTCGTCGAGCTGGGCCTCGACGCCGTCGGTGTCACCGGTGGACATGCGAGCGCCGACGCGCCCGAGGGCGAGCACCGGCCGGTGGACGAAGATCTCGTCGGGGATCTCGTCGAACCACGCCCGCAACGTCGCCTCTTGACGGAACCGGCGCAGCGACGGGACCGAGCGTTCGACCAGTTCCGCCGCTCGGGCGAAGTCCTCCGCGGCGAACGCATGGCGGATGGCCTCGGTTCGATCACCAGACGCCTCGAGCCACTCGCACGCTCGTCGGTGGAGCTGCGCTTCGCGCTCGGGCTGCTCGTCCGCCAGCCGGGCGCGGAGCACGTCGGCGAAGAGGTGGTGATACCGGAACCATCCACGACGGTCGTCGAGGGCGACGAGGAACAAGTTCGACCGGTCGACCAGTTCCAGCATCGCCCTGGCGTCGCTGCGCCCCGTCACCGCGGCACAGAGCGAACCCGTCAGCCGGCTCAGGATCGACGTCTCGAGGAGGAACGATCGAACGTCCTCGCTCTGCCGGTCGAGGACCTCGTCGACGAGGTAGTCCACGACGAACCGGTCGTCGCCGGCGAACTGGGCGACGAAGTCCGACGGGTCATCTCGCCCCTGGAGCGAGAGCGCCGCCAGCTGGAGCGCCGCCGCCCACCCCTCCGTCCGAGCGCCGAGGGCGTCGACGTCCGCGGCCGTGAGGTCGAGTCCCGAGAGACCGTTGAGGTACTCCGTCACTTCTTCTGATGTGAATCGGAGGTCTGATGCCCGTACCTCGAGGAGCTCTCGCCGGGCGCGCAGGCCGGCCAGCGGCCAGGGCGGATCAACCCGGCTGGCCACGACGAGATGGGTGCGTTCCGGGAGGTGCTCGATCAGGAACTGCATGGACTCGTGGACCTCGAGCGAGTCGATCACGTGGTAGTCGTCGAGCACGAGGACCACGTGCTCGTCGAGCGATGCCAGGTCGTTGACCAGCGCCCCGACCACCGTCTCCAGCGCGGCCGGCGATGACTGCGGTGCAACGTCGACGCCAGCGCCGACCGTGGGCGCGACGCTGCGGAACGCACGGGTCACATACGACCAGAACACTGCCGGGTCGCTGTCGCGTCCCTCGAGCGAGACCCACGCCGTCGGCAGGCCGGCATCGGCCACCGCTGCCGTCCACTCGACCAGCAGCGTCGTCTTCCCGAAGCCTGCGGGCGCCGACACGAGCACGACGGCGGGCAGTTCGTCACGCCGGATCAGGTCGTCGAGGCGCGATCGAGATACGACACCACGCCGCCGTCGGGGTGCGGTCACCTTGGTCAGGAGGAGCAGACCGTCACCAGCCACCGTGTCCAGCTAACTCCTCGGCTGGCAGCGACGGCAACAGCCACGGCGGCCCGATGTCGTTCGTGCGTAGTATCGAACACATCTCGACACTTGGTGGGAATCGGGAGTTTTCCGGCGTATGGGCAACGGCGAGAACCGGGCCGACACGGCCATCGAAGAGCACGCGACGTTCGAGCAGCGAACGCGCGACACGGGCACAGCGACGCACCCCGCTCCGCGCCACCCCGAGCCCCGCGCAGGACGACGTGGATGAGGCCGAGACCCGCTCGGCGACGGTCGTCGCCCGTCGCGACTCGCTGGTCATCGATGTCGGCCGTGAGCAACGCCCGGATCGTCGGTCCGGGGGAGCAGGGTGAACGCGGGTCACTCGTGTACGTCGTCGAGTCCGGCGCCATCGAGATCATCCGAGACGGCCAGCGAGTCCACCTCGTCTCGACGGGCGCGTACTTCGGTGAGCTCGCGCCGATGATGGCCCAGCCCCGCACGGCGACGGCGAGGGCCGTCGGTCCGACCACCCTGACGTCGATGAGCGTGCAGGAGTTCCGCGATCGCGGTCGAGCGCAGGCGGCGACGACGTAGGCGTCATCGCCTCGAAGTGCCGGATGAGGACACGATTCCAGCGATTGTGCGGCAGGTCCGGGTGCAGGGCGGCGAGCGCCGTCGCGTACTTCGAGAATGTGATCGGCCGGTGGCCTGCGCGCCACAGGAGATGGTCCACGAGGCAGGGAGCCCCGTTGGTCTTGGTCTCGACGACGAGTTCGTCTCCCAACGTCACGGTGGCGCCTTCGACGTCGACCGCTCGGAAGTCGGCGTCGAGCGTGACCCGTGCGTGCGGTTGCGGCAGGACCAACGTCGCGCGCCGGTAGCTGGTGGTCACGGTCGGGGCGAGATCGTCGGAATGGGCCCGAACCTGCGAAAAGTCCTCGGCGAAACGGCGGACGGTCCCGAGGACGTCCGCCGTCCCGTCGTCGAGGGGGTCGCGGCGCTTGACGGTGCGGCCGCGACGGTCCTTCGTCTTCACCTCGATCATGGATGTCCCGGGATCGACGTAGCGACGCGTACGCACCTTGAACCGGTTCCGGCGTCGTGTCGCAGCGAGACGGAACGAGTCGAATCTCGGGGTGTCGAAGTAGACCGACTCGTACCGCGACCACCGCCCGTGTTCGGTCTCCAGCGCTCGCACATCGGTGGGCAGTGCCTCCAACAGCGCGGCGAGGATGCCCGCATCGACGATGTACTTCCGGTCCTTGCGCGTCAGCAGCTGCGCGCACTGATCGAGTTCGGCGAGGTCGATCGCGGAGAACCGGCGAACCGCTGCGTCGACGGTCGCCGTCATCGGGCGACCGCTGCCGTCTCGCGGAGTGACGGGCTGTCCGACGACGTGGCCCGAGGCAGTTCATAGCGGACCTCGACGTTGGTCGAATCGTTGACCAGATCGACCTTCCGGACGGTCAAGCGATGCACCCGTGCACCGAGCAACCGTTCGAGGTGGGCACGCAGCACCGTCTCGTCGGTGAAGGCCCGGTCGAGGTTCATCGTCTGGGTGCGGTAGTTCGAGAACAGGCGGGGGTGGTCTCCCACGAAGAGCACGACCAGGATGACGACCATCAGCGTGGGGGTGAGCCACTCGGGACTGACGCTCAGACCGCCGAGGAGTCCGAGGGCGAGGGCGGCGAAGTAGTAGGCGACCTCGTCCTGGTCCAGCTCGGTCGATCGCAGCCGGATGATCGACAACACACCGAAGAGCCCGAGGCCGAGACCGGCCTCGATCCCGGTCTGGTTCAACGCATTGGCCACGGCGAGGACGCCGACGTTCACCCCCAGATACGCGACGACGAGGTCCTTGCGGCGGTGGCGGGGGAAATAGAGGCCGAAGACCATCACCGAGACGGCGATGAGATCGATGGCGAAGAGCGCGGCGCTCGACATGGTGGTTCTCCTGAACTCGTGGTGTGAGAGCGGTTCTACGGACGGAACCTGGGAGCCCGCCGGGAGTCGCCTCCGAACTCCCCTGCTTCTCGCCGGATTCGGGCGATCCCGGGTTCACAGCCACTTCCCAGCCAGTACCGGGAGGACTCACGGACTCGCTTCCTACCTTCCGACGTGTCCCGGTACCCCGGGTCCCCGACACGACGAACGAGGCACACCGATGAACAAGCGCAGGATGCAGGCGGCCGCCGCACTCACCGCCCTGACCATGCTGGTCACCGCATGCGGCACGGAGGGCGACACCGCATCAGCGGTTGCCGAGACGGCCGAGGGCGACCTCGCCGCAGTCACGGACGACAACGTCGAACCGCACACCATCGACCCGTTCGACTTCGCCGAGAGCGAGGTCGAGCGCATCTCACTCGGTTCCACGATCGAGACGACCTCCGACGGCGTGTCGGTCGACGGCACGACCGCGACCATCGAGTCGGCGGGCGTCTACGAGATCACCGGCACCGTCTCCGACGGCCAGGTCGTGGTGGACGCCGGCGACGACGCCGTCGTCCGACTGATCCTGGACGACGCCGACATCACCAACGACGACGGTGCCGCCATCGCGGTGATGACCGCGGACACCGCCGTGGTGATCCTGGCCGACGGCAGTTCGAACACCCTCGCGGACGGAGCGGTCTACGACCTGCCCGACGGGGAGGACGAACCCAACGCCACGCTGTTCAGCAAGACCGACCTCACGCTGGCCGGAACCGGAACACTCGCGGTCGTCGCAAACGCGAACGACGGCATCGCCAGCAAGGACGGACTCGTCATCGAGGACGGCACGATCACCATCGACGCCGTCGACGACGGCATACGCGGCCGTGACTACGTCGCCGTCGACGGCGGGGACCTCGCGATCACCGCCGGCGGCGACGGCATCAAGGCCGACAACGACGAGGACGCGGATCGTGGCTTCGTCCGCATCACCGGCGGGACGATCGGCGTGGTCGCCGGCGACGACGGCATCCAGGCCACGACCGACGCGCTCGTCAGCGACGGCGATCTCACCGTCGCCGCCACCGACGACGGGATCCACGCCGACCTCTCCGTCACCGTCGATGGCGGATCGATCGCGATCACCGAATCGTTCGAAGGGATCGAAGCCGAGGTCATCACCATCAACGACGGCTCGATCGACATCACCTCGAACGACGACGGCCTCAACGTCGCCAGCGCCGAAGCCACGACCGAGACCACCTTCGCGGCCCCCGGCCCGGGAGGCGGCGGGCCCGGAGGTCCCGGTGGCGACGAGGGCGTCGGCGACCACTACATCTTCATCAACGGCGGGACGACGACGATCATCGTCACCGACGAACTGGCGGAGCAAGGTGACGGCATCGACGCCAACGGTCACGTCGAGATGACCGGCGGTCTCGTGGTCGTGAGCGGACCCACCGACACGCGCAACAGCGCGATCGACTACAGCGGCGGTTCGTTCGAGGTCAGCGGCGGAACCCTCGTCGGCACCAACATCGACGGACGGAACTCCGAAGGTGTCGGCATCGGCTCGAGCCAGGCGTCGGTCTACGTGACGTTCGGGTCGACCATCGAAGCCGGCACCCTGGTCAACCTCCAGTCGGTCGATGGCGAGTCGCTCGTCACGTTCGCACCGACGAACGAGTTCGACGTCCTGGTCTTCACCTCGCCCGACCTCGTCGCAGGCGAGGAGTACGAGGTCTACGTGGGAGGTACCGGCGGCGACCTCTCGGTGTCCGGGCTCTACGACACCTACACCCCCGGCACCTCGGCCGGCACGATCACCGCGGCGTGACTCACCAGCGCGACCGCGACTCCTCGCCAAAGCCCTGCAGCGCCTCGACCTCGTGGACCGTGCCGCTCTCGTCGGTGACGTGGCCCGCCCAGGTGCCGAACACCTGGTGGACCTCGGTGGCCAGGACCACTGCGTTGACCTTGGAGTGCCGGTCGTGACGTCCGGTGAGCGTGAGGTCGAGGCTGCCGTCGGGGTGGTGGACCCGCCACGGCTCGAGCGGCCGGTCCCAGTCGTAGTCCCAGAGGAGTTCCTGACCGATCTTGGTGACCCGGCCATCGACGATGACACCGTTCTCCGTGAACCCGGTTCCCTCGGTCCACTTCGCACCGAACTGCACGCCGATCACCGCGCCGGCGGTGCTGTGGCCGGCGCCCCCGCCCCAGTTCCATCGCGTCGCGTACGGCCAACGTCCGCGGCCGACGTCGAGCACGCCCCACGCCTCGCTGCCGCCCTCGTCGACGCCGATCCCCCACCGGTCGCCTCCCACCTCGAGCGAGCCATGCGCAGGGCGCGCCTGGTGCTTGGACGTGTACTGGAAGCGGCGATCGGACCACGGGATGACGACGTTGACCGACTCGTGCCCGGCCGGCAGTTCGACTCGGACGTGGAGTCGGCCGGGGCGACCGTCCTTTTCGGTCCACGCAGCGTCGAGCGTGGTCCCGCCGGGATCGTCGACGATGTCGACGCGCGCACCCTTCCCCCGGTACGTCAGCGGAGCGGACGCCGGACGGTCGGGCAGCGCGACACCGCGTGCCAGCGGGAGATCGATCGGCTTGCCGCCGGTTGCGCCCGTCGAGAGGTCGTGCCACCAGATGGTGGCCATCCCCAGGTAGTCGACGTCGGCATAGGTGACGGCGAGGACGAGGTCGCCGGCCAGCACGGCCCAGTAGTCCCACCGTTTGTTGCGACCCCAGGACCCCCGGAGGTTCCCCGTGTGCAACGGCGTGCGTGACCACCCTCTCGCTGTCGGCGAGAGGCGGCGCCCGTCGGGCGTGCAGAGGTCGACCGGTTCGGTGATCTCGTGTTCGTGTGTCATGTCCACCGATGTTCCTCCAACGTCCTGTCCGTGTGATCGGGTTGGCTGTCAGGCACCGAGGCGGCCGGTCTCGTACGCCCACATGGCGATCTCGACCCGGTTCCGGGCGCCGAGCTTGTTCATCAAGCTGCTGAGGTGGGTCTTGACCGTGCTGACGCTGATGAACAGGTCGGTGGCGATCTCGGCGTTGGTGCGGCCCCGTGCAACCGACAGCAGCACCTCTTCCTCCCGGTCGGTCAGTGGAGCGACGGGCTGCGCCGGCGGTATGTCCTCGTCACGGTGGGCGAACGTGGCGAGCAAGCGCGCGGTGACGCTCGGTGCGATGAGCGCGTCGCCGTTGGCCGCGGCCTCGATGGCCTGTACGAGCAACTCGGGACCGGCGTCCTTCAACAGGAACCCCCGCGCTCCCGCCTTGAGGGCGCCATGGACGTACTCGTCGAGATCGAAGGTGGTGATGACGACCACGGCCAGCGGCTCGGCGACGTCGGGTCCGGCCAGCTGACGGGTTGCCTCGATTCCGTCGAGGCCGGGCATCCGGATGTCGAACAGGCAGACGTCGGGGCGGAGTTGCTGGGCCAGCGTGACGGCTTCGCCGCCGTCGGCGGCCTCGCCGACGACCACGATGTCCGGCTGGGCGTTCAAGATCATCCGGAGCCCGGTCCGGATGATCTCCTGGTCATCGGCGAGCAGGACGCGGATGCTCATGAGCGAGTGCCTCGCGGGAGCACGGCGGTGACGGCCCATCCCTTGTTCCGGGTCGGGCCCGCTTCGAGGGTGCCGCCCAGCAGCTTCGCTCGTTCGGCCATCCCCACCAGCCCGAACCCGGTCGCCGTCCTGGGATCGAACGGTCCCGGGTCGCCGTCGTCGTGCACCGTCATCCGGACACAGTCGGACTCGCCCCGCACCACCACCTCGACGCGTGTGGCGTGGCGGGCGTGGCGCACGGCATTGGTGATCGACTCCTGAGCGAGTCGGAAGACGGCGGCACCGACAGAAGGCGGTAGCCCGTCGAGGTCCCCGGACAGCTCGACGTCGACCCGCGGCCCTTCGCCGGCGCTGGTGGCGAGGTCTTCGACCTGGGCGATGCCGCGTTGCGGTGCGAGGTCCGGTTCCTCGCCCTGCCGGAGGGCGCCGACCATCGTGCGCATCTCCGCGAGCGTCCGAGAGGCCTCCTGCTCGATGACGGCCAGCGCCTCCATCGCGGCGGCCGGATCCGTGGAGGCCACGACGCGGCCGGCCTGCGCCCGGATGGCGATGGCCGAGACATGGTGGGCGACGGTGTCGTGGAGTTCGCGCGCCAACTGCTCTCGCTCGAGGAGCTTCACCTGATCCATTCCCCGGCGGCGAGCGTTGTCCGAATAGCGGACCGAGGCACCGACGGCCGCGACGAGCAGCACGAACAAGGCCCCTTGTGCCACCTCGCCTGGCGGGGTCACGTCCGGGTGCATCATGGCATCGGAGGCGTCGAGGACTACCGGGATCGACACGATCGCGAGCCCGAGCACGGCGTCGCGACCCGAGCCCCATCGGAACAGCGCGTACACCAGCAAGATCACGAAGACCATGGCACCCAGCCCCTCCCACTCGTCGCCGACGATGAGCGAGACGGCCTGCACGATGGCGACGAGGCCGAAGGCGGCGGCAACGGACTGGAGCGGGTGCGTCCGTCGCCACAGCAACGTCGGGAGCAGGACCAGCGCGAGGGCGACGGAAACGACCGGCCACACCAGGTCCTCCCGCAGCAGTGCCTCCAGCACCGCGATCGGTGCAAGAGCCGCGACGAGGACCCAGTCCCGCCAGACCCGCCGTGGCGCATCGGGGACACGGGGCTCGGCCCACAACGAACGAGCCGCTTCCCGGATCACGGTTCCACCCTACGGAAGTGCACGCGCCAGCGGATCGGCCGAAAGGACGAGATCACGACCGTCCCATCGACGGGTGTCGAATGGCCGGAGACCCGATGTGGCGTGCGTCGGACATCACGACCATGGGTGCATGCCAACGACAGCAGCAACCCAACGTCAAACGTCACTCCTCGGCCGCGTCGGCGGCTGGTGCTTCGACCACCGGCGCAAGGCCATCGGGCTCTGGCTCGTCGCCTTCGTCGTCATCTTCGGCACCGCTGGCGCGCTCGGCTCACAGTTCAGCGCCAACGCCCAGGTGCCCGGCTCCGGCAGCGCCGCCGGGTTCGACGTACTGGCGGAGCACTTCCCCGAGCTCGGCACCGGCGGGCAGACCGGCACGATCGTGTTCCAGGCGACCCAGGGCGTCGACGACCCCGAGGTCCGGGCCGCCATGGAAGCACTGTTCGCAACCGTCGACGCCGGGTTCCCCGACGACGCCGGTGAACCGCAGCACCCGGGCGCGACGGTGGTGTCGCCCTATGCCGAGCGCGGCCAGAGCCAGATCGCCCGCGATGGTCCCCTGGCCGGCCGGGTGGCCTTCGCCCAGGTCAACCTGGCCGCTGACGTCGACGACTCCGAGTCCGGCCTGCTCGGCAAGGCGATCAGCGAACACGCTCCGGAGATCGACGGCCTCGAGGTCTTCGCGGGCGGCCAGTACCTGGCGGTGATCGAGCCCCCGCAGACCGAGCTCCTCGGCCTCGCCTTCGCCATGATCGTCCTGATCCTGGCGTTCGGGTCGGTGCTCGCCATGGGCCTCCCGATCGCCGTCGCGCTCGGCGGCGTCGCCGCCGGCATGGGGTTGACCCTGCTCCTGAGCAACGTCTTCACCATCCCCACCGACGCCACCGTCCTCGGCATCATGATCGGCCTCGGCGTCGGCATCGACTACGCCCTCTTCATCGTGTCCCGCTACCGGGACGGCCTCCACGCCGGACACTCGGCCCGTACGTCGACCGTGATCGCCATGGAGTCCGCCGGGCGAGCCGTGATCCTCGCCGGCACCACCGTGATGATCTCGATGCTCGGCCTGCTCCTCGTCGGCGTCGGATCGGTCGGCGGCATGGGCATCGGCGTCTCCGCCACGGTGCTCGCCACCATGTTCACGTCCACCACGCTGCTCCCGGCGCTGCTCGGCTTCGCCCGCGAGCGGGTCGAGCTCACCCGTTGGCGCGGCCTCATCGCCGCCGGCTTCACGTCCGTCGCCCTGTTCGGGCTCGGCATCGGGTCGGCGCCGCTCGCCGCCTTCGGTGGCGCCTTGGCCGTCGTCACTCTGCTCGCCAGCCTGGCGGTCCGGCCGCTGCGGCGCGCCGTTCCTCGACGGGCCGCGAAGCCGACCGAGGCCACCCTCGCCTACCGGTGGAGCCGCACCATCCAACGCAACCCGCTCCGCTGGCTGATCGGCGCGAGCGCCGTGCTGTTCCTCCTCGCTGCACCGATCGCCAGCCTTCGCCTCGGCTGGGCCGACGAAGGGAACTTCCCCGAGGGCACCGACACCCGACAGGCCTACGACCTCCTCGCCGAGGGGTTCGGCGACGGGTTCAACGGCCCGTTCCTCATCACCATCATCGGCGAGTCCGCCGACTCGGTCGCCGCCCTCCACGCCGCCCTGGTGCGCACCGACGGCGTCGCCGCCGTCACCGCTCCGATCGCAGACGACCCGGCCCAGCCAGGCGCCTACCTCATGAGCCTGGTCGCCACGTCCGCTCCCCAGGACGAGGCCACCACCGCGCTCGTCCGTCATCTCCGCGCCGACGTCATCCCCTCCGCGACGGCCGGCACCGGCCTCGACGTCGAGGTCACCGGAGGCGCCGCGATCGCCATCGACATCACCGACTACCTCGCCAAGCGGATGCTCGTCTTCTTCGGCGCTGTCCTGGCCCTGTCGTTCGTGCTGCTGCTGATCGTCTTCCGGTCGCTGCTGGTTCCGCTGAAGGCCGTCCTCATGAACGTCCTCACCATCGGCGCCGCCTACGGCATCGTCGTCGCCGTCTTCCAGTGGGGCTGGGCCAGTGGGCTCATCGGCATCGAGGGCGGGCCGATCAACCCGTTCATCCCGATGATGCTCTTCGCGATCGTCTTCGGACTCTCGATGGACTACGAGGTCCTGCTGCTCTCGCGCATCCGCGAGGAGTACCTGCGGACCGGCGACGCCAATACGTCCGTCGCCGACGGCGTCGCCTCGACCGCCCGGGTGATCACCGCAGCTGCCGCCATCATGGTCGTCGTCTTCGCGTCGTTCACGCTCGAGGACATGCGAGAGCTCAAGATCTTCGGTCTCGGTCTCGCCGTCGCTGTCTTCCTCGATGCGACCCTCGTCCGCATGGTGGTCGTCCCCGCCACGATGGAGCTCCTCGGCGACCGCAACTGGTGGATCCCGAAGTGGCTCGACCGGCTCCTGCCGCACCTGGAGGTCGAGCCCACTCAGCCGACCGTCGCCACAGGGGACGAGCAGCCGACACACCGTCCGCTACAGCCCGTCGCCTCGAAGGCCTGACCGTGGAGCCGAGCCGCGATGAATTCCGGGTTCCTTCCTCGTCCAACCATCAACGTGCAGAGTGTGCCGTGACGGCCAAGCCGTAGAGACAGGGCGACAGCGTCCCCGAAGGAGCGATCCCGATGACCGAACAACTACTCCGAGTGCAGAACTTCATGCTCTCCACCGATGGATACGGCACCGGCGAGGGCCAGAGCATCGAGCGACCCTTTGGCCACGCGGATCCGGCGGCCCTGTCCTCGTGGGCCGGGGCGACGGCCCATTGGCCCAACCGCACCGACCCGGGTGGCACACGCGGCCTCGACGACTACTTCACCCGCGACTTCACCAACAACATCGGTGCGGAGATCATGGGACGCGGCAAGTTCGGGCCACAGAAGGGGCCGTGGGAGGACCTCGAGTGGAACGGCTGGTGGGGCGACACGCCACCGTTCCACACACCGGTCTTCGTGCTGACCCACCACACCCGGCCGACCTTCTCGCTGTCGGACACGACCTTCCACTTCGTCGACGCCCCACCAGCTGAAGCGCTGCAGTTGGCGAAGACCGCCGCCGACGGCAAAGACGTTCGCCTCGGCGGCGGCGTGTCCACCGTTCGTTCGTTCCTCGACGCAGACCTCGTCGACACCATGCACGTCGCCGTCGCCCCCGTCGAGATCGGTCGCGGTGGCAAGCTCTGGGACTCACCCGACGAGCTACGCGATCGCTTCCATCACGAGACGATCCCGAGCCCAAGCGGGATCACCCATCACCTCTTCTGGCGGCGCTGACTCGCCCACGCCGGCCCCCGATCTCACCCACACGTTCGACAAGGTCGGCCAGGTACGGGTCGGTTGTGGGCCAACCCGTCGGCCCACGGCGCCCTCACCCGTCAACGGACCGAACGCAGATGCCGGCGGCGGGCTCGGTCCCCTGGATGCGACCCGCGGCGGTCATGACGCCACCGGCGAGCTCGCAGTGTGGCGCAGCATGATGCCCACGCCGACGAACCAGATGATCGAGCCGAGACCGAAGACCATTTCCACGGCCTCGAAGTCGGGAACCACGGTGACGACTCCGGCGACGGCGGTGACGACACCGACCCAGTTGAGCCAGCGCGGCAGACCAGCGGTGATCAGTCCGGCGATGGACACGAGCAGGATCCAAATGCCGCCGACGAGCTCGTTGCCGCCACCGAGGCCGTTCGTGACGGCGTCGATCGTCGACCAGACCGTCACGGCGCCGTCGGGGTCCGATTCGGCGAGGTCGGCGACCGACTCGATCCCGATGTTGGAGATCATGCCGGTGGCGAACATCAGCGCAGCCCAGATGGCTGCGAACACCATCGCCGTGTTCGCCAATGTGGATGTTCGGTCAGCAAAGCGTTCGCGCAGGGCCAGACCGAGAGGGACGAGCGCCGCGCCGAAGACGATGAAGATGCCGATGTACCAGGCGAGGAGCGCTCCTTGGTGGTCGACGAGGAACTCCACCGAGTCGGCCGGGGTGGCGTCGGGATCGGTGTAGTCGGCGAAGGTGGTCGCGAACATGACGATGCCGTAGCCGAACGTGCCGGCGGCAAGCAGGGCGGCGGCGCCGCCGATGCGCTGCAATCGCCCCGAGTCGGCGGTCGGTGGTGCGGTGGATTCGGTGATGGTCATGACGTGATGCCTTTCGTCGGTGTGTTGGATCGGTGTGGAGATTCGGGCGGGGTGGGACCGGGGTGGTCGAGGCTTCGGAGTGCGACGACGTCGACGTTCATCGAGGTGAAGTGTGCGAGCAGGCCGTTGAGGTGAGATGGGTCGCGGACCTCACCGACGAGGCGGGTGCCGTGCTCGGTCGGTGAGATCTCGAAGTCGTCGATGACGGGGTGGAGGATCCGCTGGGTCGCTCGGCCACGGATCTCTATCTCGTAGCGGGCCGGTCGGGGCATGACTCGATGCTCCACCCGGCCGGGGTGAGCAGACATCATCCCGCGGGTGATCTCACCCGGGTGACCCGCCCGAGCGCGCGGGACCAGGCCGTGTTCGGGCTGCCCTAGCCTGCGTTCATGGCCGGTCCGGATGCGGGCGTCACCGCCACCAAGATCACCCCGCCTCGGCCGCCAGGCCGGTACCTCCGGCGCGCCCGGCTGATCGATCTCCTCGACAGCTCCGTCGACGCAGGCCGGGGTGTCGTGTTGGTGAGCGCACCGGCAGGGTCAGGAAAGTCGACGTTGATCGACGGGTGGCTCGACGCACGCTCGACACGGGCCGGCTGGTTGCAGATCGACGAGAGCGACAACGACCCGGCCGGCTTCTGGACCTACGTCGCTGCAGCGCTGCACGAGTCGGTGCCGGCGCTTCCCGACGCGGTGCGCTCTGCTCAGGGTGACGGGTTCGACACCGTGGTCGGCGCGGTCGTGAACGAGGCCAGTGCAGCCGGAGACGAGGTCGTGCTCGTGATCGACGACTACCACCTCATCACCAACCCCGACGTCCACCACAGCGTCGAACGACTCATCACACTCCGACCGCCGAACCTGCTCCTCGTGGTGTCCACGCGTGTCGATCCGCCGTTCCGTCTCGGCCGACTCCGAGTCCGCGACCAGCTCACCGAGATCCGCGCCGACGACCTCCGGTTCGACACCGACGAGGCGAGCTGGCTGCTCGACGCCGCGTCCACCGGGATGCGACCGGAGGCCGTCGATCGCCTTCACCGACGGACCGAGGGCTGGGCCGCCGGTCTCGTGCTCGCCGGGCTCTCACTGCGTGGCGAGGACGACATCGACGGCTTCGTCGACTCGTTCCAGGGCGACGACCAACTCGTGGCGGACTACCTGACCGATGAGTTCCTCGACTCGATCGACGAGGAAGAACGCCGCCGCCTCCTCGAGGTGTCGATCCTCGACCGGGTGTCGGGACCACAGATCGAGCAGGTCTGCGGCGTCGATGACGGCGCTGCGTGGCTCAGCGACCTGGCCTCGTCGAACCAGTTGGTGATCGCGCTCGATCGAACCGGGACGTGGTTCCGCTTCCACCATCTCCTCCAGGATCTGCTGCGTGCCGAACTCGAGCGGACCGCCCCGGAGCGCGGTGTGGAGCTCCACGCCGCCGCCGGCCGCTGGCACGCCGAGTCAGGCGACCTCATGGCGGCCATCGACCACTACCTGCAGGGCGAGCGACACGTGGAGGCTGCCGACCTCGTCGCCGAGAACGCCACCACGCTCCTCAACGTCGGCCGCACCTACACGGTCACCCGCTACATCGAACGGCTCTCCGACCTCGTCGACGAGCATGAGGGACTGGCGATCGTCCACGGCTGGGTCTCCTTCGTCACGGGTCGATTCGCTGAGGCCGAACGAGCGCTCACCATTGCGAGCCGACTCGACACCGACGGTGTCGACGCCGGGCTCATCCAGGCGCTGGCCGCCATGATCCACCTCGCACGGGGCGACGTCGCATCCGGACTCGCGGCGGTCGAAGTGCAGGCACCGATCACCGAACCCACCCATCCGATGGTTCTGGGAGGCGTTCGGGTGATGGGCGGCAGATTCGACGAGGCCCGCCCCTACCTCGCCCAAGCGAACGAGATGGCCGCGAGCCATCCCGACTACTTCGTCGCCGCCGTCACACCGACCTTCGAGGCCGTCGCCGAACTCGAGGACGGGCATCCCGACGCCGCTCGCCATCTGGCCGAGGCGTCGATCGCGTTCGCCGACGGACACCGGATCGGCGAAGCCCCCCAGATGGCGCTCGCACACAGCGTCGTCGCCAAGACGACGACCGAACCCGAACCCGCGATTCGATCGGCTCTCCGCGGCGTGCAACTCGCACGCCGATCCCCCGAGAACGTCATGCTCGTGTACGCACTGGCCAGTGCCGCCGACGTGGCCCTCGAACACGACCACAGCAACGCCGACTCGCTCCTGGACGAGGCCCGCTCGATCGTCAACCGGTGCGTCGACCCCGGCATCGCCGGCCAATACCTCGCGAGGGTCGAGGCCCGCCACGGGCACGCCGACCGAGCACCAGCCGACGGACTCGTCGAACAACTCACCGACCGCGAGCTGGCGGTGCTGCGCTACCTCCCGTCGAAGCTGACGCAGCGAGAGATCGCCGGCGAGCTCTACGTGTCGCTCAACACCGTCAAGACCCACTGCAGAGCCATCTACCGCAAGCTCGGCGTCGACGGGCGCAAACCCGCAGTGCAAGCGGCGCGGGACCACGACCTGCTGTAGGCAACCGACTGCCGACGCGAGTCCACCGACTTCACCCGCTCCCGCGTGCTCGGGCAACTGGCTGGCTCAGCGTTCAGCCGTGATAGCGGGCGGCGGGCGTGCCAGGCGGGTTCACCTGACCGGGCACGCCGTCGGGGTTCGCAACGCACACCTCGGCCTCGAGTCCTTCGGGGTCTCGGAAGAACACGCTGAGGACGTGACCGAAATCCGTCACGAATCCATCGCTGCACCCCCGCTCGACGAGTCGGTCACGTAGCTGGTCGAAGTCGTCGAGCGAGGCGGCGCGGAAGGCGAAGTGGTCGAGGCGACCCCGCCCGAAGATCGGCGAGGGGACGCTGGCGACCGAACACGGCAAGGAGGAGCGGACTGCCGGACGTGGACGGACAGCACCGGACGACCACGCCGCGCGCGACCTGAGCGATGGAGCGCGTCGCACCTCAGGTCGGGCGAAGGTCGTGGCTCCATGCGACAAACGATGCCCGGAGTCGGTCCGGGTCATCCGTGGGGAGTTCGTGATCTCCGAGCCGGTCGAGCTTCTCGAAGGATGCGGCGATCGTCGCTGGAGTGATCCCTTCGTCGAGGCGTCGCGCCCACTCGATGCACTCCGCTGGCGAGAAGCGCTCCGCGAGCACGAGCAGGTCGGTGAAGTCTCGCCCCTCGGCGCGGTCGAGGATGGCGAGGATCTTGCGCGCCGCAAGGTCCTCCAAGGCCAGGACCGGGATCCCGTCGACATCGCCGACGGGAAACAGCGGCGGCGAGTCCACCGCGAGGTCGATCTCGACGACACCGGACTCGCGCTTCGCGCCCAACCGAGCGAACGTCTGGTGCAGACGCATCGTCTCGACAGTCCATCCCGTCGCTTCGAGCGCGGGCGCTGCCTCGCTGACGAGTGGTCGCACGTCTCCGGGCGATGCACCGGGTCGAGCGGCGACGAAGGCGTCGACGTCGCGGGTCGGGCGATCGATCACGCCGACCGCCAACAACGCTGCTCCTCCCGCGAGCGCGTAGCCACGTGCCGAGGGCAGGGAGAAGATCAAGCGAGCGACTGCGAGTTGGTTCGGATCGAGGGCGGTCACGAGGCGATCGCGCCAGCCGGGTGCCCGAGGTCGTCGATCGAGCGTTCCCACGCGTCTCGTGCCGCCGCCGGCAGCACCAACTCGGGCCACGCCTCACAGAGCAGGACTCCGTCGACCACGCCGACGATGTCAGCCGGCGTCCCCTCACGCAGCACGATCTCGTAGGCGCGCAGCCGATCCGCTCGAACGGCGAGATCGACCGTCCTGCCCGAGCTGCTCCACCACAGGTGCGCGGGGAGATCGACCCGTCGCAGCGCTTCGCTCGGATCCAGACGCCACAACCTCGAAGCGACGGCATAGGGACGCCTCGTCGCCGTCCACCGCCACTCCACCGGCTCGTCGACGACGAGTGGCCGACCGGCTGCGGCGAGCAACCGCTGCGCCGTCGACCACTTCGGCTCACGCCGCCCCGCCTCGTACGCGGCCACGTTCGGGCGAGCGATCCCCGACCGATCGGCCAGATCTGTCTGGGTCAGACCAGCAGCCGACCGCGACCGGCGCAGCAACACGGCGAACTCCATCGCATCACCATATCGCGAAGTGTATCGCAAACGATACATCCCGGATCGAGAGCAAAAGACCGGTTGGAGGTCAGCCGGTGAAGGCGGGGGTGGCGGGGGTGGCGGGTGCTCGTGTTGCCGTCGGCGTGGCCGGTGCGGACGATGTCGTCGGGATTCCTGGCACGGCCGGCCCCGGTGGGCTGGACGGTGTCTGCACGATCTGGGTGAGGTCGGTGGACGTGCTGGATCCGTATCCGGGGGCGCCGAGGTAGACGACCGTGATCGTGTGGCTGCCTTCGCTGAGGGCGGTCGTCGTGAATTCGGCCGTCCCGTCAGCGCCGAGGGGAGCGGTACCGATCGAGGTGGCGTCGTCGAAGAACTCCACGATGCCCGTGGGTGTCGAGCCGTCGCCGCCCTCGACTGTCGCAGTGAACGTCACCGGACTTTCCGAGGCCGTGGTGGTGTCGCTCGACTCCACGGTCGAGGTGGTGTCCGTGGGCGCTGCACAGGCGGAGCGGGTGATGGTGTTGGTGTCCATCGTGACGGCACCGTTGCGGGCGAGTGCGCGTCCTTCGAGCGTGGCTGCGGTGGTGAGGGTGATCGATGCCAGGGGGAGCACGTTGCCGGTGAGTTCGGACGCGGTGCCCAGCGTGGCCGAGCTCCCGACCTTCCAGTAGACGTTGCACGCATCTGCGCCGTTGACGAGGACGACCGAGCTGCCCGACCCGGTGATCAGCGTGGTGGCCGTCTGGAACACGAAGACGGGGTCGGTCTCACCTTGGCCGTCGAGGGTGAGCACCCCGGTGTTCCCGAACGTGCCGTCGGCCGCGTCGTAGATGCCGGGGACGAGGGTCTGTCCGGCGAGATCAGTGGCGATCTCGGTCGTGGGTCCGCGGCCGGCGACGTCGTCGTATGCGGTGACGAGGTCGTCCTTCGCCTGTTGGGTGACGGCGTCTCCCGCGTGGTCGGTGCCGGTCAGGGTCAATGACCCGAAACCGGTCTCGGTCGGGGTGGGGAAGGTCCCGACGTCGCCGGAGATGGTGGTGGGGCCGGCGTTCGTGATGCCCGATCCGGCGAGAACGGCGAAGTTGTCCGCTGCCCCGAGATCGACCGATGGTGTGGCCGCCCCGGCGGGCGACACGGCCATCGCCGAGGCGGCTGTCAGTAGCAGGGCCAGAGTGGTGCCGAGCGCACGTCGACGTCGTGGGTGCGGGCGCGACAGGGACGGTGGGGCGATTCGGGGGGACATGACGGTTCTCTCTTCTGTTGCTTTGGGGGAGAGGTCGCGTCGAGCCTTCCGGGGCACGGCGCTTGTGGCGCCGTTCGTCCCGACCAGGCGTGCCCCTCAGGGCTACGTGGATCATCGGCATGTCACGACCAGACCTGTAGGTGCATCTGAGGCCTCGAGATATCTCAGAGGCTGAACTCCACAAGCGACCCCTCCCAGAAGCGCCGATCTGTCGTGCCCTCGACGCGTTCGGAGACGCGATTAGGGGACAGCTGATAGGAGCGCCCACCACCGGCACATTCGGGGCACGAGGTTCCAAGATCGTGGTCGGCCCGGTTCCGTCAGGTCGCGGAGCGGCCGGCGTGGTCCGGCCGTGCCCACCGTTCCGTGAAGAGCTCCCATTGGGGGGCGGGGCCGGGCAGCGGGTCGGCTGGGGCCGCTCGTAGGCCGTCGAGCGCGAGCCGGATGAGGCGCTCACGTGCGCCCTCGGCAGCATCGAGCAAGTCCGTTCGACCTTGCCTCGCGATCTGTTCGACGAGTGGTGAGCGGCCCAACTGTTCGATGAGGAGTGCGATGTCGACGTCGTTGACGTCCGGTCTCAGCACCTGCGCCGTTCGCGCCCGTTGGATCACCTCGCTTGCAGCGGCGTCACCTTGGGCGCTGATTGTCGACATCTCCGTGGTGACCTCGATCGTCCCGGCGATCGGACCGAGCGAGCCGGTGCCAATGCGCACGGCAGCCGTGACGTACTGCGCCAAACCGTCCCATGGGTCCGATGCGGCAAGCCCAGACTCCGCCGCTGCGAGGTACTCCTTCAATGAGAGCAGGCACAGATGCTGGAGCAGCGCCTGTTTGGTGGGGTACCGGCGGTACAGGCTGCCGACCCCGACACCCGCACGGGCTGCGATCGACGCCACCGTCGCACGCACGCCGGCCTCGGCGAATACGGCGCGAGCGGCGCTCAAGAGCGCCTCGTCGTTGCGTTCGACTTCGCTTCGTCGCGCCTGCCGATGTCGTTGACCCACCCCGACCAGGGTATTGCGGAGCGATCCACTCCGCATTATTCTCAGTATCGCGGAGCAGATCGCTCCGCAATACTGGAGGGCATCGACATGAACGACACCGATCAAGAGCTCGTAGAGCTCGTCAACTTGGCTCAGGCGAGCCAGTCCGATGTCGAGCCGTTCCTGGCGCTGCACACGAGCGAAACGGTGATCGTCAACTTCGGCGGCAGGCGCGTACTCGGGATCCGGGAGCTCCGCTCCGCGATGGAGGCGGCCCTAGCGTCCCCGCTCGCCGACGTCACAACATCGGTCGAGGTCCACGACATCCGCTACCTGCGCCCCGACGTCGCTCTGATCAGCTGCAGCAAGCACGTGAACGATGCTCGATCCGATGGTGGTGACCTCGCCTCTCGGGGCGCCCTGAGTTACGTCGCCGTTCGTGATGACCGCAGGTGGCGGATCGCCCTGGCCCAGACCACGCCGGTCGCCACCGGATAACCCACTCCAATGACGCCATCCGCATCGCCCACGAACGCCGGATTCGCGACGGGCTCCCGGCGGACCAGGTGCCCCCGAACCTCGCCGGTGGACGTCTCCGAAGATGCGCCGATCTGCCGCACGCCGAGTCTCCGGAGATCGGATGATCGGCGTGTGCGATAGGGGGCGGACTCCGGCAAGCCTGTCGGACCCGACCTGTAGTCTGGGGATGTGAGCGATGATCGCATTTGGAGCGCCGAGGAACTCGAGAAGCTGACGCCCGCCGAGCGTCAGCGCCTACTCGACGAGCGGGTCGTCACTGACCTGTCGACGCTCCCCGACGAGTTCGTCGACAGAATCCGCCGGGAGGGCCGCACCCTCATGGAGCACCGCGGCACCACCTCCCGAGCCTCAGATGGCGGCTGAACGCCGCACCGTCCGAGTCTCCCCAGCGGCCTTCGACCAACTCGACACGCACCTTCCGCAAGACCGAGGTCCGCTCGGCGAGGCGTCCGTTGGCGACTTCATCGTTCTCGAACTTCCGGCTGTCGTCGAACGCCTCGCTTCGGGCTTCGATCATCTGCCCGAGATCATCGAAGGGACATCCGGAGGTCGGATGCTGATCGCTCCGGGCCTTCTGGTCCGCGCCTCTGTCGTATACGGCGTGCTCCTGGATGACGACACGATCGAGGTCGTCGGCATCAGCATCGACCGATGACAGCTCAGATCGACCGCTCGCGAACGGTTGATCTGCAGCACCCGCCAGTGCTGAGTAACAGCACGTCTCCCGCGGTCGCTGCCAGGAGATGAACTCGACGCTCCCGACCCGAGCACCACCGAGCGACCCAACCAGACTGCGGTCCACCCTCGAGGCGTGACTGAGAACGTGCCTGCCCTCGAACGTCGAGTGGCTCATCTCTGTCGTGTCCGCCAACAGGCCGACCGCGCCATAGCGATTCTTCGAGGCCCGGGAACGACGCAGCGAGCGGACTCGGCCTCACGCCGCCACCGAATGTGGTCTATCTGTGGTCTGACGGCCTCAGACCACACTCGGGACCGGAAGCGGAAAACCACCTCTGACCTGCATGTTTACCTTGGTCGGGTGGGGGAGATTTGAACTCCCGACCTCTGCGTCCCGAACCACGCGCGCCGGAGTTTTCCACATGCCGCCTGACCTGCATCTTTGCAGGTCAGCGCAGGTTTTCGGTCCACTGGCCGTGACAGCCCGTACCCCCGGATCCCGTCCACACGTGGCCTGAATGTGGTCTGTTTGTGGTCTGTACGGGATGGGACGGGAGAAAGCGTCAAGGGACGGGTCGGCACGGCCGAACGCGCTCGGACCCGGTCAGATCTCGCCGCCCAAGAGTTCGTCCAGGTCTTGCTTGTCAGCGAGGAGCCGGACCGCCGATGCGCTCACCGACGATCGGCCACCCGATGCCCGGCATCTCCTCGACGGACCGGACTGCTTCGATCGCCGCGATGAAGAATCGCCCGGCGAGGTCGGCGCCCTCCGCGTCGGCGTCGTCACGGGTCCGCTCGACGAGATCGTGTTCGCCCCCAAGGCAGACGGAGGCGCCGAATCCGCGCCGTCAGGTCACTCTCGGACGGGTCAACGGCGTGAGCGTTCGGCGCTCGTGATGTCTGCTCCCGTGGAGGGCGTGCGGGTGAGGACCGACAGATCGCGTGCTGCCCCCGTCGATGCTGAGCTCGCGAGCGCCCCGTAGGCACGTAGGGCGGTGCTGACGCTGCGGCGACGAGCTTTCGGCGTCCACGCGTCACCGCCGCGTTCGGCCTCTTCGAGCACGCGCCGGTCGAGCACGCGCTGGTCGACAGCGAGGTGTATCGAACGTTCGGGTATGTCGATGTCGATCCGGTCGCCATCGCGCACCAGGCCGATGGGGCCGCGACCGGCGGCTTCCGGGGAGACGTGTCCGATCGACAGTCCTGAGGATCCTCCGGAGAAGCGGCCGTCGGTGATGAGTGCGCACGACGTCGCCAGGTCGAGGCTCTTGAGGTAGGTGGTCGGATACAGCATCTCCTGCATACCTGGCCCTCCCCGAGGTCCCTCGTAGCGGACCACGACCACGTCGCCAGGTTCGACGCTCCCGCCGAGGATGCCTTCGACGGCATCGTCCTGGCTCTCGTAGACCCGAGCGGGCCCGCTGAAGACGAGCATCCCAGGATCGACGCTGGCGGTCTTCACGATGCAGCCATCCGGGGCCAGGTTTCCGTGCAACACGGCGAGACCGCCGTCGTCGCTGTACGCGTGTTCGACGTCACGGACGCAGCCGGACTCGCGGTCGGTGTCCAGTTCGTCCCACCGACAGTCCTGACTGAACGGTTCTTGGGTGCGCCGCCCAGCAGGGCCCGCACGGTAGAAGCGCTCGACGTCTTCGCTGCAGTGATCGGCGGTCACGTCCCACCGGTCGATCGCGTGGCCGAGGGTCGGAGCGTGAACGGTGGGGGTCGTCGGATCCAGCAGCCCGGCGCGTCGCAGTTCGGCCAGAAGTGCGATCACCCCGCCGGCGCGGTGCACGTCCTCGACGTAGTAGCGATCTGTCGCCGGTGCCACCTTGCACAGTTGGGGCACGCGTCGGCTCAGGTCGTCGATGTCGTCGAGGTCGAAGTCCACTGCACCTTCCCGCGCTGCGGCGAGGAGATGAAGCACGGTGTTCGTGCTCCCGCCCATGGCGATGTCCATCGCCATGGCGTTCATGAACGACGCGCGTCCGGCAATCCGGTGCGGAAGCGCAGTGTCGTCACCGTCCCGGTACCACCGATGCGCGAGTTCGATCACTGCCCGCCCCGCGTCGACGAAGAGCTGTTGACGATCGGCGTGGGTCGCCAGGACCGTGCCGTTTCCGGGTAGCGCCAGTCCGAGCGCCTCGGTCAGGCAGTTCATCGAGTTCGCCGTGAACATGCCGGAGCACGACCCGCACGTGGGGCACGCCGATCGCTCGACCGCGTCCACGTCCTCATCGGTGGCGTCGGGCTGCGCGGCGATCGCCATGGCCGAGATCAGATCCACCCGGACCTCGCTCCCCCCGAGGCTGGTCCGGCCCGCCTCCATGGGACCGCCGGACACGAAGACCGTGGGGATGTCGAGCCGCATGGCCGCCATGAGCATCCCGGGCGTGATCTTGTCGCAGTTCGAGATGCACACCAGCGCATCGGCACAGTGCGCGTTGACGACGTACTCGATGGAGTCGGCGATGAGATCCCGGCTCGGAAGGCTGTAGAGCATTCCGTCGTGCCCCATCGCGATGCCGTCGTCGACGGCGATGGTGTTGAACTCCTTCGCCACACCGCCACCGGACTCGATCGACTCGGCCACGATCCGGCCCACATCACGGAGGTGCACATGCCCAGGCACGAACTGGGTGAAGGAATTCGCAATGGCGACGATCGGCTTGTGGAAGTCGTCGTCGGTCATACCGGTCGCACGCCACAAGGCGCGTGCGCCAGCCATGTTGCGTCCAGCGGTCGATGTGCGTGAGCGGAGCTCGGGCAAGGTTGCCTCCGGGTCGGGGTTCCGACGTCGACCATCGCAGCCCGCCCGCCGTGCAGGAAGCCCCGGCTGGAGGTGGCACTGCGAGTACTACCCTCGGGCCCGTGCGCACAGGCGAATTGGGGGCGTTCCTGCGCTCGAGGCGGGCCCGGCTCGAGCCGACCGACTTCGGTTTCCCCACCGGGCGACGGCGAGGCGTCGGCCTACGACGCGAGGAACTCGCCTCGCTTGCGGGCGTGACCGTCTCCTGGCTCGCCAAACTCGAGCAAGGCCGCGCGCAGGCCGTCTCCGCCGATGTCCTCGACGCCATCGGTCGGGCACTCCGCCTCGACGACACGGAGCGGGGCCACCTCTTCGGCCTCGCCGGATTCCAGCCCGCTGACGTCGACGCCGGCCCGGTCGCCGTCACCGCAGAACTGCGAGCACTCGTCGAGCGGCTGCATCCGAGCCCGGCCTATCTTCTCGACCGCGCCTGGAACATGGTCGCCTGGAACGAAGCAGAAGCCGCCCTGTTCCCGAGCCTGCACCGCCACAGGGACGAGCCGCCGCACCTGCTCGACCTGGTGTTCTGCGACGACGACCTCGCCCAGCTCATGGCCGACCACGACGAAGAACTCGTCCGCCTCGTCGCCCAGTTCCGACTCCATCGCGCCGCCTGGCCGAACGACCCGGCCATCGAAGCCGTCGTCGACAGGCTCACCGAGACCTCCAGCCGGTTCACTCAGCTGTGGACGGCCGGCGACGTCGCGTCATTCACCACCACACGCCGACTCTTCGACCATCCCGTGGCCGGACGCCTCGAACTCGACCACCACCGGCTCGCAGTCCTCGACCAACCAGGGATGCAACTCGTCGTCTACACCGCCGCCGACCAAGCGGACCTCGAGAACCGGCTGCGACTCTGACCAGTTCGTGTTGTCTACCCTCGTTTCGGTGGCGGCCCGTCCGAGTACAGAGGTCTTGGTGCAGTTGCGTCGAGCGCGCGATCACGCAGACCGCCGCTTCGCCGGACACCTCGATGTCGAGCAGCTCGCGTCGATCGCGACGCTCAGCAAGTGGCATTTTCATCGGCTCTTCGCTGACACGTACGGAGTGACGCCGGCTGCGTATCTCTCTGAACGGCGGATCGAGCGGGCGCAAGATCTGCTGCGGTCGACCAACCTGAGTGTGACCGAGGTCTGCTTCGCTGTCGGGTTCGCGAGCCTCGGATCGTTCAGCAGCCGCTTCACACAGATCGTCGGTGAGTCACCGAGCGAGTTCCAGCGGCGCTACGGCGGCAATGCTCCCAGGATCCCAGGTTGCTACGTGCTCATGTGGGGTCTGGTGGAGCGAAAGTCCGCAACTGAGGAGAAGCAGGCCCCCGACGACGACACCTAGCGTGCGCTTCATGATCACCAACGTTTCCCTTGCCACTGTCTGGGTCACCGACCTCGACGAATCGCTCGCCTTCTACACCGACATCTTGGACTTCGAGGCCCGCGACGACATCACACTCGGCGAGGACTTTCGATGGGTGACCGTCGGGCATCCATCCCAACCCGAACTCGACCTGCACTTGACGACGCCGAGCAAGCCACTGTCCGACGACCTCATCGCTGCGATGCAACGGGCGCAAGCCGAGGGCAACATGCCCGGCGTCGGCCTCAACGTCGACGACTGCCACAAGACGCACAAAGAGCTCGTCGCAAAGGGCGTCGAGTTCATCCAAGAGCCCGAGGATCGACCGTACGGCGTCGAGGCACTCATCCGCGACAACTCCGGCAACTGGATCGTGCTCGTCGAAGCGAAGTCATTCTCTGAGTCCGATTTCGTCGGCTTCGACCCCAACTGATCGACGCCGACGATGTCACCCAACGACGAAAGCCAAGACCGACACCTGGAAGAGGCACCGGTTCGTGAGCGTCGCTGACGCGCTCCTCCACCTCGCTGCGGGTGACACCAACGCCGCGGTCGTGGAATGCGGCCGTGTGGAGCGGTCGTCGCCGCTGGCCGCACATCTCGCTCGCCATCTCGTCGGACCGGCCAGCACTGCGGTCTACGTCGACCCTGCCGCATTCGAGCGATTCATCTCCGGCGGATCCAATGTCGACCTGTACGCGCAGACGATCCAGGTGTTGGCCGAGTTGAACGAACGTCGTCGTCCGGCCTCGCTGTTGGACATCGGCTGCGGGGACGGTCGGATCACCGCCGCGGTGCTCCCGACCTCATGCGAGCGGATCCACCTCCTCGAACCGTCGACTGCGATGCTGGAGAAGGCGGTCGCCCGCGTCGCTCGCGTCGTCGACGACGTTCGAACCACCCGCGCGGGCTTCGAGGACCTGTTCACCGATCGTCCGCACGATGTCTGGGACGCCGTCCAGTCGACGTTCGCGCTCCACACACTGCCGCCACAGGAGTGCATCGATTCGCTGCGGAAGCTGGCGCGACGCACTCGCTCGTTGGCGGTCGTCGAGTTCGACGTCCCCGCCTTCAACGATCGTTCGCCCGGTCATGCCGACTACGCCGCTGCGGCGTATGAGGCCGGGGTGGCCGAGTACGAACACGACCAGCTCGTGATCGACGGCTTCCTTCTTCCCGTGCTGGTCGGGCAGTTCGCCCCCGAACGGCAACGCCACACCCATGAACGCCCAGCACGGGCATGGGTCGACGAACTCCGCCGAGCCGGGTTCACGTCCGTGACCACAACTCACGTGGCGACGTACTGGTGGGCAAACGCAGTGCTCATCCACGGCGCCAGCGATGCGCCGTCAGTGCGCGGCGAGTTGGAGGAGACGGAAGTCGCTGGCGAACAGTTGCACCGTGCTATGCAACGGTTCGGCGATCACGGCGAGGTCGTCTTCGAGTCGGGTCTCGACGTCGTCGTTGATCCCGAGCCACCTCATCCGGACAGCTCGCCGCGATCCTGACGAGCAGCGTCGCTGTCCACGAGTCGCTGGATCTCTCGGATGGTGTCACCGACGTGTCCCATGGCCAGACGACCGGGACCGAGGGGACCGCTGCCGTTCACCCCCAGCGCCGGAAGCGAGGACAGGGCGCGGATCGCGCTCACGGGCGCTACGGCCACGAGATGTCGTGCGGTCGACCGCACGACCAAGTTGTCGTCGGTGTCGCTGTCGCTCTCGAGCACCACCGCCTTCGCGGCGTAGCCGGCCGCTCCGAGGGCGTGCGCACCCATGTGCGCGACGGCGGCGGCCTGTTCGGCGGCGTAGGCAGCAGCCTTGGCCGCCGGCGTCGACGCGTCCCGGGCCGATGCACCGGCATCGCCGCCCCGACGACGCACCGCCTCGGCCGGATCCAGGTCTCCCTCGGCGAAGCGACGTGCCTGGTCGATCGCGGATCGGACCCTCGGGTCATCCGGTGCGGTGCGCTCGAAGATCGGCAGGACGTGCTCGGCACAGTCGGCCGCCCAGGCGGCGAGCACTCGCCGATCCTCGACGCTGAGTGTCTGCGGCGAGCGACTCATCGTGACGGGCGTTTCCGGGGGCGTTCGATCATCGCGGTGTCCTCATGCCTTCACGAGTAGCACAGACGCCTTGGCCTGCATCGGGTAGGACTCGGCCACGGGTCCGTCGACCCAGGCCTCGACGACGGCACGCTCGGTGAGGTCGGCGAACGTCGCTGGGGTGGGGCCATCGTCGCCTTCGAGGAAGATCGCAGTTGAGCCGTCCACGTGGAGCGAGATCTTGTCGCCCTCCTGCACCCCGGGCACCTCCTCGACGAGGACATGTCCGAGCGAGGTGTTGTCGGCGTCAGTGCAGAACAGCGGGTCCGCGTCGGAGACGGTGCCGTCGGGGTCGGCGTCGGCGGGGTCGATGCAGTCCTCGATGATCGGCTCGAAGGGCGTCACCGACGTGACCTCGCCCACGAACTCGGCCGTTCGGTTCGGGACCTCGCTCGCCGGTCCGGACGCGACCTCGCCCGCATCGTCGCTGCAGGCAGCGACCAGGACCAGAGCCGTGACGAGGAGCAGAAGCCGGATCACACGCATGCTGGTTCGACGATGCGCGTCGGTCCTGGGTTCCCGGACAGCTCGACGTCGCACCTCGAGTTCGACGACGAGGCCCCGAACGTCGAGCACTCAGTGCCAGTCGCTGATCTGGATGTCGTCCGGCGAGGGTGAGCCGGTGCCGGTCTCGACGTACTGCTTGAGGCTGAGCAGGTACGTCGCCCACTTCGTGCTGCAGTGGGAGAGGAACTCCACGGGCTCGGCCCACCCGGTGTGGGCGAAGTTCACGATGGTGTATCCGTCGCTGCGGGACAGTCGGAACTCGATGTGGGTGCCGATCCACTCCGGCGGTCCGTCGACCACCCGCCACCGGACGAAGGCACCCGGTTCGAGCTCGACCACCTCCATGTCGAAGCCGCCGGGCGGGAACCGGAACTCGATCTTCCCACCCATCGAGGCGTCTCCGGTGGTGTCGACGGTCCACCAGGCCGCGAGACCGTCGATGGTGGTCAAGGCCTCGTAGACCGGGGCGGTGCTCTCGGTGCGTGCACCGACGCGGTGATGGATGGTGGTCATGGGGTGTCTCCTTGGTTGGTCTGTTCGTGATCGGTCTGGTCGTTGCGGTGCCGCTGTTCACGCTCGATCTCTTCGGCGATCCGGGCGATGCGTCGGAGTCGTCCATCCCAGGCATGTCCGACCGTCGTGAGTTGCTCGACTGCTCGCGCGAGCTCGCGGTCGTCGATGCGGAACCGGCGCTCCCGACCTTCGGTCGTGCTGCGCACGATGCCGGCACGGTCGAGCACGCCCAGGTGCTTGGCGACCGCTTGGCGGGTGACCGGGAGTCGTTCGGCGAGACTCGTCGCCGTCGCAGATCCGTCGGCGAGGAGGAGATCGAGCATCCGCCGACGCGTCGGTTCGCCCACGGCCGACCACAGGTCGTCGTCGATGTCCGTGGTCATGCGCTCGCCCCGACCGTGGGGGCGTAGTCCACGAGCTGCGGGAGGAAGTGGTCCCAGCCCGAGCAGTGGTCGCGGTACTCGGCCTCGACCACGTCCTGCTCCCAGCCCTTGTCCGCGAAACCGGTCTCGTACATGCGCAGGACCGTGCCCGACCCCCGGGGCGTCAGCTCGAATGTGACGAGCAGCGAGTTGTCGGGACCCGCCACCTCGCCCTCGGGATACACCCAGCGGAACGAGAACAACCGCGGCGCTTCGGCGGCGACGATCGTGATCTGCGGCACCTGGGCGTCCGGCGACGACGGGTCGCCGAACACGAGGTGGCCGGTGGCGCCCGGCGTCGGATCGAAGTCCGCGTCGTCGGGCCACCACTGGCGAACATGCTCGGGTTTGGTGATGACCTCGAACACCGTCTCCGGTGTGGCGTCGATCTCGACGAACCGCTCGATCGTCTCGTGTTCCATCCTGCGCTCCTATGTGCAACCGTTGGTTGCGTCATCGTGGCACAGGAGCAGCAGAGATGCAACCAATGGTTGCGCAGTGGGGTGGCGATGAACCGGGCGGGCCTGCTGATGCGCAGCGGCGACGTCCTGGCCGTCGACCGCTTGACGGGTGAGCGAGATCTCGCGATCTGCTGCGAGACGGGGAATGACTACCGGCTCGAGGATGGGTGTTCGGCCAAGAGCATCTCGACGAGCCCCGTCGGGTTGGCCAGCGCCGGAAGGTGGCCGGCGGCAATGTGCTCCGGCTCCACGCCGAGGCGGTCACGAATGAGACGGTCCATGAAGGCGACCGGGAAGAAGCGATCGTTCGTCGCTGCAATCCCCCGAATCGGGATCGCCGGCAGAGATGACAGCGGGAACGGGTCCGTCATGACGCGGCTCGTCTGATCGACCTCGCCTCGCTGCAAGGCTTTCTGAAGCACGTCCGGTGGAAGGTCGTGGAGAAAGTGCTCCATGTCGTCGATCTCCTGGTCCCCCCACAGTTCGACAAAGCCGCTGTCGGTCCACCACTCGCCGGCGGTCTCACCTGGCTTCGGGATCATGGCTGCGACGAAGACGAGCATGGCGGCGCCGAGGCGCTCGGCGACCACGGGCGCGGTGAATCCCCCGAGGGACTGCCCGACGACGACCACATGCCCCTCGGGCGAGTCGACGGCATCGAGCGCTACTTCAACGTAGGCGTCGAGCCCAGCCTCGGGGTCGCTCGCAGGCAGTTCGACCGGGACAGCACGGTGCCCGGCCGCCTCGAGCAACGGCGCGACCAGGTGCCAATACCAAGCTTCTCCGCCCGCACCTGGAACGAGGACAAAGGTGGCCATACAGGTTGGACGGTAGCGATGGCGCCGACTCATCGGTGACGCTCGAGATCTTGGAGAGATCTTCGGCGCTCGCGGAGCACCTCGCGGAGCGTGGCGGCGAATGCGTCCGGGTCGTTGCCGGGGGACTATGTCTCGGCTCGCGCACGCTCGAACGCTTCGGCGAGGCGTTCGTGAACGGAGGCCCCGCCAGGATCGTGGGCCGGCGCCCCGAGGTGGACGGTGCGGAGCTCGTCCATGAACTGACTCCACATCGCGGGTCCGCCTTCGGCGAGGACCAAGGCCCGGGCCGCGAGCTCGTCGGTGACGGGAAGCCATCGACTCCCCCATGCGCCCAGTGTCGCCATCACCGGGACCAGGTCGATTGCCGACTCGGTGAGGCGGTAGATGGAGCGCTGACGATGACCCGGGTCCGGGTGCTTGGACAGCAGCCCGGCGTCGAGGAGGTGCTCCAAACGGCTGGCGAGGATGTTGGTGGCAATGCCCTCGAGCGAGTCGCGATGGAGCCCACTGAAATGCCGGGGGCCGCCGAACATCACGTCACGCAGCACCACGAGGCTCCACGAGTCACCGAGGAGTTCGGTGGTCAGGTTGATCGGGCAACCGGAGCGTTCGAGACGGCGAGACACGACCAGGAACATACCACTTGCACCTCACAAGTGGTCGTCCTACGGTGACCGCATGAACAGCCCGACCCCACAAACCACGGGCGGCAAGGTCCTCCTGCACTTCTCGATGTCGCTCGACGGGTTCGTCGCCGGGCCCGACCACGACATGAACTGGTTGGGTGCGGGCTTCACCGGACGCCCGGGAGTGATCGAGGAGTACGTGGCCACGACCGGTGCGGTGCTCGGTGGCCGTCGCGGTTGGGACGCCTTCCCCGATCCGACCGCCGTGTACGGCGGAGCGTGGAGTGGCCCGATCTTCGTGCTCACCCACCACCCAGACGACGCCACCCCCGCCGACGGCGTCACCTTCCTCGACTGCGACGTCGCCGAGGCCGTGGCGATCGCGCTCGACGCCGCCGGCGGCAAGAACGTCGAAGTGCTCTCCCCCACCATCGGTGGCCAACTGCTCCAACTCGGCCTCGTCGACGAACTCGACCTGCACATCGCGCCGGTCCTCCTCGGCGACGGCATCCGCCTCTACGACCATCCCGGTGGCGAGCCGCTCCTGCTCGAACAAGCTGACGACGGCGCCTTCGTCGAACTCGACGTCCGCTACCAGCCCCGCTCAACGACCACGTGAACGCCGCCAGCCACCGATGACCCAACGGCCGGAGGCCGTCGACACCACATGCTCATCATCGCCGGACACCTCACCGTCGACCCCACCGAACGCGACTCGTACGTCGCGGCGTGTGCCCCGGTCGTCCGGGCCGCGCTGGCAACCGAGGGATGCCTCGACTTCTCGATCACCGCCGACACCATCGACGCGAGTCGCGTCCGCGTGTATGAGCGATGGGAGAGCGAGGAACAGTTGCTCGCGTTCCGAGGCTCGGGACCGAGCGACGACCAGCAGACCGCGATCATCGATGCCGCCGTTCATCGCTACATCATCGCCTCCGTCGAAGACCCCTGATCCTCGATTGAGCCCCGGCCCGCAAGGTGGCCGGGCAACCACCTCAGCCCACGAAGGACTCCGGCCCGAACCGTCCCCACGCGACGAACGCGGCCAGAGCGAACCAGCCGAGGTCGCCCAGCAGACTGCCCCACTCGCGCCGCACGATCCGGACTGTGGATGCCCCGGTCATGACCAGCACGAGGCCGAGCGCAGCCAATGGCACCAGGACCGTTGCGATGTCGAAGATCGCAGGCAGGATCAGGCCCGCCGCGGCCAGCACCTTGAGGGCCCCGAGTGCCTTGATGAACCGGGGATCGAAGTCATCGACATAGTGCTGGGCCGAGCTGATGGCACGGAACCGCTCCTTGGACATCGCCAGCATGGCGACACCGCCAGCCCCGAAGCCGACGGCCAACAAACCGGCCACGATCCACAAGGCAACGTTCATCGCATCTCCCTTGGCAAAGCCACCCTGGTGGTGGCGTGTGCCCATGAGACGAGGCAACGGTTCGGCGTGTGACATCAACCAGGGGACGGCCGGCGCATGTCACAAACCGGCTGCTCGTGTCGTCTCGTGTACGAGCACTTCACACAGACCCCCGGCAGCAGGAGACTCGAGACATGACGCGAACCGGCGAGTTCGAGGCGCTTCGCCCGCTGCTCTTCTCGATCGCCTACCGGATCTTGGGCAGCGTGACCGAAGCGGAGGACGCAGTGCAGGAGACTTGGCTGCGCTACATGTCCGGCACGGTCCAACCCGAGTCGCCGAAGTCCTACCTGTCCACCGTGGTCACCCGGATCGCGATCGACGTGCTGCGCTCGGCCCGGGTCCGTCGAGAGACCTACGTTGGACCGTGGTTCCCCGAGCCGCTGCCCACCGACACCCTTCCCACCGACCCGTACGAGGATCCCGAGCGCGCCAACGAGCTGGCCGACTCCATGTCGATGGCGGCATTGCTCTTGTTGGAACGGCTCAGCCCGCTCGAACGTGCAGTCTTCGTGCTCCGCGAGGTGTTCGGATTCGGCTACGACGAGATCGCCGGAGCCGTGGGGCGGTCCGAGTCCGCTTGCCGCCAGCTCGCCAACCGGGCCCGCCGACACATGCAACAGGGGCGACCGCGCTTCGAGGTCGACCGGCAAAAGCGCATGGAGATCGCCGACCGGTTCTTCGACGCCCTCTGCGACGGAGACCTCGACCGACTCCGAGAGCTGCTGATTGCCGACGTCGTCGCCGTCAACGACGGTGGCGGCACGGCCGGCGGACAAGGCGGCACGTTCGGCGCCGCCAAGGCGGCACGGATCCTGGTCGCCACAGTGCCCCCGCTGCTCGCCGCCGGCGCGGTCATCGAGCGCCGCGAACTCAACGGCAATCCCGGAGCCGTCCTGCGTGACCGAGACGGCCACGTCATCGGTACCTGGACACTGGAAATCCTCGACGGAAAGATCCAGACCATCCACTCCGTCACCAGCCCAGACAAGCTCCGGCATCTCGGACCGGTCGGCGACCTTCGCGCAACCATGCGCCAGCGCGGCGCAGCAGGACCGCCACCGAGCTGATCGACGCGCCCACGCAACAGAGCGCCCGTTGCGCGCCGCGACTCCTCCTGCCATCCGAGCGCCTGACCGGATCCAAGACCGACCGTCAGAGGCGTGCACGCACGCCACCGATCTCGCTCTCGAGGAGCAAGAGGAGAAAGGTCGAACCCGGCACCTGCCAGCGCTCCCCCGCTGGTGAGATCGCAGTCGACACGGCATCAGTCACAAAGGCGAGGCCTCACACGTCAACAGAGCGAGCACCGATTCGACCGAAGGGATCACCGATGACCGCCATCCGCCATGTGACGCTCGAAGCATCCGACGCCAGGGAAGCGAACGAGTTCTACACCTCGGTGTTCGGGTTCGGGCGCGAACTGCACGTGCGTGGCTCGGACGCTCCGACGACGGGCTTCCGCGGCTTCACCCTGAGCGCGGACGTCTCCGGCCCGGCCAGCGTCGACGCGTTCATCGGGACGGCCCTGCATGCAGGTGCCGTGCCGGTGAAGCCGCCCAAGAAGCAGATCTGGGGTGGCTACTCGGGAGTGATCCAGGTCCCGGACGGCTCGATCTGGAAAGTCGGCACGAACATCAAGAAGGGCGGCGGACCGGCCACCCCGGCGATCGAGCGAATCGTTCTGCTGCTTGGCGTCGCCGACGTTGCGCTGAGCAAGAAGTTCTATACGGACCGTGGTCTCGCAGTGGCCAAGAGCTTCGGCAGCAAGTACGTCGAGTTCAATCCAGGGTCGGGACCAGTGACGCTCGGGCTGTACAGGCGCCGCGGTCTGGCGAAGGAGTTCGGAGTCTCGCCCGACGGGACCGGTGCGCGCCGCCTCGCGATCGGATGCGACGCCCAACCATTCACCGACCCCGACGGCTTCACGTGGGAACGGACCTTCGTGCATGAGGACTGAGGACGGCCATGTCCATCGAGATCCTTCGCGTGTTCCTGCCGTGCCTTGATCCGGACGATTCGTTGGCGTTCTATCGCGACGGCCTCGGCTTCGACGTGCTCGACCACGGCGAGGTCGGCTCGATGCATTGGCTCGCCGTCGGGGCAGGGGGGCCGAGGTTCTCCAAGAGCCGATCGAACGATCGCTCGGTATGCGGGATTGCATGTTCTTGGATCCTGCCGGAACCGTGGTGCGCATTGTCGAGACGCGCTGAGCCGACGGCGACCGCCACTCGAGCTTCGACTGTCAGTCCGCTTCGTCGCCCCGCAGTGTTGCGAGCAGCTTGTCGATCCGCCGAAGGCGTGTGTCCGGTCGCTTTGCACTCTCGATCACTCGGATGTGTTGCTTGCGCTGGCTCAGGGTCAGCCGGTCGTAGGCGGCACGGACCACGGGGTCGGTGTCCAGCGCGCGGACGACGTCCTCGGGCTCGGCGACAGTCACGGGTTCTGTGTCGATCTCGACCTCCACGTCCACCTGGTCGCCGACGGAGACACCGGCAGCAGAACGGTGGGCCTTGCTGAGGCCGATCAGATGGCGGCCGCGCAGGATCGCGATCCTCGTGCGCCAGGAGTGCCCGTTGAGCGTGACCGTCACCCGCGGTCGCTTGCCGCCGCCGAGCGCCTCGACAACATCCACGGGAACGAGCAGCCCCTTCATCGGCTCCGGTGGCTCGACCTCGCTACGGAACCTCACCTCAGGGAGCTCCGCCGTCGACGACATTCATGGTCGCAAGCACGTCAGGGTCGGCGATCAGCTCGATCTCGCGCACCGAACCGTCCTCGACGTGAAACACGAAGACGACCTTGACCGCGCCGCCGACCACCCATGCCGCGCCGAGCTCGCCGTCGACAGCGACCGGAGCCGCACCCTGGGCACCATCGAAACGCGCGGCGACTGCTGCCGCTCCTTCAAACACCGGAGGGGCACCCAATCGCTGTCCGACCCGATCGGCGTGCATCACCGCGTCGGGCGCGAGCAGCGACAACAACGTCGTCAGCTCGCCGCCACGGGCAGCGGTGAGGAACGCATCGACCACCCGCTGGCTCTCGGCGCGCGCCGCCCGCTCGGCAGCGGGTTCCGGGGCACCCTGCACCTTGCGTCGCGCCCGGCTCGCTAGCTGCCGCACGGCAGTGCCCGAGCGGCCCAGCACGGCGCTGATCTCGTCGAAGGGATAGCCGAAGACGTCGTGGAGGACAAACGCCGCCCGCTCGGCCGGCACCAGCGTGTCCAGCACGACCTGCATCGCCGTCCCCACACGGTCAGCGACCAGCGCGTCCGCCTCCGGGTCAACTGGTTCGCGGGCCAGCGGCGCCTCAGCCTCGGCCGTCGAACGGGTTCCTGCCTTGCGCAGCAGGTCCAGGCACAGTCGGGTGACGACCGTGGTCAGCCACGCCGGCGGGTCGTCGACCCCTTCGGCGAAGGAGAGGCGTAGCCACGCCTCCTGGACGACATCGTCCGCCTCCGCGTTCGAACCCAGGATCCGGGCGGCGATGGCCATCAGGCGGGGACGTTCGGCCTCGAGCTGGGATACATCCATCGTGGTCACACCCTGATGACGTCCGCCACGCCCGAATCGTGACATCCAGGCTCGCGCGTCACATCTGTCGACCGGCGCACGTCTACAGAGTATGAACAACCTCGAGAACATCGTGTACACCGTCAACGACATCAGCGCTGCGAAGGCGATCCACACTGCACTCCTCGGTGCTGAACCCCACACCGACCAGCCCTACTACGTGGGGTTCAACGTCGGCGGCGTCGAGATCGGCCTCACACCGAAGTCACCGGAACGGCCCATCGGTGGCGTCGCGCACGTCCGGGTCGACAACCTCGAAACGGCGCTCGCCGAGGTTCTGAATGCGGGTGCAACGCTCGCCAGCGAACCCACGGAGGTTGCCCCCGGCGCCCACATCGCCACGGTCACCGACCCCGACGGCATCACCCTCGGGCTCATCGAGCGCACCAACGACGGTTCCTGATCGATCCGATCACCGGTCGTCGCGACAGCCGCGGCCGGTGGTCGGCCCCCGCTCGCGAACGGGCCCGAAAACCTCGATGCCGCCAGCCCCGGAATCTCTCGAGATCTTCTGTCGATCGGAGGGATTCCGCTCGTGGACAGGGTGAGCGCGGCCATCAGGGGCCGCCGAACCCGAGGAGGCTCGACGATCCGTGACGCTCTCGGCCCCTTCGTCGACGAGCGGGAGAGCGAACTCAGCGAGCGGATATCACTCCGGTCGGGGATCAAGTTCTAGGACAATTTGAGGCGCTCGCCGCCACCGGCACCTTGCGGCCATGCCCCAGGGGTTATGGCCGGGCGGTAGGGCGCCGCGCGGGTTCCGTGGAACACACCTCGATCATCCGGACGATTGCAACCATTGACTAAGACAGTCGTACTAGTGCAAGCTGTCGGCATGATAGTACGACCGTCATATTTGCCTTGCCAGAGGACCGAGCGATGAGGACCCTCGTCTACCGAGCGCCGGGCGTCGCCGAATGGTGCACCGCTCCCGACCCGTCGCCGGCAACCGGAATGAGCGCCTTGGTCCGACCGGTCGCGGTCGCCACCTGCGACTTCGATCACCTGATCGTCGCTGGATTGGTTCCCACGAGCGCCCCGTGCCCACTCGGCCACGAGTTCGTCGGCGAGGTGGTGCAGGTCGGCGACGACGTCGCTTCCGTCGCCGTCGGCGACCTCGTCTTGTCGTCGTTCCAGATCAGCTGCGGGACGTGCGATCTCTGCCGGCTGGGGAAGACGAGCAGCTGCCGCGCGGTGCCGTGGCTGTCGTGCTTCGGGCTGGGTGACCTCTCCGGGTCGTGGGGCGGGGCGGTCGCAGACCTTGTGGCCATCCCCTACGCCGACGCCATGCTGGTGCCGCTCCCCGACGGCATCGCACCGGAGGTCGCAGCGCCCGTCGGGTGCAACATTGTCGATGCGTATCGCTGTGTCGCCCCGCAGCTCGAAGGTCGCCCGGCGAGTCCCGTGCTGATCGTGAGCGGCGCGTTCGCAAACATCGCGCTTTACGCAACCGGGCTCGCCCTCGCACTCGGCGCGAGCCGCGTGGACTTCTTCGACCCGGATGCCGAGATCGCCGCCCGCGCGGCACGGATGGGGGCGACCCTGATCGACGATGTCGACGACATCGAAGCCGGCGCCTACCCGATCACGGTCGACGCGAGCATGAACGAGGACCTGCTCCACCGAGCGCTCGCGGCGACGGAGGCCGGTGGCGAGTGCACGGTCAGCACGATGTACGTCGAGGCGACGACGCCGCTGCCCTTGATGACGATGTTCGAACGATGCCTCACGCTCCACACTGGCCAGCCCCACGCTCGAGCGGCGATCGAGCCCGTCTTGGATCTGATCGCCTCGCGCACCTACTCGCCGATGCCGCTCGTGACCGAGGTCGTCGACTGGGAGCACGCTCCTCGAGCGTTCAGCGCCGGGAAGGGAAAGCGGATCGTCGCCAGGGCACCGAATCGTGGCGGGGTTCTCCGATGACCACGCCCCGAATTCGGCGCCGGATCACGACGGACCGGATCGCTCGAATCGGCGCGTTCACGCCACGTCGGCTACTCGCCGCGGTTTCATTCATCGCCGGGTCCGTTGGCCTGCTCTGGCTGATCTACGCCTGGCGGGTGCTGCTTGCCGTCGGGAGGTATTCGCATCACCCGGCACCCCCCGCCTCACGGGTGGAGTCGCCGTGCGATTTCAGCGTCGATCATCGTGGCCACGGTGTCCGCGGCACGAACCAGCGGAGCCGTCTCTGCGTGGGAGCGTGCGAGGATCAAGGCTCCTTCGAAACAGGCAACCACCGTTGACGCAAGCTGTTCGGCCCGAATCTCACCGAGTTGGTCGCGCAAGGCCCGGGCGACCGTCTCGGTCCACGCCAAGAACGCCTCGGAACAGGCCGCGCGCAGCACGGCGGACTCGGCCGACATCTCCAGCACCACGGGAGCAACAGGGCAGCCTCCGTCGAACGAACTGGCCGACAACAGATCTGCGCTCGCGCTGAACCATCGGCGGATTCCGTCGGATGGCTGTTCTGCCTGTGCGAAACACTCGACGATCAACGCGTTCACCGACTGCTCGGCCAGCTTGACTGCGGCAACGCCGAGCTCCTCCTTACCGCCGGGAAAGTGGTGTTGCACAGAACCCCACGGCGTCGCGCCCTCCTGCGTCAGCACCCGCCACGACGTTGCGCGGTAGCCATGCCGCTGGAAGAGCGACATCGCCACCTCGATCATCCGTTCTCTGGTCTCGGTGGCCATGATCGCCCCTGCTGTCGCTGCCAGTACGACCGTACTACCCGTATGGGACGCGTACACAGTCGCTCTTCGAGCCGGAGCATCGGCGTCCGGACGCTCGAAGGACGACCATCTGACGGGAAGGTCTGTTTGCGCTTGCGGGTCCGAGCTCGTTCAGATCCTCGGGCGGAGCTGGCGGAGCGTCTGCGCGTGGTTGGAGCGCCACGGGGCGCAGCCGCACGCACGCATTCATCCAGCCGACTCCCGCAGCAGCGAGAGACGCTTCAGCGGACAGGACTGGCGATCGGGTTGCACCGAAGGTCATGGGGAGGCTCGTTGCCCGACGCAGTCCCGGAGGAACGCGAGGTGACCGGCGGGACGCGCCGTCTCGTCGATCATGCGCACCAGGATCTACCGAAGGTGCGACTGCATTTCACTGTCGACCCTTCTCAAGGCGTCACCACCGCACTCGCGCACGACACCAGTCGACCCGAAGTCGACGCGACACTCGGCGCCCACCGACCGCCGGATTCGCGACGGGCTCCCGGCGGACCAGGTGCCCCCGAACCTCGCCGGTGGACGTCTCCGAAGATGCGCCGATCTGCCGCACGCCGAGTCTCCGGAGATCGGATGATCGGCGTGTGCGATAGGGGGCGGACTCCGGCAAGCCTGTCGGACCCGACCTGTAGTCTGGGGATGTGAGCGATGATCGCATTTGGAGCGCCGAGGAACTCGAGAAGCTGACGCCCGCCGAGCGTCAGCGCCTACTCGACGAGCGGGTCGTCACTGACCTGTCGACGCTCCCCGACGAGTTCGTCGACAGAATCCGCCGGGAGGGCCGCACCCTCATGGAGCACCGCGGCACCACCTCCCGAGCCTCAGATGGCGGCTGAACGCCGCACCGTCCGAGTCTCCCCAGCGGCCTTCGACCAACTCGACACGCACCTTCCGCAAGACCGAGGTCCGCTCGGCGAGGCGTCCGTTGGCGACTTCATCGTTCTCGAACTTCCGGCTGTCGTCGAACGCTTCGCTTCGGGCTTCGATCATCTGCCCGAGATCATCGAAGGGACATCCGGAGGTCGGATGCTGATCGCTCCGGGCCTTCTGGTCCGCGCCTCTGTCGTATACGGCGTGCTCCTGGATGACGACACGATCGAGGTCGTCGGCATCAGCATCGACCGATGACAGCTCAGATCGACCGCTCGCGAACGGTTGATCTGCAGCACCCGCCAGTGCTGAGTAACAGCACGTCTCCCGCGGTCGCTGCCAGGAGATGAACTCGACGCTCCCGACCCGAGCACCACCGAGCGACCCAACCAGACTGCGGTCCACCCTCGAGGCGTGACTGAGAACGTGCCTGCCCTCGAACGTCGAGTGGCTCATCTCTGTCGTGTCCGCCAACAGGCCGACCGCGCCATAGCGATTCTTCGAGGCCCGGGAACGACGCAGCGAGCGGACTCGGCCTCACGCCGCCACCGAATGTGGTCTATCTGTGGTCTGACGGCCTCAGACCACACCCGGGACCGGAAGCGGAAAACCACCTCTGACCTGCATGTTTACCTTGGTCGGGTGGGGGAGATTTGAACTCCCGACCTCTGCGTCCCGAACTCTTTTCGGCCGGATCTCGACGGACGCCAGCGGACGCCCACGGCCGGAATCACCCGGGTTCCGGACCTCTGCGGACACCGGCGAACGTGAGCGGCCGCGGGATACACGCGGGATGGGGCTCAGGCAGTGATCCCTCCGTAGGCGATGCCGGTGAGGTGGGCCATGTCTCGGTCGAACGTGGTGAGGTCGTCGGGTCGGAACTGGTTGAGGTGCGTATGGCCGCACGCTCGGGCGAGCACCGACATGAGCTCGACCGAGGCGCACAGGAAGTTGTGTAGCCGGTGGGCGGCCTCGTCGACGGGGAGTCGGGCCCGGAGCTCGGGCTTTTGGGTTGCGATCCCGACTGGGCAGTTGTTCGAGGAGCAGGCCCGCATACCGAGACAGCCGATTGCCTGCATCGCCGAGTTCGACACGGCAACGGCATCGGCACCCAGGGCAAGCGCCTTCGCGAAGTCGGTGTGTGTTCGGAGCCCACCGGTGATCACCAAGGTCACGTCGCCTCGGCCGCGTGCGCCGAGGTGACGTCGTGCCCGCGCCAACGCCGGGATCGTGGGGACCGAGATGTGGTCTCGGAACACGACCGGCGCAGCGCCGGTGCCGCCGCCCCGGCCGTCGAGGATGATGTAGTCGACGCCGATGCGCAGGGCGGCGTCGATGTCGTCCTCGATGTGTTGGGCGGACAGCTTGACCCCGATCGGGATGCCGCCGCTGGCTTCGCGCACCTCGTCGGCGAGACGGCGGAAGTCGTCGTCACTGTTCAGGTCGGTGAAGGTCGACGGGGAGATGGCGTCGGTCCCCGGCTCGAGGCCGCGCACCTCGGCGATCTTTCCTCGAACCTTGATCCCCGGGAGGTGGCCGCCGGTGCCCGTCTTGGCGCCTTGTCCGAGCTTGAAGTGAAAGGCCTGGACATCGGCGACCTTGTCGAGCGACCAACCGAACCGACCCGAGGCCAGCTCGTAGAAGTACTTCGAGTTCTCGGCGTGCTCCTCGGGCAGCATCCCGCCCTCTCCCGAGCAGATCCCCGTACCGGCGAGCTCGGCGCCGCGAGCAAGCGCGACCTTGGCCTCCTCGGAGAGCGCACCGAAGCTCATGTCGCTCACCATCACCGGAATGTCGAGGCGGAGCGGCTTGTCGGCGTTGGCGCCGATCACGACGGCGGTGTCGACGGGGACGTCGTCGAGCTGAGGCGTGCGCGCGAGTTGCGCGGTGACGAACTGGATGTCGTCCCACTTCGGGAGTTCCTCGCGAGAGACGCCCATAGACGTCACCGGACCGTGATGCCCGAGATACTCGAGACCCTCGTTGGCCAACCGGCGAATCAAGCCGACGTGGGGTTCCTCGACGACGCCGTGCGGATCCTGGAACGCTCCCTGATATGCATCGCGGTCGAAGGGTTGCGGGTGCTCCTTCTCCCACGCCTGCAACTCGTCCAGGTCGATGACGAGCTCGTCACCATCGATCCACGACGAGAACTTGGCGAGCCGCTCGTTGTTGTCGTAGCTGGAGACGCCGGTGTGGAACACATAGTCCCAGCCGTGCACACCGCAGATCAGGTTGTTGCCGGACACATGACCGTCCGCCATCAACGCCCCCCGATGCAGGCACCGCCCGTAGAGGACCGAGTGGTTGTCGTCGTAGCGGACGATCACGAGGTCGATGTTCCCGACGAGCGCGCCGACGGGCTCGCGGTCGGGGATCTCGCTCCAGGTTGCGATCGGGTACGGGTTCATCGGTCGGTCCCCTTCGGTCGGGCGGGACCACACGGTAGGCCCGGGCCACTTGGACGGGGCATGGGCTCAGTCTTCGCCGTAGTCGTGGTCGGGGTAGTCGGTCTCACCTTGCCGCCAGTAGCCGCGGGTCTGGAGGCGTTTCGGGTCGACGCCGCGTGTGGTGCGGAGGTGGTTTCGGATGCCGCGCATCGCTGCCGCTTCACAGGCCACGAACCAGTCCGCGTCGAGGCCGGCGGGCAGGTCTTCGACGGCCGCTCGGAGGAGCGCGCCGGGCGGGTCCTGGGTGGCCGATCGGTGGAGCCATCTGACATCGAGGTCGCCGATCGTGCTGAGGGACCGCTCGTCGCTGCCGTCGTTGACTTCGCACAGGGCGATGATCTCGGTGCCGTGAGGTAGGGCTTCGATGACGGTTCCCGCTGCGGGGATGGCAGTGTCGTCGACTGCGATCACGAACACGCCGGACGGGGCTGCTGGCCGGTAGCGGCCGCCGGGACCCAAGACCGTCAGTTGGTCACCGGTGTCGGCCGATGCTGCCCACGTCGCCGCCACCCCGTCGCCGTGGAGGACGAACTCGATGTCGAGCTCGAGCGTGTCGGGATCGAACCGCCGCGGGGTGTAGGTGCGCATCGTGGGCCGGTCGCCGCCTGTGTCGAAGGCGATCTTGATGTGACCTCCCGGGCTCGGTGGCGTGAACTCGGCGAGCGAGTCCCCTCGGAGGGTGACCGCCACCACGCGGGGAGCCGGCCGGTGGATCCGGGTCACGCTCAGGTGATGGGGCGTGCGGCCCTTACGCTCAGGAGTGGACATTGCCGGCGCTCAGGATGACCATGTCGAGGCCGTCGGTTGCCGGGATGTGTCCGGTCAGGCCGAAGGCGTCGGCGGTTGCGGTGTCGGCACCGAAGACGTCGGCGAGCTGGGAGCGGCCGGTGGCGTCGAGTGTGATGATCGTCTCGCTTGTGTCGACGAAGAGGGCGGACTGGCCGGGGATGTTGTTGGAGAGCACCGCCGCGTCGCCGTCATCGACGCTCCACCAGTTGGCGATGAACGGTACGACCGCTGGTTCGCACGCGGCGTCGGGGACGATGCCGGTGGCGGTGAAGCCGTAGTTGTCCTGTCCGTTGTCGGGCTGGACCGTGACGGTTCGGTCGAGGACACACTCGTCGACGGTCTCATCGTGCATGTCGATCCGTGCGGGGGCGACGTTTTGGACACCGGCCTGGCGCATGGCGTTGCGGTAGATCGGCGAGTCGGAGTAGTAGGCGAAGACGTAGTTGTTGAAGTCGGCTCCGTTGACTCCGTCGTTGTTGAACGGCGTCGCCGGTAGGACCGAGGCGTCGACGGGGGTGCCGACGTGTGCGATGTGACGGTCGACCTGTGTCCGGGTGTTCCCGTTGCTGGTCACGGTGATCGAGTCGCACTCGAGGGTGCGGGTGATGAGGATGCCGAGCGCATCGGAGCCGGGGAAGACGAAGCCCTGGTCGGTGAGGCTGAGGACCGGCACGGTCTCGGGAACCCGAGCTTGGAGTTCCGACAGCGCGACGGTGGTGCCGGTCGAGAGCTCGGTACACGCCCCGAAATCGACTTCGGAGGTTCGAGAACCGCCTTGTCCGCCCGCGGCGCCGGCGGCGGACGGGATCAGAACGGCGATCAGGACGACGGCGAATGACACAGCCAACGGGCGGAGTCGCAACATGAGAGATCCTCTTTCGAACGGTGGAGATCGGTTCTGGACGATCGTCGCCGAACGATTCCGCGGGCACACGGTGCGCGCTGGACAGATCATGGTCAGCATGCGACATCTGTCGTGTTCGGACCGTGGGCTACCAGCTCCCGAACGGCGCGAGGAGAGCTATCGGCGGTCGCGGATGTCGCCGGGGAGCCCGCCGAGGTGGCGCTTGACGAACTTCGAGAAGTTCGATGGGTCGTGGAATCCGAACTCGGCGCCCACGCTCGCAATGGAACGATCGGTGTGGGTCAGCAGTCTGCGGATCTCGAGGGCGACTCGGTCGTCGAACACCTCCTTGGCGGTCTGGCCAGCGGCCTGACGGCACGCTCGGTCGAGGGTGCGTGTGCTGTACCCGAGCTCTCGGGCGAGGTCGACGACCGTCGGCCGCTCGTACAGACGTCGCTCGACGACCGCCCGGAAGTCCAGGTACGGCTGGGGCAGGCGGCTGCTTTCGGGGACCGACTCGGGGATCTCGAGGGCGAGGCGGAGCAACAGTGCCGAGAGGAGGGCGCTCATGAGTGCGATGTTGCGTGGCGAGCCGTCGAATCGGTCCTGTTCGTATTCGAGTTCACGAACCGAGTGCAGCGCCTTGTCGAGCGATTCGCCCTCGAGTTGCCACTTCGATGTGGCGTCGCAGCCCGGGAACCACACGGGAGCCTCCGGGTCCGTCGGGTGCGAATCGGTCGGCCAGACCACCATGCGTGCGTCGAAGGCCGGGTCGGGAACGAAGCGCTGCACCTGTCCTGGGCGCACGCGGAGGCACGTTCCTTCCGAGACCTGCACCGGCTCGAAGTCGACGACGTGGCTGCCCTGGCCGGCGGTGCACACGATGAGCAGGTGAAAGCCGACGCGCTGGCGATAGCCGAGTTCGCGGTCACGAGTTCGTTCGAGGATCGACGACCGGTCGACGACCTCGACGGGCAGCTTGGGGTGCCTGCGATGCGGGGAGTACTCGATTGCGACCGGGTCTCGATCCGCGAGGTGTCGCGATTCGACCATCGCCTGTCACCCTAAGACCACGACGAGCGTCGACTCGTCGTCCACGCTGGACAGCGAACGACACGCGCCCAACGGCAAGGAACCGATCTGATGCGAAACCCAGTCGCCGGACTGTACGAGGACCTGTTGGCCCGCACCGATGTCGCGCCCCGGTTCACCACCGGCGCGGCCACCGACACTCCGCTGCGGGGCAGCCAGTCCTCGACCGATTGGGCAGGAGACGAGATGGCATGGCTGGCCGACCATCAGGCCGCCGTACAGGTGATCAATCACATCGTGACCGACACCCAGGTCTCCTCCGAGTACAACCTGGCCATCACCCATGAAGGGACTCGCATCGACCTGCCTGTCCACCTGGTGGCGGATCTCGACGGCGACCGGATCGCTGCGCTTCGGGCGTACCACTCCACCTACCCGCTCACTGGCGCGCACCTGATCCGCCCGCCCGTGCTCACGCCCGACGCAGGTCTCGAACCAGCCCCACCGGTCGACGCGTACGAGGCAGCGATGCGAGCCGGCGACCCGGCAGCCCTCGACGCCTTGTTCGAGTCCGACGGCTACGTCCGCGAGCCCGCCGGCCCGTCGTTCAGACACCAGGGCGCCGCCAGGATGGCCTTCTACCGTCCGGCGTTCTCGGGCGGTCCGGTCCGTCTGCGGTTGTGCACCATCGTCGATGACGGTGCCGCGTTGGCCTTCGAGTACGTCTGCGACCGCTGGGGCCCGGCCGACCTCACTCCGCAAGCCGGCTCGGCGGTGTACGTGCGATCGCCCGCAGGCCTCCTCGAGGCCGTACGGATCTACGACGACGTCGCTCCCCCAGCCGAACTGTTCGAGTAGCGCGAGGATCGAGCGATCATGGAACTCGACGAGACCTCGACCACTCCGCTCGGCGGTGACCCGCAGATGGTCCCCGGCGACAAATGGATCCGCGGGCTCCTCGACGGCGAGACCGTCGTCGACTCCCGCAGCTACCAGTTCGTGTGGGAGGTCCCGTATTGGCCGTGGTGGTTCTTCCCCCGCGACCACATCAACGGAGACCTCGTCGCATCAGCCGACCAACACGCGCCGAGCCAGCTCCCCGATGGCGCCGTCCGCTACGACCTCCGATGTGCCGGCAAGGCGCTCGAAGGCGCCGCCCGCGGCTATCCCGACCACCCCGACCTCGCAGGTCTGGTGACGGTCGACTTCGATGCCCTCGACCACTGGTTCGAGGAGGACATCGAGGTCTTCGTCCACCCCCGGAGCCCCTACACGCGGGTCGATGCGCTCGCGTCCTCCCGCCACGTCGTCGTCTCACTCCATGGTGTCGTGTTGGCCGACTCCGACAAGCCCACCGTGCTGTTCGAGACCGGTGTCCCCGCTCGGTACTACCTCCCCAAGACCGATGTGAACCTGCGACTCCTCGCCGAGAACGACCGCCGCAGCTCCTGCCCCTACAAGGGCGACGCCACGTTCTTCGTCGGGCACGTCAACGACTCGCGCATCGAGGACATCGCCTGGACCTACACGCTTCCGCGCCCGGAGGTCACCCCGATCGCCGGGCACATCTGCTTCTACGACGAGAAGGTCGACATCGACATCGACGGCGAGCGCCAGCAACGACCACGCACGCACTTCCACTGACAAGCCCGACTGGCGGCAGCCAACCAGCGTGAGCAGACGGGGCTGCCGCAGGCTTCGGTGACAGATGACCTGGGGTCCCAAGCGATCCGCTGCGCACAGGACTTCGCCCTCGAGGAACGCGACCGCAGCCGCGACGTCCGATCTGGGTCCACGACCTGCGGTCACCCCGAAGATGACGAAAGCGTGCGTACGCAGCGGTCACCAGTTTCTCAGCGTCACGGCGCACCTCGACGGACGCGAACTCGCAGGTCAACGCAGTGCGGGGGCCAGCGGGTCGGCCGTAGAGACCCACTCGGGCGCCGACGAATGTGGTCTGTGTGTGGTCTGTCGCCCTCAGACGGCATCTGTGGACACGCCCATAAAACTGCCTCTGACCTGCATGTTTACCTTGGTCGGGTGGGGGAGATTTGAACTCCCGACCTCTGCGTCCCGAACCATGCGCCCACGAGTTGTCCACATGCCGCCTGACCTGCGTCTTTGCAGGTCATCGGTCATTTCCCCAACGGGAATCGTGACAGCCCGTACCTCCAGATCCTGCCCAATGGTGGTCCAGATGTGGTCTGTTTGTGGTCTGTACGGGGCGGGGCGGGACGGGACGGGGCGTGTGAACTCGGCCTGGCATGGACCACTGCCACCACCGAGGTACGTGCCGGCACAGCGGAACGGCCCGGGCCGAGGTCAGATCTCGCTGCCCAAGAGGTCGTCGAGGTCCTGCTTGTCGGCCAAGAGCCGGACCACATCGAGATGGTCGGAGCGCTCGAAGTAGAACCATCCGCACGGGTAGCCCTCGACGCCGACGCGGCGCAGCTCCGGGAGGCCGATGCGTTCGCCGACGAGCGGCGAGCCGATGCCCGGCATGTCCTCGACAGACCGGACAGCTTCGGTCGCCGCGGTGAAGAAATCGTTCCGCGATGCCGACACGTCGACGGGAGCAGCCGGGCCCGGCTCCGACGTGAAACTAACGATCCCTTGTTTGAAATCATGAAGGCCCAGTAGCCTGTCCGCAGGCAACCGAGGAGCACAGATGGGCCGTCGGGCAGGGGTCACCTCCGACGACATGAAGGACGACCTCCTCATCGCTGCGGCGCGCGTCTTCGCCCGGAGCGGGTTCGAGGCGGCGTCGGTCGCCGACATCTGCGCCGAGGCGAAGATGAGCACGGGCCCCGTGTACCGGCACTTCGAGTCGAAGCACGGTCTGTTCAACGCCGTGCTCGCCCACTACGGCCAGGACGAGTTCCGTCGGGTGATGTCGTCGGACGACGACTCGCAACCGAGCATCGCCGACGTGATCGAATCCGCCGGCCGCTCGATCGAGCGCCAGCCCACCGAATTGTCCAAGCTCGTCATCGAGGCCATCGCCATGAGCGGCCGGGACGAGTCGATCGGCTCGGTCGTCCGGTCCTGGCTCGAACGTGACGAGCAACAGCTCGCCGCGGAGATCGAGACCGCACAGGCCGCCGGCGAACTCCTCGGTGAGATCGACCCCGCGACCATGACCCGCATGGCGACGATCATCTCGTTGGGTGCGCACATGACCAATGCGCTCGGACTCGACCAACCGGACCAAGACGAGTGGTCGAGCCTCGTCGAGCAGCTGATCGGCGCACTTCGCACACCCCGATAGTCCGACGCAACCTCCTACCGCGAGACGAGAACTGCATGACCAGCTACTCCACCGTGTCCGACGATGCCCTCGCGGGCGCATAGAGCGATGCCGTACGAGACCGTGACGGGGTACTGCTGGCCGCAGTCGGTGGACCCGGGCCAGTCGGTCGCGCTCCATCTGTCCTCCGCCGGCGACCGCGTCGTCGATGTCGAGATCGCCCGCGTCGGCGCGGAACGCGCGCTGGTCTGGCGTGGCGAGGTCGCCGCCGAGTTCCACGACCTCCCCGCCGACGCGGCGACCAACGGCTGCGATTGGCCGGCAGCGAAGACGATCCCGGTCGGCGAAAACTGGGCATCGGGCTACTACGAGATGACGATGACGATCGAGGTCGACGGCAGGACGCGCCGAGACCACGCGTTCTTCGTGGTGCGGCCGACCGGGCGATCAGCGAACCGCATCCTGCTCCAGCTCGCCACCAACACCTGGCACGCGTACAACGACGTCGGCGGCACCAATCTCTATCTCGGAGCCACCCAGGCGTCACTGCTTCGGCCGATGACCCGGGGACTGCTCGAGAAACCACCGGGCGCCGGACGGCGGGTCGTGTCCACTACAGAGCCCGACCCCGACATGGCCACCTACAACGGCTACCTCCTGATGAACCGGCTGTCGTTCTGGGTCGGTTTCGCCGGTTGGCCGAACTGGGAACTGCCGTTCCTCTGCTGGGCGGAGCGTGAGGGGTACGGGATCGACGTGGTCTGCAACACCGACCTCGAAGACCACGCCGACATCGTCGAACGGTACGACCTGCTGTTGAGCGTCGGCCACGACGAGTACTGGTCGGCGCCGATGCGCGATACGGTCGAGGACTTCATCGCCCGCGGGGGCAACGTGGCCTTCCTCTCCGGCAACACTGCGTTCTGGCAGGTCCGACTCGAGGATCGAGTCGACGACCAGGGTCCGGCCACAACCATGGTCGGATACAAGTCGCAACTGAAGAAAGACCCGGTGTACGGCACTGAACGCCAGGCCGAGCTCACGAGTATGTGGTCCGACCATCTCGTCGAGCGCCCCGAGAACCACATGACGGGTGTCAGCTTCTCTCGCGGCGGCTATCACCGGATCGGAAAGCGGGTCACCAACGGGGCCGGCGCCTACACCGTCCATCGTGCCGACCACTGGCTCTTCGACGGCACCGAGATCGGCTACGGCGACGTGCTGGGCGCCGAGGCGACCGTGGTCGGCTACGAGTGCGACGGCTGCGACTTCACCTACGTCGACGGACTTCCTCATCCCACCGGCAGCGACGGCACACCTTCGGACTTCACCATCCTCGCCACCGCGCCCGCCGCACACTTCACCCGCACCACCTCGATGGCGGGGGTACCCACCGACCAGCCGTCCGAGCTCGAGTTCATCGCCTCTCGCCTCTTCGCCGAGCGGGACGACGCTGCGACGGCGCGGATTGCGAACGGCCATGCCGTGTTCGGCACCTACACGTCGCCGGGTGGAGGCACTGTCGTGACGTCAGGATCGACCGAATGGGCGCACGGCCTCGCCGAGCGCGATCCACAGATCGAACAGATCACCCGCAACCTGCTCGACCGCCTCGGCGGCTCGAGACGCTGAAGCGCGTCAGCCCACCCGGGGCAGTGCCAGCGTGCGTTCGATGTACTTGGTCAGCTGCTCGCGGATGAAGTCGTCGGCCTCGTCGGTGAGGCCGCCCTCCACGCCGCCGTAGATCGCGCCGGTCAGCGGCTTGGCGTCGGCGGGCTGTTCCTTGGCGTAGGCGATGGCCGCAGCGAGGTCCGTCTCCCAACGATCGAGGACGCCGGGCGCCGTCTGCGGTCGGGTCACCGACATGTGGACGGCGTCGGGGTACTGCTGACCGTTGAGGCGCCAGCCAAGCGACTGGAGGTGATCGTTGACGTGATAGATGTCGAGGTCGTCGCTGGTGAACGAGAAGCAGAACGTCGGCGAACCCATCAGGCGCAGCTCCGGATGCGACGTGACCGCGTCCTGCATCGCGTACGACGTCTTGAAGATCTGATCGGCGTACTCGCGATAGCCCTCCTTGCCCAGGCCGACGAGTGCCGCCCACGTCGCCGCTAGCAGGCCGCCCGAGCGTGAACCGTCGATGCCGGGCGAGTTGTACTTGCCACCGGTCCACTCGGGCAGGCAGTAGAAGACGCTGTTGCGCATCTCCTTGTCCCGAAACGCGGCAACCGAGGTGCCTTTGAACCCGTACCCGTACTTGTGGGTGTCGGCCGAGATCGTCGTGACGCCGGGGAGGCTGAAGTCGAACGGCGGGATGTCGTAGCCGAGGTCGCGCCCCCAGGGCAGGATGAACCCGCCGAGGCACCCGTCGACGTGGAGACCGATGCCCCGCTCGAGTGCGAGATCCGACATGGCCTCGATGTCGTCGATGGTGCCGTAGGGGTAGTTGCCGGCCGAGCCGATGATGGCGATCGTCTGATCGTCGACCATGTCGGCCATCGCCGCGACGTCGACCTGGGTCGTGTCCGGATCGATCGGTGCGACGCGCATCTCGATTCCGAACAGAAAGCACGCCTTGTCGAACGCGGGGTGTCCGGTCGCGGCCTTGACCACGTTCGGCTGGGTGACTCCACGCTCCGCGCCCGCGATGCGGTAGGCGAGCATGGCGTGGCAGATGCTGCCGGTGCCGCCGGTGGTCACGAGGCCCGCCGGCTCGGCGTCGGTCACTGTGCCGGCGCCCAACATGTCGAGAGTCATGGCGATGATCTCGCCCTCGAACTTCGTCGCGCTCGGGCACAGGTCTCGCTGCAACGAGTTCATGTGGCCGAACATGCCGAACGCTTCGGCCATGAAGTCGTAGTGCTCCTCGTCGCCCGAATACAGGGTCCCCGACGCCTGGCCGGTGTTCCAGTTCACGCGCTCCGCGTCGGCCATGTGCCGGATCTCGGCGAGCACGTCGTCGGTCGAGCGTCCCTTCTCCGGGAAGGTCCGATTGACCTCGAAGGTCTCGGCGTAGGGAAAGTTGCGGTCAGCCATTGGGGGCTCCTGGTCACGGGGTCGGCGAGTTGTCGTCCGATGTTGGGCGAACGGCGGCTGATACGCGGGCGGCGGCGTCGACGAGTTCTTGGCGTGTCTGGTCGGCCGTGATGCCGGGGCATCGTCCCACGATTCGGTACTCCTATCGTCGACCCGTCTAAAGTAACAAGCACTTGATTGTTGGTCAATCGCCCGCCGCCATCGCAGGAGCCCTCATGCCGAGAATCGACGAAGAACTCCCGCCGACGGTCAGTTCGTTTGCGAACGACGTCCTCGCCGACCACGACGCCGTTGCCCTTGCCGAACTGGTTCGCTCGGGCGACGCGGCACCGGTCGAGCTCGTCGATGCCATGATCGCCCGGGCGGAGGCTGCCGCTTGCCTCGACGCGATCTCGGTCACCGACTACGAACGGGCCCGCGCCATCGCCGAACGCCGACCCATCGGAGCGTTCGGTGGTGTGCCGACGTTCATCAAGGACAACACCGCCGTCGCCGGCCTCCGCACCGGCCACGGCAGCGAGACCGTCGCCGCTGCCGCTCCTTCCACCGCCGACGGGGCGCCGACCGAGCTGTTCCGCAAGCTGGGCACGATCGTGATGGGGACCACAAGGCTCCCCGAGTTCGGGCTGATCTGTTCCACCGAGTTCCCCGACGCTCCGCCCGTGCGCAACCCGTGGAACACCGGGCGCAGCGCCGGCGCGTCGTCCGGTGGCGCGGGGGCGCTGGTCGCCGCCGGCGTCCTGCCGATGGCACACGCCAACGACGGCGGCGGATCGATCCGCATCCCGGCCGCGGCCAACGGCCTCGTCGGGATGATGGGCACCCGGAAGCGCGTTGTCCAGTCCAACGCCAAGGTGCAGGATCGGATGCCGGTCGACATCGGCTACGAGGGCGTCCTCACCCGATCGGTCCGCGATCAGTGCGCCTTCTTCGAGGCCGCAGAACGCGAGTACCACCACCCGCCACTCCCGCCGATCGGGCTCGTCGACCGACCGTTGGACCGCCCACTCCGCATCGCGTTCCACCGCGACTCCCCCGTGAGTCCTGTCGACGCCGCCGTGTCTGATGCGGCGACGAAGACGGCCCAACTCCTCGCATCCCTCGGTCACGAGGTCACCGAGGTCGAGCCTTCGGTCGGCCCCGACTTCGCCGACGACTTCGTCCTCTACTGGGCGCTGGCCGCCCTCACCGTGGAGCGCTTCGGCCAACGCCTCCTCGAACTCGACTTCGACCGGGAACTACTCACCCCGTTCACCCGCACCCTCGCCCGCCACGCTCGCCGGAACCTTCACAAGATGCCGGGCGCGATTCGCCGACTGAAGGCCAGCACGCAACAGGTCGACGCCGCGCTCGGCAACCACGACGTCATCCTCCATCCGACCGTGGGCTCCGTGACGCCCGAGCTCGGTTGGATCCACACCGGTCTCGACTTCGACACGGTCATGCCGCGGATGCTCACGTGGGCGACCTTCACCGCCCTCTACAACGCCTCGGGCCATCCCTCGATCTCGCTACCGCTCGGCCATGACGAGCCCACCAACACGCCAATCGGCATGCACTTCTCCGCCCGTTGGGGTCAGGAGCGCACGCTGCTCGAACTGGGCCTCCAACTCGAAGAGGCCAGCCCATTTCGGAGCGTCGGATCACCCAGGCGCGACGTGCGCGCAGGACCTCACGCGCCTCGCTCGAACGACACGACCTGACGACGAATGCTTTCGGCCACGACCACCTGCTGGCTCAACCCACCGTCACGGCGCACGTGACGGCGCGCTTCGTGCTCGAGACGATCGAGAATCGCTGCGGGACCTGATTCCTCGAGCCTCGTCAGAACCGGTACCGCGTCTGGGCGAATGGCCCCTTGGCGAACGCCAGCACCTTCACGGGGACGACTTCGAAGACGATCGCCGAGCCGGCACGGTCGTGGAACATTCCGTCGGCGACGGTGAAATCCCAGTCGCCGTGGTACTTCGATCGCCAGAGGTCGGCAAGGATGCCTAGTTCCGTGTCGGACTCGATACGTGCGGCGGTTCCCTCGACGACCAGGTCGAGACCTTTGTTCCACTTGTTGCATCCCGTCGTCGAGCGCGATGCGCGGGTTCCGATCGATGTTCACCGCTTTCTGCTCGGTCGGGCCGGTGCAGAAATGGAGCCGGTTCTCGTGCCATACGGCCGGCAGAGGCGTCACGTGCGGGCGACCGTCGGAACGTACGGAGGAGATCCAGAAGAGCTCCGCCGTCTCTATGACACGAAGGGCCTCCGCCCACGGTGTCGGGCCCGCGCCGGGTTCGCTGAACCTGAGGTCCTGTTCGACGGTTGGGGCCGTCATGTGAGCGCAGTCGTGTTCGTGACGTCGTATTGCCGCACGTCGGCGTCGACGATGCCACCGCGTTGCTCGTCGCTTGGCCCGGACCCTCGGAATCGCTCGACCGCCTTGACGCTTTCCCACTGCTCGAAGATGTTGACGCGATCCATCTCGATGGCGTCGGCCGAGAGGTGAAACGCGAGACAGCCCGGAGCCGAGCGCGCAGCGACCATCACTTCCCAATGGCTCTCGAGTAGGGCGTGGCGGTTGTCGGGTTCGACGGTGAGGTGACCGGCGACGATGATCATGGCGGGGAGCCTTCTGTGTAGATGACGGGTACGGGCGCGTTGCGCGTTGGTTGTTCGCTCACCCGTACGTGGGCTGCTGAGGCCACCCGTCGGGGCTGTCCTCGTAGTCCTGCTGGCGTCCGTAGACGGTGCGGTCCCAGATGGCCGGGACCGGCAGGATCGCCTCCGTACCGCGTCGCTCGGTGCGGTAGGTGAGGAAGATGCCGTCGTCGGTGCGGAGGAGATACGAGTAGCCGGGCTGGTCCTGGCCGTCGACGGTCCAACCCCAGTCGGTGTTGAAGGTGTTGTCCGACGATGACACCCAGGTGATGTGGTCCCAGCCCAGCCGCTCCTGCCAGCGCTGCAGCTTGTCGAAGGGAGCGCGGGACACGACCGCGAACGCGACGCCCTTCGGAGCCAGCAGGTCGACGAGTTTCGTCGGGAGGTTGTCGACCGCCCACGTGCAGCTCGGACAGCCATCGTCCCAGTCCGGGTGGAACATGAAGCTCTGCACGACCAGCTGTGGCTGATCGTCGAACAGCTCACTCAGCCGGACCGGGCCGTCCCGGCCGACGAACACGTAATCCTCGATCGGCGTCATCGGCAGCTGCCGACGCCGCGCGGACACGCTATCACCTAACCAGGTGAGCTCCTTCTCCACCTCCAACTGCTGGGCCAGCAATCGTTCGTACTCGTCACGGTCAACGGTGGGTGGTGCCGGTGCCGTCTGTATCGGCTTCGCCATGATCCTCTACTCCATACCGGTTGCAATACGCAATCGGTTTGATGGTAGCTAGACTGCTTGCATGTCGCAACCGGTAGATCAGGCCATGCTTCCGGTCGACGGCGGTCGGTCGGGGTGCCCCATCAACATGACGATGGAGCTGTTGGGCGATCGTTGGAGCCTGGTCGTCCTGCGCGATCTCATGTTCAGCGACCGCACCGGGTTCCGCGATCTGCTGCACCACTCGCTGGAAGGCATCGCCAGCAACGTCCTGGCCGCCCGGCTCTCCAAGCTCGTCGCCGCCGGCCTCCTCACCCGCCACCCGAACCCCGATCACCGCCAGCGGATTGACTACCGACTCACCGAAGCCGCCATCTCCCTCGTCCCGGTCATCGTCGAGCTCGGAGCCTGGGGAGCCGCTTGGCTACCCACCACAACCGAGCTGGCGGTGCGAGCGCACCTGCTCGCCGAAGGTGGCGACGACATTCGCGAGCGCTTCATGGACGAGCTCCGGACCATCCACCTCGAACAGCGACCACGGCCGGTCGACGGCGTCCTCGACGAACTCGACGCCGCCTTCGCTTCCGTCACCAGCGATTCTGGCGGCGAGGCCACCACCGGCTGAGCCGATGATGGACCACGGTGGACACGCCTGCGCCCACCGCGAGAAGCGCAGGGAGAAGCTCCTCATCGGTAGGCCAGCGACGTGGGCTATCGTCACGACTCGTCCTCGTACTGGTCGTGGCGGCGGAACCAGGACATGTCCCTTAGTCGGGTGGGGGAGATTTGAACTCCCGACCTCTGCGTCCCGAACCAGGCGCACACAAGTCATCCATGAGCCAGCATCGAGGTACGTGCCGGCACAGCGGCGCGGCCCGGGCCGTGGTCAGATCTCGCTGCCCAGCAGGTCGTCGAGGTCCTGCTTGTCGGCAAGGAGCCGGACCACATCGAGATGGTCGGATCGCTCGAAGAAGAACCATCCGCACGGGAAGCCCTCGACCCCCACGCGGCGCAGCCCCGGGATGCCGATGCGTTCGCCGACGAGCGGCGACCCGATGCCCGGCATGTCTTCGACTGAGCGGACTGCTTCGATCGTCGCGGTGAAGAACCGCTCCGCGAGGCCAACGCCCTCGGCGGCGGCGTAGTAGCGGGCCCGCTCGACAAGATCTTGTTCGGCCAACGGCCGGGTCCTGGCCGGCTTCACTCCCCCGGACCGACGGCGAGATCTCGCAGTTCGCCGACACGCTGGTCGTCGAACGGCCGGCCCTCACCAGACTCGAGCCCGTCTGCGATCAGAGATCTGAGACGGAGTGAAGCCTGCTCGCGGCGATCTTGGCGGATCAGATCACGCAAGTACTCGCTCGTGTTCCCGTACTCCCCCGACTGCACACGCTCATCGACATAGCCGCGCAGTTCCTCCGGGATGGCGAAGCTCATCGTGTTCCTACTCACGCCCGCCACCTTGACTCAACTATCAACTGTTGTCAACAGGCGAATGTGGGCCCCACGGGAGCCGGACCGACACCGAGGCGCCGATCTTCGGCGGGCACGTGGCCCCGGCCCGGCGGACGGCGCAGCAGCAGCGACGACGCTCCGCGTGATGACTACCACCGCGTCATGCTCAAAGAACTCAGCGTCACCCCGAACGACGCTCTTCTGGCCGAGCTCAACCAACCACTCGACCCGACCACAGTGGTCGAGCCGTACCCCGAAGTGCTGAGGGTCTTGGACGAGCTGCGAGCCAAGGGCCTACAACTCGGCGTGGTCTCCGACGCCTCGCCGAACTTCCCACGCTCCACGACGGTGTCGGGCTTGGTGGCTACTTCCAGGCGTATGCGATTTCGGCCGTGCTCGGCTGCACCAAGCCCGACCCACGCATGTACCGCCACGCGTCCGAGTCACTGGGCCTCGAACCGGAGCAGTGCCTGTTCGCCGACGACCGGACCGACCTCGTAGAGGCAGCGCTCGACCTCGGCTACCCCGGGGTCGTCGTGGCACGCGCTGAGGAGGACATCCCTGCCGGCGTGAACTTCGTGACGGATCTGACTGGCCTGCTGAACCTCGTGTATGCACGCACGACGCGCCGATCTCCAGCACCCCAGCGACTTCGAGATTGGACGATCGGTTCGATTGATCTGTGCGGCCGAGTCACTCGATCGCGAGGCGTTCGAGGGCCACGCCGGCAACCTCGGCGATGAGGTCGAAGTCCTTGTCCACGTGGAGGACGGTGAGCTCGGACAATTCCGCGGTTGCGGCGATCAACAGGTCCGGGACTGACGGGGCTCGGTGTTGCCCGCGCGCGGCGAGCATCGTCTGGAGCTCGACTGCTCGGTCTTCGATCCGGGGTGTGAGGTACTCGACTGGCATCGACGCGATGGGCGGGTCAGAGAGCAACGTGTGGTGATCGGCCGCGGAGCGGGCTGAGTACCCGACCTCGAGACGCGTCACCGTCGAGATGCGGACGAGCCCTCGCTCGATTCGGCTCGCCCACTCCACGGCATCAGGCGCTCGGTGGAGTCTCGAGATTGCGGACTTGTCGATGAGCCAGTCAGTCACGACCAAGCACCCGACATCACGTCCGGGTCGTCGAGGTCCTGCGCGAGCGACGCGGCCTGGGCGAGGTCTTCGACCGAGAGCGCGGCGGTAGGGACTCGTTCACGCTCGAGGGCGCGACGGAGGTACTCCGTTCGTGAGAGCCCGACCCGCTTCGCCTTCGCATCGATCACCTTCAGCAACTCCTCTGGCACGTCTCTGATGAGGATGTCGGTCATGTTGCCTCCGATCTGATATCAGATGCTATCACTCACGTTCCGAACCGCTCTGCCGGTGGACGGTGGCTCAATACGCGCCGATAGCTCGTGGTGCTTGCCGCTCGCGATGTGGTGATCGGTCGACGCAATATCTGGTGTCCCAGGCCGCACTTCGAGGATGGTTACCCGGCTTCGACGAACGTGCCCCGTGAAAGCACGGCGGCGATGAACTCGCGATTCGGGTGACGGCGCCGGTTGAGTGCCTCGATGACATCTGCAACGTCGAATTCAACGGAGCGATGTTCGACCTGCACGTCATCAGCCTTGCCATCGATGAGCATCCAGCTGGCCGAGCCGAGCCTTCGCGGCAGCCCCACGCTTCCGGGGTTCAACACCCGCACTCCTACGACTTCCCGGTCGGTGGGATCGTGCGTATGACCGCCCACCACCCAGTCGGTGTCAACGCCGAGCAGGAGACGAGCGATCTCCTCATCGGAGGAGGACATGTCGAATCCGGGACCGTCATCTGAGCCAGGCGACGCGTGGACCCCTAACAGTCTCGTACCGTCGAGAAGCACCGTTCGCTGGTGGTCCGGAAGCTCATCGAGGAGGCGGAGCACACCCGCCTGGTCGAGTACGCCGCGGGTCCATGCAGCCCCGGCCGCCATGAGGCCGTATCTCCGAACGAGGTCGGTATCGCCAGACGCAGCCTCAGGCGTCGCGTGTGGATGGGGTTGATCGTCGTTCAAGACGTATCTGTCGGTGTTGCCAGCGACGAACGAGACATCCTCGAGAGCAGCAAGCATCTCGAGCACCTCGACGGGATGAGGCCCGAACAAGACCAGGTCCCCAAGCGCCCACCAACGGTCGACGCCAAGACGCGCACCGTCGTCGAGGACGGCTCGCAGCGCATTGCCAACGCCGTGAATGTCCGAGATGACTCCGAGTCGCACGACGACACCGTACTGACCTAGCTGCTTCTCCTACCGCCGGGCCAAGGGCACCCGCGAAGCGCCGATCGGCGCGCTCGCGGTGTGAGGACCGGCGCGTTCTGATGCGCGCGTTCTGTGCGTTTTGGTCGGGCGCCAGAGTCGTCATTCTGGGCGACCGCTCAGCGGCGGAGCGTGACGTGAGGGCAGGTGGCGAGGTCGCCTCAAGAGTCGCCCGAGCGGGTCACCGGCAGGGTCGCACGTGGACGGCTGAACCGATCGGTTTGAACCCGGCAGCGAGGAACGCCCGTAGCGACTGTGCGTTGCCGGGCGCTACCTCGGCGACAACAATCTGGCCCTCGGCGACCAGACCAAGGGCACTTCGCACGAGTTGGCGACCAATGCCTTGGTTTCGCCTCTCCGGTGCCACCTCGACGCTGACTTCGATATGTCCGCCGATGCCGATCCCGCGGGTCACGAGGCCGCGATCATCGCCGAAGACACGCACGCCTCGCCGCAGGGTCCGAGCATGTTCCACTCGGGGGTGATCTTCCAGATCGTCGCGGGCTGGAAGCACTGGCTCGCCGAGGCCCTTGGCCGCGAGCAGGACGTCGTGGCTCCCGACCTCGCCGCGCTCTCCCGCCAGCCAGAGCAGGAACCGGGGAGTGACTGCACCGCCGAAGCCGTCGGGTTGCTGTGCGGCAACGACGTCGAAGGACAGGGCAGTGGCGATCACTGCGTGGCCAGTGAACGCGACGACGGTCTCGAGTGTTGGGTGCGACCGCGCCACCACGGTCATGCCGCCATTGGCAGCGGGGAACCGACCCGCGCACGCCGCATCGATGAGCTCGCCGAGATGATCGCTCACAGGACAAGGCTCATAGGGGGTCTTCCGGAGGATGGGCAACGAGATCAAATGCGACGAGCCTCAACTCACTGGGGAACACGGCCGACAGCGCAGCGTGCAACGGCACCGAGTGTGAACCCGCCAACGGGTGAACCGACCCTGGCGAAGAGAGCCTTGCGTAGACGATCGCGATCGGCGTCGCTCAACGAGACGCAGTACGCCCCGGCGGGGCCAACGCCTGCGAGGAGGCCACCCCACAGGTCGTCGAACGACGAATAGGTCGACGACGTGGCCAGCGTGGACTCCTCGATGTGCTCGATTCCAGCGGACGCGAAGACCTCTCGGATCTCTCCCGGCCTTCCGAACCTCAGAGTCCGAGCCTCATCGGGAGCGTCAGGATCGATGCTCAACGCGGCATCCCAGAAGGCGCGCAGCATCTCCATCCCGTCGTCGAAGTCCCACACGCAGGCCGAGACGCTTCCCCCAGGTCGAACGACTCGCGCCATCTCTCGCGCAGCTTGTTCAGGCTCTGTGACGAAGTGAAGCACCAACTGCGCCATCACGTGATCAACAGTGCCGGTCTCGAAAGGAATCGCCTCGGCAGAGCCCGGCCTCACATCGACACCGGGGTGCCGCGCGGAACAATCGTCGCGGAACGACGGCGACGGGTCGCAGGCGTAGACGGAGTTCGCTCCGAGCCGCGCGACCAAGACACCGGTGAGCGCACCAGGCCCACAGCCGACATCCAGCGCCGTGTCGCCCGCAGCCACACCAGCTGCATCACAGAACTCTGGGGCCAGGCCGAGCGAATAGCGCCCCATGAACGAGTCGTAGGTCTTACCTTCGACAGCGAATGTGCGCGCACCGTGAACCTCGTCCACTGGGACCTCCATAGCCGGGATGACCAAGCGTATGAGACGTCGGCACCGACCGCTCGGCAGCGGACCTACCCGTCTCCCACCGTCGGAACGGAGGTACCGAATCGGCAATCTGGCACGGCCGAGCGGCGCACATAACGACGGCACGCACGACACGCGCGGGTCTCTCCTAACCGGCGTTCGCGCGGACGTCTTCCGCTACGGACGACGCTGTGCCTGGATCACCCGATGACCACTAGTACGGGTACGCAGACGTCACGAATTTCTGCGGGGACGATCAGCCGCTCGGCAACTCAACCTCGTCGCGTTTCCGCTGGTCAGCGCCTCTGCGGTCGAATGGTGATGTGCTCGGGCAGCCGACAGGACCGACGAGATCGCATCTCGAACTCTGGCGAATGTGGTCTTTCTGTGGTCTGGCACCCTCAGACCGGGTCTGTGGATACGACCAGAAAACCGTCGCTGAACTGGACTTTTACCTTGGTCGGGTGGGGGAGATTTGAACTCCCGACCTCTGCGTCCCGAACCACGCGCGCCGGAGTTTTCCACATGTGCCGTGACCTGCACTTTCGCAGGTCAGCGGCGGTTTTGGGCCGGCTCGCCGTGACAACCCGTACTTTCAGATCCCATCCTCGCGTGGTCTGAATGTGGTCTATTTGTGGTCTGTACGGAATGGGACGGAGAGCGCGAACTCGTCGCGTGGTGGGACAGGACGAAACGCCGAGAAACGGGCCGGCACGGCCCGAGGTCCTGAACCCGATCAGGCCTCGCCGCCCAGGAGATCATCGAGCTCCTGCTTGTCGGCCAGGAGCCGGACCACATCGAGGTGGTCGGGGCGTGCCTCGTGACCACGTGACGTCCTCCGACCCGTCGGGTAGCCGGTCCGCCACCCGATTGAGTCCCCAGGTCACCGCGAGGTCGCCCTCGACGACCACGTTCAGCTCTGGCATCGTCCATCGAAAGTCGTCGCCAGCACGCTCGAAGCCGCGGCGGCACTCCTCCCGAATCATGGCAATGTCATCGAACTGCAGAGGGCTCGAGTGTTACGGGAGGCCGCGGGCCGCGAGGTCACGGCCTTTGTTGGACACCCACAAACTCCGCGATGAGTTCGCACGACTCGGTTAGCGAGACGAGGGCGCTCATGCCCTCCGTCGCAGCCCCCGACCCGCATCTCCCACCGGAGCGGGTGCCCGGACACGCTGGATCGCGGGCACCTCTGGCGCCCCCGCGCATAGCCGCGCGCCGACAACCCGCTTGGCGCGTCGAGATTTCCGCTCGCGTCTGGAGCCCGCGGTCAGAGCAGTCGGTGTGCGGTGCCGGAGTGGACCGCCCGGATGGCGAAGCTGGAATGGATCTTGGCCACGCCGGGGAGCAGCGCTAGGTGAGTGCGGTGTAGGCGCTCGTAGTCGGCTACGTCCGCCACGACCACGTGCAGCAGGTAGTCGGCGTCGCCGGCCATGAGGTGGCAGCTCATCACCTCCGGAGCGTGAGCCACCACTGCCTCGAAGGCGTCAAGCAACTGCTCCGCCTGACTCTGCAGCGACAGCTCCACGAACACATGGGTGCCTCGCCCAATCACCGCCGGATCGAGCACGGCGACATACCGGTCGATCACGCCCGCCACCTCCAGCCGACGCACCCGGCGTAGACAGGCCGACGCCGACAGGTGAACTGCCTCGGCCAGGGCCGCGTTGGTGATGCGACCGTCCACCTGTAGAAGGTTGAGGATTGCACGATCGGTTGCGTCAAGGGAGGCCGACATGCTGATCATGCACTCTACTGCCCATAGACCACGAAATCTTGCGTGATATTGCATTTCGACACAGCATTACGCACACACCTGCCGCACGGCCCGTCGTATCGTCAGGCACACCTAGTAGGAGGCTGATATGCGAGTCGGGACCGTCATCGAGGTGAAGGCTGCGGAGAGGCGCGTGGGGCTGACGCCAGCAGGAGCCCGCGAGCTAGTCGCACACGGGCACGAGGTGGTGGTGCAGGCCGGCGCGGGCATAGGCATCGGAGCGTCCGACGACGACTACGAGAGTGCCGGTGCCCGTCTGGTCCAAACAGCTCAGGCGGTGTTCGAGGCGGCGGAGCTGATCGTCAAGGTCAAGGAGCCACAGGCGGCTGAGCGGGCTCTGCTCGAGCCTCGCCACGTGCTGTTCACCTATCTACACTTGGCGCCCGATCCCGCGCAGGCCGAGGACCTCGTGGCATCGGGGGCGAGCTGCATCGCCTACGAGACCGTGACCGACGACGCTGGTCACCTCCCCCTACTGGCGCCCATGTCGAAGGTGGCAGGACGCATGTCGATCCAGGCCGGCGCCCACTGCCTCGAGAGTCCGCAGGGCGGGGCGGGCCTGCTTCTCGGCGGCGTTCCTGGAGTGTCGCCGGCGGAAGTAGTCGTGCTGGGTGGGGGGGTCGTGGGCGAGAACGCCATCCAGATGGCGCTGGGGCTGGCCGCTGCGGTCACCGTCGTCGACCGCGACGTGCATGTACTCGACCGGTTGTCTGCCCGCTTCGGACCGGGTCTGCGCACGGCGTACTCCACTCGTTCGGTCGTGGACGAGCTGGTGACCGCCGCCGACCTAGTGATCGGGGCAGTGCTCGTTCGCGGCGCCCGAGCCCCCCACCTGGTGACGGCCGAGATGATCCGGCGCATGCGGGTCGGCTCCGTCGTGGTCGATGTGGCCATCGATCAGGGTGGTTGCATCGAGACTGCGCACGCCACCACCCACGACGAGCCAACCTTCGTCGTCGATGGGGTCGTGCACTACTGCGTGGCCAACATGCCCGGCGCAGTGGCCCGAACCGCCACCTACGCTCTCAGCAACGCCACCCTCCCCTTCGTACTCGCCCTGGCGGAACGCGGGTTGGAGGGGGCGCTGGCCGTCGACCCCCACCTGCGCCGCGGCCTTAACGTGTGCAGTGGACACATCACCGATGCTGTGGTCGCCGAGGCGTTGGGTCGCAACCACACGCCCGCCGAAGAGGTGCTGAAGGTTGCTGCCTGAGGGTTGACATCGATGACGTAGAACGGACCACATCGATGGACCGCTACGCCTGAGTTGCTTGCGGCGGGAGCCGAGGGGCCGGAACCCGTCCCCGACAACTGTTGTGGCAGCCAATCGCAGGACCTGCGTTCAGGTAGATGTCATGTGCGACCGCCGTCGCAAACGCAGTCAGCCATCACCTCGCCACCGTCATCTCGGCCATCGCCTCAGTGAGCACCTGACGCAGGATGCCATTGATCTCCTCGAACTGTGCGGGACCTGCGATCAGCGGAGGTGATAGCTGCACCACGGGCTCGCCGCGATCGTCGGCCCGGCAGATGAGACCGAGCTCGAGCAACCGGTTCGACAGAAAGTTGCGCAGGAGGTGATCGCTCTCATCGGAACTGAAGGTCTCGCGCCCGTCGCGATCCTTGACGAGCTCGATGCCGTAGAAGAAGCCCGCACCCCGCACCTCGCCCACGATGGGCAAGTCGGCAAGGTCGTCGAGCGCTGCGCGAAACAGCGGTTCGTTGGCACGAACGTGCTCGAGCAAGCCCTCGGCTTCGAACACGTCGAGGTTGGCCAAGGCCACGGCGCAGCTCACCGGATGGCCGGCGAAGGTGAACCCGTGCAGAAACGAGTTGCCCGTGCCGATGAAGGGCTCGGCCAGGCGATCGCTCACGAGCATGGCACCGAGCGGCGCGTAGCCCGAAGTGATGCCCTTGGCCGTGGTGATGATGTCTGGCTGATAGTCGTAGCGCTCCGATGCGAACCAATACCCCAGCCGTCCGTAGGCGCAGATCACCTCGTCGGACACGAGCAGCACCCCATAGCGATCGCAGATGGCCCGCACCTCAGCGAAGTAGCCCTCCGGCGGGACGAAGCAGCCGCCGGAGTTCTGCACCGGCTCCAGGAACACCGCTGCCACCGACTCTGGGCCCTCCCGGATGATCATCGCCTCGATGTCGGCGGCGCAGCCCAAGGTGCACGCATCGGCATGGGCGCACAACGAGCAACGGTAGCGATTGGTGTTCGCCACCTTGCGGGCGCCGGGCACAAGCGGTTCGAAGGGCATGCGGATCTCGGGCAGGCCAGTGATGGAGAGGGCACCCATGGACGTCCCGTGGTACGACAGGTGCCGGCTGATCACCTTGTGGCGACCTGGCTCGCCGGTGGCCCGGAAGTACTGCCGGGCCAATTTCCACGCTGACTCCACGGCCTCGGACCCACCCGTCGTGAAGAACACCCGGTTGATGTCGCCAGGTGCCAGCGCGGCCAGGCGCGCCGCAAGGCGGGCTGCAGTGGGGTGCGCGTAGGTCCAGATCGGGAAGTAGGCGAGCTTGGCCGCCTGCTCAGCAGCCGCGTTGACCAGCTCCATCCGACCGTGGCCCACCTGACTAACGAACAGCCCGGCCAGGCCGTCGAGGTAGCGCTTCCCGTGGTGGTCCCACACGTAGCAACCCTCGCCACGCTCGATGATCCGCGTCTCATCCAAACCCGACTGCATGGTGGTGAAGTGGCCCCACAGGTGGCGCTCCGCTAGCGCTGACAGGTCCTCGTTCATGCTCCGGGCTCCAACATCTGCTGAGGGAAGGATTGCAACCGATTCAATCTTACAAACGCGCTCCACGCAAGATATCCTTGGCGTACCGACCCAATAGTCGATAGAAATCGTTGCGGTGGGGCGCGCGATGGTCCAGTCGGCAACGGAGCGTGGAATGTGCAGGAGTCGAGGATGAACGGGGAGACCATGACGCAGCAGAACTTCATCGGTGGACGCTGGCAGAGTGCCATCGGGGGTGAAGTCGACGTGGTCCTGAACCCGGCAACTGGCGAGGCCATCACCTCGGTCCCGTCCAGCGACGCCGTCGACGTCGACGCAGCCGTGCGGGCCGCCGCCGGCGCCTTCGACGAGTGGTCGGGCAAGACTCCCCGGGAGCGCAGCGAGGTGCTCCACGCCGTCGCCGATGCAGTTGAGTCCGACATGCCCGAGCTGTCGCGGCTTGAGAGCGAGAACGTAGGCAAGCCCGTGTCGATCGTGGAGTTCGAGATGGACCTCACCCTCGACAATTGGCGCTTCTTCGCCTCTGCTGGGCGGTTTCTCGAAGGCAAAGCTGCTGGCGAGTACATGCAGGGCTACACGTCGATGGTGCGACGCGAGCCTCTTGGCGTCGTCGCCGGCATTGCTCCGTGGAACTACCCGCTCAACATGGCCACCTGGAAGTTGGGGCCAGCTCTGGCGGCCGGCAACACCGTCGTGCTGAAGCCCTCGGAGCTCACCCCGCTCACCGCCTTGCGGCTGGCCGAGATCACCGCCGACATCCTGCCCGCTGGCGTGCTGAACGTGGTGTGCGGCCAGGGCGGTACGGCGGGTGTTGCCCTGGTGGAGCACGCCGATGTGGCCATGGTGTCACTCACGGGGAGCGTGACTGCGGGTCGAGCTGTCGCAGCCGCCGCCAGCCAGACGCTCAAGCGTGTCCATCTTGAGCTGGGCGGCAAGGCCCCGGTGATCGTGTTCGACGACGCCGACGTCGCAGCGGTGGTGGCCAACCTTACGGAGGGTGCGTTCTACAACTCGGGTCAAGATTGCACTGCGCCTTGCCGGATCATCGCCGGCTCTCGAATCCATGACGACCTCGTCACGGATCTGGCCGCCGCCGTCGGTTCGATCACCGTGGGTGATCCCGCCGACACCGCCACCGAGATGGGGCCCCTGGTGTCCGCCGCCCAGCGCGATCGCGTGGCGGGTTTCGTAGACCGAGCGCGCGAGGCCGGCGCTGAGGTTGCGGTGGGCGGCGAGGTGCGGTCGGGCTCTGGGTTCTTCTACGAGCCTTCGGTGGTCGTCGGTGTCGATCAAGCCTCGGAGATCGTGCAGCAGGAGATCTTCGGTCCGGTGATCACGGTGCAGTCGGCAGCCGACGAGGTCATGGCGTTGCAGTGGGCGAACGACATCGACTACGGGCTAGCGGCCAGCGTCTGGACCTCAGACGTAGGTCGCGCCATGCGGATGAGCAAGGCGCTTCGCTTCGGCACCGTTTGGGTTAACGACCACATTCCGATCATGTCGGAGATGCCCCACGGCGGCTTCAAACAGTCCGGCTACGGCAAGGACATGTCGATGTACGCCGTGGAGCACTACACCGAGGTCAAGCACGTCATGATCAAGCACTGAGTGCCTCCCGGGTGGTCCACCTCCCCACACTCGCAGCAGTCCTGCTGACCGTCGTCACCGCGGGCTGACGTCGCTCCCCCACACCAACTCGCCCGAGAGGAGCCCAGCCGACTGCTCGATGCGCCTTCCGGTCGGCCCAGAAGTTCGCCTCTCACTGGGGGCATGCAGCGCAGCCGTCTGTTGCACGAGGGCGAACAGTGCTCCTGAGGACGACCACAGTCGGGCGGAGCAGTGCAGGTAGCCCCCCTCGATGAGGGGCGGGTCGGGCTCCAGAAGGACCCATTCGGTCCCCAATGCGATTCCGCACCGGATGGTGTTGTCCAGGCTGCTCCCGGCCACCACTCGCCCCGCGCCATCGATGATGACACCAGGGAGAACATCGGCGAGATAGGCGGCAGTCGCGGCGGAGGGCGCCGCGTGCCGCATTCTCGCCCACACGCCGACGCGACCGCCGGGACCGTGAGCCTCTCGGAAGTCCGCAGAGGCGAACGGCCCAAGATTGCTGCTGCGCGAGCCGAGCCGAAAGCGAGGTTTCCAAGGCCGACCTTCTTCGGGGCGCGCTACCAATGGCATCGCTGCACCCACAGTGGTCGCTCGCGAGGGAGAACCCGATCGCACAGTTGCTCCCACTGCTGAGAGAACGACCTGGTCTCCTGCGAGCGCAGTCAAGCGGACCTGATTGGTCCGCCTTCCTGACGCGAGCGGGTCCACCCGAAGGTTGATCTGGTCCCCAACCTCCGCACTGCTGATGAACTGGACGGTCAGCCACACGAGCCTGCCGTCGGTCGCCGCTTCCACAGCTACGACGGAAGCGGCGGCCCCAGCCCCGCCGAAGAGTCGACCATCCCCTCGGACGAGCGACTCGTCAACGACCAGCACGAATGAGCCGTCAGGATCACGTTGCAGCCCAGGCCAAGGTTCGGGCCCCATCACGGGGACTCTTCGCCCCTACCCCCCGGCTGCGGCAGGCCTAGGCGATTCTTGGAGAGCTTGCCCGTAGGGAGTCGAGGGAGGGCGGCGACGAACTCGACCGTCCGAGGACACTTGTAGTGGGCAAGCCGATCACGGCAGAACGCAATGAGCTCGCCTTCAAGGGCTGCGGGGTCGCCGATGGGATCAGTGGGCTGCACGAAGGCCTTGACCTCCTCGCCGAACTCCTCGTTCGGAACGCCGACGACGGCAACGTCCATGACGGATGGGTGGGCGAGCAGCACGTTCTCGGATTCGGCTGGGTAGATGTTCACCCCGCCCGAGATGATGACGAAGTCCTCTCGGTCCGTTAGGTACAGGTACCCGTCTCCGTCGACGTGGCCGATGTCTCCGAGCGTCGTCCAGTTCCGGTGCAACGGATGGCGTGCCGCATCCGTCTTGGCATCGTCGTTGAGGTACTTGAACGGCAACTTGTCGTGCTCGAAGTAGACGAGCCCATCTTCCCCGTGGCCGAGCTCGCGACCGGAACGATCGCAGATGTGCACTGTCCCGAGGACCGGACGACCCACGGAGCCCTCGTGCTCCAACCACTCGTGCGAGTCGATGACCGTGAGACCGGTCCCCTCCGTAGAGCCGTAGTGCTCTACGAGGATCGGACCCCACCACTCGATCATCTGGCGCTTGACGGCCGGAGCGCACGGCCCCGCGCCGTGGATGGCTACAGCGTGGCTGGAGAGGTCATGACCCGTCCGATCTTCCTCCGGCAACCGGAGCATGCGGACGAACATGGTGGGTACCCACTGGCTGTGGGTCACTCGGTGAGCCTCGATGGCCCTCAGCGCCTGTAGCGGTTCGAACTTCTCCATGACGACGACCGTCGCACCCGACCGCTGGACGCCCGCCGCGAAGCCAAGCGGGGCGGTGTGGTAGAGCGGCGCAGAGGAGAGGTACACCGCTGAGTCGTCGATCGCCAGGGGCCCACTTGGGGGAAGGCGTTGCGGGTTCTCATCGATGGTCTTCTCCGGAAGAGGCCGCCAAACTCCCTTCGGTCGGCCGGTGGTCCCCGAGCTGTAGAGCAGTAGCCCCCCCATCGGCTGGAGGTCCAGCGGCTCTGGAGATTGGTCGGCGACGGCAGCCTCGTAGGACTCGTAGCCGTCCCGGATCCCGTCCACCATCAGCTGGAGGCGGGTGCCTGATGTCAGCCCGGCGAGCTCGTCCGTCACGTCGCCGAGGTGGGCCGAGGAGACGAGGACCTTGGCGGCGCTGTCGTTGACGATGTACGCAGCCTCTTCGGCCGTCAGGAATCGATTGATCGGGGTGAAGTACAGCCCCGAACGCATTGCGGCCCAGTAGAGCTCGAGGAACCTCGGGTGGTTCTCCATGAACACCGCAAGGCCATCGCCGCGCCGCAGTCCGGCATTCCAGAGGAGCTGCGCAAACCTGTTCGACCGTCCGTCGAGCTCCCCGTAGGTGAGCACCTCTCCAGTGGCGGCCATGATCTGCGCGGGTTTTCGAGGGTGCTTGCGAGCATGCGTGCCTGGGTGCACGGGGAGACTCCTTGTTGGGGTGTCGATCGAACGTGAGCGCTGCGAAATCAGGCGTCGTCGACGATGCCGCGCAGTGCTTCGACCGTCCGCACCGCGTCGGGGCCAACGGGGTTGACCGAGAGCACGGTGACTCCGGCCTCCTTGTACGCGGCGACGCGGTCCTTGATGTGGCCGATCGGGCCTACGAGGTGCGAGAGCGCCAGCAGCTCAGAAGGGACCGCGGCGGCGGCCTCGGTCTTCCTGCCGTCGAGATAGAGATCCTGGATGGCGATGGCTTCCTGCTCGTATCCGTAGGCACGAGCGACGTCGTTGTAGAAGTTCTTGCCGCGCGCACCCATGCCGCCGATGTAGAGCGCAGCGGTGGCCCGGCCTTGGTCGAGCACTGCGTCGCGCACGTCGCCTACGAGGTCCTCGCCGATCGCCACCATCCCGCCTGCGGCGATTTCGAGCGCTCCGAGGCCGGGGTCGCGCCTAGCCAGGCCAGCCTTCAGGTCCTTCCCCCACACCTGCTCGTATCGCTCGGGGACGAACATGATCGGCAGCCACCCATCCGCCATCTCTGCCGTTGCCGCCACGCTGCGCGGCTTGAGGCTTGCCCACCAGATCGGGATGTCTGCCCTCTGTGGGTGGTTGATGATCTTCAGCGGCTTCCCCAGACCGGTCCCCAACCCGTCGGGCAAGGGGACCTGGACGGTCTCCCCTCGATAGGTGAACCCCGTCTCGCGCCGCCACACGATTCGGCAAGCCTCGATGTACTCCTTGATCCGTTGCATCGGCTTCTCGAAGGGGATGCCATGGAACCCCTCGATGACCTGCGGGCCGCTGGCACCGAGGCCCAGTGCGAAGCGGCCGTCGCTCACATGGTCACAGCCGGCAGCTGTCATGGCCATCAACGCCGCAGAGCGCGAGTAGACGTTGAGGATGCTTGTGCCGATCTCGATCGTCTTCGTCTTCGCGGCCAGGTATCCCACCTGACTGATCGCATCGAAGCTGTAGAGCTCTGCCACCCACACCTGGTCGATGCCGGCAGCCTCCAGCGCCACCACCCTCTCAGCCGAATCGCGGAACGCTCCCCCGTAGTTGAGCGTCATCGAGAGCTTCATCGGTGGCGCCGCCCGTCGGCGCGCTGACCAACGACTGGTTGACGCCGACATCCAGTGCCCACGCTGCAGCGGTGCGCGTTCACTCTGATGCGGCAGTCGAGGGCGTTCACGTTTGTCATTGGTTCTCCATGCGATGGATTCCGTCGTCAGCATCGTGCATGAAAACCGTTTTGCTTGTCAAGGGTGCTCGGAAGGAAGAATTGATCGTCGTCGCTTCGGAACGCTGGCCTCCGCGCTACCAGTCCAGGGACCGGTCCACTGCAGTGCCACGCGCGTTCGCCCCAAGCGGCGACGGACCGCACAAGAACATCTCGGCGGACCTAGACGACGAGTACCAGTTGGCAAGCTTTGACGGTCGTGCGGACACGCAGGGGTGCGTTCTCGAACGCGGCCCGGCTCTACCGAACGCCTTCACCTGATCAGCGGGTGCCCCAGGCGTAGGTCTGCTTCACCAGGTCGAGATAGGTGAAGATCTCCGTCGAGCGAACACCGTCGACACCTCGAACCCGGTGGTTCATGAGCTCGAGCAGCGCGTCCGTGTCCTCACAGACGACCTCGATGATCAAGTCGAAGCGGCCGGTCGTCACGATGACGTAGGGGACCTCATCGATCTCTGCCAAGGCTGACGCGATCTTGCGAATGTCGCCTTCGACCGACAGACCGACCATCACCTGGAGCCCGAACCCCACCTGCGCAGGGTCGGTGACCGCCACCACCTGGATGACTCTGTCGTCGAGGAGACGGCGAACCCGTTGTCGGGCCGCCGCCTGCGACAGGCCCACCTGTGGCCCGAGGTCGGCATACGACACCCGACCGTCGATCTGGAGCACCTCAATGATCGCCTTGTCGATCTCGTCGAGCTCGTCGACTGAACTCATCTCGGTCACGCGACCTCCTTCCACGCCTCGTCGAACGCGGCCCGATGATCTCACAGATCTGACTGAGCCCGCTGCTCCAGCGGTAGAGCGTGCGGCGACGTCACCGGGTCCTCGACCGTCGTGTCCGTCGTGCTTCCCGTCATGATCCTCCTGTCGCCGGCGTTCCGGAAGGTGACAACCGTTCCACTTGTCAAGGCTAGCATTTGCAACTGATCGGCCTGCCATACTGAGCCCTATCTCACAAGATCATCGTCGAACGGAGTGCAGTGTCAGATCACCACCTTGCGGACGTCTGGTTCCGCGCCACTCACCTCGATGTCGTCTCCGGCTTCGGCTCCACGGTGGTTGCGACCGACGGCAAGGAGTACCTCGACTTCACCGCCGGGATTGCGGTCGCATCCACCGGGCACTGCCATCCAGCCGTCGTCGCCGCCATCTCCGAGCAGGCCGGCCGGTTCATCCACGCGCAGGTGAACTGCTACCGGCACCCACTGCTCGAGCCCCTCGCCCAGCGCCTGGACTCCGTGACCCCCCCTGGTATCGACACGTTCTTCTTCACAAACTCGGGCGCAGAGGCCACCGAGGCAGCGGTAAAGCTTGCGCGGCAGACCACTGGTCGACCCAACGTCGTCGTCTTCGAGGGTTCGTTTCACGGGCGAACGGCGCAGACCATGGCCATGACAACCTCCAAGCAGGTGTACCGGGCGGGTCATGCCCCTCTCCCATCGGGAGTCTTCGTGTCATCGTTCCCGGCCGCACTCCGCTGGTCGTGCTCCACCGATGAGGCGGTCGAACGCGCGCTGGAGGACTTCGATCGCCTGCTGCGGACTCAGACCTCGCCTGAGGAGATCGCCGCTGTGGTCATCGAACCGGTCCTCGGCGAGGGCGGGTACCTTCCCGCACCTACCGAGTTCCTTCACGGGCTTCAGAAGCGTTGCCGGGACCACGGAATGCTCTTCGTGGTCGACGAGGTTCAGTCGGGGTTCGGCCGCACGGGGACCATGTTTGCGATCGATCCGTTCGATCTGAGTCCCGACGTCATCGTCATGGCCAAGGGCATTGCGTCCGGCTTTCCGCTCGCAGCGATCGGGGCCCGTCGCGACCTCATGGCCCGCTGGCCGGTCGGTTCCCACGGAGGGACCTACGGCGGTAATCCGATGGGTTGCGCAGCTGCATTGGCCACAATCGACATCCTCACCGAGCCTGGCTTCCTCGACGCAGTCCGGATGCGCGGTGACCAGCTGCGATCCGGGCTTCGCACGCTGGCCGAACGCGACGACCGAGTTCGAGACGTCCGTGGCCCAGGCCTGATGGTCGGCGTCGAGTTCACCGATGGCACCGTCGCGGCGGAAGTGGTTGCTCGGTGTCGAGAGGACGGGCGGGTTCTGCTGATGACTGCGGGCACCGACGGGACGGTCGTTCGGTGGATGCCGCCGCTCGTGGTGACAGCGGACGAGGTCGACCGAGGACTGAAGGCATTCGCCGAGGCGCTATCGGCCTAGTCCCGCCGATCGCGTTCAGCCGTCGAGCAGCGTTTTCACGGCATCGTCGAGCAGCTCGAGGTGTAGGTCAACGTCCGCCCTCGTGGTGTCCGGGCACATCAGCGCCATGTTGTGAAACGGCGTGAGCAAGATGCCCCGGTTCATGAGGTGAAGGTGCAAGTAATCCTCCAGCTCCACGTCGGTCGCAGCCTGCGATTCAGTGCCGTTTCGGGGACCAGGTCGCATGAACCGATACTCAGCTCGAGCGCCCAGTTGCGTCACCGTCCACGGGAGTCGATAGCGGTCGATCATGCGGTCGACGCCCTCGGTGTAGCGCGTCGCCAAATCGATCATGCCGACGAACGCGTCCTCCGTCAGCACCTCGCAGAGCGTCGCCCGAACGGCGGCCAGCGACAGAGCGTTGCCAGCCAGCGTCCCTCCTACGCCTCCGGTGTCCACGAGGTCGAGCTCGTTGTGTGATGCCAAGCGGTCAACGAGCTCGGTGCTCAGGCCGTAGGCCCCGGCCGGTATCCCACCGCCGATGGCTTTGCCCACGGTGACGACGTCGGGTTCGAGGCTCCACGCAAGCGTGCATCCGCCCGGTCCGGCTGAGATGGTGTGCGTCTCGTCGTTGATCAAGAGGGTGCCTGCCGCACGGGTGAGCCTCCGCACCGCATCCAGGTAGCCGTGCTCGGGCAGCACAATGCCCATGTTCGTCAAGGCAGGCTCCATGAGGACCGCTGCCACATCGCCGTGGGCCAGCTGGACCTCGAGGGCTCCAAGGTCGTTGAACTCAGCCACGCGCGAGGTGAGCGTGACGTCGCAGGGGGCGCCTACGTTTCCTGGCCTCGGGCGACCGTGTACGCCCCCCGCCACGATCAACGATTCATCGACTGTGCCGTGATAGCAGTAGCTGTTCACCAGGATCTTTGGCCGACCCGTGACTGCGCGCGCGAGCCGGATCGCCCACCGATTGGCGTCAGTGGCGGTGAGCGAGAAGCTCCATTCGCTCACCCCGAAGCGGGCAGCAAGCTCGGCCCCCACCACGGCGGCATCCTCCGTCGGCAGCATCGCCGTTGCCCCTCCGGATCGAGCGAACCGGTTCTGCACGGCTTCGACTGTGGCGGCGGGCGAGTGCCCGGCCATTGCTCCGGTGTCCCCAAGGCAGAAGTCGACGAGCTCGTGACCGTCGACATCCGTCACCCGCGCACCGCGGGCACGATCGAGGTACAGCGGGAAGCCACCAGCCGTCTTGCCCATCCACGTCATCGGCACTCGACCGAAGAGGTGCCTCGAGCGAATGCTCGCGGCATGTGACGACGGGTTGCGGTCTCTATAGCGGACTCGCTCGGCGTTGATCAGCTCAGCGAGCCGGCCTCGGCCAAAAGCGTCGACGGCCTCACTCATGACGTCTCGCGCTCGGGAACCGACGTCCGTCGACGGGTCGTCTCCTTCTCGTCCACGACGCCGTTGCGCACGACAACGCCGTAGGTGCTGGCGGCGCGCTCGACCGAGATCCACCCCTCGACCACATCGCGAACAACATCAGCGGGTGTTCGCTCGAGCGGCGAACCGTACCCGCCCCCGCCGCTGGTGCGGGCAACGAGCCGTTCGCCAGGCTGTACCCGCACGGGCCCACAGGCGTCGACCTCGACGAGCTCCCCGTCCTCGCGGCGCAGTTGCTGAGCCGAGGGTGCTCCGGCCCCGCCACCTCGTGCACCAGCCATCGGGTTGATGGCCCCGTCGTTGGCGTAGATCGCCTCAATCTCGCAGTGGTGCGGGCCGTACTCCACCTCGAGGCCGGGAGCACCCCGCTGGCGCCCGGCACCTTCGGTGTCTGGGGAGAGTGCTCTCCGATGGATCACGATCGGTTGCTTGAGCTCATCGATCTCGACACTGTCGAGGAACAGAGAACCTCCGCTCCCCAGGTCCGACATCGTGAGCCAGCCATCAGCTTGAGGTCCTCCCGCTCCGCCATTCGTGCCGGTGAAGATCTGGTTCACGAACGCAGCATTTCCGTGGCGAGGGTCGAACCCGGAAACCACAGCCTCAGACGGCGACATGCCGCTTCCCACCTCGGCCAACCCGATTCCGTCGCCAATCTCCGCCATCGCTCGCTGCACGATGTTGCCGACCCGATTGGCGAGGTTCGTCGTGGCAGCAGAGCAGCTCGCTGGGTGACGAGCGATCCCGACGACGCAGTTCTCCCGGAGCAAGACTCGGACGCGGCGGAAGCTGCCCTGGTTGGGCGGCACCGACGCATCGATGCTGTTGAAGACGCCGATGAGCGCAGCGCTGCGCGACGTCGCTTCCGAGAGGTTGAGACCGGAGGCGACGCAGTCCGGGTTGTCGCGCAGGTCGATCTCGATGAATCCGGCTTCGGCGTCGACATCGACAGAGACACGAATGTGAATGCCATCGGGCACGCCCGGGAACGGGTCGTGCTTCGTCGAGGCACTGGCTCGCCCCGACGGCAGCAACCGAATAGCCGTTGTCATCCGGTTCTCGCTGTAGGCAAGCCAGTGGCTGGCGAAGGCATCGAGAGCGTCCCATCCGATCTCGTCTGCCAGTCGGGTCAGCGCGCGCTCACCAATGCGGGCTGAGCCGATCATCGCGAGGTAGTCGCCACGCCACTGGCTCGGGACTCGGATCCGCATCTCGCACATGCGAAGGACATCAGCGCGGTCCTGGAACTGCTCCTGCACCTTCACCACCGGGAAGATGAGGGCGCCCTCCTCATAGACGTCGCGAGCGCTCACCATGTAGGTCGTCGGCACGGAGTTCCCGCAGTCAGCCTGATGGGCTTTGGCCACGACGGTGAAGCGGTGACGTCGATCATCGTCGAAGACGGGAACGAGAATCGTGTGATCAGCCGCATGGGTGTTGCCGTGGTACGGCGAGTTGTGCAGGTACGCGTCTCCACGTTCCAGACCTGGAGCCAGTTCTCCAAGTGACTGGCACTGCAGGTCTGGTCCCCCCATCACATGGATGGGCAAGCTCTCGCCCGTGAGGAGGATCTCGTTGCCGGCGGTGACGAGACAGCAGGAGAAGTCACGAGCGGTATTGAGCACCCCGGACCGACCCGAGCGGGCCAGGGTGTTCTGCATGGTTCGCACGATGGCGTCGAGCCGGTGGCTCAGGACCGCCAGCTGAGCGCCGTCGAGGCTCACTTCGGCGCTCATCGACCCGAGACCTTCACGGAGACCTCAGGAACGACCACCAAGCTGCCCGATGGTCCCCGGCCGCACGACGCCCCGGAGGGGATGACGACGGTCGTACACGGGGACTCCACCAAGACTGGCCCCTCGATCGATTCGCCGGCGCCGATGGAGCCGAGGGGGAGAACCGGAGTGTCGACTACTCCGAGGCCTGGAAAGTGGACCTCACGCTGGGAGCGCAGCGCGCTGGTGACGCCCGATCCGGTGAAGGCGCGGTCGGCATCGTTCCGAAGCGGACAGCGGACACGCACTCCCCACCCGACGATCTCGACTCCACTGTCGGGGTCGGTGATGCCGAGGACCTCGTCGTGGATACGGTGAAATGCTTGCACCAGTCCATCGACGTCGGCAGGACTCGCGAACTGTGGCTTGGGCAGGACCACCTCGAGCTCCCAGATCTGCTGTGGATAGTGGGCCTCGGCGTAGAACTCGATGTGGACTTCCTCTGTTGGTGTACGAGCTCGCGCGGCGAACTCGCGGGCCTGCTTGTCGAGCCCAGCCAGAGCATCGTTGACAGCTTCGAAGTCGAACCGATCGGAGGTCGCCGGGAGCGTCAACGAGTAGGAGCCGAGAAGGTCCGACATGAGCGCCCCGGCGGCCGACAGCGCTGCGCCCACCTCGGGTATCAGCAGTTGGGGACTCCCCAAGCGTTGGGCCACCGAGACAGCGTTGAGACCAGCAGCTCCCCCGCCGCCGACCAGGACGGCGGAGCGGGGGTCGATGCCCTGCTCCAGCGCAATCTCCTCAATTGCACGGACCATCTGCTCCGTGGTCAGGGCCATGATGGCTTCGGCACCCGCGAACAGATCGAGCGCGAGGGGGCCGGCCACTGACCGCTCGATCGCTGCCGCGGCGGCCCCGGGGTCCAACCGTAGGTGCCCGGCCGAGAAGGCCTCGGGGTCCAGGTATCCGAGCACGAGTGCGGCGTCTGTGACCGTGGCCTCCGTCCCACCATTGCCGTAGCAGGCTGGGCCGGGGTTGGCACCGGCGCTCTGTGGCCCGACGTGCAGGAGACCCCCATCGTCGATCCATGCGATGCTGCCGCCGCCGGCGCCCACGCTCTTGACGTCGATCGACGGAAGTCCAGACATGTGCCCCTTCTGCTTTCCCCCGATCCAGGCGGAGCGCGTCCAAGGAATGTGGCCTCGGCGGACCAACGTCACGTCGTAGGTTGTTCCTCCCGCATCGGCGACGATCACTGCCTCGGCGGGCGCTTCTGCTTGCGCATATCGTCGCCCCGCGACGGGGGCCATGGATGGCCCCGAGTTGATCGAGTGGATGGGCGCCGCAGCCACCTCCTCGGCATCTAGGACTCCCCCGATCGACGTCACCATGAGGAATCGTCCAGCGAACCCCCCATCAGTGAGGCGTCGCGAGAGGCCGTCGATGTACTCAGTCATGAGTGGCTTGAGCGAGGCGTCAATGCAAGCGGATGACGCCCGGCGGAACTCCCGCAGCGAGGGGTTGAGCTGGTGGGAGAGCGTCACAGGAAGACCCGGCAGCTCTTGAGCGAGTACGTCACCGACGGCCAGTTCGTGGCTCGGGTTGACGGTTGACCACAGTAGGCATACGCCGATGGCTTCGACGCCCGCCGTTGCGATCTCACGGCAGGTGGAGCGAAGGCCCGTTGGGTCGACCGGCACCAGTTCCTCGCCGCTCGAAGAAAGGCGGCCGACGACCTCGAAGGTGAGCGACCGAGGGACATAGGGGCTTGGGTACTCAACAGTGTGGTCGAAGGGGTCAGTGCGACCGCCCTCACGGAGAAGAAGTACGTCGGGATGCCCTGCTGTCGTCAAGAAGGCGGTGCGCGCCGCAGTCCCGGTCAGGACCGCATTGAGACCCCGGGTGGTCGCGTGCATGAAGAGATCGGTGCCATCCAGTAGCTCGTGCGACGGCATGTCGAGATCCGCTGCGGCCAGGTCGAGAACATCGAGGATCCCCCGGGCAGGGTCCTCCGGGACGGTCGGGCTCTTGTACAGCGCCAGCCGACCGTCGTACTCGACCACCATGTCAGTGAACGTGCCACCGATGTCGACCGAGATCCGCACGGTCAGAACCCGTAGGTGGACATGGGCTCGTCGATGGTGGCGGGATCAAGCGGCACGGCCAGCTTCATCAGTCCGGAAAGCTGGTCCAGCAGCTGCTCGATCTGCCCATCGTTGTGAGGCATCGTCACGGCGACGACGCCGATCGGCTGAGGGACCGGGCGGGCGGAGAACATCCAGCCGCGGTCACGTAGGGCGGCAACCACTGGGCGGAAGTCAAGCTCGCTCGCGTGGATGAGAGCCATGTTGATCCGGGAGCCCTCGTGGACAGCGAGCCCGTCGATCGACTCAACGCCGGCAATGAGCTCGTCGCGAAGCGCCATCGACTTTCTTGAGACCGCCTCGAACCCAGCCTGACCGAGCAGCCGGACCATGGCCCAGGCACCCGCGATCGGCCCCGTTCCCCGTGTGCCCGAGATGGTCCCGTTGGGTGGACAGATCTCCTTGGCATGGTCGAGGAGGCCCTCGTCGCGAAAGAACAGCGTGCTTGCCGGCGGTGGCGCCATCCCGTTCTTGTGAAGGTCGGCGCTGATCGAGCACACGCCGTCGACGCGAAAGTCCCACGGCGGCATCGCGGCGTCGTACCCGCTCGACTCGAGGAACGGCAGGATGTACCCGCCGAACGCACCGTCGACGTGCAGGTACAGATCTCGGGCGGTTGCGATCGCTCCGATCTCCTCGATCGGATCGATGCTCCCGTATGCCCATGTGCCTGCCGTGGCGATGATGGCGATCGTGTCGGGACGAATCGCGTCCTCGATGGCAGCTGGATCGGGGGCGTACAGCGAGCCCTCCCTTGCTGGGACCACGATCGGCTCGAGGTCGAACATCCGACAGAGCTTCGGGATCGAGTAGTGCCCGTTCGCTGGGTACACGACGCTCCCTCCGCGACCGGCGCGTTGCTTGGCGGCGAGGACGGCGCACATGTTCGATTCGGAGCCACCAGAGGTCACGAAACCAGCTGCGTTCGGTGCTCCGAGCATGTTCCCCATGAAGGCGACGATGTCGGCCTCCATCTCGCGTGCGCCACCGCCGGTGATCCAGGTCTCACCGTGGATGAACCGCTGGTAGGCCTCGACCGATAGGTGGCGCACCTCGTCCCCCCACGGCAGCTCGGGACTCGAGATGAGGTGCGGGCCCTCGTCGAAGAGGTTCTTCTGCGTTTCGGGGAACCGAGAAGCTCGCTCCAAGCGCGAGAGCTCGTCAAGGAAGTCGTACCGGTCCATGCCGCTGGGGAAGTAGTCCATCAAGCTCTGCTCCTCTGCCGCTATTGCGCGGCGAATCCACCGTCGATACGAAGGCTCATGCCGTGGACGTAGTCCGCAGCGTCGGAAGCGAGATACACGACGGCGGGGCTGATGTCGCCCACTTCGCCAACGCGCCTCGCAGGGATCGTCGCAAGAATCTCCGGCCCGTCCTCGGGCGTCAGCAGATGCTCGTTCATGGGCGTGCGCACCCATCCGGGCGCCACGGCGTTCACTCGAACTCCTTGGGGCGCAAGCTCCGAGGCCAATGCCTTCACGAGCATCTCGATCGCGCCCTTGGAGAGGCAGTAGGCGGAGTCGTCGGGCGAGCCGACGTGACCGGACATCGAGGAGATGAAGACGATCGCGCTGCCCGGGGCGAGGTGCGGCAGAGCTGCTCGCGAAAGCCGAAAGGGAGCTCGAACGTTGACCGCCCAGTGCGCGTCGAGCATCTCATCGGTGGTATCGGCGAGAGATGCCATCTCATACACGCCGGCTGAGTGCACCACGATGTCGAGACGACCGAAGCGCTCGATGACCTCGTCGACGATCGTGGTCGGGGCGTCATCGGCGACCAGGTCCACCGACACAGGCAGAGCCTCAGCCCCCGAGTCGGTGACAGCAGCCGCTGCCACCTCCAACCGATCGGCCGAACGGCCGACAAGCGCGACGTTCGCCCCGGCGGCACCGAGCGCCCGCGCGATCTCCGCGCCGATTCCTGAGCTCGCACCCGTCACGACGGCGACCTTGCCGTCGACCCTGTGTCCTTTGCCCATGTGGCCTAGACCTCGTTCCTCGTCGATGGCTGATCATGACGTTGCGGGCTCGGTGCTGGACTTCGAAGCGCAGCACCGGCCATCGTCGGCCTCGCCGTCGCTGTCCGACGCCAACTCTGAGGAGCTGGCGTCGGAGCATGCGGTGGCGACCACGCAGCAGAACGCTCGACCGACCCGTTCACGAGTGCTCACCTGTGTAGCCCAGACTATGCATGCTCACGTCCCTCATGCGAGTGATCCGGTCGACAATGTGACATAGTACAACATAATCAATCGCACTAGCCGGTGTCGAATACCATTTCGGTTGCCTGTTGCGGCCCTCGCAAAGGGGAGAACCAACATTCCATGAATGCATACGATGTCGTCGACCCAGCGACCGAGACGGTAGTGGCCACCGTCGAGGCGGCGACTCCCCACGAGATCGCTACCTCGGTGGATCGAGCGGCGGCCGCCTTCAGCTCATGGTCGACGACGGCCCCCCGCGCACGGGCCGAGCTCCTTCATCGGGCGTTCCAAGCGGTGCGGAGCCGGCGCGACGATCTCGCCGAGACCATCGTCCGAGAGAACGGCAAGCCGATCGCGGAAGCCCGAGGCGAGGTCGACTACGCCGCGGAGTTCCTGCGGTGGTTCGCCGAGGAGGCAGTTCGCATGGAGGGCGGGAACTTGCGGGCTCCGTCGGGGTCGGGGCGCATCCTCACACTCCCGGAGCCGATTGGTGTCGCCCTGCTCATCACGCCGTGGAACTTTCCGCTCGCGATGCTGGCCCGCAAGATCGCGCCCGCACTGGCCGCTGGGTGCACGGTGGTGGCCAAGCCAGCGGAGGCCACACCGCTCACTGCGCTACGTCTTGTCGAGGTACTGCGTGACGTGGGCCTGCCTGAGGGCGTGGTCGAGCTCATCGTCACCGACGATCCCGGCTCTGCGGTAGGACAGGTCCTCGCGGACTCTCGAGTCAGGAAGCTCAGCTTCACCGGATCGACGGAAGTCGGTCGAATGCTCCTGCAGCAGGCAGCCGATCGGGTGCTCGATTGCTCGATGGAGCTAGGCGGCAACGCTCCATTTGTCGTGTTCGCTGATGCGGACCTCGACGCTGCCGTTGCTGGAGCGATGGTGGCCAAGATGCGACACAATGCCCAGGCTTGCACGGCCGCCAACCGGTTCTACGTCGAATCCCCAGTGGCCAAGGAGTTCGCCCGGCGGCTGTCCCTGGCGATGGCAGGGCTCGCCCTCGGAAGGGGTTTGGACCCGACCACCACACTGGGGCCGTTGATTGACGCAGAGGCGCGCGATCGATCAGAGCGCCTCACGCAGATCGCGGTGGATGCGGGAGCAAGCGTGCTCACAGGGGGCCGGCGACCGCCTCACCTCGACACCGGGTACTTCTTCGAGCCCACGGTCGTGACCGGCGTCCGGCATGGAGATGTGCTTGGCTCGTCCGAGATCTTCGGTCCGATCGCACCGGTGATCTCGTTCGACCCCGAGGACGATGTCATCGGCTGGGCTAACGACGTCGATCAGGGACTCGTCTCCTACGTCTACACGGCGGACCTCGGTCGGGCCATGGACTTCGCCTCTCGCTCCGAGGTCGGCATGGTCGGGATCAACAGGGGCACCGTCTCGGATCCTGCCGCGCCCTTCGGAGGTGCCAAACAGTCGGGCCTCGGCCGCGAGGGCGGCCACGAGGGGCTGCTCGCCTACTGCGAGACGAAGTACATCTCCGTCGACTGGTGAGAGCCACTGGGCGGACCCCACCAACCCCAAGGAGATAGTTGTGAGCAGCATCAGCCACTTCATCGACGGAACCCAGGTCCCGAGAACCTCGAGCCGCACTGCACCGGTCTTCGAACCGGCAACCGGCGCAGTGATCGCCGCAGTGGACCTCGCCACGGCGGCCCAGGTCGACGAGGCGGTGGCAAGCGCGTCGACGGCCTTCACGACGTGGCGTCGCTCGTCTCTGAGCCAGCGCAGTGAGATCCTGTTCCGGTTCCGTGCCCTCATCGATGACCACCGCGAAGATCTCGCGGCGATCGTCACACGTGAGCACGGCAAAGTGCGCTCGGATGCAATGGGCGAGGTCGCCCGCGGGCTCGAGAACGTCGAGTTCGCCTGCGGCATCCCTCACCTGCTGAAGGGGAGCTTCTCTGAGCAGGCGTCTCGGGGCATCGATGTTCATTCTGCGTTGCAGCCGCTTGGGGTGGTCGCCGGCATCACACCCTTCAACTTCCCCGTCATGGTGCCGTTGTGGATGCTGGCGACGGCAATCGCCTGCGGCAATACGTTCGTGCTCAAGCCATCGGAGCGCGATCCGTCAGCGTCGGTCATGTTGGCGCAACTGCTCACAGAGGCGGGGCTGCCCGACGGGGTGTGCAACGTCGTTCACGGCGACGCCGAGGCGGTGGACCGGATCCTGACGCACCCTGAAATTGCCGCAGTGAGCTTTGTAGGATCCACGCCAGTCGCTCGGCACGTCTACAGGGAGGGCACCAACTCGGGCAAGCGCGTGCAGGCTCTCGGCGGGGCGAAGAACCACATGGTCGTTCTGCCAGATGCGGACATCGACACTGCAGCGGACGCAGCCGTCTCCGCTGCCTACGGGTCCGCCGGCGAACGCTGCATGGCCATCTCCGTCGTGGTCGCTGTCGGCGCCGCGGCCGACCCGCTCGTCGACGCAATCGCGGCCCGCATCCCGGGCATCGTCGTTGGTGCCGGCGACGACCCGCGATCGGACGTCGGTCCGCTCATCACTTCGACCCATCGCGACTCGGTCGCCGCCCACGTCGCGAACGCAGCGCTGGAGGGCGCATCGCTCGTCGTCGACGGCCGGAACCAGACGTTCGACGGCAGTGGCTTCTTCCTCGGTCTCAGCCTCGTCGACCACGTGACTCCGGACATGGCGATCTACCGCGAGGAGGTCTTCGGTCCGGTACTGGCCGTCGTACGCGCCGACTCGTTGGACGACGCGCTGTCACTAGTCAACGAGAACCCGTATGGGAATGGCGTGGCGATCTTCACCCGTGACGGGGGATCGGCACGTTTGTTCCAGGTCGAGGTCGAGGCCGGAATGGTCGGCATCAACGTTCCCGTGCCAGTGCCGGTGTCGTATTACTCGTTCGGCGGGTGGAAGGCCTCCCTGTTCGGCGACACACACATGTACGGGCCTGAGGGGATCCACTTCTACACCCGGTCCAAGGTGGTCACCTCTCGGTGGCCGGAACCCTCAGCCAGCCAGATCGACCTTGGGTTCCCGCAGACCCGGTAGAGCGCCCCGACGTCGCCCCCTACCACTTGCCGGCCCGGTCCCGACTTGGCAAGCGGTCCCGAGCGCCGCCGGACCGCGAGACTCATCGTCGCGGACTTCGTTGAACAACATAGGGACTTGTCTCCACACTACGGAACAGCCACAGGATGGATGCCGATGGTGCGTACATGTCTTGCCGTGACCAAACGAGGGGGGTCAGTCTGCGGCGCCTCTGGATCGGCACCGTCGCCATGCTTATCGTCATTGTCGTCGGCTTCGGGGTGGTCTCCTTCGCATCGACTCAATACCAACGCACCGTTTTCGACCGGACTACCTCAGATCTTCGCCAACGCACGGCGGCCGTCGACGAACTGGAACGCGCCCTGGTGCGGCTCAACCAGCGGGTGATGAGTCCCCTCTACGGTGCAACGCCTGAAGTGCGTGCTGCGGGAATGAGCGAATACTTGGTGGTCCGAGACGAGATAATCTCAGCGCTCGGTGTTGCCGAGCAGGAGTTCGCAGACACGGCAATGATGCCCCAGCTCCGTCAGACTCAAGACCTTTGGCGGGCGGTGAATGTCGAGGTAGAAAACTCAGCAGCCAGATGGACCGAGGGCACGGCGATGGCCACCCAACAGGCAGGCAACGACCCCTTCGCCGACCTCTGGCCGCAAGTGTTCGCTCTGACCGCTTCACTCACTGACCTCGGGGCGGAGTCCGTCGAGGTACTCGACCATCAGGTTGCCGAAGCCAAACGGATGCAACTGCTACTGGGGCCGCTCATCGCCGGCGCCACCGTCGGCGCGATCGCGCTTGGATGGTTCGTGAGTCGTCGAATGCAGCGCCGGGTCATACGGCCCCTGGTCGAACTGCGTGCAGCAGCCGTCGCCATGCGGGCATCTGACATCGAGCTCTACATCCAGGTACCCGAAGCGAGTGCTGAGATCCGGGATCTAGCGAACTCGCTCAATGAGACCTCCATTGCCCTGCGCTCCAGCCACCACCGGCTCCACCAGGAAGCGAGGACCGATGCGCTCTCGGGTCTTCCCAACCGAAGAGCCTTCGTTGAAGCGCTCCATTGCATGCTGGTGCGGGACCGTGAAGGTCCGATCGGCGTACTACTCGTCGACTTGGACGATTTCAAGGTCATCAACGACACCCTCGGTCATGCGGCAGGCGACGAGTTAATCCAAGTCCTCGGGCGTCGCCTACGAGCTGCCACGCGTCACGATGAACTCGTGGCGCGGATCGGGGGCGACGAGTTCGCCATCGCGATACCACAGGTGTACGACGCAGGCACTCTCCCGTCCATCGCCGAACGCACGCTGGTGGCGATCCACGAGCCCGTTCTCCTCGGAGACAAGACAATCAACATGGGGTGCAGCATCGGGGCAGCCGGGACAACCGGCGTCGGTGCGATGGATGTGGCGGCCGCAGCTGACGAGGTCATCCGCAACGCCGACGCCGCCATGTACCTCGCAAAGGGCCACGGCAAGAGCCGCATCGAGGTATTTACCCCATCAATAGCATCATCAGATGTCGAATCGGACAGGCGCGTTCAGAGGGCCAGCGCACCGAGGTCAGCTTAGATCTCGGCGGGTGGGGGTCGTGCGGGTCCGGCCGTCAAGCCTGTGGGTGACGGCAGGGACTGCAGGGTTCAAGTTGACATCCTTGACCTGCCCTACGTCCTGGTTTCCACGTTGGGTGGTGAGTCGTCAGGCAGGACTGCTGTCGTTGGGGACTTCGTACCGGGTCGGCTAAGCGGAATGTCTGGGGAACGTTGGCCAACACCAGCTTGGACGAGGATCCCCGAGTCGGGGTGCCGGGATCGAAGGTTGAAGTGGCCAGGCCGCAGCGTTTGGGCATCCACACGTGCTGCGCGGTAGGTAGGGCGTCGACCGGGGGATCGTGGCCGACGCCCTACCTACCGCGCAGCTTGCGTGCTCCCTGACCGCTGAATGGCCCGATCGTCGGTGCCGAGGTAGGACGCGACGACGAGCGGGTCGTTCCTCACCGCCTCTGGCGCTCCGTCAGCGATGACCTTGCCGGACTCGAGGCAGTACACGCGATCGGAGATGCTCATGATGAGGGGCATGTCGTGCTCGATCACGACCATGGCGGCCCCGAGGTCCCGCCGGATACGGGTAATGAGCGGTCCGAACGCCTCCGCTTCGCGTTGTGCGACTCCACCCGTGGGCTCGTCGAGCATCAGCAGCTTGGCATCTGCGGCGAGCAGACAGCCGAGCTCGACGATTCGTCTCGTGCCGGTCGAGAGGTTCGCGATGAACTGGTCTGCATAGGCGCCTAGACCGAGCAGGTCGATGAGCTCGAGTGACTCGCATCGCTTTCGCCGTTCCGACGCGGGGGACGGAGGGACGCCGACCAGCGACGGTAGGACCAGCGTCCTCTCACGCGCTTCCAGCGCAACCATGAGCGTCTCGCGCACGGTGAGATCTGGAAACAGTCTCGCAGCCTGAAATCCGCGGCCCATCCCGAGCAGGTGCCGTCGGTTTGGCGGGAAGTCGGCCACGTCGTGGCCCAGTATCTCGATGCGTCCGGTTGACGGCACGAAGCCGCCGACAGCGTTCATCAGGGTCGACTTGCCCGCACCATTGGTGCCGATGAGGCCGACAACCTCCTCTGGTCTCACCTCGATGCTCACATCGTTCACAGCTGCGTTCCCCCCGAAGCGCACGGTGACACCGCTCAACCTCAGAGACGGTCCACCGTGGTGCTCGACCACGCTTCGCCGACGAGTTTGAACCGACCGCGCGATCCCCGGCGGCACAGCCGACGACACGACGTGGCGGCTATCGGCCCACGACACCAATCCGTTTCTGACCCCCACCACCAGCTGCATGATTCCACCGGGGAAGTACATGAGGAGGATCAGGACGCCTACCCCGCTCGTGACCAGCCGCACCTCCTCCACGTCACCCACGATCGCCGGGAGCCCGCGCATGAGGAGCGCGCCCAGGATGGGCCCGGCCACTGAACCGATACCACCGATGATCGCTGTCGCCACCAGCTCGATGGACGCGGCAGGCGTGAAGGCCGCTGCGGGATCCACCTGGACGCGGAGCGTGACGAACAGAGCACCTGTGAACGCCGCCATGGCGCCTGCCAAGACGAATGCGACGAGCTTGATGCGTTTCGGCGAGATCGTTGCGGCGGCCGCCGTGTCCTCGTTGTTGTTGACTGCCTGCATAGCCCTTCCGAGGCCGGTCCGGCGGACTCTGATCATGATCACGGTCATCGCGATCAGGCACAACAGGCAGAGGTAGTAGAAGGCTCGGCGGTTGGCGAAGTCGATGCCCGCGAACTTCGGCGGCGACATGAACGGAGTTGTGCGCTCGAACGGCGAGCCGGTGAAGGTGGCCTGCCGGAAGAGCCACTCCGATGCAGCTACGGCCATCGCCAAGGTCACCACGGCAAGGAAGAGTCCGCGTGCGCGTAGAGCCGGGATTCCGATGACGAGCGATGTGGCCGCTCCCACAGCGCTGGCAACTGCCAGTGACACACCCCAGGGCAGGGTGACGCTGACATCGAAGAGGTCGAAGGGAACGGGGATGTCGAGCCCATGGGTGAGGATCACCATGGTCCCAGCTCCGATACCGGCAAAGGTCGCCTGACCGAGCGAGAACTGACCCGCCCAGCCGATCAACATCGAGAGCGGAAGCGCCATCATTGCGAAGATCAACACATCGGTCCATAGGAGCTCTTGCGAGCGCTGATCGAGGAACAGCGGGACGACTGCAAGCAGTCCGAAGAGCAGACCAAACGCCAGCGTGGACAGGTGTCGCACGTACCAGAGGTGGCGTAGCCGCTCAGGAATCGGCGGAACACGCGCGCCGAGCGACCAGGTGGAGGCGCTCTCCCCATCCGGCTTCCAGCGCAGCACCAACACGAGCGCGGCCAGAAAGATCCACACCTCCACGATTGCCTGGTTGTCCGCACCGACATTGAGTCGGGTCACTGACTCAGCGAGGCCGAGTCCGATGCCGCCGACAAGCGTCATGGGGAGGGAGTGCATGCGGGCAATGAGCCCCACCACGAGCGCTCGCACGAGAAGACCGGGCCCGAGCGCGACGGCCCCTGCGCTGACAATGTTTCCGGGCGTGATGCCGCGCATGGGCGCAAGCATGATGGCAGTCAGTGCGGCAAACGCTCCAGCGATGGTCCACACGATGGTGGAGGTTCGCTTCACGCTGATGCCGAAGATCCTTGCGGTGTCGGGGTTCGATGCCGACGCCCGCACCATGAGCCCGAACCTGGTTCTCGTCATGAAGAACGCAAGAGCTCCCACGGTGAGCGGAGCGACGACCAGGACGAGAATCTCGCGGGACACCACGAGAATCGAGTCGGTCGGCCGCCAACGAAGGTCGAACGGAAGTGGAAAGGTCGCCGAGGCAGCCGTATTGGGCAGGTTGAGGCGCGCGAAGAAGAGGATCTGGGAGATCCCCACTGTGGCGATCAGCACAACGAGTCGGGACGAGTTCGAGAGGCGTCTGATGACCGTGAGGTCGATCGTCATGCCGACGAGCGCCGCCACCAATACGCCAGCACCGAAGGCCAGCCAATACGGCACCCCGTAGCCGGCGGCGAGCAGCGTGAAGATCGCCACGCCGAACGCTCCCGTCTCTCCTTGGGCGAAGTTGAGCACTCCTGTCGATCGGTAGACCAGAACGAAGCCTGCCGCGAACACCGCGTAGATCAGGCCCGTCACCAGACCGGAGAAGGCAGCCTGCATTGTCAGCTCGATGCCGAAAACCATGGTCCCGTCAGTCCCTCTGTCCGCCGAGGAACACAGCCTTGGCTAGGTCGCCCCGCTCGAGCAGATCCCGAGGTGGCCCCGTGAACTGAACCCGCCCCTTCTCCATGAAAACAGCCCGGTCAGCGATCTCGATCGCGACGTTCAGCGACTGTTCAACGATGATCATGCTGGTCCCGTTGGCCTTCAGGTGCCCAATGACCGCGAGCAGCTGCTCGACGACGACGGGGGCCAGACCGAGCGAGAGCTCGTCGATGATCAGCAGCTCCGGTTCGTGGACCAGGACCATCGCAAGCGCCAACATCTGCTGCTGTCCCCCGGACAGGTCCCCTGCGGCGGTGTCCATGGCGGCACCCAGACTGGGAAAGAGGGGCAAGACACGATCAAGGCTCCGGGATTCGTCGGCGGTCGCGACGTGTCTCGCAAGTAGGGCTGTCCGAAGGTTGTCGGCGACAGTCATGTTCGGGAACACGCCTGCGCCGCCGCGAAGCTGCACGATGCCCAGGAGGAAGCGGGCCTCCGCCTCCACGTACGTGATCGTCTGTCCGTTGAGGCGAACGACACCGCGGTCGGGAATCCCAAGACCGCTCACAGCGCGCAGCAGGGTGGACTTGCCCGCACCGTTGGTGCCGAGCACGGCCAGCGTCTCACCACGCTCGAGGTCGAGGTTGACATCGAAGAGGACCTGAACCGAGCCATAGCTGAAGTCCAGGTTCCGAACCTGCAGCACCGACGCTTGACCGCCAGCTGCGGCCATTCGCTCTTCCTGCCGCTGCTCCTCAAGGAGCTCCTCGACCGAGACGGAGATGTCCCGCTTGAGGTGGCGAGACCCTGACACGAACAGACCTCCTCCGACGACAGCCGAGACGGGGACGGCCACCGTCAGCGCAGTTCGCTCGCCGTGGGCATCGGACAGTGCACCGGCCACCAGTCCCCCGAGAAAGCCACCTATCAGGAACGTGAAGAAGGGGATGATGGCGAAGGCCTGCGATCGCAAGCGGAACGGGGCCACAGACGCCACGATCGGGTTGATCCCCACCAACGCTGCCCCGGTGCACGCAGCAGCAAGGGCATAGAAGGTCATCATCGCGACGATGCTGTGGAATCGCATCGCCACGAGGACGAAGGCACCGAAGGCAACGAGCAACCATCCCGACAACCGCACAACACCTTCGGGATTCCGGCGAAAGGTCCGGTCGTAGACGTAGCCGGCGATGACCATTGCGAGGATCGCGGGAAGCTGCGCAGCGGAGAGCACCCACCCCCGCGTGAATGCTCCGTAGCCGTACTCCTCCTCGAGTAGCAGCGACAGCTGAATCGGCACGGCGACCAGAGCCAGGCCAAGCACACCGATACCTAGACAGACGTAGTAAAAGGTCTTCACCTTCTTCAGGCGCTGGTATGCCGTCGAGATCGTGATCGGCAGCTCGTCCTTGCCCTGATCTCCTCGAACGTGCTCGCCGAGGACGAGCGCTCGCTCGTGCTGGCCCCGCGGCGGGTCCGGGAGAGCGAACCATGCAACTACCCCGATCAACGCTGCAGGTACGGCTGTGGCGAGGTAGACCCATCGCCATCCCTCGGTTCCTCCTGCGAGGTCGGCCAACCCGCCGGCGAGGAAGGGCCCGATGGCCAACCCGAGGGGGGTCGCTGTCGCGTAGAGGGCGAAGATCCTTGAACGGCCCTCGATCGGGTACTGATCGGAGATCAGCGATCCGAACACAGGGTTTGAGTACGCGGTCGCGAACCCGATGAGGGTGAATGCGCAGAAGAGCTGGAACGGGTTGGCGGCAAGACCGGTGGCGGCGAGGGCCACAGCCCCAGCGATAGCGGAGACGCTCACGATCTTTCGACGTGACATCCGATCGGCCAGCCAGGCTACGGGCACGGCCCCAAGGACGAGGGCAACGCCGCCGAACGAGGCGATTCCGATGAGCTGGGTGTCCGAGACGCCGAAGGTCTCCTGCAGGTTGGGGGCGAGGACGCCGAGACCCTGGCGACCGAACTGCTCGATGATGGTCGCGAACACGACCACGGCGACAGTCGCCCAACCCCCTTGACGAATGGTCTCGCGGAGCGGTTGCGGTTCCAGGCCCACGCCCGGGAGCAGATCGTCCGGGAGAACTACCTCGGCCGCACGCTCAGCCTGCACTGCTTGGCGCTTCGCCTCCTCCGAAAGCACCGCAGCGGTGAGGGAGGCGGTCGTTGGAGTGCTCGGCTCGCTCGAGTTCGTGGCGGCTACTTGGTGCAGTGGTTCTGCTTCTCCGCGACCGCCCATCACCCAGGGAGCGGCAGGAAGTCTGAGTCGGGCAGGATGCAGTGCCCGACCTCATTGTTCACGTCAACCGGACACGGGTAGCGGAAGGAACTGCGAACGATCGCATCAGGAGCGGTGAACTTCCCTGGGGTGAAGCTCGCGGGACCCTCGGGGTGATCGATCTCACCCAGATTGCCCATCGCAGCTGCGAGGTCAGCCCGGGTCGGGTTGACTCCTGCGGCCTCGACCGTGCGAGCCACCAGTCGAACCATCATGCATGCGTAGGACACGTTGCTCAAGATTCTGTTCTGCTCGTCGTCGAGGATGTCGTACGGCTCCGTGACGACCGAGCTGTGCTCGATGTACTGCTGGTGGCACATCTCCACGAAAGGCCTCACCTCGAAGTCTTCGAGACGATGCTCACCGGCCCGGCTGTGCGAGATGATCTGCGCGCCGTCGTAGAGTCGGCCAGCATCCTCGCTTCCCATGGACACGATGTACCCGGCGGACAGCTCGCTGTCGCCAGTCTGGAAGCTCGAGGTGAAGAACTCGATGTCTCCCGGTTCTGCTCCCTGGGTGACCAGTTCTGAGATGTAGCCAGGCATTGCGCCCGGATTGATGAGCGGGAAGATCACCTCGATGTCGTCGTTCACCATCGCACGGGCCGAGTCGATCACACCGTCGCTGCAGAACGGATCATCGCCGCAGCTCAGTACGTCGTGGCGCGTCACCTCGATCCCGAGGTCGGCAAGGGTGTCGAGAAGCCCCACTTGGACGGTCTCCGGCACCGGTACGTCGTCACCATGGACCACGCCAACGCGCTTCCCCTCGATCTCGTCCGCGAACTCGTGTGCAGCGAACGAAAGGACATCGGCCGGGGAGTGAACCACGGAGAAGAGGCGCCCGTCCGCAGAGGCGAAGTCACTCGCGGCCAGGTCGTAGACCGAGAGGTAGACGACATCGTGCTGCTCCGTGAGGCATGCCGCGAGCGGCAGGGCAACGCCAGTGTGGGAGAAGGCGATCGCTGACTGATGGTCTTCAGCGACCGTCGTGCACCCCGCCTGAGCTTCCAGGGCAGGATCGACATCTCCAAACCCTGGCACCGACTGCTCGAGGTTCTCTAGCTGGAGCTGGCGCCCGTTGATGCCGCCGCACTCTTCGTTGACGATTCGGACGAAGGTCTCGATCTGATCGATTGTGTCGCCACTGTCGTAGGCGTACCCGATCTCCTCGAGTTGCTCGGTCATGAGGCGGAGGTTGGTGATCACAACGGCGTCCTCGGTGATTCCGGGCGCCGACGCCTCGGGCGTCCCCTCGGGGTCCTCCACTGCGGGAGTGCAGAACTGTTCGGTGCTGGTGAAGCGGCTGTCGGTGATCGTCGGGAGTGCGTCGCCCGGTGACTCAGTAGGGTTCGGCGCGCCCTCCTCCTCGTCGCCGGCAGCGCATGCTGCGACGAGCGACGCTCCGACGGCCAGGATGGCCAGGAGTCGTAGCTTCTTCGCACTTCTGCTTCCGTTTCGCACGTGGTGCTCCCCTGTCGATGGATGAGTTGCGTAGTGGCGGGGCGCCCGCTCAGAGGCGGTCGTCGAGCCAGTCGAACATGAACTCGGCGGCCGTCGCGGTGGCGCCGTTTTGGCAGTGCAGCTGTGCCGTCGTGGACTCGTCGAAGAGCATGAGTTCCTTTGGGCACGTCAGCGCGTCGTAGAGCTCCTGCGCCTGCCCGACCGAGAACGCCTCCTGCGTGCCGTCCATCACGAGGGTCTCGCACTCAATGCTGGCGGCGTGCGGGGTGAGGTCGCACGCCTCAAGCTCCCGCAAGAGCTCGTATGGCGTGGCGACTCCGTGCTTCCACAACGAATCGCGCACAAACCAACTCGTCGTAGGGTCAGCCGCCATCGCGATGTCCATGGCAGCGTTGAACGGCTCAGGACCAGCATCGAGCGCATCGATCATCTCGGACGGGAAGGCTGACTTGATCGAGGCACCCCAGTTGAGGACTCCAGGGTTGGCGACGCAGATCTTGATGCGCTTCTCAAACGCGACAGCGCGCGGCGCGAGGTAGCCCCCGAAGCTGAGCCCCATTAGTGCGATGCGGTCTGGGTCGACGCCATCGATATCGAGCACGCGATCGACCGTGGGCGTGATGACCTTCTCCCAGTCATGACGGAACGTCAGCCCGTTCAGCCGGATTGCCAGTCCCTGGCCGGGGCCGTGCACGCCGAGGCAGTGGATCCCTCGTTGCATCGCGCCGTCGTAGACCCACCGCGTATCGTCTGGCCAGGCATCGCGGCCCTGGTGCAGGATCAGGAGGGGCGCCTTTGCGGAAGCGTTCGGAGACCGGTAGAGGTAGGCAGGTAGCGCGTCTGCCCTCGTAGGGGATCGTCAGGTACTCCCCTGGGTAGCCTGACAGCTCCAGGTAGCGGTCGTAGCACCGGTAGCTGGCCCGAGCATGCGACTCCTCCCGCGGATCATCCGGGGGGCCGAAGTGCATCAGCGACGTTCGCCAGTACGTAGCTGCTCGGAGGTACGCCGACGCTGCCGAAGCGTGCTTGCCGCGCGCGTCAGCATCAACGGCGCGTTGCTCAAGCTTCTCGGCCATCGGTGTCCACGCCTGGATCCAACTCTCTTCGTCGCCCGGCTTGATGTGCCGTACGACCTCGAGGCACTCGCCAAGGTCAGCCATCCCGAAGTACATCTGGGCGAGGGCGTGCTTGAACTGATCATCCATGGCGGGATCATCGATGAAGGTGATCGCCGTCCAGGTGTCGGTGTCTGGTAGTGCGATCGCATCACTCGGCACTGACATCGCTAGTTGTCCTTCTTTCGGGTGGTGACTCGACGGAACAAGGCGCTACAGCCCGACGGCGCTGATGGGAGGCACGCGGTCGGTCCAGGGGCGTGCGGCCTCGAGCTGTGCCGCCAGGCGAAACAGCAGTCCTTCGTTTCCGTACCCGCCAGCGAACTGGACTCCGACGGGGAGGCCATCGTCGTTCCAGTAGAGGGGTACGGACATTGCAGGTTGGCCCGAGAGGTTCTGCAGCATGGTGAACGGAAGGAACTGCATGCTCGTCCGCATCGATCGCATCGGCTCATCGTCGGTCGGAGAGAACGATCCGAGTGGAAGCGCTGGCGAGCCCGTCGTCGGAGTGAGCCACACGTCGAATGGGGCTGACCACGCAGCCAGCTGATCGCACAGCCCTTGGAGTGCCATCTCTGCGTCCATCAGATCCTCGGCGGTCGCTCCCGCCGAGCGGCCGCGCTCGATGGTCGCCCAGGTCGCTGGCTCAAAATCCTCTGGCCGAGCGACTTTGCCCAGCTTTCGCTCCCAGTTGCGGATGTCCCAGGCCGTTCCGACGGTCGCAATCAGGCCGAAAGACTCGGCTAGCGATCCAATGTCGAGGCGGGGCGAGTCCTGCTCGACATGATGGCCAAGCTCCTCGCACAGAGCCGCGGCGTCCTCGACGGCTGCGACGCAGTCCGGATGAAGAGGAGAGCCTGAGGGCGTGACGGTGCTGAACGCAATGCGGAGACGGCCGGGGTCGGCGCCCACCTCGTCCAGGTACGGCCGAGATGGTGCCGGAGCGACGAACGGGTCTCCCTGCTCAGGTCCTGCGGTCGCGTCGAGCAGCGCAGCCGAATCCCGCACGCTGACGGTCAGCGCGTGTTCGCTGAGCATCGCCATTCGCAGGGAAACGCCCAAGTCGCGCCGGGGTGAGGAGATCCGCATCCGGGTGGGCTTGAGGCCGAAGACGCCGCAACATGCTGCAGGCACCCTGATCGACCCACCGACATCGCTACCGTTCGCCATCGGAACCATGCGGCTCGCTACAGCCGCTGCCGCACCGCCGCTCGAGCCGCCTGCCATCCGTTCGGTGTCCCACGGATTCATCGTGGGGCCATGAACTTCAGGCTCCGTCGTCGGCAGCGCCCCAAACTCGGGGAGGTTGGTTCTCCCGCACACCACCAGGCCGGCCGCCTTGAAGCGTTTGGTGATCAGCCCATCCTCTGGGGCGATGTAGTCAGCCAGGAAACGGCTACCGCCCGATGCCCCGAAGCCTGCATAGGCCGCGCCGCCTCCGTCCTTCAGCAGGAATGGCACACCTGCGAACGCTCCATGAAGGGACCCGCTCGTCGCGACAGTCTCAGCCTCCTCGTACATCGTGGCGACGACCGCGTTCAGCGACGGATTCACCGCTTCGATGCGTTGAATGGCGGCGCCGAGCAGTTCAAGGGGCGTCACCTCGTTCCGACGTACGAGCTCAGCCTGAGCGAGCCCGTCCATGGTTGCCAGGTTCACTGTGCCGTCCGTCCCCGGGTTCGTCCGATGATGAATCGTTGGAGTGCTGTCTCAATGACGCTATACGACTTATTTCGTCGTGAGGCCCCCTCAACAGGCATCAGTATCACTGAGACACAGACTGTTGGCAAGCGATTTCGTTGCGTCACTGCTCCGATGCGTCGGCCGCACCGATGGGTTCTGCAACCTCGAGACTCGCCGCGACGCAGGGTTGTCGAAGTGACCATTCGGTAGCTACCGCTCTCGACGAAGCGCGCCTATGGTCCGCCGAACTAGTAGTCGGGGGACCTGTACGGAAAGGTCAAGTGGTGTCTGAGGAAAAGTCCCCCGTGTCTGTCGTGGCCCACGGGCTGCCGAACGATCTAGCCGTCATCCAAGGGCAGGTCGCTACCACCCGCTCATCTCTCGACCCAGTAACACCTGAGCTCGACCGCGCTGACTACCTCCTACAGCTGAGCGAGTTCCGTTCGATCGTTGTAAGGGAGAACCTACGCCGCTATGTCCAAGGCATCGGGCCTCTTCAACGACGCGCACCTGGTGAACGCCATCGTCGACGTGCACGCCGACGACCCGGAGTTCGGGTATCGGTTCATCGCCGACGAGCTCGAACGAGCCGGCCATGTCGTGGGCGAGGGTCGGGTACATCGGCTGTGTCGCCAGCACAAGGTCTGGTCGACGACCACGAAGAAGGGCCGGATCGGCCCGGACGTTCCAAGCCCGAGCACGAACCGGCCCTCGGACAGGGCATCCAACGTGGCTGCGGTTTGCGCGAGGAGCGTTGGGCTACGCGAGTACAGCGGCAAGATTCCGGTCATCAGTTCGACACTGGTCGTGCACGCTGCGACGTAGCCGAGCGTCGATACCAGGTCGTAGCCGTAGACCTCGCCGCCCCAGAGGAGATCGACACCGGCCGACTCCAGGTCGCGGACCTGGCGCGCCAGGGCCGTTGGGTCACCGCCAAACGAGATCGTCGCACAAATCTTCATCCGCTCTCCTCTGCCTTGCTGGCCCGGTCTGGCTCAGCGGGTTCCCCACGTGTACGTCTGCTTCACCAGATCGAGGTACGTGAAGATCTCGGTCGAACGCACGCCCCCAACCGCCCGAATGCGGTCGTTCATCAGCTCGAGCAGTGCATCGGTGTCCTCACACACGACCTCGATCAACAGATCGAAGCGACCTGTCGTCACGATGACGTAGGGGACCTCGTCGATCTCGGCCAGCGCGGCGGCGATCTTTCGGATGTCGCCCTCGACCGTGATGCCGATCATCACCTGGATTCCGAATCCCATCTGGGCCGGGTCGGTAACAGCGACGACCTGGATGACGCCATCGTCGAGCAGTCGCCGGACGCGCTGGCGAGCCGCGGCCTGGGAGAGCCCGACCTGCGGACCGAGGTCGGCGTACGAGACGCGACCGTCGACCTGGAGTGCCTCGATGATCGCCTTGTCGGTCTCGTCGAGCTCCTCAACCGGACCTGACTCGGTCATGCGAACTCCTTCCATGCCTCGTCGAGTACGGCGCCGATGATCGCACAGATGCGGTCGAACTCTGCCGGACCCGAGATCAGTGGCGGCGCGAGCTGGATCACCGGATCGCCGCGGTCATCGGCGCGGCAGTGGAGGCCGAGTTCGAGCAGCCGTCGCGAGAGGAAGCGACGGATGAGCCACTCACATGCGTCGTCGTCGAACGGCGTGCCGTCGTTCGCCAGTTCGATCCCGTAGAAGTACCCGAGCCCACGCACCTCGGCGACGATGGGCTTGTCGAGCAACCGATCGAGGCCGGCGCGGAACTCGCCCTCGTGAGCCCGCACGTGACCGAAACCCAAGATCGATGTGACCAGCGATCTAGGAGACGGCAGCGACGGCAGCGTCGAAGATCCACTCGACTGCCGAAGCATCGACGTACTGAAAGCTCTGCGGGGGCCGCGTCACCCCGGGGATGAGGTCGATCGATAGCCCAGGCTCGCACCGCACTGCCCTGCCGACCCTGATCGCGAAGGCGCGGGACGCCCCCGCGAAGTACTGCCTGTGCTCTCGTCGGGTGATCCCGGTAACCGGACCGTGCCGTTGCCAAATGCCAGTCGCACTCGCTTCGTCGATTCCGTCGACGTCGAACCATCCGACCACGGTCTGCACCGGGGTTGTTGCGTACAAGAGGATGCGTGCGGTGTCGCGACTCACCGGGGCGCGTCTAAGTTCGACCTTCTTGTCGCCCCGCAGAATCGCTTCAGCGTGTCGGGGGTGGATCGAGAGAAGAGCTACGCGCCCAGTCGTTCGATCAGCCATGGCAATCCCTCCGAGTTGATTCCGATGGTCGTCTGGGGAGCGCGGCTGACCGCATGAGCATCCACGAGTTCTTGCAACCCGATCGGTGGCTCCATGAATCGATCTTGCCGGAAGAGGAACGCGAGGACCGAACCCGACGATGTCATGACTTCCACTTCGCGAGCGGAGTAGACGGTCCGACTGCCGACGAACTCGACGAGCTCGTTGGGATCGTCCGAAACTCGGCTGGCCTCGAGCACACCGACGCCGGTCACTCCCTTGACGTCGCCGGATCGGTAGAAGAGCAATGTTGCTCCTGGCTTCGCAGTCCTCACGTTCGCCCTGGAGAGGTACGCCTTCCGCAGGGCGTTGCCGTGCGGTCGAGGGGTCATGAGCGTCAACTGTTGCCCGGGCGCATCGGGGAACAGGCTGGCGTGAAACTCGGGACGAATCGGGATGATGAACGTCTGTCCGTCGACGACCCGCAGCGCCGGTGGTCCGAACCTCACGTGGAACGCGAGCGGCGAGAGGGTCTCTCGCTCCTGCGACGTCGGGATCAGACGCTTCGCGTAGCGGCGCTCTCCCGAGCGATCGTCGAGATGCTCGAAGCCAAAGTTCTCGAGGAGCGCGATCAGCTCCGCCTGCTTCTCGAACACCGTCAGCCAGAGCAGATCGAAGGCTTCGGAGACCGAGCGAAACAAGACCTTGAGGAGTAGTTCGCCGTACCGACTGCCCTTGTATTCGTCGCTGACCTTGAAGGTTGAGATCTTCGCTGGGCGGACGCCGAGTCCGATCTCGGCGTCGAGTCCCTTGAGAATGCAGATGCCGGCTACGTGCTGGTCGGGACCATCCACGACAAATGCCTCTCGGCCGTCGCGAGCCGATGCGCGAAACCAGTCGTCGAACGATGTCCCGCCATAGTCGGCTCGAAGCGAGTCGAAGAACGAGTCCTCGAGATCGAGGGAGTGGAGCGGGCGGCGGTCGACACTTGGGACGAAGGCTGGCGGGCGGGCGACGAGCTGAGTGATCGTCGCGACCGCGTCGGCCACCGTGTAGACACGATCCGCCACATCGAGACGTGCGGCCTTGCGGTGAATCGCTCCGTCCTGGGTAATGAGCCCGTGGACAGCGTCACCGACGACGCATGCCAGGAGCTGATGGTCGTACCAGTCGTGACTTCCCACGGCGGGCGACCCGAGGACCTCGAGTAGCCGCGCCTGGACCGGCGGAGGGCTCTGCAAGGTCGGGTATCGCCGCCGGACGAGCTCGCGCAGGCGCCGACGCTCATCGTCGGTGTCGTTCGCGATCTCTGCGGACACGGTGGGATGGACCAGGAGCTGATGGTCGCCGGAGGCAACTCGTGCGAGCTCGAGGCTCGCCTCAGTTGCCGCCTCCACGTCCGCCTGCCGGCTTGGCTCGCTGCTGATCAGCACGTTGGTGTCGATCAGAAACCGCACAGTCACCTCCTCCGCCGCTCGGTGAGACGCTACGAAAGCGCGCGTCTTCGGCGTGGGATGACCGGTCCTGAGCGCTCCAACGTCCACTATGTGATCGACCACGGATGGACGTGCTGAGCCCAATCCGTGGCGCTCACTCGCAGCACATCACACCCAGTACCTCTCCGGTAATGTGGTCTGAGTGTGGTCTGCAGCCATTTTCGGGCCTGTGGAAAACCGACAGGTCACGGACGGAAACCGCCCGTGACCTGCACATTCGTCTGGGTCGGGTGGGGGAGATTTGAACTCCCGACCTCTGCGTCCCGAACGCAGCGCTCTGCCAAGCTGAGCCACCACCCGGATTGGGTCCGGCCGAAATCGACCGGGCGGTCAGACTAACCGACTGCCCTCGCCGGTCACGATCCCGGCTGCGGCGGCAGTTGTCCGGGGACGTGCTCGGTCCCGAGCATGGCCGCGACGGCCTCGGCGCCGACGAGTTCGATGTCGTCGCGACGGAGGCGAGCGAAGTCGTCAGGGTCCATCGCGTAGCGGACGCTGCGGGTCGGTTCGCCGCCGCGCGACACGAACACGTCGCCGTTGGGGCGGTAGCCGAGCGACTCGGTCACGCCGACCGACGACGGGTTGTCGGCATACGCCTCGGTGATCATCCGGCGGGCGCCGAGACCGTCGAAGCCGAGTTGGAGCGCGGCGATGCGCATCTCCTTGCCGATGCCCTTGCCCTGGAACTCGAGGCCGAGCCACGACCCGGTCTCGAAGGTCTGCGACCCCTTCCAGCTGGCCGAGAACAGCCCCTGGGTCCCGACGACCACGTCGTCGACGACGGTGACCATGGTGATGAACGGGGCGTCACCCTGGACGGTCGCGCGCTGTTGCCAGAACCACTGCAGCGTGTTGCGCTCGAGGTACGGCGAGGGCACCTGGGTCCACGGCTGGTCAAAGGGCATCTCGTCGGGCGCATGCACACCGAGCGCCGCCAACTCCGCCAGGTCGACGAGGTCGTCGTCGGTCGGGAAGCGCAGGGTCAGCCGCGGAGTGCGCACCTCGAGCGCGAACACGGGGTTGAGCGCAGCGAGGCGGTCACGAGTGGTCATCCCGAGAGCTTGGCCGTCACGTGTGGACGACGACCACCGATTTGCGGAGCTGCCGGTGGGCGACTCCCGGGTCGGTTACTCCGCAGGCGCCACCGCGGGCACGGTCTCGGCCGTTGCCGACTCGATGAACGAGTCGCCGGCGAGGAGCGCGTTGGCGGCGCGCCGGAGTCGGAACGAGTCGAGCGGTTTGATCAGCCAGCCATCGACGTCGGACCGCTTCGCGAGGAAGGTGTCGGCCTCGCGGTCGAGCAGCATCAGGATCGTCGTCGGTGGGAGACGCCCCATGGCCGCCTCGGCCCGGAGCTTCATGGCGACGGCCATGCCGCCCATGTTGCCGATCTGGAGGTCGAGCACGACGATGGCCGGTTCGTGGTTGTCGACAGCGTCGGCGACGTCCACGCCGGCACGGACTCGCACGACCGTGGTGACGTCGTCGGCGATCGCGGCGTCGACCTCGTCGGCGACCGCATCGGTATCGGTGGCGATGAGCACGACGGGCACGTTCGGAAAGCTAGCGTGCGGCCGGTGGAGATCCACATCGAACAGATGCCCGACTACACCCTGTGCCGACCCAGCGGGGAACTCAACGCGTACACCGTCGGTGAGTTCCGAGAAGCGCTCGGCGGCATCGCCGACGTCACGGCGTTGCTCATCGACCTGAGCGACGTGCCGTTCATGGACTCGGCCGGTCTCGGCGCCCTCATCGGCGGCATCCGTCGCACCCGCGAGGGCGGCGGCAACGTGGCGGTAGCCTGCAGCCGACAGTCGCTGACCCGACTCCTGCACACCACGGGTTTCGACCGCATCGTGCCGGTCGAGGAGTCGGTCGACGAGGCTGCGGCGAAGCTCGCAGCCGAAAGCGACGCCAGCTAGCGCAGATACCGCTCGATCTCGCGAAGACCCGCGAGATCGTGCACGTCTGAGCGGAGGAACGGCACCCGGACGACGGGCGCCGGGGCCACCGTCGCGGCCAGTGGAGCGATGTGTTCCTCTTCGCGTGACGACACCAACTGGAAGTCCGCCAGGTTGCGGTACAGGTCGCCGATGGCGGTGCCGTCCAACGAGTTGGCGCGCTCGCGGGTCGCTTCGGCCAGTCCGTCGGCGAAGTTCGGGTGCATGCGGTTGATCACCAGGCTGCGCACCGGGATGCCCCCCTCGGCCAACTTCTCGGCGAAGAACGTGGCCTCGTCCATCGTGTCGCGACGTGGTGACGCCACCAGCACGAACGCCGTGTCGTCGGCACGGAGCAACTGCTCGACCTGCTCGGCACGGTCCTTGAAGCCCTGCTCCATGCCGTCGAACGCCTGAAAGAACGCAATGGCGTCGTCGATCACGTCGGCGCCCACGACCTTGGCGATCGAGCGCACGAACGACTGGGCGGCCATGTTCACGGCCTTGAGGACGCCCCGGTTCGGCACGGTCATCAGCTTGTAGAGGCGATGGTCGAGGAACTTCGTCAACCGGCGGGGCGCATCGAGGAAGTCGAGCGTGTTCCGGGTCGGCGGCGTGTCGATGACGATGAGATCGAAGTCGTGCTTGCCCGAGTTCCGGCCGTCGTGGAGTTCGTACAGCTTCTCCATCGCCATGTACTCCTGCGTGCCCGAGAGGGCCCCGGAGATGTTCCGGTAGAAGCTGTTGTCCAGGATGCGCCGACGTTGTTCGTCGTCCGACGCGTGGTCGCCGACGAGCGCGTCGAAGGTCGACTTGGTGTCGAGCATCATCGCCGACAGTTCGCCGGGGAAGTCGCCGTCGATGCGCGACGGCTCGTTGGTCAGACCGTCGAGGCCGAGGGCGTCCGCCAGACGTTTGGCCGGGTCGATGGTCACGACCACCGCCTTGCGACCGGCCTCGGCTGCCTGCAGCGCGATCACGGCCGCGGTCGTCGTCTTGCCGACGCCGCCCGAGCCACAGCACACGATGATTCGGCGTTCGCGGACGAGGGTCTCGAGCGATTCGTCGCCCTTCGGGGCGGTCACGACGTGGCTCCCAGCGTCAGGTCGGCGTCGAGCGCTTCGATCCCGGTGAGCATCGCCCGGGCCAACACGTCGAGTTCGTCGGGGCCGATCTCCGACTCGAAGAGGAACGGCATCTCCAACTGTGGGAGCGGAAGTTGCTCGGACAAGCGGCTCACCTGTTCGGCCTGGAGGGCGATGCGATGTCGGCGGAATGCCGACGCCTCGTCCAACGCCTCGGCCTCGCCGTCGAGCAGCGACACCCCCGCCTCGTCGGCTGCGGCCTCCGCGCTCTCGGCGAGACCGCCGTAGCGCTCGTAGAGGCCGTTGACCACGACCGGTCCGAGACCGACGCCGACCTGGTCCTCGAGCGAGAAGGCCGTCTCGACCAACTCGTTCACCGGCGTCTCCTCCGGCAGCGTCACGAGGAGCACCTGGCAGGCGTCGTGGTCCTCGAGCAGTTCGAGCACGTCCTTGGCCTGGGTGTTGATCGGCCCGACCTTGACCGCGTCCATCAGGCCGCGGGCCGAACGGAGGAACGTGATCGCGTGTCCGGCCGCAGGCGCATCGAGGATGATCACGTCGGCGGCCTCGGAGCGTTGGAGCTGCTTGACCTTGCCCAAGACGAGGATGTCGCGGATGCCCGGCGCCGCCGTGGCCACGACGTCGAGCGCACCCGACGAGACCAGGCGCTTGCTGATGCGAGACAGCCCGTGGTCCTCGAGGTACTCGATGAGCGCGGCGTCCGGGGTGATCGTCCGGGCCGAGACCTCGGCGTCGCCGCCCTTGCCGCCGCCCTTGTGGAGCACCAGTTCGTCGTACCCGAGCTCGGGATGACCGAACATCCGCGGCAGCCCGGACTTGCCCTCGACCTCGACGATCAACGCCGATCGACCGGCCATCGCGGCTGCTCTCGCGAGGGCCGCCGTGACCACCGTTTTGCCCACGCCGCCCTTCCCGGCAACGATGAGCAGTCGAGATGCAGCGAAGTACTCCGTCGGTTTCACCGAATTCTCTCCACAGCAGCTCTGGTCGACACCGGAACTCGGTCACCCTATCGAGGGTTATCGCCGGTCTGATCACCGCAGTGATGGGCGTCACTCTCCTCGCGGGGACCGCATCTGCGCGCCCCGCCGGCGAAGCGACCGACGACGCCGAACCCGGCATCGTCCAGGTCATCAAGGTCTCCGGCCTGCTCGACCCGATCGTCGTGTCGTTCATCGAGGACCAGATCGCCACCGCCACCGCCGACGACGTCGTCGCCCTGGTGCTCCAGATCAACAGCGAAGGCGCGGTCGTCGGCGACGACGACATGGACCGTCTCGTCGACACGATCGAACGGGCCGACGTCACCGTCGCCGCCTGGGTCGGCCCGTCGGGTTCCAAGGCCGAGGGCGACGCCACCCGCCTCGTCGCCGCCGCCGACGTCAGTGCACTGACCCCGGGCAGCCGCATCGAGGTGACCAAGGAACTCGCCGACGGCATCGATCTCGACGGCAAGGCCTCGGTCGGCGAGAAGGCCGGCAGCGAGACCGCCGCCGAACTCGGCCTCGTCGACAACGCCGCCCCGGTCCTGGGCACCTTCATCGTCGACCTCCCCGGCGTCGAGACCCGAGTCGTGAACGACCGGCGCGAGCCCGTCACCCGGGTCCGCTTCGGCCAGCTCGGCCTGATCGACCAGCTGTTCCACACCGTGGCCAGCCCCGCCGCCGCCTACCTGTTGTTGATCATCGGCGGCTGCCTCCTCGTCTTCGAGCTCTTCACCGCGGGCGTCGGTGTCGCCGGAATGGTCGGCGTCGGTTCACTCGTGCTCTCCGCCTACGGGCTCGCGGTGCTGCCGACCAACACCTGGGCACTGGTCGTGCTCTGCGCTGCCTTCCCGGCGTTCGCGGTCGACGTCCAGACCGGAGTCCCGCGTTTCTGGACCGGGGTCGGCGTCGTCGCTCTCCTGGTCGGCTCGCTCACCGTGTTCGTCGACGGGCCCCCGTCGTGGATCACGCTCATCGCCGGGATCCTGGGCACGCTGCTCTCCATGCTCGGCGGCATGCCCGCCATGGTCCGCACCCGCTTCTCGACGCCCACGATCGGACGCGACTGGATGATCGGCGAATCGGGCATCGCCCTCGCCGACGTCTCCCCCGACGGCGTCGTCACCGTCCGCGACGCACCGTGGCGTGCCCACACCAACCGGGCCACGCCCATCGCCGCCGGCGAGGCCGTGAAGGTCACCGCCATCGACGGCCTCGTGCTCGAGGTCGAGCCGGTCGAGGGCGCAGCCAAGGACTACCGCGACCGACGCTGAGGCGGCGGCGTCCGACCCGCTTGCCATCGCGAGCGAAACGATCGCGAAGATTACCCCTTGAAGGACTGGGCCGTTGGGCCTAGGTTCCGTCCTAATCGAACCGGGGGGTTTGTTCAGTGACAATCGCGATCCGCACGGAGACCGAGCAGTGGCAGCTCAAGGCTGCTTGCCGTGGACCACAGGCACGGGTGTTCTTCCCGCCTGCGCAGTTCGAACGCAAGGACGAGAAGCTCGAGCGCGAAGCACGGGCCAAGGCGATCTGCGTGACGTGCTCGGTCAAGAAGGAATGCCTCGACTACGCCGTACGGATCCGTGAGCAGCACGGCATCTGGGGCGGGCTGAGCGAGAACGAGCGCAAGCCGCTCCTCGGTTAGCTACAGCCGGGGGCCGGCGATCCGCAGGTCCTCGCGCCGACGGGTGCGACCCGTCGCATCGAGGTGCTCGAGCAGCGGCACGACGAACTTCCGTGACGTGCCCAATGCGTCGCGCACCTGCGCCACCGTGACCCCATCGGGGTGATCGGCGAGCAGCGACCGCACCGTCGATGCCGCGTCGTCCATGGCGCTGGCAGCGAACGCGACACCACCCACCTCGACCACCTCGCCGCGGCGAACCAGTTCTCGGATCTCGTTCCGGCCGATGTCCGCGGGCGGATCGGGAGGGGTGAACGGTTCTGCCGCCAGCGCGGCCAGCCACGGGTGTCCGTCGAGGGGATCGATGGCGTCGACGTGCACCACTCGACCGGCATCGACCACGACGTCGTCGAGGCTCTCGGCCACCGCCCGGTCGCGCTCGTCGAGCGTCGCGAGGTCGAGGCCGAGCGGACCGGCCGCCAGCATCGCCGCGGTGAGGCGTTCCCGATCGGCGACCAGGCGATCCGGGTCGACGACCCAGCGGCCCAACGTCGGCTCTCGCTCGGCACCGGTGAGGAGCGTCAACCGGTCGGCCTCGATCCACCCCCGCTCGCCGACGACGCGGTCGATCGACCGGTCGGGGGCAGCGTCGGCGGCGCGGACCACCGGATCGATGTCGAGCACCTCGCCGCCGCCGACGGTCTCGCCGCGGCCCGCATCGCGCAACACGTAGCGATCGCCGGGCAGCAACGGCATCGGGCGCGGGAGGTGCAGGCGCGCCGCTCCCGTCTCCCCCGGCTCCAGGGCCTGTGGCCCCAACACTCGGAGTCGGACCGGGTGCTCGCCCGAACCCAGGTAGGCCATGAAGGCCCCACGGCGAGACACCGGGTGGTCGAGCGCGTCGAGGACCGTGAGCGAGACGTCGATCATCTGGGTCCGGTGCCACTGTCCGGCCCGGACGAGGACGTCCCCACGCCCGATCTCGTGATGACCCACGCCGACCAGGTTCAGGGCCGTGCGGTTGCCCGGCCCGAGGTGGTCGACCTGGGCGTTGTGGCGCTGGATGCCGCGCACCCGCACCGACTGGCCCAGGGGCTCGACCACCAGTTCGTCATCGAGGGCGACCGCTCCCCCGGCCAGGGTCCCGGTGACCACGGTGCCGGCGCCGGCGGGAGCGAACGAACGGTCGATCCACAACCGCGGACGGCCGAGATCTGCGGCCGGCGGCGTCACCGCCAGGAGGTCGTCGACCGCGAGGCGGAGCGCGTCGAGCCCGTAGCCGGTCGGGGTGTCGACCTCGACCACGGGCGCACCCTCGAGGAAGGTGCCGGCGACGGCCTCCTCCACCTCGAGCCGCGCCAACTCGCGCAGGTCGTCGTCGATCAGGCCGACCTTGGTGAGCACGACGATGCCGTGGCCAATGCCCAGGACGTCGAGGATGCGGAGATGCTCCTCCGACTGGGGCTTCCACCCTTCCGACGCCGCGACGACGAAGAGGCAGGCGTCGATCGCTCCGACGCCGGCGAGCATGTTCTTCAGGAACCGGATGTGACCCGGGACGTCGATGATCGCCAGGTGCCGGCCCGAGGGGAGGTCGGTGCCGGCGAAGCCGAGGTCGATGGTGAGCCCGCGCTCCTTCTCCTCGGCCAGCCGATCCGGATCGGTGCCGGTGAGAGCCCGGACGAGCGTCGACTTGCCGTGGTCGACGTGTCCCGCAGTGGCGACGACGTGCATCGGATCAGCGTGAAGTGAGCGCCGCAGCGACGAACGGGTCGTCGTCGGGCTCGACGGTACGCAGGTCGAGGATCGTGCGGCCGTCGACGACCCGGGCGATGACGGGCGTCCGGTGCGAGCGCAGCGCGGCGACATGGTCGCCGTCGAACGCCACGCCGATCGACGGGATCTCGACCGACGGCAAGGTCCCGCCACCGGGGACCGATGCGCAGTCGGTCACCGCCCCTTCGCCGACCTCGTCGACCAACGCCTCGGCCCGTTGCCGCAGCGTCTCGACCGGCGTGGTCGCCATGCGCCAGAACGGCAACTGATCCGCCGTGCGGGACAGGTAGGCGGTGGCCACGTCCTGGAGCGCCGCGAGGACGAGGCCGCCCGGCCGGAACGCGCGGTAGAGGGGATGCTTGGCGCACGCCCGGACCAGGTCGGATCGACCGGCGATGATCCCGGCCTGCGGGCCACCGAGGAGCTTGTCGCCCGAGAACAGGACGAGGTCCGCTCCCTCGGCGAGGGTCTGCTTCGCTGCGGGCTCGTCGAGGAGCCATGCCGGAGGGCCGTCGTCGAGCCAGGGGCAGGCGGCGTCGAGCAGGCCCGACCCGAGGTCGACGACGACGGGGACCGGCAACGCGGCCAACTCGGCCACCGGGGTCTCCTCGGTGAACCCCGAGATCGTGTAGTTCGACCGGTGCACCTTGAGCACGAGCGCCAGGTCGTCGTCGATCACGGCGTCGTAGTCGCCGACCCGCGTGCGGTTGGTGGTGCCGACCTCGACCAGCCGAGCGCCCGACTGTGCCATCACGTCCGGCACCCGGAAGCCGCCGCCGATCTCCACCAACTCGCCACGACTCACGGCAGCGCCACGACCCTGCGCCAACGCGGCGAGGGCGAGCATGACCGCGGCGGCGCAGTTGTTGACCACGATCGCGTCCTCGGCGCCGACGGCCCGGGCGAGCATGCCGCCGGCGTGGACGGTACGGCTCCCCCGCTCGCCGGCAGAGAGGTCGAACTCGAGGTTCGTGGCCCGACCCGGCGTCTTCGTGGCCAACGGCGCTCGACCGAGGTTCGTGTGCAGCAGCACGCCGGTGGCGTTCACGACCGGGCGCAACAACGCCCGCGAGATCGATTCTGCGATCGTCCGCGCCGAGTCGGCGTCGCCGGCAGCGATCGCCTCTCGCGCCGCGTCGACCAACAACGGGTGCGGGAGGCCGGTGTCGGCGAGCGATCGGGCGAGCCGGTCGACCGACGGCGGTCGATCCGCCGGGGGCACGTCGTCAGTGGTCGTCACGCCCGAGGACTCTACGAGCCCCACCTCCACCACTCCCCCCGTCCCCCGTTCTGGTGACCACATGCGACCATCACACGTCGCCGGCGTTCACCAGAACGGGGGATGGGGGCGGTCGCGATGCGACAGGCCGGTGGCGAGCGGCGAGAATGAGCGATTGATGTCCGTTCGTTCACGCATCGGCGAGGGGTTCCGCGTCGCGTCGGCGCTGGTGGTCGTCGCGTTCATCACCCCGGTCGTCTCGGCCGGCGTGCTGCTGGCGACGAACCTGTTCCTCCCCCTGCCCGCCTCGATCCCCGAACCGGAGCAGCTCGAGGCCATCCAGTTCAGCGAGGTCTACGACGTCAACGGCGACCTCATCCACGTGTACCAGCAGTTCGACCAGAGCATCCCGGTCGCCCCCGACGACATCCCCGAGATCATGAAGTCGGCGGTCATCGCCGCCGAGGACCGCAACTTCTACAACCACGGCGGCGTCGACATCCGAGGCACCGTCCGAGCGCTGGTGACCGACGTCCAGCAGGGCGAACTCGCCCAGGGCGGCTCGACGATCACCCAGCAGTTGGCCCGGAACGCCTACGGCGTGGGTGACGAGCGGACGATCAACCGCAAGATCCGCGAGGCGATCCTCGCGTCACAACTCGACCGCTCGCTCTCCAAGGAACAGATCCTCTACGAGTATCTGTCGATCGTGTACTTCGGTGAGGGTGCCTACGGCATCGGTGCCGCCTCCCAGGTGTACTTCGGCAAACCGATCAGTGACATCTCGGTCTCCGAGGCGGCGTTGCTGGCCGGCGTCATCCCGGCACCGTCGAACTTCAATCCTCGCGTCGATCCCGGCACCGCAGAGATCCGACGGGTGTCGGTGCTCGACGCGATGCTCGGCGAGGAGTTCATCACCCCCGAGGAGCACGCCGAGGCGGTGACACAAACGGTGTGGATCGACACCCAGGGTGAACCGCCCGGGCCGGCGACGATCATCCGGACACCACAGATCGAAGGCACTCGCTACCCCTGGTTCATCCAGTACCTCACGCAGTACCTGGCCGAGGCGCTCGGATCGGAAGAGCTCCTCTACCGCGGCGGACTCCGCATCTTCACCACGCTCGACCCGGCGGTGCAGGACCAGGCCGAGGCGACGGTCGCCGAGACGATCGACGGCGTCGACCCGGTGACCACGCTCGACAAGAACGGCAACGAGGTCACCCACCAACTGCAGATGTCGATCAGCGCGGTCGAGCCGCCCACCGGCTTCGTCCGGGCGCTGGTCGGCGGACGCGACTTCGGTCTCACCGAGGCCAACATCGCGACCGGGGCGGGTTCGTCCGGGCGCCAACCCGGGTCGTCGTTCAAGCCCTTCGTGCTGGCCGAGGCGTTCGAGCAGGGCATCTCGCCCGACGAGGTCTACAGCGGCGGTCCACTCACGATCGGCGACTACTCCCCCAAGAACTACGGCGGCGCCAACTACGGGAACATGACGCTGCGCACCGCGACCGAGAAGTCGGTCAACACGGTCTACGTACGCCTGATGGAAGAAGTCGGCCCCTACGAGGTCGTCGACCTGGCCAACGAACTCGGTCTCGGCATCCGTGAGATCGTCCCCAAGGACGACGGGAGCGGGCTGTCGATCGCGCTCGGCTCCCGCGAGGTCACCACCCTCGGCATGGCATCGGCCTACGGCGTCTTCGCGAACCGTGGCGTGCGGGTCGCTCCGACCCCGGTCGTGCGGGTGTTCGACCCCGAGGGCAAGCTGCTCGTCGACCGGTCGGTCCCCGACGGCGACGAGGTGCTCAAGCAGGCGACGGCCGACAACGTCACCGACGTGCTCCGCGGCGTCCTCGTGTCCGGTACGGCGAGCGGGCGAGGGATCAATCGCCCCGCCGCGGGCAAGACCGGCACCGCCCAGGACAACAAGGACGGCTGGTTCGTCGGCTACACGCCCACCCTGTCGACTGCAGTGTTCATGGGCTTCGACCCCCCTCCCCCGGCCGAGGCCAACCGCGGCCTCTTCCGGGTCAAGGGCGTCAACCTGACCGGCGGATCGTTCCCCGCACGTGCGTGGCAGCGGTTCATGCTCGCCGCGCTCGACGGCGTCCCCGTCACCGACTTCTTCGAGCCAGCTCCGATCAAGGAGGCCGCCAGCGAAGAACTGCAGCGCGAGCGGCGCGGGTTCGGCCCCGGTGCTCGGTCGGCGATCTCGTCGACCGGCAGTGGCGGACCGTTCGTCGTCGGTCTGGAACCGCCGGTCGTGCCGGAGCCGACCACGACGACGTCGACCACGACCAGCAGCACGACGACGACCACGTCGACGACCACGACGGTTCCGTGCTCGGGCCTGTTCTGCGACGACGACTGACCGAGTTCAGCCGGTGAGGTCGGCGGGACACTGCACGACCTCGGCACACGCTTCCCACACGGGAACGCCGAAGAAGACGGCATCGGCCGGGAACCCCAACGGGGCGAAGGCCCGCGACGAGATGCCGATGAGCTCGCCCGTTCGAGTTCAGCATCGGACCACCCTGGAACTGCGGGCCGATGGGTACGTCGTGGGTGATCGCGTTGGCGGCGACATCGACGAGCGTGCCCTGCACGATCGACGCGCCACCGCTCCCGAGCCCCGACACGGCGAAGGCTCGGTCGCCCGAGGTGACGCTCGAGGGGTCGGCGATCTTGACCGGTGGGAGGTTGGGCGCATCCTCGGCCACGAGGAGCGCGAGGTCGCGACCCGGATCCCAACTGCTGAGTTGGACGCCGATCTCCTCGCCGTCACGGCGCACGGTCACGCCCGGCCCGGGATCGGCGGTGGCCGCACGGACGGTCGTGTACGAGGTCAACAGGAACGACCGCTCGCTGTCGCTGAAGAGGACGAACGCGGTCCCGACCGATGCCTGGCCGTTCTCGTCGAGGGTGGACACGAGGTACACCGACTCGCGGACGCCGTCGAGCAGCTCGTCGAGGGTCTGACCACTCGCGGCGAACTGCTCGAGCTCGTCGAGCAGCGCCTCGATCTCGGTGGTCGCCTCGGCGGTGTCGGCGTCGATGATCTGTTGACCGGCCTCGACCTGATCGGCGATCGACGACTCGACCTCGACGACACGCTGGCGGGTCTCGTCGAGCTCGAACCGGTAGTAGGCGAACAGCGCGGCGCCGGAGAACGCTGCGGCGATCGACATGAAGAAGAGCAGCGACGCCAACCCCAGGATCGTCCTCGGCAGGATCCGCTTCCAGAACGAGGCCACAGCCGGCGACTGGGCGTTCTCGGACGACTCGGACATCCGAGGGACGCTACCCCAGCGATTCCCACAGCCGTCGATAGCCTGGAACGGTGCTCGGACTCCTCATGATCGCCTTCATCGTCGTCCCGATCATCGAGCTCTACCTGTTCATCCAGGTCTCGTCCGCCATCGGATTCGGCGCCGCCCTCCTGTGGATCGTCCTCGTGAGCGTGATCGGCGCGTGGCTGGTGAAGCGTGAAGGGCTCCAGGCCCTGCGCCGCGCCAACGAGAAGGTCGCGAGCGGGCAGATCCCCACCGACGAACTGATAACCGGGATCCTCATCCTGTGCGCCGGGGCGCTCATGCTCACGCCGGGCTTCCTCACCGATGTGGTCGGCGTCTTCCTGCTCTTCCCCCCGACACGAGCGCTGCTCCGCAATCGCCTGCGCGGCCGTTTCGCGAGCGGCCCGATCCTCATCGGCCGGTTCGGTGGCCCCGACGGCTTCACCCGTGGCCCATCCCCCGCCCGCGGCGACGTGTGGGATGCCGAGTCGTGGGAAGATCCGCCGAACCGCCAGGAACTCGATTGACCGCCACGACTCCCGTCACGCCGCGCCCAGCGGCGACGGTCATGCTGTTGCGGAACGCGCCGACCGGACGCGACGGGCTCGAGGTGCTCTTGCTGCGCCGCTCGACCGACACGCCGTTCGTGCCCGGCGCCCACGTCTTCCCCGGCGGCGCCGTCGAGGACCGTGACGCCGACGCCGCCTGGGACGCCGTCACCGACTTCGACGATGCCACGGCCTCGGCGGCGCTCGACGTCGACGCCGGCGGCAGGGCCTACTGGGTCGCCGCCGTGCGCGAGTGCCTCGAGGAGGCCGGCGTCTTCATCGCCACCGTCGACGATGTCCACATCGACGACACACACCCCGTCCTGACCGACGAGGACGGGCTCCGTGCCGATCTCGAACGCGGCGACACCTCGCTCCTCGATCTGTGCCTCGAACACCGACTCCGGCTCCCGCTCGAGCACATGACGTACTTCGCGCAGTGGATCACGCCGGCCGAGTCGCCCCGCCGCTACGACACCCGCTTCTTCGCGGTTCCGATGCCCGACGGACAGTCGGCGTCCGCCGACGGATGGGAAGCCGTCGACGCCACGTGGTGGGCACCCACCGATGCGCTCGAATCCTGGCAGGCTGACGCGATCCAACTGATCGAACCAACGGTGGAGAGCATCCGACTCCTTGTCGGCCACGACTCCGTCGACCATGCGATGGCCGCGCTGCGCCGGGCCGGGGAGCACGCACGATGACCGAGGACGTCGAAGAGGACCTCCCGAAGCCGATCGTGCACGAGGTCGCCTCCGCGCTCAGCCCCTACATCCGGCGCATCGTCGCGAACAACCCAGGGGCGATGACCGGACCGGGCACGAACACCTACCTGGTCGGCATCGACGAGATCGCGGTGATCGACCCCGGGCCCGACTCGGCCGAGCATCTCGACGCCATCGCCGGCTGCGGCGGCGACCGCATCCGGTGGATCCTGCTCACCCACACCCATCCCGACCACGCTCCCGGCGCGGCGGCGCTGCGAAAGCGCACCGGGGCGGAGATCTGCGCGTTCGACGACCGCGACGACATCCCCGTCGACCGCACGCTCGCCGACGGCGACTTCATCGAGGCCACCGAGTTCCGGATCCGGACGATCCACACCCCCGGGCACGCCTCGAACCACCTCTGCTACTTCCTCGAAGAGGAACGCACCCTGTTCTCGGGTGACCACATCATGCAGGGCTCGACCGTGGTCATCGCTCCGCCCGACGGCGACATGGCGGCCTACCTCGAATCCCTCGAGAAGGTCCGCATCAAGCGCCTCAAGGCCATCGCTCCGGGTCACGGGCACTTCATCACCGAGCCGATCGCCGCGATCGACGAGTACGTGGCCCACCGCCTCGAACGCGAGGCACAGGTGCGCGCCGCGGTCGAGAACGCCGGTACGACCACGATCGACGAGATCGTCGCCCAGCTCTATCCGGGCCTGATCGACGAACTGGTGCCGCGGGCCGCGCAGTCGGTCCACGCCCACCTGTTGAAGCTGGCAGGCGAGGGCGCGGTCTCGGGCGCCGACGCCGACGGCGACTGGTCGGCCTAGACCGACGCCCGTCCGGCCCGGACGTTCACACGTTCGGCCCGAACGGGCCATGGAAGTCAACGCGGACCCTCAGCGACGATGGCGGCGAGCAAAGCCGCGGGCAAAAACGCGGTGGACGCCCGAGGGGGCATGCTCGTCTCGCGTGATGGAGGGCTGCCGGATCGACGAGACGAGACCTCCCTCGCTGCCGACCCCGTCGGTGGTGGTGCTGGGGGGCATCGCTGCTGACGGGGTCGGCCTCTCTTCTCCCGGCAGCCACTGATGGCGGCCGCGGACGGCTCAGAGGTCGAGTGCGTTGAGTGATGCCACCGCAGCATCGAGCATCCGGGCCGAGCACCCCGCCATGTCGGGCTGCGGCACCGCTTCGGTCACGACCACTTCGGCCAGCGCACGGAACGCGTCGCCTGCGGGTGAGTCACGCAGGGCCGCGGGCTCGCCGGTGTCGCCAGTGACCGAGACGTCGGGCTCCATGGGGATCTGGCCGAGCAGCGGCACGCCGGCATCGTCAGCGAGCTGCTGACCGCCGCCCGAGCCGAACAGCTCGTACCGCTCACCGTGGTCGCACACGAACGCGCTCATGTTCTCGACCACGCCGGCGATCCGGAGGAAGTTCTTCCGTGACATCGACACCGCACGAGCAGCGACCTTCTGGGCGTTGACCGCAGGCGTGGTGACGACCAGGACCTCGGCTCGAGGGATCAGCTTGGCCACGCCCATCTGCACGTCGCCGGTTCCCGGCGGCATGTCGACGAGCAGGTAGTCGAGGTCGTCGCCCCACACGACGTCCTGCAGGAAGTGCTGCACTCCTCGGTTGAGCATGAGTCCACGCCACATCAGCGCCGACTCGTCGTCCTCGACCAGGAATCCCATCGAGACCACGCGCAGGAGGCCCGAGCCGATGGAGCGCTCGTTCGGGACCATGAACTTCTTGTCGTCGATGACCGTCGCGCCCAGCCGGCCCGACACGCCCAACAACCGCGGGATCGAGAACCCCCAGATGTCGGCGTCGAGCACGCCCACCTTCAGGCCGCGAGCCGCCATGGCCGCTGCCAGGTTCACCGTGACCGACGACTTGCCGACGCCACCCTTGCCCGACGAGACCAGGATCACCTTGGTGGCGGGCCCGACCGACGAGTCCTCGGTTCGCTCGGAGATCTTGAAGCGCGCCCGCTCCATCGCATGCGCCCGCTCGTCCTGGTTCATCTCGTCCCACACCAACGTCACGTGGTCGACGCCGGGGAGCGAACCGACACGGGTGCGCACGTCCTTCTGGATCTGGGCCCGGAGCGGGCAGCCGGACGTCGTCAGCGCGATGGTCACCGTGACCTCGCCACCGTCGACCCCCACGTCGCGGACCATGCCGAGTTCGACGATGTCGCTGCCCAGTTCTGGGTCGATCACCCCGCGGAGCATGGATCGAACGTCGTCGATCGCGACCGGAGCGTTGTCAGCCATGGCCGAATTCTACCGGCAGTCTCCGTGGAAACCAGCGGGTGCACCCCGGTAGCATCGGCGCGTGCCCGACGCCGCCTCCCGCAGCGGGACTCCTCGCCTGGAGATCCTCAAGACCCTGGGCGACAACACGCGCTATGCGATCTACCTCGAGATGGCCCGCTCACCCCGTCCCCTGGCGACGGCCGAGATCGCCGAGACGCTCGATCTGCACCCCAACACCGTCCGCCCGCACCTCGAGCGCATGCGCGACCTCGGGATCGTCGACGTCACGGCCGCCGCGACCGGAGCCGTGGGCCGACCCCAGCACCGCTACGCAATCGCCGACGACGCCCCCAGTCTCGGGCTCGAACCGCCGGTCTTCCCGCTGGTGACCCGCATCCTGCTGACCGGAGCGGCCGCCGGCGGCCTCGACCCCGACGACCTCGCCGAAGCCGGCCGCGAGCAGGGCAGCGCTGCTGCGGGCGCGACGTCCGAGACGCTGGCTTGCGCCGATGCCCTCGAACGCGAACTCGCCGGACTCGGTTTCGACCCGGCTCGGGTCGACGACGACGACAGCGTCACCATCGCGTTCGCCCACTGTCCCTTCCGCGAACTCGCCGAAGCGCACCCCGACCTCGTGTGCAGCATGCACCGCGGCATGGTCGAGGGCTTCGTCGCCGCCCGGGGCGATGCCACCGTCACCGACTTCCACCCGCTCACCGACCGCACCCCGTGTCAGGTCGAACTCCACACCGCCCCCTCGCGGGGATGACGCAGGAACCCACACAGGAGATACGCTGAGATCATGATCACGCTCACGGACACTGCTGCCAGCAAGGTCAAGAACCTCATCGACGAAGAGGGCGACGCCGCACTGGCGCTGCGAGTCGCGGTTCGTCCCGGTGGCTGCTCGGGCTTCAGCTACGAGATGTTCTTCGACACCGACGTCGCCGATGACGACAACGTCCTCGAGTACGGCGAGGTCCGCGTCGTCGTCGACGCCTCGAGCGCCCTGATGCTCGAGGGTGCGACCCTCGACTTCAAGGACGGCCTCGAGTCCGGGTTCTCGATCAACAACCCGAACGCCCAGAAGACCTGCGGCTGCGGCTCCAGCTTCTCGTAGACCCCAGGCTCTCGGCGACGGTCAGTCGGCCGAGGCCACCACGACGAAGCGGACGTCGTCCGGAAGTTGCGCCGTCTCGGCGCGGAACTGATCCTCGCTGATCGAATTGTCGGCATCGGCGACCACGACGGCCCGGAACACTGCGCCGGCTGCCGATCGCAGTTCGTCGTCCGATCGCCCACCGGCCAGTCGCTCGAGCAGTGCCCGCTCGTCGTCGGTCAACGCGCCGACGGAGAACATCGGGACCGAGATCTCGGTGATGCCCTCGGCCTCGAGCGCGTCGATGCCGGCGATCGCATCGTCCGGCGACGGCACCGGTCGGTCGAGCGCCCACCACGCCAGCTTCCACTGGGCCCGGAGGCGCCGACCGTGGGCGGCAGCGGCGCGGACCGAGGGCAGTTCGGCAACGATCGCGTCGTCGACGCCGTACTGGGCATCGCGGGCCTGCACCACCGACTCGACCTCGTCGACGTCTGCGTCCGGGCCGACGAGCGACCGCCAGGACGCCTCGGCGTAGGCGAGACGGTCGTCGGCCTCGGCCAGCACCCGGCGGGCCGCGAGGAGCTCACCGTGGGACGTGTCGCCATCGTCCACCAGGAGACCGGCGCCGCCGTACGCGTGGTCGGTGAGACGAGTGACGTTGGCGAGATTGCGACTGGCCAACTCCTCGTCGTACGCACTGTCGCGCTGACGCACCACGAGGACGACGACCCAGCACACGGCGACCCCGGGAATGGCGAGTGCGAGCGGGCTGCCCGTGAGCAGGAGCACCAGGACACCGATCGTCAGCGCAGCGGCGACGACGACCGCCGCCCAGCGGATCTCCTCGCGATCGGTGAGGCGCCATCCGGCGAACGCTCGTGGCGCCTTGGCGTCCTCGCTGGGTCCGTCGAGCGCTGCGTCGCCGGTCGCACCAGGGGCCTCGGCGACATCCGCGCGGGCTTCGGCCTCGGCGTCCAAGCGGTCGACCTCGGCCTGGCACTCGACGATCTTCGAGCGGGCAGCGATGACGTCGGCGGCGGCGTCGCGGATCGACGTCGGGTGCACGGCGAGTCCGCTGGCCGCACCCGCTCTGTCACTCGCGTCTCGACGGGCGGAGGCGACCAGTTCGTCGCTGGCCTCGATCCGATGCACGAGTGAGCGGAGATCGCGGACCTCCACGACGACCTGCCGCTCGACCGGGGTCGAATCGGACCGGGCACGGAGCTCCAGAGCTGCATGGGCTCCGACTCGTTCGGCGAGCGCACGCTGTCGCTCCCGAACCACATCGACGAACGCAGCGTCGCCCTCGACCAGCTCTGCGTCGAGACGGTCCGAAAGCTCGATGGCGACGGTCGTGACGTCGTCGACGTGGACGATCGTCGATCCCACGCTGCCTGCGAGGCTGTCGATCAGTTCCTCAGACATGAGCTCCGATTCCGACTTGACCGATTTCTCCGGCTGTCCGGAACCTCAGACTACGGCGTCATCCAGACTCGAACGCATGTCAGAGGCGTCGAAGATGTAATCCAGCCGATCGCGCACGACGCCGTCGGCGCCGACCACATAGAAGACCGGTTCGTACGGAAGGCCCAGATCGCGCACGACGGGAGCGAAGTCCTCGATGACCGGCGGCACCTGATTCTTCGACGGATCGGTGTACACCTCGGCGTGGAGGAACGTGATGTCCGGATAGTCGGCGACCACGTCGAGCATGACGTCGAGCACCGGACCGCAGATCACGGTCTGACAGAACGCCGGCGTCGCCACGAGCAGTGCCATCGGACCGTTGCCCACCACGTCGGCCACGGTGTGGTCGTGCAGCGTGCACGCTGGCTCGCGGGTGCAGAGCGGGGTGACGCCGAGTGGGTCGGCGACTGTCGGTGTCACGAGTGCCGGCATGACGTCGCCGGGCCCGACTCGATCGGCGATCTCGGGCGCATCGGGTTCGATGATCTGGAACTGACTGATCACCTCGGACCCCTCGACGTCCATCGTGAAGTCGTAGAAGCCGGGGCTGGCGGGGGTGAACTCGAACGCGTAGTACGGCCGTGGTAGTCCGTCGGTCCGGAGCACCGCGGTCAGGCCCTCGGCCACGACGTCGCCGTCGGGGTTCTTGACCGACAGCGTCACGTTCCCGGGCAACACCTCGGTGGGGAGGAGTCCGGCGCTGTCGGAGAGCCCGAAGGGGATGCGGGCCATCTCGCCGGCGGCGAAGTACGGGCCGAAGAATCGCACCACCGAAAGGTCGTTGGGGTCGAGCGACACATCGGTGCCATCGGCGGAGGTCGGGCCGTCGCCCGAACCGGAGCCGGAGCTGCATGCGGCCAACACGGTGGTGGCCGCAGCGCCGAGGAGGAAGTGGCGGCGGGGCAATCGGTTGCTCATCGGGGCCGACCGTAGTGTGGCGGGCATGGCCACCGACATCGGCGACAACCCACAGACCGGGGTCCCCGCCGGCGGTCGGACACCCCTCGTCGTCGACGGCGTCGCGGTCGACGTGCCCGACGACATCACCCTCCTCGAAGCGTTGCGCGAGCACCTCGGCGAGATCGGCCCGAAGGACGGATGCAGCCCGCAGGGGCAGTGCGGCTGTTGCACGGTGCTCGTCGACGGCGCTCCCCGCGTGGCGTGCGTGACACCGGTGCGCCGGGTCCGCGGTCGCGCGATCACCACCGCGGGGGCGCTCCCCGATGCCGACACGTGGGCGCAGGCGTTCTGCGACACGGGGGCGTCGCAGTGCGGGTTCTGCACGCCGGGCATCATCTGTCGCCTCGCCGGGCTCCGGACCAAGAAGCCCGATGCCGGCCACGACGAGGTCGAGCAGGCGCTGCTCGCCCACGTGTGCCGATGCACCGGATGGCGGACGATCCTCGACGCATGGGACGCCTTCGGCATTCCGAGCGCGGAGCGCGACCTCGACGCTGCCTCGCGCCGGGCCGAACTCGAGGGTGGCGGACCCCAGACGGTCGCTCCGGCCGTGGCGCTCGGTCACGGGGGTTTCGCTGACGACACCGCCCCGCGTGATGCCCTCGTCGCGGTGTTGGACCCTGCGGGTGCCTGGACCCTCGGCGAGAGCGTCGACGCTGCCCGTCGGGCCGCCGGAAAGGTGCAGGGCCGCCGCACGACGGCCGAGGGCGAACCCCCGATCGACGTCCCCGACGGCGACTGGGACGTCGTGCTCCAGACGTCGTGGGTCGAGCCCGGGTATCTCGAGACGGACGCCTCGTGGGCCGAGCCCGGTGGCGAGGCCGCCGACCCGCTCGCCAACGGTGGTGCGTTCGGCGGCAAGGAGTCGTCGTCCGTGCCCGCCGACGCCGTCCGTCTCGCCGACGAACACGGCCACGCGATCCGCGCGCTGTGGAGTCGGGAGGACGTCGTCCGACTCGGGCCGAAACGACCGCCGCTCGCCGCCGGCCTGCGCAGCGACGGCACCGGCGTCGTACGCGTCGCCCGGACACCGGGGATCGTCGACATCATCGGAGCGGTGCTGCCCGACGTCGATGTCGAGGAAGTCGACGTCGCCGGTCCGCCCACCTCCCTCGAACTGCGTGGCGCCGGCTGGGCCGAGGCCACGGCGTTGGCCGCCGCCGTGCGCGGCACGGTCGAACCGGTCACCCAGCCCGATGGTGGAACCGCCTCGGCCAGGATCGGGAGCGACGGTTCGATCCACGTGGCGGTCGACGCCGGCGACCCCCTCGACGAGGTCGTCCTGCGTTCGTACTGCATCGGCGCTGCCCACCAGGCGCTGTCGTGGGTGACGTCCGAGTCGATCGTCGTCGACCCGGAGGGAACGGTCCACGACCTGACCATCCGGTCGTTCGGGATCCTGCGGGCCGTCGACACGCCACCGATCGAGATCGACGTCGAACCATCGACCGGGCCGGCGCTGCCGGTCAGCGACGCGGTCTTCGCCGCCGTCGCCGCCGCAGTGTGGATCCACCAGGGGCTCCCCGCCCGCTGGCCCACGACCATCCCCCTCCGCACCCCCTGACCCGACCCCAGGCCCCACACCCCCAGCTTCTGGGTGCGCGATCCGCCATCTGGAGTCCCGATCCTGCACCCAGAACGCCAAGGACAGGATTCTGGGTGCGCGATCGGTCACGTGGAGTACCGATCCTGCACCCAGAACCCCGACGGGCCGATTCTGGGTGGGGCAGGATGGGGGCATGAGCACCCCGGTTGGCCCGTACACGCCCGTCGTCCGCTCCGGTGATCTGGTCTTCACCTCCGGCCAGGTCGGCATCGACAACGGTGCACTCGTCACCGGCGGCCTCGAGGCCGAGCTCACCCAGGCGATGGCCAACCTCGAAGCGGTTCTCGCCCAGGAGGGCGCCACCCTCGCCGACATCGTCAAGACCACGGTGTTCCTCACCGACATGGACGACTACGCGGCGATGAACGCCACCTACGTCGCGGCCCTCGGCGACCACCGTCCCGCACGGTCGGCGGTGGCCGTCAAGGCGTTGCCGATCGGGGCCTGCGTCGAGATCGAAGCAATCGCGGTTGCCCCCGCCGATCGCTGATCTGGCACCATGACGCCATGATCGGAGTCGCCATCATCGTCGTCGTCCTGCTGGTCGCGATCCCCGTGGGCGTGTTGATGTCCGGTGGCATCGGTGCCGCCGTCATCGGCTGGGTGCTGCGCACCGACGTCGACAGTCGGAACCAGGACTCCGAACTCCTCGACCTCAACGGCTGACGCAACTCCCCCACCGGATATTGCGTCACTTGCTCAGGACAGGTCTGAGCGGCTGACGAAATTTTGGGGGTGGCGGTGGGTCAGGCCATCCAGCGGGACTGGCCGAAGCGGTAGCCGACGGACCGGACGGTCTGGATCAGACCGGCGTGTTCCTCGCCGAGCTTTGCCCGCAGACGACGTACGTGGACGTCGACCGTCCGGGCGCCGCCGTAGTACTCGTAACCCCAGACCCGTGACAGCAACGTCTCGCGGGTGAACACCTTGCCGGGGTGCGAGGCGAGGAACTTCAACAGCTCGTACTCCATGTAGGTGAGGTCGAGCGGTTTCCCGGAGATCGCTGCCTGGTAGGTCTCGAGGTTCAGCGCGAGCTCGCCGTACTCGACCAGTTCGGGGCGGGTGCCGCGGCCGGTCTTGTGGAACAGATGCTTGAGGCGAGCGTCGAGCTCGCCCGCCTGGAACGGCAGGACGCAGAAGTCGTCGAAGAGATCTTCGCGGAGGTCGAGGTCGGCGAGCTGTTCGGCCGCGACGATCAACAGCACCGGTTCGAGCGGGATGTCGCCCTTGCGGATCGACCGGCACAGCGCCATGGCGCCCTCGGGATCGGTGACCGCGACCACGACCGCGCCCGGCCAGCCATCGGCCGGTTCGAGGCGATCGACATCGGCTTCGGAGCCGACGCCGATCCACGGGTAGCCACCGAGGTCGAGACCCTGGGACAGGACGGGCGGCGGCGGGTCGGGGAAGACCAGGAGAGGTTCCATTCGGCCGCTCCCCTCACCAGCTCGGGAGATAGCGGGCGACCTCGAACGGGGTCACTTGCGAGCGGTAGTCATCCCACTCGGCCCGCTTGTTGCGGAGGAACCACTCGAAGATGTGCTCCCCCAGGGCTTCGGCGACGAGCTCGGAGTGCTCCATCGCGTCGATGGCCTCCCCGAGCGACGCCGGCAGCGCCTCGATCCCACTCGCCGCACGCTGTGCGTCGGTCATCGCCCAGACGTTGGCCTCGGCCTCGTCGGGGAGCTCGTAGTTCTCGTCGATGCCTTTGAGGCCTGCGGCGAGGACCACGGAGAAGGCGAGGTACGGGTTGCACGCCGGATCGGGGGCCCGGTACTCGAGCCGGGTCGACGTCGACTTGCCCGGCTTGGTGACCGGGACACGCATCAGCGCCGAGCGGTTGTTCCGACCCCACGAGACGTGGACCGGGGCTTCGAACTGCGTCTGGCTGCCGTATCCGGTTCCTTGGATCAGCCGCTTGTACGAGTTGACCAACTGGTTGGTCACCGCGGTGATCTCTCGGGCGTGGTGGAGCACGCCGGCCATGAACGACTTGGCGACCTTGGACAGTTGGTACGGGTCGTCCGGATCGTGGAAGGCGTTGGTGTCGCCCTCGAAGAGCGACACGTGCGTGTGCATGCCCGAGCCCTGCACGCCCTGCAGCGGCTTGGGCATGAACGTCGCGTGGACGCCGGCCTGTTGCGCGATCTCGCGGACCACCAGACGGAACGCCATGACGTTGTCGGCCATCGACAGTGCGTCGGTGTAGCGCAGGTCGATCTCGTGCTGGCTGGGGCTGTCCTCGTGGAACGAGTACTCGACAGGGATGCCGAGCGACTCGAGCATGTGGATCGTCTTCTTGCGGAGGTCGTTGGCGACATCGGCGGTCGTGAGATCGAAGTACGAGCCCGAGTCGAGCGGGACCGGCGCCGACTTCCCGTCGCCGGACTCGAAGTAGAAGTACTCCATCTCGGGGGCGACGTAGAACTGGAAGCCACGGTCGCGGGCGACGGCCAGGTTGCGCTTGAGCACGTGCCGGGGATCGCCGGCGAACGGCGTGCCGTCGAGGTTGGAGATGTCGCAGAACATCGCAGCCGACGAGTTCCGGTCGTCGCCGGGTGGGCCCCACGGCAGGATCTCGAACGTCGCCGGATCGGGCAGGGCGAGGACGTCGGACTCCTGGATGCGGCTGAACCCGTCGATGGCCGACCCGTCGAAGTGCATGCCTTCGGCGAAGGCCGACTCGAGCTCGGCCGGTGAGATGGCGAACGACTTCAACTGCCCCAGCACGTCGGTGAACCAGAGCCGGATGAGCCGGACGCCTCGCTCCTCGACCGTGCGCAGCACGTACTCCCGTTGGCGTTCCATGCGCCGAGCGTACGTTGGTCGCCGCCTCGTGCCTACTGTCGATGACCGTCTCGGCTGCCCGTTCACAAAGCGTTCACACAGCGGAAAAGGTCGGGAAAAGAGCCACGTCTTGACTGGACGTGTCCGCTACCACCGATCCGGTCCACATGCCGGCATCGACCATCCCACGAGAGGCACCGAGCACGTGAAGATCAAGGCTGAATACATCTGGATCGACGGGACCGAGCCCACAGCGCTGCTGCGGTCCAAGACCAAGATCATGGACGCCGGCGAAGATCCCGGCATCTGGGGCTTCGACGGCTCCTCGACCAACCAGGCCGAGGGCCACCAGTCCGACTGCGTCCTCAAGCCGGTCTTCACCTGCCCGGACCCGATCCGCGGCGGCGACAACATCCTCGTGCTCAACGAGGTGCTGAACATCGACATGACCCCGCACCCCACGAACACCCGTGCGGCCACGGCGGCGCTCGCCGAGAAGTACGCCGCCAACGACATGTGGTTCGGCATGGAGCAGGAGTACACGTTCCTCGACGACGGACACCCGCTCGGCTGGCCGCGCGGCGGCTTCCCCGGCCCCCAGGGCCCGTACTACTGCGGCGTCGGCGCCGACGAGGTGTACGGCCGTGACATCGTCGAAGCCCACATGGACGCCTGCCTCACCGCCGGCCTGAAGCTCTCGGGCATCAACGCCGAGGTCATGATGGGCCAGTGGGAGTACCAGATCGGCCCCGCCGGTGTCGTCGAGGTCGGCGACCACATGTGGATCGCCCGCTGGCTGCTCTACCGCATCGCCGAGGACTTCGACGTCGCTGCCACCATCGACCCGAAGCCCATGCCGGGCGACTGGAACGGTGCCGGCTGCCACACCAACTTCTCGACCAAGTCGATGCGTGAGAGCTACGACGCGTGCATCGCTGCGGCCGAGGTCCTGGGCAAGCACCACGAGGAGCACATCAAGGCCTATGGCCCCGGCGTCGAGCGCCGCCTCACCGGGATGCACGAGACCGCACCGTGGACCGAGTACTCGTACGGCGTCTCCAACCGTGGCGCCTCGGTCCGCATCCCGTGGCAGGTCGAGGTCGACCAGAAGGGCTACATCGAGGATCGTCGCCCGAACGCCAACATGGACCCCTACGTGGTCGCTGCGCTCATCACCGACGCGGTCTGCGCCGCCGAAGGCTGATCCGCCTCGTCAGCGACGCTGACGAGATCTGCAGAGAGCCCGGGGCCATCGGTCCCGGGCTCTCGTCGTTCTCCGTGCGGCAGATCTAGGGGAGCTTCGACTCCAGCGCTCGGGCGACCGCTTCGAGGTCGTCGTCCGGCACGTTCCCGGCGCTGCTCGAGACCGACCCGGTCCACTCGCCCGACAGGAACGTCACCATGCCGTCGTCGGCGAAGGCCTCGTCGCCGAGTCCGTCGATGGCGACCGGGTCCGTCCTCGCCGGCGAGTCGATGCCGCCGTAGTACTTCTCGCCGAAGCGAGCGGTGGCGAGCACGCGGAGGTCGCCCGAGTCGCTCGTGTAGGAACATCCCACGGGATCGGTCCCACCGCTCGGAGTGGTCATCGTCTCGGCGATCACGTCCGTCCCGAGCGCGTCGCCGACCACGTCGGCGGTGAGCACCTCGCAGGTCACGACAGCCGCACTGTCTCCGTCGCCGGACGATCCGGACGATGCGTCGTCGTCCCCGCCGCCACACGCGGCCAGGACGAGCACCGCACCCATCGCGAGCACTCCACGTCGTCGCATCGCCGATCCCCTCGCATCGCCGGTTCCGTGGATTCCGACAGTACGGCAGAACGGCGCTCGCGTGTCCAGGATGAGGCGTCCCGACGCACAGACCCTTCCGTCGATGGCACGATGGAGTCGTGCGCAGGTGGGCCGTGGGCGTGGTCATCGTGCTGGCCGTCGTGGTCGGCGTGATCGTGTGGAGCGCCGAGCGTGGCGGCGACGAGTGGATCTCGCGGCCGTGGACCACGGCGGCGGTCTCCGACGACGGCCTCGAACTCACGGTGTGGGTGGAGAAGCCCGGCGACCCTGCGTGCGAGGTCTTCGATCACCTCGACGTCGATCGAAGCGAGCGGACCGCCGTCGTCAGCGCCATCTATCGACGGACCGATCAGGACACCTGCATCGTCCCGTGCCCACTGGAGGACGAAGCCCACACCGTCACGCTCGACGAGCCGCTCGGCGACCTCGACATCGTCCACTCGCCCGACGCCGTCGACAGCTGCCGCTGAACATCCCCGGCCGACGAGCCCGCACACGAATCGAGCCAACGGCCGCCGTCGGCGAAGCGGCCGAAGACCTGACTCGCCACCATCGACGCCCTCGACGAGCCGGGCGGCTGGAATGGACCTCGTGCCCACCGACTCCGACTCGATCGACTGGTCGCCGACCACGGCCCAGAAGGTGGGCGCCGGCGTGGGGCTCGTCATCGGATTGCTCTCGCTGGCGCAGGACGATCTGCCGGCCTGGGTACGCGTCGCGTTCCCTGTCGCCTATGCCGTCGCGTGTGCGGTGATCCCGCGGATGCGTGGGGTCGTCCGGTATCGCCGTACTCGTCAGTTCGCTGCGCATCAGGTGGCGATGGCCGTGATCGCGGCCGGGTGGTTGGCCGCGGACTCGGTGCCGAGCGCGACCTTCAACGGCGCGTGGTTCGTGTCTGCTGGGCTCTGGTGGCTGCTCGAACGAGCGGATTCGTGACGATCGAAAGGTCGAGCGCGGTCAGGTCTCGTACACCGTGATGTCGACGGCCTTCACGCTCACCCACAACTCCTGACCCGGAGCGAGCGAGAGGCTGGTCGCCGAAGCAGTGGTCACCTCGGCGGTCACGGGGATGTCGCCACCGAGCGTTACCCGGAGGCGGTCACGATCGGACTCGAGGTCGACGATCGGTGCGCGCCACACATTGCGCGGGCTCCCGGCCGGGCGTTCGAGATGCAGGGCGAGCGCCTGGGGACGGATCGCCACCGCCACCTCGGCGCCGGGCTGAGCGTCGGAGCCGACGACGATGAGCGAACCGCCACTCGAGAGCGCCACCGTCTGGTCGTCCGCCAACCGACCTCGGAGGAGGTTGATGCCGACCAGGTCGGCGACGTAGGCCGTGGCGGGTCGGGCCGTGACCTCTGCCGGCGTGCCGACCTGGGTGACCCGGCCGTGTTCGACGATGACGAGACGGTCGGCGAGGACCAGCGCGTCGATCGGGTCGTGGGTGACCAGGATGCGCACACCGTCGAACGTGCCGAGGTGCCGTCGCAACTCGGCACGGACTCGCACTCGGGTGCTGGCATCGAGCGCGGCCAGCGGTTCGTCGAGCAGCAACAGCCGAGGTTTCGTGGCGAGCGCGCGAGCGAGGGCGACCCGTTGGGCCTGGCCACCGGACAACGACGAGGGACGTGCATCGGCGACGTCGGCGATGTCGAACCGCTCGAGCCAGCGCCCGGCCTCGGCAGCTGCGGCACGCCGGTCCATGCCGTGCGCACGGAGTCCGAAGGCGACGTTGTCGCGCGCACTCATCCGCGGAAAGAGCAGATGGTCCTGGAACACGACACCGACCGGCCGGTCGCCGGTCTCGACGAAGGTGCCGTCGGTCGGGTCGTCGAGCACCCGATCGGCGACGACGATCCGGCCGCCCTCGATCGGGAGGAGCCCGGCGAGCGCGCGGACGAGCGTGGTCTTTCCCGCCCCGTTGGGGCCGAGGAGGGCGACCGTCTCTCCGGAATCGGCGACGAGTGAGACCCCGAGGTCGAGGTCGCCGATCCGCAGTTCGATCGAGGCGTCGAGCATCACCGCAGCCACCGGTCGCGAAGCGGGATGAGGACGGCGAGCGAGACGGCGATCAACAGCAACGACAGGGCGATGGCTGCCTCCCGGTCGGACTCGAGCGCGAGGAACACGGCCAGCGGCATGGTCTGCGTCCGCCCCTGGAGGTTCCCGGCGAAGGTCACGGTGGCGCCGAACTCTCCCAACGCTCGGGCCCAGCAGAGCACCGCACCGGCGACGACCGCCGGGGCGACGTTCGGCAGCGTGATGCGGCGGAAGATCGTCCATCGGCCGGCACCGAGCGTGGCCGCCGCGTCCTCGAACCGCTCGTCAGCCGACCGCAGTCCCGACTCGACCGTCAGGACCAGGAACGGCATCGCCACGAAGGTGTTGGCCGCGATCACACCCCAGATCGAGAACGGGAGCACGAAGTCGGTCCGGTCGTACAGCGGACCGCCGACGACTCCACGCCGACCGAACGCGAACAGCAGCGCGGCACCGCCCACGACCGGGGGGAGCACCATCGGCAGGGTGACCAGGGCCCGTACGAGCGACCGGCCAGGGAACGACGTGCGGGCGAGCATCCAGGCCAACGGCACCCCGAAGACGAGCGACAACCCGGTGGCAGCGAGCGCACTCACGACGCTCAACCGGAGTGCATCGGTCACCACCGGCTCGGCGATGATCGAGCCGAGGTCGCTCCACGGCGCACGCTGCGCGAGCGCGAGCAGCGGCACCACCAGGAACGCGAGACCGACCGCGGCGAAGGGAATCAGGATCCGGGGCGCACGGTTGCGGCGGGGAGCGTTGGTCATGGACGCTCGAACCCCCGCGCACGGAGGATGGCCTGACCCTCGGGTCCGAGCACGAACGCCACGAACAGCGCCGCCTCACCGGTTCCGTCGCCGATCGCTGCGATCGGATAGGTCGTCACGACATTGTCGGCCGACGAGAGCTCGATCCCCTCGACGCGGTCTCCGGCCGCCAGCACGTCGGTCACGTAGACGATCGCTGCGTCGAGCTCACCGGCCTCGACCTTCGTGAGCAACGCTCGGACGTCGGGCTCCTCGGTGTCGGGTGATGGTGCGATCCCTGCAGCTGCGAGCACGGCTCGACTGAGTTCCCCACACGGGACCTCCGGCGCGCACAACCCGAGGACGAGACCCTCGTCGGCGAAGTCGTCGAGGCCTCGGATGCCTGCCGGGTTGCCGGACGGGACGACGATTCGGAGCCGGTTGCTCGCGAACGGCTCGGGCACCTCGACCGCGCCGGCAGCGACGAGTACCTCCATGTTCGACTCGTCGGCCGATGCGAAGACGTCGGCTGGAGCGCCCTGGAGGATCTGCTCACGGAGCGACGACGACCCGGCGAAGTTCATCGTGACCGAGACGTCGGGATGTGCGTCCTCGAACGCCTTCTCGATGTCGACGAAAGCGTCGGCGAGCGATGCCGCTGCGAACACTGTGACGTTCGAAGTGTCGTCCGACCCGGACCCGCATCCGGCACCAGCGACGAGCGCGCCCGCCACGGTCAGGATCGCCACCACGCGTCGCACGCGGCGAAGGTACCGCCCGAATCCGATCGGCGGTGCTTCTGCGGCGTCAGCCGGCCAGCGCGAACGCGGCCTGCACGGCGGTGTAGACCGCCACGGCGACCAGCAATCCGGCGAACCAACGCAGGATCGTCTTCGCCGGGAGTCGGTCGGCGGCCCGCACCCCGGTACCGACGCCGACGAGCGCGGCGACCGTGAACGGCACCGCGACCCCCCATTCGACGGCACCGACCCCGCCACGAGCGAGGAGTGCAGTCGCTGCGTTCACGGTGATCACCAGCAACGACGTGCCGACCGCCTCGGACATGGTGAATCCCAGGGCGAGGGTCAGCGCGGGAACGATCACGAACCCGCCACCCACGCCGAAGAGCCCGGTGAGGAAGCCGACACCGCTGCCGGCGGCGAGGGTCACGAGGAGTCGTCGCGGCGTCATGGTCCGAGGCTTCGTGAGGACGGAACCGGTGTCGGCGGCATCGTCGGCCGCAGCGAGGACCTCGGTCTCGCCCTCCCGGGTGCAGCTCGGGCAGCGAGTCAGCATCCGCCAGGCCGCGAGGAGGACGAGGCCCGCGAAGCCGAGCAGGAGGAGGTCGCCGTCGACACGGCGATTGAGTGCGGTGCCGAGGAACGAACCTCCGATGCCGACCAGTCCGAACAGCAGACCAGGTGCCACCCGGACTCGTCCGGCGCGCCAGTGACCGGCCAGCCCGAACACCGACGCCCCCGCGACGACGAGCAGCGAGGTGGTCGTCGCGTCGCTCGGCGTCTGGCCGGCGACGTAGACGAGGACGGGCACGGCGAGGATCGAACCACCACCGCCCAGGGCGCCCAGCGCGAACCCGACGAGGAAGCCGAGCGGCGATGCGAAGAGCGCTCTCGTGTTCATGGTCCGTCCTTGGTGTTCGATACCCCGGGTGGTATTTCCACAGTATACCCCCTAGGGTATCCGTAGGACATCGACCCGGAGGCTCCCATGCATCGAACCATCACCGCATCCGAACTCGCTCAGACCATCGGAACCGAGGCGGAGCCATTCGTGCTCGACGTCCGAGACCGTGACGAGCACACCGCATGGCGCATCCCGGGAGCGACCAACATCCCGGTCGCCGAGCTCGCCGACCGACTCGACGAGATCCCGAAGAGCCGTCCGGTCGTGGTGCACTGCGCCGCCGGCGGGCGTTCGCTGCAGGCGTACCAGATCCTCGAGCCCAGCGGCTTCGACGTCGTCGACCTCGAAGGCGGCATGGGCTCGTGGGCGAAGGTCTACGACACTGCCGAACTGACGGCCGGCGGGGCCACCGTCGTCCAGGTCCGCCGGCGTGCGAAGGGCTGCCTGTCCTACGTCGTCGGAAGCTGTGGCGAGGCGTATGTCGTGGACCCGTCGCTCGAGGTCGAGGTGTACGAGGGCATCGCCGCCGATCACGACTGGAAGATCGTCGGCGTGTTCGACACCCACCTGCACGCCGACCACCTGTCCGGCGCCCGTCTGCTCGCACGACGGTCCGGGGCGACCCTCTATCTCAACCCGGCCGACACGTTCGACTTCGACTACGAGCCGCTCACCGACGAGCAGGTGTTCACGCTGCCGTGCGGAACCGACCTCGGGGTCTCCGTCCTCCACACCCCCGGACACACCGAGGGCTCGACGATCTTCCGGGTCGGCGACGACGCCATCCTCACCGGCGACACACTGTTCGTCGACGGCGTCGGTCGTCCGGATCTGGCCGACCGGGCCGAGGAGTTCGCGCACAACCTCTACACGTCGCTGCACGAGCGGGTGCTCTCCCTCGGCGACCAGGCGCGAGTCCTGCCGTCACACGTCGGCGAGGACGTCGACATCCGTCCGGGCGAGATCGTGACCGCGACCGTCGGCGACCTGCGTCGCGAACTGCGACCTCTGGCGCTGGACGAGGACGCGTTCGTCAGTTGGGCGGCGGCGGCAGCGACCGATCGTCCGCCGAACTACGTGGAGATCATCCACGCCAACATGGGCAGGCCCCGCGTCGACGCCGACGAGCTCCGCGATCTCGAGCTCGGACCGAACCGCTGCTCGCTCCCCGCCTGAGCGAGGAGCGTCAATCGCCGAGCGCGGTGCGCAAGAGCGCAGCCGTCGACGGCGAGTAGTCGAGACCGCCGGCGATCTCCAGCGCTTCGGACGACATCTTCTGCGCGGTCTTGCGCAGGACCTCGATCCGACGCTCGTCGTCCGGGAGCTTCGCAAGCGTCTCGTCGACCTGCGTCTGGAGGAACACCAAGCACAACGCGTCTTCGTGCGACTGGACCTCCGGGTCCGATCGCAGCTCTCGCTTCTCGATGATCTGACCGACCCGGTCGATCTCGTCGGCGTCGTACCCGACGTCGGCGAGGATCGCCCCGACCTCGGCTGCGTGCTGCTTCTTGAGGTCGGCACGCCACCGCAGATAGCCGGCGCGCCCCTCGGGGTACGTGGTGCGGGGAAGCGACCATCGCCGCAGGTGATGGGCACGCGCCGCCAGCAGCTGCAGTTCCGAGGCGTCAGGATCCAGATGGCGGAGCCAGGCCGATGCCATCTCGGCGTGCGCCTGCTCCTTCGGACGCTGCTCGCCGTCGACCTCGATCGTGTTCGGGTCGTCGGCGTTGGCCGCGTCGATCCGTGCGATCGCGGTCGAGAACCGCTCGCTCACATCCCGAGCCCGGTGAGGGTGTCGACAGCGCTCCGGATGACGGCCGAGATCGTCGGGTGATTGCCCTCGAACCGGATCGCCGACTCCTCGAGCTGTTCCGCGAGACCCTCGTGTTCAGCCGGATCCTCGAGCGCACTCCCGAGCTTCTCGACCAGGCTGCGTAGTTGGCCCCGCTCGTCGTCGTCGATGACTCCGTCGGCCTCGAACCGCCGGATCGCGGACTGGATCTCGTCGAGTGCGTTGCGGAGCTTGTCATCCATCATCGAGACCCTACCGAGCAGGCACGTGGGCAGGCAGATAGACAACAGGGCATGCCCGCCGATCTCGAGATCTATGCCGACGTCGTCTGCCCCTTCACCCACGCCGGCCTCACCCGCGCCATCGCGTCGCTCCCCGGCAGTGTCGAGGTCCGCATCCATCCCTGGCCGCTCGAGTGGGTGAACGACGCTCCGCTCGACCCGGCGCACGTCGCCGCGGAGATCCGTGCGATGCGTTCCGAAGTCGCTCCGACGCTGTTCCAGGGCTTCGACGAAGCAGCGTTCCCGACCACGTCGCTCCCGGCGCTCGCTGCCGCCGAGCGCGCCTACCGGGTCGGCAATGCCGAGGGGTTGGCCGTGAGCCTCGCTCTGCGGGATGCGCTGTTCGAACAAGGCCGCGACATCGGCGATCCCGCGATCACACGGGCGGTGCTCGAAGCCGCTGGGTTGGACGACGCCACCGAGGCCGACCGTGCGGCGGTGGCCCAGGGGTACGAGGCCGGAAAAGCTCGCGGCGTCGACGGCTCGCCCCACTACTTCACCGCCGGCGGGTCGTGGTTCTGCCCAGGCCTCGACATCTCGAAGGTCGACGGCGAGTTCGTCGTCCGACCGGACACCGGCCCCTTCGAGGAACTGCTCGCAGCGCTCGGTGCCGCGGGTCGCTGACGCCGCCGATCAGGACAGCCAGAGTCGGAAGAGGTCCCGGACCCGGTCGACGTTGACGCCCTTCGACGCGCTCACCCACACGACGTCGGCCTTGTCGAGTCCGCATCCGTTGGCGAGATCCCGCTTGCGTTTGTCGCGCGCCTTCGACTTCACCTTGTCGTGCTTCGTCGCGATGACGGTGTGCGGGAGGTTGCAGGACCGCACCCAGTCGAGCATCTGCACGTCGAGCTTCGTCGGGCCGATCTCGCCGTCGACGAGGATCGCCAGCATCGTCAGTTCCTCTCGACCGAGCAGGTAGCCCTCGATCATCGGCTGGAACCCGTCACGGACGTGCTTCGGGGTCTTCGCGTAGCCGTAGCCGGGGCAGTCGACGACCGTCCCGCCCTCGCGGAGCTCGAAGCAGTTCAGGAGCTGGGTCCGGCCCGGGGTCTTCGACGTCTTGGCCAGCGCGTTGCGCTGGGCGATGGCGTTGAGCAGCGACGACTTCCCGACGTTCGACCGACCGACGACCGCGACCTCGGCCGTGGTCGGTGGCAGACGCTCGAGCCGATCGGCCGAGGTCACGAACTCGAGCTGGAGGGGCGCGCTCATCGCCTGAGAGCGTGTCACAGCTGCGCTCGCGACAGCAGTGCGCTAGAACTTGACTGCGCGGTCAAGAGGCCGACGCGTGAGCACACACCCAGACCGAATTCTGTGGGGGACCCCTGTGACGACCGAATCCGTGACCGAGCCGCGCGTGCGCAACGGCATCTTCCTGGCGCCGTTCCACCCGGTGGACGAGGACCCGACACTCGCCATCGAACGCGACCTCGAACTCATCGAGCATCTCGACCGCCTCGGCTACGCCGAAGCGTGGGTCGGCGAGCACCACTCCGCCGGCTACGAGATCATCGCCAGCCCGGAGCTCTTCATCGCAGCGGCCGCAGAACGCACCCAGCGGATCAAGCTCGGCACCGGCGTCGTCTCGCTGCCCTATCACAACCCCTTGATGGTCGCGAACAGGATCATCCAGCTCGATCACCAGACCCGCGGACGGGTGATGCTCGGCGTCGGCCCCGGCCTCCTCCCGTCCGATGCCGCGATGCTCGGCATCCCGGTCTCGGCGCAACGTGACCGGATGAAGGAGAGCCTCGAGGTCATCCTGCGACTCTTCAAGGGCGAGACCGTCACCGAGAAGACCGACTGGTTCGACCTGACCGGCGCCAGCTGCCAGCTGCGCCCGTACTCGGATCCCTACCCGGAGGTCGCGGTCGCCTCGACCGTCACCCCCCATTCGGCCAAGCTCGCCGGAACCCACGACCTCGGGCTGCTCTGCGTCGCGGCGACGGTCGCCGCCGGCTACGACGCCCTCGGCACCAACTGGCAGATCGCCAACGACGCAGCGTCCGACCAGGGCCGGACGATGGACCGGGATCGCTGGCGGGTGGTCGGCCCCGTCCACATCGCCGAGACTCGCGAGGAAGCCTTCGCCAACGTGGAGTACGGCCTCGACAAGTGGGTCGACTACTTCTCGGCGATCAACCCCACGGCAGCGGGCGACGACCTCGGGTCGCAGAGCCCGGCCGAGGCGATGGTCGAGTCGGGGCGGGCCGTGATCGGCACGCCCGACGACGCCATCGAACAGCTCCAACGTCTGTGGGACCAGACCGGCGGGTTCGGCACGTTCCTCCAGCTGGCACACAACTGGGCCAACCGGGAGAACACGTTCAAGTCCTACGAGCTCTTCGCTCGCCACGTGACCCCCCACTTCAACGGCGCCAACCGTGACCGGGCCGCGTCGTTGGCGTCGGTCACCGAGCGCGGCTCCGAGCTGATCGGGCAGGCCGTCGCCGCGTCGCTCGAGAAGATCCAGGAGCACCAGGACGACATCGTCCGAGCGCAGTCCAACATGGCGGCCGACGGATGAGCGGACCGGAGCGGGCGCTCGCGACCGAACTGTCGCGCGATCCTGCTCTCGAAACGCCCGTCGGCCCCGACGCTCCGGTCATGGACGTCCTCGCGACCATGCGAGCGATGCGTCGACTGAAGCCCGACCCGGTCCCGGACGAACTGATCGAGACCATCGTCCGCGCCGCGACGTGGGCGCCATCGGCGTCCGACGCCCAGCACTACTCGTTCATCGCCGTCACCGACCGCGCCCAGATCGCCCGCCTGGCCGAACTCTGGCGGGAGGCGGAGATCACCTACGAGGGCCTCGCCGGCCACCTGGTCCCCGACTTCGAGGACCCGGCCCACGCCCGGATGGCCGAGACCCTGCGCCACCAACGCGACCACTTCGAGGAGACCCCTGCGGTGATCGTCGCCTGCTACCAGCGGTCGACACCGGGATCCGACGGCGGCATGGGGCGCCTGCGTGGCGTCGCCCGCAGGCTCGGCGCCCGCCGCATGCGGAAGCTGGCGGCCGGCCTCCTGTCGTCGCAGAACCTGGCCGAGGCATCGAGCATCTATCCCGCAGTCCAGAACCTGCTGCTCGCCGCCCGTGCGCACGGACTCGGTGCCAACGTCACCGTCTGGCACCTGTTCAACAACGCCGACTGGAAGCGGACCCTCGGCGTGCCCAAGGACGTCGGCATCTACGCGGTCATCCCCGTTGGATGGCCCTCTGGCAACTTCGGCCCCGTGCGGAGGCGCTCGCTCGACGACGTCCTCCACTGGAACCGGTGGTGACGAGGTCGTTCGACGACGAAGTATCGCCGGGACCGATCAAGGGTCTGTGACACATCTCACGGAGCGATTCTCACCGTTCGCTTGGTATTGCTCGCATAATGGTGTGTATGCGTACCAGCGACCCGAAGCTCACGGCCCTCCAGTCGATCGACGTGCTGCGTGACCTGTCGGCTCGCCAGCTCCGCGACCTCGTCCCCAACGTCGACGAGGTGCAGGTGAAGGCCGGCGAGATCCTCATCCACGAGGGTCAGCTCAACCGCCACGCCTACTTCGTCGAGTCGGGCTCCATGCGCATCGAGGTCGACGGCGAGCACGTCGCCACCGTCGCCGCCGGGTCCATCGTCGGCGAGCGCACCGCGATCGAGCGTGGACCGGCCAACGCCACCGTGCGCGTCCACGACGATGCCCGCGTGTTCGCGATCGACCACCGGGTCCTCCTGGGCGCGGCCAGCAACACCGCAGCGTTCGCGTCGCTCCTCCACGAGCTCGCCGACACCCGCACCAACACCGCCGCCTGACGAACGAGCGCCGCCGGCGCCGACGTCGACGATCGAGGTTGTGAGACAATCGTCACACCCCATCGATCGGAGGCTGTGCCGTGCTCGCTGACCAGATCCTCGACGCCAAGGGCCGCGAGGTGGCCACCGTGGCGCCCGACGCCACCGTGTCGGATGCGCTCGCGATGCTCGCGCAGCACAACGTGGGCGCCTTGGTCGCGTCCGCCGACGGGTCGTCGGTCGACGGCATCATCTCCGAACGCGACATCGTTCGACGCATCGCTGCCGACGGATCGTCCGCACTCGATCTCGCCGTGCGCGACCTCATGAAGTCCGAGGTGGCGACGTGCGACGGTCGCGCCGACACCGAGAAGATCATGGGCGTGATGACGAACGGCCGATTCCGTCACATGCCCGTCGTCGAGGACGGCGCGCTCCAAGGGATCATCAGCATCGGCGACGTCGTCAAGGTCCGGATCGACGAACTCGCGACCGAGAAGGACCAGCTCGTCGGCTACATCCGCGACGGTCGCTGACACCGACGCCGCTCGCACACGACTAGACACGCGGGCGTGAGCGCACGCCTCGACCATCCGACTCCTCCCCTGACGCCCCAGCCCGACGGGCTGGCCTGGCCGACACACGAGTGGCCGGCGGGAACGCTGCCCGATGCCGTGGCGCTGGACCCGCTGCTCGACGAGGTGATGGACCCCGACGGTGGCCTCGCGCGAACGTGCGCAGTCGTCGTGGTGCACCGTGGCCGACTCGTGGCCGAGCGCTATGGCGATCGGACCGACGCCTGGGGCGAGGTCACCGGCGATCCGGTCGACGCATCGACACCGCTCATCTCGTGGTCGATGGCGAAGTCGATGCTCCATGCCGTCGTCGGGATGCTGGTCGACGAGGGGCGGTTGGACCTCGACGCGCGAGCAGCAGTCCCCGAATGGACCGACGGCGATCCGCGGGCAGCGATCACGCTGGAGCAGCTGCTCGAGATGCGCGACGGCCTTTCGTTCCTCGAGGACTACGACGCCGATGCCGGTGGGTCCCACGTGATCGACATGCTCTTCGGGGAAGGCGCCAGCGACACGGGTGCCTTCACCGCCGATCGACCACTCGCCCACGACCCCGGCACGGTCTTCAACTACTCGTCGGGCACGACCAACGTGATCTCTCGCATCGTGCGCGACGCGCTCGGGGGCGAGGCCGCATACCGGACCTTCCTGCAGGAGCGTCTCTTCGATCCGATCGGCATGACGACGGCCGACCCACGCTTCGATGACGCCGGGACGTGGATCGCCTCGTCCTACGTCTGGGCGACCGCTCGCGACATGGCGCGCTTCGGCTACCTCTACCTGCGTGATGGCGTGTGGGACGGCACCCGCCTGTTGCCAACCGGCTGGGTCGACCACGCACGCGAAGCGCGATCGACCGACCCCGACGACGGCCGCCTCTACGGCGCGCACTGGTGGGTCACCGGCGACGACTTCGGGACGTTCTGGGCCAGTGGCTACGAAGGGCAGTCGATCAGCGTCTGCCCCGCCCTCGATCTCGTCGTCGTCCGGCTCGGGAAGTCGACGAAGGAGCAGTACCCAGCGCTGTTCGACTGGCGCCGCCGCATGGTCGAGGCGTTCGCCCCGACGGTCGGCTGAACCGGCCGGTCAACCCCGCAGGACCTGCCCGTCGTCGCCGATGCACCCGGCTGCGGGTGTCGTGGCGTCCGGCCCGCCGGCAGGGCACTGGCCGAGCGTGTTCGACGTCGTGGCCGGTTCGTCACCACTGGGGGCGAGACCCGGATCCTGGGCGTCGGCGCACGCCGTCAACGCGGCGAGAGCAAGCGCGATCGCCGCAACCCGCCGAGCGACCGGCGTCACGAGAGGCCGGCCTTCAATGCCGCCGCGGCTTCGTCGATCGCGTCGCCGGCAGCGTCGATGACCGCGTCCATCTGGATGAAGCCGTGGATCATGCCGTCGTACCGTTGCATCGAGACGGGAACCCCGGCATCGATCAACCGCTTCCCGTACGCCTCGCCCTCGTCGCGGAGCGGGTCGAACTCCGCGGTCAGGAGGAACGCCGGAGCCACGCCCGTCAGGTCCTCGGTGAACAGCGGCGAGACCCGCGGGTCGTCGAGGTCGTTGCCGCCGGTGTAGTGCCCCTCGAACCACGCCATCAGTTCGGCCGAGAGGAGATAGCCCTCGGCGTTGTCGCGGTACGACTGCGAGGTCCGGTTCATGTCGGTGACGGGGTAGATCAGCATCTGGAACGCGACGGCGCCGCGCCGTTCGTTGGCGACGATGGTCGCGAGGTTTCCCCCTGCCGAGTCGCCGCCGGTTGCCATGCGCTCGGGATCGATCCCGAGGTCGGATGCACGTTCACGCAGGGCGTCGAACGCCGCGACCGCGTCGTCGGGGCTCGCCGGGAACGGGTGCTCGGGAGCGAGGCGGTAGTCGACGGCGATCACGGCGCAACCGGAGCGATTGGCGAGCGAGCGGCAGACCGCGTCGTGGCTGTCGAGGTCACCGATCACGAAGCCGCCGCCGTGGTACCAGACCAGCACCGGCAGAGGACGCTCGTCGGAGGGGCGATAGATCCGCACCGGGATGTCGCCTGCGGGTCCGGGCACCGACGAGTCGACGATCTCGTGGATCTCCTCTGGAGCGCCCAGCGCGCCCATCGCAGCGAACGACGCACGCACCTGGTCCGGGGTCTGCTCGGTGAGCGGTGGCGCCTCGGCGGTCGCCAACATGTCGAGGATGGTCTGTACCTGCGGGTCCACTGCCATGGCCGCAGATACTGACATGCCCCGGGGCGACCGCACGCCGCGTGCTTCCGTAGGCTGGCGGACGTGGACCGTCTGCGTGTGGCCTCGTGCCAGCTCAACCCGATCGTCGGTGATCTCGACGGCAACGTCGCCGCCATCATCGCCGCGGTCGAACAAGCCGAGGACGCCGGCGCCGACCTGGCCGTGTTCGGCGAGCTCGCCATCTGCGGCTACCCGCCGGAAGACCTGCTGCTCAAGCCCCGGTTCATCGCCGACTGCCGGGCCGCGCTCGAGAAGTTGGCGGCCCGCACGGGGCGCTGCGCCGTCGTCGTCGGTTTCCCCGACGCCGACCGCGACCTCTACAACGCCGCAGCGCTGTGCGCCTCGGGTGAGGTCGCCACCGTCTACCGCAAGCGTCACCTCCCGAACTACGACGTGTTCGACGAGAAGCGTTACTTCACGCCGGGCGACGGCGAGTCGCCGCTGGTCGAGGTCGCGGGCGTGACCATCGGGCTGTCGATCTGCGAGGACTCCTGGGTCCCGTTCGGACCCATCGCCGAGCAGGCTGCGGCCGGAGCAGAGGTGATGGTCAACATCAACGGCTCGCCCTATCGGCGCGGCAAGGCGGCCGAGCGCGAGCGGATGCTCGCCACCCGTGCCGCCGACGCCTCTGCCGCGATCATCTGGACCAACCAGGTCGGCGGACAGGACGAGCTGGTGTTCGACGGGTCGTCGGTCATCATCGACCCGACCGGCGCGGTCGTGGCCCGATCGCCGCAGTTCGCCGAGCACGTGCTCGTCCACGACCTCGTGCTCCGACCGCAGTGGCGCAAGCGCCAGCTCGACCCGCGTGGTCGTCCCCGCCCGCCGATCCGACCGGTCATCGCCGTGAGCGACGCCGTCACCCGCACCGACGAACCGGTACACGGCGGCATCGAGCCAGTGCTCGGTGATGAAGCCGAGGTCTACGGCGCGCTGGTGCAGGGCACGCGCGACTACATCCGCAAGAACGGCTTCACCGACGTCGTCCTCGGGCTGTCCGGCGGCATCGACTCGTCGCTGTGCACGGTGATCGCGGCCGATGCCATCGGTGCCGACCACGTGCGGTGCGTGGCGCTCCCGTCTCGCTACTCGACCGAGCACTCGATCTCCGATGCGGAGGCGCTGTGCACGAACCTCGGCGTCGCCCTCTCCGAGATCGCCATCGAGCCGGCGTTCGCCGCGATGCTCGAGATGCTCGCCCCGACATTCGAGGGCACCGAGCCCGACGTGACCGAAGAGAACCTCCAGGGCCGGATCCGCGCTGCGCTGTTGATGGCGATGGCAAACAAGTTCCGGGGCCTGCTGGTGCTGATCTGCGGCAACAAGTCGGAGCTCGCCGTCGGCTACACGACGATCTACGGCGTCGACATGGCCGGCGGGTTCGCCCCGATCCGCGACATCCCCAAGACGCTGGTCTACCGGCTCGCCCGGTGGCGCAACGCTCAGCCCGATGGTCCGGTGATCCCCGAGAACGTGATCACCAAGCCGCCGTCGGCCGAGCTGGCACCCGACCAGAAGGACAGCGACAACCTTCCGCCCTACGAGGAGCTCGACCCGATCCTCGAGCGCTACATCGAGGACGACTGGACCGCAGCCGAGCTGATCGATGCCGGGTTCGACGAGGCGCTGGTCCGTCGCATCACGCGGCTCGTCGACGTCGCCGAGTGGAAGCGTCGCCAGGCACCCGTCGGACCGAGGGTCACCGCCAAGGCGTTCGGCAAGGACCGTCGCCTCCCCATCACCAACGCCTACCGGAGTTGACCATGGCGTCCACCGACCGGAAGTCCGACGATCGGCGCTTCGACGCGATCGTCTTCGACTTCTCCGGGGTCATGGTGAGTTCGGCGTTCACCGCCATCGGGTCGGCCGCTGCCGACCACGACATGGACGAGGACGCGTTCATCGAGTTCCTGCTCGGCCCCTACGCCGAGGACACCGACCATGCGTGGCACAAGGCCGAGCGTGGCGAGATCGGGATCATGGACTGGATCACCGACACCATGTCGCGCGCCGAGGCCGACGGTCTCGGCCTCGACCTGGGGTTCATGGCGTCGATGCTCGGCGAGCTCGAGGTCTACGACGTGATGGTCGAGGCCGCGCGCGCTCGTTGCGCGCCGACGGCTACAAGACGTCGTTGCTCACCAACAACATCGCCGAGGGCCGCGACTCGTGGCGCCCGATGCTCCCGCTCGACGAGATCTTCGACGACGTCGTCGACAGCTCCGAGGTCGGCATGCGCAAGCCCAACCCCTTGATCTATCGGCTGGCGCTCGACCGACTCGGCGGCGTCGCTCCCGAGCGGGCGATCATGCTCGACGACTTCCCGGGGAACTGCGGCGGCGCCCGCGGTGTGGGCATGGAGGCGATCCTGGTCGAGGACCCCGAGGTCGCCGTCGAAGAGCTCCGAGCGATGCTGGGCCGCTGACCCACGGTGGCCGGCGAACTCGCGATCGAGATCGACGGACTGGTCAAGGACTACGGCTCGTTCCGCGCCCTCGACGGCGTCGACCTCGAGGTGCGTCGCGGGGACGTCTTCGGTTTCCTCGGCCCGAACGGTGCCGGGAAGTCGACGACGATCCGTGTCCTTCTCGACCTGCTCCGCCCGACCGCCGGCACGGCGCGGGTGTTCGGGCAGACGCCACTCGCCGGCGGGCCGGCGCTGCGTGCCCGGATCGGCTACCTGCCGGGCGAGTTGGTGACCGACGGCCGTCGCACGGCGGGCGAGCTCCTCGAGTACCTCGCCCGGCTCCGTGGGCGGGGACACGACCGGATCCAGCCACTCGCCGACCGGTTCGGACTCGACCTCACCCGGGAGATCCGCGGCCTCTCGAAGGGCAACAAGCAGAAGATCGGCGTCGTCCAGGTGTTGATGCACGACCCCGACCTCCTCGTCCTCGACGAACCGACGAGCGGCCTCGACCCGCTCCTGCAGCACGAGTTCCTCGGCTGCGTCCGCGAGGCCAACGAGGCCGGCGCGACGGTCCTGCTCTCGAGCCACGTGCTGTCCGAGGTCGAGGACGTCGCCGGACCGGTGGCGATCATTCGGTCCGGTCGCATCGTCGATGTCGACCACGTCGACGTCCTTCGCCACCGTGCCGGTCAGGACGTCGTGCTGACCTTCGCCACGCCGATCGACCCCACCGAGTTCCGATCGATCGACGGCGTCGAGGAGGTCCGGGTCGAGGGCTCGACGCTGACGTGTCGTCTGCACGGCGAGCCCGACGCGCTGCTCAAGCTGGCGGCGGCACACCACGTCGTGGCGTGGTGTGCCGCGGACCGTGAGCTCGAGCACCTGTTCCTCGACCACTACCGGCTGCCGGCCGACCCCGAGCGTGAGGTGCGAACGAGTGGACGCTGACGACGTCGGCGTGGCCGACGCCCGACCGGTCGTCCGATGGACGCTGGCGCAACAGACCCGCTCGCTGGCGGCGTGGGCGGTCGCGATCGGGGCGGTCAGCCTCATGTACATCGGGTTCTGGCCATCGATGAAGGGGATCGACACCACGTCGATGATCGACAACCTGCCCGACGCCATGGTCGAGGCCATGGGCTACGACCAGATCTCGACGGCATCGGGCTACCTGTCCTCGACCGTCTATGGGCTGCTCGCTCCCGCACTGTTGATGGTGTTCGCCACGATCAAGGGCGGCGCGCTCCTGGCCGGCGCCGAGGAGTCCAGCGACCTCGAACTCGAACTGTCCGCTCCTGTGGGACGCTCGCAGATCTACCTCGGGCGGCTGGCCGCTCTGTGGCTGCTGGTGGCGTCGATGAGCGCGGTGGTCGGCGTCGTGACCGTGGTGATGCGCACGCCGCTCGACATGGACGTCGCCATCGGGAACATCGGCGCTGCCGTGGTCGGACTGTTCCTGCTCGGCGCCATGGTGGCGACCGTCGCCTACGCCGCCGGCGCGGTCACCGGGCGACGAGCCATCGCCGCCGGTGCGGGTGCGTTGGTCGGCGTCGGGTCGTTCATGCTCGACGCCATCGGCGGTGGGATCGGTGCCGACTGGATGACCACCGTCTCCCCCTTCTCCTGGTACATCGGCGGCGAGCCACTGTCGCAGGGATTCGACAGCGGTGGGCTGGCGCGGCTGGCAGCCGTCGCGGTGGTGGCGCTCGTCGTCGGGCTCCGGGGATTCGAGCGACGGGACCTCATGGTCTGAGGTCGGCCGCTGCCAGACTTCGACCATGTTCCAGGAGATCGACCGGCGTCCCACACCGATGGGCGACATCAGCCTCCGCCGGCGCGTGATCCCCACCATCGACATCGAGGTCTACGAGGTGATCCTCGGCGACGAGCACCTGATGTCGAGCCTGTTCACCGTGGCCGAGGTCGCGCTCGCCGACCTCGGACTCGCCGCCTGCGAGGGCGACGCGCTCGACGTCGTCGTGGGCGGCCTCGGTCTCGGCTACACCGCCGGCGCCGCGCTGGGCGATGCCCGGGTGCGTTCGGTCCACGTCGTCGACGCGCTGCCCGATGTCATCCGTTGGCACCGCGAGGGCGTCCTCGCCCTCTCCCCCGCGCTGCACGACGACGACCGCTGCCATCTCGTCGAGGGTGACTTCTTCGCCATGGTCGCTGACGGCGCCCCGTTCGGTCCCGATGCTCCCGACCTCGTCCACGCCGTGTTGCTCGACGTCGACCACACGCCCCGTCACGTCCTCCATCCCAGCCATGCCCCGTTCTACGAGGTCGACGGTCTCCAGAAGCTGCACGACCGCCTGCACCCGGCCGGCGTGTTCGCCCTGTGGTCCGACGACGCCCCAGACGATGCGTTCGTCGCCGCGGTCGAGACCGTGTTCGGGAACTGCGCCGTCCACGACGTGCCGTTCCCCAACCCCCACACGGGCGGCGAAGCCCGCAACGCCGTGGTCGTCGCCGTCCGCTGACCGACACTCCACGTCAGGTCGGTGGGCCGTACGTCGACAACTCCTCGGCCGTCGGGGCTTCGTAGACCTGGCACCACTCCTCGAGTTCGGCGCGGGTGATCGGACGCGACCCCCACTTCCCCTCGAGGTCGCGTTTCGACGATCCGCCTCCACAGCTCATCGACGGGAGCGGTCACATAGCGCAGGTCGACGGGCGCTCCGGCCGCACGGGCCGCATCTCGTAGAGCGTCCCGCTCGTCACGCGTCCAGACGCCCCATTCGATGATCACGTTCTCACCGGAAGACAGCAGGCCGAGCGCGAGCTCCAATTGGAACTGCTCGATGCGGGCCCGTGCGACGTCATCCCAGAGGTCGATCCCCGACGACATCATCCAGTCGTCCGGGCACATCCGGGCCGCAGGCATCGACGCCGCCAGTTCACGAGCGAGCGTCGTCTTCCCGCTGCCGGGAAGTCCGGTGATCACCACGAGTCGCCCGGCCTCGGCCCTGTCCTCCACAGCTCCCACGCTGACACAGGAGTCCGATCGGTAGCGTCCACTCGGTGTTCGTGAAGATCTGCGGGATCACGCGTCCCGTCGACGCGATCGCCGCCGCCGATGCGGGCGCCGACGCCATCGGCCTCAACTTCGTGTCGACGTCACGTCGCCGTGTCGACCTCGACCGAGCACGGATGATCCTGGCCGTCGTGCCCGAGCAGGTGATGACGGTCGGCGTCTTCAGTGGCCATCTCGCCCGGGAGATCGTCGACATCGCGACCGACCTCGGCCTCGACGCCGCCCAACTGCACGGTGACGACCCGCCCGAGTTGACTGCGGCCGTCGCCGCCCGCGTGCCCTTCGTAATCAGGGCTGTTGCGGCCGACAGCGCGGCGGTCGACTCCGTCGACGACCACGCGGTCGACGTCGTCATGCTCGACGGCGCCGTCCCCGGCAGCGGCCTTCCGTTCGACTGGGACGCCGTCGGCGACCTCGCCACCCGCCACGAGGTCCTGCTCGCCGGTGGGTTCCATCCCGGCAACGTGGCCGAGGCGATCCGACGCGTCCACCCCTGGGGCGTCGACGTCGCAACCGGCGTCGAGGCCGAGTCCCCGGCGAAGGATGCCGACGCGATCGTCCGATTCGTGGCCGCAGCGCGAGCCGCCGCGGAGACCCTCTGAACGGGCGCCGGCTGGCTCAGCGGGTGCTGAAGGCGACGGCGTCGGGGACGTCGTCGGCGTCGAGCACGGCCTGCGCCTCGGCCGAACCGGTCAGCTCGGCCAGCAGGAAGGCGATGGCGTACTGGTCGATGAGCCGGTGTGCTTCCTCGACGTCGAGCACGTCGGGGTCGCAGGTGTTCTCGGCGAACTCGTCGACGAACGTGATGAGGTCCTCGCCGATGTCGGGGAGCTCTCGCAACAGCACCGTGTAGTCGCAGACGTCGGTGAAGGACTGGTGCGTCGCCCCCTCGAGGTCGACTCGGTAGAACGGGCTCCCGGTCACGTTGGTCGCGACGCGCTCGGTGTTGGGGTCGATCGGCGTCGCCTCGTCCAACGTCCCGCTCATCACCATGGTGGCGACGTCGACCGCTGCGAGGTCCTCGTCGCTGAGTCCACCCACCGCCGGAGCGAAGGCGATCACGGCGTCGACACGATCGTCGGCGCTGATGTCCAGCGCAGAGACGCCACCGCCGATCGCCAACGACGTGTAGCCGCCGAACGAGTGGCCGGTCACGCCGATGTGTTCGGCATCGATCCCGTCGGTGACCTCGGCGTCGGCCGATCCGTCGAGCATGGCGGAGATCACGACCGACACGTCGAGGGGGCGGTTCCGGGAGATGACCTCGGGATCGTCCGACGTCCCGACGAACCGATCGAGCGTGGTGTTGCCGGCATGGTCGGGAGCGACCACGACGACGCCGTGCGATGCGAGCGTCTCGGTGAAGTACGACGCCACGTAACGCAGGCCGCCGCTGCCGTGGCTGTAGACCACCAACGGGAACGGCCCGTCGCCGGACACCGGCGGCGCGTCGATGGCGACGTCGGAGTCGTACTCGATGCCGGGGGCGAACGAGTACGTCGTCGGATCGCCCTCGTCGTCATCGGTCGGGTACCAGATGTCGGTCGTGAGGGTCCGCCCCTCCCGATCCGGATCGGCGATGGTCACGGTGCGACGTCCCACGGCGTACGGGCCGAGCGCCGACGTGTCGAGGGCATCGACCGCCGCCTCGGTCGTGGTCGTGTCGTCGGACACGCCATCTGATTCGGTCGTCGTCGACGCCGACGATCCAGCGTCGTCGTCGGAGGAACACGCCGACACGAGGAGGAGTCCGGCGAGGAGTGGTGCGACGAGGGAGCGGCGAGTGCGGAACATCGGCCGAACCGTAACGCCGCTGCGGCCGGCTGCAGTGGCGCTGGGAGTAGAACGCGTTCTAGTTTCGTGTGATGTTCTCACTCGACGGCAAGGTCGCACTCATCACCGGCGCAGCATCCGGCATCGGCAAGGCGACAGCGGAGATGTACGTCGAGTCCGGCGCCTCGGTCGTGATCGCCGACCTCGACCAGGTTGCGGTCGACGCTGTCGCCGGCGAACTCGGCGACAAGGCCATCGGCGTCGCCTGCAACGTCGCCGACGGCCCCTCGGCCGATGCTGCCGTCGCCGCGACCGTCGCACAGTTCGGTCGCCTCGACGTGCTCTGCAACATCGCCGGGATCCTGCGCTTCAAGAGCACCCATGAGGTCACCGACGAGGAGTGGGACCTGGTCGTCGACGTCAACCTCGGCGGCACCTTCAAGATGACCCGCGCCGCACTGCGCGTCTTCCTCGAACAGGGCGGTGGCTCCATCATCAACACGACGTCGAGCGCGGCCTTCCGGGCGTCGGCCTGGGCATCCGCCTACGGCGCGTCCAAGTCCGGCGTCCTCGGCTTCACCAAGGCCATCGCGGTCGAATACGGCCGCCAGGGCGTCCGCTGCAACTGCGTCGCCCCCGCCGGCGTGAAGACCCCGATGATCGACGACTTCGACATGCCCGAGGGCGGCGACTTCTCGCTCGTCGAACGCATCATGTCCTTCGACGGCGCGCTGTCGGCACGCGACCTCGCCGGCACGTTCGTCTTCCTCGGCTCCGACGAGGCCGACCGCATCAACGGCACCTGCATCAGCGTCGACGACGCCATGCTCGCCTGACCCCCACCAACCCCAAAATTTCGTCAGTTGCTCAGGACACACCTGAGGAAGTGACGCAATTTTCGGGTGTTGGGTGGAGTCAGCCCTGGCGGGGGTGGGAGGAGTGGGTCTCGGTGACGATGCCGCCGCGGACGTGTTGCGTGACGACCACGTCGACCGAACGCGGCGCTGCGGTGTTCCACACCTCGTCGGCGATCTCGACCGCCAACGCCTCGGCGAACACGTGGCGGTCGCGGAAGCCCCACAGGTAGAGCTTCAGCGACTTCGACTCGATGCAACGCTCGTCGGGCACGTAGTCGATGCGGACCGACGACACGTCGGGCTGCGCGGTCACCGGGCAGAGCGATGCGACCTCGTCGGTGGTGAACACCACCCGGGTGCAGCCGTCGGGTGCCGGGAACGTCTCGACGTGGTCGACCGGACCGTTGTGGTCGCGGCCGAGAAGCGTGAGGTCGTCGCTCATGCCGCTCAGTCTCCCCGATAGGTGCAGGCGCTGTTGCAGGTCTCGTGCACCTCGATGGCGGCGAGACCGGGGAGCGAGTCGGCGATGCGGCCCCAGATCCACCGGGCGACGACCTCGCTGGTCGGGTTCTCGAGTCCCTCGATGTCGTTGAGGTAGCGATGGTCGAGCGCCTCGATGGTCGGTTGGACGGCGGCCTTGAGGTCGGCGAAGTCCATGACCCAACCGGTGTCGTCACCAACCGGCCCCTCGACCCGGACCACGCACCGGAAGCTGTGCCCGTGTACGCGGGCGCACTTGTGACCCTCGGGCACGTTGGGGAGCGAATGCGCCGACTCGAAGCCGAAGGTCTTGCTGATCTCCATCAGATCGCCATCCTCAGATCAACGGCTCTTCGGGCTCGTTGGTGAACCGGTTGGCGAGATGACCGGTGTCGTTCCATGCCCGGACGACCCAACGATCGGCGGTCACGACGATGTGGCTGATACCGCAGTTGTCGGACCCGGTGAACGCGAACCCACCTGCTCCGGTGGCCTCGCTGATGATCTGCCCGATGACCCCGCCGTGGGTGAACACCGCCACGGTCTGGTCCGGGTGGGCGGCGGCGATCCGCTCGATGCCACGTCGGACACGCTCGGCGAACACCTCGCCCTTCTCGGCGCCGGGCACCACGTCCCACCGCTGCTGCTTCCACATGTCGAGGATCACCGGGTCGAGCTCGGCGGCCCGCTTGCGGAACTCGCCGCCCTCCCAGTCGCCGAGGTGCACCTCACGCAGGTCAGGTTCGACGATCGGTTCGACACCGAGGTGGTCGATCAGCACCTGGGCGGTCTGGCGGGTGCGCTGGAGTGTCGTCACGTAGACCGCAGCCCACTCCTCGTCCGACTCGATCAGACGACGACAGGCACGCTCGGCCTGGTCGACACCGTCGGGGACGTGCAGGGGCGGATCACCGTGACCGTCGACCATGGGGAAGGGATTGTCCGGGTCGGCCGGCTGCGACTCACCGTGACGGACGAGGATGATCTCGCACGCTCCGGCGGGGCGGGCGAACCGGGACTGGCGGTACTGGCGCTTGGCGGGGGCGTCGCTCACCCCCGAGACGGTACGCGCTGGCTCAAGGGTCGACCTGCCTAGGGGATCCCGAGGACCTTGTGGGTCTGGACGCTGAGCCGCCAGCGGGGATGCTCGAGGCAGTACTCGATCGCCGCAGCGGTGGCGGCGGCCCGGTCGGGGCCGTCCATCGGCGACAGGAGGAAGTTGGCGAAGGCCATCGACTCGAAGTCGGCCGGATCGAGGCCCTCCTGCGGGAACACGACCTTGCATTCGTCGCCGGCGGTCACGACGATCTCCGTCCCCGCCTTCGGGCTCATGCACACCCAGTCGATGCCGTCCGGGAGTGGCAGCGTGCCGTTGGTCTCGATGGCGATCTCGAAGCCGCTGGCGTGCAATGCGTCGACGAGTTCGGCGTCCAACTGCAGCGCCGGCTCGCCACCGGTGCAGACGACGAACCGGTGTTCCGCACCGCTCCCCCAGACGTCCGCGACGTGGTCGGCCAAGGCCTCGGCGCCACGGAACACGCCGCCGCCCTCGCCGTCGGTGCCGACGAACTCGGTGTCGCAGAACTGGCAGATGGCCGTGGCCCGGTCCTTCTCGTGGCCCGACCACAGATTGCAGCGCGAGAACCGCAGGAACACCGCCGCGCGGCCAGCGTGCCGACCTTCGCCCTGGAGGGTGCGGAACGTCTCCTTGACGGCGTAGGTGCTCACGACCGGTACGCCGTGGGATCGGCGACGCCGGCCTGCTCGAAGCCCTGGCGGCGCAGGATGCAAGCGTCGCACTCACCGCAGGCGCCCTCGGCCGTGGCGTCGTAGCAGGTGACGGTCAGCCCGTAGTCCACGCCGAGCGCCGTGCCGGCCTCGATGATCTGCGCCTTGGTCAGGTCGATGAGCGGTGTGCGGATCCGGTAGCCGTCGCCCTCGGTGCCGGTGCGGGTCCCCGCGTTCGCGACCGCCTGGAACGCCTCGATGAACTCGGGACGGCAGTCGGGGTAGCCGGAGTAGTCGAGGGCGTTGACCCCGATGAAGATGTCGTTCGCACCGAGCACCTCGGCCCACGCGAGCGCGTAACTGAGGAAGACGGTGTTGCGAGCCGGGACATACGTCGACGGGATACCGCTGCCGATCGACTCGTCGCTGCGCCCCTTGGGGATCTCTCCGTCGCCGAGCAGTGACGACCCGCCGAAGGCGGCGAGATCGATGTCGACGATCCGATGCTCGGCCGCCCCGACCGCGTCGACGACCCGGGCGGCGGCGTCGAGTTCGAACGTGTGCCGCTGGCCGTACCGAAAGCTCATGGCGAACGCGTCGAACCCCTCACGGCCGGCGATCGCCAGACAGGTGGCCGAATCGAGACCACCGGAGAGCAGGACGACCGCGGGCTTCACATCGCCACGCTAGGACGGCGACCAGCCGCGACAACCGTCCGGCCGCCGCGACCGGGACATTCCAGACACCTGTTGACCGGGCGGTCAGGTCGCGGCCTATCCTGATAGCGATCGTTATCCCAGACATCATTCCAGACATCTGACGAAGAGAACCCAGGGGGAACCGGGTGGCCGATTCGAAGAAACCGCGAGCAGCGTTTGCTCCGTGGGACCGCCGCGAGCTGCCGGGGTCCTTCAGCGTGGAGGAGACCGCCGCCCGCGTCGGCCAGTACAAGTGGATCGAGATGAAGTTGTTCGAGGCGCTGGGCGGCTGGGTCGCCACCGTGCCCGAGCTCGACATCAAGATGCGCCTCGGCACCCACTGCTACCACCACGCCTGGCACGCCGAGCTGTGGCACAAGCGCCTGCCCGAGCTACGGGAGATGAACCCCGAGCGGCTGACCCTCCCCGCCAACGACGAGGTCGTGGCGTTCATGGACGCCGTGGCCGAGCCGGGTGAACACGACCAGACGATCGAGAAGCTCGTCGGCGTCTACCGGGTGCTCATCCCGCACAAGATCGCGGCGTACACCTACCACCTCAACAACACCTCGACGATCACCGACGCCCCGACCATCCGGTCGCTGCAGTTCGCCATCGCCGACGAGGTCGCCGACTTCACCGACGGCACGCTCATGCTGACCTCGCTCATCGAGACACCAGAAGAGGTCGAGCGGGCCAACGCCCACCAGATGAAGCTCGAGAAGTTGCTCGTCGCCAGCGGGGGCATCTGTGGCCCCGGCACCATCGGCGACGCCTACGACACGTCCGTGCACGTCGCGGCCAACGGAAACTGAGGGGAACGACATGAAGAAGCTCATCTCACCGGAGGAACTCGGCCGCGACGACCGTTTCGAGCGCGCCGACATGATGGATCGCATCGCCGATCCACGGAACGCGACACCCACCGAGGACCCCAAGCGTGGACGCGGCCGTCCCGGCCGACTCACCCCCGACCGCGCCGACGCCAGCGACTCGGCTCGTGCGCTGATGCACGGCATCTTCGTGGGCGAGATCCAGGCGCTCGAGGGCGCCGGACGCACCTGCTACGACTTCGAGGTCGGCAAGGGCGAGGACGACGTGCCCTTCGAGTTGAAGCTCGACATGGCCCGCCAGTGCTGGGACGAAGCCCGCCACTGCGAGATCAGCGTCAAGCTCTCCGACTGGATGGGCACCGAGATCGGCGAGTTCTCCGAGAACGCCTTCCTCTTCCAGGCCGCGTGCAACCCCGACCCCGTGCTGCGCCTCACCGGCGTCAACCGGGCGCTCGAGGGTCTCGCCATCGACGTGTTCAACACCATGCGCGAGTTCGGCGACCTGGCCGGCGACCCGGTGCTCGAGTTCTGTGAGGACTGGATGCTCGCCGACGAGGTGACCCACGTGAAGATGGGTTCCGACTGGCTCCGGAAGATGACGGTGAACGACAAGGAGCGTCAGAAGAAGGCGCTCGAGTTCCAGAAGGTCGTCGACAAGCTGTTCTCCTTCGGTGGCTTCCGCGGCGAGGAGGACGACAATCCGGTCCAGCTCGCCCGTCGCTTCCGCGAGCTCGCCGGCTTCGACGACGCCGAGATGGAAGAGATCGCCGAGCTGTCCCGCGAGGCCCGTGCCGAGGTCGAAGAGCGCGGCAGGCTCGCTCGGGAAGCAAACGCCCAGTCGGGAGTCTGAGATTGACCACCACCGTCACCCCCTCGACCTTCACCATGGTCGAGTACGACGCCGGCGTCATCACGAACCTCGTCGACGAACTCGCCGCGAAGGTCGGGCTCAGCGACGTCGACATCGAGATCGAGGTCGACGAGACCGTCCCGCTCGGCCGGAGCCGCCTCGAGTCGATCGACCCCGTGCACATCTGGGCCGAGTCGGGAGCGCTCGAGGACGCCAAGAAGTTCCGCCAGTTCAGCCTGGCCAACGCCACCGACATGCTCGGACGGCACCTGATGCGCGCCGCCGATCGTCGCAGCGACGACTTCGGCGACCCGGCCGACGACGGCGATCTGTCGCAGGAGCACCGGACCGCCTGGGACATCTACACCGTGGGTCGTCTGGTCCGCCTCGGGTACGCCGCCAACCGTCAACGGTGGATCTACGACTTCCGGAACCGGCACGGGTTCACCGACGTGGCCGACCGCGTCTTCGACCTGCTCTGGGACGGGACCGACCTGACCTGGGCGCAGCTCACCGCGCTGAGCGACGAGGCCGCCGCCGCCAACCCGGGGAAGCTCGACCGCAGACCTGCATGACCCGGTGATCGAGACCGAACGACTGGTGCTGCGCCAGTGGACCGATTCCGATCGCGATCCGTTCGCCGAGCTCAACGCCGATCCGGTCGTGATGGAGCACTTCCCTGCGACGCTGTCGCGGGCCGAGTCCGATGCCTTCGTCGACCGGCACGCGGCGATCATCGCCGAACGCGGCTGGGGACTCTGGGCCGTCGAGGTGCGAGCCACCGGAGCATTCATCGGGTTCACCGGACTCATGGTCCCCGTGTTCGACGCCGACTTCGTCCCCTGTGTCGAGATCGGCTGGCGGCTGGCCGCCGACTCCTGGGGCCAGGGGTACGCGACCGAGGCAGCGAACGCGGTCCTGCGCCATGCGTTCGACGAGATCGGCCTCGACGACGTGGTCTCGTTCACCTACGTCGGCAACGACCGCTCACGCCGCGTCATGGAGAAGATCGGCCTCACCGAACGACTCGAGTTCGACCATCCGAACATCCCGGGCGACCCCGTCGAACGGCACGTCCTGTACGGCCGATCCGCCGATCGCTGAAAAGCGGCTGCGCCCGTCGATCCAGCGTCGTACGGTTGCGCACATGAAGAAGTAGCTCGACGTACCCATCCGACCTGCCGGCCACCGTGGCCGAGGTGCACGAGAGGAGACGCGATGTCTACACGCAAGAAGAAGTCATCCGGCCGGACGACGGCCAAGGGCACGAAGCCGCCGGAGAAGAAAGCCAAGACCGAACGACCGGGCCCCGAACTGCCCGCCGGACCCCAACAGGCCGAACTGCTGGGCAAGGTCGGGAAGTCGAAGCAGCGGTCGTTCCGGCCGGTCTCGCACAACCGCGGGAACCGCTGACCCGACCTAGATCAAGGCAGCGAAGACGTCGGCGAAGACGAGCGCGATCACGCCGACGAGCAGTACCCACACACCGATCCGTACCGACAGCGGTCGACGCCGTCGCGACGGCCCGTGTTCGTGATCAGAAGGCGGGGTGTACCGGGGCACCCCGCCGACGGTACCGGCCCGAGCGGCCGATCCACCCCGCCCCACCCCTATCACCGGCCCCACCCCTCATCGCTTCTGGGTGCGCGATCGGGACGTGAGAGATCCCGATCGCGCACCCAGAACGATTGGGGTTTCGACGGAGTCGGGTCGGGAGGGGTCGAGGTCAGGCGAGGTCGTGGGCCGAGATGCCCTCGAGGAGGTCGATCGACGGAGGTGACGCCAGCACGCCGCCGCAGGCCTGGGCCATCTCCACCATGTCGGCGGAGTCGAAGTGCGCTGCCTGCGCCTCGGGCGACTCCCACTTCTGGATGATCACATAGCGGTCGGCCTTGGTGAACGAGCGGGTGAGATCGACGTTCCGACAGCCGGGATGCCCACGGGTGAGCACGACGTACTTGGCCAGCACCTGGAGCAGATGGTCGGGATCGGTGGTGTCGAACACCATGGTCACGATCGTGGTCTCGACCTCGTCAGCCATCCGTGCTCCCCTTTCGCATACGGGTCGTTTCCGCCCCATTCGGCCCATCTGGACCCCTTGACCTCCTGCGTATCGTGGAGACAAGCAGCCGTCATCGTACGGGTGCGAGGTGGCCGAGCAGGAGGTTCGTCAGGTGTCTGACGATCGTGGCAGCCGAGAGGACGAGGACCTGGTCCGCCTCTACCTGCGCGACATCGGCCGATACCCCCTCCTGACCAAGGAGGACGAGGTCCGTCTGTCGCAGCGCATCGAGGCCGGCATCGAGGCCACCGAGCGGCTCACCTCCACCGTGGTCGCCGATCCGCGTGAGCGGGCCACGCTGCGCCGGACGGCTCGACGAGGCGAGACCGCCCATCGACAGTTCGTCCTCGCCAACCTCCGGCTCGTCGTGTCGATCGCCAAGCGTTACCAGGCCAGCGGACTCCCCCTCCTCGACCTGGTCCAGGAGGGCAATCTCGGCCTGATCCACGCCGTCGAGAAGTTCGACTGGCGCAAGGGGTTCAAGTTCTCGACCTACGCCACCTGGTGGATCCGCCAGGCGATCACCCGCGGCATCGCCAACACCGGCCGCACGATCCGTCTGCCCGTCCACGCCGGCGACGTCGTCGCCCAGGTGCAGAAGACCCGCGGGCGACTCGAGGCCCAGCTCGGGCGACCGGCCACGCTGCGCGAGCTCTCGATCGATCTCGACCTGCCGGAGCAGAAGGTGCTCGACGCCATCCGCAACGGCACCGAACCGCTGTCGCTGTCGGAGCCGTTGGGCGAGGAGGGCGAGATGGAACGCGGCGACGTCGTCGTCGACACGACCACGCCCCTCCCGTTCGACGCCGTCGCGGCGACGCTGCTCCCCGGCGAGATCGAGACCATGCTCGTGCACCTCGACGAGCGTGAACGCGAGGTGCTGCGGCTTCGCTTCGGCCTCGACCGCGGCGAGCCCCGCACGCTCGAGGCCGTGGGCGACCACTTCCACCTCACCCGTGAGCGGGTGCGTCAGATCGAGGCCAAGGCGATCAGCAAACTGCGTCACCCCAGCCTCGAGTGCGAAGCCAGAGACCTCCTCGCCGTCTGAGGCCCATGCACACGCGGGAGTGCTCGCAGCGAAGCAACAACCGCAACGCGCTCCGGAGTGAGCGCCAGCGATCGGTCGACCCGACGACGCAACACGGCTCCGTGCACGTGGGAGTGCTCGCAGCGAAGCAACAACCGCAACGCGCTCCGGAGTGAGCGCCAGCGATCGGTCGACCTGACGACGCAACACGGCTCCGTGCACACGTGGGAGTGCTCGCAGCGAAGCGAGAACACTCCCATGAGACGACTTGGCGGAGGTGGACGGGAATCGAACCCGCCGCACGGGGATCGCCCGTGCCAACCGCTTTGAAGGCGGCGGAGCCCACCAGGTACTCGGACACCTCCCGGGGGAGCACCGACCCTAGCGGTCGCCCTCGCCGGCCAGACCCGGGCGAGGCGTACGCTTCGGCGCCATGAAGAAGCGCATCCTCGTCATCGCACTGATCACCCTGACCGTCGTGGCCGCCAAGAAGGCTCGCCACGTCTGAGACGCCGGCCGGCGCCGAACTCAGAGGCGGTCGGCGAGCGTCCGACGCGCCTGGTCGAACCAGGACGCCGGCGGTGTGACCTTGTTCTGTTCCCGCCAGTACCAGTAGCCGGCGCCAGCGGCAGCGGCGCCACCGGCCACCACGAGTGAGCCCACGCCGAGCGCCGTGGCCGACGGCATGTCGACCCGGTCGCGCAACGGCACCCGATTGGAGAAGTGGACGACCTCCCAGCCGTGCTCCTTCGCCGCCCGGACCAGGTCACGGTCGGGGTTGACCGCCACGCCGTGACCGACCGCAGCCAGCATGGGCACGTCGGTCCCCGAGTCGGAGTAGGCGTACGACGCCGAGAGGTCGATGCCGTCGCGCTCCGCGACCTCCAAGAGGATGCGGGCCTTCTCGGGGCCGTAGCAGTACAGCTCGACCTCACCGGTGTAGCGACCGTCGTCGTCGAGCACGGCCCGGGTGGCGATGGCCTCGTCGGCACCGAGGTACTGGGCGAGCGGAGCGACGATCTCCTCGGGTGAGGCCGAGACGATGAAGACCTTGCGGCCGGCGTCCTGGTGCATGCGGATGAGATCGAGCGCCTCGTCGTAGACGATCGGGTCGACGACCTCGGCCAGGGTCTCGCGCACCAGGGCGGAGATCTTGCGCTGCTCCCACCCCTTGGAAACGCGGAGAGCGGCGTCACGAACCTTCTCGAGACGCCCTTCGTCGGCTCCGAGCGTGAGATAGATCAGCTGCGCCCACAGCGCGCGCAGGAGAAGCCGGCGCGACACCAACCCCTCGCGACGGAGGGGCCCACCGAAGGCGACCATCGACGGGCGGGCGATGACCGTCTTGTCGAGATCGAAGAACGCGGCTTCCACCGAATCGACCATAGGACCGAAGGATACGGCTGCAACCCGTTGCCTCCGCTCCGCCGCTTTGTTACGTTCTCGATTGTTCTCCTGCGGTTCCGGTGCATTCCATCGCCACGCCGCCTCGAGGACGCCGACTTCCCCCGTCGGACCCGCCGCAGTGACGGCCTGGTCATCGAAGGGGATCCTCCGTGCTCATCGCCTACTGGGCGGCCAAGGGTGGCAGCGGCGCCACCGTGCTGTCAGCAGCCCACGCACTACGCGCTGCCGCCGGCAGCCCCACGCTCCTCGTCGACCTCGACGGCGACCTCCCCGGCGCGCTCGGGACCCCCGAGCCCGACGCCGGGGTCGCCGAGTGGCTCGCGGCCGGAGCCTCCGTACCGGCCGATGCCCTCGACCGCATCGCTCGTCCGGTCGGCCCCAACCTCCAACTGATCGGCCGGGGCGACGGACCGCTCGATGCCGACCGCGCCGTCGTCCTCGCCGAGGTGTTGGCGCGCTCGCCCCACACGGTGATCGTCGACTGCGGTTCACGGCCCGGCGCCGCTGCCCGGGCCGTCGCCCGACGGGCCGAGCGGAGCATCCTCGTCACCCGAGCCTGCTATCTCGCCGTCCGACGCTTCGCCTCGGTCGACCTGGCACCGACCGAGATCGCGCTCGTCCGCGAACCACAGCGGGCGCTCGGGCCCGACGACATGGCCGAGGCGATCGGGGCCCCGGTGCGGACGCGGGTCTCGATCGACCCCGGGGTCGCCCGGGCCGTCGACTCCGGCCTGCTCGCCAGCCGCATGCCACGTGCCCTCGTACGAGCGTTCGGACCCGCTCGCGGACGGTTGGCGTCGTGAACGAGGGGGCGAGCGACGAGACGTGCCTCGACGATCGCGTCCACCGCGAGGTGATCGACGGCGACGTCGGCTCGGGTCGTGGCGCGATCGGTGCCGTTGTCCGCGCCCACGCACCCCTCGTCGACGAGGCAACCGTGGCCGCGGTCACCCGGCGGGTCCAGGCGCGCATGCACGGACTCGGACTGCTCGACGACGTACTCGCCGACGAGGCGGTCACCGACGTCATGGTGAACGGGCCCGGGCCGGTGTGGGTCGAGACGCGAGGGGTCGTCCATGCCACCGACGTCGCGCTCGACGCCGCCGCGGTCCACCAGCTGGTCGAGCGCGTGGTGACGCCGCTCGGGCTGCGCGCGGATCGCCGGAGTCCGCTGGTCGATGCCCGACTCGCCGACGGGTCTCGTGTCCACATCGCCATGCCCCCGTTGGCGGTGGACGGGCCCTATGTCACCGTCCGCCGGTTCGCAGCCCGCACGTTGCCGCTCACCGACTTCGCCGGCGAGGACGTCGCCCGCCATCTCGTCGCCGCGGTCCGCGAACGGCGTTCGATCGTCGTGTCCGGAGGCACGGGCGCCGGCAAGACGACGCTGCTCAACGCGCTGTGCCAGCACCTGACCGACGGCGAGCGCGTCGTCACCGTCGAGGACGCAGCCGAACTCCGCATCCCTGGTCGGCACGTGGTCCGACTCGAGAGCCGTCCCGCCTCGGCCGACGGACTCGACGCGGTCACGATCCGGGAACTGGTCCGCAACGCCCTCCGGATGCGACCCGACCGACTCATCGTCGGAGAGGTCCGTGGCGGCGAGGCCCTCGACATGATCCAGGCCATGAACACGGGCCACGACGGGTCCCTGTCGACCTGCCACGCCAACGGCCCCGACCATGCGCTCCGACGCCTGGAGACGATGGTGCTGACCGCTGGGGTCGACCTCCCGCTCGTCGCCGTGCGCGACCAACTCGTCGGTGCCATCGATCTCCTGGTCCACGTCGTACGAGGATCGGACGGCGACCGGCGCATCGACGCTGTCCACCGCGTCGCCGACGACCCGGCTGCGCACCCCCGCAGCGTCCCGTTGGTGACCGGCGATGCGTTGGTGGACGATCGATGGTGACCACGCTCACGCCGCTCCTCGCCGCGTGCGTCGCCGTCCTGACGGCCGGTGCCCTGCGCGACGGTCGTGTCTGGCTGGACGGGGGGCGTGTCCGCTCTCGACTGGACCACCGACCTCCGCGCCGAGGTGCTCCCCCATTCGTCGGCCGCCTGCTCGTCGACGCCGGGGTCGAGGCCGATCCGGCGTTCTGCCTCCATCTCTGGATCGCCACCATGGCGCTGAGCCTCGCCGCCACCGTCGTGACGCTGGGAGGTCTGGTGGCCTTCGCGACGCTGGCCGTCGGAGCGCCGGTCGCCCTCCTCGCGGCGCGGGGACGCGGCGACCGACTGCGGAACGGGCAACTCCCGATCGCGTTCGACATGGTCGCCTCCTCACTACGCGGCGGAGCGGCCCTGGCGACTGCTGTCGGCGACGCCGCGAAGATCGGTGGCCGCATCGGCCCGGAGTTCGAGACCATGGCTCGCCGCTCCCGCGACGGCATGCCGCTCGCCGGTGTCGTGGGTGAGTGGGCCCGTGGCGGGGGGCGGGAGACCGCGCTCGCCGGCGCCGCCCTCTCGATGGCCGCGACGGTCGGCGGGGCGGGCGCCGACGCCATCGAGTCGGCGGCAGCGAGTCTCCGGGAACGAGCCGCGGCCACCGCCGAGGTGGCGGCGCTGTCGGTGCAGGCACGGTTGTCGGCAGCCGTCCTCACGTTCGCTCCACTGGGGTTCACCTTCCTCCTCGTCAGCGTCGACCCCACGTCCGCACGGTTCCTGCTGGCCACGCCCGCCGGCTGGGCGTGTCTCGCGGTCGGTGGGGTACTCGACCTCGCGGGGGCGTTGTGGATGCACCGCCTGGTGGTGCGGGCGTCGTGATCCCGCTCGTCCTCGCCCTCGCCGGCGCAACCGCCGTCGTCGTCGCCGGCCACCGTCGCTCCAGCGACGTGGCCGGTCGACTCGGTCTCGAACGTCGCCGCTCCCGACGTCGCCCGCTGGTCGCCCTGGGCCGATTCCTGCGCACCTCGTGCGGGCGCCCGCCACGGACCGCTGCCGACGCCCGGGTCGGCACCGCGGCGGTCGTCGCCGCGGCGATGCTGCTCGTCGACCCGTTCCTCGTCGGGAGCACGACCGGTGCGGCCCTGCTCTTCCGGCGGTGGCGACGAGTTCGCCGGGCCCGAACCGACACCACGACGTCGCTGACCGACGACCTCCCGGATCTGATCGACCTGTTGGTGCTCCTGGTCTCGGCTGGCCACACCGTTCCCACGGCCCTGCCCGTCCTCGTCGGGTGGGCACCGGAGGCGACCCGACGTGGCCTCGGGACAGCGACGCTCGCCATCGACCGTGGCGTCCCGGTGGCCGAGGCGCTCACCGACCTCCAGCAGCAGTGGGGCGATCCGGGGCGACCGTTGGTGCGGGCGCTCCTCGACCACGTCCGGAACGGCACGCCGATCTCGACGACGCTCCAGCGCCTGAGCGACGACGCCCGGGCAACCCGCCGACGAGCGGCCGAGACACGGGCCCGACGGCTGCCCGTGCTCCTGCTGTTCCCGCTCGTGTTCTGCACGCTGCCGGCGTTCGGTCTGCTCACGGTGGCGCCCATCGTCGCCGGCACCCTTCGCTCCCTCGACGGGGAACGACTCGAGACCTCGGTCTCCTCCACGTACCGAACGGAGCCCTCTCCATGTACGCCACCGTCCTCGCGGCCCAGGTCGCGGTCTTGTCCTTCGTCAGCGATGCGCTCAGCGACCACCGACGCCGCGGTCGACTCCGACGCCAAGCCGGCCAGTCCACGGCCGAGTACGCGCTCGTCCTGCTCGGCGCCGCCACCGTCGCGCTCGTGTTCGTCGCCTGGGCCGGCAAGTCGACACGGATCGGCAAGCTCTTCAACGCCGTCCTCGACACGGTGATCGGCAAGGTGTGACCCGCCCGTCGACCCGCTCGGGCCGACGTCCGACCCGGCCTGGCCACCGCGAGGGTGGTCAGGCCACGGTCGAACTCGCGCTCGGCTTCCCCGTGATCCTCCTCGGGGTCCTGTTGGTGTTGCAGCTCGCACTGGTCGCCCGAGACCAACTCCTGGTCGTCCACGCCACGCGCGAAGCGGCGCGGGCGGCCGCGGTCGAAGCCCATGCCGGGGCGGCTCGCGACGCCGCTCTCGCCGCGACCACGGGCCTCGATCCCGCCCGCCTCCGGGTCGACGCCGATCGCATCGGTGACCGCGTGCACGTCACCGTCCGCTATCACGCCCGGACCACGCTCCCGCTCGTGGGAGTCCTGCTCCCCGACCCCGATCTCCAAGGGTCGCTCGCCATGCGAATCGAACCACAGGGTCAGAGATAGAGTCTGGAATTCGCGACGAGGTTCCGGTAGGACTGCCGATCCGATGTGGCGAAAGATGCGAGGTCACAGGCGGCCCTGATCTGGGTCGGACGGCGCAACCCCGCGCCTGAGTCGGAGGAATCGATGAACATTCGGCGAGTTAGTGGATCCGTGGCCCTGGCCGCTTCAGCGGCGTTGGTGCTCCTGGCCCCCACCGCGAGCGCTCAGGCCGTTTCGTACAGTGCGGAATCGGACGCCCAGGCGCTCAACCTGCAGTTGGCCGAGAACGGTCTGACCGTCGGCTCCGTCCACAGCGAGGTCACCGACGCCCCGTCGGCTGCCGCCGCCGGCACCGGCCTCGCCAGCGTCCTGGCCGACGTCGGCGCCACCACCGCCGAGGCCACGACCGACGGTTCGACCGACGGCTCGCCCGACGAGGTGTGCGAGAGCGACGCCCTCCCCGACATCCCCGGCGTGGGCATCAACCTCGCCTGCAGCGCGAGCCTCGCCGCCATCACCGACGGCAACCCGGCATCGGCGTCCAGCGCTCGGGTCGGCACCATCGAACTCGACCCGGTCTCGGGTCTGCTGATCGACCCGCTCGGCCTCGGCGAGGTCGTCGAGCAGATCCAGGGCGGCGCCGGCAGCCTCCTCGAGGCTCTCACGCCCCTGACGGGCGCCGTGCCCGACCCCCTCGACGTCGATGGTCTGCTCGACGACGTGGTCGGCGCCCTCGACCTCGCCCCGCTCGCCACCATCGACATCGGCGCCACCCAGGTCGACACCGTCCGGAGTGGCGACGCCGTCACCACCACGTGTGCCGCCAACGGTGCAACGATCAACGTGCTCGACATCGCCGCGATCGGCGAGATCGACGCTCCCCCGGTGATCTCGGTCATCGTCGGCGAGGCCGCCACCTCCGTGGCCGCCAGCACGACCGGCGGCGACCCGGTGGGCACCGCCTCCCCGGCGCTGGTTCGGGTCGTCGTGCCTGCGCTCGACCTCGACATCCCGGTCGAGATCGGCCAGACCATCGAGATCCCCCTGCCCGACCCGCTCGGCACCTCGACCATCGTCGCCGCCGACGGCGCGACCGGCACCACCGAAGACGGCCGGACCTTCGCCACGGCGAGCGCCGTCAGCCTCGACCTGCTCCCCGGCCTCTCCGGCGGCGTGCAACTCGATCTGGCCGACTGCGCCAGCGTCGCCGGCGCCACCGTCGCTCCCATCGAGGTCCCCGAGACGACCGTCACCACGGCCCCCTCGCTGCCCCGCACGGGCGGCACCGGGACCAACGGCTTCGCCCTCGCCGGCGCCGCCGGCCTGGCGCTCGCCGGGTTCGCGCTGCTCCGTCGCAGCCAGGCCGTCTGACCCTTCGCACGCCGACGTGACGTCTCTTCCCGACCCCTACGGCCGGGAAGGGCGTCGCTAGGCTTGCCGCGTCATGGTCACAATCGCCGCGATCCTCCTCAATCTGGTCATCGGTGCCGGAGTCGTCGCCCTGACCGTCCGGATCCAGCGGGCTGATGCCCGTGTGGCCCAGCCCACGCCGCCCGTCGCCGTGGCCGTGCCCGCTGCGGGTCCGGCACGACAGCCGGAGAACCTGGTCGAACGTCTCGTCGTCGGCCTGAAGAACAAGAAGGCCGCCCGGGTCGCGCTGTCGACCCTGTCGTTCGCGCTGTTGCTCGGTGCTGCCGGCGTGATCGGCTACCCCTTCTACACGAACCTCTATCAGGGTCGTCTCCAGGGCCAGCTCGACCGCCAGCTGGCGTCGCCCGAACTGCGAGACGCCTACCTGAACCGTTCCGTCGCCGAAGGCGACAGCCTGACCCGGATCAAGATCCCCCGCATCGGGGTCGACACCGTGGTGGTGGAGGGAACGACGGCGAGCGCGCTGCGAGCCGGCGCCGGTCACTACCCGGCCACCCCGCTCCCGTGTGAGGTCGGCAACGTCGCCATCGCCGGCCACCGGACCACCTACGGCCGCCCGTTCCACGATCTCGACCAGCTCCAGCCCGGCGATCGAGTGACGCTCGAGACCCCGGTCGGCGAGTGCACCTACGAGGTCGACATCGACCCGTTCATCGTGATGCCCAACCAGACCGAGGTCGTCGACAACACCCCCGACTCCGCGAGCCTGACGCTGACCACGTGCCACCCCAAGGGTTCGGCCCGTGAGCGCCTGATCCTCAAGGCGACGATGGTCAGCGCGGAGACCTTCGATGCGTGATCGTCGCCCCGTCCGCCGCCTCCTCGCCGCGCTCGGCGCCACCGTTGCGGTCGGCGCCATCGTCGGCGCCCCGGCGCTGGCGGCACCCCAGGACTGGGCAGGATCGAAGTTCAGCGAGCAGACGCTGACCGCCCACGCAGCAGAGAACTTTCCGATCGGCGGCGTCCTCGTACGCACGCGCGGCAGCGGGGAGGCGTTCGATCGACGAATCCAGGACGCCCGGTTGAGCTTCGCCTTCCGCGAGGGCGAGGAAGAACTGCACGCCCCCGAGTGCATCCCGAGTCCGACGATCAATGCGTCGGTGCAGAAGAGCGAGACGTTCGCGAACCGGACGTCGACGATGACGTTCTCGCTCGCCGCCGAGCACTTCGCGTGGACGTGCAACGGCACGTTCGACATCGTGGCGACCGGAACTGCGGCCCCGTCCGACACCTTCGACCTGGAGGGCACGATCCGCGTCGCGGTCCCGCCGACCGCGGTCACCGAGATGGGCGCTCAGGTCGCCGACGGCGACGCTGCACCCGACCCCGCCACCGGCGCCACCGCCGATGATCCGGCCACGGTCGAGGTCGCGTGGACCATGCTCGAGAAGCCGGACGAGACGTATCCCGACTTCGTCGGCTACCGCGTCCAGCGGGCCGGCCCGGCCGGCGAGTCCGCGTTCGAGACCGTCAGCGGCGTGATCGAACACGACGACGAGGTCGAGACCGGCGAGTACGTCGACACCATCGAGGCGCCGGGGATCTACCGCTACCGCGTCCAGTCGTTGCGTGCCGGAGCCGAGGGTCCCGCCAAGCCGGTGCCCTCGACCGCCGACACGACGCTCGTCGCCGACGTCGAGATCGACGGGCCGCCGCCGACGACGACCACCACGACGGCCCCGGAGACGATCGACCCCACGACGTCGCAGAGGCGCACGCTGGGTCTCCCCCACGTCAGCCGGACGAAGTCGACCAGCCCCAAGCCGACCGCCCCCACCACGCCGACCACGCTCGACACCGGGTTCGACGAGTCGCTCGACTACGGCGACCGCGACGTGCCCGAGCCCGGGGACGAGCTCGCCGACGGCGGCCAGTCGATCATCCAGACCGAGAGCGAGGGCGCCGGCCTCCTTGGCCCGGTCGCCGGAGCGATGGTGCTCCTCGGTTGGGCGGGCCACGTGGCCTACCTCAACCGGTTGGCCAAGCAGTTCTAGGGCCCGTTCTCGAGCAGTGCTAGGCGGACGCTCGGCGGATGTCGGGCACCTCGACGCCGGTCAGCGCCGCCAACATCGCCAACGCTCCCGCCTTGTCGAGCGGTTCGTTGCCGTTGCCGCACTTGGGTGACTGCACGCACGACGGACAGCCCGTGCTGCAGGGGCACGCGGCGATCACCTCGGCGGTGACCTGCCAGTGCCGTTCCGCCGCTTCGAAGCCGAGTTCGGCGATGCCGGCGCCTCCGGGATAGCCGTCGTAGATCACGATGGTGGGGGCACCGGTGTCGACGTGCTTGGCGGTCGAGATGCCGCCGACGTCCCAACGATCGCAGATGGCGAACAACGGGAGGACGCCGATGGCGGCGTGCTCGGCTGCGTGGAGGACGCCGGGCCAGGACTCGGGGACGAGGCCGGCGCCTGCGAGGAGGTCCTCGGGGATCACGCGCCACACGCCACGCGTCTCGAGCCTCGCCGGAGGCAACGACAGCCCGTTGCGCTCGACGACCTCACCCGACATCGCGTCCTTGCGGACGTAGCCGGTCACGCGAGTCGTCACCTCGATCGGGCCGACCGCGAGTCGGACCGGGCCCGACGTGTCGACCCGGTCCTCACCGCGGATCCGGAGGTCCATGCGCGTGGTCGCTGCGGTGTAGGTGCCGCCGTCGTCGGGTTCGACCACCGCACGGCCGCCGTCGAGGTCGAGTTCTCGGACCCGGTAGTGCCGTCCGGCGTGCAGGTAGACGGCCCCCTCGTGGACGACCTCGCCGGCCCGACCCTTGTCGACGGTTCCGACGGGTGTCCCGTCGGGACGCACGATCTTGACCTGGCCAGGAGACCCCGAGCGGAGGCCGACCCGGTCGACGGGCCACCCGTTGCCGGCCCACACCGCGACCGGCGACGTGGGCGAGAGCCGGCGTCGCCGACCCCGTCCGCCGGCGGTGCCGCCGCCCGGCGGACGCACGATCAGTTCGTCGTCGGCCACGAGGCGGCGCACGCTGTCGTCGAGCAGACCAGGCCAGAAGCGCTCGTCGTCGTGGGTGAGCGGCAGTTCGAATGCAGCGCAGCGCAGGTGCGGGTCGGCGACGTAGGGGTTGGCGTGGTTGACGACCGCCGGCTCGGGAGGGCGGTCGAACAACTCCGCGGGATGCGCCGCCGCCCACTGGTCCAGTTGGTCGGACCCACACACGAGGACCGCGAGCGAGTCCTGGCGCTGCCGACCTGCCCGACCGATGCGCTGCCACATCGAGGCGACGGTGCCGGGGAATCCGTCGAGCACGCAGGCGTCGACGCCGTCGAAGTCCACGCCGAGTTCGAGGGCGGACGTCGCCAGCACGGCATCGACGGTCCCCTCGACGAGCGCCTGTTCGATCTCGTGACGCTCCTCGGCCAGGAAACCGCCCCGGTACGCGGCCACACGAGATCGGGAGTCGGCCGGCACCTGGCGTCGGGTCCGCTCGGCTACCAGCTCGGTGGTCCGACGGCTCGGACAGAAGCCGAGCGTCCGACGACCGTCGCGCACCAGGTCGGCGACGAGACCCGCCGCCTCGGTGTGGCTCGATGCGCGCATCCCGGTCTCGGCGTCGAGCACGGGCGGGTTCCACACCGCCACCGATCGGGCGCCGCTGGGCGAGCCGTCGTCGGTCACGGCAGTGACCGGGACACCGGTGATCTCCGCCGCCAACTCCGCCGGTCGCCCCACCGTGGCCGACGTGCACACGAACGTCGGGTCGGCGCCGTAGTGCGCCGCCAGGCGACGAAGCCGACGGATCACGTGGGAGACGTGGCTGCCGAAGATGCCGCGGAACAGGTGCAGCTCGTCGATGACCACGTACTCGAGCCTCGACAGGAACCGCATCCATCCGGCGTGGTGCGGGAGGAGACCGCAGTGGAGCATCTCGGGGTTGGTGAGCAGGACGGTCGCGTTCCGGCGGGCGTCGGCGCGCTCGTCGCGACCGGCGTCGCCGTCGTACGACGACGTGATCACGCCCGGGAGCGCCAGGTCGACGAACGACCGGTGCTGGTCGTGGGCCAACGCCTTGGTCGGATAGATGCACAACGCCGTGCCCGGTCGCACCGGCCGGGACGCGGCCTCGGCGATCGCCGCCTGGTAGATCAGCGACTTGCCCGACGACGTGCTGGTGGCCACGGCCACCGACGTCCCCGCTCGGACCAGGTCGAGCGCCGCTGCCTGATGGGCGTAGAGACGGTCGACGGGAAACCGATCGGCCACGGCCTCGGGCAACGGCTCGGCGAGCGTCCCGTACCGGGGCTCGGTGGCGGGGATGCGATGCATGTGGACCAGCCGCCGTGGATCGGCGAGGTGTGCCTCGTCGCGCGCCGAGAGCCGATCGTCCCGTCGCCGGACGAGTGCCTCGAGCTCGACGCCGGGGTCGGTGGCCACGGGACCAGCGTAGGTCTCGTGGCCGTCTGATGACAGGGGTGTAGTTCCACTGGTGTCGTCTCGCCGACGGCCGTTCCGTGACTCCGGATCCGAAGGGTCCGGGTTGTACGATGTTCCGCTGGCATGGAACTCGAGATCTCTGACTCCGACGCGTCCGTCGACACTCACGGCTGGACTGTTCTCACCGCGACCGGTGAGATCGACGTCGCCGCCGCGCCCGGACTGCGGGAGCAGCTGGTCGCGCTGATCGAGAACGGCACCACCGAGTTGGTGGTCGACCTCGAGGGCGTCGACTTCATCGATTCCACCGGGCTCGGTGTTCTCGTCGGCGCCGTCCGTCGGGCCCGCAGTGCCGAGGGCGACGTGCGGTTGGTGTGCACGAACTCCCGCCTGCTCAAGGTGTTCGACGTCACGGGCCTGGACGAGGTGTTCACGATCGTCGAGTCGGTCGACGACGCCATCACCGTGGCCGCCGACCGGGGCTGACACGCACCATGGCCGAGATCCACCTGGAGATCCCCCCTCGGCTCGATTATCTCGCGGTGGTACGGCTGGTGGTCGCCACGGCCGCAGCGCTCGATCCGCCCCTCGCCGAGTCGCGTCTCGACGATCTCCGACTCGCCGTGACCGAGGCGTGCAGCAACGCCATCAAGGCCCATCGCCCCGAGGCCGAGGACGAGCCGGTCGTCATCTCCTGCCGGCTCGAGGACGACCATTTCCAGGTCGACATCCGCGACCGTGGACCGGGATTCGACCCGGATGCGCTCACGGCGCTGCCCGAGGTCGACGACCCGAAGCGTCTCCAGCACGAGTCCGGACTCGGCATCCCGCTGATCCGCGTGCTCACCGACGAGGTCACCTTCGAACCCGCCCCGGACGGAACGATCGTCTCGATGACGCTCAACCGTTCGTCTCCATCCACCTGAGCCCCAGGAACCCGACCCGACATGCACGACTCCCTGCCTCCCGCGTCTGACATCCGCCACACGTGGTCGCAGTCCGACCGCTTCGTCCCTCGCTCGTTCGTCCGGCCGCTCCAGCGGTTCATGGACACCGAAGCCTCCGGTGCGATCTTCATGCTCGTGGCCGCCGTGGCTGCGCTCGTGTGGGCGAACTCACCCTGGTGGCACGCACAGGAGACGCTGTGGGAGACCGACCTGTCGATCCACCTCGGTGGACTGGCCCACATCGATCTCACCCTCGTCGAGTGGATCAACGATGCGTTGATGGCGATCTTCTTCTTCGTGGTCGGACTCGAGATCAAGCGTGAACTCGTCCATGGCGAACTCCGCGACCCCAGGAAGGCGGCGTTGCCCGCCATCGGTGCGCTGGGCGGGATGATCATCCCCGCGGGGATCTACCTGCTGTTCAACGCCGGCTCCGACGGCTCGCACGGCTGGGGCATCCCGATGGCCACCGACATCGCGTTCGCGGTGGCCGTGGTCGCGCTCGTCGGTCCGCGCATCCCCAATGCCGCCAAGGTGTTCTTGCTCACCCTGGCCATCGCCGACGACATCGGCGCCATCGTGGTGATCGCGGTCTTCTACACCGACGACCTGAGCTTCGGCTGGCTCGCCATCGCGGGTCTCACGATCGCCGCCCTCCTGGTGTCGAAGCGACTGCGGATCCGCTCGATGCCTGTCTACGTCGTCCTCGGCCTGTTCCTGTGGTTCACCGTGCACGAGTCCGGCGTCCACGCGACCCTCGCCGGCGTCACCCTCGGCCTCCTCACCCCGGCCTGGTCGTTCTTCGATCCTCGCCGTTTCGGTGACGACGCCCGCGCCCTCGTCGAGGCAGCCGACGACGAGATGGACGACGGGCTGTTGACCGAGGCGGAGTACGAGCTGAACCAGGCCCGACTCGAGGACCTCAGCCGCCTCGTCGCCGAATCGCAGTCCCCGCTCGAACGCCTCGAGCACGCGCTCCAGGGCTACGTCGCCTTCCTCATCGTCCCGCTGTTCGCGTTCTCCAACGCCGGCGTCCGCCTCACGAGCGAGGCCCTCGACGGCATCGCCACCGACAAGATCGTGCTCGGCGTGGCGCTCGGGCTCCTCGTGGGCAAGACGGTCGGTGTCTTCGGAGCGACCGTCATCGCCGACAAGATCGGCATCGGGTCCCTCCCTGCCGGGGTCACCTACCGACACGTCCTGGGCCTCGCGGTCACTGCCGGCATCGGCTTCACCGTGGCCCTCTTCGTCGCCGGGCTCGCCTTCGAGGGCGAGCCGGCGTTCACCGACTCGGCCAAGATCGGCATCCTCGTCGGATCGTTGGTCTCCGGGTTGCTCGGGTACGCGTTGTTGAAGACCTCGCCCGCCGTGCCGGGATCGGCGGAATCCGCCGACGCCGAGCCGGCGCCCGCGCTCGTCGACTGACCACGACACCGCGTGACCTCCGTCACGATGACTTGTCACGGCAGTGTTACGTATGTAATGTGATTGCAACGTCAACCTGAGCGTTGGAAGCGCTGATCGGTTTGCCCGCCCGCCCCCGATCGTCGCAACCAGCGCTCGGGTTGACGCATTTTTGGGTCAGAGGGCTCCGGAAAGTGAGAGCGCTCGATTATTACGGTTTCGAGACGGAAACCGTCACGGTCTGCCGTTCAGGCGTCGACGTCGCGCCGGCCTTCGAGCGCCCGTCCGAGCGTCAGCTCGTCGGCGTACTCGAGGTCGCCTCCCACCGGGAGGCCGCTGGCGATGCGGGTCACCCGGATCTGGAGCGGCGTGAGCAGGCGGGCCAGGTACATGGCTGTCGTGTCGCCCTCGAGGTTGGGGTTGGTGCAGAGGATGACCTCGACCACCCCGTCGGTGTCGATCCGGCCGAGCAACTCGCGGACCTTGAGTTGGTCCGGGCCGATGCCCTCCATCGGATTGATGGCCCCGCCGAGCACGTGATAGCGGCCGTGGAACCCGCCGGTCTTCTCGACCGCGATGATGTCGCGCGGCTCCTCGACCACACAGATCACCGTGGCGTCGCGGCGAGCATCGGCGCAGATGGAGCAGCGCTCGGCCTCGGACAGGTTGTGGCACACGTCGCAGAACCGCACGCGGTCCTTGGCGGTCGAGATCGCGGTGGCCAAGGCGAGTGCGTCCTCCTTGGGCACCTTGAGCAGGTGGTAGGCGACCCGTTGAGCCGACTTGGGCCCGACGCCGGGCAGGCGACCGAGTTGGTCGATGAGGTTCTGGACGGCGTCCGAGTGCACGGGGGCTACTCGTCGTCCTCGGGGTCGCCACCGAAGAGGCCGGACAGCCCGCCCAGCATCGAGGTCGGATCGAGGTCGCCCATCGCCCCGGCCTGCAGCGCGCTGATCTGGTTCGTGACGTCGCGCATGGCCGCGACGATCAGGTCCTGGAGCGTCTCGATGTCGGTCGGGTCGACGACCTCGGGCGAGATGGCCACGGCGAGCACCTCGCCGGTGCCGGTCGCGGTCACACGGACCACGCCGCCGCCCGACGAGCCGATCAGCTCGGTGTCCGCTGCGGCCTGGCTGGCCTCCATGGCGGCCTGCGCCTGTGCGAAGAGGCCACCGAGTCCACCGCCGCCCTCGCCGCCGAGCCCTCCGAGGAGGCTCCCGAGGTCGAGGCCTTCGCCGGGTGTCTGTTCGTCGCTCACGATTCCTCCAGGAGTTCGGAGCCGGGGAAGGCGTCCTTGAGTTGGGCCACGCCACCGACGCTGGCGTCGGGAGCATCGGTGAGTTCGTCGAGATCGACCGCGTCGTCCACGTCGTCGTCGACGACGTCGGCTTGTGCCGGCGATGCCGCAGCGGGCGCCGCCTTGGCGTCGTCGACCACGAGCTCGAGCGGCACCGGGCGTCCGAAGTGATCGGACAGCGCGGCGGCGACCTCGCTGCGGCACCCCTCGCACTGATCGCAGTGGGCCCGGTTCGGCAGGGCGAAACGGACCATGCGGCCGTCGCCGTCGACGAAGTGGCCGGGCTTGTAGAGCGCTCGGGCTCGGGGCTTGAGGGCGGCGAGGACCGTCGACTCCCACGCCGAGGTCAGCTCCGCCGTCGTCGGCGGGGCGCCGGTCGGCGCGGCCGTCGGTTCGGGGGTCGGCGCAGACTCGGCGGCCGGTGCCGGTTCGGGAGCGGCGGCCGGGCCCGGGGCGGGGGCCTCGGGCGCGGCAGCTGCCGCCTCGGGTTCGGAACGAGCACGTCGGACCGAACCGAGCGTGGGTCGAGAGCCGGCTGGGGCGTCCGATGACGGGGCAGGCGGTGGCGAGGCCGTGGCCTCGCGCTGGCTCAGGTTGGCCCGGGCGGCATCGGCCCCACGGCGCGGGCGTTCTCCGGAGGGAGCCACCGTGGCTGCGGCCGGGGCAGGAGCCGGTCCCGCAGCCGGTGCGGGTGCTGGTGCCGGCGTTGGTGCGGAGGGCGCTGCCGCCGGCGGGGCCGCAGGGTCGGCGGTGGTCGCCGGAGCGGCCACGACACCGGAGGCCAGCTGCTGCTCGAGGTGCTCGACCCGGGCGACCAGGGCACCGACGTCGTCGCCGGCATCGGCGCGGGTCAACCGCACCAGCGCGACCTCGAGCGTGATCCGCGGATCGGGCGCCTGGCGCATGTCGACGCTGGCGGTGCCGATCAACTCGAGCGCTCGGGTCAGCGACGCCGGGCCCAGCGCGCTCGCCACATCGGCAGCACGGGCGGCGGCGGTGTCGGTCATCGCCCCGCCGGGCGCTCCCATCGACACGAGGAACGCGTCGCGCAGCGACTCGATGAGGGCCTCGGCCAGCAACCGCGGATCGCGTCCGGACCGCACCGAGGCGTCGACCGCGACGAGCGCTGCGCCGGCGTCGCGGGCACCGAGGGCGTCGATGATGTCGTCGACGGGAACACCGAGCGTGCTCACCCCGCCGGTGGCGGCGACCTGGTCGAGGGCCGACAGCGTGTCGCGAGCCGAACCGGCCCCGACGCGGACGACGTGTTCGACCGCGGACTCGTCGAGGCCCAGATCGGCATCGGCGATGACGTGGCGGACGTGGCCGGCGAGCACGTCGGCCGAGAGCAGATGGAAGTCGAAGTGCTGCGTCCGCGACCGGATCGTGGGCAGGACCTTCTCGGGCTCAGTGGTCGCCAGCACGAACACCACGTGTTCGGGCGGTTCCTCGAGCGTCTTCAGCAGCGCGTTCGACGCCGCCTTCGTGAGCATGTGGACCTCGTCGAGGATGTACACCTTGCGGTTGCCGCTGGTGCCCATCGAGACCCGGCCCAGCAGGTCGCGCATGGCGTCGACGCCACTGTTCGAGGCGGCATCGAGTTCCTGGAGCCAGTCGACCTGACGCCCCTCCTCGACCGCCTTGCAGTTGTCGCAGGTCGTGTCGGGTTCGCCGTCGACCGGGTGCTCGCAGTTGAGGACCTTGGCGAGGATGCGGGCCGTCGACGTCTTTCCCGTGCCACGGGGGCCCGAGAACAGGTAGCCGTGGGCCACCCGGCCCTCGCGCACCGAGTTCTTGAGGGCGGTGGTGACGTGCTCCTGGCCCAGCACCTCGTCGAAACGCTGCGACCGGTAGCGGCGATAGAGGGACTGGTAGCTCATGCGGGCCCGACCCTACCGGCCGTACCCCGGCACCGGATCTCCTAGTTGAAGCCCCGCTTGTCCTGCTTGAGCGCGGTGTCGACGGCGAGCGACGACGCGACCACCATCGACCGCAGCGGCTCGGGGAGCGCACCGTGGATCTGCACCACGTAGTTGTCGGCCGTCGTGAACATCGTCTTGGCCAGGCCCTCCCACGTCTTGGTGATCCGAGCGACCTCGTTGCCCGATGCGTCCTGGATGCTGAAGTTCCAGGCACGCCAGTTCTCGCCGTTGATCGTCCCGATCTGCTGGCCGCCGACCTCGAGGCCGAAGCGGATCTTGCCGATGGCGTTCAACTGCCGGACCTGGCCGATCTCGTTGCCGGCGCCGTCGTTGACGATCACCCGACTCTTGAGGATCTTCGCCGGACGGACCAACCCGAGGACGACGGTTCCGGCGGCGTCGACCACCTGGAGGGAGTGGGTGAGGAACTGATCGACGTCTCCGACGACCCGCAGCACCTTCTTGGCCATCGACTGGCCCACCTGGCGGACGGCGCCGATCTGGGTGCCGTTCTGGTCGAAGATGGCGTACTCGTTGTTGATCTCGATGAGCTTGGCCTTCTGGTTGACCACCAGGACTGGCTCGGTGAACAACGACCCGCCGCCGACGAACGGTGCGGCGCCGCCCGTGACCTTGCCGACGTCGCGGGTGATCTTGTCGGCGGGGCGATCGACGACCGGGACGTGGCCCTGCCCCGTCGGCGCATCGGTCGACTGCTTGCCGTGGGCCGACACGTGTTCGGTCCACGCGGTGCCGTCCCAGTACCGGTGCTCGAAGCGACCGAACGGGTCCGGGTACCAGTTGGCAGGCGTCGGTGGCGGCGGGTTCTCGCTCATCGCCAGATCCTGTCACGGCCCGACTGGTCGGGTCCGCTGCTCCTACACCCAAGGTGACGGCCAGGCGATCTGCGGCACATCGCAGGTTCCGCTGAGAGCTGCTGCCTTCCGGCCCTGACTCGGTTCACGAGCTGCAATTGCACAGGACCCGGCCGCCACCTTCGGTGTAGGAGGAGCGAGACTGTATTCTTGCAGACCCCTGAGGAGGGGTGCGAGAGCGGCCGAATCGGCACGCTTGGAAAGCGTGTGAAGGGCAACCTTCCGAGGGTTCGAATCCCTCTCCCTCCGCTCGAGGCCACACCGGCCGCTCGGCCCAGATGCTGAGCGGCCGGACGGCCCCAGCTCCGCCCGGCTCAACTCTGCGAGCGCGAACGGCGAGCCGCCCGTGCTGATGCATGATTCGACGGCGTCAATGCCAGTTCCTCCCTGGGCTACCGTCGGTTACGTGCCCGTCTCCGAGACCGTTGACTACCACCCGGCGATGGCAGCAGCGCTCGATGAAGCACGGGCGGCCGAGGCCGCCGGCGAGGTCCCGGTCGGGGCCGTCGTCGTGATCGACGGCCAGATCGTCGCCCGAGCACACAACCGACGTGAGGCGACCAACGACCCAAGCGCTCACGCCGAACTCCTCGCGCTGCGCGACGCGTGCGCGACCGTCGGGTCGTGGCGACTTCCGGGCGCGACCGTCGTCGTCACGCTCGAACCGTGTGCGATGTGCGCCGGGGCGCTGTCGGCGGCGCGGGTCGAGCGGGTCGTGTTCGGCGCCGCCGATCCCAAGGCCGGCGCGCTCGGTTCGCTCTACAACATCGGTGTCGACCCACGGCTCCCGCACACCTTCGACGTCGTCGCCGGCGTCGACGCCGAGGCGTGTGGCGCCGTTCTCGAGTCGTTCTTCGCCCCCCGCCGCTGAACGGCGCGCTCGACCGCGACGAGATTCGGAGGGCTGGAGCTCGGGGTCGGTGGGTACGGAGGTGCGTCCACGGGCGCTGACCACCGAACAAGGAACCGACCGAGATGACCTTCCTCCACGAGCCCGACCTGGTCCGGGGCGACCAGCGAGATCACAGCGCACCGTCCATGCCACCTCCCATCGGACCGCTCACCGCGTTCACGGCCGCAGTCCTGCACGACCCACGACGTCAACCCGGCGTCGTCGAATTGACGGCCCTGGCGGTCGACACCATGGACCCGCTCGCCAACCTCGATTTCCAACGGGCGCTCTACGCCTTGCACGAACTGCACTATCGCGGCGTCGCGAGCGCCCACCCGGACGCCGAGTGGCACCCGAACGTCGTCGGCTGGTGGCACCACATCGCCGGTCGGTTCGAGAGCGCCCTCTGCGACGCCGCTCCCCTGCGGCTCGGCAACGAACTCGATGCCGGCGACCAGATCGCCGACCTGGTCGAAGCGAGCGACGGGCCGTCGCTGTCGGCCTACGTGGCCGAGCACGCCTCGCTCGACGTCCTGCGGGAGTTCGCGATCCACCGATCGCTCTACCAACTCAAGGAGGCCGACCCGCACACGTTCGCCCTCCCTCGCGTCGGTGGTCGCGCGAAGGCGGCCTTCGTCGAGATCCAGATGGACGAGTACGGCAACGGCGTGTCGGGGCGCTCCCACGCGGAGCTCTTCGCCGAGACGATGCGCGCCCTCGACCTCGACCCCACGTACGGGCGCTACGTCGCCCACGTCCCCGCGGTGACGCTGGCGACGGTCAACCTCATCACCCACCTCGCGCTGCATCGTCGTCTGCTCGGTGCGCTGCTCGGCCACCTCGCACTCTTCGAGATGACCTCGGTGGGGCCGATGCGTCGTTACGCCGAGGCGATGCGCTCGATCGGCGCGCCTGAGGAAGCGTGCGAGTTCTACGACGTCCACGTCGTCGCCGACGAGCACCACGGCCCGCTGGCCCGCGTCGGCCTCGTCGACGCACACGTCGCCGAGCACCGCGACGACGGCGGGCTCGCGGTCTGGGGAGCGGAGGTCACGATGGCGATCGAGGGCCGTTTCAGCGAGTTGCTCCTCGACCGGTGGAGCCACGACGAGTCGAGCCTGCGCCTGCCCGCATGACGCCGCGGTGAGCGCATCGCTCTGGGACGGTCGGAGTCCGCTTCGCTAGTGTCATGCGCCCCTGGAGGGATGCCAGAGCGGACGAATGGGACGGTCTCGAAAACCGTTGAGGCTTTCGGGTCTCCGTGGGTTCAAATCCCACTCCCTCCGCCATCGAAACTGCTGGTCAGATCGGGTGTTCGCAACACGCCCGCTGACCGGCAGATTTCGTTTTGGGGAGCCTCGAACCCGTCAGCCCCCGACGAGGGTGGCGAGCAGGTGGGCCGCACCCTCCTGGGTGGCGCCAGGGAGCTTCGGCGCGCGATACGACGGGACGACGGCACTCTCCAACTGGAAACGGAGCTCATCCGCTTCGGGCTCCAGCATGAAGCCGGCCTCGAGCGCCCGGTCGACGGCCGCCTGCATCTGTGCGACGTACACGTCGGTGGTCGGGTAGAGCGTCGACAACGTGATCGGGTCGTACCCGATGGTGTGACCGAAGAGGCCGCACGTGGTGGCCAGGTAGTCGGCGATGGGCACGTCGATCTGTGGCAGGCGCACGCCACCGACCACCTGCCGGTTGGCGTCGCGGACCTCGGTTCCCGTGGCGTCGAACTCGACCCTCGGCGGCTGGACGGCCTCGAACTCGACCGGTGCCGGGGGCTGCTTCTTGTCCCGACCCTTCCCCTTGCCGGGCTTCGACGGCGGGGCGACCGTGTCGTCGCTCGTGGTCCAGCGGACGAGTTGGTCCATGGCCGCACGGGCGGCGTAGCGACGGGGATAGGTGTTGTCGCCGTAGCCGAGGGGCTGACAGCCCGCCCGCAGGCTGAGCCCGTCGTCGCCGTAGCGGAAGGAGAACCGGCGGTCGTCCCACTGCTTCCAGGGAAGCGGCGGGGTCTCCAGGATGTGCGTGCCGTAGAGCCCGTCCTCGATGTAGCGGCTGAACTCGGCGTCGGCGTGGGATGCGCCAGGCACCTCCCACAGTCGGTAGTTGTTGTCCGTGCCCATGAGCGAGGCGCCGCCGACGTTCGGCTCCGTGGCGTTCAGTCCGTCCTCGCTCAGGAAGTGGATCGTGGGGATGACCGGCGGACGGGTGAAGGTCCGAGACCCACCCGCGTCGAGCAGCACGCCGTCGATGTTGTCGGCGTGGATGCCCTGGATCTGGTCGAGGTAGGTGTGGAGCCGGCCCGCGGACTGCGAGGTGCCGGTCGCGAGGACGTTGGTGACCGCCAGGTCGCCCATCACGGGATACCCACCGGGGATCGGTGTCTGCAGCGGGTTGCCGAGGACCGCGGTGAGCCCCCCGACGATCGGGACACCTCCGGCAACGCCATCGGTCGAGACCGTGTTGCGTCGAAGCGACTCGATCGCCTGGGCGTAGATGTCGTAGCTGTAGACGTCGCCGGGGTGGCTCAGGTCGCCGTAGCGGGGCGGATCCCAGCCGGCGTGGGACACCGGCGTGCAACAGACACCGGCAGCCTGCGCAGAGACCGACACGAACGCGTGGCCCTCACGGAGCAGGTACGGGTGATCCCACATGAAGAGCGGGTTGAGCGCGGCCTGCGCGGTGACGTTGTCCCACTCGACGACGACGGTCCCCGAGAAGTCGGTTGCGTTCTGCGGACGAACCACCAGGATCCGCGTCTTGTACGGCGCATCTGCGGCGCTGCCCACCAGGTCGCGGGCGACGCCCTCGACGAAGAACTCCTCGGACACGTAGGGGAACGGCTGCGCCTCCTCGAGGACGAAGGGCGGGTCGAACCACGGCTCGCCCTTCAGCCCGACCTCGTCGGCGACCGGGCCGGTCACCGTGGGCTCGGGAACCGGGGCGACCGTGGGCGAGTCCTCGGCGCGGGCGATCGGCAACGCGAGCGAACCGAGGAGCGCGGTCACCGCGAGGAACAGGAGGAAGAGGCGCGTGCGCATCCTCCTCGATTCGGCGGGCGACCTCGAGGTTCCTGCCGGTAACCCCTACTCGCTGGTCGGGCCGGTGAAGTCGGGTTCGCGCTTCTCCATGAGCGACGCACGACCCTCGACGGGGTCCGGTCCGCCGAAACCGAGGAACTCGTAGGCCAGGCTGGCATCGAGGATCGCGGCCTGCTGGCGGTACCAGTGGTTGAGCGTGTGCTTCGTCCACCGGATGGCCTGCTGCGCCCCGTTGGCCAACTGCACGGCCATGGCGAGCGCCCGGTCCTGGACCTCGTCGTCCTCGACACAGATCGAGACCAGGCCGATCCGCTCGGCCTCCTCGCCAGTGAGCGTGTCGCAGGTGAGGAGCAGGTACTTGGCCTTGGCCATGCCGCACAGCAACGGCCAGCAGATCGCGGCATGGTCGCCGGCGGTGACGCCGAGTCGGGTGTGGCCGTCGATGATGCGCGCGGTCTTGCCGACGATCGACACGTCGGCGAGGATCCCCGCGACGAGGCCGGCACCCACGGCGGGACCGTGGATCGCCGACACGATCGGCTTCGAGCAGTTGATGACGTTGAACACGAGATCGCGCGCCTCGCGCATCACCCGGAGGCGGGAGGCGTAGTCGTCCATCATCTCGTCGAGGAGGTCGAACGACCCCCCGGCCGAGAAGCCCTTGCCGGCGCCGCGTAGGAGCGCGACGCGGGTGTCGGGGTCACGGTCGACGGCCAGCCAGATGTCGGCGAGTTCACGATGGACCGCGGGGCTGACCGCGTTGAGTCCGGGTGCGTCGAGCGTGACCCGCAGGACTCCGTCCGACGGGCGGTCGACGGTCAGGCCGGGGAAGTCGTCGTAGAGGTCGCTCATTCGGCCGACCCGACGACCTCGGCGACCCAACGACGCAGGTCGGCGGTGACCTCGTCACGGTTGGTCTCGTTGAGGATCTCGTGCCGCGCCTCGGGGTAGTAGTGCGACGTGACGGTCAGCCCGGCGTCGGTGTACATCTGCTCGAGCGCGCGCACCGTCGTGGCACCGCTGGAGACCGGGTCGGCCTCACCGGTGAGCAGCAGGACCGGCACGTCGGTGTTCATCTTCGCCACGGCCTCGGGCTGCACGGCCTCGTGCGACTGTGCCAACAGGCCCGCCACGAACGCTGCGGTCACCGGGTTGCCGTCGCCGCACATGGGGTCGGCGATGTAGGCGTCGACCTCGGCCTCGTCGCGGCTGAGCCAGTCGTAGTCGGTGCGAGCGGGGGCGAACGGTTCGTTGAACGCACCGAGCGCATCGAGGGGTTCATCGCCGGCGCCGGCCTCCACCAGCGCGTTCATGCCGTCGACCATCGCGGCGAGTTCCTCGTTGGGTCCGGTGGTTCCGGAGAGGATGAGGCCGTCGTGGTCCTGATACCGCTGGACGTACGACTGGGCGAACATCGAGCCCATCGAGTGTCCGAAGATCACCAGTGGCAGGTCGCCCAGATCGGAGCGGGCCTGCTCCTGGAGCGAACGGATCGAGTCGAGCACGCCGTCGAAGCCGCCGGGCCCGGTCTTGCCCATGCCCGTGACCGCCGAGGTCCGCCCGAACCCACGATGGTCCAACGCGTAGACAGCCAGGTCGTCCTCGAGGAGCGCCTCGGCCAGCCGGGCGTAGCGGCCGGAGTGCTCCGACATGCCGTGGAGGACCAACACGATGCCGCGCGGTTCGGCGTCCGGCATCCATCGTCGGTAGAAGATCTCGACGTCGTGCGGGTCGTTGAGGGTCGTCTCTTCGAGGGCCATGTCTGCTCGCTTTCGTGGAGGTGACCGCCATCATGACGCCTCACGCAGATCGTCACGAACCGCGTGACGATGTGCGACGCTTCGGGTCGATGCAACTCGGCTTCACGACCATGAACACGCCGGACGATCCACCCCCCGGTGAGCTCGCCGCCGCGCTCGAAGCCCACGGCTACGACTCGCTCTGGATCGGCGAGCACTCACACATCCCGGCCGTACGCCGCACGCCGTACCCCGCCGGCGGCGACATGCCCGAGCAGTACACACGGATGATGGATCCGCTCCTCAGCCTCGTGGCGGCGGCGCAGACCACCGAGACGCTGCTTCTCGCCACCGGTGTCGCGCTCCCGCTCGAACACGATCTGTTCGCCCTCGCCAAGGCCGTCACCACGCTCGACCACCTCTCCGGCGGGCGCGTCGTCTTCGGCGTCGGCGTCGGGTGGAACGAGGAGGAGCTCGCCGACCACCGCCCGGACATCGCCTGGCGCTCGCGCTATCGAGCGCTGGCCGAGGCCGTGGCTGCGCTCCGCTCGCTGTGGACCGACGACGAAGCGACGTTCCACGGACGGTGGTTCGACTTCGACGGCGCGCTCGCGTTCCCCAAGCCCGTGCAGCGCCCGCATCCCCCCGTGTACTGCGGCGCCGGCGGTCGCATCGGCACGGCGCAGGCTGCGGAGTGGGGCGACGGATGGGCGCCCATGGACGTCGCCCTCGGCGACGTCGCCAAGCGGATCGCACAGTTCCGGGACCGGACCGCCGAAGCCGGGCGGAACGTGCCGATCACGCTGTTCACCTTCGGCGACCCGGACCTCGCCACGCTGCGCGGCTACCGGGACCTCGGCGTCGAGCGCGTGGTCGTCGGCGCCAACCGCACCGGTTGGGACGACCCGGCCACCACCATGCCCTTCGTCGAGGCCCACGCCTCGATGGTCGACGCGCTGCGCTGAGCCGGCACGGGCTCCGCAGGTGGGTCAGGTCGAGCCCTCGGCCGCCCGGTCGATGCCCTGCGTGATGATCAGGTCCTCGTGCAGTTCCATCCAGATGTCGTGGTAGCTGTCGGACAGCACCCCGGTGAACGCCTTCGTGTCGCCGGCACGAAGGCGCCCCAGCGCCGCACGCAGCCGCTGCCCGTAGTGCTCGGTCCACGGGAGCACGGCCGAGATCTCGCGGAGCACGCTCTGCGCTTCGGCGTCGAGCGACTCCAGCCGAGCGATGACCGCGTCGTCGTAGGCAGCGTCGGTGTGGTCGTTCGGCTCGCCGTCTCGGACCTGCCAGTCGGTGCACAACTCCTTGAACGTGGCGTTCGAGGAGAGGAACCGCTCGTACGGAAGGGCTGCGACGTCGACCCCGACGACCGTCTCGGCGAGGCGCGCTGCGTGTTCGTCGCGGCCGGCGTCCGTGAGTCGCCACAGGCTGCGCTTCTCGAGGAAGGCAGCGGAGCCTGCTCGTACCATCGCGGCGAGACCATCCTCCACCGTCGTCCGGTTCGAGTCCGGTCATCGAGACCACCGCGTCCGTGCCGGCCATGCCCCGGATGCGCAGAGCGTGGAGGATCTCGAACGCGACGACGTCCGCCGTCCCGGCGCCATCGCCGCTCGTTGCCCCGTCGGCCGTTTCCTCGGCGAGTGCTCGTGCCCACTCCCGGATGGTCGCGACCTCCGGCGCTTCACGGCGATCCGCCGTCACTGCACCGAGCGCGATCGACCCGACCGACCCGTCGACGGTGACGGTTGCCCCGACCGGAGCGAAGCCGCCGGGCCCCTCGAGGCCGGCATCGGTGAGGTTCGCGTCGGATGCGCCGACGACCGCCGGCAGCCCCCAGTCACGGGCGACGACGGCCGCGTGGCTCACCAATCCGCCGAGCAGCGTGAACAGGCCGGCCGACGCCGCCATGCCGTGGACGTCGGCGGGTGAGGTCTCCCGTCGGACGAGGATCACCGCGTGGCCCTCGGCCTGCAGCTCCACCGCTCGGTCCGGGTCGATGCACAGCACGCCGGTCGCCACCCCGGGCGACGCCGGCATGCCGGAGGCGATGACGGTCGACTCGTCAGGGGCGCTCTCTGCAGCGTCGATCGTCGGTGGGTCGACGAGGTGACCACGACACCGAGCGACGGCCTCGGCTCGGTCGACCGGGAACCTCGGGTCGTCGGCCATGTCGATCGCACAGCGGAACGTCGCGATCGGGCTCCGCTTCCCTCGCCGCACCTGCAGGATCCAGACGACCCCTCGCTCGACGGTGAACTCGATGTCGGCCATGTCGGCCATCGACCGCTCGAGCTGGTGTGCGATCCGTTCGAGTTCTGCGTGCTGCTCCGGCCACGACGTCGCCATCTCGGCGAGCGGGAGCGTGACGTGGTCGCCGGCGACGACGTCCTCGCCCTGGGCGCCGGGGAGGAAGTCGCCGACGAGTCCGGCAGCACCGGTGGCGGGATCGCGGGTGAAGGCGACGCCGGTCCCCGAACGAGCATCGAGGTTGCCGAACACCATTGCCTGGACGGTGGCGGCCGTGCCGAGCGACTCGTCGATCCCCTCGATCTCCCGGTAGCGCTGCGCGCGTGGCGATCGCCAACTGTCGAACACCGACCGGACCGATGCCACGACCTGCTCGATCGGGTCGTCGGGCACCGTGAACCCGGCGGCGGCCAGCGAACGGGCGACGACGTCGGGGTCGACCTCGTCGTGGAGGTCGGCCAGCACCTCGGCCGGGGCGCCGAGGACGATCTGCGCGAAGGAACGCAGCGACCGACAACGGGTGTCGGACGCGAACCGGGAGTCACCGGTCGCCGCGGCGAGTGCCGCTGCCACCCCCGCATTCATGCCGACGTCGAGGACGGTGTCCATCATCCCCGGCATCGACACCTCGGCGCCGGAACGCACGCTGACGAGCAACGGCGTCGCCGGGTCACCGAGCCGACGACCGATCTGCTCCTCCAACCCGGCCACACCTTCACGGACGGCCGCGTCGAGGGTCTGGTCCCAGCCGGACTCGAGGTGCAGACGGCACGCGTCGGTGGTGAGGGTGAAGCCAGGTGGGACCGGGAGCCCCGCAGCCGTCATGGCAGCGAGGCCGGCACCCTTGCCCCCCAGCAATCGGCGACGCACGTCGTCGTCGCCCGGGGGCGGCGAGTCGAACGGATGGAACAACACTGGGCCCAATGCCTAGTACACCCCTCGATCGTCGAACAGGGGTAGATCAACCCAACGCTGCGGCGAGCCACCTCAGATGACGTTCGAGGGCCCCGTCAGCGACGGCGACCGACCCGCAGAGGTCGAGATAGCCGTGGAGCACGTGGCGGACCTCGTGATGCTCGACCTCGACGCCTGCGGCCTCCAGGTGCGCGACATAGGCCTCGGCCTGCGGGCCCAGTCCGTCGAGGGGGACGCTGGTCACCAGCGTGGGCGGAAGTCCTGCCGGGTCGAGACGCGTCGGGATCGCCCCGGTCGGCGGCACGGCGCCGGCGTGCTTGGCGAACAGCGAGGCGATCTTTCCGCCGTCGAACCACAGCAGTTCCGGACACGCGTCGGGCTTGTCGTCCGGGAACGGCCCGTCGACCGGATCGGTGGCCGGGTAGGCGAGGAACAACGCCGCCATCGGAGCCTCGGCGACCGTGAGGCGGTGGGCAGCGCACGCCGCGAGATGGCCTCCGGCCGATGCTCCACCGAGGGCGACACGGGTCGGGTCGACGTCGGGGTCGCCGAGCGCATGCGCGAAGGCGTCGACGATCTGGTCCTGCGGCACCGGGTACGGGTGGGCTGGAGCGAGGCCGTAGTCGACCGAGTAGACGACGGCGTCGAGCGCGTCGGCGACTCGCTGTGCCACGACGTGTGCCTCGACCATGTCGAGGTGGCCGAGGCCCCATCCGCCACCGTGGCACCACACGAGGCAGGGCTTGGCGTCGTCGGACGCGTCTCGGCGCACGTAGCGCCGGATCGGCACCGGGACGTCGCCGTCGACCGTGATGTCGGTCCACACCACGCCGGGAAGCGGGGCGATCTCCGGCACCGGAGGTTCCTCCACGCCGACGGTGAAGTACTGCTCGACCGAGACCCCGCGGAGGTGGGCGAAGCGGGCGGCGACCTGCGGATCGAGGACGTCGTCGGTGGCGGGCACGCCGCCTGTCTACTCGGACCTTCAGGTCCGGCGATCGGCATGACATGACAGCTGTTGTGTGGTCTAGGGTCGGGCCATCGACGCGGACTCCAGCGACCCAGACCCCGGAGACCCGGCGGCACGCACGGATCGCCGCGCCGAACTCGCAGCCGCCGCCTATGTCCTCATCGCCGAGCACGGCGTCGAGGCGCTGTCGCTGCGTGCGCTCGCCCGCCGGTTCGGCGCCACGACCGGTCTCGTCAGCCATCACTTCCTCGACCGTGCCGAGCTGATCACCGCCGCGCTCGATCACGCCGCGTCGGTGATGGTCACCCGGCTCGTCGGCCGCGGAGGACCCGACGCCCACCCCGTCGACGTCCTGACCGCGGTGCTCCCCACCGACGACGAGTCGATCGAGAACTGGCGGTTCTCGATGAGCGTCCGGGCCGCAGGACTCTTCGACCCCGAACTGCTCCGCTTCGACCGCCAGGTCGCCGAGTACTGGGCGGGCTACCTGCCGGCCCGGCTCGCGGGGCTGGTCGCCGTCGACGCCGACGAAGCCGCGGATCATCTCCTCGTGGCCCTCGACGGCGTGGCCGTGCGTGCCATCGCCGACCCCGACGCCTGGCCCGCCACCCGGCAGATCACCCACCTCGAGCGCGCGTTCGCCTCGCTCGACCCCATCGGAACCGAGGCCCGTACCGGGCAAGAGACGGAGACACCGTGAGATTCGAGAACCGCACCGCCATCGTCACCGGAGCAGGAGGCGGCATCGGCGAGGCCTACGTCCGCGCGCTGCACGCCGAGGGCGCCAACGTCGTCGTCGCCGAACTGAACGAGGAAGCGGGCGCCGCGGTGGCCGAGTCGCTCGGCGACCGTGCGGTGTTCGTGAAGACCGACGTCGGCGATCCGGAGAGCACCGACGCCATGGCCGCGGCCACGGTCGAGACCTTCGGCGGCATCGACCACCTCGTGAACAACGCCGCCATCTTCGGCGACATGGAGCTCGCAGGCCTCACGACGGTCGACTACGACTACCTCGACCGCTTCATGCGGGTGAACCTCATGGGCGCGCTGCACTGCACCCGTTCGGTGATGCGCCCCATGGGCAAGGGCGGCGGCGGTTCCATCGTGAACCAGACCTCGACCGCCGCGTGGATGGCCATCAGCGGCTTCTACGGACTCGCCAAGTCGGGGCTCAACTTCCTCACCTCGTCACTGGCCCAGGAGCTCGGGTTCCGCAACATCCGCGTGAACGCCATCGCCCCAGGACCCACCGACACCGCGGCCATGAACAAGCAGGTGCCCAAGGAGTTCCAGGACCCGCTCGTGAGTTCGCTGGCCCTGAAGCGCCTCGGCACGCCCGACGACCACGTGGGCCCGGTCCTGTTCCTGCTGTCGGACGAAGCCCGGTGGATGACCGGTCAGATCATCGCCGTCGACGGCGGCCAGATCACGAGGCTCTGACATGACCATCTGGCACGAACACCGGCTGCTGATCGACGGCGTCCTGCGCGACGCCGAGGGTGGCGCGACCTACGACAACGTCTCACCGGCCGACGGCTCGGTCATCGGCGTCGCTTCCGATGCGTCGCCCGCCGACGTCGACGCGGCGATCACCGCGGCGCGACGGGCATTCGACGAGACCACCTGGTCGACCGACGTGGCGTTGCGGGTGCGCTGTCTGCGGCAACTCCACGAGGCGCTGGTCGACCACACCGAGCACCTCACCGACATCACCGTCGCCGAGGTCGGAGCGACGCGCTCGGCCTGCGGTTCGGTGCAGGTGCAGACGCCGCTGGCGTTCGTGCCCTACTACGCCGACCTGGCCGAGGCCTACGAGTGGTCGGAGTCACTCGGCAGCGCCGACACCCTCGGTGGCCCTGCGGAACGTTGGGTCGAGAAGGAGGCGATCGGTGTCGTCGCCGCCATCACTCCATGGAACGTCCCCAACCAGATCAACCTCGCCAAGGTGATCCCCGCCCTCGCCGCCGGGTGCACAGTGGTGCTCAAACCTGCGCCGGAGACGCCGTGGACCGGTCTGGCGCTCGGGCGTCTCGTCGCCGACCACACCGACATCCCGGCGGGGGTCTTCAACGTGATCACGTCGTCCGACAAGGCGATCGGCGAGCATCTCACCACCGACGCCCGGGTCGACATGATCTCGTTCACCGGGTCGACCGCCACCGGTCGTCGGGTGATGGAAGCAGCGTCGGCCAACGTCACCAAGGTCTTCCTCGAACTCGGCGGCAAGTCTGCGGCGATCGTGCTCGACGACGTCGACGACATGGGGGCGATGGCTGCCGCCGCGGCGTTCGGAACGGGCGTCGTCGCCGGTCAGGGCTGCGCGCTCACGACCAGGGTGCTGCTCCCCCGGGCCCGATACGACGAAGGCGTCGCCGCCATCGCCGACATGATGGCCGCTGTTCCGGTGGGCGATCCGGACGACAGCGGCTCGATGATGGGCCCGCTCATCAGCCCTGTCCAGTGGGACCGGGTCGACGGCTACGTGCGGGACGCGGTGGCTGCTGGCGCCCGCGTGGTGTGCGGCGGCGGACGTCCCGACAGTCTCGAGACCGGCAACTACTACGCGCTCACGCTGTTGGCCGACGTCACCAACGACATGGCCGTCGCCCAGGAGGAGGTCTTCGGTCCGGTGCTCGTGGCGATCGCCCACGACGGCGACGACGACGCGGTGGCGATCGCGAACGACTCGGTCTACGGGCTGTCGGGGGCGGTCTACGCCGGCACCGACGAGCACGCCATCGCCGTCGCCCGTCGCATCCGGACCGGGACGATGTCGATCAACGGTGGCGTCTGGTACGGCCCCGACGTCCCCTTCGGCGGCTACAAGCAGTCGGGCATCGGGCGCGAGATGGGCGTGGCCGGATTCGAGGAACACCTCGAATCCAAGGCCTTCGCCAAACCGTCAGCGACCGGGGTCGCGTGAGAGGCCGAGGGCCCGTTCGCCGATGAGGTTGCGCTGGATCTGCTCGGTGCCTCCCCCGATGCGTGACGACCACTGCCCGAGGAACTGGTCCTGGAGGTCGCCGTACCCCTCCGGACCGACGCCCTCGAGCATCCCGTCGGCGCCGAGGACCTCGATCGCCAGCGAACCCAACTGCTCCATCAGATTCGACAGCGCCAGCTTGAGCACGCTGGCCTCCGGGCCGATCTCGCCGCCGTGGCGCATGGCATGCGCGACACGGTCACCGGTGAGCGTCACCAACGTCGAGCGGATCCATGCGTCGACCAACCGGTCCCGTGTGACCGGCGACTCGAGCCGACCGGACGACCGCGCCTGGTCGATGATGCGCTGGAGCCTGTCGCTCATCGAAATCGACCCGATCATCATCCGCTCGGCGCCGAGCGTCGCTCGTGCCACGGCCCAACCCTCGCCGACCTCGCCGAGGACGTTGGCGGCGGGGATGCGCACCTCGCGCAGGAAGACCTCGTTGAAGTGCGCCCCGCGGTTGATCTGCACCAGCGGACGAACCTCGATGCCGGGCGTGCGCATGTCGACGAGGAAGTAGGTGATGCCGGTGTGCCGGTTCGAGTCGGGGTCGGTCCGTGCGAGGAGGATGCCCCAGTCGGCGTAGCGAGCTCCGCTGGTCCAGACCTTCTGGCCGTCGACGATCCACTCGTCGCCGTCACGCACCGCCTTCGTCCGCAGCGATGCGAGGTCGGAGCCGGCGTCGGGCTCGGAGAAGAGTTGGCACCAGAGGTGCTCGCCCCGGCGCATGGCCCCGAGGAACCGACCCCGCTGGGCCGGCGTGCCGAACTGCATGATCGTCGGGCCGACCATGCTCAACGCGACGTGGAATGCACCCGCGGGAACGGCGAAGCGCAGCTCTTCCTCCTTGACGACGCGGACCTGGCTCGGGTCGTAGCCACGGCCGCCGAGCTCAGGCGCCCACGACGGCGCACCCCAACCGCCGGAGTCCAGCTCGGCCTGCCACGCCCGGGCCGCCGCGATGTACTCGTCGCTGTCGCCGAGCTGCAGGTGTCCCGAGCCAGGGCCGAAGCGGCCGGCGTGTTCCTCCATCCAGGGACGGACCTCGGCACGCACGGCGGCCTCGGCCGGCGTGTCGTCGCTGGTGTCCGGTGCATGGGACGTGACCGTCGAAGACATCGCGTCAGCCTCGCCGAGCGAAGGCGAAGTCGGCGCCGGTCGAGAACTCCGTGAGCGTCACCGAGTCGGGCTGTGGGGTGGGGGCGGCCGATGGGTCGTCGGTGATCGTCCACGTAGCGAGCCCATCGCCGGATCTGACCACGGTCGCCGTCGGCACGAGACACACGATTGCGGCGTGCAGGATCTCGTCGCCACCGGGACCCGCGAGCAGCCCCGCCCAGGTCAATCCGTCGTCCTCGTCGAGCGATGCACACGGCCGCAGGTCGACCCGGAGGCCACCCTCGTCGTCGCTGAGCACCACGTCGACGTAGGCACGTGGGAGGAACAACGGGTGGACGGCGAGAACCTCCCGCAATCCCTCGATCGTGGCCGGCTGCCCCATCGCCGCCGCCAGTCGCTTGGTGGTGAGGCCGGCGATGCCCGACGCTTGGGCGGTGCCGATCGTCGTGAGGTCGGCGGCGTCGACGCGCTCGGCCATCTCGACGAGGTAGGCCCGGGCGAGCAGTTGGCCCTGGAGCGCGACCTCGTCGGCGATCGCCGCCAGCGTGGCCGACGAGAACTGCTCCATCACGAGATCGGGATCGAGCGGTCCGGTGTAGTCGTTCCAACCGTCGTCGTCGGGCAGGTCGGGGTCCGGCTCGGCCAGCGGCAGGAGCGCGGCCTCGCTCTCGGCCAGGGCGATCGACCCTGGGGGGATCGGCAGCGGATCGTTCGTCTCGTCGATCACGACGGTCCACTCGCAGTGCGGGCTCCGGTCGGCCGGGGTCCGCGGCGGGCGATGAACCGGACGCACCCGCGCCCTCGGGTTCGTTGCGATCGCGGTGGCGTCGAAGGTGGGGTCCTCGATGTCGTGACACATCCCGCGCACGTACTCGTCGCCCATCGGCTCGACGTCCATCAGCGCGCCGCAGTGGTCGAGATGGAAGCCTCCGTGGTGGTCGTCGTCGACCGAGAGACGGAAGTCCATGAACTCCGGCGGCGCGCCGACGTCGAGCTGGATGCCCTTCAGGATCGTCTCGACCGTGTCGCCCTCGTACCCGAGCAACCGCTGCATGCGCTTGGTGTAGATCGGGCTCGCCGCCATCCACTCGCCGATCGCCACGTCGAGCATGGCGTCTCGACCGAGGTGGGCGATGACGGCCGGCATCCCAGCACGGTCGATCAGGTGCCCGGCGAGGAGGAGCTCACGAACGAGTTCGGCCAGCTCGCCGTGCGATCGACCCGACCAGACGCTCAACCTCCGGCTCCGCCAGCCGGGTCCATCCTGGCGATGATCTTCTCGACCCCGGTGTTGAGCTTCGCTGCGTGAGGCCAGCCCGCGTAGTGGGCGACGAACACGACGATGCCCCGCAGGTCGTCGGCGTCGAGCTCGCCGAGCCGCACCGCGGCATCGAGTTGGAGGCCGGCGACGTCCTCCATCCCGCCGGCGACAGCCATGCCGATGAGCATGAGCCTGCGCTCCTTGACGCTGAGCGTGCCGTTGGCCCAGACCTCACCGAAGAGATGGTCGACGGTCGTCTCGACGAAGGCCCCTTCGACCTGGTCGATGTCCCAGCCGTAGACCTCCTTCATCTGGGCCTTGCCGCGTTCCCGGCGATCGTCGTCCGTGCTCATGACGCTCCTGCTCCGTGGGGGACGCCGAGTGCAGCGCCCAGTTGTTCGTGTGCGAGGGCGGCGATCGAAGTGTCGACACCCAACGCCGTGCCGAGGCCGATCGCCAGCTGCAGGTCCTTCTCGCCCAGCGACCGCGTGTGTTCGAAGATCGGCCGGAGTCCGTCGTCGGCGCCCATCGCCTCGGCCGTGGGTCGCAGCATGATCGACCCGGCGCCACCGGTGACCCGGTCGGAATGGCGCACGACGTCGCCGAGCGCGGCCAGGTCCACGCCAGCGGCCTCGGCGAGCCGCATCGCCTCACCGACGGCGGCGAACGACGCGAACGTGATCAGGTTCCGAGCCAGCTTCGCCCGCGTCCCCGCTCCGATGGGGCCGAGGTGCGCCACCAGCGTGCCCAGCCGTTCGAGTGCCGGCCGTGCGATGGCCAACGCTTCGTCGCTCCCGCCCACCATCAGGGCCAGGGTGCCGTCGTGGGCGCCCATCATCCCGCCGCTCACCGGGGCATCGAGGACGTGCACGCCGTGGGGCTCGCAGCGCTCGGCGATCGCCGCCGGCGTGTCGGCCTCGACCGTCGAGTGCACGACCACGACGGTGCCGGGTGTGGCCGTCTCGAGGATCCCGGACACGACCTCGTGCACCTGCGCGTCGTCGCGGACCATGAGCGAGATGACCTGGCACGTCCGAGCGAGCTCGGCCGGCGACGCCGCCACCGACGCACCCTTGGCGGCGAACGACGTCGTGGCCGCGTCGACCACGTCGTGGACCGTGAGCCCACCGTCCCAGTCGAGCCAGCGCGACGCCATGGGCGCCCCGATCTGGCCCAGACCGATGAAGCCGAGCCTCACGACGGACGGTCCCACAGCCCCACGGGCACATCGCCGATCGGGTAGTGCCCGGGCAACTGACCCGGCTTCAGCGATCGATCCATCCTCGCCTGCATGCCATCGGAGAGGGTCCCGTCGGTGATCATCTCGATGAACAGCGACGCCGCGTTGCCGTAGTCGAACCAGTCACGCTGCCAGGCCCACTGCTGGTTGCCGCCGTAGATGAACCAACTGCCACCGATGCCAGCCACCTCGTAGTGCGAGCCGTCCTCGCGGGTGGCGTCGGCGACCTGACGCCAGAAGCCGATCACGTGCCCCTTGCGGTCGTCGATGACGACCTCTTCGTACGGGTACTGCCACCCGTCGAGGCCGCCCATCTCCTGTCCGAGGGCGATGTCGCGGATCTCGTCTCGGCCCACGGCCATGAAGTGCTCCTTGGGCCCGTAGTTCCAGCCGTAGGTCGCGTCCTCGGTGTAGCAGGAGGCCATCGTCGTCCAGTCGCCGAGGCGCTCGGCGTCACGGTTCGCCTGGAGCCAGGTCTCGACCATCTGCTCGAGCTCGGCACGGGGATATGCGGGCATCAGCTTGTTCCTTCGTCGATGGAGAGGGCGTGGGTCGGGCAGTACTTCACGGCGGCTTCGGCGGCGGCGCGTGCATCCTCGGGCGGACGTTCGTCGAGGATGGTCAGGTCACCCTTCTTCGACACCTCGAACAGTCCGGGCGCCTCGCCCTGACACGTGGCGTGCCCCTGACACAGATCGCGGTCCACCACGATCCGCCACCCCTCCCCCTCGTTCTGGTGAACGGATGCGTCATCTGATGGTGTCGTTCGTTCACCAGAACCGGTGGTGGGGGTGGGGGTCAGGTCGGTGGGGGTGGGGGTCAGGTCGGTGGGGGTGCGGCGGGTGTAGGTGGCGGCGCAGGGTTGGGCCAGTTGGACGACCATCTTCGAGTGGTCGTTCCGGTAGCTGTCGAGCGGTTGGGCGGCCTCGAAGCTCCAGTCCTTCAGCAGCACGCTGAAGATCGCCTTGAGCTGCATCATGGCGAAGTTGGCGCCGACGCACCGGTGGCGTCCGGCGCCGAAGGGGATCCAGTTCCACGGGTTGGCCACGTCGGCGGCCGGGTCGTCGAGATAGCGGCCGGGGCGGAACGCATCCGGGTCGTCGAACGCCTCGGGGATCCGGTTCGAGATCGCGGGGCTGGCCGCCACCATCTTCCCTGGCGCGATGTGGAAGCCACCGACCTCGAGGTCGACGTTGGACACCCGCAACAGGAGGATGAGCGGCGGGTGGAGACGGAGCGCCTCCTTGATGGCGCCCTCCAGCCGCGGCATCTCGCGCAACGCCTGGAAACTCACCTCGGCGCCGTCGGCATAGAGCTCGTCGAGCTCCGCGACCACGGCCGCCATCTCGTCGGGGTGACGAAGCAGTTCGATGAGTGTCCACGCCGCGGTCCCCGACGCCGTGTGGTGCCCGGCGAACATCATCGAGATGAACATGCCGGTGACCATGTCGGCGTCGAACCGGGGATCGCCGTCGTCGTCGCTGATCGACATGAGGACGTCGAGCAGGTCGGACTCGCCATCCGCCGGCGGGCCACCTGCGGCACGTCGGTCCATGATCCCCTGCACCAGCTCGACCAAGGCCACTCGAGCGGCATCGCGTGCCCGGAACGACGGGATGTCGGCATACGCGTCGACGTAGGCCAGGGCGTCGGTGCCCTGTTCGAGATCGTGGTAGAGCTCGGCGAAGCGGTGGTCGAGTTGCTCGCGGAACCGCCGACCGATCAGACACGACGACGAGGTGTAGATCGTCAGCTCGGCGAACCAGTCGAGCAGGTCGATCTCGCCGACATCGTCCCACCGAGCGACCATCTCGTCGACCTCGCGCTGGATCGTCTCCGCATGCCCCCGCATGAACGAGTCGCGCAGCGCCTGGTTGTGGAGCATCTCGCGCCGCCGTTCGGGCGGTGCGTCGAACACGACCCCCTCGCCGAAGATCGGCGTCATGAACGGGTAGGCCGCCGCCTGGTCGAGGTCCTCGTCCTTGGCCCGGAAGAAGATCTCGTTGGCTTCGGCCCCCGTGAGGAGGACGACCTCCTTGTCGGCCATGCGGAACTCACCGACATCGCCGCACTCGTCGCGCACACGCTGCATCAACCCGATCGGGTCACGTCGGAGCTCCTCGAGGTGGCCGTTCGGCTCGTCCCCACCCGACACCGACGGCGGTGTCTTCTTCGTGTCGGTCATTCGTGGCTCCGTTCATCGTGCACCGGCGCCTCGGGCTGGATCTCCACCAGCGTCAGGTGCGTCCCCTTCGGCACGGACACCACGAAGGCGATGGTGTCGGCGATCTCGCTCGGGCGAAGACCGCCGTTGTGACGCAGGTGACCCCACGCCGACCAGTGCGGCATGACGTGGAGGATCTTCTCCTCACTCCACGTGGTCCCCTGTTCGGTGGTCGACGGGCCGGGGCGGATCATGGTCGCTCGCACGCCGGTCCCCTCCAACTCCATCTGCATGGCACGGGCGAGTCCCTCGAGGCCGGACTTTGCCGCCACGTAGCCCGACATGTGGGTGCGCTGGCGGACGACCACGTCCGACGTGACGAAGACGATGTCGCCATGACCGCGCTCGACCATCGGGCGGCCGAGCCGGTTCACCAGTCGGTGCGCCCCCGTGAGGTTGATCTGCACCGCCCGGACGAAGTCCTCGGGGTCGATCCCCAGCGCGGTCTCCGGATGGACGTCGCCGGCGTTGCTCACGACGATGTCGATCGGGCCGAGCGCGTCGGCCGCTTTCGCCGCGAAGTCATCGATCGATGCGTCGTCGGTCAGGTCGAGTGCGATGGCGACCGCCTCGCCTCCGTCGGCGGCGATCGCTGCTGCGAGGTCGTCGAGTCGATCGGTGCGACGGGCGCCGAGCACGACCGGATGACCGGCAGCGGCCAACGCCCGAGCGGTCGCCGCGCCGATCCCGGAGGAGGCACCGGTGACCACGGCGACGCGTCGGTCGGGGTGGGGGGCGAAGCGTGGCATCAGCGGACCTTCACGGTGGTGGGCAGGGTCTCGAAGCCCCGGACGTTGACCGAGTGGACCCGGCGGGCACCGTCCGGATCGATCTCGTACGACGCCACGCGCTTGACGAGTTCCTCGAGCACGACACGGGCCTCGAGCCGTGCCAGCGACGCGCCGAGGCAGAAGTGGCGACCGACGCCGAAGCTGGCGATCCCGGTGGTGTCGCGGTCGAGGTCGTATCGGTCGGCGTCCGGGAAGTGACGGGGATCCCGGTTGGCCGACCCGGCGAGCAGGAGGACCCGATCGCCTGCGGGGATGGTCACGCCGTGCAACCGGACGTCGGTGGTGGTGACGCGGGCGAGCATCTGACTCGACGTGTCGTAACGCAACGTCTCCTCCGCCCAGTCGGGGATGCGACCGGGATCGACGAACGGCTTGGCGACCTCGTCGGGATTCGCCCAACCCCAGTACCAGGCATGGGCCAGGAGCTTCGTCGTCGTCTCGTTGCCGGCGACGACCATGAGGAAGAGGAAGGCGGTGATCTCGTCGTCGGTGAGCCGATCGACCCCAGAGCCCGTCGGCGACTCGGTCTCGACCGCGCACAGTGCCGAGACGAGGTCGTCGCGGGGGTTCGTACGACGATCGGCGATCATCCCGGCGTAGTAGACGGCCAACTCGAACGCGGCCTCGACGCCAGCCTGCGGCACGTCGGTGACCCCCTCCTCGCGGTGGACCAGGAGGTCCGAGGCTCGCCGCAGCCGCGCCCGATCCTCGACGGGGACGCCGAGCATCTGGGAGATCACGTCCATCGGGAGCTTGCCCGCCAGGTCGGCGACGAAGTCGAACGACCCCTTCTCGAGGCAGGCATCGAGGTGGCCGATGGTCAGCGCCCGGATGTCGTCCTCCATCTCCATGACCCGCCGAGGGGTGAAGCCCCGCGACACGAGCCCGCGCATGCGGCCGTGTTCGGGCGGGTCCATGGCCAGGAACGACATGGTCTTGTGGGCGTGTGGGCCCGACGCAGCGGGATCGATCGACACGCCGTGCGCGTTGGAGAATCGCTCGGTGTCCCGGAACGCCGCCATGACGTCCTCGTGGCGCGACAGCGCCCAGAAGTCACGCTCGTCGTTGCGGTAGACGGGCGCTTCCTCACGCATCCGGGCGTAGGTCGGATACGGGTCCTCGTGGATCTCGTAGGCGTAGGGGTCGTAGACCAGCGGGTCGATGGCGACGCTCATGCAGATCCTCCGAGGATGAGGGCGGCCGACTCGGCGAGCAGCGAGCGCACGTCGTCATAGGCGAGGTGGCCGGTGCCGACCTCGATCAGCGCACCCGACACCGCGAACTCGAGCGTGCGGATCGCCGCCGGCGACGCTGCTCCGTCCAGCGCGGCAACCAGTCGGGTGTGGAGCAGACGACCGATCTTGGTCCGCAGCTCGTGGACCTCGGGATCGTCGGCCAGGAGCGCGACTGTGCACGCCGCGGCGAGCTCGGTCTCGTTGGCCACGACCAACGCGAAGTCCGAGAGAACATCGGCAGCGCGCGTCGCCGCAGACCGTCGGCGATCGAGCGACCGCTCCTCCTGCTGACTGATCCGCCGCCAGAAGACCTCGGCGACGAGATGCTCCTTGGACGAGAAGTAGTTGTACGCCGTGGCCGGTGCGACACCCGACCGAGCCGCGACGGCTCGGACCGACAAGCCCTGGTATCCGTTCTCTCGCAGCTCGTCGACCGCCGCCTCGGTGAGCCGTTCGACCGTGCGGGCCCGCTTGTCGCTCAGGTGCCGTCGGGGCGACGTTGCTTGGACACCTGTGGTGGACACGTGTCCAATTCTGGACTCGCGCCACCCAGGCGTCAAGGCCCGATCGTGTTCATGTTCGCAGCCCGGGCGTCAGCCGAACAGACCGTCCGTGCCGCCCAGCAGAAGTGAGTCGCTCCGAGTGCCGACGCCGTAGAAGAACACGTCGTCGAAGCGGTCGCCGTTGAAGTCGCCACCGAGCGGGGTGTAGGTCCCGCTGATCGAGACCTGGACGCTGTCGTATCCGCCGGCTCGGAACAGCCACTGGAAGTCGGGCGCTGCGCCCGGGGCGTAGAAGAGCACGTCGCCGTACCCGTCACCGTCGAAGTCGCCGGCGATCGGCCGGTAGGTGCCGTTCACCGTCGTCGGGACGCTCGTGAACCCGTTCGCCTTGCCGTACCAGCGATAGTCGTTCGCCGTGCCGGGTGCGTACCAGAAGATGTCGTCGAACCCATCGTCGTTGAAGTCGCCGACGAACGGCTCGTAGTCGCCACTGGCCTTGGTCGGCACGCTCGTGTGACCGCCGCCGGCCTTGCCGTACCAGATGTAGTCCTGGGCCGGACCCGGGGCGTACCAGAGGATGTCGTCGAACCCGTCGCCGTTGAGGTCGAGCGTGAACGGCTCGTAGATCCCCGAGGCCTTCGTGGGCACGGAGTAGTACCCGGCCTCGTCGAAGAGCCAGATGTAGTCCTGCGTCGTACCCGGGGCGTAGAAGATGATGTCGTCGTGGCCGTTGCCGTCGAGGTCGAGCGTGAACGGTTCGTACTGCCCGTTGATCGGGAACGCTCCCAGGTCGAACAGCCCGGACCAGTCACCCAACTGCAGGAAGTCGGCTGCCGTACCCGGCCCGTAGAACAAGACGTCGCTCGCCCCGTCACCCGAGAAGTCGCCGACGATCGGCTCGTACACGCCACTGATGTTCGGCTGCACGAACGAGCCGGTCGTGGAGAACGGGATCATCGTCCACGGCGCGTAGTTGCTCGCGACATCCTGCACACCGGCGAGGATCAGCGCATACGGGCGACCCGGATCCAGTGACCCCGTCGGGTTGACCGTGATCGTGTCGTTCCCGTTGAAGGTCACCGAAGCCTGGACCGCTCCGCCGTAGATCCCGTCGATGAGCACGACGGTGTTGCCGTTGACCGACGAGCCCTTCATGGTCCGACCGGTCCGGACTGTCAGGTTCGCGGTCCTCGACACGCCCGAGCGACGCGCCGTCGGCGTCGTCGCCTCGAGCCACGGCTTGCCACCCTCCGTCTCGGTCGGGCTCGCGACCGACGGCGTCTTGACGACCGACAGCTGGTAGCCGCCGGGGCTGACCGTGCCGAAGTAGTTCTCGATCGAGAGCTTGTACTCGCCCTCCACCGTCGTGATCGTCGTCGACTCCGGCGTGTCGCCGATCCACTCGTCGAGGTGGATCACCAACTCCTCGTCGGGACCGTGGATCCGGACGACGGGATCGAACTCGGGGCCGGGTGCGCTGCCCGATGGCGTGACGGTGATCGTGACGTCCTCGCCGCCCGCGGAGTCGAACTTCCACCAGTCGACGTCACCCTCGGGGGTGATCGACCCGGTGTTGTTCGTCGTCGTCGCCGTGGCCCGGCTGCTGACGTCGTTGGGCTCGGAATCCACGGCCGCAGGTGCGACGCCGACGAAGGGTGCCCGCCCGGAGACACCGAGGGCGGCGGCTGCGTCGACGATGCCGTAGCCGTAGAAGTCGTCGATACCGACCGGTCCGCGATCCTCCGCCGTGAGCAGGAGTTCGGTGGCGATGCGATCGCCGCTCCACCCGGGGTGACGATCCTTCAGGAGGGCAGCGACCCCGGCGACCATCGGTGCCGAGAAGCTCGTGCCGTTGACCGTGGTGCTCCCGCCGCCGTTGGCCGTGGTGTTGATGGCGACGCCGGGAGCGGCGAGGTCGACGTCGGGGCCGTACGTCGTGAAGGCGGCGGTGTCGCCGTTGTCGTCGGTGGCCGAGACGCCGATCACCCTCGGCGAGTTCGCTGGTGTGTTGCTGAGGAACGCCTCGTCGTTGCCCGTCGACGCGATCACCAGGAGACCACGGTCCGCGGCATAGGCGACAGCGTTGTCGACCGCGATGCTCCGACCTTCGGCGCCGAGCGACAGGTTGACGATGTCGGCGCCGTGGTCGGCGGCGTAACGGATCGCAGCGGCCACCGAACTCAGCGGGCCGCTCCCCCCGTTGAGGACACGCAGCGGCATGATCTTGGTCCCGCCGCCGGCGACGCCGTCGATCGTGGTGCCGGCACCGTGACGGGCGGCGATGACTCCTGCCGTCGACGTGCCGTGACCGTCGCTGTCGTGCGGGTAGGTCCCGGGGTCGACGAAGTCGTATCCGGTGACCAGGCGACCGGTGAAGTCCGGGTGGTCCTGGTCGATGCCGGAGTCGACGACGGCCACGACGACGTCGGAGGAGCCCTTGGCTCGCTTCCACGCGTCCTTCACGCCGATGCGGTCGAACTCGCCGGTCTGGCCCGGGGACTCGAAGGCCGTGACCTGTCGGTCGGGCTCGGCGAACTCGACGTCCGAGCGTTCCTCGAGTTCGGCGGCCACCTCGTCGGCGCTCTTGTCCTCGGGCACCTCGACGAGTGAGTAGCCCGACTCGGGGACATCGCGAACGGGTTCACCGTCGACCGAGCTGGGCCGGACGACGTCGTCGCGGAACTTCACGACCACGTTCTCCGGATCGGGCTCTGCCTGGCGCGACGCGTCGTCCGGGACGGACTGTCGCGCATCGGCCGGCGGTGCTGTCGGGCGTCCGTCGCGCTCGGAGGGCGGTGCGACCGGCGTCTCGGACGCACGTGGCGCGCGGTCTGGCCGTGCCCCGTCCACCTGTGCACCCGCAGCGTTGGGCAGGAGCGCGACGAACATCGCCACACCACCGAACGCCGCCACGATCGACCTCGTCCTCATGAGTCTCTTTCCGTTCCGGTTCTTCCGACGCTCTTCGGCACGGTACCGCCGGGACTTGACCTCTTGAGGCGCGTCGGTCGAGGACTCGTAGGCTCGCTCCATGCGCCAGCCTCCCCACTCGATGCTTCCTCGCCATGGCGAGGACGTGACCGGCGCGACGGTCGACCGCCACATCGTGCGGCGGGTGTGGAGCTTCGCTCGCCCCTACCGGGCACAGATCTTCGGCTTCCTGACGGCGATCGTGCTCGCCGCGTTGTTGGGCCTCGCTCCCCCGTTGATCTTCGGACAGATCATCGACGGCGCAATCGCCGATGGTGACCGTGGGCTGCTCACGATGCTGGCCGTCCTGGCGATCCTCGCTGCCCTGGCGGAGAGCGTGCTCGGCCTCGTCGAACGCTGGCTCTCGTCGGTCATCGGCGAAGGACTGATCTACGACCTGCGGGTCCGACTCTTCGACCACGTCCAACGACTCCCGGTCGCGTTCTTCACCCGCGCCCAGACCGGCGCCCTCGTCTCTCGCCTCAACAACGACGTGATCGGCGCGCAGCGGGCGCTGACCGGGACACTCGGCTCGGTCGTCTCCAATGTCGTCGTCCTGGTGACCACGCTGATCGCGATGATCGCCCTCGAATGGCGACTCACGATCCTCGCCGTCGCACTCCTACCTGCATTCCTCATCCCGGCCAAGAAGGTCGGCAACCGTCTCGCCGACATCAGCCGTCAGCAGATGGAACGTAACGCCCGGATGAACTCGACCATGACCGAGCGCTTCGGCGTGGCCGGTGCCATGTTGGTCAAGCTCTTCGGTCGTCACGACAGCGAGACCGACAAGTTCTCCGACGACGCCGCAGGCGTGCGCGACGCCGGCATCAAGTCGGCGGTCCTCGGCCGCATCTTCTTCTCGACCCTCGGCTTCGTCGGGGCACTCGGCATCGCCGTCGTCTACTGGTGGGGTGGCTCGCTGGTGATCGACGGGTCGCTCAGCACCGGCGACCTGGTGGCACTCGCCGCGCTCGTCCAGCGCATCTACCAACCGCTCACGGCGCTCACCAACGCTCGCATCGACGTGCTCACTGCCTTCGTCAGCTTCGAGCGGGTCTTCGAGGTCCTCGACATCGAGAACCCGATCCAGGATCGTCCGGGCGCCGTCGACCTCGTCGGCGTCGAGGGCCGCATCGACTTCGACGACGTCTGGTTCACCTATCCCACCGCCGACCAGGTGTCGCTCCCGTCGCTCGACGGCGCCGTGCCCGATCACGACACCTCGGCCGGTCCGGTGCTGCGGGGTGTGACGGCCACGATCGAACCCGGCCAGCTCGTCGCCATCGTCGGTCCGTCGGGCGCGGGCAAGACGACGCTCACGTCCCTCGTCCCCCGCCTCTACGACGTCGACTCCGGCGCCGTCCGCATCGACGGCCACGACCTGCGCGACCTCACGCAGTCGACGGTGCGCCGAGCGATCGGCGTCGTCTCGCAAGACCCCCACCTGTTCCACGACACGATCGCGGGGAACCTGCGCTACGCCGACCCCAGTGCGACCCTCGCCGACCTCGAGCGGGTGTGTGGCGCGGCGCGTATCCACGACGTGATCGCCGCCCTGCCAGAGGGCTACGACACCGTGGTCGGCGACCGCGGCTACCGCCTCTCCGGCGGCGAGAAGCAGCGCCTCTCCATCGCCCGCATGCTGTTGAAGGACCCCGCGCTCGTGATCCTGGACGAGGCCACGTCGCACCTCGACAGCGAGAACGAGGCCGCGGTCCAGGCCGCGCTGGCGCACGCGCTCGAGGGGCGCACGTCGCTCGTCGTCGCCCACCGACTCTCGACCATCATCGACGCTGATCAGATCCTCGTGGTCGACGACGGCCGGATCGTCGAGAGCGGCACCCACGACGAACTCCGTCGCGAAGCCGGCCTCTACGCCGACCTCTACCAGACCCTCGTCCGAGGTGACGCCGCGCCGGCGTGAGCTACAGGTTGGTGCGGAGGAACGCCAGATCGTCCTTGCGGCCTTCTTCGGCCGTCTCGCAGATCACCGGAGCGTTGGCCGCCCGGACGACGGCGAGGATCGCCTCGGGATCGATCTGGCCGTGCGTGAGGTTCTCGTGGCGGTCACGTCCGGAGCCGTGGCCGTCCTTCGAGTCGTTGCAGTGCACGAGATCGACCCGGCCGGTGATGCCGATGATCCGCTCGACCGAGTCGACCAGTTCCTCCCCCGCCGCCCAGGCGTGGCACGTGTCGAGGCAGAACCCGATGCCGGTGTCGCCGATGTGGTCCCACAGCCGACCGATGGTGTCGAAGTGCCGAGACATGGCGTGGTCGCCGCCGGCGGTGTTCTCGAGCAGCACCGGCATGTCGGTCTCGAGGCTGTCCATGGCCTTGCGCCAGCGGATGAAGCCCTCGGTCTCGTCCTCACCCTCGGTCACGTGACCGCCGTGCACCACCACACCGGCGGCACCGATCTCGGTCGCCGCGTCGCAGGTCTGCTGGAGGATCTTCCGGCTCGGGATCCGGACCCGGTTGTTCGGCGATGCGACGTTGATGAGGTACGGAGCGTGGACGTAGATCGGGATGTCCGACGCCTTGAGTTCGGCGGCGTCCTCTCGCGGCTGCGGCTTCTTCCACGACTGCGGGTTGCCGAGGAAGATCTGTACGACGTCGGCCCCTTCGGAGGCGGCGACACCGAGCGGGTCGTCCGGGCTGACATGGCTTCCGAGGAGCGGGAGATCGGTCATGTCCCGACCGTATCGCTCTGGGCGGATCACGGGATCTGACGGGGTGTCAGATAGCGTTGCCGAGGTGTCCGGACCCTTCGCAACGCCCCCCGCCGAGCCCGAACCCCGTGGCCTGCTGACCGGTCGCCGCGTGGTCGTCACCGCGGCCGCCGGGACGGGAATCGGGTACACCACCGCACGTCGCTGCCTGCTCGAGGGCGCATCGGTCCTGCTGTCCGATCATCACGAACGGCGCCTCGGCGAGGCTGCCGACCGACTGGCCGAGGACCTCGGTGTCGACCGCCCGCCGACTGCGGTGTGCGACGTGACCGACGAGGCACAGGTCCAGGCGCTCTTCGACACCGCGACCGAGGCACTCGGCGGCTTCGACACCGTCGTCAACAACGCCGGACTCGGCGGCGAGGTCGACCTGGTCGACATGACCGACGAGCAGTGGAACGTCGTGCTCGACGTCACGCTCACCGGGACGATGCGCTGCATGCGTGCCGCGATGACCCGCCTGTACGCATCGGGCGGCGGTGTGATCGTCAACAACGCCTCGGTCCTCGGCTGGCGGGCCCAGAAGGGTCAGGCGCACTACGCCGCGGCGAAGGCCGGGGTCATGGCGCTGACCCGTTGCGCCGCGGTCGAAGGTGCGGAACAGGGCGTGCGGGTGAACGCCGTGGCGCCGAGCATCGCGATGCACCCGTTCCTCGCGAAGGTGACCACCGACGAACTCCTCGACGACCTCACCGCCCGAGAGGCCTACGGGCGTGCCGCCGAACCGTGGGAGGTCGCCAACGTGATCGTGTTCCTCGCCTCCGACCTGTCGACGTACATGACCGGCGAGATCGTCAGCGTCTCGAGCCAGCGGGCCTGAGCAGCGGATTCGGCTGAGGCGAGACGCCGTCGACGGTCCCGGCCCGGGAGCGTGAACCCCTCCCGGTGAATCGCTCCGACGAGATCGGCGACCGTCCGCACCGCGCCGCCCGCTTCCATGAGCAGCACGGTCAGGTGGTGGCGGAGCGCGGTGCCGGAGAGCATTCGTGCGAGTCGGAGTTCGATGTCGATCCGTTCGTCGTCGGTGAGCATCGTTCCAGCATCCCGAGCACGGGTGACAGAAACGCCCCACGGGGATCACCGACCCCACCTCGTGCAGTGTCAGAGCGACAACCGGTTCCGAGCGGCGAGGAGTGAAGCCCACCCCTTTTCCCTTGTCGCTCCGACGCTGCACCAGCTGCACCGCCAGACCCGGGGCATCCCGCCGACGAGGCGGATACGGTCGCAGCAGACATCCTCGATCAGGAGCAACCGCCATGAGCACGCAACCCCTCGAACAAGCCGTCACCGCGACCCGAGCCGTGCTCGCCGGCGTCGGCGCCGATCAACTCGACGGTCCGACCCCGTGCAGCTCGTGGACGGTCCGCGAGCTCATCGATCACATCGTGGGCGGCCAGCGGTTCTTCGCGTCCGGCATCACCGGCGCCGCGCCGTCCGACGAGAAGGTGTCCGACGACTTCGTCGCCGACTTCGACGCCGCGTCGACCGAGTGCCTGGCCGCCTTCGGTGCCGACGGCGCCCTCGAGAAGATGTACGACCTCCCATTCGGCACGATGCCCGGCGCCGCGTTCATGGGCATGGCGTCCACCGACACCTTCGTCCACGGTTGGGATCTCGCGAAGGCCACGGGGCAGTCCACGGACCTCGACCCGGCCCTGGCCGCCGCGCTCCTCGAGCAGTCGAAGGCGGCGATCCAGGACGCGTTCCGCGGCCCCGAGGGCGCACCGTTCGGTCCGGAAGCAGAAGCTCCCGCCGACGCCACTGCTGCCGACCGCCTCGCAGCGTTCCTCGGCCGAACAGTCTGACGAAGGGTCAGCCCGCGTCTTCCTCGCGGAGACGCGGCTCGGTCTTGTTGGCCGGCTTCACGCCGCCCTTGTCGGCGTAGAACGCTCGGACCTCGTCCATCACGGCCGAGACGCTCTGCGACGAGTCGATCGAGGGGCCGAAGCCACCCGTGCGGCTCGGACCGTCGAGATACGAGAGGACGATGGGGATCTCGGCGTCGCGGGCGATCCGATAGAACCCCGACTTCCAGTACTCGCCCTTCGAGCGTGTGCCCTCGGCCGGTACGACCAGTGCCAGTGACGCCGTCGAGCGGGCATCGGCTGCCATGTCGGCGACGAGGTCGCCAGGGGCGTCACGGTCGACGGCGATGCCACCGAGGGCTCGGAAGATGGGTGCCATCGGTCCGGCGAACATCTGCTTCTTGCCCAACCACTTCGGTGACAGGCCAGCGGCCCACGCCATGGCGAGCATCAGCGGAAAGTCCCAGTTCGAGGTGTGCGGCGCGGCAACCAGGACCATGACCGGTTCGTCCGGGGCCTTGTTGACGAGTCGATACCGACCGATCTTGAGGATGAGCCGAGCGAGGAGCGATCGCATCGGGCCACGGTAGTGGTCAGGTCATATCGTCAACGGATGGCACCGGAGCGAGGGCAGATCCTGCGGCAGGCGCTGTCGGTCGCATTCGCCGTCGCCCCGTTCGGCATCGTCTTCGGCGTCGCCTGCGCCGACGCCGGCCTCTCGTGGCTCGATGCTGCCGGATTCTCCACGCTCACCTTCGCGGGATCATCACAGTTCGCCGCCGTCGACGTGCTCGGCGACGGCGGCACCGCAGCTGCGGCCATCGGCGCCGGCCTGCTGCTCAACCTGCGATCCCTGGCCTTCGGGGTGATCCTCGCCCCCGCGCTCGACGGTCCGTGGTGGAAGCGAGCGGCGATGTCCCAACTCGTCATCGACGAGTCGACCGCCGTGGCGACCGCACACGACGATCTCCGATGGCGGAGGTACGGGTTCCTGGCCGGCGGACTGGCCGTGTTCGTCCTCTGGAACATCTGCACGCTGCTCGGCGTCGCGCTCGCCTCCATCGGCGACGACTTCGTCACCGACTTCGGACTCGACGCCGCCGGGCCGGCGGCCTTCCTCGCGCTGCTGTGGCCGAGGCTCATCGGGGCCGCCGGTGGGCACGGCCGACGTATCGCCGCCGCCGGCGCGCTGATCGCCGCCGTGACGATCCCGTTCGCCCCACCGGGCGTCCCGATCCTCGCCGCGACCCTCGGCGTGCTCGCCATCGGACGACCGCGATGAGCACCACCATGACCGTGCTCGTCGGGCTGACGCTGGGCACCTACGCCCTCAAGTCCGCGGGACCGCTCCTGCTCGGGGGCCGTCGACTCCCTCCGATGGTCGATGCGCTGTCCAACCGCATCCCGGCCGCGCTGCTCGCTGCGCTCGTGGTCGTGAGCACGATTGCCGACGGTCAACGGGTCGTCGTCGACGCTCGCCTCGGCGGCGTGATCGTGGCCGGCGTCGCGCTGCGACTCCGTGCGCCGTTCGTGGTCGTCGTCCTCGCCGCGGTCGCGGCCACCGCCGCGATCCGGGCGATCTCCTAGCGTGGGCCGATGGCGATCACCACCATCGACGGACTCGACGAACTGCGAGCGGCCGTGGGCAGCGACCTCGGTACCAGCGACTGGCTCGAGATCACGCAGGAGCGGGTCGACACGTTCGCCGACGCCACGGGCGACCATCAGTGGATTCACGTCGACGTCGAACGGGCGAAGGCGGAGAGCCCCTTCGGCGGCCCGATCGCCCACGGCTACCTGACGCTCTCGCTGACCAACCTGTTCCTGCCGCAGGTGCTCGAGGTCACCGGCATCTCGTCCGGCGTGAACTACGGCGTCAACAAGGTCCGCTTCCCTGCCGCGGTGCCGGTCGGTTCGCGGGTGCGGGGCAACGTCCGACTCGACGCTGCAGAAGACGTCCCCGGTGGACTCCAGACGACGATGGTGATCACCGTCGAGCTGGAGGGATCCGCGAAACCCGCGTGCATCGTGGAGGCCATCTCCCGTTGGCTTGCCTGACGTGAGCACCACGTCGTCCGACAGATTCCCCGAGACCGACCGCACCACCATCGGCCGCAGCCCCGACCGGGGCACCCGCGATCGGGCGACGGCGAACGCCATCCTCGACGAGGGCGTGCTGTGCCATGTCGGCATCGCCACCGACCACGGTCCGGTCGTCATCCCCACCACCTACGCCCGCCGGGGCGATGATCTGCTGATCCACGGCTCGCCGGCCGCCACCTGGCTGCGATCCGCCGGCAAGGGAACGCCGGTGTGCGTGACGGTGACCCACGTCGACGGACTGGTCCTGGCGCGCAGCGCCTTCCACCACTCGATGAACTACCGGTCGGTCGTCGTCTTCGGGACCGCGGTGCCGATCAAGGGCGACGACGAGAAGGCGGCCGCTCTCGACGCGATCGTCGAGCAGCTCGTGCCCGGTCGAACGGCCGAGGTCCGCCCCATGCACGACGAGGAGGTCACGAAGACGCTCGTGGTGAAGGTGCCGCTCCAGGAGGCCTCGGTCAAGACCCGTTCCGGCGGACCGCTCGACGACGAGGAGGACTACGACCTGCCCGACGTCTGGGCCGGAGTCATCCCCATGACGACGCACTTCGGGACGCCGATCGACGACGAGCGCCTGACCCCCGGCATCGGTGTGCCGCCGAGCGCAGCGGACTACCGCCGCTAGTCGCCTTCGACCGCCCCGATGAACACCGGCGGCTCGCCGCCGCCGTGGACCTCGAGTTCGGCGCCGCTGATCCAGCCGGACGCAGGCGACGTGAGCCACCAGCACGCTTCGGCCACGTCGACGGGAGTTCCCATCCGACCGGCGGGGATCGTCTTCTCGACCCGAGCGATGGCGGCGTCGTCGCCGTAGTGCAGGTGCGCCTGCTCGGTCCGGATCAGGCCGACGACGACGGCGTTGACCCGCACGTCGCCACCCCACTCGGCGGCGAGCGAACGGTTCCACCCGAGCAGGCCGGCCTTGGCCGCGCCGTAGGCCGAGTTCGACGGCGACGGGCGGGTGGCCGAGACGCTGGCCACGTTCACGATGCAGCCGTCGTCGGCCGCGGCGAGGTGGCGATGGGCGTACCGGCTCACGTAGATCGGCGCCAGCAGGTTCAGCTCTACGACCTTTCGGGTGAAGTTCGGCGAGTCGGTGGCGGCGTCCATCATCGGGGCACCACCGGCGTTGTTGACCACGACATCGAGACGCCCGTGGTCGGCGGCGACGCCGTCGCACAACGCCTCGACCGACTCGGGGTCACGGACATCGCACGATCGGAACTCGCCGACAGCACCGTCCTCGGGTTCGCGGCGGCCGCACACGACGACGGTGTCTCCACCGTCGGCGAACCGCTGGGCGATCCCCCGCCCGATCCCCCGGGTCCCCCCGGTCACCAGAACGACACGTGCCATCTCAGATCCTCACTTCGTCGAGCGTCCGTCGAGCGAGCTGGTCGTCGCCCTCGATCCGCACGTCCTCGTCCTGCCAACGGCTCCGTCCCGACCCGAACCGCAACAAGGCGACCGGTCCGACGGCGATGCGCGCCGCGGCGGCAGCGACGCCTTCGGGCGCTTCGCCCAATCCGATGCCGTCGCCGACACGCCACAGTGTTCGTGGGGCGTCGAGGACCAACGCCACCGGTGCATCGAGCACGCGGTGCAGCCCATCGCGAGCGACCTGTGGCAGCGCCGATTCGAACCAGGCGATGGCGGGACCAACCGACGCGGAGAACACCGGGCCGCCAGCGTCGAAGCACCGATGGACCACGCTGGCGTAGACGAGACCATCGGCCCAGAGGTGCGACGGATGTTTGCCCAGTGGGCCGAAGTCGCGCAGGAGGTCGCCCGCGACCGGGACCTGGAGCGAGTCGAGCGTGCCGAGGTCGACGACGTCACCGAGATGACGACACACGTCGTTCCAGACGGACTCGTCTCCGTGGACGAGGAGCGCATCACGTTCGGCGCGGAGTGCGGCGAGGCCGGCGACGGTCATCGACCGTCACCCTGCCACTCCAGAACTCACGTCGAGAGGAGGACCGACGAGCCGTGGCCGAAGAGACCCTGGTTGGCGGTCACGCCCACGGTCGCTCCCTCGACCTGTCTGCCGGTCGCCTCGCCACGGAGCTGCCACGTGACCTCACACACCTGGGCCAGCGCCTGGGCGGGCACGGCCTCGCCGAAGCAGCCGAGGCCACCAGACGGGTTCACGGGCACGCGACCGCCGAGCGCGGTGTCGCCGTCGCGCAGCAGCTTCTCGGCCTCTCCCGGCTGGCAGAGACCGATGTTCTCGTACCAGTCGAGTTCGAGCGCGGTCGACAGGTCGTACACCTCGGCGAGCGACACGTCGTCGGGGCTGATGCCCGCCTCCTCGTAGGCCGCGTGGGCAATCGAGTCCTTGAAGCCGATCTCCGGCGCGGGGACGGCCACCGCCGAGTCGGTCGAGAACTCGGGGAGATCGAGGTGCATGTTCGGGAACGACGGCGTGACGGTCGAGATCGCCCGCACCCGAACGGCGCCGCCGAGACCGTGCTTCTTGGCGTAGTCCTCACTCACGAGGACGACGGCCGCACCGCCGTCGGAGGTCGCGCAGATGTCGAGCAGGTGCAACGGGTCGGCCACGACGGGCGACTTGAGGACGTCGTCGACGGTGACCTCCTTGCGGTAGCGGGCGTTGGGGTTGGCGAGGCCGTGCCTCGAGTTCTTGACCTTCACCTGGGCGAAGTCCTCGGGCGTCGCGCCGTAGAGCGCCATCCGACGGCGGGCATAGAGCGCGAAGTACGTCGGGTTGGTCGCGCCGAGGAGGCGGAACCGGAGCCAGTCGGGATCGTCGGGTCGGTCGCCGGCGTTGGGGGCGAGGAAGCCCTTGGGCGTGGTGTCGGCGCCGACCACGAGAGCCACGTCGCACAGGCCGGCCAGGATCCGGGTGCGGGCCGACTCCATCGCCGTCGCGCCCGAGGCGCAGGCGGCATAGCTGGTGGAGACCCGGGCGCCGTTCCAGCCCAACATGCGAGCGATGGTGGCGCCGGCGACGTAGCCGCCGTAGCCGTTGCGCACGGTCTCGCCACCGGCCACGAACTGCACGTCGCGCCAGTCGATGCCGGCGTCCTTCAACGCTGCCTCGGCGGCATCGACGCCATAGGTGGCGAAGTTCCGCCCCCACTTGCCCCACTCGGTCATGGCGACGCCGGCAACACGGACGTTCGGGCGATCGCTCATGACATCTCCCCCGTCCCGTACGACGGTTCCCACTTCCAGACGGTCTTGCGGACCGGCCCGCCTTCTGCCTCCGTGTCGGTGTACAGCGTGTCGATGACGAGTCGGACAGGCATGCCGACCTCCAGGTCCTCGATGCTGATGCCGTCGACGACCTGGCCCATCACGATCATCTTCTCGGCCTCGAGCTCGACCGCGACATGGCAGAACGGGACGTGTTCGTCGCCGGGAACCATGTAGGGCGGCGGCGGCTGGTAGCGAGCATCGGTGTAGCTCCAGATCGTGCCGTGGTTCGACAGACGGTGCTCGACCAGGTTGCGCCCGAAGCACCCGGGGTTGCGGCACAGCCCCTCGACCCGGGGAAAGAACACGGTCCCGCAGTCGTCACACCGGGTACCCAGCAGCGCCGGTTCCGGGTCGTCGGTGAACCATCCCTCGATGGCCGGTTCGGTACGCGTTCCTGACGAGGTCGTGCTCACGGCGAGGACGGTACCGCCGGATCTGACGCCGCGTCAGATCCGCACTACGGTCCGGCCCATGCCGACGACCACCACCGTCCATGAATCCGGTGTTGCCGAGATCGTGATGGACAACCCACCGGTCAACGCCCTCACCGTCGCCGGGTGGTTCGACGTCGGCCAACAGGTCACGGACGCCGGCAAGAACCCAGCCGTGCACGTCGTCGTCCTCCGGGCCGAGGGGCGTGGCTTCAACGCCGGCGTCGACATCAAAGAGATGCAGGAGACCGACGGGTTCGACGCCCTCGTCGGCGCCAACGCCGGCTGCTACGCCGCGTTCAAGGCCGTGTACGAGTGCGAGGTGCCGGTGATCGCCGCGGTCAACGGCTTCTGCCTGGGCGGCGGCATCGGCCTCGTCGGCAACGCCGACGTCATCGTCGCCGCCGACGACGCGACCTTCGGCCTGCCCGAGGTCGACCGTGGAGCCCTCGGCGCGGCCACCCACCTCGCCCGCCTGGTGCCGCAGCACAAGATGCGGGCGATGGTCTACACGGCGACGACCGCGACGGCGCAGGAACTGCACCACTTCGGGTCGGTGCTGTCGGTCGTGCCGCAGGAGCAGTTGCGGGACGAGGCGATGCGCGTCGCCGGGGAGATCGCCGAGAAGTCGCCGACCGTGATCCGGGCGGCCAAGGCGTGCCTGAACGGCATCGACCCCGTCGACGTGAACACGTCGTACCGCTTCGAGCAGGGCTACACGTTCGAACTGAACCTCAAGGGCGTCGCCGACGAACACCGTGATGCTTTTGTCGACAAGCGCGACACCGACACGACTCGCTGAGAGGCACCGATGGACAAACGAATGACGGAAGACGAGGTCGTCTCGCGACTCGAGTCGGGGATGACGATCGGGATCGGCGGATGGGCGGCGCGGCGCAAGCCGATGTCGATCGTCCGGGCGATCCTGCGATCAGACCTCACCGACCTGACCATCGCGTCGTACGGCGGGCCCGACGTCGGGATGCTGTGCGCCTCGGGCAAGGTCTCGACGCTGATCAGCGCGTTCGTGTCCGACGACTCGATCCCACTCGAACCCCACTACCGCGTCGCTCGCCAGACCGGCGCCGTCACCGAGCGGCCGATGGACGAGGGCATGTTCCTGCTGGCACTCCAGGCGGCCGCGTGGCGGGTGCCGTTCCTGCCGACCCGGGTCGGCCTCGGTTCGGACCTGTTCCGTGACGACCCGACGCTGAAGACGGTCACCGACCCCTATGGCTCCGAGGAACTCGTCGCCGTGCCGGCGCTGCACCTCGACGCCGCCATCGTCCACCTCAACCGAGCGGACGAGAAGGGGAACGCCGCGTTCCTCGGCCCGGACCTCTACTTCGACGACCTGATGTTGGAAGCGGCCGCCATGGGATTCGTGTCGTGCGAGAAGCTCGTCTCCACCGACGACCTCGCCGACGAGGCGCCGCTCCACACCCGCCGGACCAACCGAATGTTCGTGACCGGTGTGGTCGAGGCCCCCAACGGGGCGCACCCCACCTCGTGTGTGCCGGACCACGACACCGACGACGCCTTCCTGCGCGCCTACGCCGGCTCGGCCAAGGGTGACGGCGCGTGGGAGTCGTTCGTGGCGGAGTACCTCGCCGGCTCGGAAGCCGACTACCAGAAGGCGGTGACGGCATGAGCCAGCACATCACCCGCGCCGAGGTCTGTGTCGTGGCGGTGGCCGAGGCATTCCGCGGCGACGGCGAGATCCTCGCCAACCCCATCGGCACCATTCCGATGATCGGTGGCCGGCTCGCCCGCGCCACCTTCGAGCCCGACCTGATGATGACCGACGGCGAGGCACGGCTCATCGCCGGCGACGTCGCCGTGAACGGCGGCGACGCATGGACCACGGAAGCGTGGAACCCGTACCGCCGGATGTTCGACATCGTCTGGTCCGGGCGCCGCCACGTCATGATGGGCGCCACACAGATCGACCGATTCGGCAACCAGAACATCGCTGCGCTGGGATCGTTCGACAAGCCCAACGTCGCACTCCTCGGCTACCGCGGTGCTCCGGGCAACACGATCAACGACAAGACCTCGTACTGGGTGCCCAAACAGTCGGGCCGTGTGTTCGTCGAGGCCGTCGACACCGTCTGCGGCATCGGCTACGACCGCGCTGCCCAGCTCGGACCCGAGGCCGCCCGGTTCCACCACCTGCCCCGCGTGATCTCCGACCTCGCCGTCTTCGACTTCGAGACCGAGAACCACTCGATGCGCCTGCGCTCGGTCCACCCGGGCGTCACTGTCGACGAGGTCGTCGAGGCCACCGGCTTCAGCCTCGTCATCCCGGCCGAAGTTCCCGAGTCGCGCCTGCCGACGGCCGACGAACTCGAGCTCATCCGCGAGGTCATCGACCCCGCCGGAGCGCGCGAGAAGGAAGTCCCCGACCCCTCCTGAGGTCCCCCATCCCCCGCCACCACCCCGCCAGCCTCGTTCTGGGTGCGCGATCGGGATGTCTGGAGTACCGATCGCGCACCCAGAACCAGATCTGCGGGTGGTCGATGGGCGGGTTCAGGCGGTGATGGCGGCGACCGCTGCGGCGATCGCGTCTGCGGGCTGCTCGCCGGTCAGGCGTTCGACGACCGTGCCCTCGGCGTCGAGGAACACCATCATCGGGAAGCTCGCCAGGCCGTAGGCCGATGCCGCCGACGCCTCGGCGTCGTCGAACAGGCGGTCACCCGTCCAACCCTCGTCGTCCAGCCAGCTCGACGGCGGAAAGTTGGGTCGGGCCTCGGTGGTGTTGGTGAGCACAGCCACGGACCGGACGCCGTCGAACGCCCCATCGGCATCCATCTGGACCAGGAGCGGGAGCTCGGCCTGGCAGTGCGGGCACCAGTGGGCAAGGAACACGACCATGGTCGGCTGGTCGTCGACGCCCGGCTCCAGGCGGACCTGCCCGACCGACCGCTCGCTCACGACGCTCGGTGCCACGAGGCCGACGGCGGGGTCGTCGCCGACCTCGGGCATCGTCGGGAGCCGGTCGCCCTTCGCCGTGATGATCCCGTACTCCAGCTTCGGGTCGACCGACGCGGTGTCGGCATCGTCGCCTCCCGAGGTCACGAACACGATCGATGCGACCAGCAGGACGAGGACGCCGACGACGACGCCACCGATCACCTTGGGGTCGGGCCCGTTCGAGGGGCGGGAGGGGGTCGTACGGGACGTGCTCATGAGTCGGCTCCGGGGTCGGCGAGATGGTCGATGGCGGTCAGCAGCAGGATCAGGACGAAGCACACGCCGGCCAGACGAGGGATCGTCCAGAAGCCGAGCCCCTCGACCCAGCGCAACGTGCACGGGTTGTCGGGGTCGCACGAGTCACCAGCCAGTTCGGGATTGGTCTCGATCACGTTGTGCCAGACGTTGACGATCAGCCCGGCGCCGGCGAGCAGCGCAGCGATGAGTCGAGCGGAGCGTTCGCCTCGCCAGGAGGCCACGGCCAGGACCACGACCAACGGATACATCGCGATGCGCTGGTACCAACACAGTTCGCACGGGGGAAAGCCCGCGGACTCGCTGAACCAGAGGCTTCCGCCCATCGCGACGGCGGCGATGCCGGCTGCCAACGCTGTCCCGGACCCGCCGATGGTGGCCACGATCCTCGCCTGGGCGCTGGGGACCAGCAGCCCGACCACCAGCAGCACGGTGGCGATGGACCCTGCGATCGCGAGGGTGCCGAGAACGTCGGCGACGCGCGCGGGCGTGTCGGGGTCCATCCACCGAGTCTGACGATCTCCCGGCGGCGCGCCAAGGGCCGAAGGGCCCGGCCGACGGGACCAAGGTCCGTGACCGACGTCACTTGACTTTGAGCGGTCGCTCAATCATTCTTTGAGCAAGTGCTCAATACGAATGACCAAACACAAAGGAGCGTGCAATGGGTGATCCGATGGTGGGCGTGTACCTCGTCTACAGCGCAGTGGCCGTGGGGCTCGTGGTGTGGCTGGCCCGAACCCTGTTCAACAACGGCGCCGTGTTCCTCGAGGACGTCTTCGACGACGCCCGACTCGCCGCCGCGGTCAACCGCCTGCTGGTGACCGGCTTCTACATGGCGAACCTCGGGTACGCAGCGGTGCTGCTCCGGGCGGACGAGGTGGACGGCGCCGTCGAGGCCCTCGAGGTCCTGGCCAACAAGCTCGGCGTCCTGTTGCTGACGCTCGCGGCCGTGCACTTCGCCAACCTCTACGTCTTCTACCGAGTCCGTCGCCGGGCCACGGCAGCCCACATGCCGCCGCCGGTCGCGCCGCAGGTCTTCGTCCCCCCGCCCCCGCCGCCGGCCGATGCCGAGTGGCAGCCGGTGGGCTGACCGCAGATGCTCGTCTCGATGACCACCGAGGGCCGGGTGGCTGCCGCTGCGCAGTCGCCCGGCGGGCTGTTGGTGCTCTACGACGCCGACTGCCCGATCTGCGTCCGTTGCCGTCACTGGCTCGAGACGCAGCCGACCCACGTCCCGTTGTCGTTCCTCGCCACCGACTCGCCGCAGGCGACCGAGCGGTTCGGCCCACACCTTCCCTGGCTCGGAAAGGAGTTGGTGGTCGTCAGCGACCGCGGCGAGGCATGGATCGGGCCGGCGGCATTCCTCATGGCGTTGTGGGCGACGGTGGAGTATCGGCTGTGGTCGTACCGACTCTCGGGACCCACGCTCGCGCCCATGGCCGGACGGTTCTTCGAGCAGTTCTCGAAGCGGCGTGGCGACCTGGCCCGGTTCGTCCGCCAGCCCGAGTGCACCGACGACCACTGCCGACATGTGTTCGGCTGATCGTTAGGTTCACGAGATGGCACGCACCGGCGCCAAGGGCACCAACAAGGGATCGTCGAGCGACGACACCAAGGCCCGCATCATCGCTGCCGCCCGCGAGAGCCTCCGGATGGACGGGATGATGGGGGCCAGCGCCCGTGCGATCGCTCGCCGTGGAGACTTCAACCAGGCGCTGATCTTCTACCACTTCGGTTCGCTCAACGATCTGTTCATCGCCGCCCTCGATCAGCTCTCGATCGAGCGCACCGACCGCTACGCGGACCGGCTCGCCGGCGTCGACTCGCTGGCGGACATCGTCGGGATCGCCGGCGAACTCCACCTCGAGGAGCTCGAGGACGGCCACATCGCGATCCTCGCCCAGTTGCTGGCCAGCGTCGCGACCGAGCCCGACCTCAAGGCCCCGCTCCGCGAGCGCTTCCAGCCGTGGGCCGACACCGTCGAGGCCGCCCTGGTCGAAGCGCTCGGCGACTCGCCCTACGTGGCGGTCGTGCCCACCGCCGACCTCGCCTATCTCATCGTGTCGGTCTTCATCGGGCTCGAGCTCATGCTGGGCTTGGAGGACGACGCCGCCGGACGCGACAAGCAGCTCTTCACCACGCTCACGGCGCTGGCTCGCATCCTCGAGGCGATGCTGTCGATGATGCCGAAGCCACCGACACCCTGACTCCCCGCGGCCGATCGCCTGGATCCAGCATCCGTCGAGCGCCACGTTGTCGCCACTTCCTGGTCGACGACGCGATCATCGTCGCCGGATCGAGCGCTCCGAGAGTCAGCCCGAGCGCAGCGTCAGGGACTCCCAGAAGGTCCACGCGAAGCCGGAACCAGGGTCGAGTTCGACCCCGATGATCGTGCCCTCGACGAGATCGCCGACGGTCACCCCGGTGGCCATGCCGCTGGCCGTCGGTCCGCACCACTCCGGCGGCGGCCTGTCGGGATCCTCTGGCTCGCCTTCGACGCAAAGGTTCGGCTCCGTGCTCGTCACCGTGCCGAAGACCGCTCGCCTCGCGGCAGTTGGATCAGGCGTGTCGTCCCGGGCGATGACCATCCACGCGACCACGACGGCGACGACGACGAGTCCCTCGACGACGAGGACCCCCACCGAGCCGAAGAGGGCGCCCTTCCGGAACGACGACGGAGCCACGACCGAAGTGTGCCCGATCGGCATCCCTCGCTGTCGCTACGACACTGCACGGACCGACCTGCCCCCGTCAGGTCGGACTCCGGGCACCCGGGAGACGGACGGGCGACTACCCGGCGTCGGGAGCGACCCGCCGGCGCGCATTGCGTGCGGCGAGCTTGGCGGTCTCGATCGACCCGTGGAGCGCGGCCTCGACCTCGTCGAGTCCGTCGTGGAGACCGTCCTGGAGTCCGGCGGCGAGCTTCTTCGAGCGGGCGGTGACACCGCCGGCCTTGAGCACGTGCGAGCGCAGGATGCCGACGTCGAGCGCGCCTTCCTTCACCCGCGGACCGGCGAGCACCTTCTCGTTGGGCACCCGTAGGTCACGCACGACGCCGAACCACGACAACACCCGGAGCGAGTAGTAGGTCGGGTCGAACTCCCACCAGAAGAAGCCGTTGCGGGCCGCCGGCGGGTAGTGGTGATGGTTGTTGTGCCATCCCTCGCCACCGGTGATCAGGGCCACGAAGACCGAGTTCCGCGACGTGTCGCCGGTGGCGTAGCGGCGTCGGCCCATGATGTGCGCCAGCGAGTTGACGCAGAACGTGGCGTGCCACAACAGCACGGTCGACAGGAGGAATCCGACGACCACACCACGGAGCCCGTCGACCAGGAACGCCGTCACGCCGAACGTCCACGGCGCGATCCAGTCGTGCTTGTTCAAGAACCGCAACTCGGGGAACTTGGCGAAGTCGTCGATCGCGTCCCAGTCGGTCGGGCTCCAACGCTCGGTGACGATCCACCCGATGTGCGACTGGTAGATGCCCTTGAGCGGCGTGTGTGGGTCCTTCTCGGTCTCGGTGTAGCGGTGGTGCCCCCGGTGATGGGACGCCCACCACAGGACGCCCTTCTGGGCCGCTGCGCCGCCGACGAACGCGAGCACGAACTGCAAGGCACGGTTCGTCTTGTAGGCGCGGTGCGCGAAGTAGCGGTGGAACCCCGCGGTGATCCCCCACATACGGACGACGTAGAAGACGACACAGAGGATCAGCGACGTGCGACTGACGCCGGTGAACAGGATCAGCAACGGCGAGAAGTTCAACAGCAGGAAGGCCAACGACGGCATCCAGCGGGGGCGTTCGTCAGTGGAGAGTTCGATGCCGGCGCTCATGGAATCGCCAGCCTACCGACCGGTCGGTAGGACTGCGCGGTCGGGGCAGCCGACGACAGGGTCCTAGGATCTGACACCGTGTCAGATCTTCTCCACACCCGCGCCTGCGACGTCTTCGGCATCGACGTACCCATCGTCCAGACCGGGATGGGATGGGTGTCCGGCGCACGACTGACCGCAGCGACGTCGTCCGCTGGCGGCCTCGGCATCCTCGCCGCCGTCACCATGACCCCGACCCAGTTGGAAGACGCCGTTCGCTCGGTGCGCGAGAAGACCGACAAGCCCTTCGGCGTGAACTTCCGCGCCGACCAGCCCGATCTCGTCGAGCGCCTGGCCTTCGTGACCGCCAACGGTGCGTCGGTCGTCAGCTTCGCCGGCGCTCCGACCAAGGAGGCGATCGCCCGCTGCCACGACGCAGGGGTGCTCGTGATGCCCACCGTCGGCGCCAAGCGGCACGCCGAGAAGATGCTCGAGTGGGGCGTCGACGCGGTCATCGCGCAGGGCGGCGAAGGTGGCGGCCACACCGGCCCGGTCCCGACGTCGCTCCTCCTCCCCGCGGTCTGTGACGCCGTGGCCGACGACATCCCGGTCTTCGGTGCGGGCGGATTCCACTCCGGGCGGGGCCTCGTCGCCGCGCTCGCCTACGGCGCCGACGGCATCGCCATGGGCACTCGGTTCCTCCTGACGGAGGAGTCCCGGGTGCCGAGCCAGACCAAGGTCCGTTACCTCGCAGCGTCGGTGACCGACACCGTCGTCACCACCGCCATCGACGGCGCACCCCAACGAGTCATCCGCACCGACGTCGTCGACGAGATCGAGAAGGCCTCGCCGTTCACCCGGTTCCCCAAGGCGGCGCTCGCTGCTCTGCGTTTCCGGTCCGAGACCGGCACGTCGCTGCGCGACCTCGTCAAGGAGGGCTTGGCGATGCGCAAGCACCAGGACCTCACCCTCAGCCAGCTCGCACTCGCGGCGAATGCACCCATGCTGATCAAGGCCTCGATGGTCGACGGCAAGCCCGACGTCGGCATCCTCCCCACCGGACAGGTCACCGGTGTGATCGACGCACTGCCCACCGTCGCCGACGTCATCGGCGAGATCATCAGCGAAGCCCAGGCGACCCTTTCCCGACTGACAGGCGACAGACTGGGGGGATGACCACCCCGCCACGGTTCATCGTCTTCGGCGCCGGAGCGATCGGTGGCGTGGTCGGCGCGCGGCTCGCACAGTCGGGCCACGACGTCGCGCTGGTCGCACGAGGGGACCACCGCGATGCGATCGAACACAACGGGCTCCGCATCGACGACCCCGATGCCTCGGCCACGGTCCGGGTGCCGGTCACCGACGACGTCGCCACACTCTCGCCCACGGCCGACGACGTGGTGCTCGTCGCGGTCAAGGGCCAACACACCCCCGACGCCATCGAGGCGCTCGCGCCGTTCGCTCCCGACCTCCCCATCGTGTGCCTCCAGAACGGCGTCGCGAACGAGGCCGCATTCCTACGGGTGTTCCGCGACGTCTACGCCGCGCCGGTGATGCTGCCTGCGACTCATCTGGTGCCCGGCGTCGTCGAAGCCAGCTCGGCGCCGACGACGGGCATCCTCGACATCGGCCGCTACCCCAGCGGTTCCGACGACGTGGCCGAGACCATCTCGAGCGCCCTCCGAACCTCGACCTTCGAATCCGTGGTGCGCGACGACATCATGCGGTGGAAGTGGCGCAAGCTCCTCATGAACCTCGGCAACGTCGTCGACGCGGCATGCGGGCGGGCCCATGGCAACGGCGTCGTGCTCGAGGCGATGTGGGCCGAGGCCGACCGCGTCCTCGAGGCGTGTGGTGTCGACGTCGCCTCGGCCGAGGAGGACCAGGAGCGGCGAGGCGACCACATCTCCGTGCGGCCAGTGGGCGACGCCGAACGCGGCGGCGGATCGTCGTGGCAGAGCCTCGCCCGGGGCAGCGGCTCGATCGAGACCGATCTCTTCAACGGCGAGATCGTCCTCCTGGGCCGACTCCACGGCATTGCCACGCCGGTGAACGAGGCGCTCCAGCGTGTTGGCCGACAGCTGGCGACAAGCGGAGCCGCGCCTGGTTCGATGTCGCCCGAGCAGCTCGCCGCCGAGGTCCTTCCGGCCTGACTCCGCCGCGTTCGGCGACTGGCTCAGTTGCCGGCGAGTCGTCCGATCGCCGAGTCGACGAACGCGTGCTGTTCAGCCCGCATGGTGTCCGCGGTGATGTCGGGACGTCCGTGGTCTGCCATGTCGCTCGCCCACAGCGACAGCGCTCCGGCGGGACGGAGCGAGACGACGAGCTCCCAGATCGCGAGCGTGTCGGTCGACCGTCCCGTCCGCGCCAGGTAGCTGTCGGTGAACGCGTCCGATGCGTCGGCGCCGAACACCCATCGCAGGTCGAGGCGCGTGGTCGCGACGTCGGCCATGGGGTCGCCGATCGCTGCCGACTCCCAGTCGATGACCGCAGCGATGTCGCCGTCGTTCCAGACGACGTTCCCCGGGAAGAAGTCGGCATGCAACAGACACTCCTCGGACGGCGGCGGTGGCCAGCGAGGTTCGAGGTGCTCGCGGATCAGATCCTCTCGCAGCGAGGGGTCGGGTGGCCGACGACTCAGGTCGGTGAGGATCCATCCCTCCATCCGGTCGACGTGCTTCGGCAGCGACGGAGCCGACGTGAGCCCCACGGCGTGGACGCCGGCGAGCACCTCGCCCATGCGACGAGCGAGGGGCAGCGGGTCGTCGGCAGCGAAGCGTGTCGACCCGGCGACGAAGTCGAGGACGACGAAGTCCTGGGGGACGATCTGGTGGGAGTCGTCGAAGTGACGAGGCGTCGCGACCGGGACGCCGGCTCGGTCGAGATGACGCAGCAACGCGAACTCGGTGCCGAACGGGAGGGTGTGGCGGTCGGAGTCCGGACGACGACCACGGCGCACGACCAACCGGTGACTGGATCCGTCCGGGCGATCGACGTCGACCGTCGTCATCCACGACGACAGGCCGCCGACGATGTCTGCCGTGGATCGCACCGTCGACGCGGGCTCGACCTCGGCCACGATCGCAGTGATCTGCTCGACGCCGAGCGTGGGAGCGATCGTCCGGTCGGCCCCTTCCTCGTCGATCGTCATCGGTCCTCATCATGGTCGTCATGGACGCGGACGTGGCGCCCGGATCGAACCGGGCGCCACGTGTCTGCCGGGGAGGGCGGCAGAGTCAAGCGGAAGCGATCGCTTCCAGGACGTCGAGCCGAGCGGCCCGACGTGCGGGGAGGATGGCGGCCCCGACACCGGCCATGGCGGCGATCACCACCATGACGGCGAGCTGACCGCCGGGGACCACGAACGTGCTGATGCCCTCGGACTCCAGCGCCTCGACCATCACCCAGCCGAACCCCACGCCGATGACCAGCCCGAGGGTGGTCCCCAGCAGGGAGATGATCACCGACTCCCAGCGCACGGTCGCCCGCAGCTGGGCCCGGGTCATTCCCACGGCCCGGAGGAGGCCGAGCTCCCGGGTCCGCTCGAAGATCGAGAGGGCCAGGGTGTTGGCGATGCCGAGCAGCGCGATGATCACGGCCAGAGCGAGCAGGACGTAGATGAGGTTGAGGATCGTGTCGATCTCCGCCCCCTTCGAGTCCTTGAACGCATCCCGGTCCTGCACCTCGGCCAGAGGGTTCGACGCCACGGCGGCCTCGACGGCAGCCGTACCGGCATCGATGTCCACACCGTCGGCCAGATCCATGAACACCATCTGGTCGAACTGGTCGGCGACGTTGGCTTCCATCACCGCGTTGGCCACGCCGTACGGCCCGATGACGTCGTGGTCGCCGTAGGTGGCCACGATCGTCAACTCCTGGACGCCGGTCTCGGCGAAGCGCACGGGGACGGTGTCGCCCAGTTCCCAGCCGTGGTCGGACGCCTCGTCAGCCTGCACGGCGATCTCGCTGCTGCCGAGCTCGGCGAACGATCCCTGCTCGACATCGAGGTCGAACAGTTGGTCCATGGTCTGTGGGTCGAACCCGACGAGCATGGCGCCCGAACCGTCGATCTCCGCCGGCACGTTGCGGAGGTTCCCCACTGCGTCGACTTCCGGAAGTGCCGCGATGGATGCGGCCAGATCAGGGTTGAACCCGCCGTCGGCCCAGAAGCCCGAGTCGATCACCAGGTCACCGACGAACGCGTTGTCGACGGTGTCGGCGATCGAGGCCTTGACCGACGACGCCAGGATGGTGATGAAGCCGACGAGGGCGACACCGATCATCAACGCCGCGGCCGTGGCCGATGTGCGCTTGGGGTTCCGCATCGCATTCTCGCGAGCCAGGGTCCCGCTGACTCCCCGGAGACGGGGCAAGGGCGATCCCAACAACCGGCTCAGCGGCCGGGCCACGATCGGACCGAGCACCGCGACGCCGAGGAACACCAGCATCACGCCGAGGCCGACGGCGGCGATCGCCGAGTCACCCCCGGAGAAGAGGCCGTTGGCGATGGACGCCGCGCCCAGCACCGTGACCACCGAACCGATGACCGCCCGGCTGCGACTGCTGCCGGAACTGTCGACGGCGACGTCGCGCATGGCGGCGATCGGGGCCACGTTCGCCGCCCGACGAGCGGGGAAGAACGCCGAGACGACGCTCACACCGAGACCCGCGATCATCGACGTGATGACGGTGCCGGAGGTGATGACGATGTCGCCGGCCGGGACATCGATTCCCATGCCGTCGAGCAGCGCCTTGAGACCGGCCGCAACACCGATGCCTGCGGCGAGGCCGACGACCGAGGCGATGGCGCCGACGACGACGGCCTCGAACAGCACCGAGGCGAGCACCTGTCGACGACTCGCGCCGATCGCTCGCAGCAGCGCCATGTCACGGCTGCGCTGGGCCACGAGGATCGAGAACGAGTTGTAGATGATGAACGAGCCGACGAAGAGGGCGATCAGGGCGAAGGTCAACAGGAACGTGTTGAAGAAGCCCAGTCCTTCCTTGATGTCGGCCTGGTCCTCGGCGGTGATCTCGGCGCCGGTGAGGACCTCGACCTCGTCGGGGACCACTTCCGCGATGCGCTCGACCACCTGCTCGTCGCTCACCCCGTCGGCGGCGACCACCTTGATGGCGTCCACCTTGCCGGGTGCGGTGAGTGCATCTTGCGCAGCGTCGAGCGTGAAGAGGGTGTAGCTGGCTCCCCCGGGGCTGTCGGCGCCGCCGAAGGTGGCGATGCCGACGATCTCGACGGGCTGCTCCCCGGCTTGGGTGATGACCGTCGTCCGGTCCCCGACTGCGAAGTCGGCCGCCTTCGCGCTGCCCTGATCGATGACGACCTCGCCGGCTGCTTCGGGTGCCCGCCCGGAGGCCAGCTCGAAGGGATTGAGGGAATCGTCGGTCAGCCAGTTTCCGCCGAACGTGGGAGCTCCCATGTCGGGGTCGCCCATCGCCCCGCCGTCCTTGTCGACGATCTGGGTGTAGGCCTCGATGCTCGGCTCGGCGACGACGACGCCGTCGACGGAGCGGATGGTGTCGGCGAGCGACGAGTCGAGCCGAGCGCGCTGGGCACCGAAGTCGGCGTTGTCGAAGGCGGCCTCGCCGCGGACGTAGGCGTCGGTACCGGAGTTCACGTCGGCGAAGAGACCGTCGAACGTGGCTCCGATGGTGTCGGTGAGCACCAGCGTGCCGGCCATGAAGGCCACGCCGAGGAGTACTGCGATGCTGGTGGTCAGGAGCCGCAACTTGCGTGCCGCCAGATCCTTGATTGTCGTGCGGAACATCGAGATCACTCTCCGAAGTGCTTCATGCGGTCGAGCACCCGGTCGGGCGTCGGCTCGGACATCTCGTCGACGATCTGGCCGTCGGCGAGGAACAGGACCCGGTCGGCGTAGGACGCCGCCACGGGGTCATGGGTGACCATCACGATCGTCTGACCGAGCTCGCGCACGGCCTGACGCATGAAGGCCAGGATCTCGGCACCCGAGCGGGAGTCGAGGTTGCCGGTGGGCTCGTCGCCGAAGATGATCTCCGGCCGACTCGCCAGCGCACGGGCCACGGCCACACGCTGCTGCTGCCCACCGGACAGCTCACTGGGCCGGTGCCCCAGTCGGTCGCCGAGACCCACGGTGCGGACGACCAGGTCGAGCCACTCCGGGTCCGGCGTCCGGCCGGCGAGGGCCAGCGGAAGCGTGATGTTCTCGATGGCGGTGAGCGTCGGCACCAGGTTGAACGCCTGGAAGATGAAGCCGATCTTCTCTCGCCGCAGCAGCGTGAGCCGCTTGTCGTTGAGCGTGGTCAGGTCGACGTCGCCGATCCAGACCGAACCGCTGGTCAGTCCGTCGAGGCCGGCGACGCTGTGCATCAGCGTGCTCTTGCCCGAGCCGGACGGGCCCATGATGGCGGTGAACTCACCGGCGTAGAAGTCGACGGAGACATCGGCGAGCGCGGTCACCGCGGTGTCGCCGGCGCCGTAGCGCTTGGTCGCCTGATGCGCAGCCGCGGCGACGGTACGGACGGCGACGGGGGTTGGGGGGAAGGTCGTGTTGGTCATGGATCGACCGTACGAATCCCCGATCCTGCTGCCATCGGGCCGGAGGACGAACCGACATCCTCCTGGAGGATGACTCCGCTGGAGCGGCCGTCATCCCTACGGGCTAGTGACCCGGTCGCACCAACCCGGACTCGTACGCCAGGACCACGGCCTGGACCCGGTCGCGGAGGTGGAGCTTCATCAGGATCCGGCCGACGTGGGTCTTGACCGTCGTCTCACCGAGGATCAGTTCGTCGGCGATCTCGCGGTTGGAAAGGCCCTTCGCCATGTGGGTCAGGACCTCCATCTCGCGGTCGGTCAGACCCGACAGGTCGACACCGCCGTCGTCCGGCGACGGACCCTGGCTGGCGAACTCCTCGATGACCCGCTTGGTGATCGACGGTGCGAGCAGCGCCTCGCCGGCCGCCACCACGCGCACCGCATCCACGAGGTCCTCGGCTGGCGTGTCCTTGAGAAGGAAGCCGCTGGCCCCGGCATGGAGCGCGGCGAACACGTACTCGTCGAGATCGAACGTGGTGAGGATGAGGACCCGAGGCGCGTCCTCGGTCGACGTGACCTGCGCGGTCGCTTCGACACCGTCGAGACGAGGCATCCGGATGTCCATGAGGATCACGTCCGGGCGGGCGCGAGCGGCCAGTTCGACCGCCTCGATGCCGTCCTCGGCCTCGCCGACCACGTCGATGTCGGGCTCGGCATCGAGGATCATGCGGAATCCAGCCCGCACCAGTGCCTGGTCGTCCACGACGAGGACCCGGATGCTCATGGCGTGACGGGCTCCTGCGTCGGCAACGTGGCCCGGACCTCGAAGCCTCCGCCGGGGCGAGGACCGATCTTCAGTTCGCCGTCGAAGACGTCGACCCGTTCTTGCATGCCGACGAGTCCATGGCCGTCGCCAGGGTCTCCCGTGACGCCGCGGCCGTCGTCGACGACGGAGATCTCCACGCCCTCGTCGCGGTAGCGGACCACGATCTCGACCGTCGCCGATGGCCCGGCGTGCTTCAGCGAGTTGGTGAGGGCCTCCTGCACGATGCGGTAGGCGGACAGCTCGACGCCGGCGGGGAGCTGCTCCTCGTCGCCTTCGATGACGAGGTCGACCGGGAGGCCGGCGTCCACGAACTGCTCCACGAGGCCACGGAGCCCGGACAGGGACGGCTGGGGCACGAGCGCGACGGGAGCGTCGTCGTCACGGAGCATGCCGAGGAGCCGTCGCATCTCGTTCAATGCGTCACGGCCGGTGGTCTCGATGGTCTCGAACACCTGCAGCGCCCGCTCGGGATCCGGGCCGATGACCCGGCGTCCGGCGCCGGCCTGCACCACCATCACGCTCACGCTGTGGGCCACGACGTCGTGCAGCTCACGAGCGATGCGGTTCCGTTCGTCGATGACCGCTCGTTCGGCCTCGGCTGCTCGGGTCTCCTCGGCGACCCGGGCTCGCTCACGCAACGACTCGACGTAGGCGCGTCGGGTCTGGAGGTTGTCCCCGATGACCCAGACGGTGATGAAGATGAAGGCGTTGCTGGCGATGACGTTGAGGTCGACGTGCCAGCGCGCTGCGGACAGGACGATCGCTACTCCGGACAGGGTGAACGCAAGGCCGAGGCGCGAGGGAACGCGTCGACAGTGCGCCCCGACGGTGTAGAGGGCGACCAGGACGCCCACGGTGAGCGCTGGCGACGGGAAGGCGAGGACCTCGTAGACCACCGCAGCGACGCCGACGACGAGCAGGACCCGCATCGGCGACCGGCGCCGCCAGACCAGCGGTACCGACGAGGCGGCCATCAACAGCGGCGCCAGCAGATTGACGTCGCGGTAGACCACCCCGGGCTCGTCCGGCGCGTACCAGGGCGAGGGGATCATCAACGCCGCGACGATGGTGGCGAGGATGACATCGGCCGCGACCGGGTGCGCTTTCAGCCACTCGATCGGGTGCGGACGGGAGGGCATCGCCGTCACGGTATGGCGGCGGAGTGAACCGTGTCGTCCTCCTGCAGGATGACCTGCGACAGGCGTACCGTTTCGCCGTGGACGCCTCCGACCTCTCCGAACACGCCTCGCTCAACCGTGACCACTGGAACGCCATGGCCGACGAGTGGGTCGCATCCGGCGAGGATTCGTGGGCCCGCTCGACCCCGAAGTGGGGGGCGTGGGAGCTACCCGACGAAGGGATCGCGCTGCTCCCCGACGACATGGCCGGCATGCGTGCGATCGAGCTCGGCTGCGGCACGGGCTACGTGTCGGCGTGGATGGCGCGCCGCGGTGCGGAGGTCGTGGGCATCGACGTGTCCGAGGGCCAACTCGCCACCGCACGTCGACTGGCTGCCGAACACGGCGTCGACCTCACCCTCCATCACGGCTCGGCCGAGACGGTGCCCGAACCCGACGCGTCGTTCGACTTCGCGTTCAGCGAGTACGGCGCCGCGCTGTGGTGCGATCCGTACGTGTGGATCCCCGAGGCGGCTCGCCTGTTGAAGCCAGGCGGTCGCTTGGCGTTCCTCACCAACCATCCCATGCTCCAACTCTGCTACCCGCCCGACGGCGACATCGCCGACGAGCGACTCCACCGGCCGTACTTCGGACTCCACCGCCTCGACTGGAGCGATGTCGAGGTCGATCCCGGTGGCGTCGAGTTCAACCTGCCGATCTCCGCGTGGATGTCCCTGTTCGACGACGCCGGCTTCCGCGTCGACGAGTTCCTCGAACTGCAGGTCCCCGACGAGATCGACGACGACCGCTACTCCATGACGTCGGCATGGGCGAAGCAGTGGCCGAGCGAGATGGCCTGGAAGCTCACCCGACGCTGACCGCGGCTGCGGCCGGCTGGTCCCGATTTTCCCGGAGATCTGACACCGCGTCAGAATCGCCGACGTGGACCTGCGCTGGACCGACGATCAAGAGGCGTTCCGGGCCGAGGCGCGGGGCTGGCTCGAGGCCAACGTCCCCCATGGGATCGGCTCCGGCGACACCGAGGACGGCTTCGCCCGTCACCTCGAGTGGGAACGGAAGTTGTTCGCCGACCGCTGGGCGGTCGTGTCGTGGCCCGAGGCGTACGGCGGCCGCGACGCCTCGATCTGGGAGTGGCTGATCTTCGAGGAGGAGTACTACCGGGCGGGCGGGCCACAGCGCGTCACCCAGAACGGCATCTTCCTCCTCGCCCCCACGGTGTTCGCCTTCGGGAACCAGGAACAGCAGGACCACGTCCTCCCCCGCATGGCCGCCGCCAAGGACCTGTGGTCGCAGGGTTGGTCGGAGCCGAACGCCGGTAGCGACCTCGCGTCGGTCCGCTCGAAGGCCGAGCGCGTCGACGGCGGGTGGCTGCTCAACGGCCAGAAGACGTGGACGACTCGAGGCGCGTTCTGCACCCACCTGTTCGGCCTGTTCCGCACCGATCCCGAGTCGGAGCGCCACAAGGGCCTGAGCTATCTCATGGTCCCCTTCGACATCGACGGCGTGACCGTGCGCGGCTTCGGGCGCCTCGACGGCGACGAAGGATTCGCCGAGGTCTTCTTCGAGGACGCCTTTCTCCCCGACGACTGTCTCCCCGGCGGCCCGGTGCTCGGCGACGTCGACAACGGGTGGCGTGTCGCGATGGCCACGACGGGCTCCGAGCGTGGGCTCACCCTCCGCTCGCCGGGACGGTTCAAGGCCACGGCGCAGCGGTTGATCGACCTGTGGAACGAGACGCCGGAGTCGCGTCGCCGTGAGGTCGTGCGGGATCGTCTCGTCGACGCGTGGATGCGAGCCGAGGCCTACGACGCCTTCACTCTCCAGACCGTCACCGGCATCGACGACGGCGTCGAACCCGGTGCCGAGTCGAGCCTGAACAAGATCTGGTGGTCGGAACTCAACGTCGAACTCCACCGTGTGGCGCTCGACCTGCTCGGCCCCGATGCCGAACTCGAGGACGGTCCCGCCGGCAGTTGGTCCAAGGGCTGGCAGTTCTCGCTCTCGGGCCCGATCTACGCCGGTACCAACGAGATCCAGCGCAACATCGCCGCCGAGCGCGTCCTCGGCCTCCCGCGGGTGAAGTGATGGCCGACGAGCAACACGACCAGGAGAAGCGACCCGTGACCTTCGCCGAGCGAGTGAGCATGCGTCGGCGCGAGCGACCCGAGTGCAACCGGTCCGGCCACTCGTGCGACGGGTGGTGCCAGCGATGAGGTTCACACTGGGCGAGGACCGAGTCGACTTCGCTGCGGCCGTGCGCAAGGCGTTGGCCGACGGCTGTCCGCCGGCCGTGGTCCGTGCTGCGTGGGACGGCGAACTCAACCCGGCCATCTGGTCGACGCTCGTCGAGATGGGCACCACCGATCCCGACCTCGACTGGGTGACCCGCGTCGCCGTGGCCGAGGAGGTCGGCCGAGCCGCGCTCCCCCACCCGTGGGTCGAGAGTGCGTTCGTGTGCGGGCCGGCCGCCGGCGCCGCGTGCTTCGGCTCGACCGATGCGGGGACCGCTCCGTACGTCCCCGCCGGCGCCGACGTGGACGTCGTCCTGCTCGTCACCGACGATGGCTGTGCGCTGCACGAGCAGTCCGGGATCGAGACGTCGCCGGTCGCGACGGTCGACGGCTCCCGACGCCTCGTCGAGGTCACCTCCCGGACGTCCGGGACCACGGTCGACCCGGGCGTCGATCCCTTCCTCGCCGGTGCGCTCGGGACCGCCGGCGTCCTCGTCGGCCTCGGCCAGCACCTGGTCGACGCGACCGTCGCGTACGTGAGCGAGCGACACCAGTTCGGTCAGCCCGTCGGTGGCTTCCAGGCGGTGAAGCACCATCTGGCCAACGCAGCCAAGGACGTGGCGTTCGCCCGCCCCATGGTCCACCGGGCGGCACACGGCCTCGACACCGACGACCCCGGTGCGGCCCGCGACGTCTCCACCGCCAAGGCCCTCGCCTCCGACGCAGCCACCCTGGCGGCCGAGGTCGCGCTCCAGTGCCACGGCGCCATCGGCTACACCGTCGAGTACGACCTGCATCTCTGGCTCAAGCGGGTCTGGGCGTTGTCACGGGCCTGGGGCGACGCCAGCCACCACCGTGCGCTCGTCGCCGAGTCGCTCGGCCTCACCGCTCGCTGACCCCGCCAGCAGGAGACGTGCCGTTGTTTCGTGGGTCAGGGCCGTTCCCGGTCAACTCGCGTTGCGCCACGTAGGCGCCACTTGTGGCGGTTCGTTCTCCGGTTGTCGCTCTGACACTGCACGCCGCGAGTCAGCGGGAACGGAGCTCGGCGTCGACCAGGCGGGCGAACGACTCCATCGCCGTGAGCGAGATCGGTTCGAAGCCGAGGGCGAAGACGAGTGATGTGACCCCGTCGACGCGCACCAGCGCCGACCCGGCGAACACAACCTGCGCGCCGTCTGCGACCCGTGACGTCGTGAAGAACCCAGCATCGTCGGGCAGCACCACGATCTGGATCTGATCGACGGTCTGGGTCGACTCGGCGCTCGTCTGCGACTCGTACGGACCGCACGGTTCGGCGATGTCGGCGAGCTGCGCGGCGACGAACGCATCGACCTCCGGTCCCTCGGCGACGACCTGGACGATCGACAGACCATCGCCGGTGAAGCTCCGGCCTGCGGTTCCCTGCGTCGGTGGGGGCGGTGACTCCCCGCCGCACGGGCCGCGAGGATCCGGGTTCTCGAGCACCTGCACGTCGCCGAGTTCCTGGGCGACGACGCCCTCGAAACCGGCGATCGATCCGACCGACTCCGCCGGCAACACGAAGTCGGTCAGTCCGCCGTCGGCCTCGACCTCGGACGTCGTCGGAGCGTCGGCGGAGCCGTCGTCAGCGCATCCGGCGGCCATCACGCCGAACACGAGCAGCAGCGCGACGAGCCGCCTCATGCGGCCACCGCGACCCGACGCTCCGCTCGCCACCGCGGATGCAGTCGTTCGAGCGGCAGGAACGCCGTGATGCAGATGGTGTGCGGGAGGAAGTGAATGCCCACCGACAAGTACGTGAAGAGGTGGAGCAGCACGATTCCGACCAGCACAGCCGAGCGGATCCGCCCCACTCGACGGAGCGCGAGCACCGCGAGGAACTCGAAGGCGATGAACGCCGCCTGTCCCGCCCGCAACAGGCCGGGGCGCTCGACGAACCAGTCGCCGAACGAACTGCCACGGCGGACGATGGCCCGGGCGAACACTGCGCTCGAGATCCAGTCCAAGCCCGAACGTCGGAGCTTGGCGATCGCCGACAGCGGATAGGCGAGGACGAACACGACCTGCACGGTCCGCAGTCCCCATCCCGCCAGACGGTCGGCGCCGTGACCGAAGCCGGGGACGACCGCGAGGACGAAGAGCGCCACGATGATGGTGAGCCGATCGTGGTCGACCTTGGCGAACGAGAACGCCCAGAGGATCCACGTCAGGTACGAACCGGCGACCACGAGGTTGACGAACCGGCGCCACGCCAGCGAGCCGAGGCCGACGATCGCCAGCACGGCCGAGACACCGAGCACCCACTGCAGCGCGGTCATCGTGCCGGGGTCGGGTGCGGGCAGCCGCAGCAGTCGACCGATCGCGACGGGTTGATAGAACTCCTCGGGCGCGTAGGCGTGCTGCGCCACCCATCGATCGGTGCGGAACACCGTGAAGAGCACGACCACGTGGAGGATCCGGGAGAACACGGCGACGCGTTCGACCGGCACGGCAGCGAACCAGTACTCGTCCCACCATCGGCGGACAGCGTTCATCGGCGATAGCCCGGCGTCGGCTCGTCGAGCGGGAGGTCGACTTCGACGCGGAGCCCGTCGAAGTCATCCGACGCCCAGTCGCCGATCACCGTGAACGTCTCCCCGTCCGGCGCCGGACGCCCGTCGACCATGGCGATGCGACGAACGACGACCTGGAGGTGCACGAGATCGGGGTCCCGGCGTTCGTTGTAGACGCGAGCCAGGGCCTCCATGTTCTCGTCCGGGACACGGCGGTTGGGGTGGGTCTGGCCTTCGAGCTCGGCCCGGCGCAGACCCACGGCCTTCCACCCGACCCGGATCTGCTCACCGTTCTCGAGCTCACCCTCGAGTCGGAGGTCGCGCACGACGGTGTTCGGCCGGTTGCCGTAGCTGAACATCCGGAACGGCGCGATCGGGAAGGCGTCGTCGGTCCACCACAGACTGCCGGCGATGGTCGCCAGGGCCAGCGCCAGGGTGCAGAACGGGAGGAGCCACCATCTACGCTGTTCTGACGCACCGTCAGATCGCGCCGGCGCTTCCACGAGGCCGAGCGTATTGGAGAGGACCCACCATGGCCGAGGCGTACATCGTCGACGCAGTTCGCACCCCAGTCGGCCGAGGCAAGGCCAACGGCCAACTCGCCGGCGTCCACCCCGCCGATCTCGGCGCCGCCAGCATCAGCGCGGTCATCGATCGCACCGGCATCGACCCGGCTGCCGTCGACGACGTCGTCTTCGGCAACACCGACTCGGTCGGGCCCCATGCCGGCGACATCGCCCGTACCTGCTGGCTCGCCGCGGGCATGCCCGAACACGTCCCCGGGGTCAGCATCGACCGCCAGTGCGGCTCGGCACAGCAGGCCGTCCACTTCGCGGCCCAGGCCGTGATGTCGGGGACGATGGACCTCGTGGTCGCCGGTGGCGTCCAGTCGATGAGCGCCGTCCCGATCTCGTCGGCCATGACGCTCGCCGAACCCCTCGGCTTCCCCGACCCGTTCTCCACGTCGGAGGGCTGGGTCAAGCGCTACGGCGACCAGGAGGTCAGCCAGTTCCGCGCCGCCGAGATGATCGCCGAGAAGTGGGACATCAGCCGCGACGACATGGAGGCGTTCGCCGTCGAGTCACACGAGCGTGCGCTCCGGGCCCAGGCAGAGGGTCGCTTCGAGGCCGAGATCGTTCCCTGCTTCGGCGCCACCGTCGACGAGGGACCTCGCGAGCCGAACCTCGAGAAGATCCGGTCGCTCCCGCTGCTCACCGAAGGTGGCCGGGTCACCGCCGCCGTCGCGTCACAGACGAGTGATGCGTCGGCCTCGCTCCTCATCGCCAACGAACAGGCGGTGAAGGACCACAACCTCACCCCTCGCGCCCGCATCCACCACATGACCGTCCTCGCCGACGACCCGATCTACATGCTCACCGCGCCGATCCCGGCCACGAAGCGGGCCCTCGAGCGCACCGGTCTGTCGGCGTCGGACATCGACCTCGTGGAGATCAACGAGGCGTTCGCACCCGTCGTCCTTGCATGGCTCAAGGACACCGACTTCACGCCGGAGCAGACCAACGTCAACGGCGGCGCCATCGCCCTCGGCCATCCCCTCGGTGCCACCGGCGCCAAGTTGATGACCACGCTGCTCCACGAACTCGAGCGAACCGGCGGCCGCTACGGCCTCCAGACGATGTGTGAGGGCGGCGGCCAGGCCAACGTCACCATCATCGAACGCCTCTGACGTTCCGCCCCGCCCCGCCCCTCGCCCCAAATTCTGCTTCTGGGTGCGCGAACGGGACGTCAGGAGTACCGATCGCGCACCCAGAACGAGTTCTTCGGGGCACGAGACGGCGTGTCGGGGTCAGGTGGTGTCGGGTCAGGTGAAGGCGAACCAGGTGGCCTTGGCGGCGGCCAGGATCGTGCCGTCGGCGTCAGCGAGGGCGGTGCCGGCGAGCATCTTGCGACCATCGACCCCGATCTGCCAGCCCGTGACCACGAGGTCGGTCTCGACCGGGACCGGGGCGAACTGTTCGAAGATGATCCGACCGAGCAGTCCCGCCCGCGTGCCGTCGGCGATGTAGGCCATCGCTCCCGGGCAGTCGAGCGCGGCGAGCACCCACTGGCGGTCGACCACGCCGTCGGCATCGGCCTGATCGGCACGGGGACGCCACACGGCAGCCACCTGGTCGACGCCGTCGACCGTGACCGGCCCGACGGCGATCTCGAGCCCCTCGTCGTCGTCGCGAGCGAGCCCGCAGCCGAAGCAGATCGGATGCACGCCCCGCTCGTCCCAGTGAGACGGCGATCCCGCCTCGGCGGCACGAGCTTCGTCGATCGACGGTGGCGTCGGGACCGACAGGTCCAGGTCACCAGGCGTCGCCTCGACCAGGAGTTCGTCGCCGTGACGGAGTTCGAGCCGGTCGCCGCCGCAGTCGACGATCTCGAGTTCGACGCCGACAGGGGTCGGCTGGCGGAGGGTGATCTGGGCGGCACCGTCGATCTCGCGGGCCAGCAGTCCCCCCACATAGCCGCCGTGCCCCATGGACGGAGGTCCGACGCAGTTCTCCGGGACGACGACGCTCGACATGGCGGGACACCGTGGCACTCGGGGACGACCAGATGCCAGACGAGCCGTCGTCGCCCGTCCCCGACCGCATCGGTCATCATGCGATCGTGCCCACCGCCCGATCACCGCTCCCGCGACTCGCCGTGGCGTCGACGATCGGGGCCGTCGTCACCACCCTCACGACGTTCCTGCCGTGGGCCACGTCGGGCGCCCGCACGCGATCGAGCTACGAGGTCGTCGACGTGGCGGTTCGCGCCGGCGTGCTCTCCGAGGCGAACGAGGCGCTCTCCGTGCTCTGGTACGTCGTCCCCGTGCTGTGCGGGCTGGTTCTCGTCGCCGCCGCCCTGCGCTCCGTCGTTCTCGTCTCGGTGACCGCGGGTACAATCGGGGCCATCGCGGTCGCCGGCGGATGGCTGGTGGCGAGGTCGCCGTTGGGTGTGGAGCCCGGCCTGATCCTCGCCGTCGGGGTCGGTGCCGCCACAGCCGGAACGGGCATCGGCACCCTGATCACGACCAAGAGGCGGACCACGTGAGCGACCAGTTCGGACCCACCGGCGAAGACGACCCCATCGGGGCCGTTCCGCCGCCTCCCCCACCGCCCCAGCAGCCGATCGAGTCGATCCTCACGCTCGAGAGCGAGTCCGAGGTGACCTCGTCGTCCGGCTTCGGCGGTCGAGCAGTGGCCGGCATCGTCGGGGTCCTCCTCCTCGTCGGCGGCACGGTCTTCGCCGTCACCCAGCTCGGATCTTCTGGCCCCGGCTCGGCCGAGGAAGCCGTGGCCGACCTCATCGACGCCGCGAGCGACGAGGACATGCTCGGCATGATGGCCGCCCTCGATCCGGGCGAGCGCGACGCCCTCCGTGGGCCGGTCGAGGACATGTTCGGCGAACTCGAGCGCCTCGAGGTGCTCGACGACTCGTTCGACCTCGCCGGAGTCAACGGTCTCGACCTCGAGTTCGCCGACGTCACCTACCGCACCGAACCCGTGCGGGAAGGCTTGGCACGCGTCTACCTGACCGGCGGAACCGTGACGACGAGCATCGACTCCGATCAGCTCCCCATCGGCGACTTCATCTCCGACACCGTCGAACGCTTCGGCGGGGAGATCGGCGGATTCCGCGACTCGACCTCCTCCGAGATCAACGACGAGGACGTGTTCCTGGTCGCCCGCGACGGCGGCGATGGCTGGCGCGTGAGCATCGGCTACACGGTGGCCGAGGTCGCTCGTCTCGAAGCCGGTCAACCGCTCCCGACGGCACCGATCGAGCCGGTCGGCGCCGACTCGCCCGAGGCCGCGGTGCAGGGGATGGTCGACGCCCTCGCCGACCTCGACCTCCGCGATGCCGTGGCTCGCCTGTCGCCCAACGAGTTCGCAGCGCTCCAGGACTACGCCGACCTCTTCCTCGCCGAGGCGCAGGCCGAGGCCGACGCCATGAGCGAGGACTTCGAGCTCACCATCGACGACCTGGAGCTCCGTTCCGACACGTCGGGCGACACCGCGACGGTCTTCGTCGACTCCGGGGCGCTGACGTTCTCCGCCGACGGCGAGGAGTTCTCCGCGTCGTTCGACGACGAGTGCTTCACCATCGAGGGTGACATCGACGGATTCGAGGACTCGCCCTTCGCCGACGGCCCCGTGTGCGCCGACGACCTCGAAGACCTGAGCAACGAGATGTTCGGCGGCGGATTCGACTTCGGCCTCGGCGACGAGATGGACGCCGACCCCATCGAGTTCCCGGAGATCGACACGCCCGAGATCGGCATCACGACGCAACGCGTCGACGGCAAGTGGTTCGTCGCTCCCGTGGCGACCGGACTCGACGCGACGGTGAGCGGCCTCGAGGTCCTCGAGCGGAGCCATCTCGACGCCATCGTCGACATGGTCGAGCAGCTCTTCCTCGGCTTCGAGCAGTCGTTCGAGGACGGCTTCAGCGACTTCGAGGAGTTCGAGGACTTCGGCGAGCCGATCGACGGCGAGACCTTCCCGACCACGACCTACGTCCCGGGAACGCAGGGCGGGTTCATCGACGAGGAGGCGTTGAACGAGTTCCTGCTCGCCTTCACCGGCGATCAGGAGACCGCGGCGTGCATGCGTGCCGAGCTCACGCTCGTCGACCCGTGGATCGTCGCCGAACTCGTCGACTCGTACACCTTCGACTACGAGCCGAGCCCCGAGGCCCAGGACGCCTTCTTCGCCGCCGGCGACGTCTGTTTCTGATCCGCTCCGCGGCTGACTTTCTGACGCCGCGTCAGATCCTGCCAGACTCCCTCACATGACAGGCATCTGTGACGGACGGGTCGTGATCGTGACCGGGGCTGGCCGCGGCATCGGCCGCAGCCACGCGCTGGAGTTCGCCCGCCAGGGCGCCAAGGTCGTGGTCAACGACCTCGGCGTGCAGCTCGACGGGACCGACGAGCGCGGGACCAGCGATGCTGCCGCCGACGTCGTGGCCGAGATCGAGGCCATGGGCGGGCAGGCCGTCGCCAACGGCGACGACGTCGCCGACTGGGCCGGCGCCGAGCGCATGGTCCAGACGGCGATCGAGACCTTCGGTTCGATCGACACCGTGGTGAACAACGCCGGCTTCGTACGCGACCGGATGTTCGCCAACGCCACCGAGGACGAGTGGGACGCCGTCGTCCGCGTCCACCTCAAGGGCCACTTCTGCGTGTCCCGGATGGCCGCGGCATGGTGGCGGTCCGAGGCCAAGGAAGGACGCGAGACGAAGGGACGGATCGTCAACACATCGTCGGGTGCCGGCCTGCTCGGGTCGATCGGCCAGGCGGCCTACTCGGCAGCGAAGGCCGGCATCGTCGGGCTCACCCTCGTGCAGTCGGCCGAGCTCGGCCGCTACGGCGCCGTCGCCAACGCCATCGCCCCCGTCGCCCGCACCCGTATGACCGAGGACGTCTTCGCCGACGACATGGCGGCCCCCGACTCGGGCTTCGACGCCAAGTCCCCGGACAACGTCGCTCCCCTCGTGGTGTGGCTCGGATCGGATCAGGCATCGGTGACGGGACGGGTGTTCGAGATCGACGGTGGCCAACTGACGCTGATGGACGGCTTCCGCCACGGCCCGATGCTCGACAAGGGCGATCGCTGGGACCCGGCCGAGCTCGGCGCCGTGATCGACGACCTCACCGGCGAGATCGACCCGCCGGAACCGGTGTACGGCGCGTCCTGACGGGCTGACAGACTCCCCGCCGTGATCGCACTCCCTCGCGGCTTCCGGGCGCACGTCGCCAACATCGGCATCAAGGACGACACCGATGACTTCGCGGTCATCGCTGCCGACGTCCCCTGCGCGGCCAGCGCGGTGTTCACGAAGTCCCGCTTCGCCGGGCCGAGCGTGACGATCTCTCGTGAGCACGTCGCCGACGGCTCGCTGCGTGCGATCGCGGTCGTCTCGAAGAACGCGAACGTCGCCACGGGTGCTGCCGGACACGCCGACGCGGTCGAACTGGCCGAGGGCGTGGCCAAGGCCGTCGGTTGCCTCCCGTCCGAGGTGCTCATCGCGTCGACCGGCGTGATCGGCCGGCGCTACCCCATGGATCGGGTGCGAGACCATCTCTCGTCCATGCCTGCGCCCGACGGCACCGACGCCGGCGCCGTGGCCACGGCCATCATGACCACGGACACCCACCCGAAGTCGGCGACGGCCGCGGTCGGCGACATCTCCATCGTCGGCATCGCCAAGGGCGTCGGCATGATCGAACCCGACATGGCCACGATGCTCGCCTTCGTGCTGACCGACGCCGCCGTGCCGCAGGCGGAACTCGACCAGCGCTTCCGTGCCGTGGTCGACCGCACCTTCAACTGCGTCTCGGTCGACACCGACACCTCGACGTCCGACACCGCAGCGTTGCTCGCCTCGGGCGAGGCCGGCGCCGTCGACGGCGACGAGTTCGAGGCTGCGCTCGAAGCGGTGTGTCTCGACCTGACCCGTCAACTGGCCAGCGACGGCGAGGGCGCCGAGACGCTGATCGTCGTGACGGTCGACGGCGCCAGGGACGATGCCCAGGCGAAGCGCGTGGCGAAGACGATCGTGAACTCTCCGCTCGTCAAGACCGCCGTGCACGGCGCCGACCCCAACTGGGGCCGCATCGCCATGGCCATCGGCAAGTGCAGCGACGACACCGACATCGATCAGGAACGCGTCGTCATCCGGATCGGCGACCAGGAGCTCTACCCGGCCCCCGCCGACGACGCCGCGCTGGCCGAACTCGAGCAGTACCTCGCCGGCGACGAGGTGCTCATCCACGTGAGCCTCGAAATCGACGCAGGCGCGGCGACGGTCTACGGCTGCGACCTCACCGACGGCTACGTCCGCATCAACGCCGACTACACGACCTGACCACCGTCAGGGAGTGACGATCTCGGCCGCGATGCTGCTGAGGGCGACGCCTCGCTTGGCCTGCCGGATGGGGTTCGCGTCGATGCCGTTGGTCAGGTAGACGAACGAGAGCCCGGAGTCGGGGTCGGCCCACACGATCTGGCCGCCGGCACCGTTGTGCCCGAACCGACGGGGCGAACCGGTCTTGCCGAACCCGCGGTACGAGGCCTTGCCGTCGTCGCCGGCCGTGCACAGCCCGAGCGTCCGCCGGATCGGGACGCCCGTCATGGGGTCGGGGAACGTGTTGCGGACGTTGGTGGTCACGTCGGCCAGGAGGTCGTCGTCCCACACGCCCTTCGGGTTGTGCAGGAGTGCCTGGTAGAAGCGGGCGAAACTCGATGCGTCGGAGATGCCTCCGCCACCCGGGACCCCCAGAGCTCGCACGGCCGGTTCGTTGAAGCCGAGCAGCGCCGCCTCGGTGACCTCGGTGAGCGGCAGCTCACGCACGCCGAAGGCCGCCTCGATCTCGTCGGGCGTGGGCAGGTCGCCGACCGCGACCAACTCGGTGACGTCACCCTGCTCGTCCTCGGGCACACCGACCTGCAGCCGGTCCAACCCGTGAGGATCGAGCACGCGCTCACGTACGACGGCACGGAAGTCGGTGCCGGTCAGGCGCTCGATGATCTCGGCCAGGACCCAGTGGGCGGTGCTGGCGTGGTACTCGAACGCGGTGCCGGGCTCCCAGTTGCACCGCCACGAGCGCATCTTGTCGAGGCGACCTTCGCGGGTCCACCAGGCCGGCGGACCGAGGGGCGCGTGGGGGAAGCCGGAGGTGTGGAGCAGGACCTGCTCGACGGTGATGGTCGGGCCACGCTCCGGCTCGCCGTCGGCCATGAACTCGGGGACGTAGTGGACGACGGGGAGTGAGATGTCGACGAGGCCGTCCTGGATCAGCGTCCAGAAGGTCGAGGCGACCACGGCCTTGGTCGCCGAGAAGACGACGTAGCGGTTGTCGTCGGTGGCATCGCCGAGCGTCTCGCCGGCGATGATCTCCCCGTCGAGCGCCACGGCGTACTGGCACGACGGCAACAGACCGCTGTCGATCTCCCGTCGCGCCCGCGCCGCGAGCTGTTCCAGCTTTTCCCCATCGATGTCGCGCATGGCGACACCGTACGGCTTACGCGCCGACGACGATCCAGACCATGGCGAAGTGACACGCGGCGGCGACCACGGTGAAGGCGTGCCAGACCTCGTGGTAGCCGAAGATCGACGGCCGGGGGTCGGGGTGTTTGCGCATGAGCACCAATGCTCCGAGCAGGTAGGCGACTCCGCCGGTGGCGAGCAGCACGAGCGCGGACATGTCGGTGTTGCGGATGATCGCCGGCAACGCCAGCAGCGCCACCAGCCCCATGACCACGTAGAGGGTGTTGCTCGACTTCGGGAACCGGTGGATCCCGAACGACTTGAGCACGATGCCCGCGACCGCGATCGCGCTGACCCCCGCGAGGAACTGCGCTCCCTGACTCCCGGGGAGGACCAGCAGGCACACCGGCACCCAGGTCCCGGCGATCAGGACGTAGATCATCAGATGGTCGGCCATCTGCATCCGTCGACGGGCCGTGGGCGTCGACGCCACGAGGTGGTAGAGCGCCGATGTCGAGAAGACGAACAGCTGCGCCACGACGTAGATGGCGGCCGCCAGTCGGGCCCGAGGCGACGACGCCGACGCGACCAGCAGTGCGCCCAGCGGGACGATCGCGAACGCACCGGCGGCGTGCAGGAACCCGCGGTACTTCGGCCGGGGCCAGAGATACGACGGGAGGTCGTGTCTCGGCTCAGCAATCATGCCCACGTCGACCATGATGGCCGCTCGACACGGAAGGGACGAACTGCCCTAGGGCAGGAGTGCCGTGGCGTCGGGCTGATCCCAGTCGGTCGCACACCAGTTGAACGCGTAGGGGAACGGGTTCACCGAGCTGGAGCCGGCGGGCTTCACCTCGAAGTGCAGGTGCGGCGAACCGGCGTTGCCGGTCGATCCGACGGTGCCGATCTGCTGGCCGGCGACGACCGGTCCGACGACGTCGAGGCTGGCCAGGTGGGAGCCGAAGAGCTCGTTGCCCTCGGCATCGACGAGGTAGAAGCCGATCCCGCCGAGCGACGAATGGCTCGACCGCACCACACCGTCGACCGGGGCGATGACGGGGGTTCCGTACGGCGCCATCATGTCGACGCCCTTGTGGCGACGGCCGCCGGAGCGGGCGAAGCCCCACGAGTCGACGAACTGGGAGCCCGGGGCGGGACAGAAGACCGGCGGCGGCGGGGGTGGCGTGGCCGCGGTGGCCAGCGTGGCCGCGACGTCGCCGGCTCGGCCCGTGGCCGTGGAGGCGACGTCGAGCAGCGGCAGGAGCACGGCGCCGGTGGGGGCAGCCGGGTCGCTGGCGGTCGGGACGTCCGCATCCGGACCGTCCGACTCCTGGGCGTCCGCCGTGCGAGCACCGCCGAACAGGAGGGCGGAGAACACGAGTGTGAGGAGGAGGGACGCGCCGAGACCCACGCGGGTCGCGACGCGACCGCGACGGGTCGATGGCATGGCGCATTACAGAACCATGACGAACACGTGACGTCAAGGAATCGCCTTGTCATATTTGTCACACGTTCGCGACCTCCCGACGCATTCGTCGGTCCACCTGGGCACCGATTCGTTGACGATTCGTCGCCCAGGGCCGGGATCCGAGCGGGATGCTGGTCCGGTGCGGGGACGCGAAACGCCCCCGTCCGGAGACCGGACGGGGGCGTCGGAACCGGCGCTCGAGGCGACGGTGCGCGATCAGCTGAGGCGCTGGACGATCATCGCCATGCCCTGGCCGCCGCCGACACACATGGACTCGAGACCGAACTCCTTGTCGTCGTCCTCGAGGACGTTCAGGAGCGTGGTCATGATCCGGGCGCCGGTCATGCCGAAGGGGTGGCCGAGCGCGATGGCCCCACCGTTGACGTTGAGCTTGTCGAGGTCGATGCCGAGGTGCTTCGCCGACGGCAGGACCTGCGCGGCGAACGCCTCGTTGATCTCGACCCGGTCGATGTCGGCCATCGTCATGCCGGCGCGCTCGAGCGCCTGGCGGCAGGCGCCGACCGGGCCCATGCCCATGATCTCGGGGTTGAGGCCGGTGACGCCGGAGCTGACGATGCGGGCCAGCGGCTTGATGCCGAGTTCCTTGGCCTTGGTGTCGCTCATGACCACCACGGCAGCGGCGCCGTCGTTGAGCGGGCACGCGTTGCCGGCCGTGATCGAGCCGTCGGGGCGGAAGACGGGCTTGAGCCCGGCGAGCTTCTCGACCGTCGTGCCGTCGCGGGGACCATCGTCCTTCGACACGACCGTGCCGTCGGGGAGGGTGTAGGCGGTGATCTCACGGTCGAAGAAGCCGTTGTTCTGGGCGGCGACGGCACGCTGCTGCGAGCGGGCACCCCACTCGTCCATCTCCTCGCGGGTGACGCCTTCGGCCTGGACGACGTTCTCGGCCGTCTGACCCATGGCGATGTAGATGTCCGGGAGACCGGCAGGCGGGGCCCACTTCTCGGCGCCACCAGCGGCACGCTCGGCGGTGCGGGCCTCGGCCTCGCTGAACGCCTCGTTGTGCGGGCCGGTGTCCGATGCGCCGTGCAGGTAACGCGACACCGTCTCGACGCCGGCGGAGATGAACACGTCGCCCTCGCCGGCCTTGATGGCGTGAGCCGCCATGCGGATGGTCTGGAGCGACGAGGAGCAGTAGCGGTTGACGGTGACGCCGGGGACGTCGTCGAGGCCGGCCATGAGGGCAGCGACGCGGGCCAGGTTGTAACCGGCCTCGCCGGCGGGCTGGCCACAGCCCAGCATCACGTCTTCGACGAGCGTGGGATCGAGGTCCGGAACCTTGCTCAGGACATCCTTGAGGACGAACGAGGTGAGGTCGTCCGGGCGGGCATCGACGAGCGAGCCCTTGTTGGCCCGACCGATCGGGGTGCGGGACGTGGCGACGATGACGGCTTCGGGCATCTCAAGGCTCCTGTGGCTGACGGCGATGTTCGGTGCTTCTTCCTAGCATCCGACTACTGATCGGTAACCACCGAAGCGTCACCCGAGCGACGGACGACGACGACGGCGATGTCGTCCTCGCTGGTCGTCCACTCGACCATGCGCGCCACCAGCTGCAACGCGAACGCATCCGGGTCGACACCTGCGGCACCGATCTCGCCGATCACCGTGGAGAGCAGGTCGAGACCGTCGAGGACCGAACTCCCCCGCCGCTCGAACAGCCCGTCGGTGAACGCGACCAACGTCTCCCCCGGCTCGAGAACATCGGTGACGGTGCGATCCTCGGCTCCGAGGCCCAAGCCGATGAGCGGGGCCGTCGACTCCAGTTCGCGCACCGTTCCGTCGACGCCGACGACGACGGGCGGCGGATGCCCGGCGATCAGATAGCGGAACGTTCCGTGCTCGCCGAAGCGGACGAGGGCGATGGTCGCGTACTGCGACTGAGCCTGCGCCAGGGTCCGGAGCGACCCTGTCATCCGTCGGAGCGTGAGTCCGGCGGCGGCGTTGGCACGGATCGCCCACTGCATCTGCCCCATCGCGGCGACGGCTGCGGCTCCGTGACCGGTGACGTCACCCACGACGACGAGCGTCTGGTCGTCATCGGTGCTGACGACGTCGATCCAGTCGCCCCCGACGAGCTGACCGTCCGCCGGCCGATAGGCGCTCCCGAACTCCAGCTCGCCGACCCTCGGCGGCACCTCTGGGCTGAGCCCGGCCTGCAGTTCGAGGAGGGCCTCTCTGTCGACCAGCGGCCGGAGGCGCAGTTCGGTCACGTCGTCCTGCGTGGCCACGTAGTGCGTGGGAGCGCCGGTCTCGTCGCGCAGCGCCGAGATGCGCCACGACATCACGAACGGCGTGCCGTCAGCCCGATAGTTGATCGCCTCGCCCTCGAAGTCCTGGTCGCGCTCGAGCAGCGACCGGAGTTCGTCCAGCACCGCTCGGTCCGTGGCCGGCCCCTGGAGGAATCGGGGATTCTCCCCGAGCACCTCGGCCGCTGCGTAGCCCGTGGTCCGCTCGAACGCCTCGTTGACCCAGAGGATCCGCGGGCCCGGCGCGTCGAGGTCCGCGTCGGTGAGCATCATCGAGGTCCGCGACGCCTGTGCCACCCGAGCGAGGAGTTGCAGGTCGACGCCCGACGGTCCCGACGACCCGCCGGTGACCGCTCGTCCGAACTGCCGGACGGCCTCGATCAGCGTGGGGCGGAGATCCGTCGGCACGATCGCATGGTGACAGATCGTTGCGAACGGGACCGAGTGTCAGTGCGGGTGGGAGTGCCCCGTCGCCCGCGTGTCGAGCCAGCGCGCGAGACCCTGCGCGTTCGAGTGGACGCCGGACAACGTCTCGAGGCGTTCGCGGGCGACCGGGTCCATGTCGACGTCGTCCGACACGCCGAACGCCGCTTCGAGCGCGTCGGTGATGTCGCGGTCCTCGTGCCAGGCGCGCTCAGCGACCTCCGCCCACCGGCGCAGCGTGTCCTCGGCCTCGACGAGGATCTCCCCGGGGTCCGGGACCAGCCCGTAGTGGGCCAGCGCGATGCCCGACGGCGAGCGATCGGCGAACTTGTGCAGCGAGGCGATGGCCTGGTCGAGATCGAAGTCCGGCGGCGGCGTCGCGGGACGCAGGATCCCGACGTCCGGGAGCCGCACACCGACGGCATCGCCGGCGAAGAGCAGACCCGACTCCGAGTCGTGCAACGCGAGGTGGTGCTTGGCGTGGCCAGGTGAGTCGACCGTCGTCAACGAGCGGTTCGACGAGATCTCGATGTCCTCCCCGTCCTCGAGCACGTGAATCCGCGCGGCGTCGGTCGGGTCGAGGCGTCCATAGAGCGAATCGAGGAGATCGCCGTAGACCATGGCCGCCGAGTTCACGAGCTTGGTGGGGTCGGCGAGGTGTCGTGCCCCGCGTTCGTGCACGTAGACGGTCGCGTTCGGGAACGCCCGGGCGACGTCGCCCACCCCGCCGGCGTGGTCGAGGTGGATGTGGGTCACCACGATCCCGGCCAGGTCGTCGGGGCCCACCCCCAATGTGTCGAGTTCCGCGAGGAGCGTGTCGACGGACGACTGCGATCCGGTCTCGACGAGCACTGGGGCCTCACCCTCGACCAGGAAACCGGCGGTGACCCGCTCCCATCCACCGAGCAACGTGTCGATCTGCACGACCCCGGGTGCGATGCGTTCCGACATGCGTGCGCTCCTGTCCCAGCAACGGCGGTACCTTCGGCTGCGTGGCGGAACCTAGTCCCACGTTCTCCGTCTCGGAGTTGGCCGACACGATCGGCGCGCGGTTGCGCTCGGCGTTCCCGGACGAGATCTGGGTACGCGGCGAGATCCTGAACCTGTCTCGCGCGCCGTCGGGACACGTCTACTTCTCCCTCGCTGACGACGGCGGCGGCCCAGACAACGTCGGCGGTCCGGCGCAGCTGTCGGTGATGCTCCGCTCGCGGGACAAGGAGCGCGTCAACCGACTGTTGATGAAGGCCGGCGGCAACGTCCGCATGACCGACGGCACCGACGTGCGCATCCGCGGTCGACTCGACTGGTATGCCCCGCGGGGCCAACTCCAGTTCCGCATGGTCTCGATCGACCCGGCGTTCACGCTGGGACAGCTGGCCGCCGCACGCGCCGAACTCCTCGAGCGGCTGCGGGCCGAGGGCCTGATCGGGCGCAACCGTTCGATCCCCATGCCGCTCCTCCCGTTGCGGATCGGCGTCGTCACCTCGTCGGGGAGTGCAGCCGAAGCCGACGTGCTCGACGAACTCGACCGGTCGGGGTTCGCGTTCCACGTCCGAGTCGCCGACGTGCGGGTCCAGGGACCCGAGGCGGCCGGGTCGATCGCCGGCGCCATCCGTTGGTTCGCGGATCGCGACGCTGCGGCGGCCTACGACGTCTTGATCGTGGCTCGGGGCGGCGGCGCGACGACCGACCTCGCAGCGTTCGACCACGAACTGGTCGCCCGGGCCGTGGCCGAGTCGCCGATCCCCGTGATCACCGGCGTGGGCCACGAGACCGACCGCACCGTCGTCGACGACGTCGGCCACACGGCGGCGAAGACCCCGACGGCGGCGGCCCAGGTGGTCGTCTCGATCGTGGCCGCAGCCCGGGATCGAGCCGAGGCGACGTTCGCGTCGATCGTCGCCATCGCCGACGGCTCGCTGCGACGCGAGGCCGAGCATCTCGATCGACTCGCCGCCCGCGCCTCGACCGGAGCGATCGGCGCCACCCGCACCGAGCAGTCCAGGATCGGGCACCTGGCCGAACGCCTCGCCCGGGCCAGCAGCACACGGCTCGACCGCGGGCTCGGCGTGCTCGACGGATGCGACCGACGTCTCCGTTCGGCTTCTCGCCGTGCCGTGGACGACGCCGAACGACGCCTCGCGCACCTGGCCGGGCGCACCGCTGCCGTCGACCCGGTCCGGGCCCTGGCTCGCGGCTGGTCGATCACGCGGACGGCCGACGGGTCGGTGCTACGTTCCGCCGCCGATGCGCCACCGGGGTCGGACCTGGTGACCACCCTCGCCGACGGCACCGTGCGATCGACCGTCGGCCCCTCCGACGGAGACACGACATGACCCACGCTCTCGACCCCGTCCCCACCGGCTACGCCGAGGCCATCGAGGAGTTGGAGTCGATCCTGCGCGAGATCGAGGACGATGACGTCGACGTCGACCTCCTGGCCGAACGGGTGTCGCGAGCCGCAGGCCTGATCGAGTTCTGCCGGGACCGCATCGTGGCCGCCCGTGCCGCGGTCGACGACGCGACGGCGACACCCGACGACGCCGACGACGACTGACGACGACTGACCGCTCGCGTCAGCGCAGGACGATCGAGCGCAGCAGCTCGACCAGTTGGCGCGGGTTCGCTCCACGGATCTCCACGAAGCTGGTCTCCGTCATCCGCGCTCGGATCGCCGACACCCGGAAGTCGGGGTCGAACCACGTCTCCTCGAATCCGTCGATCTCGACGAGGACGGCGCCGCCGCCGTCGAGGTCTGCCGGCCCACCGACCGTGATCTCGGCGACCTCGATCAGGTCGACGCCGTCGGAGTAGAAGCGGACGGTCTCCGACGCCCCGGTCGATCCTGCGTCCGACGTGCTGGTCCGGAACACCGTCCCGTCCAGGGTGTACGAGTCCGGGAGGACGATGTCGGTACGCAGGCGAGCGATCGTCTCCTCGTCGGCCGCCACGGCGATGGTCGACAGGAGGGCGTCGAATCCCTCGACGTCGGTGACCTGGGGTTCGGGGTCGAACACGGCCGGGGCGACGTCCGGGTCGATCTCGACCGATGCCGCCGTGCGTTCCGACACCACGTTGTCGCCGATCGTCCAGCGTTCGTGCAGCACCAACCCCCGGCCGTCGATGCAGACCTCGGTGCGTTCGTCACCCGGGGCCGTGACCGATCCACTCGTGAGCGGAGCACCGGTCACGAACACCGTGCACGGCGTCCCCAGATGTTCGTCCTCGCCGAGTTCCTCGGCGAACCCCAGGGCGATCATCGTCGCCATCGCCGTCAGCGGGTGCTGGTCGAAGGCCGCTCGGTGGAGCTCGGGTTGTATGCCGAACCAGGCCTCGCGATCGACCAGGTAGGTGTAGAGGCGGGTGGTCGAGGTCGCGGTCCCACTGACCACGACGCCGTCGCGATCCCCGACCACCAGCGACGAGTAGGGCCGCTGCACCGTCCAGGTCTCGCGACGCTCGAGCGCGTTCTCGACGATGTCGTAGACGATCCGATAGGACGCCGGCCGATCCTCGGCGAACGGCTCGACCGTCAACGCAGCCAGGTCGACCGGCTCCGGAGGGGGTTCGGTCGTCGAGGTCGTCGCGGCGGTCGTCGTCGGCGCGAGCGACGTCGGCGCGGGGGTCGGGTCGTCGTCGCCCGACATCGCGACCAAGGCGATGATCCCGGCGCAGACCACGAACGCGCCGACGAGGGGAATCGCCGCCGGGATCCGCCACTGGCGCGCGACTCGATCCGGGCGTTGAGACATCCCGCAAGCTTGCCAGCCACGTAGACGGGACATGACCCAGCCATCGGGGCGATCCGGCCTCCGCCTGCGACCCGACCGTCACATCCCCGTAGGCTCCACCACCATCATGGCTGTCCCTCCGATCAGCAACGCCGTCGCCGTTCCGCCCAGCCTGGCCCAGGTCGCGGCGCTCGTCGAAGAGCGACTCACCACGGTGCTCGACGAGGAGACCGAGCGGTGGACGTCCATGACCCCCGACCTCGCCGCACCACTCGACGCCCTGCGGGCCCTGGTCATGGCCGGCGGGAAACGACTTCGCCCGGCCTTCTGTTACTGGGGCTTCGTGGGCGCCGGCGGCGACCCCGACGACCCCGTCGTCATCGACGCCGGTGCCGCGTTCGAGTTCCTGCAGGCGTTCGCGCTCGTGCACGACGACGTCATGGACGGTTCGTCGACCCGACGCGGTTTCCGCACCGCACATCTGGCGTTCGGTGACCGCCACCAGACCGAGGTGTGGCGCGGCGAGCGTCGACGCTTCGGTGAGGGCGTCGCCATCCTCATCGGCGATCTGGCCCACGTGTACGCCGACCTCCTGCTCCGGTCCGCACCCCCCGCCGTGCTCGGCGTGTGGGACGAGCTCCGCATCGAGCTCAACATCGGCCAGTACCTCGACATCCTCGGCACCGCGCGCGGCGACATCGACCCCGAGGCGGCGCGGCGCATCGCCCGCTACAAGTCCGGCAAGTACACCATCGAGCGGCCGCTGCACGTCGGTGCCGCGGTGGCTGGTCGCTACGACGAACTCCAGGCTCCCCTGTCCGCTTACGGCGATCCGCTCGGCGAGGCGTTCCAGCTCCGCGACGACATCCTCGGGGCGTTCGGCGAGTCGACGATGACGGGCAAGCCCGTCGGCGACGACCTCCGCGAAGGCAAGCCGACACCGCTTCTCGCCATCGCGACCCAACAGGCCGACGCCGCCCAGGCCGACGAGTTGCGTCGCATCGGCGCCGAGGACCTCACCGACGACGAGATCGCGTCGATCCAAGGCGTGCTCATCGCCACCGGCGCCGTCGAGGTCATCGAGGACGACATCCAGCGACTCACCGACGGCGCGCTCGAAGCCATCGCCGACGCACCGATCATCCCCGAGGCCAAGGACGCGCTGATCGACCTGGCGCGCTTCGTCGCCTGGCGCGAGTCCTAGTCCCGTGCGCGTCGTGGTCGTCGGTGCGGGCCTCGGCGGACTGAGCGCCGCGGCGCACCTGCGAGGCCGCGGTCACGACGTGTTGGTCGTCGAGCGAGCCCTCGGCCCCGGCGGACGCAACGGCCTGCTCGAGCTCGGCGGCTACCGCTTCGACACCGGCCCGACCGTCTTCACCATGCCCGACCTGCTGCGCGAGTCGTTCGACGCGCTCGGCGTCGAGATGGACGACTTCGTCACCCTGAAGCCGGTCGATCCGATGTACCGGGCCACGTACCACGACGGTTCCGAACTCCGGGTTTGGCACGGCCGCGAGCGGATGAGCCGGGAGATCCGCGAGGTCTGCGGCCCGGACGCAGCGGTGCAGTTCGGGCGGTTCGCCGACTGGCTCCGCGAGCTGTACGAGATCGAGCACGATCGCTTCATCGACGCCAACTTCGACTCGCCCCTCGACCTCGCCTGGCCGATCGGCCCCGCCCTTCGGCTCCTCAAGCACGGCGGCTTCGGCAAACTCGCCAAGCGGGTCGGTTCCTACTTCGACGACCACCGGCTCCAGAAGATCTTCAGCTTCCAGTCGATGTACGCCGGCCTCGCGCCGTACGAGGCACTCGCCCTCTACTGCGTGATCACCTACATGGACTCGATCGAGGGCGTCTACTTCCCCGAAGGCGGGATGCACGCGGTGCCGCTCGCGATGGCCGAGGCGCTGGAGAAGTCGGGGGTCGAACTCCGGTACGGCGTCGACGTCGACCGCATCGTGCTCGCCGACGGGTCGAGCGGACGGGTGCGAGGCATCCGGGACTCCGAGGGCACGTTCATCGAAGCCGACGCCGTGGTCTGCAACCCCGATCTGCCCGTCGCGTACCGCACACTGCTGCCGGGACTGAAGCAACCCTTCGCCACACGCCACGGCCACTACTCCCCGTCGTGCGCGCTGTGGCACGTCGGCGTGAAGGGGACCATGCCGTCCGACGTCGCCCACCACAACATCCACTTCGGCGAACAGTGGGACGAGTCGTTCCGCGACCTGCTCCACCGTGGCCAGTTGATGGGCGACCCGTCGATCCTCGTCACGGTCCACAGCCTCGACGAGCCGTCGCTCGTGCCCGACCGTGGCGACGGAGCCGACCGCCACTCGCTCTACGTGCTCGAACCCGCCCCGAACCTCGACGGCTCGATCGACTGGTCGCGTGAGCGCGACCGCCTCCACGCCTCGCTGCAGTCACGGGTCGCCGCGCACGGGTACCCGATGGACATCGAGGTCGAGGCCTTCGTCGATCCCAGCGACTGGGAGGCGCAGGGCATGGAGCGAGGCACGCCGTTCGCGCTGTCGCACAAGTTCCGCCAGACCGGCCCCTTCCGTCCCAACAACGTGACCAAGCACGCGCCCGGGCTGGTGTTCGTCGGCTCCGGCACCGTGCCCGGCGTCGGCGTCCCGATGGTCCTCATCTCCGGCAAGCTCGCCGCCGAACGCGTCGACGAGCTCGACCGATGAGCGATCGCGTCACGCTCGAGGCGAGCTACGAGCACTGCCGGAAGCTCAACAAGGCCAACGGCACCACCTACTACTGGTCGACGACGGTCTTGCCGAAGGTCAAGCGCCACCACGTCCATGCCCTCTACGGGTTCTGCCGATACGCCGACGACATCGTCGACGAGTTGGGCGACACCCCGACCGAGGTGCGAGCCAAGGCCCTGGCCGACTTCGGCGACCAGTTCTTCCGCGACCTCGAAGCCGGCGACTCGGACGACCTCGTGCTCAAGGCCATGGTCCACACGGTGCGGGCGTTCCGCATCGATCCCGACTGCGTGCGACGGTTCCTCCACTCGATGACGATGGACCTCACCGTCGAGACGTACGAGGCCTACGACGACCTCCTCGGCTACATGGACGGGTCCGCCGCGGTCATCGGCGAGATGATGCTGCCGATCCTCGAGCCCCTGGACCCGGCTGCGACCGAGCCGGCTCGCGACCTGGGCAACGCGTTCCAGCTCACCAACTTCCTGCGCGACGTCGACGAAGACCTCGATCGGAACCGGATCTACATCCCCCAGGAGGACATCCGCCGATTCGGCGCCGAATCGGCGTTCGTCGACCGGGTGGCGACGCCGGAGTTCCTGGCGTTGATGCGCTTCGAGATCGACCGCACCCGCGAGCTCTACCGCCGAGCCGACGCCGGCCTCGAGCTCCTGCCCGGCCGGTCCGGTCGGTGCGTCGGAGCGGCGCGGTTGTTGTACGCCCGCATCCTCGACGAGATCGAGGCCGTGGACCTCGACGTCTTCTCCACCCGCGCTCGCGTCCCCACCTGGCAGAAGGTCACCACCGCCGGCCGCGCCCTCCTGTTCGGGTGACCGCCCCCACCCCCCGTGTTCTGGGTGCATGATGGGGATCCTGACTGGCAGATCGCGCACCCAGAACGAGATGGGGACGCTGGTGGCGGGGGGAGCCGCCATGGCGTTCGGGGTCATGGCGCTGAGCCAGATCGCCATCCCGCTGACCGACGACCGAGCGACGACCGAGTGGTTGTCGTCGCTGGTGGTGACGGCGTTCTTCGCGACGTCGCTGCTGCTCGTCGTGCACCACTGGGGACCGCGCCGGGCGCTCCTGAGTGCCGGGTTCGTCGTGGTGGCGACGCTGCTCGTCGAACGGATCGGCAGCACCACCGGGTTCCCGTTCGGTGAATACGACTACTCCGGGGCGCTGGAACCGACGGTCGGGTCCGTGCCGGTCATCGTGCCGCTGGCGTGGTTCGCCATGGGTGTTCCCGCCCTCGAGGTCGGGCACCGGGTCGCCCGCTCACGGGCTGGCGCCGTCGTCGTCGGGGCCATCGCCCTGACGGCATGGGACCTGTTCCTCGATCCGCAGATGGTCGACAACGATTACTGGCACTGGGCGGCCGACGGCGCGTACGACGGCATCCCGCTGTCCAACTATCTCGGGTGGCTCGGGGTCGGGGTGGTGGTGCTCGCGGTCGTCGATCGCCTTCGGCCGACCGACGAACCGGTCAGCACGCCACTCGTGGCGCTGTACACATGGTGGGCCGTCATGAACACCATCGGGTTCGTGGTGTTCTTCGACAAGCCGTTCGTCGGCCTCGTCGGCGGGATCGGCATGTGCTCCGTTGCCGCAGTCGCATGGTTGGGGTCACGACTCGGCCGAGCAGGTGTCCGCGAGGTCGCCCGTGGCTGAGGTCGTCGTCGTCGGTGCTGGCGTCGGCGGCCTCTCGGCAGCAATCCGCGTCGCTGCCGCCGGTCACGACGTCACGGTCGTCGAGCGGCTCGCGCACGTCGGCGGCAAGCTCGACGAGCGCAGCGCCGACGGCTTCACGTGGGAGACGGGGCCGTCGCTCCTGACGTTGCCCGCCGTGTTCCGCGACCTCGCCGCCGTCGCCGGTCGTGACCTCGACGAGCTCGTCGACCTCATCCGTCTCGATCCGATCTGTCGCTACCGCTTCGTCGACGGAACGGGCTTCGACCATCGAGCCGACCTCGACGCGGCCGCTGCCGAGGCCGAGGCCCTGGCCCCCGGCGCCGGCCGTCAGTGGCGGGAGTACCTCGACGGCGCGGAGACCGTCTGGGACACCTCGGAGCGCACCTTCTTCGCCGGGCCGATGGCGTCGCCCATCGCGCTGCTCCGCCGGATGCGGTCACCGCGAGATCTCGTCGACATCGACCCGTTGCGCACCCTCCATTCGCGCGCCGAGGCCACCTTCGACGATGCACGGCTCGTCCGGTGGGCCGACCGCTACGCCACGTACTCGGGGTCGTCGCCCTTCCGCGCACCAGCGACGCTGCGCTGCATCCCGCACCTCGAACAAGACCTCGGCGCGTGGTACGTCCGCGGCGGGCTGGGGCGTCTCGCGCTGGCGCTCGGCGACCTGGCGACCGACGTCGGTGTCGACATCCGTACCGGGTGCGACGTCGAGGAGATCACCCACGCCGGCGATCGAGCGACCGGTGTGCGCCTGGTCGACGGCGAACGCATCCATGGCGACGCGGTGATCGCCAACGCCGACGCGCTGCACCTGTACCGCGACCTGCTCCCCCACCCGCGTGCACGACGGCGAGCCGAACGGACCGAACGTTCGTCGTCCGGCTTCGTGCTCCTCCTCGGCGTCGAGGGCCGGACCGACGACCTGGCGCACCACAACGTCTCGTTCTCCGGCGACTACCGCGCCGAGTTCACCTCACTCTTCGACACCCACACACCCATCGCCGATCCCACGATCTACGTGGCCGCCTCGTCGGTCACCGACCCGTCGCAGGCGCCGGCCGGGCACGAGAACTGGTTCGTCCTCGTCAATGCACCCTCGTTCTCGACGCAGGAGGCGTCGGGGGCCGACGCTCACGACGTCGAGAACGGGTGGGATGGGTACGGGGACCACGTGCTCGGGGTCATGGCCGAGCGCGGTTGGGACCTGTCCGGCCGCATCGTCCATCGCAGCGAGATCACGCCGGTCGACATCGCTGAACGATTCCGGACGCCCGGCGGGTCGATCTACGGCACCTCGTCCAACGGTGCGATGGCCGCGTTCCTGCGACCCGGGAACCGCGGACCGATCGACGGCCTCTACGTGTGCGGCGGCAGCAGCCACCCGGGCGGCGGCCTCCCGCTCGTCGCGATCAGCGGGAAGATCGCTGCCGACCTCTGCCTCGCCGACCTGCCCGAGCGCTGAGGCAGTCGGGGCGGCTCCGACGGATCTACGTCGGTGACGCGATGCGCGATTCGGACTCCACGCCTCGTCTGTACCCGAGCACGTACAGCCCGGCCCCTACGTTGAGGAGAACGGCGACAAGCCCCCACCGGACATCAGCTGTGGTCGTCGCCCGAGCGATGTAGATGGCAGCCGAGGTCAAGCCTATTGCGGCGTAGAGCAGGCGTCGCCGGTGGAAGACGTACCCGGCGGAGAGACTTGCGACGGTGAGCAGAACCTGCGATACGAGTATTTCCATGTGAATGACCTCTCTACGTACATCCCAGGGTACTGATCGATCCGAGAGGGCGCGGATACGTGCCGATCGCGCGGGCCGGCATCGAAACCAGGCCGCCACAGAACAACCGGGTAGGCGCGTTCGGTACCGCTGCTCCCTCGCGGGTCCGCCGAAGATCTAGCAGTCGGTCCGGATCGGCGAGGGCGACTCGTTCTTCGTCGTCTGGGTTGCATCAGCGCGACTCAGACGACGAAGAATCGGTCGACCGCTCCAGATGCCGCTCGATGGCGGTACCTGCGTGCAGTTGTCGGAGCGACACCCGTCGCCGAAGAACGGGAGCGACGTCGCTCAGGTGCTGGTGCGAAGCGAGCGGGCGAGGGCCGCAGGGTCGTCGGAGGCGGTGATCGCTCGCAACGCGTACGACCACCGGGCGGGTCCGCCGGTGACGCGATAGGGCGGGAGGGTGTCCGGTCCGCACGCCCCCGTGCCGAGACCACGCTGCAGAACGTCGACGTGCACCTCGACCGCGTCGCTCGTGCCGAGGTCGGCGAGGGTCGTGGCGGCGTAGAGGTCGTCGTCGTGGTGGTCTCGGGCGGTGAACCCGAACGGGTCGAGCGCGTTCGTCGACGACACCAACAGGCCCGTGCCGCCGGCATCGGTCAGCGTGAACCAGCGGGTGTCGGTGTGGTTGCCGTGTTCCTGCGGCAGCACGTAGGGGACGTACTGCTCGGCGACCGTCGACTGCCAACGCCCCAACTGCTCGCTCGTCTCGCGGTCGACATAGGTCTCGAGCGGACCGCGCCCGTACCACTCGAGTCGATCGAACTCGGACGGCACCTCGAAGCGCGAGCCGATGCGTGGCAGGTCGTCGAGGGTCGTCGGGAGCGTCAGTTCCTCGTCGATCACGATCGCACCGTTCGGGTGGATCCGGACCTGCTGGCGGTGGTCGGCGACGTCGCCCGAACCCGGCAGTCGCAGCCGTCGACGCAAGGTCACCAGGACCGACCCGTCGGCCTGCGCCCGGCGACGAGCGCTCACCGGTTCGACTTCGACCCGGTCGAGACCGAGCGCCAACCAGCCCTCGAGTGCGCCCGCCTCGAGGCCCTCGTCGAGGCGACGGCCGTCGTTCTCGGTCGGTGCACGCCACAGCGATGCGGTCGGGGGCGTGGCCAGCAGCGGCCGTCCGCCGAGCTCGATGCTCGAGAGGTTCGCCGCCGACTCGTCCCAGCGGACGACGAGGTCGCCGACCGTCGCCTCGCCCGGTGACGCGTGGACCTCGGTCGACGCTCCGCTGGCCGGCGCGGCGATCGCGGTCTGACGGGTCCGGGGAAGGTCGAACTGCTGCCAGGCGACGCGATGCCCCGCCGGCGCCCAGGGTTCGGCGTCGGTGACGACGCAGCGGAGGTCGAGGTGCGCCTCGGCGCCTTCAGGGACGTCGACGGTCGGCAGGCCGAGTTCGAGCGTCGCCTCGAAGCCACCCGGGAGATCGGGGAGGTCGAACGTCCCGGACTCGACGACCGCGCCGTCGACCCGTACGTCGAACTCGCCGGTCAGCCACGACACGTCGCGCCAGTCCTGGAGGTTCACCACGACGAGGCGGCCACGTCGCAGGTCACTGGGACGGAAGCGGACCGGCGCACCCAGGTACGCATGCTCGACGAGAGCCGGCTTCGGCGCCCGGTCTGGCCAGGTGAGGCCGTTGCAGCAGAACGTCGCGTCGTTGGGTTCGTCGCCGAAGTGACCGCCGTAGGCCCAGTACTCGGTGCCGTCGGCGTCATGCCGGCGCAGGCCCTGGTCGGCCCAGTCCCAGATGAACCCGCCCTGGAGCCCGGGCGTGGTCTCGATCACGGCCCAGTAGTCGGCGAGGCTCCCGTTGGAGTTGCCCATGGCGTGGCTGTACTCGCACATGATCAGCGGCCGTTGCTCGTCGCTGTCGGCCGTGCGCTCGGCCCAGTTCGAGATCGTGTCGATGGCCGGATACATCGGGCAGATGAGGTCGGTGGCCGACCCCGCGTCGCCGGGGTCGGTGGTCCCGAAGAACACCGGATGGCACGCGCCCTCGTAGTGGACGATGCGGGTCGGATCGGTGCGGCGGATCCAGGCAGCCGCTGCGTCGTGGACGGCGCCGTATCCGGACTCGTTGCCGAGCGAGAAGGCGAAGATCGAGGGGTGGTTCCGGTCGCGAGCGACCATGCGCCGGATCCGGTCGAAGATGGCGTTCGTGAAGCGCGGGTCGTCGCACAGGCTCTGGAGACGGGCATGGGTCTCGACGTCGGCCTCGTCGATGACCCACAGGCCGTACTCGTCGCACAGGTCGAGGAAGCGTGGGTCGTTCGGGTAGTGCGCGGTCCGCACGGCGTTGACGTTGTGCTGCTTCATCAGCACCACGTCGCGCCGCATCGACTCGACGCTGACCGTCTTGCCGGTGTCGGGGTCGTGGTCGTGGCGGTTCACGCCGCGGATGATCACGGGATACCCGTTGAGCAGCAGCTCGCGGTCGACCACCTCGACCCGCCGGAAGCCGACCCGGACCGCGGTGGACTCGACCACCGCACCGGAACCGTCGACGAGGGTGACGACCACCGTGTAGCGCTGCGGGAGCTCGGACGACCAGGCGGCGACGTCGTCGATGGTCTCCGAGAACGAGGCAACCGGCCCGGGATACACGTAGGCCGAGATCATCTCGTGCACGGGCGAGTCGCGCCGGAACATCGGCACGTCGGCGCTGAGCGGTTGGTCGAAGACCGTGCTGCCGTCGGGGGCGACCACCGACACCTCGACGCGCCAACCCTTCTCGGGCGACCTCGCACCGACCTCCACCTCGGCCGAGAGCACGCCGGTCGTGAGATCGGCGTCGAGGGTCGCGTCGACCCGGACGTCGGCGAGGTGGGTGTGACCGGACGACTCGAGATACACCTCGCGATGGAGACCGGCCATCCACCAGTGGTCCTGGTCCTCGAGCCAACTCCCGTCGGACCAGCGGACGACGACCAGCGTCAGGGTGTTGGAACCGGTGCGCACGAACGGTGAGAGATCGAACTCCTGCGGCAGGCGGGAGTCCTTGCCCATGCCGACGGCCTCGCCGTTGCAGAAGACGTAGAGGCAGCTCTCGGCGCCGCCCACATGGAGCACCGTCCGGCGCGACTTCCAGCCACGCGGGAGCGTGAACGTCGTGCGGTGGACGCCGGTGGGGTTCGCGTCCGGCACCTCCGGCGGGTCGAGCGGGAAGGGCATCCGGACGTTGGTGTAGTGCGGGTGATCGTCGACGTCGGGGTCCATGGTCCAACAGCCGGGCACGGTCACCGACTGCCAGTCACCGTCGGCGGGAGCATCGGCCACGTCGTCCCAGGTGACCGCCTGCGGTCGGGGCGCCAGCCGGAAGTCCCAGTCACCGTCGAGGGAACGGAACCACGGCGATCGGTCGCGATCGAGTGCTGCGGCCGAGTCGTCGTCGGGGAAGCGATGGAACGTCGCCCGCATCGGGAGACGGTTCGTCGAGACCTGTTCCGGCCGTGTCCACGACCGGGGCCCGAAGACGTCGAGTGGACCCTGGACCGGAGAAGTCATCGGGTCGAACGTACCGTGTGGGTCGTGCCGCTGCTCCCCCGCCCCACGCTCGGCAGCGCGGCCCGTCTCGCACTCCTCGTCGTCGCCATCGCACGCATTGCACGGGGGGCGACCCGGTCCGATCCGATCGGTCGATCGCCGCGACCCGCCACCACCGACGGTCCCGCCGACCTCGGTAGCGACGTGACCATCGTGATCCCCGCACGCGACGAGGCCGACCGGATCGGGCCGTGCGTGCGGGCGCTCGCTCCCACCACCGCCACGATCCTCGTCGTCGACGACGGCTCGTCCGACGCGACGCGCGAGGTCGCCGAGGGCGCGGGCGCCACCGTCGTCTCGGCAGGACCGCTCCCTGACGGTTGGGCCGGCAAGGCCCATGCCCTCCAGGTCGGACTCGACATCGCCGCGACCGCCACCGTCGTCACCCTCGATGCCGACACGCGAGCGCACCCCGACTTCCTCCCGGCGATCATCAGCGCGTTGGGCGACCGGGCCATGGTCTCGGCCGGGGCACGGGTCGACGCCCCGATCGCCACAGGCCGCGCCGTCCATGCGTCGATGCTCGCCACCCTCGTCTACCGCTTCGGGCCCCCGGGGGTCCCGGCCAGGTCCGTCGAACGGGTGATGGCCAACGGTCAGTGCATGGCCTTCGATCGCGAGGCCCTGATACAGGCGGGAGGCTTCGCCCCCGTCGCAGGCAGCCTCACCGAGGACGTCGAACTGGCGCGCCACCTCGCGGCTGCCGGGCTCGACGTCGCGTTCGAGGACGCCACCTCGGTCCTCGACGTCGAGGGGTACGGCGGAGCTCGCGACACCGTCGACGGCTGGGGCCGGTCGCTGGCGCTGCGCGAGGTGACTTCGGCTCCGTGGATGGCCGCCGACCTCGCCGTGCTCTGGTCGACCATGGCCCTGCCAGTACCCCGACTGCTGGCCGGTCGTGGCGACATCATCGACGTCGCGGCGCTCGCCCTACGCCTGGGGGTCGCCGTCGCGACCCGGGGGGCGTTCCGCCAGCACGGGTGGCCGCTCCTCGCCGCCCCGCTCGCCGACCCGCTCGTTGCGCTCCGTGTCACCAGCGGAGCGATCCGACCGGCGACCGCCTGGCGTGGTCGGGACTACGCGGTGTCCTGATCTCGCTCTCGGGCCGCGGCCTGCGCGAACCGGAGTCCGATGATGCACATCAGCGCGCCGGTGGCGGCGACGTGCTCCTTCGAGTCGACCAACAACTGCGCGACCGGGAAGCCGAACACACCCACGCGCGCTGCGATGGCGAACGAACGTGTCGCTGCCCACACGATGGCCAACACGACGATGGCGATCGCGCCAGCGACCGGAGCCACGACGAGCATGCCGCCGACGAACGTCAGGATCGATCGTCCACCTCGGAAGCGAGCGAAGACGGGGTAGGCGTGGCCGATCATCGCCGCACCGACCGCGAGGTAGGCGATGCCCCAGGCAGAACCGCTCAGCGCCACCCCGACCCCGCCGGCCACCGCCCCCTTCAGGGTGTCGCCGACGAAGACCACGAGCCCGACATCGCGGCCCATCTGCTCCTTGACGTTCCAGTAGCCGGGGTTCCCGTCGCCGATCTCGCGTGGATCGAGCCACCGACGACCGGCCACGATCACCGCCACGGGGATCGACCCGAGCAGGTAGCCGGCGACCGCCGCGGCCACCACCGCTCCGATGCTCACACCTGCTGACGCGACGACCACGACACGGAGTCTGTTACACCTTGGCCCGCTCGGACGAAGAAGGGGCCAGATGGCAGTCGAGGTCGGTGCGTTGTACCGGGATCATGCGCCGCAGGTCTGGCGGTACGCCCGGACGCGCCTACCCACGGATGCCGACGCCGAGGACGTGACGAGTGAGGTGTTCACACGGGCCATGGGTTCACTCCACCGCTTCGATCCGGCGAAGGGCACCGAGGCGGCCTGGGTGCTCGGGATCGCCCGCAACGTCACCGCCGACTTCTGGCGACGGCGCAAGCCCGAGGACCCGACCGAGACGCCACCCGAGACCGGTCCGCAGGTGTGGTCCGACGTCGCGGCCGACGCGGCGGTCCGCCACGACGACGCCCGATCTCTGCTGGCACACCTCACCGTCCTCTCCGATCGGGAGCGCGAGGCGGTCGCCCTCCGGTTCGGCGCCGAACTCAGCTCGCCGGAGATCGGCGAGGCGATGGACATCTCTCCGACCGCGGCACGGATGCTCGTGCACCGTGGCGTCACGAAGCTCCGGGAGGTGATCGATCGTGGTTGACCCCGACGAGACCTTCGACCCCGCCGAAGTGACAGCCGCGGAACGACTCGACGCGCAGATCGACGCGATGCTCGGCGGGCACGCCCACACCGACACCGACCCCGAGGTGCTCCTGCTCGCGTCCGCCGTACGCACGGACCCGCCGCGGGCACTCGCTGCTCGGGTGGAGGGCGCCCACGAACGCTCGATGCGACGGCGGTGGCGGCCATTCCGCTACGCCGCCGGGGCCATGGCGTACCTGTTCATCTCCCAGGGATTCGGCAACCTCGTCTGGGGCGACTGGGTGGCCGAGGGCGTCGGCGACGACTTCAGTCCGCACCTCACTCGCGAGGGCGGCTACGCGCTCATCGCCGTCGGCCTCGCGGTGGCCACGGGCGCGCTGGTGCGTCGGATGGCGCCGGTCGCCGTGATCTCCGGCGTCCCCCTGGCGACCGCCCTCGGCATCTCCGGGGTCGGCGAGATCGGGGTCTTCACGGCCGGCGCGGTGCTCCACATCACCCAGGGCCTGGTCGGTCTCGCACTCGGCGTGACGTTCTGGCGGTACTGGCGTCCGGACCCCACGCGTGACACTTCGGACTCCGACGACGAAGAAGGGTCATGAACCGAACGATCACCTCCCGCATCGTGCCCACCTGGGTCCGCCTCGCGCTGGTCGCGCTCGCCGTCCCCAGCATCCTGACCGGTCTGTGGGCCGTGGTCTCGCCCCAGGGTTGGTTCGAGGACTTCCCGGGCTTCGACCCGCGCCTCGTCGCCGCCGAGCCCCCGTTCAACGAGCACCTGGCATCCGACGCCGGTGCCGGTCTGCTGGCGTCAGGCCTCGTGCTCCTCGTCGCCGCGGTGCTCGCCGACAGTCGATCGGTCCGCCTCGGTTTGATCGCCAACGCAGCGTTCGCCCTCCCGCACTCGCTGTGGCACACCTTCAACCCGTCCGAACCCCTGACCGACGGCCAGAACATCCAGAACGCCGGCCTCCTGCTGTTCAACGCCGCTGCCGCCATCGCGCTGTACGTGGCGGTGTCCCGTCACGACCGAGCACCGTCGCCCGACTCGACGCCGTCCGTCCGCGAGCAGGTGTCGGCATGAGGACCCTCCGCCAGCTCCGAGCCAACGTCGGCATCCTCTTCAAAGCCCGGCGCAACCGTCTCGACCTCGTGAAGGCCCTGGTCCGACGACCGCAGTTGGCGTTCGCGACGATCGTGTTCGAGATGGGCGTCGCCACCAGCGCGCGGGTCGACCCTCGGCTCAAGATCCTCGCCGAACTCAAGACGGCCTCGATCGTCGCGTGCGAGTACTGCCTCGACATCGGATCGGCCCTCGCCCGGCACGAAGGCCTGAGCGAGCGACAGCTGCGTGACCTGCCCGTGCACGCGACCAGCGACGCCTTCGACGACGAGGAACGGACGGTGCTCGACCTCGCCGAGGCACTGACCCGGGTCCCGTCGATCGTCGACGACGATCTCCGCGCTCGGGTCGATCAGCACCTCACGCCCGCGCAACAGACCGAGCTCATGGTGCTGATCGCGTGGGAGAACAAGCGAGCACGGCTCAACCAGGGCCTCGGCGTCCGACCCAGCGGGTTCAGCGACGGGGAGTTCTGTGCCCTGCCCCTGACCCCGTCGAGCACCCGGACGCCGTCGGGCTAGTCCGCCGGGCAGTCGGCCACCAGGACACCGTCCTCGAGCACGGTGGCGTCATCCGCCGAGGTCGACCGCAACTCGAACCCGGACCCGAACACCACGCCGGCGTCAGTGTCGTGGTGGATCCAGTCGCCGGGGGCCGGCCCGCCGCGCGACGGGGTCTGGAAGTCGGCGGCGCCCAGTGCGAGCGAGCCATCGATGCTGAAGATCTCGATGACGTGTTCCTCGTGGCCATCGACGACCTTGCTCACGAGGATGTTCACGCTGAGGTACCGATCGGCTTCGAGGTACGGCTCGGTGTCGCTCCCGGACAAGGCGAGTCGGCGGGTCGGGCCGCCGCCATCGGTGCCGACGAGACACTCGAACACCACGAACTCGAATCGCTCACCGCCGGCTTCGACGACCGCCGTCCCGGGTTCCACGGCGAAGGCGGGGCCGCTCTCGGCCAGGTCTGCGGACGACGTGGTCGATGATGGCGCCGACGTCGCAGCCGGCTGACCTCCGTCGTCATCCCCGGCGCATCCGGCGACAGCCAAGGCCGCGAGGACGACCATCCACCGTCGGTTCGACATCTCCCGAGTCTGCCTCGCACCGGAGAGGCCGTAGCGTTCGGGCTGCATGGTCGTCGCCTCGTTCCACCTGGTCCGCTTCGCCGGCGCCGACGTCGCCCGTCGGCTTGCGAGCGTGCCCCTCGACCGCCGCGCACTCGCGGCAACGCCCGGCGTGCGCTTCGGGAAGCTGCTCGGCACCGGACGCGGCCGGACGATGACGACGTCGGCCGACCTGACGCGCTGGGCCGTGTTCGCGGTCTGGGACGACGAGTCCGCGCTCCGGAGGTTCGAATCGGGAGCTTTCGCAGGACGATGGTCCCGAGCCGTCGAGCGGTACGACGTCACGATGACCCCGACCGGCGCACACGGCTCGTGGGACGGCGTCGACCCCCTCGCCGACGCTCCGGCCGCCGAGCCGGACGGGCTCCAAGGGCCCGTCGCCGTCGTCACGCGGGCGACCGTTCGCTGGCGCCGACTTCCCGCGTTCCTCCGTGCCGTGCCAGCAGTCGAACAGATCCTCGACGACGCGGGCGGCCTGCTGGCGGCGGTCGGCATCGGCGAGGTGCCCGTGGGCCGCCAGGCGACCTTCAGCTTGTGGAGCAACACAGACGCAGTACGCGACTTCGCGTATCGAGCGCGCCGAGCATCAGACGGTCGTCGACCGCACCCGGTCCGAGGCCTGGTACGGCGAGGAGTGGTTCGCGCGGTTCCGCCCCACCGCAGCGTCAGGGACGTGGGGCGACGTCGATCCGTTGGCTGGCGCGCTCGCGTAGGGATCTCGGCACGACGGGGAAGAGCATTCCGTAGGGCTCGCCGCCGTAACGGTGGTGCAGCGAGTGGGCGACGGCCAGCCGATCGAGCGAGCGACGAGCGCGACGAGCGCCGAGACGGCCGTGGATGTAGACGTCGTGCACATAGGCGTACGCCGCGCCGTACGCCGTCACGCCGACGCAGATCGGGAGCAGCACCGACCAGCCGTCGACGTTGAACCCGACGGCCAGCGCCACCATCGTCGTCGACGCGAAGATCAGCGGGAACACGTCGTTGGCCTCGAAGCGACCGTCGGTGTCGCGGGGTGCAGACCAGCGGCGATGGTGCGAGCGATGGAGGAACATGCCTGCGCCGTGGAAGACGAATCGATGGGCCAGGTAGGTCACCGGTTCCATCACGACGAACGCCACCACGGCCACGCCGACGGCACCGATCATCGGCCACCACCGTCCGACCGGGCCTCGGGTGCCCACGGGGCCGGATCGTCTTCGGTGTCCTGCCGGACCCACGCCAACAGCACGGCGGTGATCAGCGTGAAACCGAAGAAGAAGTCCTCGATCGGGATGTCCCACGGGAAACGCCACGGGGTCTTCTGGTCGGCGTCATAGGTGACGATCGGCGCCGAGAGCTTGGTGAGCCAACCGTTCACGAGGACCATGAAGAACAGGCAGATCGCCATCGTGTACCAGTACGACGGGCTCCGGAAGATCCCGGTGCGCAGCCAGCGCTTCTCGACCACCACGATGACGACAGCCGAGGCGAACGCCGGGATCGCGTACTCGAGGCTCATCAGCGGTCCAGGGTACGGCGGGAGGCCTCGAACGTCAGGAGCGCGCACACCGGGATCACGAGGAAGAACACGAACTCCTCGACCGGCAACGATCCCGGCAGTTCCCAGCCGGTGACGTAGCGGGCGTCGAAGGCCCAGTGGCCTCGGGCGATGGCGACGAGATCCCAGACGACGAAGACCGCCACCGGCACCACCATCGCCCGGAAGAGCCGCCGTGGGCGTCGATAGACGCGTGCGCGGAACACGAACTCGAGTGGCAGCGTCAGAGCGAGACATCCCGCCATGAGGCACAGGTACTGGAAGTGATCCATGGCGAACGTTGACGGTACCCTCGTCGCAGCCAGAGGGAGGCGCAGTGACAACTGAGGTCGAGGCGATCACCGACAAGGACGCTCTCGATCTGCTCGTAAAGCTGACCGCGTTCGGGCAGCGAATCGTGCTCGTGCGCAATCGACACCGCGAGACGGTGTACGTCAGCGAGAACGCCATGGAGATCACCGGTTGGTCGGCCGAGGAGTTCTCGCGCAACCTCTACTCGATCATCAACGATGATGACCTCCCTGCCGTTCTGGCGATGTCGCGAGCAATCCGCAGCGGACGTGCCACCGAACAACACCTCGCCGTGCGAGCGGCGATGAAGGACGGTCGGCCGATCGAATTCGACATGCAGGCGCTGAACCATCTCGACGACCCGGCGATCGCCGGCATGGTCGTGATCCTCACGCCACTGACACCGATCGTGAACCCCTCGAGTCGGTGGACCGCGCTGCTCGCGCTCACGAGCGAACTCCTGATCATCCAGCGCCTCGATGCTCCGACGCCGACCTTCGTCAGCCCGAGCTGCGAGAAGATCCTCGGTCACTCCGCCGAGACACTGCTCGAGATCTGGCGCGAGGTGGTCCATCCTGATGACACCGATTCGCTCCTCGAGACCTTCGACTCGGTGATGGCGGCTCCTGGCAGCGAAGCCAGGATCCGGTTGCGAGCGCGCCACGCCGATGGCCGCTGGCTCACCCTCGACGCCACGTTCGCCAACCACCTCGACGATGCGCTCATCGCCGGGCTGCTCTTCCGAGCTCGCGACATCTCGGACTTGGTCGAGAAGGAGGAGGCACTGGCCGAAGCCGCAAGTCGCTTCGAGGCGATCGTCACCGACGGACCCGGAACCGTCGTCGTGATCGACGACGAAGCGACGATCACCTTCGCTTCCTCCGGAATCACCCGACTGCTCGGGTTCGAGCCGAAGGACCTGGACGGCGTCAACAGCTTCGACCTCGTCCATCCCGACGACCTCGACATCGCGCATGTGCAGTTCGACCAACTCCTCGCCGGCACGTCACTCGTCGACCTGACCGTGCGGTTCCGGCACGCCGACGGTCACCACGAATGGCTCGGGGTCACGGCGAAGAACCGTCTGGACGATCCCGCGCTCCGGTCTGTGGTGGTGTCGCTCCGGAGTCGCAGCGGCGAGGACGAGGCCGAGAAGCGGCTCCGGAGACTCCTGCGCGACGCCTCCGGAGCCACCTTCGTCATCACGTCCGGGAACCGGGTCTCGTGGACCACACCCGGGATCGAGCGGTTCATCGGCGGACACCGGGTCTTCGACGAGGCGACGATCGCCGCCGTCATCGAGGAGGGCGACCGCGCTCTGGCCGCGGCCAAACATCGTGAGGTGTTCCACGGGGGACCCGGCGCCTCGGTGCGATTCCTGTGTCGTGTCGGACCCGGACCCGACCGGCCCTGGGTCGACGTCACCGCAACCAACGCCATCGACGATCCCACGGTCGGCGGGTTGATCGTCAACTTCCACGAGGTCGACGACGCCGTGCGCGCCGGCGAGACCGGCAACCGCCTCACCGAGGTGCTCGAGAACACCACGGACTACGTCAGCATCTTCGACGGCGAGCTCAGCCTGATCTGGCGGAACTCCGCCGCGACGGCGGTGTTCGGCCCCGCACCCGCTCCCGTCGAGCACGTGCTCGAGATGATCCCGGCAGCGGCACGGGCGACGGTCCTGCACGCCGTCCTCCCCGATCTCGAGTCGGTCGGGTCGTGGCGCGGCGAGCTCGAGCTGGAACGGGCGGACGGGACGTTGACGCCGGTCGAGGTCACGATCCTCGTCCATGACAGCGCCGGCGGCGGCCGGTTCTTCTCGATGATGGGACGCGACATCACCGACAGAAAGCGTCTGGAGTCCCGGCTCGAGGCTCGGGCGCGACACGACCAGCTGACCGGGCTCCCGAACCGGTTGTTCCTGTCGGAGCGCCTCGAG